>CAYWOR010000006.1:95274-166791 GCA_964459995.1 uncultured bacterium | reverse complement strand
TTTACGAGCTGGATTATAAATTTTACGAGCTTTGTCAAGCATTTTACGAAGTCCCCAACCCAAAAACAACATACTTTTAAATGGAAAAGAAACCCTCTTCACAAATCTGTCAACCATTTTTCTATTTCGGATATTTCCGTAACCCCCGCGGGATAACATGAATTATCTTGATTGACAAATTTTACAGGTGCATCCTCTTTTCGTAAAATGCCGGACACCGACTACTTTTTCATCATCGTTGCCAATTTTGACACGATCAGCTCGAACGTAGATACTATCAAACAATTCTTCCTCACCGTTTTCAAAATATCTTCTGAGGGCATAACTACAGACATCGGCGGCCTGAACCATACATGTCAATTGGCTATCCACGAACAGTGGGGTTTCGATTATGTTGGTTACATTAGTCCAAAGCGTCCCTTTTTGATGAAATTTCATCATCAACTCCGTCAATCTTTTTGCAACGGTTTCGTTGTTATCGTGGATAAGCATTCCCATTATAGGATTAGGTTCGTTTCGAGAGATAATTTGAAGATAGTGCTCGAACCTGGATACGATTTGTTCGAAAGCTTGTTCATCGACAGTTTGCAAACCGATCGCTGGATTGAAATGGATTTTATCAATACACTCGGCGAACAATCTTGCAAAACCCCATCCCCCGATTATTTCCGAAAATTCTCTAATTACGGTTTTTCTTTCATCGAAAGTAAGATGGATATAGTCTTCAGTCTTTCTGAAGTTCTTTTTTGACTGATAATAGCCTTTTGTATTGGTTTTTTGAAGTCGATACAATTCCCCTTTTCGATATGAAAGGACTTCACTGCGCCTTCTATTCCAATCCATATTATCAAAATCGGTTATTTTGCGTTGCTCTAAATATGGTCTTAACATCCAAGCGGTATGGACTTCCGAATTTTCCAAACTCCATTTTTGTTTTAGCTGGAATATATCGCTATCGCAGTTTTTCCAACGATAATCTGGGATTGCAAGTCCGGCCAGAATGAAATGGGAGCTATTACCGGGGATGGATGAGGTTCCCGATTCATCGATATAGCACAAAATCATAGCGAAACTCCAAAAAAAAAGCGACTGGGTGTAAGGCCGTTGACCTTTCGACGAGACGCTTGGCGACTCATCCCAGACGCTAATTTTATAATTATTTTCAAAAACCTCATATCCATCATAAAGCCATAATTTATAAAGTCAAGGACTTTTTTGTTTTTTTATCCTTTCGCCTCTTCCCCTTCCTCCTATTGCATTCTTTGCAGAGGGGTTGGCAGTTGGTTTCATCGGTTTTGCCGCCCTCGTACCACTGCGTTTTGCGGTCAGGGCGATTGCCGTTCGTCGCGGTTCGGGTTGGGGGGATATTTACGAAACCTATCCTCATTACAGAATGAAAATTGGGCGAAATTAGGCTGTTGTCAAGCAGAAAAGAGGAGATTGCAAAAATAACCTTCCCCTTAGCCAAAGCGAATCGTAAAGGTTCGGAGAAGGCGATATTCTTTAGGGTAACTTGTCCTGCCTATTCGAGAAGTTCGGTGTCGTCGTGGGTGTAGTTGGGGACGCATAGGCACAGGAAAACCAGCGGCGAAGTGCCGATGTTTGTTATTCTATGGGGGACACCGGGCGGATTTGCGATTGCGTCGCCGCCGGAGACCTCGCGTTCCTCGCCGTTCTGCCACATGACACCCTTGCCGTCGAGAATGTAATAAATCTCCTCGACGGTTTTGTGGATGTGCGTGGTTGTGGTGTCTCCGGGATAGACGATGGCTTCGGCGAGGGACACGCGCTCGATACAGCTGTTTGCGGGCGCCATGATCTCGCGTATTTCGCTCTTGTCCTTCGTGATGAAGGCCGGGACTTCATTCCGGTTGATCACCTGCATTCGGCTACCTCAGTTCGAGAACATAGGGCATCAGGTAGAGCGTTTCGCCGTCTTTGAAGGGGAAATCCGGGATATTTTCGAGCTTGTCGCCGAAGGGCAAACTCGCGCGAACCTGACTAAGAAGGCTCATCATGTCTAAACTTGCCGATGACGGCATGAACCAAAGTTGCAGATCGTCGCGCTGTGCGCCGCATTTTTCGATGAGGTAATCGAGGGCGTCGAGGAAACCTCCGATAGAATCGACGAGGCCGACTTCTTTGGCGTCGATGCCGGCCCACACGCGCCCCTGTGCGATTGTTTCGACCGAATCGATGTCTATTGTTCTGCCGTCGGCGACCTTCTTTTTGAATATTTCATAGAAGCGGTCGATTGATTTTTGCATGCGTTCGCGTTCGCTGGTCGAGAATGTGTCTGAGGTTGCGTAGATTCCGGAGTTTTCGCCGCGTTTGAACTCGGTATGTGTTATGCCGATTTTCTCGTAAAGGCCGCCGCCGGTGAATTTGCCGCTTATTACGCCGATCGAGCCTGTGATTGTGGATGCGTCAGCGAAGATTTTATATCCGGGTGCGGAGACATAGTAGCCACCGCTGGCCGCCGCGCCGCCCATACTTACAACGACAGGCTTTTTCTCTGCGGCTTTGGCGAGGGCGTGTGCCATGAGATCGCTTGCAATCGCGCTTCCGCCGCCGGAATCGACGCGGAGGAGGATGCCCTTGATTGACTTATTTTTTGCCGCGGCTTCTATTGCGGCGACGATTTCAGTATTGCCTGTTCGAGAGCCGCCCATCAGGCCGCCCGAGCCGCCGCGACCATAGACGATATTGCCATCGACGACTATCACAGCGATTCTGTCCGGTTCGCCCCACTCGACAGTTCTTTCGGTTTGAAGGGCGTAAGTGCCGATTGGTGAGGTTTTGAGCTTGCGTTCTTTCTTGACATATTCCTCGAACTCGTCCCAATACATCAGCGAATCGACAAGGCCAAGCTCTATTGCTTCGAGGTCCGTATATGGGCCGCCATCGATGATTTGACGGACACGTTCGGATGTCATATTGCGGGATTCTGCGATGCCTTCGACGAAGACATTATCGAGGGCGTCGAGAAGCTCGTTCATGTTTTGCGCGGCGAATTCGGAAGGCTCTTCGCGTGTGAACATCTCCATCGCGGACTTGTATTTCCCGGCATTGAGGAAGTCAGGTTGGATGCCGACTTTGTCGAAGGTGCCTTTGAAAAAGCTCATGTTCGCGCGAAGGCCGAGGATGTTTACACCGCTTCCGGTGGGTGATATTGCGATAAAATCCGCGACGCTTGCGAGATAATATGATAGATTGCCGAGGTAATCCGCGTAAAGGACAATTGGTTTCCCGTTCCCTTTGAATTTCATCAGGACAGCGCGCAGTTCCTCTGCCTGAGCGTATCCAAAGGAGGGATCGCGCCATTTGATTATGAGGCCGTCCACTTCTTCATCTTCGGCGGCGGATTCGAGGGTGCGAAGTAGGCGCGCGAAGGATTTTCCTTTCGAGCCGAAGAGCGATGCACGCTGATTCTCGACATAACTTCCGGCCAAATCCATACGCAGTGCGGATTTCGGCATGGGAATGAGGCTGGGTAGGCGTTTTGAGCTTGCGATAGAATAAATGGAGTATCTGTCCCAATCGTCTGTGGGGCCGCTCATTGTCTCGAACCCTATGCCGCTGAAGGGATTATCGAACCTGATGCCTGCGGTGAAGTTGTCGATGGGTTCGTCGGGGCCTTCGCCATAGTAATCGTATCTGCCGAAGAATCGAAGGCCTTTCACGATGTGCAGTTCGCCGCCGAAGGCGTAATAGACTTTGTCCTGCCAATCGAACTCGAAGAAATCTTCCCAAGCTGTGGCGTCCGGTTTGGCGATTTCGCCGAAGAATGTAACTCGCCATGTCGCGGGGCGAAGTCCTACGCCGAGAGTGTGCAGGCCGGGGATTTCCGGTGTGTTTTGATAAGAATAGCCCATCGCGAGGAATTCGTAGGGGCGTGCGTTCATTCCGAATATCCATCCGTTGCGCCATCCGTCGCCCCATGCCTCAGCGGAGGACCATGTGCGCAGGTAGCCGATTCCGAAGGTTCGGTCACCGACACCAGCGCCTAATGTCCAGCGGTATATGTCGCCCTGGCGCTCGTAGCCCCATCCGAGGCCGTTCATATTCATCAGGAAGCCGTGGTGGTTCGTGATGTCTATGTTTGCGAGGGAATCGGAGCTAAAAGAGGCCATGAGTGCGGTTTCGGTGCCGTGCCCGAGTCCGAGATAGCCGGGGTTTAGACGGATTCCGCGGAGATCGTCCACTGTGGCGACCCCCCATGCGGGATTCTGTGCTGAGGCACTGCCGATGATAATCAGGCAGATAGCCAATATTAGACCTGATGAGACTCTCATATCGCCTCCATTAATGGTTTTTTTGCATTATGAAATTCAACTCGTAGGCAAGATAAGCATCTAATACAAAATGTCAAGCACTTTTTACATTTTGTTTAGAAAATTTCGCGGGATGAGATTTTATTTGATAAGTTGAAGATGAGACAATTGAAAAGGAAATTACAGAAGCTTCGTAACAAACAAAAACCGCCCGAGAGCGGCTATTTTTTCTTCGACTTGTGTTCGAGAACACCTTGAATAAGGCGCTCGATACCTTCCGAGGGTTTTGTTATGGGGTTTCCCTGGGAGATTCCGGCGGTGGAAAAGATTATATTTTCCGTATCGAAAATAACCTCTTGCGGGCTGACATGAACCGGCGCGATTCCAAGACTGGAGAGGCTCGCGGTCAGGACGGCGTCCTCGCCGATTGTGATGATCGGTTCGTTATCGATTCGTTTAAGAGCGAGCATAACGAGTGCGCCGCCGTATCCGATAGTGCCGATGGGGATTTTGCGTAGGTGGACACCGATAATCAAATCCTGCACCTGGCGGATAATTCTGCCGTCACCGCCTGCGGCTTCGATGTTCGACAGGTTAGTGATTGGGCCTTTGCCGCCGGGGATAATCAACGCGCGAAGCTCCCTCGGCTCTATTTTGTCGATCGCTGTGGATTCACCGCGGATAATCGGCGCGCATTCCTCGAACAGGTCGCGTTGCTTGATTTTGCGCCCGCGTCCGGGTTCGGGAGTTATATCTGTTGGGATTATGCAGACCGGTATTCCACCGAGTTTTTCGATTTCACGGTAAATAAAAGGAAGTTCGAGAACTTCTGTTCCGTCCTCGAACCCCAAGCCGGAAAGGAGTATGCCGATTTTGCCCGGCAATCCTTAGGCCTCTGTGGGCACTACAACGCTAACCGCTTTTTTGCCGAAGCGGTTTTTCTCGAAAACGACGACGCCGTCGATTACACTGAACAACGTGTCGTCCTTTGCGCGGCGGACATTGCGCCCGGGGTGGAATTTTGTGCCGTGCTGACGGACGATGATTCCCCCTGCGCGGACGACCTCGCCCGCGAACCTTTTAATACCCAACCTTTGACCTTGCGAGTCGCGGCCGTTGCGGGAACTTCCTACGCCTTTCTTATGAGCCACGATTACCTCCTTGGTTCGTTATTCGACAATTGGCTAAACTTATCGATTTTTTTTGATATGGCAAGCAATTTTTTTTTCTGAGAGAAGAAAAGGCGAACATCTTGTAGCGGGGCTATTTCGGAATGACTCTTTCGATATAGTCGCTGAGCATCCAGCCCTCTTCACCGTTGCGGAGTTTGACGCGTGAGTAGTTTTCGCGTGTTTCGATGACTGCAACTTCCATGCCTTCCTGATATGAATAAAGCAGTTGCGAGCTTTCCGACGATGCGCTTCGGATTTCGGCGCCGGGTCGCAACACGATTGCCTTGCCGGTTTCCCAAACATTGCCCTGCTTGATGGCGAAAAGCGATGTTACAATCAGAAATAGCATCCATATGGCCGCCGAGGTCCAGAATGCGAACCTTCGGAAGCCGCCGCGGGCGAGAATCCATATGGCGAGAAGCAATGTCGCAATGATGCTGAGGATTATCAGCACGGTTATGAATTCGTCAGCGGAGAATTTCCCGAGGAAGTTGTAAACGAAGCCCAGGAAGGTATTTTCATAGACGTCGCCGACTTTTGGGCCACCCTCGGCCTCGCGGACGATATCGACCCTCGTTGAGCGCGCGAAATAGAGATTTTCGAAGACATCGCGGTTGCGGGGGCTGAGAAGGCGTGCGCGTTCCCAGCTGAGAATCGCCCTTCCGATTTCGTCGAGGCGGAAATAGGCGTTTCCGAGATTGAAAAAGAGCCGATAATCCGCGGCACCGGCGTCGATGGCGTATAAATAGTGCTCCACTGCGGCCTGGAAATCGCCCTCGATATATGCGCGGTTGCCGTCATTGTAGAAAGAGGCGGCATCCTGAGCGAAGAGCGCGGGGGCGATGAAAAGGGCGATTAGGGCAATTTTCGTTATCGATTTCATTTGAATGCTCTGTCGATTTTTTTAATGAGGTCTTTTGATCGATTCAAGAGTTCGCCGGAGACTTCTTCCTTCTTTCCCGGCGCGAATCTGATGAAGTTTAATTCCTCGAGAAGGCCCTCGATCTCGTCGAGGGTTGTGTCGTCGAGTTTGCGTTCGGCGAGCCTGTCGCGGATGTCCGCGAAAACCACGCCCTCCGGCGGAAGGCCGAGTCTGTCTGCGAGATAATGCAGAAGGGCACCCTGGACAGTTCCGACGAATTTCTCGGTTTGGTCGAGCTGACCGCTTGCGATACGAAGGTCGTTGAAAGCGCGTTTGAGAGCGCGTGTGTATCTGGCGTAGCCGATGTCGGATGAAAGCTTGTCCCTGCGTTTTCTGAGGCCTATTATTGCGACAAGAAAGATGATTTCGCCCAACAAGAAATAGAGGATTTCATTGATTTTGGGCAAGGATAGGGTTCCGGTTTTGAGTTTTTCGGTATCCGGCGCGATGTGGCGGATGTCCTGGCCGACGCGGAAGACCTCGCCGCGCGAGACGATTGGGCCGCTTCCGGTGGGGGCTTCTTTGCCCTGCCCGATTTTGACCGCCAAAGGTCCCACAGATTTTGTAACATATTTTTTTGAGTTTAGATCGAAATAGGTTAAATCGAACTTTGGAAGCTCGAATTCGCCGGGGCTTCTGGGCACGAGAACGAATTCATATCGCTTAGTTCCACGGAATCTGTCGCCGTCGGTGTTGATGTTTCCGCCTTCCTGCACGCCGTAGTTCTCGAAAGAACTTGGGAATTTGAGCGCTGGTGCGGAGAGGTTCTGAATATTTCCGGTGCCGGAAACGGAAATAATATAGCTTATGGCGGCGTTTGAGACGAGGGTGTCGGCTTTGAGTTCGGATGTAACTGAAAAATCGCCTACGAGTCCGTTGAAACTGGGTGGAGCGTTGGAAGGAAGCGGCTTGACATCGATTTTGACCGGTTTTGCTTTGACCTCGACATTTTGGCCGCCGGTCATGAACCCGAAGAAATCGCGGCGTGTAAGGGCGGTTGCGGTAAGTTCCATCGGTTCGAGAGTTTTTTCGCCGGGTGAGAGGCCGAAAAGCGCCCATTTGCCGAGCACAACGGCATGGTAAACCTTGCCGTCGATAGTTCTTCGTTGATAATCTAATCTTTTAGCACGGTAAAGGTTCTGTGCCCAGAAGCCGCCAAAGGTCGGCTCACGCGAAAAGGAGACATTCGTAAGCTCGTATTGGGTGAAAAGTGTGTAGGTTACGAGTATTTGCTCTCCGACCACCGCTTCTTTTTTATCGACTGTGGCTGTAAGGAAGACGTTTTCGCGGATATCGCCTGCTTCGGGTTGGACTGGGGTTGGCGTTTGTCTCGAAGGGGTCGATCTTCCGGACAAACTGCCGTCCACGACCTCGACCTGAAAAGTCGATGTGTGTTTTGTTTCGCCGTTTGCAACGACCGGTATCGACGGCACCGAGAGCGTGCCTTTTCGTGTGGGCGCGAGGGTCAGATGGTATGTGTAAGTGATTTCTTTGCTCATTCGTCCGCCGACAAGCTGGAAATTGGTGCTCGTCGAACGGCTGATGCCCGCGAAAGCCCAGTCATCGGAGGTGGGGAAGGACGGTTGTTGATGATTTTCGATTTGATCGCCGCTGACGGTGATGATTAGCACCATATTATCGTCAATGCCAATCCTATTCGAGCTGACACTCGATGACACATTCCATGCCGCACTAAGCGCGCAGGCCGTTATCGTCAATAAGAGTGCTATTTTCGCGTATTTGCTTACCATGGTTTCTCGTGTTCGCCTTTTCCGCCGCTTTGACGCTTCATTTTGTCCTTCTGCATATCGTCCTCGTCTTGTTGAAGTGCGTCGAGAAGGCGTTCGGCTTCTTCCTCGGTCATATCTTCGGGATTTTCGCGTTGTTGTTGCTGTTGTTCTTGTTGTTGCTGGTCTTGTTGGTCTTGTTGATCCTGCTCTTGTTCTTGGTTTTCTTGTTCCTGCTGATCTTGTTGCTCTTGGTTTTGTTGTTGATCCTGTTGTTGCTGTTGGTTTTGTTGTTGTTGCTGATCTTGCTGTTGCTGTTCTTTTTCGCTGAATTCCTTGATTAGAGCGCGGGCAAGTTCAAGATTGTATTTCGCGCCGGTGTTTTCCGGGTTTAGTTCCAGAGCCTTCTGGTAGTGCATTATCGAGCGTTGGAGCGAATCCTGCATGAACCACGCATTGCCCATATTGTATTGTATATCGCCCTTTTCGAGAGGCTCGGTGGCGATTTCGTATGCCTTTTCCAATTCAGCGATAGATTTCTCGAAATCGTTCATTCGATAGACCGCGAGGGCGGCGTTGTGCCGAATTGTAGGCGAATCGGGCTTGCTAAGCTGTGCGCTTCGGAAATGGTCGAGCGCTTTTTGGTAGTCGCCCTCTTCGAATTTTTTGACACCCTTCGAGTTGTCGCCATAATAGCCCGCGATGAGGGGCAATGCGATTAGAGCGAGTAGTGTTATTTTTCTCATATTCCGCATGATGAACAATTCCCCGATGAGCAACTTCCGCATGATGATCCGCCCGAACCACTCGAACAGGAGCAACCTTCTACTTTAGCTTTCGCGACACGTGACATCGCCCGCGCGACGTTTTCCGACCCGCATTTTGGGCATTCCCCTGGGTCGTCCCGTTTCGAGAGGGGGCATAGGATTTCGAAACCATGTCCGCAGGAGTTGCATTTGTATTCATATATAGGCATTATTCAACCTCGTCTTTGTCGGTATCTTTCATGAACTCTTTTTCTCTGCGCTCTTTTATTATTGACGCAAATTCCGCACCGACGATGAAAATATTCATACTGTAAAACAACCAAATAAATAGAGCCAAAAGTGTTCCAAGCGCGCCGTAGAGCTTGTCATAGCCAGCGAGGTTGGCGAGATACCATCCGAAAACCCTTCGCGAAATTTCCCAAAGCAGAGCGGCGAAAAAGCCCGCTCTGAAAGCGATACCCCATCCGACGCGGGTGTTTGGGCCGACATGATAGATTATCGCGAACATGAGCATCATAAGCCCCGGAATCACGAGCCCCATCAGAAGATTCCAGAGGAAGGGGATGTCCATCGGGTTGATTCCGAAAAGGCTTACGGACAAATCCGCGATTATGGACTGAATAACAGTCAGAATTACCGACAGCAGAAGCAACCCTCCGGCCGCAAACATGAACAGATAGACGACTCCGGCTCTTCGGAAGAAGCCGCGTTTTTGACCGGTTCGGAAAATTTTATTGACCGAGATTTCCGCAGTATAGAATACGGCGTTTGCGAACCATGCGAGAAGCAAGAGTCCGATTCCGCCGATAACGCTTCTTCCGGAGACAAGCGAGCCGAGAACCCTCTGAAGCTCGATCGAACCTTCCGGCATAACTTCACCGATACGACCGAGTGTGGTCAGAAATCCGACCGCGTCACGCTCGTTACCGAGAACGAAGCCGAGAATCGAGAGGCCGAGCAGTGTCAGCGGAAAAATACTCATCAGGAAATAGAAACTTAGGGCGGCGGCGAGAGTCATGCCGTCGTCTGCGTTGAATTTCTTGATAAGCCTTGCTAAAAAGGCGAACCAGTTTTTAAATGTCGGCATTCTATAGTTCATCAGTCATAATATAGGGCGCGTGCATTGGATTTCAATGAACAAATCGGGCGTTTAGGCCCACCATGGTTTTCTTGCCGATATTTTGGGTCTGCGTTCCGGAAGCGCGCTCGAAGCGAGTATGAAGAGCATAGCCGGAATCAGCGCCCAATGGTAGCGTTCCTCGTAATTTGTGAAGACTTTGCTTTCTATTTCGGATTTTTTCATATGGTCGATTTCTTTAAGTATCTCGTTCAGCTCGGCGGCACCGGGGCGTGCGGCGTAGTATTTGGCGTCGGTGGCGAGTGCGATGCGCTGTAGAGTCATCTCGTCGAGCTTTGTTGTAACGATGTTGCCCTGTCGGTCGCGTAGCATTCCGGTTTTGATTCCAGCGCTGTTGAATGTTGGTATTGGAACGCCGCTTGGAGCGCCTATTCCCACTGTGTAGATGAAGATTCCCTTGTCCGCGGCGGCTTCTGCGGCATCGATGGGCTTGCCGATGTGATCTTCGCCGTCGGTGAGGAGGAGGATCACATGTTGGCGCTTATTGTCCTCGGGGAAGGCTTTCATCGCGATTTCGATTGCGCGTGCGATAGCTGTTCCCTGCTCGGGGATGACGCGAGTATCGATTGCGTCGAGAATCATCAAAGCCGCCGAATAATCGGTTGTTAGTGGGCATGCGAGGAAGGCGTCACCTGCGAAGGCGACTATTCCGATTCTATCGCCGCGAAGTTTCCCTATAAGGTTGCGAAGTTCGAGTTTTGCCTTCGCGAGGCGGTTCGGAGCGACATCCTCGGCCAACATCGAGCGTGAGACATCGATTGCAACGACAAGATCGATGCCCTCGCGCTTTACCTCTTCGAGCTTGGTGCCGAGTTGAGGTCTTGCCAAAGCGAGGACCAGAAGTGCAAATCCCAATGTAAAAAGGACATATCTGAGAACCAGCAAAGGAATGCTTCGCGACCGCATTAGCTTCTGCACCAGCTCTAATTCGCCGAACCGCTTTAGTATCGCGATTTTGCCCCGTTCGACGAGTAGAAAGAAAAGCGCCAGAATGGGGACTCCGAGGAGCAGAATCAATGCGCTTTTGTTTGCAAACTGAAACATCTTCGTTATCCCGTTTTTGTGAATGTGATAACTGCCGACGCCGCGAAACCTCTCATTCCTGGGATTTTGAGGAGGATGGAATCTGTGGTATATAGAACCGGCGAAATCCAATCCAGCGGTTTGAGGCGTCTGAGCCTTTCGGTTATATTGAAAAATTGTATTTTATAATCACCAAAAATTTCCCCGAGGGCGATAATTTCATCGAGCCGCAAAGCGCCGCCGCCGGGGGATTCGTGGCATGCGACGGGCAGTTTCGAGCGTAATTTGAAAAGCCATTCATGCGGTTGAATAGGTTCGATGAAAACCGCTTTGCCGCCGATTTTGAGGACGCGCGCAAGCTCATGTCCGGCCGATTCGAGCGGAAGATGATGGAGCGAGACCTGCCCGACAATCAGGTCGAAATGCTTATCGGGGAAACCTGTTTCGACAGCGCTAATGTTTCGGACATCCACTTCGACGCCGTTGATACGGGCGGCTCTGCGTGTCAAATCGCACATTCCCTGCGAGACATCGATTGCCGTAACATCCGCGCCCATCGATGCGAGAAGTGAGGAGGCGTAACCGTAACCGCACCCGACATCGAGCACACGTTTATCGCCAGCCTCGAGCAACTCGCGCCAAAAAGCTCTGTGCCGTGGCGGCCTGTCCTCTCGCAGATTCACGATTAGAGCGCTTTCGCCCTCTTCGGCGAGAAATCTCTCAGCCTCGGCGTCGAAATGTGCGGCGTCCTCGGCGTCGTGTTCTGCCTCGCGACCTCGCCGTTTGAGCGGATTATCGTAGAAAACTTCTATGTCCATCTTCGCGGTCATCAAGGTATCTTTCTGAAAAGCGTGTTTTTTAGAATAATATCGGCTAGAAGGAAAATCAGCCCCAGCCAAATGAACGCCGGGAAAAGTTCGCGATGCCGTGTGAACTGTTGAACCTCGATTTTCGTTTTTTCGAGTTTGTCGATTTGTCCGAAAATTTTGCGAAGCGCTTCGGTGTCGGTCGCACGGAAATATTCGGCGCTGGTGATTTCTGCGACTGCACGAAGCGATTTTTCGTCGATTTCGACCGGCATTCGGACATGTCTTCGGCCAAAAAGCGGGTCATCGACTGGGAAAAGCGCCATCCCCTCGACTCCTGCACCGATTGTGTATATTTTGACACCGAGTGCCTTGGCCGCGCGCGCGGCAGTGATTGGATCGACCTCGCCGCGATTGTTGACGCCGTCGGTGAGAAGAATCATCACCTTCGATTTTGCCTCGGAATTGCGCAGGCGATTCAGACCTGTGGCGATCGCTGTGCCTATCGCAGTGCCGTCCTCGACCTGGCCGATTTGGACGCCTTCGAGAAATTCGAGGAGGACGCCGTAATCGAGTGTGAGAGGGCATTGTGTAAAAGCTTTGCCTGCGAAAACGACTAATCCGATTCTATCGTTTGAGGATACATCGGCGGCGCGGCCTTTGATGAAGTCCGCGGCGACTAATTTTGCGGCTTCGAGTCGGTTTTTGGGCTTGAAATCGAGAGCTTGCATCGATCCGGAGATATCCAAAAGTAGGACGATATCGACGCCCTCTGCGAAGGTTCGTTCCTGCAGAGAGCCTGATCTAGGCCTCGACGCCGCAATCGATAGGAAGATTATCCCAAAAAGTTCGAGCCATGCCAGCGCGACGAAAACCGCCGCACGGAAGGATTGGCGGCCGCCGCGCACAAGCTCGACATTGGAATAGCGCATCGACGAGCCTCTGCGGTTGCGTCTCCAGACGAACAGGCCGACCGCGATGGGTATCAACAGAAGCCACCATGGCGATAAAATCTCCACCGTTCCGCCGAATAGCGGGCCGAGAATGAAGTTCGCGATTTTGTTTATCCAACCGCCGATCATGATACGGCCTCCTCTTCTGCTTCGGGGGCTGTTTCTTCGACGATTCCGTTTGCGTTGACGTTTTGAGCTTCGGGTTGAGGCTCTTCGGGCTTAGTTTCCTCGATGAATGTTCGTGCGAGTTCGACTGTTCCGAGATGCCAATCCTCGGGGGGGATGAGTTTCGCGAATTTCACAAGATCGCATTTATCGAGGATTTCGCGGAGGAGGCGAAGCTGGTCGCGGCTAAGTTGGAATCCCGAATCTTCGAGATTCTGCATAATCTCGAAGGTCGATAACTCCAGCGCTTGAACGCCCATTCGCCGCTCGATATATTCGCGCAGAATCTCCGAAAGTTCGCTGTAATAGGCTTTGAAATCACCTCTCGCGATGTGTTGGGATGCGAGAAGTGCGGCCAGCTCGGCCAGTGCGGCTTCGTGGGGGGGGATTTTCGGTGCGGAAAGGCTGAAAATGCCGCCCGCAACTCCGCGATTTTTGCGCCAATAGATGAAGCCGATAATCAAGCCGGCAAGGAGAATCACTACGACCCCTATGCCTATCCAGAATTTTGCGCCGCGCGGGATTTTACGAACTTTTGTGATGTCCTTCAGCAGTTGTTCTTTGGCCATTTTTAGCGCTCTGCCAGCGGCGAGTTGCTTCTCCATGCCCATGTATTGCGTATCGGTCTCAGTAAAGGAGCGGATTTTCGCCCAGTCTTCCTCGGAAAGCAGGGACTTGACTTTGATATGAATCGGCTCGGTGCGCAGGAAATGGACGCTGTCATTAAGCGAGTAAGCGATGGCGGTGGGGGGGATTGTCCAATCGCCGGTGTCGTAAGTGCTTATGAAATAGACAATCTCTCTGCGGATTTTGCCGTCGTCGGTTTTTTCCTCGTCACCGAGTTTGTAATCGGTGATTTGGAACTGCCCAAGCTCTGCACCGGCGCCGGGCCAGGCGATTTCGATATTTTGGTCGCGGATGATCACAACGCGGTATTCGATAATATCGCCGATTGTTATGGTTGTGGGCTCCGCGGACGTTTCTATGCTCGCTGTCTGTGCGAATGCTGGCATCGACAGCAGGAGTATTATTATGCTAAGTTTCAACTTCATAACGAGTTATAAGTTTTCGGGATAAAATTGGATGTTCTGTTTATCGAGAAGCTCATCGAGCAATTTGCTCTGAAGCTGAGCCATTTTTTCGAGCCGCACCGCCTCGGCGACCTCGCCGCGAACCTTGTCCAGCGGCTCTCCGCCGAATTGGTTTTTGTGCATTTCGTAGTAAATCTCGATATCGGAAGAGCTTATATCCACACGGTTTGCAACATTTTCCTTAAAATATTCGTTCGCGAGAACCTCTCTCTGAGCGATTTCCAAGCGTTCGAGCACCTGAGGGCGCTTATCGTATCCGCCTCGAAGTGCGGCCTCGAACATCAACTGCTGGCCGATATAGGAGCGCGAGAACTGAAGTTTCGCTTGCGGAGAGGTAAACTGCGATGCGATAGAGGGCGGCAGGTTTGAAATTGCGTCGTTGATCTCGTCGGAGCTTACGACCCTGTCACCTATCTTTGCGACGATTTTTGACGGCTCGACCTCGCTTGCGGGCTGTCCGAGCGAAACGGATTTTTCGAGCATTCTTTGCGCTTGTCCGCGATTGCCGATTTTATCGAGCTGTGCGACAATCTGGCGGTCAACCTGCCCTGCGAGTGGGTGGTTTGGGTAATACTCTTTCAACTTGAAATAGGCAGAGAGGGCAAGGCGCGGGTCGCGGAGACGCTCTGCGGCGATTTCGCCCATCTGATGTAGAACCGAAGCGGCCTCGTTGTCGCCGAGGTTATAGTTTTTCTGGATGAAATCTAGTTGGTCGAAGGCTTGCGCGTAGAGTTCGTTGTTAACGAGTGTTACAGCGTAGGCCTTCGCGTTTTTGAAGGGTGGTTTTACAGTTCCCGCACCACGAAGAAGCAGTAGATTCGCCGTAATCGAGACAATCAAGCATGCCGAGAGGGCGATAATGGCTATTTTTGAGGATTTTTGCCCATCCATAATTCACCTCCGTCAGAATCTCGCGGCTCGTTTGCGGAAAAAGGCTGTCAGCTCGTCGATATAGGGTTTGTCGAGTCTTATATCGATATGGTCGAGGCCGATGCGTTTGAAAATCTTTTCGCGCGCGAGTTGAGCTTTCGAGACATTCATTCCGAAAGCCTTTCGCAGTGATGGATCGGCGGTATCGACAAGCATGGAAAGACCGGTTTCGGCGTCTTCGAACTCGACGAGTCCTATGTTCGGCATGTCCTCCTCGCGCGGGTCTGTAACAACGATTGGAACGAGGTCGTGTTTGCGAGAGGCCACCGTCATCGGTTTTTCGTAGCCGGTGCCCATAAAATCGCTGACCATGAAAACGATAGCCTTCCGCTTGGTGATTCGATTGAGATACTCTAGCGGCAGTGCGAGGTTGGTTTTTGTGTCCTCCGGCTCGAAGTAGAGCAGTTCGCGGAGGAGGCGAAGAACATGCATTCTTCCTTTTTTTGGCATCACCACTTTCTCGACCTTGTCGGTGAACATTATAAGGCCGACGAGGTCGTTGTTCTCGATTGCAGAGAAAGCCAGTAGGGCGCAGATTTCGAGGGCGATATCACGTTTCATCTGAGTCGCGGTGCCGAATTCGCCGGAGCTTGAGACATCGACCATGAGCATCACCGTAAGTTCGCGCTCTTCCTCGAAAACTTTAATATGCGGGCTTCCGGTGCGTGCCGTAACGTTCCAGTCGATATTACGAATATCGTCGCCGATGGTGTATTCGCGCACCTCGGAGAACTCCATTCCGCGCCCTTTGAACACCGAGTGGTATTCGCCGGAGAATATATCGTTCACCAGCCTTTTGGTGCGGATATCGAGAAGCCTTATCTTTCTTATTATCTCCTTCGGTATCATAATAGAATGTAAATTAAGTAATTAATTTTACTCTCACTTTAGAAGAACCACCAAATCCCCAAAGTCGCGCCGAAATAGCCTTTATCGACAAAGGGGCCGTTGAAAGAGGTGGTTTTGATTTCCGCGCCACCCCAATCAAGATTCTCCGACATGAACTCTGAGCCGGCGGTGATTCCCATCTGAACATTAACATCGGGGATACCAATTTCTTCGAGAAAAACGTCGATACCCGCGAAAACTCCGGGGCGAATGGTCAAGACATTACGCTTGATATCGGTTCCGCCGCCGGATTCGCCGCTTTGCATCAGATATGAAAAATCGAACTGCGGACGCATGACGAAGCCGATGTTTTCTTCGAGGCGAAGCGGGAAGCTGTAGCCCACGAGGCCGCCAATCTGAAGGCCGGAAAGCTCCTCGCCGTTCTCGACTTTGCTTGTGGCTATAATCGGGATGTGCGCGAGGAAGTCGATTCCGTAATGATCGGCTATTGTGAGTTTATAGCCTATCGCGAGCGGCGAGCTGGTGATACCCAATGCCGGTGCGAGGCGCGAGGGTGTTTCTGTGGTAACATCCTCCGCGGCGAAAAGCACGGCGGCCATAAGTGCGGTTAGAATCAACGAAGTGAATATGAGACGCATTTTTTCTCCTGTTTATTGATCCATTGCGGCATTGTCGATGTCTCCGGTGTCAATATCGCCGAAGTAAATTCTTCCTTTGCCCGCTAATTTTGCGCGATACATTGCCTTGTCGGCGGCGTGAAGAAGCTCGTCCACGCTCATTCCGGAGCGCCACTGGTAAAGGCCTATCGAGGCGGATATATGCTTCTGTTCGAAAAGTTTATGCACTCTTTTCGCGACAATCATCGCTAAATCGACCGGCACACCGTCGAGAATTGCGACGAACTCGTCGCCGCCGTATCGAAACCCGACACCATGCCCCATAATTCCCTCTGCGAGGGACTCTGCGGCATCATGGATGAGTTTATCGCCGGCACGATGTCCGTAGGCGTCGTTGTATTTTTTCAGCTCGTCGAGGTCGAGAAAGAGCAGTGCGAGATTTTTTGGGTTATTATTAACTATTCTATCGAGTTCTTCCATCAGAAAAACCGAACTGTAAAGGCCGGTCGTTCTGTCTATGTTCAGCATCTCTTTTAGATACTGGGTTTGTTTGGTAACCCTGTTAAAGATGATAAGTCCGAAAACAACGATTGCGATAGCTCCAGCCGAAGAGAAAAGAATCGCCCATTCGATTTGCTCGCGCGGAACGAAGTAGTGGAAAAAAATGTCCGCGATAATAATCGCAACGGCGACTATGAGATAAACCTGAATAACATTCGGCGTGCGAAGTGTGCGGGCATCCATCTGCCCCTCCGGAGTGGCGAAATAATCGACGCTCCAGGAGTTTTGACCAAGCTCGGAGAAGGGGTTTGGCGCTATGTCGGGCGATTTTGGCATTCGTTTGCTTTCTTTAAAAATTTACATCAGGGGACTTCGACCGCGCCAAGTATTTTGCGGACTACATCCTCCGAGGAAATTTCCTCCGCCTCGGCCTCGTAGGTTACGATCACCCTGTGGCGAAGGACATCCATCGCGATAGAGCGGACATCCTCCGGCGTAACATAGCCCCGATGGTTCAGAAAAGCGTGTGCCTGAGCACAGACTCGCAAGAAAAGCGTGGCTCTGGGGCTTGCACCATATTGGATAAGCTCGGCAAGGTCTTCGATGCCGTATTGTTCGGGGTTTCTCGATGCGAAAACGAGATCGAGGATATAGGATTCGATTTTCTCGTCGATGTAGATATCGCGGACAACCTCTCTTGCGCGGATTATGTCTTTCGGATCGACAATTTTCTGCGCCGCCGGTTTTTGCGATTGACCGTGAAGGCGCATTATTTGGCGCTCTTCTTCTTTTTTCGGGTAGGTTACGATTGCTTTCAGCATGAACCTATCGACCTGCGCTTCGGGTAGGGGGTATGTTCCCTGCTGTTCGATTGGGTTTTGGGTTGCGAGCACGAGGAATGGAGCGGGTAATGGGAAAGTATTTTCGCTAATCGTTACCTGCCGTTCCTGCATCGCTTCAAGAAGCGCGGATTGGACCTTTGCGGGCGCACGGTTTATCTCGTCGGCAAGAATGATATTGGCGAAAATCGGCCCTTTTTTCGTGCAGAAAGTGTTGTCCTTCTGATTGAAAATGAGAGTGCCCACGAGGTCTGCGGGTAGAAGGTCCGGTGTGAACTGTATTCTTTGGAAATCGGCGTCGATCGTTTGTGCGAGAGTGCTCACGGCGAGGGTTTTAGCAAGCCCCGGAACACCCTCCAGAAGTATATGCCCGTCGCCGAGAAGACCGAGCAGAATCCTATCGATAAGGTATTTTTGACCTATGATGACCTTTGAGATCTCCCGTCGAATATCATCGACGAAGCGGGATTCGGCCTCGATTCGCTCGTTCAGCCTTTGGATTTCTTCATTCATTCTTTCCTCCCGATAAGAACGAGATTATCGTTATTTTTCATCTTTGTTGATATTTTCTTCGCGATTTTTCTTTTCACTGAAAGCAATCAGCGATTCGATCCCAAGCTCGACAATGTCGGCATCGCCGGTATTTGCGCTCATTGCGGCGAAACGGACTTTGTCCGCGATATCGAGCGATTTGCCGATGTTCTTCAAAATCGCCGGTGACACACCCTTCATTTCGAGGGCTTCGACGACTTTTTCGTCGGACATAGACCGCGCGTCGATGCCGTATTTATTTGTGATATATATAGTTAGAATTCTCGAGAGCGCTCCGATGAGGTTTTCCGGATTGTCGGTCGCCGTTTTTTTGGCTTCGCGCATAGATTCACGGGCGATTTCCTCCGGTGAGCGGACGTTTTCCGTTTCGGCTTCCGCGATTTTCTTCGATCGGATTCTTGAAACTATTACAGCGGTCGCGCCGGCAAGAATTACTATTCCTATAATATATGGCCATATTTTAACACGCTTTTTCGGCAGTATCGGATCGGTAATCTTTATCTCGAGCCTACTGGTGGCGATGTTACGGTTCACGCCGTTTGGGACATAGATATACTGGATTCTGAAAGGGTTGATGTAAGCCATGCCGATTGTTTCGGGCTTGTAGGTGTAGCGGTATTCTTTGATAAGTCGCACACCTTCGATGTCGGATTCGGTTCGGTTGCCCTGCGAAGTGGCAATCAGGCTCAGATTTGCGACCGAGGGGTTGCCGGGATCGGAAATGGCGTAGTCGTCGGGGTTTCCGCGAAGGACGATTCGAACAGTGAACACGAGTGAATCGTTCTGGGGAATGGTCTCGGCGGACAGCTCGCCCTTAATCTGAATATCCCCCCATTCGGGAGCAGAGGGCGCGGTTTCCGGAAGGGTATCCGCTTGTGCCATAAGCGGAAAAAAGCAAAAAACCGCCAGCATTACGATGAAAATCACCTTAACACACTCCGTTTTCTTGGTTCGTAACTTTACTTCAAAATTTGGGTGGCCCGAAGTTGTCAAAGTTTAAGCAACCGCATCCGCCGCCATTGCGATCCACTTAGCCCTAACCCATTTCGGGCCGACCCTTAGAATCGGAGGCGCTTAGAGAGAAGGAGGAGGGGGGGAACCTTCTCAAAAAACGCCCCGATAAACACGCGGATAACCCAAAAGGAGGAGCGAAAAGGAAGCCATCCACGTGGATAGATTTCAAAAGAACCTAATTATCGGGCTGAACGACGAGATACAACATCGAACCGCTACGCCCGAGGAGAACTAAAAGCGAGCCTTTACCGCCCCATCTCGAAATTATGCGGTCATATTCCGCGACATTCACTACCGGTTTGCGGTCAACCTCGAAGATAAAATCGCCCTGCGCAATTCCGGCTTTATCTGCGGGAGAATCCGGCTCTACGGTTTCGACACGGAGTCCGGAGGTGTAGCCATATTCGGCGACATCCGCCTCGGATGCCTTAACGAGTTTCATGCCAAGATTTGTTGCAAGACGTTTTGCGACCGGCTCTTCGGTTCTGTCCTGTGTGCCGGGAAGCTCGGTTAGAATCACATCGAGGTCAAGATATTTGCCGTCGCGAAGGACATTCAAGGCGATTTTCGAGCCGGGCGGTTTTGCGGCCACGCGGTTTCTCAGCTCCGAACCGCTGTTAAGAGGGACGCCGTCCAATGAGAGCACGATATCTCCCGAACGCAGACCGGCTTTGTCCCCCGGCATATCCGGCGTAACCTGTGTAATGAGCACTCCGGAGGGCTTGTCCATTCCGAAAGCTTTTGCGAGATCGGGGGTAACATCTTGAATTCCGACGCCGATAAATCCGCGCGAGACATATCCGTGCTCGATCAGCTGATCCATTATCGAACGCGCCATATTTATTGGAATTGCGAAACCTATGCCGCTGTAAACGCCTGTTCGAGAGGCTATCGCGGTGTTGATACCGATAACCTCGCCCTTCAGATTGATGAGTGCACCGCCGGAATTTCCGGGATTGATTGCCGCGTCGGTCTGGATGAAATCCTCGTAATCCGTGATCCCCATTCGATTACGCCCTTTGGCGGAGATGATACCCGCAGTTACCGTATGATCAAGCTCGAAGGGGTGACCTATCGCTAATACCCATTCGCCGATGCGGATTTTGTCCGAATCGCCGAGTGAGGCGGCTGTCAAGGGTGTGTCCGGTTCGATTTTAAGAACCGCGAGGTCGCTTTTGTCGTCTTTGCCAACAACTCTCGCAATATAATCTTTGTCGCTTCCGCTAATTCTGACGCGGATTTCGTCGGCTTCGGAGATGACATGGTTATTAGTGAGAATATATCCGGTTTCTGTGATTAAAACACCGCTTCCAAGGCCTTCCTTGCGATATTCGCGGAAGCGCGGTTCGTTTCTTTGGGGGGATGGGTCAGGATAGCCGAAAAAGCGTCTGAAAAAGTCGTCGTCCGGTCCGAAGAACCACGGGTCGCGATATTGCACGCGGATAGTCTGTTCTGAATAGACTGTTACGATTGTCGGCAGAACCTTCTCGACAATGTCCGGGAAGGACATCGGGTCGGAAGGCATGCGGATGTCGGCATTAGCAGTTACTGCAAGCGAGAAAAGCGCTACGGAGAGTGTTGCGAATATTAACCTATGTCGAATTTGCTTTCTCATTTATGCAAGCTCTCGCTTATCGATGGAATTTTTCAGATGCGCGAGCAGAAGTTTCAGATCGATCGGTTTCGCGAAAAAATAATCCGCGCCGAGCCGAAGGCTTTTGAGGCGATTCTCCGGAATGCTGTCGCCGGTAATTATCATCGCCTTGATTTCCGGATTGGCCTGTTTGATGTCTGCGAGAAGCTGAAGCCCCGTCGGGCCTTCGGCGAGATTAATATCGAGAATAACAATTTTTGTGTCCGGCGTGATTTTTTTTGCGACCTCGCCGCCACGACTTTCGACATCGCAGTCGAAACCGTGCATTTGAAGATATTCGCGCATGGTGTCCGCGGATGCGTAATCGTCTTCGGCAATGAGTATTCTTCTGGTCTTTTCCATAATTCTCACCACCCTTAGTTTTAACAAGCGAAATGCCAAAATGGGCGTGACGGTCATAACTAATTGATTTCTAAACCATTAAAGAACAGGCCGACTTTCATTTATTCAACGGCAAGGGAAATCATCGTATCGAGAATCGACAGTTCGGACTTTGCTGTTGCCAGATTGGCAAATCGACCATTAAGTTATTTTGCGGCTTGACAATTGGCCGAACATATCTTTATTATATATCATTGTGAGTATGTTCTTAAGAATGAAAATAATCTAAGGAGGTTTGATGAGAAAGGCAACATTTGCCCTTATCGCCCTGCTCTCGATCGGTTTCGCCTTCGCGCAGTCCGACACGATTTTCGTCGAAAGCTTCGAAGGCCCGTTAACATGGGAGGTTGGCGATCTTTATTGGTATGGCGACACGCTTGCTTATTGGCATGCCGATACTTTTAATTCCATCGACGGGATAAGCTTCTGGTGCGGCTCGATGAATGTCGGCGGAACAATCTATCATGGCTACAACGATGGCTGGCTCCAATATCTGGATTTGGCCGAAATTTCTATTCCGGCGGCACCATCCGGAAGTGTTCTGCTCTCGTTTCAGCAGAAATTGAATTGCGAACCTTCGGGCGGCACCGGCTATCCTTTCATGTATGACGGCTGGGATGGCGCGACAGTTTGGCTTTCCGAAGACGGCGGACTTAGCTGGGAAACCATCGAAGCCACCTCTCCGGCTCTTGGTTATGACTGCACAAGCCTTTGGGGATTTGGTTTTTGCGGGCTCGGCCCGAATTATCCGGCTTGGACCGGGGAAAGAGGCATTGCGACCCCCGAAACTCCGATATTCGATCTTTCATCCTATGCCGGTTCGGACATCATCGTTAGGTTCGTTTTTGCCTCTGACATGATGTTCAGCACCGGCCCGACGAACTCGCCCACAAGTTACGACCCCGATATGTTTGGGTGGATCATCGATAATATCACAATTACCGATACCGACGATACGCTTTATTATGCCACCGACGGCACAGCGAATTTCTCGGTTTCTCAGGGACGTAAACTCGAAACTTGGGAGCTTACCGACGAAACCGCATCTGTCGGCACTCACAGCATGATGACGAGAGCATACAGCGAATCCTACGCCACTCTTATCTCGCCTATGTTCACAATCCCGGACACCTTTGCCGGAAAACTGTATCTCGATGTCAAAATGAACTACACAAATTACGACCCGGATGACGACAACTCACTTGACGATTATTTCACGGTCATGATTGTCGACTCCACCGCTGATACGACGATACAGATAATGTATAACTACTATCGTCCCGGTCTTATCGACGAAACTTGGCGCACATTCAATGACGATGCGCTTTTCGGTTCGATGACAAATTCGCTTCGCGATTTCGCCGGACACGATGTTAGAATCATGATTATGAGCCGCGGAGATGGTTTACCGGACACGACGCATCACCTTTATGTCGATAATATTGTCGTTGCAGGTTATTATGCCCTTCTGCATGACATCGCCCCGACGAATATCGCCGCAGGGCCGCTTTCACCGGGCAACAGAGGAAGATTCACGGTGGTTCTGTCCAACCTCGGCATGAATATGGAAACAATGTTGCAGGTTAACGGAACGATTACATACCCGGACGGTTCTGACAGCGCGGTAAGTTTCTGGCCCCGTCCAAGTGTTGACGGCGGAAGCTACGCGACGGTTTTCAAAGAGGTAAATACCCTTCAGCCCGGCGATTACACAGTGAAAGCTTGGACTGCTCTGGCTACTGATTTGAATGTTCACAACGACACAATCGAAGTTACGTTCACGGTTCCGGACTACGGCACAATGGAACTTGGCTGGGACGACGGTGTCAACGATGTCGCTTCGGATGTTACCTCCGGCATAACCCTCGAGGGATTCCTCGGCGGTGGTGTCGAAGTCGGCAACGCTTTGGGCAATAGATTCGCAGTCGGCACAGCACTGACCGGAGTTTCGCTTAGTGCGGCCAAATTCTACACGAATTTCACCGGCACAGCGAAGATAACGGTTCTCGGCCATTTCGCCGGCATTCCCAACGGCGCGCCGGTTCTTTACACCGGCAACCATTCCGTCGTTTCCGATCCTGAAGGCTCATGGGTTACGGTCGATCTCTCCTCGGAGGGCATTTCAATTCCGGATTCCATCTTCTTTATATTTGTTGGAACCGCGATTGACAGCCAAATGCCAATGATCGGCATCGATGTTACAAGCCCGTTGGAGCGCTGGGGATTCGCGATTTTGGGGCCGGACACGATTTTCCTTCGCGAAGGTGCTGTTGCCCCATATAGCGCTATCGATCTGATGATCCGTGCGGTAGTTTCCGGAACACACGGAATCGAGTATGAGGGTGTAACGCTTCCCAAAGAGGTTGCGCTTCACAATAACTACCCGAATCCCTTCAATCCGGCAACCGCAATTTCCTTCGAACTTCCGGCGGAAACCAATATCGAGCTTTCGGTGTTCAACCTTCTGGGCGAAAGGGTTACGACCCTCGCCGACGGCAAACATAGAGCCGGAATGCATCGCGTAACATGGGCCGGAAAAGACGACAACGGCAGGGATCTTCCCTCGGGAGTCTATTTCTACAGGCTCAGCACGAGCGAAAAGGATATTACCAAGAGGATGATCCTAATAAAATAGCTGTTTCCCCCTTTCTTCGAAAAGGCCGGGGCAATCCCGGCCTTTTTGCTATTATTTTGCTATGTCTCAAATTTCTTCACACAAGCTTTTGCGTCGCTCTGATGCTTTATTGATCGCCTTTGTCGCGATATTTTACCGCGTATGTAACCTCTTTTATTGGTCGAAAACCCCATGGTTTAAACTTCCCTCACTTGATGAGATATACCATCATAATTGGGCGAGTTACATAGCCGATGGCAATCTGATATTTCCCACCGCGTTTTTTCGGGCACCCTTCTACGCCTATTTCCTGGGGGCTATATATGCCATATTCGGCGCAAATCCTTGGGTGATTCGCGTAATTCAATCGGCGGTTGGTGTAACTGGATGCCTTTTCGTAGCGGTTTTGGCTTGTAAAGTGTTCGAGGATAGGCGCGTGGGGATATTAGCAGGGGTTTTCATCGCGCTATCAACGATGCCGGCGTTGTTTGAGTCGCGCCTTCTTCTCGATTGGATATTGATACCCTTCGGAGCACTTGCTCTGATATTCCTTTTCGACGCAGTAGATAAGGCAAAGCCACGCGACATCTTCCTTTTCGGCCTCTTTTCGGGCTTTTTTGCGATAACCCGCCCGAACATTATTGCGGTGTTTCCCTTTTTGGTTCTTTGGCTGATTTTACGAATAAGAGACCGATGGGCGAAAACCCTTGCCATAGCCCTCATAGGCTTCGCTTTGCCGATACTTCCCGTGTTTATACACAATGTCTATCGTGGCGAACCGGCTCTGGTAGCTACTCAAGGTGGACTAAATCTCTATTTGGGCAATAATCTCGAGACCGACGGCATAACTCCGGTGCTACCCGGACATGGCGGGACATGGACTGTAAGAGAGGCTTGGAAACTTGCCGAGATCGAGTCCGGAAGGCCGCTGACTTCTTCCGAAGTCGGAAAATTCTATCGCCGTAAAACGATCGATTATGCAATCAAGAGTCCAATCGCGCAGATACAGCTTCTGGCGCGCAAAACGGCATTATTACTATCTCCTGTCGAGCATGGAAACAACGGAAGCCCCGAGTTTTTCAAAAGATACTCGCCACCGCTTCGATCCCCATTTGCATGGGGACTTTTTATCGTGCTTGCGACAGCCGGGTTGCCTGTGATTATGCGAAAACGCTATGTGGGAGCGTTGATTTTATGGACTATTCTTTACGGCTCGACAATAGTTATGTTTTTCGTAAATGCGCGCTTTCGTTTGCCATTGTTTGTGAGTATAGTCCCTATATCGGCTTTTGGAACGATACATATAATTGACAGTTTCAAGTTAAAAGACATCAAATCACTTCAAAAATCCGCTTTGCTTTCTGCAATTGCACTGATAGCGATGATCTTTGGCTCCGAAGCAAAGCTTTCACAGCGAGGGCTTGCGGAGAGCTATTTTGCTCTTGGGAATATCCAACTTAGGATGGGGGAGCTGGACAAAGCGGATTCCGCATATGCCTTAGCGCTGGATATTGCACCTTCAATAGACAGAGCCGCCCTAAACCGCGGCATTATAGCATTTACGGGTAAAGACTACGAAGTCGCGCGGAAATTTTTCCTCGATGAAATTGAAAAGTGTGGAGAGACATCTTCCGCGAAGGCGAATCTCGGCGTGATCGCTCGGCTACAGGCTGACACCGCTTCAGCGATACTTTTCGGCACGGAAGCAATCGAAGAGGATGTGTTGAATGTTCAAGCCTATGTGAACCTCGCGCAAACCCTCGTGGAATTTGGTTTTGCGGATTCCGCTCTTCGAGTTGCGAATTCGGGGCTCGATCTCGATTCCCTAAACAGAAGGCTTTCGTTATCGGCTGGAGTAGCGGCGATGGCACTCGGCAATTACGACGAAGCTGACAGATTCTTTCAAAAAGCTTCTGCGGAATACCCTCCGATTTCGGTCATAGACTATGAGCTTGCGGATATTTATTCGTCTCAGGGGGCCGGAGCTTCGCCCGATTCGGTTATCAGAGGTTATGGATATTACAACCGCGCCCTTTTGCAGGCCATGCTCAGGAACACGAATGAAGCAATCGAAAACTTCGATGCGGCCTTGAGATTTCTTCCGAATTACTCGCCCGCGTGGGCTTCCTATGGCGGTCTGCTTTCGCAAATGGGAATGGACGAGCAGGCGAAAACAGCCCTTGGAAAGGCTATCGAAACGGGCGATTCAAGCCCCGAAGTGCGGTTCAATCTTGGCCTTATCCACGCAAGAGCCGGGAATTTTCCCGAAGCTATGGAGGAATTCCGAAATTCGGTCTCAATCGACCCGGAATTCGCGCCGGGGCTCGAGAAAATAGCCCTTCTGAAAAAATTAGCAGAGGAAGGGAAGATTTCGCTTGAGATACGTTAAATAAGAATATATATTATTATATTATTGATTGAAAACAATTAACATGAAGTTAAAAAACAGAAACAAGGAGGAAGTAAGCATGCGCAGGTTATTTTTCATTAGCCTGATCTTACTGACTGTGTTCGCGGCCGTATTGTTCGGCAACGATGCGAAAATCAACGATGGATTCCCGGTTTATCAAAATCCCTATATTCCGGCACGTCCGGTCGATTTTTCGCATTCTTTCGCACCCATGTCGATCGATACTATTCCGCCATTCCCCCCCTACCACGGTCTTCCGCTGTATTCGGTCGGCGTGACATACTACGACATGCAACACAATACCACCAAAGGCCGTAATATCGCGGTCGATCTTGACGGCGGTGTGCATATCACATGGATGAACGGCCTCGATGAGACCTTCAGCAATCGTAGAGTTTATTACAACTACAAACATCCCGATTCGTCAGCTTTCGAGTGTAATAGCGCTACGGGAATCAGAGTCGATGGCAGGGCACGTGCCGGATACAGTAATATTTCGGTTGATAATAGCTCGACTGTTCCGACAGTTGCATACCACGACAATCCGAGCGGTTCGACTACACTTAGCACGAATATCGCCTACGACGGCATGTATTATGCCATGGGCGGTGAAAGCCGCTGTGCTTTCGTTAATCCTACAGCAATCCCCGCTCCTTATGCGCCTTTTGGTGTGAATGTTATGCCGATATGGCCGAAAATTGCGCAGATCGACACCACTCTATTTATGGTGGCCACCCCTTCTATCAGCGATACGACTATCGCCGGCAATTATTACGGCCAAAAGGTCATTTATTATCGCGGATGGATCGCCCCCGAATGGTATGGTTTCACCGAGGCCACATTTGCGCCTCCGGTGGAGATGGAAGATGACCAGATCGGCATCACATGTGATATCACAGCCTATTCTGATGGCCCCGAGATAGCTATGGCCTATGTCCGCTGGGATACTACTGTTTCCAACGATACCTGCTATTGTCAAGAAGCAAATTATTACACCCGCATCTTCGACGCCGCGGCTTTGATGATCCGTCGTTCAACCGATATGGGCGAAACTTGGAGCGATCGCGAGTTTGTTACTCAGCCCGGTCTTCATATCTACAGCGATTACCCCGATTCGTTATATCTTGGTTGGTATCTCGATACTATGGTTACGCCTCCTGATACGATCCATGTTCAGAGGCCGGTTTATTCGAGACCTATCGATGTCAACCTCGCCTACAGCCCCGATGGCGTGCTTCACGCTGTTTGGACAGGCGCGATTCTCACTGCGCATGAGGGGTGGGAATTCAGCTGTGAGGCTTCCTGTTCAGTCGGTGCATACTGCCAGTCGATAATCTACCATTGGGACGATGTCCGTGGTGTTCTCGATACGGTCATTTTCGATCCCATCTGGCGCGGTGCGGGTTGCCCGGATGAAGCCGGTATTACCCATATCGGATATTCCTACGAACCTCAGGTTGCAATCTCCGAGGACGGCGTAGTTGTAATATTCTGGGAGCAGATGGCTTCCGAATATTGGTGGGTTACTGATACCTTCTATCTCGATGTTTCCGCCGGTGGATTCCAGAATTCCGAAATCTGGGGCGCATGCTATGATCCGCTCGTGGGATATTGGTCGGATCCGCTCCTTATCACAAACACCTACACCACCGGTTGCGAGCCCGGCGAGTGCAAGAGCGAGATCGAGGTATCAATTGCCGAGAGAATCGATGATTACATCCATATGTTCTTCATCATCGATACCGATGCCGGTCTCATTCCATATGACGAAGGCTCAGCGAGCCTCGCGCAGGTCAAATATCTCGCGTTACCCACCGATTCGACTATTGCCGCGATGTATGACAACAGGCAGATCAACACCGGAATCGAAGAATACGGCTATCAGCCGGTCGCGATGCCCGCGAGTTTCCGTCTCGGCTCCAACTACCCGAATCCTTTCAACGCCGCGACCGCTTTCTGGTTCGACGTTTACGAACCGGGTCGCTTCTCTGTCGATGTCATCGATGTTAACGGCCGCATTGTTAGCCGTTTGGCGAACAAAGAGCTTGCCGAAGGCAGGCATCGTTTCGTTTGGGAAGGCAAGTCGGACAATGGCTGGCTCGTCCCGAGCGGTGTATATTTCTTGAGGGCTTCGGACTCGAAGGGCAACGAGTTCACTCGCAAGATTACCTTGATGAAGTAAGTTTAGCTTCAATCATTACAAAAAGGGCGGGTTTCGGCTCGCCCTTTTTTTATTCTTTGGCTTGACCTTCAAAGCCAAATGGTTATTATTTAAACTGATGATATTGAATTAATTGAAAATTAAGGAGGAGAAGATGCAAAAAGGCATCATTTGTTTCGCTCTGTGTGTTTTGCTTTTCGCTTCGGTTTTGTTCGCCGATTCCGATTCACGGGAGAGAAAACTTCCGCCGCCGACACCGAATCCCTATATTTTTAGGCCATCGAACCCCACTATGTTTTTCTCGCCGATGGAAATCGATACTACTCCGGACTATCCGCCATTTCATGATTATCCAATCTATCGAGCCGGAGTTACATACTACGATATGCAACATAACATCACCAAAGGCCGCAATATCGCCATCGATCCCGACGGCGGTGTCCATGTCGCATGGATGAACGGCCTCGATGAGACATTCAGCAACCGTAGGATTTTTTATAACTACAAACATCCCGATTCCTCTTCTTTCGAGTGCAACAGCTCCACAGGAATTCGAGTCGATGGAAGAGCATATGCCGGATACTGCAACATTTCTGTCGATAACAGCTCGACAGTTCCGACGGTTGCCTATCACGACAGGCCGAGCGGTTCGACTACTCTTGGGACGAACGTCGCCTATGACGGTATGTATTACGCAATGGGCGGTGAAAGCCGCTGTGCTTTCGTTAATCCGACTGAGATTCCAGCGCCCTATGCACCATATGGGTTGAATGTTCAGCCGATATGGCCGAAGCTTGCCCAGTTGGATACAACGATTTTCATGGTTTCGACGCCATCGATAAGCGACACTACTATCGGCGGAATTTATTACGGTCAAAGCGTCATCTTTTATCGCGGCTGGATCGCCCCCGAATGGCTTGGATTCACAGAGGCCACTTTCGCACCTCCGGTTGAGTTGGCGCACGACCAAAATGGGATTACCTGCGATGTGGCCGCATGGACTGACGGAACTAATTCAAAAGTTGCAGTTGCATGGGTCGATGTCGATACTTTTACATTGAATGACAGCTGTTTCTGCGATGATCCAGCACAATGGGCGAATCTTTTCGATCCGGCATATATAGCTCTCAGAGTCAGCGAAGATATGGGCGAGACTTTCTCTCCGGTGCAAGCTGTTACCCAGCCCGGTGTCCATATTTATACCGGTTATCAGGATTCGATCTACCTCGGCTATGAGTTGGATACTATGACCGTGCCGCCCGAAACGATTCATGTCTATCGTCCGGTTTATTCTCGTCCCATCGATGTTAATGTAACTATCGACAATAATGGCGATATTCACCTCGTATGGATGGGCGCGCTTATCAGCCCTAAAGAGGGCTGGGAATTCGACTGTTTCGGCTCCTGCTCGACATCGGTTTGGTGCAGATCGATTATCTACCATTGGAAAGAAGGTTCGAGCCGTTTGGATACCGTGGTTATAGATCCCATCGGCTACTGCAACGCCTTCAGCAGAGTTAACTATGTCGGCAATTCCATCGAGCCGCAGGTCGCTGTAGATGAGGACGGCGACATCTTCGTCTGCTGGGAACAGCTCTATTCGGAGCTTCTTTGGGATCTTTGCCCAAGCTGTTCGGTTTATCTTGATGTGAGCGAAGCCGATTACGAGAACTCGGAAATATTCTGCAGTATGCTTCCCGCCGGAACTATCGAATGGACCGATCCGATTAACATCTCCAACACCTACACCCCGGGATGCGGTCCGGGCGATTGCTGGTGCGAGTTGGATATGACACTTGCCGAAAAAGCCGATGACAAGATTCACCTCTCATTTGTCCGGGATACCTACGCCGGTTTCAGTGAGTTACTTGGAACCGGAACGACAACCACGCTGAACGAGGTCTATTATGTAATGATTCCTGAATCGGTCTTCGATCCTGCCAATATACCGGAAATTGATCTCAATGGCGTTACGATGCCGGAAACTTTCCGCCTCGGTCGGAATTTCCCGAACCCCTTCAACGCCGCGACAGGTTTCTGGTTCGATGTTTACGAGCCGGGCAATTTCACTGTCGATGTGATCGATATTATGGGCAGAGTTGTCAGCAGGGTCGTGAGCTCCGATCTCGAAAAAGGCAGACATCATTTCGTATGGAACGGCGTCTCCGATAACGGATGGGGAGTCCCCAGCGGCACCTATTTCCTTCGCGCGGTTGATGCACAGGGTGCAGAATTTACACGTAAAATAACTCTTATAAAATAACCGGAATAAACTCGACTATCCAACGGACGGAGTTCGCTTCGTCCGTTTTTTTATCCCTATGCACTCAAGTTTTATCTTGAAAAAGGGCAGTATTAGGATATATTAACTTCTTGTAAAATTTTTTCGATGGAGTATCGATATGGAAAGTCACGACGCCCATAAAGCCTCAGATGCCCACAAAAAGATGATCGAAACGCAATTCGCGATTCGTAAGGCGATGAACAGGATCGAGCACAAAATCCTCGTGTTATCGGGCAAGGGGGGTGTAGGCAAATCTACGGTGGCAGTGAATTTGGCCTTTGGCCTCGCCGAACTCGGTTATACTGCCGGGATTTTGGACATCGATATCCACGGCCCGAGTATCGGCAAAATGGCCGGCACAGAGAATATGCAGATAATGGGCGGCCCGAACAACATGATCCAACCCGTCGTGAAAGACGGTGTGCGGATAATCACCATGGCGAATCTCCTTCCGCCCGGGGACACGCCTGTCGTCTGGCGCGGCCCGATGAAAGCAAACGCCATCGACCAGTTCCTCGGCGAGGTGGATTGGGGCGACCTCGATTTTCTCATCATAGACTCCCCGCCCGGAACCGGCGACGAACCTCTGAGCATTATTCAACGTTTGCCCGAAATGGACGGCGCGGTTATTGTCTCAACACCGCAGGATGTTGCACTTTCGGATGCGAGGCGCACGGTCAGTTTTGCGAAAATGCTGAAGATACCGGTATTGGGGATTGTCGAGAATATGAGCGGATTTATCTGCCCAGACTGCGGTAAACGCACAGACATCTTCAAAAGGGGCGGCGGCGAGTCTGCGGCTTTAGAGATGGGTGTAGATTTTCTCGGCGCACTGCCAATCGAACCCTCGATTATGGTGGCTTCCGATTCTGGAATCCCCTTCGTAAAAGCGCATCCCGACAGCGAAACCACTGCCGGGATGATGTCGATAATTCGCAGGATTATCGAGAAAGTCGGGGCGAAAAAAGCCTAAAGCCCCTGAACCTCGATATCTTTCGGGTAAGCAACGATGAATTTCAGCGTCGCGGAGGCTTTTTGCGATGCCGGAATCTCGAGTTTCCAACTGGCTATCCCGCGATTCGGCTCTTCTTTAAGTTTAGGAACAAACTCGATCTCTTCGATGCTGATTCTGCTGTCTCTGGCCACCGGAATCTGCTCGAAAACCTCGATATTTATGGCTCTGCCGAGGTTGTTTGTGATTTCTGTGATGTAGCCGTAGGCACGTTTGCGTTTCGAGCCAAAAAGCCCGCCTTTCGCCGCGAAATCTTTCAACAGAGTGCGTTTGACCTTGACCGCCTCCACGACTCCCATCGAAAGCTCCATTTCCTCACCGGGTGCAACGAAATCAGTCTTCGACTCGCCGACATAATTCTGCCCCTGAAAAATCGCAACAGGGCCGGCTAACAATGGGAAATCGGTGGTATTTGTAAATTTGGCACGTAGATAGGCGAGTTCAGAAATTTTCGGAACAGTAACGAATGACTCCTTCGAGTCGAAGATGAAGATGCCGACAGATAGCTTTTTCAAGCTATTATCCGCAGGAATGTCCACTCTGCCGGGTATCTCGAAATTCACGCTTCCGCCGCCGCTGGTTACGGCCTCAGCCGAAGAATAGCCAATTCCGGACGGCGCAGGCTCTTCGGCTTCCGCGAAGGCCATATCAGCCATAGCCATAGGTGGGGCAGGGGCAGGCGAGGCCATTTTTGCGGAGGCGCGATAAGTTACTTGAGGCGGCTCATAAATACTCAAATACCATGGGTCGAGCTCAGGCGCGATAGCCCCCAGAGCCGGTCTTGAGGTAGAGAGTGTGATTTTAGCCCTGTTCCAATCCTCGCCGGAACGCTGGCGAACTTGGCCATAATAGGTCAGTTCGACAGTTCCCTTTTCGGAATCATTGCGGGCGTCGTAGGAGGGCGACCATCCGGCATTCCAAACCGTGTATGACAGTTCGACATCGGCTTTTCCGGCGGCTGTGCTTTTAATTGTGAAATTAGCGATGTAGCCTTTATCCTCCCCGTAACCGAGATTCTGCCGTTCGCGCTGAAGCCGCGTGCGTTCTTCTTTGAGATCGCGTTCGAGCTTGGCGAGGGCGACCTGCCTATCCGCGAGGCCGGAAAGCTCGCGTTCGAGGAAATCGAAGGTCTGTTTGTAGCCCTGCGGATTAACACTTCCCGAGCGAATCTCGAAAGTCGCCGCGCCGGCTGATATATCGCCGATTTTACTCAGATATAACCGCTCAATTTCGAGAGCTTGTCTGCGCTGTGTCAACGCTTCAAGTTCGTCGGCGATGACTTTCAGACGCTCCTCTATCTGCGCGATTCTGCCGCTGTCGGGGGGAAGATAATTCTTTGTCATCTGCACAGCACCGAAGGTTAATCCACCGGTGCCCGAGCCGGAAAGGCGCACTGTCGATGCGTCCGCGGAAGGCGGGATTCCTGGAATCTCGAAATCATGCTCTCCGGAGGAGGGGATTGTGATGCTCGCTTTCCGCACAACAGTAGCTCTGTCGGGGAAAACGACCACACGGTCTATGCTCGAACTCACCGCAAAAAGCGAAACTGCGGCTAAAAGCCCGAGTAGAAGATGCTTTTTCATATATCTCCTTTCAGGAAAAAACGATAATAGAAGATACAATTGCAGTATCTCTTAGGCAAGGCGAAATTATTCGATCCAGACAACAGTCTCGATTCGTCCGGCGGCATCGCCCTCGCGGCGATAGGAAGGGAGCCATCTCTCGCGGAATGTCGAAAGGGGCGGCATCGAAATTGATTTCTCCGGCACTCCGAGCCGAAGTAATCGTCTGCGAACTTCGCAGGGAAGATCGAGCATGAATTTGCCTCCGCCAATATCACGAATGCTTTCTGGGAATCGTATCGCAACTTCTGCGCCGACTTCGTAATCCTCACCGAGAATACACGGTCCCATAAAACACGAAAATTGCGAAGGTTTTCCGCAAAGACCTTCGGCGAGGAGTTTTACAGTGTTCTCGATGATTCCTGTTGCGACGCTTCGCCAGCTGGCGTGCACAACCCCGATAAAAAGGGGACTTTCCGATGCGATAATTAATGGAATGCAATCGGCGGTGAAAACCATTACGGGGAATCTCGGAATATCGGTGAAAATGCCGTCGCCAAAAGCTCCCGGCGCGGGACGATTATGATCTATCCCTCGGACAAGATGAATGGTGCCACCGTGAACCTGTTTCAAAAAAAGCGGATCGGGAAATTGCGAAGATCCACCCGAAATGAGTGCAGGCTCGGTCTGCGAAGTTTCGAGCGGAATCGACAAAACATGCCCGAAAACATTCGAATCGAAAGCGGCGAGTCTGAAAAATGACATCCTATTCCTTATAATATACGAATCATATTCGTGTTGGATTCTTGTTCTCAGTGGCGGCATTCGCCGAAAGATTTTCAGAGCCGACATCTGCAGTTATTCCGGCTATCAGCCCGGCGATAAAAAATAATTCCATCGCAACAGGAGGGCCACGAAGCAAACAATCGAGCAATTCCCCGATTCCAACACCAATAACTGCCCAAAGAAAGCCATAGGATAGCCCCTTTTCCAAACCCCGGTTCTTTCTTATCGAGTGAACCGCAAGCCAAATCAGTCCACCGATAATCCCCAAAAACATAACCAGCCCCGGGAAACCAAACTCCGATGTGATATGAAGATACATATCGTGGAGATGTTTTTTTTGAAGGTATCCGGTTTCGACAGGCAAATCCCAATCATCCATCAGGTCGTAATATTCCTTCGCGAAGGTAACCTGCCCCGGGCCAATGCCTGTGAAAGGCTGGTCGGAGATGATCATTCCCGCCATAATAGCCATGTTTCGGCGAAAAATATAACTCGGGTCTTCGGCGGATGTCCGGTCGATTCTATAGCGAACCTGCGGAAAAAGTGCGATCGAAACTACAGCGGCTAAAAGCGTTAGAGTTAAAAATATCAACGAAAGCCTGCGTCGTCTTCGCGCAATCGCCGAATGAACGAATGCGCCGAATATCGAAAATACCATTGCAAACCAAACCCCACGGCTTCCGGTAAGAAGGATCATAAATGCGCAAATAAGCCCACAAAAGCCGAAAATATAGGTTTTCCTCATCTCGATTTTGGCAGTAAGAAACATCCCAAGCAAAAGATGTAGGGCGATGAGAAGGAGTGTCCCAAATTGGATATGCGTGTGAAGCCCTTTCAAAAGCCCTTCACTGCTAAGTTTTGCGGCTTCGAAAAGGCCAAGATAGGGCATGAGAGAAACAAGTCCTAATAACAGAAGCGAGGCAATCCAAACAAATATTATCCGAAGACTATACCGGCTCGAAATGGAATACCCGAGCATAAAGGGCAATGTCCAATGAGCGAAGTAGGAAAAAAGCGTCGTGAACGCGGCCACTCTATTTTCTGCGACAAAAAGACTCAGAATTGCGCCCCACAAGAAGAAAACCAAGAAGATTGTGTATAAATAGCGTTTCGGAAGCGGATTTTCTCTATGGTTGCGTGGAAAAAAGAGTGTGGGAATTCCGAGAGTAAGCGCGGAATAGCCGAATACATGCCCCATAGGACAGAGAGCCGCGAACAGAAACCCGCTCAGCGCTCTTAATCCCTCGATAATTTTATGGGAAGATTTTATATTCATTGGGAAAAAAACTCCCCCCCTATCGAGGAGGGGAGTTTTGAATTACATCCCGCGAGAATTCATCAGGGCATATGGTATCTGACTATACACTCCATCGTGATTGTAATTCTCGTGTCGTATGAGTCGCCGGTTGTGCAGTAAGTAGGCGTTATAAACTGCATCCATATGTAATCGATACTGTATGGAGCCGCGTAAGGCGGCGGATAGATATTGCTTCCACAAGGCCCGAACCTTCCATAGAGGCCATTCGTAGCCCACTGAAGGTCCTCTTTCACATAATCGTTCACCAAGCTGAAGGTCGTAGGCGGTGTAGGATCATCATTGATGTGAAGCCTTAGGACGAATTTATCCGCACCCGCCAAGAAGCCCGAAATCCACGGCCCCGGATCGGAAATCCGGAACCCGAGGTCGATGGGCACATTCCCGAGATTCGTTACCGTTATCATATCCGATATATCCATAGTAACGGTATAATTCAACGGTAGGTCATCTCCAACTTCCCATTCATTCGGTATTATCGAGAAATCCATCACCGCAGATTCCGCACGATAATTTGCCGTGTAAATACCGGGCCTCGAAAGCGGCGGCAGTGTATGAATTCTCGCCCCGCCGTCGCTCCAGTTTTGGAAAGTCCACACCGAGTCGTTCGTCCATCCCGGGTAATCCGCGATATTGAACTCGCTGACGCCGATTGTCGGGGTCTCCCCAGAATCCGCCCAGAATGTAACCTCGCTTACGCGGTCGATTGTGTCGAGTTCATAGAGGAACCAGCCCGGTTCATGCGGCGGATTCTTGCGAAGCTGAATCTGCATTCTTTGGTCATAATATGCGACGAAGTATGTGGGCGTGAATATTGAATCCGTCCAATGGAATAAATCGCCGCCGTCCGACCATTCGCGGAAGAAATAGCGTATAGTATCGCCATCGACCGACTCTGCCGAGTCGATTTCAGAAACACCGATCTCATGCGGAGGGCCGGGCGACCACCAGAATATGTGGCTCTCGGCATCCCAGAAAGTGTCGCCATCAGCATAGATGAAGCCCCAGCGATGGCGCGGACTTTTAACAATCGGGCACATCAGCTGGCCGTCATAGTAAGCGATAAATGTAGTATCCGTGAGAATCGGGCCGACCCAATGTTCGCGGTCTCGTCCGTCCGACCAATGATCGAAGCGGTATCTTTCGCCGGTTGCGGTGGAGTCGAGATCGGGCACTTCGAGAAGGTGATAACTGCCTCTTCCCCACCAAGTTGTCAAGATAGAAGTTGAATCGTATTCGATCAAATCAACCTTGATCCAGCCTTGATCGTTCTCCTCAGGGTCTTTTAATATCGAAACGAAGACTGCGGGGCCGTAATGCGCGGTAGCCTCGTAGGGCTGATCCATTATCTGCCAGTTGTGGAAGAACAATGTATCACCACGAAGGGTCGTATCGGAGACTGGGTCAACACTCCAATGAACGAAGCCGTAATAGGAGCCGCCTTCCAGCACCGGAGTTTCGCATTCATAGAAGGCTGTGTCGTTCTCGTTATACCAGCCCTCACCATAGAGACCCGGCGGAGAGGAGAGGCCTTCGTAGAAGAGCGAAAGGTAGAACTGACCCATCCAATTCCAGAACAGGTCGGTGTTTTCCTCGATTATGAAAAATACCGAGTTGAAGGTGTCCGAAGTGTCGATAGAGCCGAATTCGCTTACCAGATCGAATCCTGTGCAGAAATAACGGCTTACAGAATCGACCTCTTCCCAAGGCATCACCGAGGCGTCGATATTAGAGAACAAGCGCCAGTAAGTTATACCCCAAGGAATTTGCGGCCAGCCGTGGTCGCTATGAACAGTGAGTCTCGCCACCGAATCTTCCGGCAACCAGTGCCAGTTACATGTGCTCGGCATATGGATGGCGAACCAGATCGAATCCTGCGGGCTGAACACCGGCGCGCTTCCGGTTCCGGTCATTCCGATACAGAACATCGAATCGTGTGGAGGAGGCGCGGGATTATCACGAATCCATGCCGCAACTGTGTCGCCGTCGAAATACCAATGAGTTCCCACCGGCGGGAACGGCGTGTCGAAACCGCCCGGCAATGGGCCTTCGTTGGTTACCGTGAAGGCATACTGCATCTGCCATTCCCACGTAATCGTGCTGTGATCGGTGATGATGAAGTCAGGAATATGGTTGCCGATGCCCGAAGGCGGTGTCGAGCCTGTGCCAGTCCAACCGGTGCAATAGGCTCTGATCCCCGGCGATACAATAACCGCGGAATCGACTCTGGCATCCGGGACGATGGTTCCGGGAATCCAATATGTGAGGCCGTGCGGCCATGGTGAGCCGTAAGGTGTATTCACAGTGAGGGTAACCGCGTCGTCGCTCCACATCCATTGACAGCTCGAATTCATCGTAATGTTGAACCCGAAATCGGTATGAGGATCGAAGACCGGCAAGTCGCCCGAACCGCGATAGCCAACGCAATACATTGTATCCGTGCCTGTCCAGAAAGGATGATTTAACATCTGACCGAAAACCCATGCGCCGGCCATATGCATATACACCCCCGGATCCGGTTCCGGATCGCCGAAACCGCCTGGATTTGTAATCGTGAATGAGAATAGGTTCGACCACTGCCAAGTGATGTCGGAATCGACCCAAATCGGGAAGACGACATGGTTGGAATCGCCCAGAACAGGAGCGCTTCCGTAACCACGCCATCCGACGCATTCATAAACCGCCGGCCCGACAACAACCGCCGAATCGACTGTCGCATCGACAACAGAGCCTTTAACCCATGCGGTCATACCGCGATGCGGCCAAGGCGAACCGTAATCACTGCGCACTGTCAGCAAGGCAACGGTATCTCTCGGATACCATAACCATTCTATATTCGATGGCTCGTCGAGGGTGAACGCGAAATCGGTATGCGGATCTCTCACCGGAGCCGAACCTGTTCCGTTGAAGCCAACACAATACATCGTATCGGGATCATCCCAGACCGGATGAGTAACATAACCGGAAACCGGTGTGCCGGCATTATACCAGTGATGTCCCAATGGCGGGAATGGCGAGTCGTATTCGCGTGGCCAGCTGTAGATCGAGAGGCGGTATTGTTCCTGCCAATGCCAAGTTATCGACGATGTATCCGTAATCTCGAAGCTCATAGCGGAACCGGCTCCCGAAGCGGGTGCGCTTCCGGTGCCTGTCCATCCGGTGCAAATCCAGCGATGACCATCGGGAACACCGGGTTCCCATGGCGTCGTAACGAAAGCATCGACTCTCGCGCCGGGAAGCCACCAAGTCGTATCCGAGGGAATCGGGCCGCCATGCTCGGTGTAAACATACAAGGGATAAAGAATGCTCGTCCAATTATAGATAATCGTGCAGGGGTCGATGACGTTGAAATTGAAGTTCAGCGCCATAGTATCGAGACCGACAACACTCGCGCCATAGCCATGCCAGCTGTTGCAGTAAACGAGGCTGTCTCCGGCCAAAGTATCGACGATATTGTTAATTCTGAGATACAAAGGCATCCCCGCAACCGCCCAGATATTCGAAACGGGATCGAGATTGTGCCAAATTACCCCGTTGAAAGAGTATTGCGGGTTGTCGTGTTCGCACTCGATATGAACGAGATACTGCGCCTGCCAGTTCCAGCGAAGTGTTCCGGAAGATGTCATCGTAATCGGGCAGATTGTCGAGTCACCAGTTGCCGGAACCGGGCCAGTGCCTGTCCATCCGATACAGCGATGGCGAATGCCGTCGAGGGTATCGGACAGATCGAACATTACAGACCATGCGTCGAAGGAGGTTCCTCTTAGGAAGTAATTCCACAAACCGGCAGGTGGTGCGACCGGGCCATGATCGGAAATAACCAGAAGACTTTCAACGTCGCCGACATCAGCCCAGAGCCAATTCAGGCTACAGGGAACGCTTACAGTTATCTCGAAGGAGTAACCATAACCGGTGGTCGGCATACCGCCTATAACGAGGTTGTATCCGATACATCTCCAAATACCGTCCACAGGATCGACGCGAGGGCTAAGATGTGTTCCAGAGGGGAACCAATGCACTCCGGCTATCGGATCCGGTGAATCGTGCGCAGATACGACGACGAAACGAAGCTGTTGCTCGAACTGCCATCTGAGTTCGCCGCTGGAAGTCATTGTTATGATGACCTCGTTAGTGTCTCCGCCTTCAGCGGCTTCGTCCGGCCCCGAGCCTGTCCAGCCTGCGCAATGGTATCTCATACCGCCCATTTCAGGCGTGTTAGGATTAACGTAGAAAGTATCTCTGGCTCCGGGAACGTAATAATAGGTTCCTGCGGGCGGGTTCGGACTCGCCATTCCCATAATCCATTCGTAGGGATCCGAGGTTACCGTGAAGATATACTGATCGCCCCAAAGCCAGATTATACGGGAAGGTCTGTTAATATCAAAGGTTACCATCGGCAACGAGCCATCGATAAGGCTTCCGAAGCCCAGATATCCTACGCAATACATACCGCCGTCGGGGCTTGTAACGTAGGCCAGAACAGGTTCGCCCTCGAAACACCAATGCTTACCCAACGCAGGAACCGGCGAGCCAAGCCCTGTATCGGAGGTTTCGACATAGAATGACCACTGTCTGCGATAAACAGCAGTGCAAGTGTATGGCCTATCGACGAATATCGGTGTGCTGGCGTGGAAGGGGTTTCCAAAGGTAGCGCCACCAGGGGTGCTTTCCCAATGGCTGAAAACATAGCGAAGAGTATCATCGGGGCCGTCGTCGCCAATAATTGAATCAGTGGTAATAGTCGGCATACTCGCGCCGGAATACCATCCATCGCCCGTTTGGACTGGAACAATTCCGTCCGTGCCCGTATATGTGAGATCGATTCTGAACTGCTGGTGCCACCTTGCGGTCTCTGTGATTGGATTGTTCATCGTAACATCGGCAGAGCTATCCGAGCCGGTATAAGAACCAACACCAGAGCCTTCCCAACCGATGAATAGATATCGCATTCCGCCGACAGGTGCTGTTACAGCTTCGACTCCAAAGTTCGCTATCTCGCCTTCGTTATACCAATCTTCGCCCCATGGCGTGCCGTGGTCGGAAATAATATCGAGGTAGTATTCTTTATTGAAATATGCCGTCCAAGTTGTATCGCCAACAGGAACGACCATATGACAGGTATCGCCGAAATCAGACCAGTGGTCGAAAACGAACCTTGTCATGCCGTAAACCTGCGGTGAGATTGCGCAGATCGTATGCTCAGAAGTCGGCGCCCATCCAAGCGGGAATCCGCTGGTAACTGAGTCGCCGTCGGCAAGTAGGAAGCCATAGCCGAAGTCGTTGCGAAGTATGACCGAAACGACGTTGCCGTAGCGAATGTTTGCCATAAATGCGCTAACAACCGGATCGAAGACTCTGGGGTCGCGTGCAACCCATCCGAGCGTTGTAAATTCGCCCATCCACAGAGGCGATCCGCAGTCCGCCCATGGCTGATAAACACTGGCCAGGTTAGATACACCAGTGCGAACACCGCCAACATAGAGGGTTTCGCAATATGTCGGGTTCTCAGGAAGATACGGCCCGATAAGGTTTATCGTCGGACGCCACTGATGATATGCGGCCGGTTCGTATGGACCTGTGCCGTCAACCACGCCGGTAGCGCCGGCGATAATGTCCCATCTCTGAGACTCCGAAACGACCTTGGGATCTTCATATTCATAGGAGCTTCCGCAATCCGTCCAGCCGGTGTATGGCGTTGTTCCGCCGAGGTTTATTCCGCCGTGGTATCGCTGAACCAAGGTAAAATGGGGAATCGTATGTGTGCACTCGGCGTCGTTAAGTTTGCGCGGATCGTTGAAACGAGCGCGATACTGGAAATAATAGTTCGGCGAGATACTCGGTGAAAGAACCAATCCGGTAGGCTCGGGACAATACCAGCGCCAGTCGCCGGTAGGTGGTGTCGGATGCGTACCCGGATAGTTGTATTCACCGCGAACATTGGCCCATCCAGTATGATCGGTAAACCTTACCTCGGTAAGTGCGAAATACTCATAGGTGAAGGGGAAGGAAGGAATGGTGCTTACCGTGCAAGCTGGCGAGTTCGCAATAGTCGCCGAGAAAGTTGTATAATACTGGTCGTAGTAAACGACATTATAAGTATTGCCCGGCACAGGCGGAGTTACGACGAAACTGTCGGTTTCATGGTAAATCCAGCGCTCGACAGCATCAGAGCCGGAACTCAAGCGGCTGAAGGCGATTTGTGTGCCCGGATCGTGGTAAATTATATGATAACCGGTGGAAATAGGACGGATGATCTGAACATCGAAACTTCGATAACGAATCATAACGGTTCCGCCCATGGGATTCGCGAGGGAATCGTGAAGCATCACGTTGAAATTGGTTCTCCACCAATTAGCATTGTTGTAATAGATGTCTCCGTCCGGGTCGTGCCAAGTGTCCCACCAAACAACATCGAGACGGCGGGTGGTGTCCGAAAGGAAAAGCCCGATTCCCGGCCAAAGCTGGTCGGCGAGAGCTGTTTGGTTAACACGATGCTGATCCGAACGAAGTGTTCTTCCACCGTCTTCGGACCAGACGCAATAAACATCGGTGTTGATATGTCTTTCGTCAGACCACACGAGGAAGGTATTCGCGGCGGCATCCAGTCTAAGCCTCGGTTCCCATTCATCCGCGACACTCGCCGCAACAGGGGTCGGTAATGGCCACGAAATCCCGCCGTTAGTGGTCATCGAATAGAATACATCGTAGCCCCAGCCAGAAATCTGCGTTACACCGGCACGTGTGTTGCCCAATGAGTCAACGCGAAGACCTGACGGCGCGACATAACCGCTTGCGACGAAATTATCCATGCTGTTCGACGGACTGAAGAAGGGATTATTAACCCTTCGATAATATGAAGTTGCCGAACCGAGGGATAATATCCCAGTCGCGGTGTAAATACAATGCGTTATCGCAGAACTTCCCGTCCCTTGAACATCTGAACCGGTAAGCGAATTGTCCATAAACCATTCCATCATAATTCGATGTCGGCTACCAAAGGTTCCGCCGTGGTTTATCGATGCTCGCATGTTGACGTCATACCATGTGTAATCTATCCAGAATGGCGGTAGGCCCTCGTAGAGAATGATCAGCAGGATCATAATCGCCATAGAAACATAATGCCCTTCGTCTGCTTGACCGTAGTAGGTGATGCAGACATTTCCGACACCATCCACGTTGATATCTGGGCCACCCTCGTCGTAATTGATATTGATGAAGAGGATATTGATATCTCTGTTTGCAATGGCTTGATATGCTCCGAAGGTCGAGCCGCCGCTGGTGCTTCTTGCGTAGTAAACGTCGCCCTCGAAGATGGTATCTGTATAAAGATATGTCCCTGAGGTGTCGTAGTAGTCCTGAACGTGCCAGTCAACATAGTTATAAACCACGTGGACGATAGCACTGAAACCGGTGCCATACACCGCTACTCTGGGCGAATAGTTAGTTCCGACATTATCGACGACGATTGCAGTGCTCCATGTATGCCCGGCATCGGTCGATTTCGAGAACATGATTGCATTCGCACCGCCGCTAATTGCTTCGCCCCAAACCGCGTAGATATGGCCGTCTGTTCCCGTAACACAGTGAGGTTGTCTCTGTGGACGAGTGTTCGGGATGCTTACGAGGATGTCGGAAGCCATGAAAGCTTCCGCCTCGCCGGGTTCCCATGGCGGTGTCTCGCTGTAGGAAGGCCGTGCGGAAGAAGGTGTGCTTCTGACAGGCTTATAATCGATTTTAGTCGGAGCAATAGCCGGAAGGAAAATCGCGTCCTTCGGGTCGAGTCTTCTCGGTTCCGGCAACTCATGACGGACAAATCCGTTGGCCACGGTCTTTTCCGTGATATTCGGCGCGCGACGGTATGTTGTGTCCGTAACCACGACTTTCGTGGTCCTTCCGGTTTCTTTGGCCGCGCGATTGGCCATTTTTATCGTGTATGGATCGTCCGCCGATTCCTGCGCGAGAACTAAACCCGCCATCAGGATTAACAGCAACAATGAAATAGTTTTCCAGGCGATGCGCATCGCTACCCCCTGCGGTATTCGATTAATTTTTCTTATTCTATTTTAACCGGTTAATATACTTTCATCGGTCTTTTTTTCAAATTGTTATTTTAATAAAGCGAAACTCTGGCAGTTACCCTTATAACGAATGTTTGAAGTGTAAGATCGCTCGTATAGGTCGGAGTGATCATCTGTAGCCAGATTTTCTGGGCCTCTGCCGGGCGAATATACCAGCCGTGGGTTCCAAAATTGAGATCCGAACACCAGGTGTTCGTTTCCTTAAGGCAATCTCGAACCGGGTTAAAAGTAGCCGGCGGGAAAGGATCGCGGTTGACATTAGCCCTGATGACGACTCTATCGACGCCATTAATGCACCCGCAAGACCATGAGGTCAGAGCCGGCGACATTACTAAACCAAATCCCATATCTATCGGAATATTACCGATATTCGTAGCCGTAATAACTTCCGGCGGAATCATCGTCTTGATATAATCAGCCGGTGTGAAACCGGGATTGTTCCAGATAGTCGGATTGATAAAGAGATTGATTTCGTAGGCGAACCAATCGTAGAAAGCGGTTATCGAATCAGGACCGCTTATTACGAAAGATTTTGGCATTGTCGTATCGATAGGAACACCGTTGAAATTCTGGAATGTATAAGCCGAATCACCGCTGTAGTCTATTCGCGATACCTCCAAATAATGAGGTGAAGCAGAGGGTGAATACCATTTCTCAACAGAGCCTACGAATTCATTCAGCACTCCGTCGATTGCTATCGAACCCAGGCTTTGGGGCGGATGTTTCGCGGCGACGAATCTATATTGATGGTTATAGAAAGCCGTCAATTCGACAGAACCGGCCATCGGCTCTATTATGTGCGCTATTGCGCCACCGTCGCTCCAACTGTTCCAAAGGTAACGTTCGTTTAACGAAACAATATCGATATCAGATGCCGAGATTGTCGGCGCGCTTCCCGGCGCGAACCATTCCTCGACACGCGCAACATCGACATAGGTCGTGGTGTTAATCCTAAAATGCCCCTCTGTGTGCCATGGGTCTTTGACCAGCGTAAGCTTATACTGGGGAAGATAATGCGCGACAAGAGTCGTTCCGGTTGTAATCGGGCCGACTGTGTGGGCGATATCTCCGCCGTGGGTCCAATAATCGAAAACATAACGCTCCCCACCCGATGTATCCGGCGAGGTCGCTTCGATATCATGATATGTCCCGACAGCCCACCAATCGCTGTAAGTGTGGATTCCATTATAAAGAGTACCGTCAACCACGAAACCACCGAAATCCTGTAATGGCGATTTGGTAAGCACACAGTAAACAGCAGGGCCGTATCGCGCCATTAGTGTGCATGGCTGGACTAATGTAACCGAAGTATTCGGGTATGTCTCATGGTCGATTGTAACCGCGCCGGGGATATTCGGAATCCAAGACATGAAGCCGTAGTGGTTGCCGCCGTCCTCGACAGAGGTCGAAGTAGTAATCTCTGTATGCGCCGAAACAGGGAACCATCCCTCGCCGGTCTGAACCGGAACCGCCGCGCCGCAACCCATATAATTCAATGCGAGATGAATCTCGTTCTGCCATTGCCAAGTAATCGAACTCGGTCTCGAAACTAAGATGGAAACGGCGTTTGAATCCCCGATACTGGGGACATCGGCAACACCTGTCCATCCAATAACTGACTGGCGATTGTTCTCGGCGACATATGAATGCGGCCCCGCGCTAAGCACCATAACCGCGCCGACAGGGACATAATTGCGCCCTATCGGAGGATTGCAGGGGCCATAGGGGCTGAAAACATCGATATAGGTAACATCCACACCGGTCATCCAGTTCCATTCGACTCCAGATGGCGAGGTGAGAACGAAATGAACAGAGTCGCCGTAACCCTCGGAAAGAGCGCCCCAACCATCGTAGCCGACGCAATACCAGCCGCCGTCCGGGTTTGCCGTAACGAAAGCATCCACAGGATTATCAGCCTGCATCCAATAGATTCCAACAGCGGGAACCGGTGCGCCTCGCCCCGAGGGATTTCTAACCTCGAAGGTATATTGACGTTGCCAAAGCCAAGTGAGTGTTCCGCTCGAGGTCATATCGAAACTCACAAGAGTATCGCTTCCGCTGGGAACCGGGCCTGTGCCGGAGAATCCTACGCATCTAAAGCGCTCGTTCGAGCCTAACATTACGGTGCAGTCGATAATATGGCAATTCGCCCTCGCCCCGCGCGGATAATAGCCCCGCCCGACAGGGGGATGAGGTGTGCCGTAATCGCTCACAACAAGCAGGCTCTCTACCGAACCGGCACCCAGCCAAACCCATTGAAGCGTCGTATATCGATCGAGGAGGAAATTAACCGCATCGACGCCGTATTCGCTTCCAAGGCTTCCAGTGCCGAAATAACCCACGCAATACATTGTATCGACCGGATTTGTAGTGATATAGCATGAGACCCAGCTCCCGGCATCGAACCAATGCTGACCGGCGGGCGGAACAGGAGTGTCATAGCCGCCCGGGTTGTCGATATCTACCCTGAACTGACGGCGCCATACCCAGTTGATCATGCTGTTCGTGTTTATCACGATATTCACAAGGGTGTCCGTGCCGGAGGATGGAACATCGCCGGTGCCGGTCCAGCCGACACACTCATAACGCTCAGTGCTCGATATATTATGATGTTTATTAACCGACAATGTAACCGCTGAGCCGGTGGCGTAAACATGGTTTCCGACCGGGGGTGTGGGAGTGCCGTAGTCGCTTCGAACCTGAAGCTCGACAACCGAGATGTCCCATTGCCATGTTACCGAGCTGGGTGAACTCAGATTAAACCCGAAGCTTGTGCCGATTCCGGTAGCAGGTGCGCTTCCGGTGCCGGCAAACCCTGTGCAAACAATGGAATCTTCCCAAGGCGAGGTAACATTCCCCGAAACCCAAGTCCCAGGATCGTAGAAATGTGCTCCGGTATCCGGCACTGGGGCACCGTAGTAGGAAGGCTCCGAGTCGATCAGCAACCTGTATTGTTCGTCCCAATTCCAAGTCAGCACGGAGTTGGAGAAAATAAACCAAGTTCCGGTGGAGGATCCGCTTCCCGATGGACATGAACCGGTGCCGGTGTAACCTTCCGCAATCCATCTGATACCCGGGTTTATCGGGTCTGGCCATGGCGAGGTAACATGCGCTTCAATCGGCGAACCGGGGAACCAATAAGTTGTGCCGTAGGGCGAAGCATCCCCAAGACCACCGTCGTTAACGGTAAAGCTAACAACCTCGCTGAATGGCGCCCAAAGCCATGTGAGGCTTGTCGGGGCAATCATATTAAATACTATCGAATCCTGTGGGCTTGTAGTCGGCAATGCCGGCGGAACACCGTTGAAACCGATACAGACATGCGCGCCGTCGGGGGAGAGAACCCGCGCCATTACTGGAGAGGCCGCGTTATGCCATGTGATTCCGGTAGGCGGAACCGGCGAACCGTAGCCGCTGGGGTTGTTGACCGTTAGTGAATACTGAAGATTCCAGTTCCATGTAAGAGTGCAGTTGGCGACGATATTGAAATCGACATAATTCCCCGCGCCGGAGCCAATAACCGAGGTGCCGGTGTAGCCCGAACATGCCGAACGTATCGTTCCGGTAAGATAGAAAGGTGTAGGAACCGAACATTCGACATAATCGCCCGGATTATAATAATGCCTGCCCACCGAGGGCGTTGGAAGGCCGTATGTCGAAACAATGTCGAGCGTAAGCTGATTCGCCCAGTGCCATGTTATCGTTCCGGGGGCGGTCATATGGAAACAAGCCATATCTCCGCTTCCCGAAGACGGAACCGCTCCTGTGCCTGTCCACCCTGTCGCATACATATGTTCAACAACATCGGGGCTTCCGGCATGAGCGCAGAAATATATCCCCACATCCACCCAGTTGATTCCGACAGGCGGATTCGGTGTGCCGTAACCGGAAACGACCTGCAACATATATTGCACGGAATACACAGCGACGATGGTGTAATGTTTATCGACCAAAACAGTCGTTGTCGGCGAAGCGCTGTCCGCGAAGAAAGCACCCGGCGGAACGCTTTCCCAGTGCGAGAAACCGTAGCGAATACCTGTGGTGCTGTCCCATCCCTCGCTGGCGGTTATCAAAGCGAAAGAGTCTTTCCAGTGCCAACCCGCGCCTGTTAAGGTCGGAACATGCCCGCCTGTCGAACCGGTGTAAGTCATATCGATCTTATATTCCGTGTCGAAAAACGCAGTGAATATAACATCGTGCTCAGGCGTCGTAATATTATGGCTGATCGCGCCGCCGTCCGACCAATGGCTGTAGGTATAACGAACAGTGTCGCCGAAAGCCTGCGGAGAAATCGCGCCGATATTGTGAACCGTGCCGGGACCCCATGAATTGACGCTTGGCGACGGGACGCTGACATAATCGACATTGATATTGCCGAAACCGAAATCGTTTCGAACAGTAACCGATGCGTTATTCGAATATCTGATCGTGCTCGCGAAGTATTCGAGAGTCATAAATAAAGTCGAGTCGATGGCATACCATCCAAGGGGGTTTGTCGTATCGGAGAATTCCAGATACGCCCCGCAGTCCGACCATTGTTGCCAGCTGTCGTAAAGACCGGATTCAACATGTGGTGAACCGAACTGGCTATGCTGGGTAGTGAATGTGTAATTCCCCGCAGTCGGACCGACGAGAAGAATTAGCGGATACCACTGATGGAAATAATCTATCTCGACCCTTCTCGCTCCGATAACAAGGCCTATCGTATCCGGATCGATCGTCGCCCAGCGCTGAAGCGGGGACAAATCGACCCAGCCGGTAGCGTTGTAATAGGTGCTTCTGTCTATCCAAGTCGTGCATTCTACTACATCGTTGATAGTGTCGAGAACAAGGCCGCTGAAGGCTGTGTATTCAAGCTCGATATTGGGCAAAGTATGCGTACAGGCCGCTGGATTCCTCTTGATGGCATCGAAAATTACCCTGAATTGGTGGTGGTAATAGCATGGAAAAGCGCCTCCGGAAGATGGTGGGGCATAATACGATGGTGCAACCCAACTCCAACCGCCGGGATTAGGAATCGCCCACCGCTCGGTCGAGCCAGAACCCGCCCATATCTGATCCAATAGGACATTATTCGTTGCGACATATTCGTCGTCGAACCAAATCCGATATGAATCCGGAACCGCAAATGTCGTATCTTTGTAAGTCTCAAAAGCGTAATATTTGAACCCCGGCATCGGCGTAGGCGGCGCTGTGGGGACATAATCGACATCCAACGCTACGCCGGTCATGCTGTTGCCGTTGAAATAAACATCTCCGGCGTCATAACGGGTGTCCCACCATGTAACGGAGATAAATCTTCTCCAGCCGTCGCGCTTAAGATCGAGCGAGGGCCAATATTGATCCGAGCCGCCGGCATCCTGATTCGCCTTGTATTCACCACGCCAGGTCGCGCCACGGTCATCGGAGTATTTGAGGTAGATATCCGGATTTCCCCATCTCGTATCGCGCCAGACGATGATAGGATTGTCCTGATCGTCCACCGCGATAACAGGGTCTGTTTCTTCGGTGCTTCGAGCCGAGATATTTTGATAAGAATTAAACGATGTTCCGCCGTTGAAACTTCTGCGATAGCGGATATCGCCATAACCGTTTGTAGCTGTCGAATAGATGTAAGTGATATGTGGATCGCCGTTGGGGCCGACATCGATGCCTCTCGGAATAACATACTCCTGATCGCTGGAGCTTGAGATAGTTACATAACCAGATGGTATAGTCGGGGTTCCGCCGGCGTTGGTAATCTTTTTGTAATAAACATCGTAATTAGCGCCGGTAGTTGTAACATCGTGTGTCCAAGCCAAATGAAGCTGGCAAGTCGTTCCGCCGCCGTAGGTCGCAATCGCGGGAAGAACATCGTCGTGCTGACCGCCGTAATTCGTAAGCGCGTAGGCACTACTCCAGGATGCTCCACGGTCGGTCGAACGCTTCATATAAATCTCGGATTCAGCTGTCGAGCCGTCGCATCCGCCGCTACTCCACCATGCGTAAACATATGCGATATAGACATATCCGACATTATCGGTTGCAACGGTCGCCATTTCTTCGTAATACGATGTGTTCTGAATATACCAAAGATAAGGCCAAGAAGTTCCGCCGTTATTTGAAACAGCGCAACAAACATCGTAGTCGTAATTTGCGGCGTCATACCAATAGGTGTATGTGATATAGACATCAGCCGTGCTTCCGGTGCCGTAGCAGGCGATTCCGACATGGTTGTTTATGCCGTAGCCATCGACCAAAACTGCAGTTGACCAGCTTTCGCCGCCATTTGTGGATTTGCTGAAATAGATCCAGTAATTACTCGAGTTTATCTCCTGCGCCCAGGCGACATAAATCGTGCCGTCGGTTCCCACGCAGGATGCCGGATGAAATTGAAGATTTGTGGCGTCGTTATTTACTCTGCCGTCGTTGTTCCAGTTATTATCGACACTGATTTCGCCGGTATCCGCCGGTTCCGGCGGTGTGGGGCGAAGATTTGGCGAGGTATTTAAGGTTTGTCTTGTCTTGGTTTTGGATTTCCAAGCGGCATAAGACTCTAAGCCCGAAATATACGAGGTTCCCTTGACCTGACGAATCACCTCGTCTTTTACCCAGTCCGGAACTTGAACAGGCTCGGTTTGGGATGCATTCTCGGAGAAGCCTTTCAAAACACCGGTTTTGTTGATTGTGCGTTTTTCAGAGAGGCTGTTGAAACGGACTGAGGGGGTAGTAATCGGCCGCGTAGATACGGCTACGCCCAAAATCATCAAAACAACGGCGATATAACCAACTATACGCAGTATTCTCAATCGAAACCTCCGCGATTGTATGTAAAAAACGACGCGACTCTTTCGAAAAACCGAGCGCTACTCCGGATTCTCGCAATCGTTATATTATAAACCACGACTTATGCTTTAGCAAGTTTTTTTATTACTTAATATAAGTATAAATAAATCCCGCATCTCTGCGGGATTTTTATCGAAGACAAGCGCATTTTCTACTTAGGGTTATTTCACATAAACCACAGGCGTAGTTACGGCCGTTTCCCCAATAGTGAGCCTCACGAAATAAATTCCGCCCGCTCTGCCTTCGGCGTTCCAGCGAACCCTATCGCCGACATTGGCCTCTTCGCTCAAATCGCCGACCATTCTGCCGGAAATATCGAAAATCTGAAGCTTAGCCCTTTCGCCATTCGGATTTTCTATCCTAAACTCGACGACTGAGTTAAACGGGTTCGGATGAGCGCGAATCGATATTTCTTCTGGCTTCGTGGGAACCGCATCACCTATATCTCCGACAGTTTCCGCGCCGAGAATATAGATGTTGTTGACATACCAACCCGCCTCGTTGTTCACACTGCTCGACCCGAAATCGAAATAAACATTAATAGTTTGCCCCGACCACGGAGAAAGGTCGATTGCCTCGAACTGCCAGAAATTCCCCAAATCGTTTCCGCCATAAACCGTTTCCCACTTTGTGTAAAGGCTATACTGCGAGGCGGTGCCGTCGTAGCCGTATTGTGGATGAACGATGAATGCGTTCGCGGGATTGCCGTCGGTGGATATTTTAATATTTCCGCCGTCGTGGAACGACCGTGTGGTCGAGCTTTGGAAACGATACCAGTGATAATAGCAAAGAAATGGCGCTTCGATTCCTGTAAGATCTATCGGCGGCAGAGCGAGCCTCGATTGCGAGCTGTCGCTGTAATTAGCGCTAATTCTCGTCGCCCAGCATTTCGTGCCAATCGGCACGCTCGAAGGCCCCGAAGTCGGCACGCCGTATTGCCAGTCATCCCTCGGACCGATCGCGGAAAGCCCCGAGGCCATGTTGCCGATATCGAACTCATAAAAAGGCGCTGAGACGAAGGGGCCGTCTATCTCGCCCACGGCGGGATATCTATATGATGCCGAGGCCGCCACAAACTCGAAATGATAGCTGTGCGAAGCCACCGGCAAATAAGTCGAATACTCATACAGCGCGCCGTCCGAAGTAAGGTCGCCGGTGCCGGAATAGCTCATCGTGTATGGTGTGTCGTCTATAAATACCCTGACATTCGATGGCGAATGGCTCGACGGCGAAGCGATTCGGACTCTGAAAGTAAACTGGGTTCCAGTGTTTCCTGCGAAGGGTTCGACCTGTCCTGCGCCGACATAGGCGTTACGTGGCCGCTCCAGTGCGATGTCGTCGATGAACCAACCCTCGCCATGGACATAGGTGTCTGCGGTTTGAGTAAAACGGAACTTTATAGGTGCGCCGGGGGTTACCGCTCTCGAACTTAAGTCGAAATAGGCGAATTTCCAATCGCCCGAGGGGCCTTCGTAGCCGCCGAGACTCTGCCAGCTGGTGCCGCCGTTGGTCGTATATGTAACCAAACAGCTGTCGTAGGAAGGCTCTGTGAAATAATAATGCCAGAATGTCAGCACCGGATTGTCCGGAGTGATTATCTCAGGGGTTTCAAGCACCGCGTTGACATTGTCCTGATACATAAAAGTTGCATTCGAACCGGAATACCATGAGTTATAGGGCGAGCCAGTCCTTCTGGTCGAAAGCCCCCAAAGCGAAACCGAATTCCAGCCGCCCGGCCCGGATTCACAATCGTCAACAAAGCCGGCTTGGCCGATTGTTATCGCGAAAGTGTCCACAGAGGTCGGCCCACGGTGATCCACAACTGTGATAATCATCGATGCCGAATAGGGGGTCGGACAGGAAGGCGAAACATTGAGAAGAAAAGGCGTAGCGCATTTTTTCACACCGCTCGGAGCGATAGAATCTATCCCGCTGTTCGCCGAAGTTATCGTGATATAAGGGTCTGAAGTGCTAAGTGTGAGCATCATAAACCGCGCTGTCTCGCCGCCGGTATTCTGAATATCGATATCGAGTTCGATACTCTCACCCGGTTCGGCATATCCATCACCGTCTCCGGCAGGGTCGTCCACCGAATGCGAGAAATAGCTCGTTACAGGGGCAGAAACCTCGACATTGAAACTCAATGTCCAACTCGAATCGAGAGCATCCTTGGCGAAAATAATCATCTGCACCGATTCGCCGTCGGGGATTCCCGCCCCGAAACGGCAAATAAAGGGCGTGCTGTTCGACACATTTGCCCCAACAGCAATGTTGCCGTAGGATTTGACCGAATCGATGATAGTAACATGAGGATTTCCGCTTCTAAGCTTCCCTGTTACGCTGTTCGCTGTCGCGGTTCCGGTGTTGCGAAGCGCGGCCGTTATATTGATATTCTCGCCGATATCCACGATATTATCATTATCTCCGGCCGGATCGTCTGTTGTGGAGCTGAAAAGACTCAGCCACGGTCCCGAGCCGCCCACGACGATAAACCCCTCATAGGGAATCTTGTTGTATTTCGTCGCAGTTACCCAAAGTGTATCGCCGACAATCGAGCCAGTGGTGCTAAGCGTAATATTGCCAGAGGAATTTGTGTATCCAACCGAATGAACATTACCGTCGTTGGTAACGCAAACCAATGCGCCATTAACCGGTGAACCGCTCGAAGTTACATTCACGGTAACATTCGCACCGACCCCGACATTCGCCGGATGGGTCGCACTCAAAGCCGCGGGAAGTCTAAACCACAGCGGCACAGATGGATCGCCGAGGAGATTATAAATATCGTAATAGTAATTCGCGTTGCTCGGGTAGGTCGTGTAAACGGCATATAGCCCGCGGTTCATCATTCCAGCCGTGAAATAATATTCGTCCCAGAAAGTGTCGTCATACATACGGCGCTCCATCACGTCGTCTTCGTTCCAATAGCTGTTATTCGAAGCGCCGAGGAAGGCGATTGCGCCCTTGTTTGTCTGACGGATCCATGTCTCGCCGAAACATTCCGTGAGGCTGTAAGTCCCTGTGATACAAGCGTTTGAAATAACGAAGGGATATTCGTTGATATTGGTCAGATTCTGAACATCGGTGGCGCTCATCTCGGGGGCTTCCCAAGAATAATATCCGCCATGGCCGGAATAATTGACTATCATTCTGCCGTCATTAATGGCGTTGATTGTCGCGATCCGATGATTCGGATTGCTTCTCGCTTTGATTGTATCGCAGGCAAATCCCGCCGGACCGAAATGGGTTTGAACGGCGTATCTGTGTGTTGCTTCCGCGACAGACCAATAGCTCGCGTCGTTTGAGGCGAGGAAACAGGCCTTATCAGCGAAGTCCTGATAGCCGGCAGGGATATTGAACCGCTCGTAGTCCACAATTCGCTGGACAAAATGCTCCAACTGTGAATTGCTGGCCGGGGAAATTCGCCCGACATAAAGCTCAGGAATATATCCGGTAGCGTCCATATTTCCATAGGGCGTATCAGTCGCCGAACTCGATGCCGACCCAGTATATCTCGGCACATGAGCGACATCGCCCACAAGCAGGACGAAAGTCGGTGCGATTGCCGCCGTATCATATTCCGCAAGAATCCAATTCCGAATTCCCGTAGTCGTTCCGCCAAGACTCGTGGCCGTTCGAGTCTTCACAGAATAGCCCTTGCGCGATTTCCACTGCACAAGCTCGCTGATATAGGAGCCGTAGGTGCTTCCGGTGATAATTAAAAAGCCCAGCGCGTCGGCATTCGGCACCCAGCGGGCATCCCAAGCGTTCGGGTTCTCGATAAGCGGTCTAATCGAGGCGTCGTAAGCCCTCGAATAATACCTTTCTTTGATTCTGCGGGTTTCGGCCATGTCTGCGCCGGGGAACTCGATAGCATATTCGAGGGATTGAACAACATGAATCTCGCCGGTGGCGGGATTATAATCGACCGGACGAACCTCGACCAGCGCGAGGCGGTAATTCCGCGCCGTCTGCACATCGACAATCTCGATATGCGAGCCGAAAACGCGCCTATTTGCCTCGTAAACCGAGTTATCAAAGTCGAATTCGGCCCGATAATCACGAATTTTCGGAACCGGAGCTTGCATGGGATAAATTGGGGAGAATACCCCAAAATCCGCGAGCGGATAGGTCTCGGTTTCGATATGAGTAATATAAATTCGTGGCTCTGCACCGAATGGAATCTGCACGAGCCTTCGCACGACTGGAAGCTGTGGCGCTCCAATCTCTCCGGCAACATTTGCCCCCTCGAAATCGAGCCGGACGAAATTCCCCCTTTCTGTCTCGATTATTTCGGCGGAAAGCTCCGTGCCCGAATATTCGAAAACCGGATGTTCCTCGGTTCCGGAAATCAAACCAATCTCCGAGGGCGCTCCGGTCGGTATAACAAAAGCTGAGACGATTGTTGCGAGGGCTAAGATTGCGATTAAATGGCCTTTGCGAATCATATTGCCTCCAATGGTAAGAATCATAAAACTAATCCATACATTATAGATTTCAGATTTCCTAATGTAAAGAAAAAAAAGCCGATGACTTATGCTGATTAAATAAAAAACCGCCGAGCAACCCCGGCGGTTCGTAAAGTGCGATAGAATCTATCTTTACCAGCTAACGATATACACACACTCGTGATATTCGTGCTTCCGACAACAGATATCTTCCTCGTGGACTACTTTAACCTTCTTGCCGCCATTGAATTTCTCGATATAGGCGGTGATGAATCCCATGTCATAAGCGCACGGACGCGGATTAGTGCTCGCAATCCTCGCTTTGTTCGGTTCGAGGAAGCTCACTTCGTAACCCCCCGCTTTACCCCTATGATGAGCTTGATAAACCTCGTCGAGGGTTTTCAAAGCATCGGTAGCGTTTGCGAAAGGTCGCGGAAAATCCATAACCTGCGGAACTGCTCTTCCGATTGCGAACAGGGCAGAGTCGCCAAGTTCACCGGCTATCTCCGAAAAGGCGTCGAGCCAGCTTTGCTCAGGATACCAGTAGTCCGGATTCACATCGTGGATGCCGTGCTTGGCGAGTATCCTTTCGGCCAAATCGCGGTGCATTATGCCGTTAAGTATCGCAAGAATCGCGTTGCCCTTGACCTCTGTGGTGGGCGATAGGGCTTGATATTCAGCAGACATATGTCCTCCTAATGCAGATTTTTATAATATTGAACAGCCATTTCGACGCATTATAGAAATCCGCACGCAAATTGCGAGAGAAATTTTTACTTTTTCCCGCCGACCTTTTTCGGCGAGGCGTTCTCCCATGCGATAACTATCGGGCTGACAATATAAATCGAGCTGTAGGTTCCGATAATCGCGCCGATAATCAACGCTAACGAGAAATCACGAATAACCGGACCGCCGAAGAAGAAGATACTCAGCAAGACCACAATCGTGGTCAAACTGGTGATAATCGTCCTCGTGAAGCTCTGATTAAGCGATCTGTTCACAAGATTCTCGAATTTCTCGCGATACAGAATACGGATATTCTCGCGGATTCTGTCCGAGATAACGATTGTGTCGTTGATCGAGTAACCGACGATCGTCAGAAGCGCCGCCACAACCGGAAGCGAAATCTCTCTGCCGAATATAGTCAGCAAGCCCACCGTGATGAAAACATCGTGGAAAAGGGCGATGACTGCGGCTACCCCGAAACGGAACTTGAAGCGTATTGTGATGTATATCAGAATGCCGACGAGCGCGAAAATCGTCGCCCAAATGGCTTGCTTGCGAAGTTCGCCGGAAACTTTCGGCCCGACAGATTCCTGCCGTCTTAAATCGACCTTGTTCTCGCCATACGTAAGGCGAAGTTCGTCCAGAAGGGTTTCCGAAAAATCGACACCGCTATCGAGAACGATATCTGCAGGCACACGGAAAAGAGCGACTTTCCCCTCTTCGGTCAGTTGTATCTCAGCATCTCTGACGCCAAGTTTATCGACAATAGACCTGACTTGAGCGACATCTACTCTCTCGCCGAAACCGACTTCGATTACCTCGCCGCCCTTAAAGTCGATATTATAATGCGGGCCGCCGTTAATTATCAGGGCGATTATACCCGCAAGTATCAGCACGCCACTGAAAATATAGGCCTTTTTCCTCTGTGCGAGGAAGTCCCAGTTGATATTGGTCATGAATTCCATTATCTATGCTCCTCGAGGATTATATGCTTAGTTTCTCGACCTGACGACGAGAAGTTATAAATTCGAATATCATGCGCGTAACGACAATCGCGGTTACCATACTTATCATAATGCCCATGAATAAAGTAATCGCGAATCCTTTCACCGGGCCGGACCCGAAATTGTAAAGGATTGCCGCCGTTATAAGCGTTGTGATATTCGCATCGATGATTGTCCTGAAAGCGCGCGCATAACCGGCGTCAATCGCCGCTCTTACTGTCTTGCCGGTGCGAAGCTCCTCGCGGATACGCTCGAAAATGAGCACATTAGCGTCCACCGACATGCCCATAGTCAAGATTATACCTGCGATGCCCGGAAGTGTAAGCGTAGCCCTGAAGGCCGCCAATCCAGCCATCAACGCAACCATGTTGATAACAAGCGCGAAATCGGCTATAACCCCCGCGGCTTTATAATACATAATCATGAACAGCACGACGAGGATCATTCCGATAACCGTCGCGCTAACACCCTTGCGTATCGAGTCTTCGCCCAACGATGGGCCGACAGTCCGCTCGCTCTTGATGTTCAACGGCACCGGAAGAGCGCCGGCTTTTAGCACGATTGTAATCATCTTGGCTTCTTCAAGATCGGGGATATTCGAAATCTGCGCATCGGAGCTTATCTTGCTTCTAATGACCGGCGCGCTGTAAACCCTATCGTTAAGGACGATCGCCAGTCTTCTGCCGATATTCGAACCGGTAACTTGCGAGAAAATTCGGCTTCCCTGTGAATCGAAACCCATATTTACAACAGGTTTACCCGCACTTCTGGGGTCTTCGCCGCCGCCGAATCCAAAATTCGCCTTTTCGACTCTGTCTCCGGTCATCTCGACCCTGTCGTTAAGAACATACAGAAGTCTGTGCGGAATGCCCTTGATGTTTTCGTCTTTCGAGCCCCAAACCAATTCCGAGCCTCTGGGAAGAGCCGCCTTAACCTGCGGCGCATTGATTAACCTCGAAACCACGAGGTAATTCGTGCGCGGAACAATGATAACGTCGCCTTCGACCTCGACAAGACCAGAGAAGGGTCTCGATTCGGAGGTGGCTTCGGAAGTCGTCGCGGCATCGTCACTGGAAGAAATAACATCGCTCTCGCCGAACAAATCCGAGCTGGCAACCTCGGCTTCACTCTCATCCGGAACCGCGGGAGGTTCTTCGGTTTTCGTCTCGGCCAGCTCAGGCGCTTCGGGAATGTTTTCATCCACAACTACGCCCGAATCCGACGATGTTACATCAGCTTCGGTTTCTTTATCGAGGGAAATCTCACGGCCTTTTTCCGGCTCGGTTGGTTCCGCTACGCTCTCGCGATATGCTTTCGCGAGAATTTCCGGTTTTTCCCGAAGAACTCTATCGACATCCTCGACGAATTTCGAAACCTCTTTGTCCCTACGAACAAGCTGGAATTCAAGAACGGCGGTCTCCTTGATAAGGCTACGCGCACGCTCTGCATCCTGCACACCCGGAAGCTCGACGATAATCCTGTCGCTCGCGGCCTTCTGAATAACCGGCTCGGATACTCCGAACTGGTCAACACGGCTTCTAACGACTTCGAGTGCCCCATCAACAGCCGTTGCACGCTCGCGCTCGATAGTTTTAATAATGTCAGATTCGCTTCCGCCGAGATTCGTGAAATACTCGGTCATATCGAGATTGTTCTTCTTGAAAACAGAGGGAAGAACTTCGATGATGTCTTTGTTTTGCTTATCGGCATTTCTCTCAGCCTCTTCGAGAGCGCTAACCAAGGCCGCATCGCGTTTGGTGGCTTTATTAGCAAGCATCGAAACCATGTCCGGCTCGAGAAGAAGATGCATACCCCCCTGAAGGTCTAAGCCGAGTTTGATGCCTTTCGAGGAGAGGTTTTCGACAAGGCTGGGCTTTTCGAGCTTTTCCTCGTCCGACATAATGCTCATCCTGAACGTCGGGTAGAGGAAGTAGAGAGACACTAATATGAGTGCCCCTGTAACGATTAATCTCCAGAATTGCGCGCCGCGCATTTATCCTCCTTGTATAATATTATTTTTTTCACATCGCAAATTTGTCTTAAAAAAACGTAATTTGCGATTATAAGAGTTAAAATCAGATTTGTCAAAGGGAAAATGGAATGAGTTTCATTCGCGAAGGGGGGTGAACTCGATCTCGACCCTGCGGTTAGTGATTCTGCCCTCGGGCAACGAGTTATCGCCGATGACTACCTGCCTGGCACTTTCTCCCTTGCCACGAGTGATAGTGTATGGTCTCGATGGCCCATAGCCGCGTGCGACGAGGTGGGATTTATTTGCCAAAAGCCAAGAGTCGAGCTGGTCGGCGTTGTCGAAATCGAGAATTCGCATCATGTATTTGCGAAGAATATGCAACTGCTCCTCCGCGCGCCGGTTGGACAGCTTCACATTTCCGCTGTAAACACCGATAGTATCGGTATGCCCGCCTATTACTACGCGCAAAGAGCCATCCTGAGCGATTCTGGTGGTTACCTTGCGTGCGAGGTTTTCCATGCGCACCGAGGCGTAGTCCGGTTCGCCGAAAGCCCCCGCGAAGGTGAACTGCACGAGTATCAGTCTCTCGGCGATATCGCGACGATTGGATTTTATTACACGAAGGGTCTCCGGCTCGCTTCGGCCAATCTGACCGAATTCGTCCTTAACAGTCAGCTCTGCGAGATAGACACGATCAGGAACAATAACTTTACCCGTAATATCGCGCCAATCCCAAACCGTTGATTCAATCATCCCGCTTTTCGAGAAATCCCAAACCGCTTCGCCGTGATCGTCGATAATCTGCACACTCGAAAATTCGATTTTCGAATCGCTTCCCGGATTGCAAAGAAATTTGGTTTTGTCGAACCCCGGTTCGACTCGAAGTTCCGACGCCGGAATCTCGTAGGCGCGGGGTTTGTATAAAATCGCACCGGCGGTCATAGAAATTTTGGCCTCTTCGCCTGGAGCCTCGCGAGAATAAACCCTATCTTTGAAACGCGAGCCAAGCTCTTCCGCAACCTTCTTTTCAAGCGCGAATGCAGAATCTATTGTCGGCGCGATACATACGACCTCGAAAAGATTATTGTCGTCGAGTCTATTTCTAATAGAAGAATAATCATCTGGCGTAAGTAATCTGTCCGTTATGATCCATTTTCGGGGGGGCTTAGTATAAACCTTCAATTCGACACGGCGGTTTTCTTGCATCGTGAAAATCTTGCCGAGCCTCGTGCCCTCGAAATCCTCTTTCTCAGCCCTCGGACGCGAAAAATCGTGCTCATCTGAAATACGAACCCTCTCGGAAAGATCCGGATGTTTCGCGATTATCTTACGTGCGACATTCTCCGCGCGCTGAACCGCCAGCAAAGACCCCGCCGCGAAATTGTCTGCGTCGTCAGAGCCATAGAAACCCTCGACCATAACCGTAGCGTCAGGGTTGTGATGAAGTCTTTCTCCGATGATGCTCAGAAGAGAATCAAAACGTTGGTGCACCGCGATGTCGGCTTGGCCAAAAAAAACCAGCGGCACCACCGGCTCGTCTTCGGTAACGGTTATAAGCTGTGTCACGAGGAGGCGCGGCGGTTCGGCATCGATTATGGGACGAGGTGGAGCAAAAATAACCGCATCGCAACGGCCGATATTGTTCGATTTGTCAAGCTCGAGAATGGTGCTCTGAAAATCGGGATATTTGCCGCCTTCGTCATCCGCACGGATATCAAAAAAGTAATGCCCCGAGTCCGGCGGATTCCAAACAAACTCCGCGATTGCCGTCTCTTTCGGCGCAAGTTTTGGTATTCGCACAATTCCGAGACTTTCGCCGTCGGAAACAAGATTAATCGGCACGTTAGACGCCCCGCGAACGCCTTCGTTCGAGATTTCCGCCTTTATCGAGATGTTCCCTCCCACAACCGGCGGACCTTGGGCATAAACCCTGTCAACCACGATGTCTGGGTATGCCGGCGGCGGCGGCGGAAGCCGATAGGAAAGCGCTAACCGGTGCGAGGGCGTCCCGATTCCGGTTGTCGGCATAGAGACCTCATAGCCGAATCCTGGGCCGGATTTATCGCCGAGAAAATAATAAACCCCCATTCCAACAGCCCATCTGCCGGCGGAAAGGCTCAAGTCCATCTGATCCTCGAGAAGCGTCTTCCGAAGCGTGAGTGTCGGGTCGATATCCTTCCCGAAATCGTCATATTCGGCATGATAGCTCAAAACTGGGTTCACCCTAAGCTCCCACCAGGGCAAAAGGAATTCGCCGCCCGTCTGAATCTGCATAGGAAGCCTATCCGAAGCGCTGTTTTCGAGCGCCATATTCGGCATGTTCAAATCGTCGCCGGATAGAAAGATACGCCAGCCAAGCCCCTGATAAACCAATCCTACCCCGCCGGAGAAGGCGATCTTCGACAAAGACCCCGATAGAAGCGGATCGCCGGGATCGGCAAGACGGAAATTCGAGTCGTTGTAGCCTTTGCGACGAAGCCTTCCGGTAACACCGCCGAAAAGCCCGACTCGGTTGCTCTCGTCACGAGGATTTGCCGCACGGATAATCCTCTGGCCATAATGAAGCGCAATAGATTGCGAGGACATCATCTCAGAGCCGAAATGCCCCAAAGATAAGCCCAATCCGCGGTTCAAAAAGTGCTGGACATAGACAAAACTGCTCGCATAAAGCTCGTCGCCGATCCCCCAAAAAAACCGCTGATGATCGAAAGCAAACTGAGTCTGCGGAACAGTCGCCATCGTTGCGGGATTTAATAGAAGCGGTTTCTGCGGAGTCGCGAAATTGCCCGCTCCGCTCGCGGGATAACCGTCGAGAAGCTGGAAACTAAGCGTCGGGCTGGAGCTTGGATAAATCAAATTGATATAAGGATCGGGATCCTTCTGCGCACCGATCGAAATGACGAGAAGAAGAATCGAAAGACCTATGAATAAAGTCTTTCGGTCGAAATAACTGCTGTGAGCGACCTTAATGGCTTTTCCTGCTCCGCACTCATTTCGAATCGTTGTGGTTTTCTTCTCAGACACTTTTCTTCACGCGACTTGATAAATAAGCGGCTTAAAACGAGGGGTTGGCACTGGTTTGCCATTGACTTTCGCCGCCTCGATCCAAGCTTTTTTTGCTATTAACACTTCCTGCAGTGCTTCTTCCGGCGTTATTCCAAAAGCAGAGCAATGTTTCAAATCGGGGATGTCGGCAATATAACCTTCGTCGTCATCGCTGTAAAATATGTTAATATGGTAATCTTTCATTTATCTTCTTTCATTTGGAGATTATTCCGTTCGATAATTTCCAATAGTTGCTTCACTTGATATGGCTTTGCATTTCCTTTCACTTTCTAAAGGTTAAGTAGTTCTGGTGCATGTGAATGAACAAAAATATGATGACTTCCATTTACTCGATCCAATTTAAATCCAAACATCTCAGCAACAGCTACAGCTTCCGAAAATCTGATACTCTTTGAGCCAGATAACAACTTTTGGAGCAGAGTTTGTTTCTTCATCAATAAACTCTCTAAATTCTCTCGACGCGCATCATAACTCGGCCGCCAAAGGCTGTTCAACCGCAGGCGTCTTTATCGGCGGAAGATCATAAACTCGATACACCAACCCGAAGCGAACCTCGCCCTCCTTTATCGATTTGTCAGAAACACTCTCGATGGTTATCTTGCCGATTTCCATCATAGATTTCATTTCCATCGCCGATTCGGTGAAAGCGACGATATTCCCAATCGTTCCCGCGCCCGTTACGGAAATCGAATATCTGCTTCCCTCGGCGATTTTCTCGTGCCCCACAGCCTGAGTTGAGACCCCCTTCAATCCTGCCGATTTGGCCATTGTATCGAGTTTTCGAATGACCTCGCCCCTTTCATAGGGCGGCACAGGCGCTGGATCGAAAGAGATTTCCTCGATTGGGGCGAGTTTCGCATCGGCGAGGAAGGTTGTCCCACCCTCGGAAACCCTCGAGTCGAGCATGTCGATACCCGCGAAAGTTATTCCCGGAATAATCGACTCGGTAATCTCGCCCGATGTCCTCCCCGAGATATAAATTCTTCCCTCGGCGCCGGAAGTTATCGAGAATATCTCAAAATCCGCCTTCGCCAATGAGGAAATCAATTTCTCATAAGCCCCTATCCATGGGATTTGCACAAGACCGCCGCTACGTTTCGTTGTCGGCGATGGCAATTGCTCGTCCGGGTCGGTTGGCATTGGTGAAGGATCTCCTCCTCCGCCAGGTTTCATTCCATCCGGCATGCGCAAGGGATGCTGGACAATATCCTCGTATTGAGACATTTTGTTACCAAAATATTCCGCCAAATAAAGATAACCCACAATAGTTCCGCCGATAAGAATAACTGCTCCAAATATAATATAAGAAAGCGTCTTGCTCTTAGGGCCTTTGGTTTTAGCCGAGGCTTTTGGAGCGCTCCCCACCGGCGCTGATTGCACAGCCGCGCCTTCGAGGAGAAGGTTTGTATGAAGCAGTTTGGCCATCAGTTTCTAAGTGCAAGCCCGAGGGCTTTAATATAAGATTGCCAGCTTAAAACGATTTTTTTATCCTTCAATTTAACCAACCCTTCGGCAAGCGGGTTCTTCCGATAGGGCGGTATCTCGAGTTCCTTCGCAATCAAATCCGCGACGTTATCATCCACCGATAAGCCGCCGACAATAAGCATCTGCGGCTTATGCTCCCCCATGTCGAATCCCGCAAGCTCGAATTTGCGCGAAAAGGCTTTCGACAAATCCTGCGCAAAACCGGGCACTGCGTCGAGGCTGACACCTCGCAAAAAATCCTCCGAGACTTTGACATTGCCACCGGGAATAAAAACATTGTCCTTAACCAGCGCGAAACTGCTGTAGGGATAGGAAATATCTATCAACAGAACGCTCGGAGCGGGGAAACTCAGCATTGTCGAGGCGAGACCGTTATAAAATGAAAGAATATCAGGCTCGACTGCGACAGCGTTCAATCCAATAGAGGCTAAAAGCGTAGCCCGTTCATCGACAGCCTCCGCTATCGCGCCCAGCACAAGCTCCGTTATTCCGCGTTTGCTTTTCCCCGCCTCGATACTATCGAATCGATACAAGCTGGGATCGCCGACAAAATTGCTCTGAATCTCCCATTCTATATTCGATTTTTTTACATAGGCTTTCGGAAAATCGAAAGCTTTGATGTCGCAAAAATGCATCGGAAGATTTATCGAGGCCAGTTTCGCCTTCCATTTTTGCGTCTTTTTTATCTCCGCAAATCTCGGGATAAGGCCGTCGAAATCGGCGATTCTTCCCCAGAAAACCTGTTTGTCCGTGATTGGAAATGAGGCGATTTTCTCGATCAAAATGCCCTTGGGAGAAATATCCGTTTCGACGACCACCGCCTTCGCTTCGTCCAATGCGATTCCAAGCCCCTTTCGTTTCGGCTCGAGAGAAATTCCCTCCGAGACGATTTCGACTGGGGCGGCTTCGGCCTCAGGCTTTTTCTTAGCCTTCGAGGCCTTCGATCCCTTTAGCAGTTTGTCGAGCCCTAATTCGATAGGTTTCTCCTTATTCTTCCCAGGTCGCTCTGCCGCGGATTACCTGACCATGCCCGTCATTTTGGCAGGAGATGGAGTAGAAAACGGAATCTCTCGCGATAATTATGTATTCCTGTCCGTCGAGGGGGCATTTGAATGAGTATTTAGCGTCGAGATAGGGGCGCAATAAGGTCGTATCATCGGTAAAAAGACGCGGCGGGGGGGTGGTAGTATCGACAACCGCGGCCGGCTGTTTGCCCTTCGGTGCCGGTTCTGTCGCGACTTCTGTTGTCTCCGGCTCGACCGGTTTTTCGTGAAGTGTCAACAGCGAGGTGTCTCCTGCCGTAGTATAAAAGCGCATCATAGCCTCGGAAATGGCCAGCTGTTGCTCTCTGCAAGCCATCATAGCCTGCTCTTTCTTCTCCATGCGCGCTTTTGGGATAACAAGAGCGGCGATAACCCCTACGATTAATAATATAATGACGACATCCAAGATTGAGATTCCTGATCTGCGATTCACTTAACTCCTCCGTCTTTATTTATTATTGTTTTATTTGCCTATTGTAATTAAACTTATATTTTTCTCAATCGTCGCAGGACCAATTCCTTTGACCCTTTGAAGCTCATCGATAGATTTATAAGGGCCTTTGGCGGCACGGTCCTCGCAAATCCTTTTGGCGAGTGCCGGGCCGATTCCAATCAGCCTCGTCAATTCCTGTTCGCCGGCGGTGTTAATATTCACCGGCCCTGTCGGAGCCTCAGGCTCGGCGGACTGTTTCGCGACCTCCGTAACCTCGGCCACATCGATTATATCGCCCTTCGAAACTTGCTCCGCAACAATTTCCTTTGCTGAACCAAGCTCCGGCAACGGCGCAACATGGGTTTCCGTCAGTGCCATAACTCCGCCGCCACCCACCGCGCCGAGAACGATAAATGAAATTAACGTTAATTCCTTTTTGTTCAACGAAAAATTCATATTACCTTCTCAAGTTAAAAAATATAACTCTGTTCTCCAAATAATCAACAATAATCCTTGGTCAAATTGGATTTTTAATTATTCTTATTTGTGTTGGAACAAGTTTTGCTCTATTTTAGGCGGAGACCGCGATTGAAAATACTCGACAGACATACTTTGCGCCAGTTTCTGATATGGGCGGCTTGGGCGGCGATAGCTTTCCTGGTGCTTTTCTACGTCATCGACATCATCGAGAACCTCGATAAATTTATCGACCGTGGTGCGGCATTAACCGATGTTATCCTTTATTACCTCACCTATCTGCCCTATATCCTCGTCCTAATAAGCCCCATCGTTCTGCTTCTCGCGGCGGATTTCTCATGCGGGCAGATGTCGAAACACCGCGAGGTCGTCGCTGTCCGTTCTGGGGGGATAAGTTCTCTGCGAATCGGCGTCCCGATTCTAATTTTTGGCCTTGTATGGTCTTTGGTTATGATGGCCTTTGCAGAATTTATCGTTCCGAACACAAATCGTCTGCGCGACAAAGTCAAAGAAGAGCGAATTTTCAAGAGCAACAGAAATACCCTTGGGCGCGTGAAAAAACTTCTCTACCAAACCGAAGACGGACGCGTGCTATCGATGGAAATCCTCGACCCGAGACGAGCGAGAGCGCATGAGGTTCTCGTCATAACTTACGCCGATGACGGTATTGTCAAAGAGCTTCTTCGAGCGAGAAGAATGGAATACGACGGCGCAAAATGGGAGCTTTTCGACGGCCATGCCTACAGATTCGGCGGCGATTCTCCCTCCTACGAGCGTTTTAATTCCATGGGAATCTCCCTGAAAGAGACCCCCGACGAACTCGCCAAACGTCGCGCAAACCCCGACGAAATGGGCTTTTTCGAGCTGAAAGAATTCATCGAGCGAGTCGAGCGTGCCGGCGGCGATCCAATCCGCGAAAAAACCGATCTTTATATGAAAGTTTCCTACCCTTTCATAAATTTTGTGATACTACTTTTCGGCGTGCCCCTTGTTCTGAGGTTCCGGCGTGGCGGCCTGGTTGTGGGATTCGCCCAGTCGATAACCATCGCTTTCATCTATTTCGCCGCGATAAAGGTTGGGCAGGTGCTCGGTTACAACGGCAATATCCCGCCGATTATGGCCGCAGTGCTCGGGAATATAGTTTTCGGGGCGGGCGGGTTCGTCCTTCTTTTCGCGCACCGCGATTAAGATAGCCGCGACATCTGGTTGCGATTTCCGCCAATGACATATGATTTTTGGTCATTCCCGACACGACCAAGAATCCATCGCGGATATGCATTTTGAGTTTCCATTTTTTTGGGAATCGGAATGTGAATAGCGAGGCTTGCTTTCAAACCTGATGCAAATGTATTCAAATAGTTGCAAACTGCATACATTCGAATACATTTGCATGCAAATAGAATACAATTGCATCAAATCGGATGTATTACTTCACATAAATCAAAGGCGTGCGAGAGGTCGTGCCGTCGAAATGAAGCGCTTTCGCGAAATAAACACCCGCGGAGATATTTCTGTCGGGGGACCAGATATGGCGTCTCTCACCCTCTTTGTTTATGGCTATGTTTTTAACGAGTTTTCCGGCGAGATCGAAAATCTCCAGGGTTCTCGCAGGTTTTCCGGATTCGATATTGACCGAGGCGTTAAAGGGGTTCGGCCATGCACGAAGATTAAGCCTTATCGGACGCTCGACAATCTCGGTTATGCCGACAGTAATATCGCGGAAACGCCCATCGGAACGATATGCAGGGGTGAAGTCCGGCGAAGTGCAATAGGCCGAAATTGCCTCCCAAACTGTGGTGTCCGACCTTACAATCGATGTCGCCGATATTCCCACGAGACCCATCGCATATTCGAGCATCTCGGTGCCCGCGATAAGATATGTGTCTGCGGCATGCCAGAGCATTCCGTCTATAACCCATGACGCGGTGTTGATTTTATTTAGGAAAGGCCCACCGGGGTTGAATTCGACCCTCATCCCGCTGAATTCGGGGAAAACCTCGGAAGAGAAGGATGAACCGAAAAGGGCGTATTCCATCATCGTTTTAAGCTGTTGGCCGGTGGCGATGACCCTTATGAGCCGAGAATTTAAACCTTTCCCCGGATGTATGCCCACCGGTGCGATTCTATAGAGATCGGCGAAGGTTACCGGTCCTCTTCGAATTGACATACGCATTGCACCGCGCCCCTCCACGCCTATTTTTGTGCCGAGCATCGAGCGATAAGCCTCTGTAACCATATTTCCCTGCGGCGAATCGTTCCAGCCGCTGTCCGCTAAATCGGTCGAGGTGATTGGGATATTTGATTCGGCTATGAAAGCCACGGTTTCGTAGGGATCGAATCCAATAAAGGGATTCGCGGCGATTGTATCGCGATATGAGTCGAGCAAAGCCCTTGCGGTGGGGCTTTCCGGTATTCCAGCAACGATAGGAATTGCGTTCCAGCTGATGAAACTTAGCCCTGTGGATTCGTCGTAATCCATGATAAGGTGTCCTACACGGATAATCATCGGGCCGGATTTCAAAATGGGTGTGCTGTCCGCGCCGGAGATATTCCATATTGGAGCGTCGGGGACAGAATGGTCATGTCCGCCGAGAACCGCGGAGATAAAGGGAATCGCCGCAACAGGATGGTCGTCGCTGATGTCGAGATGAGTCAATGCGATTGCGGCGTCTGCGCCGGGTGGAATCCCGAAGGTGTCGATCGCGACCACGACATCGCCCAAATCGAGAGGTTCTGTCCAGCCTGCATCGTCGGTTTCCTCGGTGCATACTCCGAAAACCGCGATTCGAACGCTGTCCGCGCCCTCGCCGGGGAAGGCGAAAATCCTATACGGCTCGATCGAGGCCTGAATATTCGGATATCCGGTCGCGTCGAGATTCGCGCAGACAAGGGGGACATCGATTTCACCGAGGACTGAATCGAGCATATCGACACCGTATTCGAACTCGTGGTTGCCAACAGCGAAAGCGCGGACGCCGGCTTGCATCCACAAATCCCATGTTGCCCTGCCGATGGTAAGCGTCGATAGAAAATCGCCGGTTATGACATCGCCGGCGTGAAGAAAAAGCAGATTTGGGTATTCGGCTCGAAGGGAATCGACGATGTGAATCGCTCTGGCATAGCCTCCTATCGAGGCTTCGAGTGTTGACGGGTCTCGAAAACCCCATGCCTCAACCACGGAATGGCAGTCGTTGACGAGGGCGAAATGTATCGGCACCGCAAAAACTATCGATGAGAGGAGAAGGGGAATTAATAGGGTATTCTTCATATTGCAACTCCTTTGCATTAATGAATTTTTAATATAACGAAAATATTTGGAAATCCAAAGAAAAAGATAAGGCTTGTTATTCGAAACGTATGGGGTATTTTTTCGTGGGATGTATGTGAATTCGTGTTTTCACGGTGTTGCTGGCGTGCGAGGGGATTGTTTCGTCGTCTCGCGTTTTTTTCGCGTTGAAGGGTAAACTATCGGTGGTGCATATTCACAGATTCCGCTTGACCTTCGTGGGTTTATCGGGCATCTTGCGGGAAATATTATGAAGGAGTATCATGAAGTTCAACATCATTTTCGTTATCGTAGCGATAGCCGCCGGTTCGGTTTTCGGGTTCAATTCCAAGCCTGCGGACACTTTTCCGCCGTCATTGGACGATTTCGCGCGGGAGCATGTCGATTCGGCGCTCTATTTTTCCGGTCTGACCCGCAAAGATGCCGGTTTCGAGAAAAAATGGGCCTCGGACACGCTGTTCCGGCTTTCGAGAGTGAATCTTTTTCTTGATAAACCCCTCGAACTTCCCGATACCATCGACGCTTGGACGAAAATCGCAATCGAATCCCGCGCAGATCTTCCGGAAATTGTGAGATGGGGGTTCTCCGCGATAGACGAGGAGCTACCGAAGCGCGATTATAATGGTCTTCAATCGAAAATCGAACGAATCGCGAACAGGGACACGACCGCACAACGTCTCGACGAGCCTCTTAGAAGCGCTCTTAGATATATTTTGGCCTCCTTCGATGTCGCATGGGAACATCGTTGCGGTATGATGCGCGGAGTTCCCGAAGAATCGTTGGATTCATTGCTGATGCTACTTCCGAAATTCTGGATCGACAGCGAAGACACCCTCGCCGACAGCCTCGAATATTACCTCATGGAACTCACCGGTCGCGATTACGACACCACATGGAATGTGAGGCTCGACTCGCTTTACGTTACCATGCACGCCTTCGATTACAAGCAGTTAGGACTTGCCACGGCGGCTGTCGCAACGGGAATTCAGATGGCGACTGAGCGGTTAAATTCGGCGGTTAACATCGACGATATGGGTGAGGTCATTCGAATCAAGACCCGTTGGGGGACTGCCGTTATCGGCACGAAAGGCGACGACATTTATCTCGACGGTGCCATAATACTCGACCCGGGCGGCGACGATGTCTATCGTGGCAACCATGGCGCCGGGGTTATCGGGAAATCGGTTTTCAGCGTGGTTATCGATATTGCCGGCAACGATCTTTACGATTCGCGCGGGGATATTTTCGCGCAGGCATCGGGGGTTTTCGGAGTCGGCGCGATTGTCGATTTGGCGGGCAACGATGTTTATCTCGCCGATCATTATGCTCAGGGCGCGGGACTTTTCGGTTCGGGCATCCTCGTCGATTATGATGGCGACGACATTTATCAGGGGGCGAGCTATGTTCAGGGCGCAGGAAATTTCGGGATAGGCATCCAAATCGACCTCGCCGGCGAGGACGCTTATCGCTCCCATGTTCACGCGCAGGCTTTCGCCGGACCCAAAGGGTTCGGATTTCTCGCCGACCATTCCGGTTCCGACCAATATTTTTGCGGCGGGAAATACTCCCATGCCCCTCTCGCACCTTTCGATTATCATTCTTTCGGGCAGGGCTTTTCGATTGGATGGCGTCCCGATGTCTCCGGCGGAATAGCCTTTCTATTCGACAAAGGCGGCAACGACACCTATTCGTCGGGGGTTTATGCGCAGGGGGTCAGCTATTGGTATGGCCTCGCGCTTCTCGTCGATAACGGGGGCAACGATGTTTACACCTCGGTTTGGTATCCGCAGGGGTCGGGGATACATCTGTCGGTCGGGTCGCTGGTCGATAGGGGCGGGAACGACATCTATGTCTCTCCGCAAGGCCCCGGACAGGGCGCGGCGCACGATTATTCGGTCGGATTTTTCTCCGATTACCGCGGCAACGACATTTATGTAATCGACGGCGGTAATGGTTGCGCGCTGACAAATTCTTTCGCCCTCTTCGTCGATCGCAACGGCAACGACACCTATTGCAAACGATACAACCACTCCTCGAATTGGGGCTATTCGCGTGGGGCGCGCGGCACCGGAAGCGTCGGCATCTTCCTCGATCTTCAGGGGGACGACCACTATTCGGACACGAAACTCGCCTCGAACAACAATTTCTGGTTCTATGGCGAAATCGGTTTCGGGATGGACATCGACAGCGATCCCTTCCCCGACCCGGTGCGCGAACTCGCCGAGGAAAAGGCCGAGGAGGAAATCGACACGACCGAGCGCACAATCGAAACGATTTTTAACGAGGCCAGCGCATGGGCGGTCGGTTCCGCGAAGGACAAAGCGGAGAAGGCATTTCAGGAACTTCTCGATTCCGGCCAGGTCGCCGCGGATTACATATGCGAAAAACAGCTCGGAACGAAGTCGAGCCTTCGGACGCGCACCGTTGAAAATTTTAGTAAGAAAAAACCGGAACTGATGATACCATGCCTTTTCGCCGCCCTTCACGAACGCGAGGACAGGGAGCGGCTGGGCAACGCGATTTATATACTCGGCGAAATCGGCGACAAGGCCGCTGTCGATTCGCTATTGCCCCTTCTGAAAGAGAAGCGGACACGTATAAGCGCAATTTCCGCGCTGGGAAAAATAGCTGACGAACGGGCGGTTCCACATATCATAAAATACCGCAACGACGACCGCCAACCGGTGCGTTATATGGTCTCGAAAGCGATGGCGGATTTCAAAGACCCGCGCGGAATCCCCGTTATGATAGATTTCCTCGGCGACGAATATATCACCGTGCGGCTGGCGTCCCAGTTCGGCTTATCCAACATGTTCGATGAGGCATTCGACACTGTGGCCGCTATCCTTCCCACAGCCAAATCGACTGCCCGCCTGCATCTCCTTCGCGTGATGACATCGATGATAGCCAAAATGGAGAAGGAGGAGGATTTCGACGCCGACCTTCTGGAAATCCGCAAAGCGAGGGCGCGCGCGGTATTATTGCCCCTTCTCGAAGACCGTGACGCGGTTCTCCGTGCCCATACCGCAAGAGCGATTTTATCCATCGGCGGCGAGGAGACATTGGCGCGCCTGAAAGCCCTTCACGAGCTGGAAACCCATCCCTTCGTCCGTGCGATGATGAAGGGAGAATAGATTATGTTTGTAACAATCGAG
>CAYWOR010000006.1:0-95174 GCA_964459995.1 uncultured bacterium | reverse complement strand
AACAACCGCGTCATCGTCAACCTCGACGAGATCGAGTTTCCGATGTTTCAGGCGATGCTCCATTAAACAGCGCATCCAAAAAACATAAAAATTGAGCTTGCAAATTATCTAAATAAGAATATATTACTATCTAAAAATAAATTATGAAGAACGATAACGACATAGAACAGAGAATACAATACCTCATTCACTGTCTGAGAGAAGCAGGGATTAAAGCTACTAATCAGCGTTTGGAGGTTTTCAGAACTGTTTTGGAGTCAGAGGAACATCCGGACGCAGAAAGGGTCTATCAGATTGTCTCCCAAAGAGTTCCGACAATCTCGCTGGACACCGTTTATCGCACCCTATGGCTTCTCAAAGACCTCGACTTTATATCCACAATCGAAACAACTCAGTCGAAAACTCGATTCGACGCCAATATCGACACTCACCACCATTTCGTATGTTCCGAATGCGGGGCGATCATCGACTTCTACAACGATAAGTTCGACAAACTCGAAATCCCGATTGAAATAGAGGAACTCGGAACGGCAAACCGCCTTCTAGTGGAAATCAAAGGCATTTGCAATAAATGCTTAGCAAATATGACAAACGACCAAATTAAAACTAAAAAAGGAGAACGCAAATGAAAGACGACAAAAAACTGACCACCGGCTTTGGAGCGCCCATCGACAACGACATAAGCTCTGAAACCGCGGGCGAGAAAGGCCCTGTTACGCTCAACGATGTTAATCTCATCGAAAAGTTGGCGCATTTCAACCGCGAACGCATCCCCGAGCGCGTCGTTCACGCCAAGGGCGCGGGTGCGCACGGCTATTTCGAGGTGACCAACGATGTCTCAAAATACACGCGCGCCAAATTCCTCTCTGAAGTCGGCAAAAAGACTGATGTCTTCGCCAGATTCTCCACCGTCGGAGGCGAGAAGGGTTCCGCCGATTCCGAGCGCGACCCGCGCGGCTTCGCGGTGAAATTCTACACCGAGGAAGGCAACTACGATGTAGTAGGAAATAACACACCGGTGTTCTTCATCCGCGACTCACTCAAATTCCCGGACTTCATCCACACCCAGAAACGCAATCCCAAAACGAACCTAAAAGACGCGGATATGTTCTGGGATTTCCTCTCGCTCACACCTGAATCAAATCATCAGGTAACAATCTTATTCTCGGATCGCGGCACGCCGAGGACTTACCGAAACATGAACGGCTACGCCGGACACACATTCATGTGGTTCAACGAAAAGGGCGAATATTTCTGGACAAAGCTCCACTTCAAAACCGAACAGGGCATCGACAATTTCACAGGCGAAGAGGCGGACAAGATGCGCGGTATTGACCCGGACTGCGCTACCCGCGACCTGTTCGAGTCAATCGCGAAGGGCAATTTCCCCTCATGGCGCGTCGAGGTGCAGATTATGCTTCCCGAGCAGGCGAAAGACTATCGCTTCGATCCCTTCGATATAACTAAAGTATGGCCGCACAGCGATTTCCCGCCGATAGAGGTCGGTCGAATGGTGCTCAATCGCAATCCGGAGAACTACTTCGCCGAGGTCGAACAGGCGGCGTTCGCACCGGCGAATTTTGTCCCGGGAATCGGCCCCTCGCCGGACAAGATGCTTCAGGGAAGGCTCTTCGGCTATCGCGACACCCAGCGCCATCGCCTCGGGCCGAACTATCATCTGCTTCCGATCAATGCGCCGAAAAAATGCCCCATGAACAGCTTCCAGCGCGACGGAGCAATGCGCGGAGACGACAACGGCGGCGGCGGCCCGAACTACTGGCCGAACAGCTTCTCGAACATCGATCCCGATGCCGACTTCGCACCTCCGCCCATCGATGTTAGCGGCATGGCCGCGCGCCACGAATACAAACTCGGCGATGTCGATTTCGTGCAGGCCGGCGACCTGTATCGCAAGGTCATGAAAGAGACAGACCGCGAGCACCTCGTGAGCAACATAGTCGGCCATCTGAAAAACGCGCAAAAGCGCATCCAGCTTCGCCAAACAGCACTGTTCTTCAAAGCCGATGCGGACTATGGCACCCGTGTGGCAAATGGCCTCGGCCTCGATGTCGCGGAGGTCGAACGCCTCGCAAAAATGACTCAGGAAGACCGCGTCAAAGCGACCGCGAAATAGAAACCCGCTTCCTATCTCTCAAAGGCTCCCGTTTCGTTGCGCGGGAGCTTTTTTTATTGCGATTTCGCCTCTCATAGCCTATATTTTTTTCAGGAGGCTATCATGCATATCACAATCGAAGACAACAAAGTAATCGTCAACCTCGACGAGACGGAATTCCCGAAGTTCGAGGCGATGTTCAACAATCTTCAGCTGGACAAGTTCGTCCTGTGCGATTTTCGGGATTTCGATTTCGGGAACTACCAGACCAAGCGAAAACTCCTGCCCATGCACCTTTGCCGGACAATCGGCGAGGCGAACCTTGCCGACGACCCCTTCGCAACAATGTCTCTGTATCCCTTCTGGAAACATGGCTTTGCATTCGGTGAGAGCAACAGCCTGATAATCTCGCCGGGCGTTGAAGACCCGCACAAGAAGGCGGTGGCGGCGGACGAGTTCGGCATGGGCTTTTGCGCGTGGGCGATGGAAGAGCTGTTCAACTGCGACACATGGGCGGACTGCTCCTCGCTGATCAAGGCGGGAGCGGTGTTTCCCACCGGCTCGCGCAGGCCGGATTTCGTGTGCACCTTCCCCGACGGCAGTCTCGGTGTGTTCGAGGCGAAGGGAACCACCAGCACCGCGGGCAACCTTGCGCTCAGTCAAGGCAAACTCCAGACGCAGGCGATAACCGCCCCCGACCCGATATCGCAACGCGTGGTGGTTGGATGCGCCCTCGGCGGCGGCGAAACCCGAATAGTCCTTCTCGACCCGCCCCCGCCCGACGATTCCGTAGGGGCCGGGTCTCCCGGCTCGCCTGTCGAAACGAACCTAACCGCCGACCTCGTCCGCAAGGCCGCGATGAAGATGCGAACCCTCCGCCCTTCGGGCACCTCCCTTGACATGGGAGGCGAAGACCTTATCCCCCTTACGAAGGGTGACCATGGGGGTTCTGCAATAGATGCCCCCCTTATCAAGGGGGGTCAGGGGGGTTCTGCTATCACAATCTTCCGAGGGCCGGACAGCACCACAGGCACCACACGCGAAATCGCCCTCACCCACGACGACTACAAAGAGGGAAAAGGGCATGGGTGGTTGGAGATCGAGGCTTGACATTTTACAGCGGAAAAGGTATTTTAATTATGTATAGAAAATTGATAATCGCGCACGAGAGGATGAAAAATGAGCGGCACAATCACAATAGATATCGACGAACTCCGAAGACTAATAGCCGAGGAAACGCGGAAAGCGTTTCGCGAAGTTTTCGACGAGGAATATAGGTTTCGGATGATGGAGTTGATGCTCGCGCAAGTTCCCGAAATATCCGAGGAAGAGCAGAGAGAGATCGAGAAGCTCTACGGGAAGCCGTCGCGCGAGGTGGCCAGAGTTCTGACCCTGGAACACAAATGAAATATACCATCGAGTTGAGTAGCCACGCCGAAAAAGCCATCCACAAAAAGGCGCTCACGGAAGACGACCTGATAGATGCCCTGAATAAATTCATTAGCTGGACGGAGAAGAAGGACGTAAATATCGACGTTACAAAGATGGTTGGGGTATGGGACGGATTTTACCGGATAAGACTCGGCGACCTAAGGATTATACTGCTCGTAGATTACACACGACACGTGATTTTTATTGAGCGCATAGGCCCTCGCAGGGATGTTTATAAATAACCGCCGACCTCGTCCGCAAGGCGGCGATGAAAATGCGCAAACGAATTGTAGGGGCGGGTCTGAGACCCGCCCGCGATATGGAACGGGAGGGTCTGAGACCCTCCCCTACAGAACCGGCGAAGGCAGAAACAATCTTCCGCGGGCCGGACAGCGCCAACCGCAGGGTCGAAATCGCCCTCACCCACGACGACTACAAAGAGGGAAAAGGGCATGGGTGGTTGGAGGTCGAGTGATTTTGTCGTTGACAAATGGCTTCTATGGAATTACCTTTGGAGAAATAAAACGGTGCTATGGTAGATTATTCAGAAATTATAAAACGAATTCAGAGACAATACCTCAAGGATAACATACCTTGGATTGTAGGTTATTCTGGAGGCAAAGATAGCACTTGCGTTCTGCAGATGATTTTCCAAGCCCTCCGTAAATTGCCCAAAGACCGCTTAAATAAAGAAATCCATGTAATCTGCAACGATACACTTGTCGAGAATCCGATCATAGCGAAATATGTCGAAGACCAATTGTCGAAAATCGAACAAGCCGGAAAAGGAGAGCTTTTTCCGCATAATCCAGATCTGTTTCAGGTCGAAGTAACGAAACCGACAATCGACGATTCATTTTGGGTTTGCTTAATCGGCAAAGGCTATCCTTCACCCAACCGTTGGTTTAGGTGGTGCACCGAGAGATTGAAGATCAATCCCACAAGCGCTTATATAAAGAGGACGCTCGACGAAAAGAGTAGTGCAATCATCGTTCTCGGAACTCGGGAAAGCGAATCAGCTAATAGGGCCTCCGCGATGAGGAAGTATGACAACGGTCAGGCACTCCGAAAACACCAGATGGACAACGCTTTCGTCTATGCGCCGATAGTCGAGATGAGCGACGCTGAGGTATGGGCTTATCTGCTTCAAGTGCCTAAGCCGTGGGGCGGAAGCAATAAGGATTTGCTGAGATTATACGGTTCGGCATGTAAAAGCGGCGAGTGCCCGATGGTTCAGGAGACAAACCAGCAAAGTTGCGGCGATTCTCGCTTCGGATGCTGGGTTTGCACTGTTGTCGATGAGGACAAATCCCTCGCCTATCATATTCAAAATAGCGGGAACGGCGACGGATGGATGCAGGAACTCCTTGAATTCAGAAATTGGATTTACCGAATTAGAAATCAGGATGAGCAATATGTCCCGAGTTATATCTCGAAGAAAGCTCGGTTCGGACCTTTCCTAATGAAGACGAGATATGAACTTTTGGATAAACTTATCGACATGAACGAACGCGCATTAACCCACGACCAAGTTTTGATTACTGATCAAGAAATCACGCGAATTAACCAAATGCTTAGCAGAGACAAAAACGACAACAGCGACCGCGAAGACAGAAAGAAGAAGTATGTTTACGAATTGCCCTCTGGGCGAAGGCTTGCGGCGATAGCAGATTATGACCTCTTCGATACCGAACGGCAAAGACTGGCCGGGTTCAGCCTGAAAAACGCCGAAACGATAAGTATCCGCCGAATGTCCGAAAAATACCACGATTCGACAAGAGTCATGTTCTACGAGGAGAAATAATGGCTAATGCCACTACAGAGACGGGTGAGATCGTAGTCTCGAATTCGACTCTCTCTCATTTGAGCCAGGGTATTTATCGAAGCACCGCGGCGGCTTTAAAAGAGCTTGTTTCCAATGCATACGACGCTGACGCCACAGAAGTGTTGATTAGCACCAATTATCCGTATTACTCGTATATTCTTTGCGAAGATGACGGTGAAGGGATGACCAAGGAAGCGTTTAAGGAACACTTTGCAAACAAAGGAGTGGGAACAAGCCATCGAAGACGCGGCGGAAAAGACCGGACAGAGAAGTATAACCGACCCATTATTGGCAGGCTTGGAATAGGCCTTTTTGCAATTGGCCAGATAACGAAGAGCTTTAAGATAGAGTCCCATTGTGAACGTGAAGGCGTGAAGTCAGCTTTTCGCGCGGAAATCACTTTAAGCGATCTTGATATACCTACTACCGAAGAGCAGATGATTGAAGAGAATCCACAAAAAGATGATTTCATTGCGGGCAAATATGAATTGAAGGATATTGATTACGATCCAGATAAAAAGGGATTTCGGATTTTCTCAGACGACGTAAGGACTTCTTTTATCGGTGAAATGGAAAGAAGCAAAACCAAGGAAGAAGAAAACGGCCTTCCGTTTAGAACTTCGGAACTTCATAAAAAGTATTTTGGGAAAGGCAATCGCACGATTAACGGAAAAGGACCATATCTTCAAGCAATTTGGGAATTATCAATGTTGTGCCCCCTTCCTTATTTCGGGGAGCTACCTAAATATCCAATTGACATTTCAAAGTTTAGAAAAAAGGAAAAAGAAACAGAGGACTTTGAAAAGGCAAAAAATCTCATCAAGGAAAAGCAAGAAGAATTCGAGTCGCAAAAATTCAAAGTCAGGTTTGAGGGTATTAATTTAAAGCGTTTCATTGAACTCCCAACTACAGACGAAAACTATGAAGATCTAAAGCCAAAGCTATATTACTTCGAGTTCGATGATCAAGTTTATGGAGAAAGACTGAAGTTTAGAGGTTATATTTTCGGACAAGCTTCTCAGTATATTCGACCAATGGAACTCAATGGAATCCAGATAAGACTTCGCAATGTAGGTATTGGTTGCTACGATAGGACTTTTTTAAACTATATTGAGGCAGTCGAAACAATGAGGAGCAGGTGGGTTTCAGGTGAAATATTTGTTGAATATGGACTTGAATCTGCCCTGAATTTGGACAGAGATAGTTTCAACGAACACGATGAGCACTACCGGACTCTCCAGAGGGAATTGCACAATAAGCTGAAAGTAGTTTTAGCGGACCTAGATAGATTAGGCAAAGAGAGACGAATAGGAATTCGAGAAAGAAAAGAGGAAGATTATTATTCAGAGTTGAAAAATATAATTGAAGAAGATCCCGCACTAAAACAAAAAGTGAAGTTAGAACAACTTGGGAGAAAAAAACCAACGGTAACCGAAAAGGGAAATGAGATTATCGTCAATACGGATCCAGAACCCCTAAAAGGAAAAACACGAAACAAGGTTTATAAAGCAGTAACTGTAGCCTTTGATATCGCCCTTCAAAGCGAAAACAAGGAAGAACAAAGAAAGGTTTTTGATCGGCTCCTGAAAGAACTGCTTGAGGCCGTGCTATGAGTGAGCCTAATTGGTGGACATATAAACCTAAACATTGCGCTAGGTTCTATACGTGGAAACCTGCATGTCGGGAATTTGAATCTAACTCATCGAACCAGATCAAGTATTTTACTCTATGTGGCGTTGATGCTGTTGACGTTTTCATGTTAGAGAAAATGGGGATATTAAACCGTAATAGAAACCAAAGGATCCAAAATATAACAATTTGCGAAATGTGTTGGATTAAAATTGCTGAGATCGAAAAATCTTTAAAGCCACCCCTTGGACCTCCTATACTATATGGAGAAATTGGTAAACTCCTAACTGCCGATGAAGATGGTGGAGAAAGTGATGAAACCACGATTCCAAGGGAAAGGGATACTTTAGCTCAAAGGAAAGCCGCGAGACAAAGAAGAGCTCGTTCGGATTTGATGAGAGCATTCCCATTCGACATCATCAACTTCGATCCTTGCGCTTCTCTTCTCGATGTCGATCATCATCCCACTTTGTTACCTGGATTGCAAAAAGTCTTCGAGATACAACGAGATTTGGGAAAAGACCGATTTTTGTTGATGTTAACTACTCCCATCTTACATAGCAATTCAAGTGTAAGCCATATCTCGGACACGATTGAAACTGAATTCCAAACCGATTATGAAGCTAATATCGAGAATCATGAAGATATTCGGGATGAGATTCATCACAAATTCGGTTCTCTCGAATTTGATAAAATCGAAGAAAAATCCAGGATAGCTATATCGATAGCTAAATCAATTGTCCTTAAGAACACGAAGGATGATTGGATTTGTGAACATAAGGGAATAGATATCTATGAAAATGGAGCTGGCAACCTGTTTTTAAGCTCGGTTATTCTTCTTACAAGAAAAGATAATGGCCTTTTCGATAACGATGATTATGTAAATGAAGTAAAACGGGTTATTCGCGATTATCCCACATTCTATAGCTTTGCAGTTGCAGATGCTGACCAAGACGTAGCGAGTGATTTAGCGGATTTAAAGGCTTATGCTGATAAAGTCAAGGCAAGTTACGATGAATAAGTTTAAGGAGCGATAATGGGGCTAGAGAATGTTTGTTGTCCAAATTGCGGGAAAGAGGCTTTTGCGACAGTTCCTTCGGGAAATAAATTGTTAAGAATACAGATTAGTTCTTCCAGACCTTATCGAAATGTTGAAATGCAGGAGTGTATGTGTCCGTATTGCAAAAAAACCTTCTACGCTGTTACTACCGAGATAGATTAGGCCTAGAGCTGACCAAGTAGAAGGCAAAAAATTTTGTGAAATTGAAAAAACTGCTTGACAGAAAAGTGTAAAGATTGTTTTTTGAAGTTGTGAGGGGTTCATTGAAATCTTTTCATCGGAAAATCGCGTTCGTGGGATCGATTCAGGCGTTCGAGCATTTATTTAAAGCATTGTAGTAATTTACAAAACCGCTGTAGCATGTCTAAAAAGCATTGTAGCATTTGACAAAAGCGCTGTAGCATGTCTAAAAAGCAGTGTAGCAGTTTACAAAAGCACTGTAGCATGTCTAAAAAGCATTGTAGAAGACGTTATGGTGGGCTTATGGGATTTTGATTCATCTTTAAAAACCTTTCAAAGGAGATGAAATGGCAAAGAAAAATCGTTTCCCTCAGCAGTTCGGATGGGAGGATTTCCTCACTTTCATGCGGGAATTGCTGTCGTGGCTTGGCTCGCAGGTCGGCCAGCCCGATCATCAGCCGAGTTTGGAGGTCGGGCTTGCCGATTTGGTCGATGATTACGAGGCGGGGCTTATCACATACGCCGCGAAGAAGAATCTCGCGCCACAGCTTCGTGCGGTGAAGGACAACGCGATGAAGGCGCTCCGCGAGGCGCTTATCCGCGTCAAGATGACGCTTCCGGTTTTCTTCGACGAACCCTCGGTTTTAGGCGAGTTCAATCTCGCGCAGGACATCGAGTCGGACGAGGACGATCTTTACATTCAGGCGTCGGCGTGTCTGGCGCACTGGGATGTCGTGAAGGCCTTGCCGGAGTATGCGGGGATGATCGCGGACATGACGGTTGTCGAGGATGGCTTCGCGGATTTTGTTTCAAAGCGGAATACTTATTCGGCCACTTTTCAGGCGATGCAGGCGGCGCAGAACGATTTGATCGACCTTCGCGCGCCGATTCAGGATATGGAGCGGAAGATTTTCGATTGGTATAGAAGCCGTTACCGCAACGCCCAGCATGAGTTTTGGACGGAGACGCCGTGGGGAACGGCGTCGGGTGGTTCGGGCGGCGGCGGGGAGCCACAGCCGGGGAGTTGGGAGGATGCGCCGACGAATTTCGTCTTGCGCGAGGGGTTGCCGGGGTCGGCGCTATTGACCGCGGATGTTCATCGCGATGCCGAGGGGTGCGCGGTGTTCATGGCCGAGACTGCGCTCGGCGATCCTGTTCCGCCGATGGTTCCGCCGGCGCCTATCAACCCGCTGATCACGCCGATCGAGCCGGGGAAGTTTTCCTACAATTTGAATATCACGGCGAATGTTCGGGTTTGGTTCTGGATTTGCCATGTCAAAGAGGGCGCGTGGGGCGCGATGACGGAGCCGAAATGGATCGAGATTGTGAAATAGGTTATGGGTTTTGGGTTATGGGTATTACACGAGGGCGCGGGGAGCGCCCGGGGGAGCCACCCCTGAGATGGGAGATGGCGAATATTAAGACTCAACAAAAGAAAGAAAACTAACGAAATGAAACATGATGTTATGATTAGAGACGAGAAAAGCACTGATTTTGCGGCCATCGCCGAGGTTACTATCGAGGCCTTCAAGACGATGGAAATCAGCAATCAGACTGAACATTTTGTCGTTGAAGCGCTGAGAGACGCAAATGCCCTCACGATTTCATTAGTCGCCGAGAAAGACGGATGTGTTGTGGGCCATATCGCCATCTCGCCGGTAACCATGTCGGACGGGACGCCGAATTGGTATGGCCTCGGTCCGGTCTCCGTCCTCCCAAAATTCCAGCGTCATGGAATCGGCAAAGCTCTTATAGAAGAGGGTTTAGCCCGTTTGAAGAAACTCGACGCCCGAGGATGTTGTCTTGTGGGACATCCGCAATACTACCGTCAGTTTGGTTTCGACAACGCCGACGGACTTGCGCACGAGGGTGTTCCTCCAGAAGCTTTTTTCGTTCTTCCCTTCGACGGCGAAACTCCACGAGGTTTCGTCAAGTTTCACGACGGTTTCAAAGCGGCTGGTGGGGCCGAAGTGGATTGAAGTGATTAAGTAGGCGTTGGAGTTGGGTTTTCACGAGGGCGGCTTGGAGGCCGCCGGGGTAAGAATCTCTCTCCCCCCTTATTAAGGGGGGAGAGAGATTCCGAGATGGGGGGATTGGCGGGTAAAGTTTTATTGGGGATAAAACACATATATTTGAATGAGGAGAAATGAAATACTCGATCGTTATTCTTTTAATTGCGTTTTTCGCGCTCTCTTGTAGTGGCGAAAAAGCAGAAGCGCCGAAGGGTGAAATCGAAACTCCACAGGCAAAAACCACCGCGGATTCCGACACATCGATGCGTAACCCGAATTTCGATTACGACAGATATAAGCCTATCACCATGAAAGCACTTATGGACACTCTCGCGGTTATCCTTCAGGCGGAATCGACGGGCATCTATATCCCCGGTGTCGATTTTTCTGTTAAAGTCGATATGGTCTTCGGCGGGATGCAACGCGATATGGATCCGGGCAAGCTTACCGCTTTAAACTTTGCTTTTAAGTCCGTGTCATTCCAAAGGGCTGTGAATCTATATCAGCACGAGGTGCTTTTTAAAGATGGTTCTGACGAGTATTGGATTCCGGTGCAGGAAAATATCTTGCCAGTTATGGGCAAAGAACTGGTGAAAGGCGATAAGGTATCCCTTTATATTGTCTGGTTCGGCGCGGTTTACGATGACGCAGGGAATCCCGAACCTTTCCTGCTTACGAACGAGTATTGGAAAGGGCCGCAGGGGAAAAAGAAGTAATGTAGAGTTAATATTAATAATTAAGAATGGGGGGCGATCCGGCGGGTCGCTTTTTTTAATTTCAAAATCCAAATGTCAAAGGACAAATGAAATCCAAATGGCCAAATGACAAAATGGATCCAATGTGTCATTGCGAGGAGGGCGAAGCCCGACGAAGCAATCCCCCTGATTCGATGAGATTGCTTCGGCCTTCGGCCTCGCAATGACGGCGGGAAACATTTGATATTAGGGCATTTAGGCATTCATTTGACATTTGTCATTTGAGCTTTGACATTTTAATCCCCCCGTCCTACGGACGACCCCCTTTGACAAGTGGGTGAGAAAAAATCCCCCTTGTGAAAGGGGGATTTAGGGGGATTGGCGAACGGATCGATCCGTTATTTGACCAAGATCACTTTTCGGGTCATGGACTCTCCACCATATGTAATCTTCACAAAGTAACTTCCGGAGGCGAGGCTTTTCGAGGGAACCCATAGGCGATTATCCTCGTCGATTCTGCTGACCAATCTTCCCGCAATGTCGATAATCTCGATTTGCGCTCCCGATGGCGCCTCGATTCTGCAACTGCTGTTGAAGGGATTGGGGTAGATATTCAGGGAAAGGTCTTTGGCGAGATGCCTGTTTTCCTGAGCCAGAAGGCTTTCGGCGTTCAGAAGTATCACAACGACCGTTCTCGCCGGCGAATCGAATTCGAGCGAATGTTTGCCTCGCCTTTCGATATCGATGATCTCGCCGCCATCGCTCTCATAAACGACCTCCGCGAGCATCTTGGTGTGTTTGCGGCAGTTGGCGAAGGATTCGTAGTTGTTGTTAGTGATTGTGAACACCGCCGACATTGTGTCCGGGCTGATATAGTCGTGCATGTCGAATCGAAGGATGTCCCATGCGGTTTCTCTCTCGATAATGCCGTCGCCGTTCTCATCGGATGTCAGTTTGGTTATCTCGCCGTCCTCGATACGAATTGAGCGCAGATCGTGGCGCGGGGTGAATGTTTCATTCTTGGCCACGGATGCTGTTTGGATAAACAGCGGCCATCCGGCGGTCTGCCAGCTCCCAAACAACAGCCGATTTCCGCTGGAATCGAAGATTTTGTTGAAATGAGTGTGACCGGCGAGGGTCAGCTTGACATTGTTAGCCATGCATAGGCTAACAAATGTGTCCCTTCCATGGAGATTCGGAGTAAGTTCGTCGAAAATCGGGCCGTGAAAACCTATTATCGTGAAACGAGAATCGGAGTGGCCGACGAGGTCGTTTTGAAGCCATGCCAAGTCGTCGGCGTTGAAGCCATAGCATTGATAAAAGGGGAAGCCGTTGTCGTGTTTGGTGTCCATCATCACGAAATGGTAATCGCCGTAATCGAAGGAATATCTTCTGATTGGCGAGAGCATATCCATATAGCCATCGACGCCGTCCCAGTATTCGTAATCGTGATTTCCGGGGACAGCGAAGACCGGCACATGCATTTTGTTGATAAGCTCGAAAATTTCGGCGTATTCCTGACGGTATCCGGCGTCGCAGATATCGCCTGTAATGAGGATGAAGGCGGGGTTGAGCATATCGGAGACATCGAAGCCGTGGATGAGGTTATTCAGGTGTTCCACGGTGCTTCCAAGATGGGTGTCGGTGATATGAATGAACTCGAAAGGGTCTTCGAATTCCTCGACTACATAAACCGCGTTGAATGCTGTATCCGCGAGGCCCTCGGGAGATTCGATTATGAGGTCGTAACCTCCCGGTTCAGCCCAGCTATTCGTCCAGCAATCGATCGTGTAATGGTTTACACTATCCTCGACCGCGGTAGAGGTGAATAGCCAGTTACTTTCGCCGTTGAACCTGTTTTTAATGCTGTATCGATTTCCCTCGACATTCCGGAAGGTCTTGAACTGGACGGCGAAATTCTCCCCCGGCATGACGATATGGGGAACGACGATATTCGGACGCTGAATCTGCGGGCCTTTGTGAAGGGTGATTCTATCGATCACTTCGCCTGCGGGGTTTATCGACTGTATATTCAGCCTCGGCCCCGAGACGGACACCTTGCAGAATTGAAGGCTTCGAATGGCGAATGCACTCACAGGGCCGCCGGTAACGCTGTAAAGTGGCGCGCCGCCGCCTCCGGTGATTATATATGTCGTTCCGCCGATCGGATGCATTCTCTCGTAATGATGGTCGTGGCCGCAGAAAACGACATCGACGCCATACTGCTTGAAAACGGGCACGAAACTCTCTTTGGGCGCGGAGTTATCGCCATGGTTGCCCGAGGAGAAGGGGGGATGGTGAAAATAGACGACTATCCAGTCGATGGTGGGGTTTGCCCTTGCGGCAGAAAGGTCGCTGTGAAGGAAAGTTACCTGATCGTCGAGGCTCCCAAAAAGTCCGACTTCGGTGCAAAGCCATACCACATGGACATTGGCGTAATTGAAGGAACCGTATTCCACGAAATCGAAGTATTTTTCCATCGGGTCGGGATCCCATGGCCAATAGGAGACATCGTGATTACCTTTGGCCGGCATCATTACATGATTTGCGAGAAGGTCGCATTCGATTTCGAAGAACATCTGCCAGTCGCTTGTGCTTCCGCCGTCGCCGACGAGGTCGCCGACGTTCAGCACAAATTCGATATCGCCCTCGCCGAGGATAGCATCGACCACCGATTGATGATCGTCATGATTGGTTCTATTGTCTCCGAAAGCCGCAAAGGAGAAGTTCTCGATCTCCACCGGCGCCGTTCGGAATGTGCCTGTGTAAATCTCTCCGATAATCGAGTAATAATATGTTGTTCCCGGCTCGAGTCCGGTCAGGGTAACATGATGATCCTCGCGGGTTCCGCTGAGAACCGCCGTGTCGCCCATGGACGGCGTCGTTCCGTATGCCACCGCCGAGGGCTGGTCGCCGTCGGTGCCCCAGTGAACGACCACCTGAGTGTGGGCATCGGAGCCGAAGGTTGTATATGGGCCTCTATTGAAGGAACTGAGCATGGGTTCCATCACATGGCCGCGAAGGGTATCGCCCTTTGGCGAGACTATGAAGGTATCGGGCGCGTCGGGCGCTGAAAAGGCGCTCATAATAATAGTCAGCAGGAGAAGTGGCATTAAAGAGAGGTTTTTCATTCTTCATCCTTGGTGAAGTTGTTTCATATCGAAAGCAAATATATTTTCGTCTATTAAATGGGTATGAAGCAGGTATCAATATATTCCGAAGGGTATGTTAATAAACCGTTGCAAGTCCTCTTTTCTGCATCGACGCTCCTACAGAAAGTAAAAGAAGCCCTCTTCCGAGGGCTTCTTTTCTAATCGTTTATTTTTAGAAAGTTTAATTCGTAGCGTGTATTGTCCAGCCGGCTGTCCAGTCGTTGGAAGGATCGACTCCTCCGATAAAATCGACCGTGGTGTCGAAGAATCCATCGTTGGGCGGTGTGGTATGCGTATGTGTGAGCGCGACTCCGGTCGGTGCATAGTTGGGGGCCGCAATATCGTAAGGATTTATTACCGGTGATGTTGTAGCCTCGAGGTTATGGGTCATAGTAACGGTCGCGAAGTTTCGGACATCGAAACCGTCGCCGTCATCGGCAAAAGGAGCATTCTATATTTCGACGAAGAACAAAAGAAATTCTCAAATAATAGTTTGCTTAATAAAAGGATAGTTATCGATTTTTTATCCACTCTAACTGATAATTATGTATTCCAAGCTTGTTCTGAGTTTTTCTTACCACGTCTTGATCCCCAAAATGATTAAATACGCTACTTTATAGCGGTATCTGAAATAGAGGCGTAATTGACCGGAAATGGGCGGGAAAGCGCGCGAGGCGCGGTCGTATGACGAGGCGTCGTTTTTCATTGCCGTTCGATTTATCGAACGGGACAGGATAGGGATTTTTTTGCCCGATATCCGTCGGTTGAAACCGACGGCAATGAGATTTTCCCGTTCAGTGCTTTTCTATCATCGAACGGAACTGGTCTTTTTTACTCGAACAATCTGCATTCGACTCTGCGATTTAAGGCTCTGCCGTGGTCGGTGGTGTTGTCGGCGATGGGGCTGAGGATGCCGTGGGCTTGGATTTGAAGTCTGTCGCGTGAGATGCCGCGAACTGCGATGAAATCCGCAACCGACTGCGCGCGGTCGCGTGAGAGGCGGAGGTTATACTCCGATGGGCCTCTGTTGTCGGTGAAGCCGTCGATGCGGAGTTTCAGAAGTGGGTTCTGGCGAAGAATTATCGCCACCGAATCGAGTTTTGAATAAAATTCTTGACGAATCGAGACGCCGTTGACCTCGAACCGCACCGTGAATGTGTCGGTTAGCTGGAATTGAATAATCGGCTCTGGGATGCTTTCTTTGGGGGTTGCGGAGGTTTCGTGCCGTGTGACGAGGGGTTGTTTCATATCCGGTTTGGGGATAGGTTTTTCCTCGACGATGGGTTCCGGTTCGGGCGGCGGTTGGAGTTTGTCCTCGATAACCTCGATGGGGATGCGGTAAATGTCGAAGCCTCCGAAACCGCCGTCGCGGTCGCTACTGAAGTAGGCGAATTTGCGGTCGGGGGAGATGACAAAACCCCAGGAGTCGCGGGGGGAATTGATTGACAGGCCAAGATTGAGCGGTTCGGTCCAGTTTGTCCAGCCGTCGCCTTTTCGGAAGGACACGAATATGTCCAGCCCGCCGATGCTCGAATGCCCCTGAGAGCTGAAAACAAGGGTTATGCCGTCGATGAGGCAGGGGGTGCGTTCGGCGAAGGGGGTGTTGATAACCTCGCCGAGGTTGAGTGGCTTTTTCCATTCGCCGTCGATTTTGTGGGCGATGTAGATGTCTGTGTTGCCGAGGGAGCCGTCGCGGAAGGGGATGCCGTTGGCGCGGTAATCGCCGACACCGCCGGGGCGGTCGGAGACGAAGATAATCGACGCGCCGTCGGGGGTCATTACGGCGTCGGAATCGAAGTAAATACTGTTTACAGGACGCGGGAACTCGATTATCGCGTTTGTGCCACCCATTATGAAGGCGTTGTTGCCCATGGGATCTTCGCGGTTGGTGAAAAGGAGTGTGAATTTGCCGTCGGCGGAGATGGAGTTGATGGCGTCGTTGAACTGGGTCGATGAAAGTGCGCCGGTAATTGGGCGTGCGGTCTCGAAGGCGTTGTCGCGGTGGACTGCGGCGAAAATATCCTCGGTGTCGCCGATGCTATTGTCCGCGCGGTTGCGCCCTGTGAAATAGAGGGTTTCGCCGTCGAAAGAGAAGACCGGGAATATTTCTGAGCCGGACGAATTGACGAATTGGCCGATATTTTCGGGGGTATTGCCGGAATAATCGTCGAAAAGCTGGATTATTCTGTTGATGTCGGCCTTATGTTTGTAAAATAACGGTGAATATTCGGAAAATATGGTCTTCGCCCTGTCGAAATCTCCCGTCTCGATGAACTTGCCGGCAAATGCCTGAAGGGCCGCGAAAGCTTCGTCCGATGGGGCTTTGTCGCGGATGAAATCATTATAGATAGAATCCGGCGAGTTGGGGGGCGGGAGCTGGAAAACGCCTTTGTTAGCGCAACCGGAGAGAATCGCCATCATCAGAACCGACGCGGCTATGAGAAGATACCGCGCTGAATGGGATTCGGGGAATATGGAGATTCGGCGAAATTTCATTTGAGGAACACAATTCGTTTAGTGGTTGAAACATCCCCCGCTGTAGCCCGGACGAGATATACGCCCGAACCGAGGGACGGGTCGGGACGCCAGATGATTTTGCCATTTTGTAGGGGCGTGGTCTCAGACCCACCCGTTTGTTCTGTAAGCAACGAGCGGGAGGGTTTCAAACCCTCCCCTACGGGTAATTGGGCGATCCGCCTTCCGTTCACATCATAAATCTCCAACCGTAGGGGCGTATCGCATACGCCCGCGCCGTCGATGGCGATGGTTACCGCGGAATTAAACGGGTTCGGGTGGGCGGAGAGGGCGAAGGATTGCGGCGTGGGGGTTTCCGCTATGCCCGTTCTTTCCGGGAAGGTGTCGCAGATTCTGCCGCAGGGGAGGATTGTCTCGCCGGTGGAATCCGGCAGGCGGACGAGGCAGACCTCGACGGTGTCGTAGAAATAGCCCGGGCGGAACGTTACCTCAAGCGAGTCGCCGAAGCCCTCAGCACCATACTCGTAGCCGTAGAACGAATAATTGCGAATCGTGTCCACGGTGAAACGGATTTCCCAGTAGCTTGAATCGGCTAAGAAAAGCAGACTGTCATGTTCCAGGTAGGCCTTCGCCGTGCTATCGTTTTCAAGAACGAGCCATGCCGAATCCGCCCTCTCGTTGCACTGGAAAAGCTGGCGCGCGAATTGGCAATTGTCGAACGGTGATAGCATGTTGAACCAATCCCATAGCATGTTGAACCGAGCAAAAGGAATGTCGCATAACAGGTATTGCCCACCCAAAAGAGTAATTTCGCCTCTCCCACAACGTCCGGACAATATTGCCGGAGGAAAAGAATCATAAAGAGAAGTGCTAACATCAACACCTCCGGTTGCTACTGCTTTTAGAATCCCTGAAGATTCAAAAGAATAAGTAAAAAAAACTTGCGCTGCTAATGTGTCAAGATTTACGGCTGGCTTCCAAGAAGGCAAGAAACTAGTAACTACAGACAAACTAAAAGGCGAATACGTAATTCTCGGTATAGAATCTCTTGGGTCAATTATATTCCAACGAGGATTACCAGTAGAACAAGGCCAACCATATTCATCAGAAAAGAAATCGGAGATCAATGGGCGATGATGGCTATATTCTTGCAAGATTAACCTACCGCCATTTTCAACGTAAGCGATTAACGATTCAACTTTAGCATCAACAACAAAATAGAGTGGGTAAATCATGAGAAAATAAATCTCATATCCAGATGGCTCACGCCAACCAAAATGGCGGTCATAATCCAATTCATGGCCTTCTTGAATCAAAGTATCCGCCAGACTTCGGAAAATACAACCCCAAGTTCCATAACCATCTGGAGGATCTTTTACAATTGCTATCTTGCCCGCGAAAGAGGACAAACACAGCACCAGAGAGCTTATCACGAGTATTTTCTTTGCTAACGTCATTTTTTTTCTCACTTTTTTAAAATAGTCCTTGACATCCACTGCGATTATTTCAGATATACTACCCGTTTGGTTATCGATTCCTCCCCCAACCGCGCCCGCACGAGATAAACGCCGGAACCGAGGGAGGGGTCGGGTGTCCAGATATAAGAACCCCCCTGACCCCCCTTGTGAAGGGGGGCAATATCTGTGCCTCCCTTTTCAAGGGAGGTGGCCGAAGGCCGGAGGGTTCTTACGCATCGCCCCGCCACATCATAAATCTCCAACCGTAGGGGCGTATCGCATACGCCCGCGCCGTCGATGGCGATGGTTACCGCGGAATTAAAGGGGTTGGGGTGGGCGGAGAGGGCGAAGGATTGCGGCGTGGGGGTTTCGGCGATGCCGGTATAGTTGAACGCGAAGGAATCGCATATGGGGCCTGTGGGGAGGACGGTCTCGCCGGTGGCGTCGGGGACACGGTTGACACAGACCTCGAACGCTATGCCCATTGGGCAGGTGTCCGGGTATTGAATGGTGATGCTCGAATCGGTGTGCCAGAAGTGCCAATCGCTTGCCCGAAGCTCCCATAGGCCGTGTGCGGCGGACTCGAAGCTGAAAAAGGTGTTCTCAGCTACGAAAGGCGTGCAATTTGTGAGGTAAATTGTAAACGTGCTGTCCGCGCCGCTTAGCCAAACCCTATCCGCGCGGTCGTTGGTGGTGAATAGGTTGCGCATAAACTGACGATTATCGGCATAATCAAGGCCATAGATTGTTGTATCATATGTGGATGATGACTGGGACCAATTGAACATCTCACCTGATACAATTATTTCACCAGAGCCATAAAAAGCTTTAACTGCCAGAACTGCAAATGAATCATAAGCACCCAGAGTAGAAGTGGAATTAGTGTCCCCCCAAATTAAAGGTATTGCAGTTCCTGAGTCAGAGGACAAAATTGAAAAAGAACTTGCATCACAAGCTCTAAGAGTATCAACAGCATAGAAATATCCACTGGACCTATCGAAGTTAGGCAATCGAATTGTTGGGTGTATGATTCCTAGTGTGTCCCATGGAGGGTGAATTGTATCGAAAGGCCAATCCCTGATTCGGTCGAGGTTATTTCTGATAATACCCAAAGAATCATCCCACTCAGGATCTGCTAATAAAGCATTAACGTTTCGACCAACTGAAGGCCAACATTCGCCCATAAATATTGCACGACCCCCGTTTCCTATGAACCGCTGTGCCCTTGAAATATCAGGTTGAGATAAAGAATCGCCAAGAAAAGAATATAACACATCGTAACCATCCAAAGGCGGAAAGATTGATGTTGTATCTAAAGAAACTGAATGGCCATCTGAGACAAGCGTATTGGCCAAACCTAATAAATCAGTCCCGAAAGTAGTAAAAATAGTGGAAGGATTGAAATGGATCAGGATATTCCCACCTAACAGGGAAAGTGCAAAATAAATTATCAATATCGAATATTTGATCACTTTCATATTGTTCTCCTTGACTTCTCTTTATTCCTCGTTCCTACTGTCCTCCATAGAAAAGCTCTCCCCGGCGCTCCGCGTCGCGTGCGATTTCGCTTACTTAACATAAAATACCGGCTTCGTACAAGTCAGGCCGCCCTGCTCGATGCGGACAAGATATACGCCGGATGGTAGGGATTCGTCGGGACGCCAGACGACTAATCCCCCTGAATCCCCCTTTGACAAGGGGGACTTCCCGTGCTCCCCCCTTGTTAAAGGGGGGCCGGCGCTTGAGCCCGTATGGGGGGGGATTAATTCCGCCACCCGTCGCCCGTTCACGTCATAAATCTCCAACCGTAGGGGCGTATCGCATACGCCCGCGCCGTCGATGGTGATGGTTACCGCCGAATTAAACGGGTTCGGGTGGGCGGAAATGGCGAAGGATTGCGGCGTGGGGGTTTCGGCGATGCCGGTATAGTTGAACGCGAAGGAATCGCATATGGGGCCTGTGGGGAGGACGGTCTCGCCGGTGGCGTCGGGGACACGGTTGACACAGACCTCGAACGCTATGCCCATTGGGCAGGTGTCCGGGTATTGAATGGTGATGCTCGAATCGGTGCGCCAGAAGTGCCAATCGCTTGCCCGAAGCTCCCAGAGGCCGTGTGCGGCGGACTCGAAGCTGAAAAAGGTGCTCTCAGCAACGAAGGGCGTGCAATTTGTGAGGTAAACCGTAAACGTGCTGTCCGTGCCGCTCAGCCAAACCCTATCCGCGCGGTCGTTCGTTGTGAAGAGGTTGCGAACGAACTGGATATTATCGCCGTAGTCGATGAGCCAAAGTAATTCGGGGTAGCCGCATGTTTCAATTACGCCCTGATTATTGCCGAAAATGGAATATGCATTTAAAAAGAAATTAAATATTCCTAAACCATACCTTGCATAGGCACCGAATATCCAGCCGAGGCTATCTCCGGGGGCAAGCACGGGATCACCCCTCATAAGAACCCCTATTTCTCGACCAGCTGAAGATGAATCCGTGAACACAATCCTGTTCCGGGGGAAGGCAAAAATCGTATCGAGTCGTGCATAGCAAAGGGGTGAGTAGAATCGAGGTATTGGAATATGTCGGGGTCCATAGCTAGAGCAAGACCATCCTGGATAATGGGGCAAAGAAGTTGGCTGGGACCAATAGACGATTTCCATGCCCCCAATCTCGCTATGCCATTCAGGGTCGGCAAGAAAGGTATCCCAGGCACGTTGATCAGAATATCTATGCCATCCTGCTTCAAAACAGAACGCTTTACCGCCATTATATACCCATGCCCTAAATGAAGCTCTTTCCGACGAATCAGGAACTCCATCATGGAGAAAATAGAGAGCCAAATCAACCGAATCATCTGGCACAAACCAAGTGTCTCTAAAATCCACCGTGTGTCCTTCTTCATTAAAGATTTCAGAAACTCTTATTTGGGAGATAGAATAACTTCTACTTAGGAAGCAAAAGGCAATGTTCGCGCAGAAGGCAGGGAACGAAAGCAGATTAATTAGCAAGAATAATCTCAAATATTTCATGATAGCCTTTCCCCTTCTTAAATCTGCAGAAGAATTCTCTTCGACAAAACATATCCCCCATTACTCCCACAACCCGCCGGACTTGTAGCCGGGTCTGCCGGGGGGTTCTCGGTAGGGTTCGAAGACGACGCCGAGTTGCCATTGCCAGAAGGATGTCTCCGCCGGAAGGTGCACGCCGAATTGGAGAGTGAAATCGTCGCTATCGACGAAGGGGGAGAGGTTGAGGTCGAGGCGTCCGAACCCAAGGTAGGCGGTTTCCCAGCCGAAGATGAAACGAAGTTTATCGAAAATCATCGGGGAGCTGTAGTAGGCGCGCCAGATGTCCTCGCCGAAATATTCGCGCGCGTTGGAGCGTTGGAGCAGGCCGACTGTGCCGCTCGGAGTGTCTATTCGCATCGCAAAGTTAATTGCGGCGGAAAGGGTTTCCCCCGGCGCGCTCTCGTGGCTGAACTGATAGGGGATGGGAATGAAATCGGAGACCGTAATCTCGCCGGTGTATCGCCATGTGCATTCTCGGCAGAAAATCCCCACGGAGTCCATTCCGACACCGAGAGCGAAATGCGGCCGATAGCGATGTATAAGCCCCTTGGTGGTAAAAGACGCCGAAGGGTTGCGCGCGGAGAGGTCGAGATATTCGCCTATCATCGAGAATTCACCGATGACGCGCCATGGGGTTGTCGGCGGAAGATAGTCGCAGGTTGGGCGGAAGGTGAAAACCGAACGCAGGCCGAAATCCCATTCCGACCAGCCCTCGGTGGATTGGTAAGTCCAGATATGTGGCGACCAGACGAAGCTTCCCGCCGGAATGTGCGCGCGGGTGTCCACCTCGCCGCCGATAAGGTTCGACCGGTAGCTTGAAGAGACCTTGACATTTTTCGGGAAAAGGTCTTCCTGCGCGATTATGCTCGTCGTCAGGGCGATAGCCGCGATGAGGATGATTGCTTTATGTCGAATATGGATACGCAATTTATCTTACAACCACAATGTTTCCATGTTCACTGCCGCTTTGCCAGTAGTAGATTCCCGATGGCACAGCATGGCCGTTTTCGTCGATAAGTTTCCATTCGGCCGTGTTCATCGAATTCGGGGCGAGTTCGATTACGAAACGGCCTACGCGGTCATAAATTTTTACCGTGCCCTCGCATATGCCGGTGAAAAAGATGCTTTCCGGCGCCATTACGGCATCGCAGGGCCGGACGCGTTCGATTTCCCTGCATTCGGGAGTCGGGACACACTCGAAATCCTCGGCGGTAATGTCGATAATCAGCCTTGCGGTGTATGGTTTATCGCAGACCGCGGAAACCGGCTCGAAGGTTACAGTCAGAGTGTCGTCGTCGAGGCCGGTCAGGCCGGAGGAGGGGTCGTAGCTGATTTCGACCGCGATGGCGCTGGAATCGAGGTTCATCACGGTGTTTATCCAAACATTATCGTCGAAATATCTGCCGTTGGTCCATTCGGCTGAGATAATCCGCAGGCCGAAAAGGGAACACGTCTCGCAGATGCTGAAGCGAAGCTGAGTAGCCCAGGATTGGGCGGTGTAAACATCCTCCAGCTCGATGACCGAGGGCGCAAAATAGACGGTGTCGTCGTCGCAGGCGGTGGCGGGTATGATTTCCTCGAAGACGCCGTCCGAGTGATAGATATAGAGGGTTTCTGCGAAAGTTCCCGCAGTATCGGGGTCGAATCGAATCGTGAATGAAGTCGAATCGCCCTGCGGAAGCGTTCCCGGTGCGAAATCGAGAATCTCGAAAAATCCGCCGATGATGGCCGAATCGATTTCGAGAGGAACATCGGCGCTCGAATTCACGATGGTCGCGATTACCTCGAAAGAGCAACCCGCCGGCGCGCAGATGGCCTCAGGTGCGAAGTCGAAATCTATCTCATAAAGGCAAAAGCTGAACCAGAAGGTATCCGCGATGCCGATTGGATTCTCGACGGTGTCGGTTATCCCGGAAATATCGATGCCGATTGAGTCGCCATAGGCGAAAAATCCGGCTTCGGTGATAATAAAAAGCGTCTCGGCGATGAATTCATTATTGATCCCGTAATCCGGAATAAGAATTACCTCGCCCTCGACAGGTTCGGTGAAAACAAAACGAATTGTGTCCGCGGACTGCGATTTGAGGCATTCGGGGGAGATAACGGCCACTGTGTCCGGCGGTTCGCAATCGAAGACGAATTCGAGGGATACCCAGTCGTTGGGGACACCGTCGCCGGTTTCCCATGCGAGGCGGACTCCGAGATGGGCGTCGCGGGTTTCCGGCGCGAAACCGGTGCGGAAAAGCGGTGAGGCGACATACCTGTTCGACTTGGTGAAATCGCCGCCGCGCACCGATTTTTGGCCGTCGGCGAGATTAAAAGGCGCAAGAGGGTCGAGTTCGACGTAAAAATCGTATTCGTCGAAAGCGTCACGGCACCATTCGGCGATATTGCCGCCCATGGAGTAACAACCGGTCGGCGAAAGATCGTTGTTAAAATATTCCGAATATCCCGGGCCGCCGGAGAAGGGGTCGGGCGCGCATTGGGAGGCGTCGAGAATGTTCGCGGTGAGGCTTCCGGAGGGGCAGAAATCATCGCCCCAGGGGAAAACATCGCGGACATCGAACCGGGCTGAAATTTCCCACTGAAGTTCGGTCGGTAAATCCGCGCCATGCCATTTCGCGAAGGCTTCGGCCTCATAATAGCTTATTCCGCGAACCGGAAGGGATGAATCTATCATCGCGATAGAAGGCGCGGTCCATCCGCGGGCGGTTTTCGCGGCCCAGCCATCTATGCTCCAGTAGGTTTCCTCGTCGTAGCCGCCCTCGCCGATGAAGCTCATAAAGAGGGAACAAGACGCCTCGATTTTAGCGATTTCAAAGCTGTCGATATAAGCCCATCGCACGGGAGAGGCTCTTCTGGAGAGGAACTCCGGCATGCCGAGGGTTTCGAGAGCACCTTGGTCGTCGGAGTCAGCGCCGACACGGAACCATCCGCCTGGAACCGCTACGCGGTCGCCCAAATCGGCGATTTCTGAAATTTCCGGCGTTATCAGCAGTGAATAGCTAAGAATGAGTGTTTCCGGCGGGCAGATTGGGAGTGTTACGGTTGTCGTGGTCTCGATTGCGCCCGCCCAATGTGTCGAGTCGAGATTGTCGCGAATGACGAGATAAACTCCCGCACCCTGCGGCTCGACCAAGAATGCGCTCCACGCCTCCGCCTGATATGCGCGTATGTTCGGCTGTCCGAATGAAAGGCCGATTATCACTGCTAATAATATGATATATCTATACTTACGCATTATTTGAGTAGTGTGATTGATTTCACGAAATTTTTCTCGCCGGCTGTCATTCGCACGAAATAAACTCCGGAGCTTGCCGATGCGCCGCTGTCATGGACGCCGTTCCATGTGAATTTATATTTTCCCGCAAAGACATGGCCGCGGAAAATATCGCAGACTTTGCGTCCGGAGATATCGTATATCTCGACTGTGGCGAAATCGGGTTCCGCGAAAGCCGCCTCGATGTGGGCTACAGCATTGAACGGATTAGGATAAACGCCAGAAAGCTCCGTGAATTCAGGCTTTCCCGGCTCGACTTCAATCTTGTCGGGGTCATAAACCCATACGAGAATTGTGGTATTGACAGATCTGCCGGTTGTATCCGAAACGGTGATTCTAAGCGTGTCCGGCGCGTCGGGATAGTTCGAGTATTGGTCAGAGGCTCGAATAACGATAAGGTCAGCCGCACGCTGAAGCCGGTCGTAATTGTCTCTGCGGGTTATCGTGAATGTGTCGAAATCGATGGGGTCGCCATCGGTGTCGATGAAATCGCGCAGGGATACAATCGCTGTGTCGAGACTGTTCGGAATCAGAATCTCGCGGAATCCGCCGATAAACTCCGGCGCGTGATGGGGAATATTCAGTTCGATACGGATCGTGTCCTCCGAATGGCAGTCGCTGAAGTAGATTTCGCCGAGATAAACTCCCCGTGCGACATGGGAATGGTCGGCAGAGAAGCTTCCCGTGAATTCGTCGATAGTAACCCACTCCAATGTCTCGTCGGTGCGGAAACCGCAGACGCAGAGAGAATCTTCGGCTAAAAATCGAAGACCTATATCCGTGCAGTAACCCTCCGCGCCCCACAAGAGAAGCTCCGCGAGGGTTGTGTCCAGCCTTTCAAAGACGAGGGAATCGAGGCATGCGGTGCCGAACGCCGCGTCTATTCCCACTATGGCATCATGTTCATTTCTGACGACGATTTCCAGAGCGATGGTGCAAATCTCCGCGCATGGCGATTCGCTTATGACCTCGACAAAGACACTGCCAATCCCAACCTCGCAATTCGAGGGGGAATCCCAGGTCAGAACCTCGCCGGCGAGGAGAATTTCCGAAGAGGGCGCGGAAATGATAGCCATCGAATAACCGTAGCCGGAGGGATTTTCGAAACATGCCGAGATATCGAACTCGAATAGTGAATCCTCGAAAGCGGTTGCCGGGCCGCAATTCAGCGCGGTTATGGGCCGCACGACGAGAAGAGTCTCGCAAATACAAAGTGTGCAAGGTCCGGCTGTGGCGGATAAGCATATAATAAGGCTTTCTGCCGTTTCCGGCACAAAGACCGCGACCGAATTTCCCTCTCCGATAGAATCGAGCGATGCAGGGCAGGAGAGTCCCCAAATTACCGAATCGAAGTCGAGAGTATCCTCGATCGAAGCGAAAATCGAATCCCCGCCGAGAACAGTGTTCGGCGCGCACTCCGGGGCTATGGAAATTGTAGGTGTGTAGCTCTCCCAAACGAAAAGGCTCGCGAAAGCTGTGTCGCAACAGTCCAGAATTCCGCCTGTGAGCGAATCCGCCATGCAGACAATCACCGCGAAAAGATTCTCGCCGGCCGAAAATTCCATCGGCCATATAACGCTGTCGGCGTCGAGTTCGCAACAGCCGTAGTCGGGGTAAATCGGCGAGAAAACGCTGTCCGAATCCACCGTAAAATAGGCGAAGGACATTCGATAACCGGTGCAGTTATAGAAAGAACCAGAGGCGTCGAAAAGAATCGAATCCGCGCCGAATTCGCAAAGGGTATCCGGCGAGATTGCGAGGTTCGCGACCGGATGGAGAAGCCTCAGTTCCGCCGATTCTTCCAGAACGCAAGTGGTGTCGTCATAAACCGCAAAACGATAGACAATACGACCGGGATCGAAAACATCATAGCCGAAATAGACCGGCAGTGAGAAGGGCGAAATCCAATCGCGAAGAAGCACGGAATGAGCACCGAGGGAATCGGTGTATTCGAAAAGCACTTGAACAATCAAATCGCAGGCGGGAGGTTCGATTTCGAGGGAATCGGGGTTCAATATGTTCGGCACGAGGTCGCCGTAGCAAATAATCGTGTCGCGAAGGCCGGTTGCAACATCCACCGGGACGAACAGGATGTCGGTCGAGTCTTTGCCGTCGGGGCAACCACTGCACCATGAATAGGTGCGATAAAAGGTGCTGTCCAAAACCGGCGGAATGCACATTAGCGAACCCGGAAGGGTTGTCAATGCACCGACCGAATCCGCGAAAATCCTTCGATAACCGAAAACCGCTCCTGTTGTGCATGAATAGGCTGTCGAGGTAAGCTCGATACATTTCGTGCATCCCTCGATTGCGCATACATCGGGCACGGAATCGATTTCCGCGCGAATCACATCGACCCATCTGTAAAAAGTGTCCGAACAGCCGCCGGCGGTGATCACGACAAAATAGAGACCCGGAATATAAACGGTGTCCACGCAAATCGACCCCGTCGAGGATTCACATAGTGGGGAGGAATCCGGCGCAAAGAATTCATAGCTCATCGCTATGAGAGGTTCGGCACTGCTCGCGGAGGCGTCCAGAGTGAGAACTCCCCCCGCGCAAACCGGGTTAGGATAAGCCTCAAGCGAACCGGCGATATGATATTGCGTTATTAAAATGCTGTCGCGAAGGGGACATCCGAATTCTGAGAAATAAGTAAGTATGGCTATATAATTTCCGGGCGCGCCGTAGGGATGCCCGAAAACAAAAGGAAGACTATCGACGGCAAACCCGCCCCACGCGCCGTCTCCGAACTCGACGTAGATGGAATCGACACCGACCGTTCCCGCCTGTTCCACGATGAAAAAGGTCGAATCGCCCGCGCATCCGCCATCGATCAGCAGATCCACCTCGATTCGCGGATAAGTGCTTATGCGGATGGAATCGCGAAGGCCGCAACCCCAGCAGTCGTCGATGTCGAGATAAACCCACATGCTCGAATCCAGCCGGACATCCACGCAGAGAGTGCATAGTGTGCTGTCGCCGATGTCCCAGCAGACATCGTCAAATTCGAAAGTCGAGCACAAATCGCCGGTAAGACAAAGTCGAAGCGTGTCACCCTCGCAGAACATCTCGGTGGAGTCGTAAATCGCGCCGTTGACGCGTATATCGTAGTCCATGCAGTTCACGACCACGGCGAAACTGTCGATAATCCCTCCGCAACCGCCGACATCCTCGTAATAAACCCAAAGTGTGCCGCAATCCTCCGCGCAGAAAACGATTGTATCGGCAAGCTCGGTGGCAGGTGCGACGGTCGAGTCGTAAAAACACCATCGAAGGGAATCGTAAACGAGGCAATGATCGTATTCATAATAGGTTGCGATTATCAAAGTCTCGCAGACGCCGGGACAAATCTGGTAAAATCCGTCATCGACGACATCGTCGGGCAGAAGGGTGAATGTCGTGCAGACCGCGGACTGACAGGGGTCGTAGAGGGAATCTATTTCGATGCCGTTGGGCGAAGTAAAACTGTCCGGCGACCAATACGCCTGATGATCGACAGCTATACATATATTATAGCCGATTTCCGCGCGGTGGGATGTTGTATTTGAAATCCATATCGAATCGCTCGCGAAGTTCCATTCTTCAGCGCTTGCGACACTCAACCATCTCACGAAAAACTGCGACGAATCCCCCGGGCAAATTTCTATGTTCGATGTCCATCCGGAATCGGGGGGGTAGTGGAATATCCAGAGGACGCTATCGAGGGTTGTTCCGGCTGAATCGACGCGAACATAAACGCTGTCCCATCCGAAAACCCATCCGGACGGACCGGGGAATGCCGCGTTGCATATTCTTGGCGTTTCGATTGGAATCCGGAACCACTCTCCGGTAGTCAAATCCGGGTTCGAATCCGCCATGGTGCTGTAGATGAACACACTATCGATGCCATCGCAGAAAATCGGTTCAAAACAACTCTCTCCGCAAAGATAGACCGGAAGCCAATCGACGCAGAACCCCTGCGCGAAGGCCAGAAGCGGCAGTAGCAAAATTATGACAAGAGAGAATCGCCTCATATCATATTAGTTTGTGTCCGCGCACTCCCAAAGTCCGCCGACACGGATGCAGATTTTATAGTCGTTTCCGCTCGATGTGTCGTTCCATATTATCATATCGCCGTTAACAGGTGCGAAGGCAAGCCCTGTGGGCGTTGGATTCGCGCCGCTGTAAATAGGTAGGTTTACCCTCTCGGATGCGGTTAAGCTCTGTGTCTGCACATCCCTTCCGGGGGCCGGCACCTGTGTTGAAAGCCTATCGAGGGCATCGTCAACCTGATTCGGCGATGCAGTCCAGCTCCAATCGCCGCCAGAGGGCGTGTATCCGGTGTAGCGAGCCTGATCGAGAAACATAACATTTGCCGCATAGGAGATTCCGAAGCTCGCGTTCGATGGCGAATCTATCTGCAAAATCGATGTCAGTCCGAGGCTGTATCCCGAAGCTGAAGCGATGCAGTTTTCCAGAATTCCGGTTGCGCCGGTGCCGGTGAGCGTGAAAGCTTGTGTTATGGAATAAAAGATACAGTTCACAGCTCTGAAAAGCGCACCGTTAGCTGTCGCGGAGATTCCGCTTTGGCCGTTGTAGAAGGCGCATCCGAAAAGATTGACACCCGCCGAAGCCGCAACTCGAACTGCGACATAACCTCCGTCGCCGCGGAAAATAATTCTGTCCAAAGCGTTCGCCTGACTGCCGTCGATGAAAAGCTCCGTTGTGTCCAAAATACAGTTTTGGAGTATGTTATTGCCCTGCATATGAATCTCGCCGCCGTTAAACTGTATGTCCCGAATCGCGGAAAAACTGCCCATGGTTAAATTCGCCCCGAGGAAAATCGAAACGACATCGGGGCCGTCCCCTTTCAATGTTACGAGGGTCGGGAGGGTTAAGGGCGACGAGACGGTGTAGTTGCCGGGCATAATTTTTATGACCCACTGTTCCTCGCCGGGTGGTATCGCAGAGAAGGCGTCCGCGAGATTGTCGTAATCGCCGCAACTCGGCGCAACGACGATGTATTTCTCGAAAGTGCATGTATCGATGTTCCGGGCGAAGTCTGCGGTGTCGGCGAAGGTTGCTGAATCGGCTCTAAGTGCCCAGTTCGCGCTGTCCGCCCAAAAAGCGAAATCGACTGTGTCCGGCAAATCCATATTCCGTGCGTATTCTGCAGTATCGGCATAAACCGAAGATTCGGCGTTGACTGCATACAGGGCAAGCAAGGCGGTTATCGCCGTGTCCGCAATACCGGAAGCGAAGGAATATCCCGCTGTGTCCGCCCAACTAGCGCTGTCGGCGTAGAGAACGGAATCCGGCACAATGGCATTTCGAGCAAATTCGGCTGTATCTGCAAAGAAAGCAAAAAGCGATGTGTCGGCATAAGACGAAGAATCGGCTCGACGCGCCCAGTTTGCGCTGTCCGCCCAAAAAGCGAAATCGACGGTGTCCGGAACTACCGCATTCCGCGCGAATTCAGCGGTATCAGAGAAAATGGAGTGGTATGCCGAATCCGCGAAAAGAGCTATCATTGCGGAGTCCGCAAAAAAAGCCCATGTGGTGCTGTCCGACCATACCGCGATATAAGCACCGCCCGCAATCCTCGCGGAATCCGCGAACCATGCGAAATTGGCCGTGTCCCCGCTCGGAACATTCAGCGCAGTAGCGGCGATATGCGCCCATCCGGCTTGATTGGCGTAATCGACCACATCCATCGGCTCTAGAAGGCTGAAAAGCTCGGTCTCCGGTGAATCCGCGAAAAACACGCCGACTCTGTATTCGTGTCCTGCAAATGCTCTCGGCACCGATGCGCGAAGGCTTCGTGTGTCGCGAAGGTCTCCGCGGACAAAGACGCTGTCAACCGGAATTCCGGTGGAATCGTAAATCCGCAGAAGCAGGTTCCCTGCAAAAATAGACGATGATATTAAGAGAATTATCGTAAGGTAAGTAAATCTGAAGCCCATTTCCCCTCCAAAGTTTCTGGGGATTAAATTGAAATGGAATAACTATTTATTGAAAATTATCGATTTTCGCCAGCAAAGTCAACGAAAAAGCTTATTCGCGTGCGAATCCAACCGCAAATCCGCCCTAATCGCGTATCGAGGCGTCGAATTTGTTCACGAGGGCGTCCACAATCCTTCCGTGAAGCACATTTGCTTCTTTGTCCGTGATTGTAGAACTTGGTGACCGGAAAACCGCCGCGACACCTATCGATTTTTTGCCGAAGGGAATAGGCTTACCTTCGTAAACATCGAATATATAGACATCTTCGAGCATCTCTGTGGAATTTTTCCGCGCTTCGTCGAGGATTTCGCCGGCGGAAATTTTGCTATCCACTATAAGCGCGACATCGCGGCGTGTAGAGGGGAATATCGGCAAACCGGCGTATTTACGTTCTCCGAAAACTTGCTGTAGGCTCTTCTCAGTCTCGATTTCGAATCCATAGACCGGAATATCGATATCGAAAATATCGGCGATATTCGTTGCGATTTGCCCCGCATGGCCGATAATTTCACCGTTTGAGTCTTCGATTGTAAAAGCCTTGCCCTTTGCGAAAATCTCGGATTCGCTCTCAAGAAAGAAAAGTTTGAGACCGATATTGTTATACAGGCTTTCGAGAACACCCTTTAAATCGAAAATATCGATTTTTGCCTCAGAGCCTTGCCAGCCGGGATTTTCGGCGAGTCCGGTTAAAACACCTGCGAGATGGTATTCCTCATAAGGTTCGCCATCGCGGAGACCAAGATAGACTTTGTCGTATTCGTAAAGTCGGATTATCTCGGCTTGCCGGTTGAGGTTGTATGCCGCCGCTGATAGAAGGCTTGGAAGAATTGCAGGCCGCATGAATCTGAAGTCTTCCGAGATTGGATTTTCCAGTTCGACTAATCCTTTATCTGAGAAAGGCTTATATAGTCTGCCTTTGCCGAGCGGGTCCGACTGTGCTTCGGTGTAGCCGAGGCCATTCATAACACCGGCGATTTTTCTACCAAAACGGATTGTTTCGGGAATCGAGGGAGGGATCGGGCCGGCGCTCTCAAGTTTCGGATCGATTTTAGAATAGCCGTAAATCCGCCCAACCTCCTCGACGAGGTCGATTTCACGAGTTAAATCGGGACGGAATGTGGGAACTTTCCAGTCGCCCTTCGATGTTTTTTCCAGACCTAACGCGATGAGTATTTTGGAATATTCGTCTTCGCAGATTTCTATTCCAAGGACGTTCGACAATGTTTTCGGATTTAGAGGGATTTCCAACGGCTCGATTTTGCTCGGAAAAACGTCCACAACCCCTTCGCAAACCTCGGCTGATGCGGTGAATGCGATAAGCGAAGCGCATTCGTCAGCCGCGCGGACGGTGCTATTGGGATCCGCGCCACGCTCAAAACGCACCGAGCTGTCGGTTATCAAGCCCAACTGCCGGGAGGCGCGGCGTATCTTGCGGGGGTTGAAATATGCCGATTCGAGGAGGATGCGTGTAGTTCTTTCGTCAACCTCGCTGTTTAGGCCGCCCATAACCCCGGCGATTGCCACAGGGCGTTCGGGTGTGGTGATAAGAAGATGCTCGGAGGATAATTTGCGCTCTTCGCTGTCGAGGGTTGTGAATATCTCTCCCTGCAAGGCGTTGCGGACGATTATGGCGTCCGACCCAAGTTTGTCTAAATCGAAAGCATGAAGAGGATGCGATAAAAGCATCATCACGTAATTAGTAGCATCGACAACATTATTTATGGGACGGATTCCACAAGCCGAAAGTCTGCCCATAATTCTCAAGGGAGACGGTGCAATTTTTAGATTCTCGATTACCCTCGCCGAATATCGCGGACAACCCTTTGGATCCTCAATTCTTATGTCGATAAAATTCTTGGCAGGTGTTCCATTTTGTATCGGCATATGATACTCATCTTCCAAAGGAACACCGGTGAGCGCGGACAATTCTCGCGCAAGCCCAAGTATGCCGTAACAGTCGGGCCGATTTGGGGTAACTTCCATTTCGATAACAACGTCGTCCCATTGTAATAGTTTCTTGACATCCGCGCCGACACGTGTTCCGGGTGCAATCTCAAGAAGCTTGTCTTTTGGATCGCCGAGACCGAGCTCCACTCCGGAGCAAAGCATACCTTCGCTCGAAACCCCCTCGAATTCAGCATTCCCGATGACCTTCCCGCCAAAAAGCCTCGCCCCGATAGGCGCGAATGGATACAGATTCCCTACTGCGATATTCGGCGCACGGGATAAAACCTGAGCGGTTTTGCCTTCGCCATATTCGACCTCGCAAAGAAACATTCCGGCCAACGGGTTATCGGCTTGTATCGATTTCACGAGGCCGATGACCACGCCTTCGAATCGAGAAGATAAATCCTCGACCGATTCGACCTCGGTGCCACTCATTGTGAGCATATCCACGATTTTATCAACTCCACCGTCGTAGGGGCAGAGTTCTAAAAGCCATTTGAGGGGTGTCTTCATCTTATCCTCATTTCGAAATTCAATAAACATTTAAAATATAAGAATCAGATCGTCTTTGCAAGCAAAATCGAAGATGTCATTCAAACCGTATTTTTTGCTTTGATATATATGCAAAACCTATATATTAACATAATTTGGCATCGATTTTTTACGGATGAGAAAGCAAATGTTAAAATTCGACCCCGAAGCGAAAAGGTTTTTCAGTATTTTCCTTATCCTCGCGATTTTTGCGATTTTGCCGGGGATGAAGGTCGGATACTTCATTTCGGGTGTGTTCGTATTCCTCGCAGGTTTCTCGCTATATTTTCTTCGCGATCCAGAGAGGGTCTTCTTAGGAGACGGAAGCTTTGTAATCTCCCCGGCCGACGGCGAGGTGATTATTGCCGAAAATTACGAAGACGACGAAGGACAAAAATACAACCGCATCGCGATTTTTATGAATATCCTCGATGTCCATATCAACCGCGCGCCATGCAAGGGAGAGGTCTCTAAACTCGACTATATCGAAGGCGGATACAAGCACGCCGGAAGTGGCGCGGCTTTTGCTGATAACGAAAGAATGAAAATCTATCTTAACACTCCGCGTGGAATTGTGCAGGTTCACCAAATTGCAGGCATGGTTGCGCGGCGAGTCGTTTGCCGTCTCGAAAAGGGGCAAAATCTCGAAAGAGGCGACAAAATCGGCGTCATACGGTTTGGAAGCAGAGTCGAACTTCTTCTGCCGGCATCGGAGACGGAAATCTTAGCGAAGAAAGGAGATAAGGTCAAATGCGGCGTAAGCCCGGTCGCAAAATGGATGTGAAAAGGTTCGCACCGGCGATCCCCGGTCTTTTCACCTTCGGCAACCTCATTTGCGGGTTGTTCGCGATTCTTCACGCTATGGGACCGAAACCGCTTTCGGCTGTTTGGTTCATCATTCTTGGTGCTTTTCTCGACGCCATGGACGGTAAAGTCGCCCGTATTGCCAAAGCCGACTCGAGTATCGGAATCGAACTCGATTCTTTGGCGGATTTCACCACATTCGGAATTGCTCCGGTAGCGCTGATGCACGCTGTTGGGCTTTTCAGTCTTCGAGATTGGCGGCTTGCGGTGGGAATTCTTTACACAGTAGCCGGCTCTTATCGTCTCGCAAGATTCAATCTTTCCGCTCAATGCTCGCGTGAGGACTATTTTTGTGGCCTTCCTATTCCAGCCGCCGCGGTCGCGATTGCATCGTCGTTAGTATTTATCAACGATGTCTGGCCGCCTATCGAGGGCAGGGGGGTGCTCGGCGGAATCGCTCTGTTGGCTTGGTTGATGATTTCTCAGGTGAAATATCCGAAGAAAATTTCTATTGCGAAAATTTCTCGGACATTGAAAATCCTTTTGATAATTCCTATATTAATATTAATTTTAGGGTTGATACTGTATCCATCATATCTCATCTACCCCATGGTTATGATTTATATCGTCTATGGCTTTGTAAAAGAGATAATAGCAGTGCTGTCAGGAAGATATGGAGAAGACGATGTTGATATTCAAAGCGAAGATAACGGTTAAAAAGAAGCCCTCGGTGGCTGATCCGGAAGGGAAAACGATTTCCGAAGCGTTATCGAGGTTGGGTTATAATGGTATTATTTCCGTGAGGTCGGGTAAAGTGTTCCATCTCGAGATTGAGGCCGAATCGGAGGATTCCGCACGCGAAAAAATCGCGAAAATCTCCGGAGATATTCTCTCCAATCCTGTAATCGAGAATTACGAAATGGAGATAGAGAGGATTTCATGAGAGTCGGAGTTGTGGTTTTCCCCGGTAGCAATTGCGACAGAGATTCCGCATGGGCTGTGGAAGGAGTCCTCGGCGAGGAGGCTGTTTTCCTTTGGCACAAAGACACCCACCTCGACGATGTGGATATGATCTTTCTCCCCGGCGGCTTTTCCTATGGCGATTATCTTAGGACAGGGGCTTTCGCGCGTTTTAGTCCGATAATGCCCGCCGTAATCGACTTTGCCAATTCAGGTGGTCTGGTTCTTGGTGTATGCAACGGATTTCAGGTTCTGCTCGAATGCGGATTGCTCCCCGGAGCGATGATCCCCAATAAACATCTGCGATTTATTTGCCGTGAGATAACAATCCGATGCGAGCGCGACGATACACCCTTTTCAAATGAAATCCGCAAAGGTGAAGTTCTTCGTGTTCCAATCGCTCATTTCGAGGGAAATTACTTCGCCGACAAGCTTACAATTGACGAGATAGAAGCAAATAATCAGGTTCTTTTTAGATATTGCGATTCGAAAGGTGAAATCACAGCTGAATCGAATCCCAACGGAAGTTCGAATAATATCGCCGGGCTGATGAACCGTCGAGGTAATGTCCTCGGCATGATGCCGCATCCTGAGCGTGCCTGCGAGAAAGTTCTCGGCTCGACCGACGGTCTGGGAGTTTTTAGGAGTGTGCTGAGTTTCTACGAAAAGAAGGTCGCCGTTGTCTGAGAATCGGAAGAGGTTTGCGGTAGTTCTTCTTGCCGTTGTCGTTGGTATTCTCGCGGGAGCTTTACTGACTGCGATTCTCGATTTTATCCTTCCGACAGGCGTGGTTAAGACCTTTTTCATGAAAGAGGTTCGCTTTGGAATGGACCCGATCCATGTGGATATTGTGCTTCTGGAGTTTACCTTGGGTTTTCGGTTTGCTTTCAATTTCATTGCACTTATTAGCATTGCACTTACGGTTTACTACTTCAAGTGGTGGATATAGTTATCAATGGAGTGTGTTGGGTTATTTGAGAATAGCGAAATAAAAAATGAAAAAAGCTATTGACTTTATGTTGACTTTGACTATATTTGCATTAACAAATAGCTCAATAGGCCTTAGGTCTTACCAAAAGGGAAAGGCCTAACCTATTGAATTATAACAAAATAGGGGGTAGTAAGATGATACGCTTCGAAACTTTAACTTCCCTTTGGAACTCGAATGTTGCGAGAGGGAAAGGAGCAACTATGAAAAGAATGGGGCTATTGGTCTTGCTGACCGTGTTCCTCGTTACTGGCCTAATGGCTACGTATCACGATGAGCGCGCTGTCAGCGCAATGGAGTATGTTGTCGATCCCGGAAGTGGATTATTCCACCAAACGGAGGGACTTCAGTGGATCGATACCGATCCGGCAATTAGGACTCAACCGCTAACGGACAACAGGAACCCGAGTTATCTCGGCGCGACTTTATTCATGAACGCCGCACTTTGGGCGGGAATGAATGCCTCCGGTGTCGGTGTGCCTTATGCATTCAATGGTATCGAACGGATTTTTATCACGAACAACGTCAAAGATACGAGCGCCGCGCTTCATATCGCCACAACCGGCGGTATTGAGCCTTGGTTCTCCGAAGCTTCGGCGATGGGTGCGTGGCAAATCCATAAAATGCTTATGGGCGACGCACAGATACCCTGGCGTTTCGACCCGACCATGACATTCGCGACCGATAGCACCATGGTTTATCTCGAGCGCGTCCTTTGGGGAACATATTTTCTGACTATTTCAGATAATTACGAGTATTCCCCCTATATCGTGAAAATCCTTCGCGGAATTCGCGATAACGACCTTTATTACAACAATGTTAACGGCGCTATCAAATACAACGGCGTTGATAACCTTTATCTTACAGCGCTTTGGGGCTTGGTTCTCGAAAGCCATATGCGCTCTTTCCACAGCTACCCTGTTCGTTTCAGGCCGACCGCTCCGCCCGAGCCGCCTGCAACTGATTACGACTGGGACGAAGAAGCAGAGGGTGCCTGGTTATATGTTTCGACCATGCTAAACTACTACAGACAATACATTCTGCCTGTTTGGTTCTCGCATTATTCATCTCCTTCGGATGTGAGATCCCCCATGGCTGTTGCCGATGGTCTTCGCAGATGGGAATCGCTTCCTATTATGATGTTCGCCGCGATCAACGGAAATTCCGCTATCGCGGAAAGCCTCTGGCTGGCGGATATGGAAGACGCTTCGGCTATGACTTGGCGCAACGACATCAACGACTATTTCCGTTTCGGACCTATCTGGAATGGCACTCGTAGTTACTATGAACCGATGACAAGATTTGGCGCAATATACTGCTACTACGATTTGGGTCAGATGGAGATGTTCCGTGCGACCAGTGACAGCCAGTATATCAACCGCATTCTCACTGTCGAGAATACTTGGTTCAATCCTTTCTGGACAGGGAACAATTGGGCACATGCGACGAATGCTTTCAGTTTCATCAACGGTCTTTATTCGTGGGTTTCCTGCCACATTCCCGAGTTAGAAATTGTTAGCGTTACAAGCGATCTTCCACATCCCGGAATCCCACCCTTCGATTACGACGCGAACACCACGCAAAGCCATCATATCACAATCAAGATAGCTAACCACAGCCTCGTTGCGGTCGATTCGATTCGCCTTAGAGTGCGCGGGGATTATATCGGTCCGGGTGGAAACCATACCGGTTATGTGTATGCGGTTCACATCGAGCCGGGCGAGACGCTGGATGTTATTTACGACATCGGCGCTCCGGGCATCGCATGTGACCACATGATAGCTGTATTGGTTTGGGATGAACCTTGGAGCAGTCTTACAACCAACACACAGAATCAGATTCGTGTTAATGTTACTGCACCGCCGCAGATTCGTGTTGCTTATACGGGTGGAAGCCCCGAAAGCGCGCCATCTAATCCCTTCATTACCGAAGGAAGCGCTTTCGATATCGAGGTGCGTTTCACCAATACAGGCGGCGGCAATCTCGGTTGGGTCGATCTCGATCTAACCCAGAGTAGCCCTTACGGTCTCGAATTCACCTTCCCCTTCGGAAGCGGCTATGCAGGCCCTGTTGATGTCCCCGGCGGCGGAAACGGAAGTGTCTTTATTCCGGCTATCGCTCCGATGGGCACAGGCATTATCGGCAACGATATTTATGTCGAAATGATGCTTAATAGTATCATCGACGCAAATACCGGCCTTCCTTTAGGTTCGGTTATAGGTGCAAGTTTGACAATCATCGACGATGATGAATGGTTCAATATTCAACATGCACCGTTACTTACGCCGATCAATGTTACGGCTTCCGGTTGGCTTAACGCCACCGATCCTTGCACAGTTCGTGTTTGGCTGAGTAATGCGGCCGGCGATTATGCCACAGCGGATTCCTTCGATTTCTACGATCATAGGATTCAGCTCGAAGCCTCGGTTATCACCGGTGTTCTTGGGCTCGATGCCGCTGTTGACGGCACTCCGGCTATTCCAGCCGGAACCACTGGCGGGCTCGAGTTCGTTCTTTGGAACGACGGAGTCAGTGAGAATGTTTGGGCGGATGTCCACGCGATATTCCCCTATCACGACGCTAACCGTGGTGACGAAGCCGAACCGGTGGACAGCCCCTTCGATCACGTTTTCCCGAATGCTCTTGGAATCGATGTCTTAGCGCCTTCGGTCAATCCTCTTGCACCGATGATGGGCACACTTTGGCCGGTTGACAATACTGTCAAGATTCAGGGCTTCGATAACCTTTCCGGTGTCGCCGGAATTTGGGTTTACTTCATGGATGCTGTCGGCGGCAACTACTGGGATGCCATCGGCGGTTGGGGAGCAACAGCGGATACCTTCGCGCTCGCACCCTTCAGCGGTTCCGAATGGCGTGTTACTATCGGCACTCCGCCCACTGGTGCTAACTACATAATGTATGTTCTCGCCAGAGATGTGGCCGGAAACTGGATGCCTGTAAAATATGTGGCGGTCGGTAATATCGGCTATGTCAATATAATCGAAAACGGCGCTGATCTTTGGCGCGGTGGCCCCTTCGCACCGGTTCCTCCCGGTGCGGTTTGGGATTATGAATGCGACGCCAACTGGACTTATGTCTGCTCGGTTCTCGTGTTCAACCATAACGCATATACTGTGCAGAATGTCGAACTAAGGCTTCGTAGCACTTCGCCGCATACTTTCACCGATACACTCGGAAACGGCACACTGAACATCCCGCCGCTTAGCGGAAGATGGTTCTGGTTTACCGTTACCGAACCGGGATATTCCTTCATCGATTCACTCTATTTCGATATCGTGTCCGGTGTCGATAATCTCGGAAGACCTATTGGCGAGCAATACACCGACAAAGACCTTATCGTTAAGGTCGAACGTCCTGTCGATTTCGAGATAGTCGAAGTTTGGCTCGATCCTGATAGCGTTACCCAATGGAATGGTGCTGACGGACTTGTCTCCCATTACCAGACCTTTACCTATCATGCGACAATCCGCAACAACGGCGACGATGTTATCGACAGTGTAGTCGTTTGGCCTGATCAGGCCGGTATTGTTACAAACAATCTTATCTCGCCGGTTGGTCCCTTTACCTTCTATAATAAGGGCAATGGCTGGACAGAGACTTTGACATTCAGCGTTATCGCCGATACAAATAACCCCGGTCCCAACCCCGAACAGTGGGATACCGATCTTCTTCTTCTCTCGAATGTCGGTCTTGGCGGATTCACAGCGAATAACCACCCGCCGGGATATTCGACCGGATTATCTACAATCACCGACGATTTCGCTCCGATTGGTGTTCAGCAGAATTCCGATCTTCAGACGGATTATTTCTGGTCAAATGGCGATGCGAACCTCGTTTGGATTAACCGCACGAACACGGTTACTGTAACCGCCGCACTCTATAATAGGTTCGGAACAGCCGGCGGCGCACCTCAGGATGACCGCTCGGCCGCCGATAGGATTAACGACCCGGGTTATGGCACAGAGATGGTGCTCTACGAGCCTTTCTCGTGGACGCTAGTGCCGTCAGTTGCCGGTGGAGAAACACCTGTCGAGGTTACATCCGCGGTTGTCGAACCGGGAGATACCACTTGGATTAGCTGGGATCTTTCTTGGGACGGCACGCCTCCTTCCTACGAGGGCGATGTTAGGATGTATGACTGGGTTGAATTTGGCGATCAGAACTGGCAGAGCAGAAGGGTATCGAGATGGAGTCCGGCCTCTACTATTTCAACAACCGGTATTCTTGCTGTCGATTTCACCAAGCCTGTGGTTACGATAGTTGCTCCGAACGCAGGCGGCATGTATAACGAATTCCCGGAAACCCTCAAAGTCCTCGTTACGGACAATGTTTCCGGAGTCGTTCACGACAGCGTGAAGGTTCAGTTCGAGAATCCCGCAGGCGATATTTGGGACGGCACGGTTTGGGGACCGAACGATGTATGGTTCACCGCCCATTTCGACCTAACCATCGGTGCGGACACTTTCTGGTATGACATCCCCGAGCAGACCATGGAAGGATGTTACACCTATCGCGCATATGCTTACGATGTCGCAGGCAACAAATCGGATGTCAAAGAGGTTAACTTCATTTACGACATTACACCTCCGAACAACCACTTTGTCTTGCCCTATGCCGGATACTATTCATACACCGGATGCGATGTTTGGGATCAGGTCATTCAGGTCTGGGCTTACGATGACACCACAAACGCCACGACCGCTTGTGTGTCTCATGTCAAGAACGTTTACGTTGCGATCAAGGACACAATCCGCGGACAATGGTGGAACGGTGCTACTTGGCAGACCAGCGCTTCGGTGCCATGGCTTGCCTGCACCCCGACCGCCGATCCTCTGATATGGCAGTATAGTGGTTATACCGATATGACCGGCGCGGTTCTGGAGTTTTTCTGCTACTCGCGCGATTATGCCGGTAATCCTTCATCAGATCACGATACGCTTCAGTATGTCAATATCGACGAAAACGTTCCCAATAGCGTAATCACAAACAACGTCTTTAATGAATTGCCCGGTGTTTCGGTATTCAATTTCGACACTTGGGCGGCAAATATGAACAACTACTTGTGGGGCTTTGCCTACGATCCTTGGTCGAGAATCGACCAGATCGACTGGGCGCTCTACGACGACCTTACCGGACGCCATTGGGATGGCACAAGCTGGGTTGCATCCGGAACAGATATCTGGCTCAGCCCGACCCATTACAGCTACAATGGTGCCGTTTGGTTCGCCGGGGCACCGAATCCGGGCACTCTCTTCACTTTCGGAGCCGATACGCTATACTGGAGAGCCGCTTGGTCGCCTCCCGGATACGGTCACTATCGTATCCGCACAAGGTCCTACGACGACCTCTGCCACGAAGAGGCCCCGCTGTTCGATTCGCAGAACGAGAAATGGTTCTACTATGACAACTGCGGCCCGGTTATCTACCCCAGATTCCCCGAAGCCGGTCGTGCATACTACATTCTCGAATGGCACGACAGCCTCGCGGTTTTCGCCTATGACAGCTGTGGTTTCCCAATGGACGACGTCGATTCGGTGAAATTCTGGCTTACCAATTCCACAGGCGAATACTGGGGATGGCATCCTGTATGGATGATGATGGGCTGGTGGCCGATGCCGATTTCGGTTAGCGGCAACCTTCTGCCCGGTGGCGATCATATCTGGATGTATCGTTATCCCGGTATGATTACAACACCCGGTTCTTATAACCTCTTCGTGAGGGCGTATGATTCGGCGGGCAATATTGCGTTGAACGCTTGGAACTTCATTATCACAGTCTCCGGTCAGTATCTGACCATCGAGAACTTCCAGACAGTTCCGAACGACGATCCTTACTTCGTGGATGAGCTTTGGAATGTCAGAGTTACCGCATGGCATCATCCGGGTGTTGTAGATACAAACTTCGCACATCAGTTGGTCTTCGGCAATACCATGCCGACTCCGGCTGATTTCGAATTACTCGCTCCCGGTCCATACTACACCTATCGCGGTGTTCTTGAAGTCCCCTGTGTGGCTCATGCGCCGATTCTCGGACTCGAGGTTTTCGTCGATTCGCCGACTAGTGGTCTGCCGAGAGCTTCCACAGAGCCGATCGATATTATCGGGTTGGTTGACGACGCTATTGCAGGTTTCGTAATCGATAACCCCGGTGATCAGGGCGACTTGCTCTGGATTCACCATAACAGAACCCCGCAGGATCCGGGCTGGGGCGATCCGGGAACCATCGACACATTGTCGATCAAGATTCTCGAATACCGCTACTATCGTGATATGAACCTCTCGCCTGCTCCCGGCGATACTACTTGGCAACCGGTTCTTCCGATTCTTGCCACGAATAACGACGGCGACAGTGTGAGAGTTCAGTTCGGCAACTTCAATACCTTCACCGAATATGCCTACAGCATGATTGTGAAGGTTCAGATTCAGGGTCTCGCCGATTCGATGTTCACTGGCAGGATTATGCTCGGAAGTCAGGCTCCGATAGATAATATCGAGCCGGCCTCCATAGTCGATCTCGCCGCTACCGCGGTTCCGGGTGGTATTCAGCTCGACTGGACTGCCGTTACACTCGGTTGGGAAGGCACTCCGGAGATCAATCCTGCGGTAAACATCGTTTACGATATCTATCGCTTCACTGATCCCTACGGCCCCATTGGCGCGCCTTTGGTTGCCGGTTGGCCGAACAATAACTACGTCGATGCCGCTGGTGCTGGCGATGTTACCACACCTTACTACTACGTAGTTAAAGCTCGCGACTTCTCGAATAATGAGTCACCGAACGAATCCAACCGCGTGGGTGAGGTCGATTATCTCATCGCCGATGGCTGGAGCAGTTTCGGATACCCGCTGGGAGTAGCTGGATTGGTTACCCCGGCCGCTTATACTGCAAGGTTTGGTGTGCCCTACAACAACATCTATACCTATGTTAATCCGCCGGGTGGCTGGTATGGTCTCCGTGTGTTTGGTATCGATTTCGATGTTCTCATACCCGAAACTCAGGCTATGCTTGGCAATATCACCGGATTCGGAACGAATGTCATGACCTGGACAGGCGATGTTCCAGATGATTCGACCGCTATCGTGTATAACCTTAGTTATGACACCCCGAGCGGCAATGGTTGGAACCTCGTGATGCTTCCGTTGCATCACGGTGCTCCTGAGCCTGCGGTTATGATGGCGAGCGACCTCTACTATGAATTGGTCGGTCTCGGTCTCGATCCGCTCACGGTTGCATACCGTGTTTCCGGCGGCGGATGGGTTAGCATCGTCGATCTCGGTGGAACTATCTACTTCGACTTCGAGATTCATCCCGGTCAGGTATATCTGCTCTGGGTGAACAATGACGGCGTTTGGCCGGCTTATGCCCGCTCCGGCGGCGCTCCCGAGCCTGTTAATGCAGGTTTCGAGCCTTCCGAAGTTGGTATCGAGATGCCGAAATCCTCTATCATCCCGGTTTATACCGCCGATGGCGGAATCGTCGAAGCACTCGAAGTTACCGCAATTTGGGGCGATCAGTCTATTATCTGTTCCTATCAGAACGGAATCGCTCGCGTCGAATTCTCCGATTTCGACGGAATAATTCCGGGAGTCGAGATTCAGGTGGTCTTCGAGGGTGAGGGTTATCTTGGCCAAACTACAATCGCCGCGCCGAACGGCCCGGTGGATGTGGCTAAGGAAGTCTATCTCGAAAGATCGACCCCGACGCTTCCCGAGGAATTCGTGTTGTATGCCAACGTTCCGAACCCCTTCAACCCGACAACGGCTATCAAATTTGATCTTCCGGAAGCCGTGCGTTGCGATCTGAGTGTTTATAACCTCAACGGCCGCAAAGTTCGCACACTGATTTCCGAGGATATCCAAGCCGGTTATCATCGCGCGGTTTGGGACGGCAGAGACGACACCGGCAAAGAGCTTCCTGGTGGAATCTATTTCTACAAGCTCTCGGCCGGAGATTTCAGCGCACAACGCAGGATGTTGTTCGTTAAGTAATTGCACTGAAAGGGCGGGGGGCATGGTGTCCCCCGCCCAACCCGAATCATTGGGGAGGCGAAATGTCGAGAAATCTCTTAATAGCTATATTTCTAATGGGTTTTTGTATGGCTCTGTTTGGCCAAGGAACACCTCACACTCTTGTAGGGCGTGTCCGCAATTCGGATAATTCCATTCCAAGCCCATCCTGCATCACTTTCTGGGCTTTCTTCCTGCCCAACAGCGATACATTGCGTTACCCCGAAGACTCAGGGCCGGGAGAGGGCACTAATTACGCCGCCTCGGAAGGCCTTTGGCTTGTCGAAACAAGTAATTTTACGCCTGCACCCGCCGACGGAAATCAGGTATTTGTCGCTTTCTTGAATATCTGCACGGATGAATCCGCGCTTACCTCGGTAATTATCGATATGAGCGTAAATCCGCAGGAATTGCCTACTGTTACGCTTTCTAATATTGGAATAAACGAAATTTCGAAACCTGACAGGGCACAAATTTCTATCTCGCCTAATCCTTTCAATAGTTCATGTAGGATAGATTTACCGGAGGGAGTTGATTTTGTAGAAATCTATGACCTCTCCGGCAAACTTGTCAGGACGATTTCACCTGAATATCGCACCGCCATATGGGATGGAGCCGACGGCGTCGGCAACTCGATGCCTTCCGGGCTATACTTCGTAAGAATCCCCGGCTACTCTATCGAAAGGGCGATGTTTTTGAAGTAGATTTGGAAAAAGGCTGAAAAGCCTTCAACATCAATAATGCCCGAAAGGGAGAAAGATTGGGAGGGAATATGAAAAAGGCCCTCGTTGTATTAGCATTATTACTAATCGCTAATTTAGCGTTTGCGCAGGCAAGCCCCCACTCTGTGGTGGGTTATATTCTTCGGTTTGAAGGAACCCCGCCTCCGGAAGCATGTGTCTATTTCGACATCCACTTCGGTGCTCATGTCTATGACCACACAAGCCCGGAGTTTACTTATGATGAAGAAACGGGCGCGTTTTTCCTTCAGATTACCGATGATCTTTTCGCTGTGGGAGATACGATTTGGGTCGATGTCATCGACTCGTGTCTTTTCGAGCGTTTGGCACTTATCGGAAGATTTTCCGCAGGACCAATCACGGATATGGGTGTTGTTACGCTAGACCCCATTTCCGGTCTTCGGCCAAATCTTTTCGCCGATTTCGTTAATCCGACTACCGGTTATGTTACCGATGACTTCAATTTCGGTGCAACCTACTATTCGAACCCTTGGAACCGCGCGCCAGGAATTATCGGCGTTTGGATCGACGGAACCGACTGGTTCGATCTGACGTGGGCGGGAAGTGGAACTCCGCATTACAATCTCGGAGAACCATACACCACAACGGTTAGCGGCTATGACATCGGCAAGGGAAATCACACATGTTATTTCTACGCCGAGGACGATTTCGGTCTTCCGGTTTGGACAACCCCGCTCGATTTCACAATCTTGAACACGCCACCCACCGAGCCAGAAATTGCTATCGATCCAGTGCAGGCTTTCGACGATGAAAACCTCACCGTAACGATTACAACTGGCGGCGGCGACGAAGATGGTGATGTTCTAAGTTATTATTACGACTGGTTCCGCGATGGCGAGTTTGAAGCGGTATATTCCGGCATGGGAATGAATGTTCTTCCTTCCGCCGCAACAGCGATTGGCGAGCTGTGGGAGGTTCAGGTATATTCCTTTGACGGCGAAGCTTATAGCGCTGATTATGCCTCCGCTCTGGCCTCGATTATAGCACCGGTTCTCACAGATGGTGCGGTTGCACCGTTTGCCGGTGACCGCGCAACTGAATTCACCTATTCGGTTACTTATTCCAATCTTCGCGATGTTGCCCCTGAGGGCGTTTATGTCAGCATCGACGGCGGCGATCTAATCGAGATGTCCGAAGTCTTTACTCGCGACTATATCGCAGGTGCGGAATTCCAATATACTACAACACTCGGGCTTGGCGAGCACACCTTCCAGTTCAGTGCTGTTGACATTCTCGGCCATCCTGCCGTTGGCGATGTTATCGTGCATGAAGGTCCCACAGTGGGGAATAATGTTCCGGTAATCGAGACCGCCGATTTATTGGTCGATCCCGAACCCGCAACCGAGAGATCAACTCTCACCGCCATTCCCGGCGGATGGTCCGATGCCGACGGTGACCCCGAGGATTACCGCTATGAGTGGTTCGTCAACGATATTTACGTTGCCCATGATGGTAGCGAACTCGACGGCGAGTATTTCGACAAGGGCGACGAGGTTTTCTGCGTGATAATTCCCTTCGACGGATTCGATGAGGGTGAAGGTATCGCTACAGAAACCGTCGTTATAGGAAACGCTCTTCCGGATGCTCCGGGAATCTCCTATTTCCCGATGCCGGTTTACGACATGGACGACATCGTTGTCTCCATCGAGATCGAGGCCTATGATCCTGACGGCGACGAGCTTATATATCACTTCGAGTGGTCGATAGGCGGCGAAGTTGTCGGCGACGATTCTCCTGTGCTTCCGGCAGATGAGACAAATCCGGGCGATGTTGTTACCGTAAGGGTTTATGCCAATGACGGCGACGGCGACGGCGATGATGTTTCGGTCGAGATTTTCATCGATTGGCCGGTATTGTCCGACGGAGCGGTTGTTCCGATTTCCGGTGCTCCGACTGAGATTTTCCGCTACGAGGTTACCTATACCTCCGCACGCAATATCGCCCCGAATGATATTTGGGTAAATATCGACAGCGAAGATTTCGCGATGTTGCCGGTCGATCCTGAGGATGAAGTTTTCACCGACGGTTATGATTTCTATCTCGAAACTACATTGCCTTTCGGGGATCATACATATTATTTCACCGGCTTCGATATCGACGGCAACGAGGCTTTCGGCGAGGAAACCCCCCGTCCGGGGCCAGTTCAGGGTAATACCGTGCCGTATATAACCGAGATAGGCATAGAACCTTTCCCGACCGCCACCGAAGCAGATATCGTTCAGGTTTTTGCCGAGGGTGCCGACGATGACGACGACCCTGTGAGCTTCCTATATCAATGGTTCAATCTTGACGGTGCTATCGAAGGCGCGACATCGGATGAAATCGACGGCGATTATTTCCGCAAAGGCGATTTAATCTGGTGCGAAGTTATTCCCTTCGACGGCTGGGAATACGGTCTTCCGGTTAACTCGGATCAGGTCGAGATAATCAATACCGCTCCGGTTATTGCCACTGCGCATATAGAATCCGACCCCGAGGGGTGGTTCAACAAACTCGCGCAATTGGTTGCGGTAGTAAGAGCAGGCGATATTGACGGTGACGAGCTTGTGAGTAGCATTATCTGGTTCGTCAATGGTGTCGAAGTCGAGCCGGCTCCGGTTGATCCTTTCATACTCGACGGCACGCATTTCAACCGCGGTGATGTCGTTCATTTCGAGGTTACGGTTACCGATGACGACGACGCGAGTGATTTCATGGTTTCCGACGAGGTCGAAATACTCAATGCTCCGCCTCAATTCACCGAGATGTTCATCCAGCCGAATCCGCCTTTCACCACCGATCTTCTCGATGTCGTAGTCGGTGTAGATGATGCCGATGGCGATATTGTCGATTTAGCTTTCGCCTGGTTTGTCGATGGCGAACTTATCGACTGGGCGATGGATTTCGTGCCGGCTTTCCGCACACGGAAACATCAGGAGTGGACCTGTGTGGTTACCGCCGATGACGGCATGGGCGGAATCGCTGACATAGATTATAGTGTTATTATAAGGAATACACCGCCTATCGTTTCTGCGGTCGAGGAGACAATCGTGGTTTACGGCGTCAATTGGAGAACAACAATCCGTGCCACCGACCCCGATGCCGACCGTCTTATCTGGCGCTTAATCGACGGCCCCGCGCAGATTCGTCTCGATTCGCTTACCGGCGATATTTCTTGGGTCGATTTCGACGATGTCGAGACTCTCGGTGTCCACCCGATAAGCATCCTTGTTGCCGACGGCGACGCAGTTACTCCGGTGCTTTTCAATCTGCATGTGTATCCTATGGGGCACGAGCTTTTCGCCCCGCGCGAACTCGATGCACTTAGCGGCTATGTCCTCAGCATCCCGATGAATTGGCTTCCGCCAGCGCTATTCGGCACTGGTTTGAGATTGCCGCTTAACTTCATGAATTATGAGGTTTACCGTTCGAACGACATGACCGACTGGACCCTAATGGGAACTACTCCCGGCGCGGGATTTGTCGATGCGGCGGTTTCTGGCGGGACGATGTATTACTATCGTGTTCGTGCAATCTATGAAGAGGGCACGAGCAGGTGGTCGAATATCGATTACGCCACACCCGGCACAATCAACTCCAATATGCTTTATTCGGCCTTTACATATGATGCTTTGCCGATAATCGACGGTGTCATAGACGAAAACGAATGGGCCGATGCGACCGAATTCACGGTTGGTCCGCAGACCCTTTATATCAAGAATACAGAGGACATGCTTTATTTGGCCTTCATCGATGGCCACGACAATTCGCTTGACCCCGACGACGCTTTCTATGTCGAGATAGATGATAATCGCAATCTCCGCTGGCCGGCATTTGGCGGAAGCAACGAAGGCGAATATCGTGTCAAAGCTCTTACCGATTTCGGCTCCGAAGCTACTTTCCAGGGGATTTGGGGAACTTACCCCGGTTCCATTGGCAGGGATGAACGCGGCCCCTATCCTCAGGTCGAGGGTGCGGTTGCCGGCGGCGATGGCGACCCTGTCGTCTATGAACTTGCTATCGAGATTAACAACGATCCGTCTGTTCTCGCCGCAATTAACAGCGCGATGGGCAATATCATCGGCTTCAGATTCGCGGCATGGGATGCCGGATTGCTTAGCTGGACACGCGAATGGCTATTGTCCACCGATGCAACCGATCCGGAATCTTTCGGCGGTTTGATGCTCGGCGTTGGTGTCGGCGGTCCGAATTTCTCCGTTTGGAGGAATTTCTACGAGGTTACTCTCCTCGAAGGTCACATCGGCACACGTCCTATGTGGGTCTCGAACCTTGGCAACGGCCGAATCGATTATGACCTTTACGAGTCTTATCTGCCGATTTGGGCCGGAGTTACTCGTGATGCCCATGCGCCGATACTTCTTTATACGAGCGATCTGACTTTGGGCGCGGATGCTCTTAACTTCCTCGGTTATCCCTATGATGTTGTAACCACTACTGCCGATTTCCTCGAAGCTATTTCCACAGTTGGTTACGACGCTGTCGTTGTTACACTTAACGACGCTCTTACCGCGGCTGAGTTGGCAATGATTCAGGCTTTCCTCAGAGATGGCGGCAAGGCTATTATCACCTGCCCGGATCTCGAATCGAGAGCGAGCCATACAATTTGGCCCTATGTCGGAATGGAGATTTTCGCCGATCTCGGTAGTACGCCAAGCGCGCTTACATGGGATCGTCCGGAGCATCCGATTTTCAACACTCCGCTCGCGGTGCCTTTCTCTGTCGAGACTGTTGAAGAGACCTTCCCCGATTACGGCGATGCAATTCTCGCGACCTCTGGAACGGTTCTCGCGAGTTTCGACGAATTCCCATATCCCGCAAATGGCGCAATTACGTTATCTGTGGATGAAAACCTCATCCTCAATAGCTTCGTGATGAGCGATAGTAGGGATGAAAACGGCAACGGCATGGCGGATGGGCTCGAATTACTCATTAACGAGCTTTACTACCTTGTCGCACTCGACGATATCCCATGGCTATCTGTCTCGCCGACTTCCGGCACTCTTTCGAGCCACGAAACCGATGATGCGGTTCTTACTTTCGATGCGACTCACCTCACCGAAGGCGACTATCGCGGATTTATCATCGCGACTTCGACTGACCCGAGAAGACCGGTTATTACGGTGCCATGTCTGCTTCATGTGCGCGCACCCTCTTATAATCTCGTAACGCTGGCTTTCCCCGAGGAACTTCAGAGAGTTCAGCCGGGACAGAGAATTACCCTTCCGCTAACCGTAAACGGCGCGGCGGAGGCAGGTGTTCGCACAATCTCGATGACGGTTTCCACAAACGAAGCTGTTATCTCGCCCGATGTTATCCATTGCGCGCATGACATCCTCGTTACGGATTACGATCTCGATCATATCACCTTCCAAATCACAACCGATTTCGTGATTCCCGATGGAATCCTCTGCGAGATCGAGTTTGTGGTTGCGGAGCTTGCGGCGATATCCTCGATAAGCAATATCGTTATCTCGGATGTTAGCTACAATGAAGACTCTTATGTCGAAGAGATTGCCACTGTCGATGGCAGGGTTATGGTTGAAGCCGGCGAAATGGATTGGGCTGTTTGGCTCAGATTCACCCACGGATTCAACGAGAAGAGACTCTATTTCGGTGTAAATCCGCTCGGAACAGATCTCTACGACCTCGGCCTCGACCAGCTGAACGTCCCGCCGGGATCATGGTTGAACCCCTTCAGTGATGTAGCACTTCTCGATCCTGACAATCCGCGTCTCGACGGCGACATCAGAAGCGCCTATGACGACGAAGTTATGTGGTTTATCCCTGTCGGTGATTCAGCGGGCAAGGTCGAATGGAGTTTCCGCGATGAAGATACCCTCGCGGTTATGGGAAGCCTCTTCCTCAACGGCGATATCGACATGAAAACTTCGACGGTTTATTTCTACGAACCGAACGAGACACTCGAAATCGTCTATCGCAGAACCGGTGAGGGACCCTTCGATTTCTATCTCTATCCGGGTTGGAATATGGTTTCGTTGCCGATTATTCCGATCGGCAGAGGCAATACTCCGCGCGAGATATTCCCCACTGGCGAGCAGTTCTACTACTTCGATTCACAGATTCAATCCTGGGTAGCGGCGACAACGATAGAACCGGGAATCGGTTATGTTGTTCTCAGCTATGTCGAAAGCCACTACAGGCTCTGGGGTAAACCAGTGGAAGGTTACACATATAACCTCTTCCGCGGATGGAACCTTATCGGCTCAGCCTACAATAGAATTAATTTCTCGTCGCCAACCACAAATCCTCCGGGGGCAATATTCGGTGCGCCGGATCATGCCTTCTGGTATGACGCGCTTTCGGCGAATTATATCTCCAGTAATGAGCTGATTCCGGGCAGAGGTTATTTCGTAGCTTCTAATCTGGCCGCTCTTCTCAGCGTGCCCGGAGTTGCTGGCTACAAAGCGGTGCTTCCACGCGAAGAGTTCAAGGCTGAGATAAGGTTGGATTTCGGTGGAGATGTCGAGATTCTCGGTGTTGGCAAGGCAAATATCGCTCATATATCGCCCATCCCCCCGATGATTGGTGGAATGTCACGCGGTGCTTTCCTCGCGGTTGATGGTTGGTCGGTTTCCGAAGCGCTTTTCGCGGAAGATGTGAATTGCCACCTCTCGATAAACCGTCCGGCTAAGATTTCCGTAGCCAATCTTCCCGAAGGCGTGATGATCTATCTCGATAACGAGCCGATTTCCGCCTCAGATCAAATTTTCCCGGGTGTTTACAAGCTCAGTTTCGGAATTCTACCCAAGCGTTTCGCTTTGTATCAGAACGCGCCGAACCCCTTCAACCCGACAACCGCCATCACTTTCGATATTCCCGCGAAAGCCGATGTTCAGCTGGAGGTTTATGACCTTCTCGGAAGAAGGGTCAACATGCTCGTAAACGACGAGATGACCGCCGGTAGCTACAGGGTTACCTGGGACGGCAAAGATGAATCAGGAAGGGAAGTCCCCAGCGGTATTTATTTCTACCGCATAAAAGCCGGGGACGATGTGGCCAACCGCCGCATGCTTCTCATCAAATAACTATTTCCGAGCCCCGTCTAAACGGCGGGGCTCTCTATTTTTGAAGATGTTTTTTAGTCAAATGTTATATCCAAGGAGGATGTTATGTTGAAAAAAGCTTCTCTTGTTCTCTGGATTATACTTGCTTTTTCGACTTTGACCCTTGCGCAACCACACGTTGTATTAGGGTCTTTGCAGAATTCGGGTGGGGGAAACCCGCCGGAAGGCTGTATCCAATTCGAGGCATGGATGACCGTGAGGCCGGGTGAAATTCTCACGCAGGACTCAGACGGTTGCGGATATATGGATACCCTCTGGTTTGTAAACATTGGAAGCTTCCCCACGCCCTCCGAAAATGGGCAGGAGCTGAACATCCGTTTCCACGACATCTGCTCTGAGGAAACCTTGACTATATCGGGAACAGTTACCCTTCCCGGCGCAGAAGAATATTGGGGTCCTTTCGTTATGATTCCCGGGACACCAGAGGTTCGGACAATTACTCTTCTTACCCCAAACGGCGGAAATCATTACTTCTGGGACGATGTAATCAATATTACATGGACCTCCGTGGGCACTGTCGGCAATGTTAAACTCGAGTATTCTCCGAATGCTGGAGGAGATTGGTTCCCAATAGTTTTCTCGACCGACAATGACGGCGCATATAACTGGAGCGCTCCGCATATCACTTCGAATCTTGTGTTATTCAAGGTTTCCGAGGTTGCAACACCGGCTTTATTCGATAATTCCGACGGTTTCAGCTCGATTGGTCAAGCTCCGGGATTGCATCTCGATTATCCCAACGGCGGCGAAAGGTTTATCGTTGGCGATGTCGAGGCTATCGCATGGACTGCGACCGGTCCGGTTGGCACTGTCGAACTTCATCTTTCCAGAAATAACGGCGCGACTTGGGAATTGATTCAAGGCGGACTCGGTGCGAGAGGAACCCATAACTGGACAGTTACCGAGCCACTTTCGGCAAATTGCCGCATGCGTATTCGCGACGAAGCAAATCCTTTGGTTGTGGACATGAGCGACGCAGTTTTCGAGATCGACACGAATGACATACCCCCGGTGCCGGATACAATTCCGCCGGCGGCTATCGAAGACCTCGAAGTTCTCGAAGTTCAGCCGACAAGAGCGCATCTAAGATGGACTTCCCCCGGCGATGACGGCAATATCGGCACCGCCACGACTTATATAATGGGTTACGATTTCTTCGATTTCATCTGGCCGCCGAGTTTCTTCGTGGCCGGAATGCCCGCGCCGCTTGTCAACGGATCGGATCAATCGGTTTGGATTGAGGGTCTTACCCCCGGAACCGAATATTGGGCGGCTATGGTTACCCAAGACGAAGTTCCGAACGAATCCGATGTTTCCAACAAGGTGAACTTCGTAACACCGGAAGACCCCTATGTTGATACTATTCCGCCTGCTCGGTTTATTATCGATACTCTCATCGCGAGAGAAGTTACACCGAATAGTTTCACAATCTATTGGGAAGCCCCCGGCGATGATGGCAATGTCGGAACTGCAGATCACTATGAATTCCGCTGGTCTGCACTTGCTTTCACCGAGGACATATTCGGCGCTCAGGCACTCATAACAACTGGCGTTCCTGTGCCTTTGCCCGCCGGAACCATGCAGACATTGACAGTTGGCGGACTTACCCCCGAAAGAGATTATTGGATTGCCGGCAAAGCCTGGGACGACGAAGGTCTCGATGGCCCGGTATCGAATATTCTTCATATTAGGACTCATGAGTGGACAGATATAATTCCTCCGGGAGTCATTCTCGATCTTACCTGCGGCGATCTCGACGCTACTGCTATAGAACTGGTTTTCACCGCCCCCGGTGATGACGGCTCTATCGGAACTGTCGGCGTGGGTTATGAAGTCCGATATCAGCCGGATGTCGATTTCGATCCGACGGACTACATATTCACGACGGTTTACGATACTATCCCGCCGGTTCCTGCCGGGACATTGGTTAGTTATTATGTTACCGGTCTCGACCAGGGACGCGAGTATTTCTTCACTGTTAGGCCGCTCGACGACGACGGCCCAAATGGAATACCTAGTCCTACAACGGGTTGCTGGACACTGGGAGTTGTTAATCCCATCCCCGATTTGCTAATGTTCGAGGATGATCCTGATACCGCGCTACCGCTTCTTGCGGACGTATTCAATCCTCCCTACGGCTTAACGTATTCCGTGGTTTCGACCGAAGCCGGCATTATTGCGACATTGGTTGATTCTGCCTATGTCAATATCAGCCTCGCGCCGAATTACTTCGGTGAGGGTTGGGTTATTATCTCCGCAACAGATGGCGAGGATATTCTGGTCGATTCGATTTACGTTACCGTTATTTCGGTCAACGATCCTCCGGTTTTCATAACATTCCCGGCAGACACCCTCATTCTCGACGGATTCCCATGGAATTACCTTGCCGTTGCTGAAGACGCTGATGGCGATGTCGTCTATTACGAACTTCTGACCGGTCCTGTGGGAATGGTAGTCGATATCAGTGGCTATTGTTCATGGCTTGCTGTCGATGTCGAAGGCATATACAACATTAGGATCGCGGCTTACGATGCAGAAGACACGACTATCCAGTCTTTCAATGTTGTCGTCATTAAAACTACTCATCCGGTTTTCGAGCCGCAAAATTTGAATGCCCTCGATGGTTTCCGCGGATGCATTCCGCTTATGTGGGAAGCCCCACCCGCGGTTATGACCGGTCTTCCGGTGAACCTTTCTCACTACAGGGTATTCAGAAGCCAGTATTTCGATGTTGGCTACAGCATGATCGCGGATTCGGTGGTTTATAACAGCTATGCCGATAATTCGGTCGATCCCGGAAGGCTTTATTTCTACAAAGTTCAGGCTGTTTATTCGGCTCCCGATTTCAACAGCGGTTTCTCGAATATAGACGGCGGAGCTTCATTGCTGGGCGATAAGCTTTATAGCAATTATTTCACCGGAGTGAAACCCATCCTTGACGGCAATATCAACGAGGTCGTTTGGCTACAGTCGATTCGAGCGGAATTGGCATCCGATGCACAGGTTCTCCTGATGAATGACCTCAACATGTTGTTCATCGGTATGGATGTGATGATGACTCTTTATGAAGGCTATACCTTCCGCTTCTTCTTCGATGACGACTATTCCAGAACTTGGGATGCGGACAGCTCGACAGAAGGTTATTATGAGATCACCTACGACCCAAGCACCGGACCGGTAGTGTGGTTCAATCCGGTGAATGCAGTCGAAGTCGAAGAACCGCGATATGCGGTAGGCAGTTTCGCGGCATTCCAGCCCATTTCGATGGGATATTTCAGCCTCGAAATGTTTGTCGATATGAGCGTTGCAGAAGAGTTCCGCGCGCTTCCCGGAGACACGATCGGAGTCGGTTTCCAGATACTCAACGAGGTGGGGGACACGGTCTTTGAATGGCCTATTGCCTCCGATCTTCTCGACGCCTCAGATTTGGGTATGCTGGTTCTCGGTGCACCAGGCGGACTGCCGAGATTCACAATTTCGCCGCCTATTCTCTCCGTCGATCTCGAAGAGGCGTGGACAACACAGGCTGATGTTACACTTAGTAATCACGGCACCGGCACGGCTGTTTGGTATCTCAACGAGGATGCCGACTGGCTTTCGATGTCGCATAGTTGGGGAATCGTTCCCCCTGGAGCAAGCAGAACCATCACGGCTTATTTCGACGCCTGCACTCTCGAAGTCGGTCTTTACACTTCGGAAATCCAGTTCAGAACGAACGACCCGGTAGCACCAAATCACACTCTTCCGGTCGATTTCGAAATTACACCGAGAGTTCCGGCGCATTATCTGAATGTCTATCCGCCTGAGGAAACAGTTGCAAACCCCGGCGATATTATTCAGGTTCCGATTTATCTCGGCAACACATACTCGAATGCAATAACGACAATCGACTTTACGGTAAAAGCCGACGGTTCTTTCCTTTCACCGCTTAATGTTACACGTGGTGTCGGTCTTCCAGCCGGATGGACGCTTGTTATCCGCAACATCGCTTCGGATAGGGTTCTTGTCAGGCTTATTGGTGCCACACCGATAACCGGCCCCGCCGAGTTGATTAAGATTCAGTATGTCGTGAATTCAGATCTCCTTCTCGGACGCAGTTGTCGTATCGAGGTGGACGATCTCCTGTTTAATTTCGGCATGAATTTCTTGCCGATACCTGTTCCGGAAGCCGGCATCTTTATAGTCGGTGAGGATATCAGATACTTCTGGTATGGAATGCTTCGCTACTTCGATGAGAGCTGGGTTAGACAGGATTCACTGAGGTTGGGTCTCCTGGACGCTTCTACAAACGCCTACGACCGTGGTATCGATGTTCTGAATACTCCGCCATGGTTCGGTATCGCCGATGCGTGGTTCCTAAGCTCGGATTGGAAGAAACTCGGCACGGATATCCGTCCGACCGGCCAGATTGTCGAATGGTTCGCATATTTCGAAGAACCGGGATATTTGTCTTGGGATCCTCGTCAGATGTGGAAAGGCCTACTTATCAACGATTGGCTCGACATGACAGCGGATTCCTTCATCGAAGTAACTCCCGAAACGCCTTTGAAGATAACTTTCGATGGTCGCCCCGGGATGTATAGCTGGGATATCGAGCTAGCCAGAGGCTGGAACTTGGTTAGCGCGCCGATAACCGCGCCTTCGATGTCGCCTTCCGCGCTATTCCCTGAGGCTATTAGTGTTTTCGGATGGAATAATGCGGTTCAGGAATATGAAATGGTTACAGAGGTTGTCCCCGGAAAAGCTGTCTGGGTTCTGTCGTTAACCGACACGGCTTACGTGCGGATGGGTAATCCGGTTTACAACTTCACACGCAGTCTTCCGGTTGGCTGGGTTATGTTCGGAAGCCCGGCGCATAGGACATACCTCTCCGACCAGCAGGTAACACCATCAGACGCTTTCATGCTCGGCACCTTCTTCTATTATGAAACCGAAGGCTCTGCACGTTATCTCGCGACGAATCAATTCGTTCCCGGTCGCGGTCAGTGGATATTCAACCTGAGGCCTTCGATTGCGAAGATATCGAGCATATATCTTCCGAAAGAAGCAGTTGATGAGGAAGTTGCACCATTGGCTTCTGGGTGTTTGTTCTTCTCGGACGACAGAGGTGCTGGAGTCGAATTCAGAATGGTTGAAAATCCGCTCAGTAAGCCTTTGCCGCCGCCAATTCCCGGCCAGATGGACAGGATTTATCTCAATGGCGATATGCCCATTATGACCGGCGAAATCCTTCCCGGCAAACTCGGTGAATGGAGCGGCACTATTGTATTGACCAAACCGAGATGTGTCGAATGGTCGGTTGAAGGCGCGGGTATCTTTACGATTACAATCGACAATATCAGCTATGATATGCTCGAAAACGAAGGGGTCGAACTCGCACCGGGCGCGCATGCTTTCAAGATCAAGTTCGACAGAAGTTTGCCCGATAAGCTGACGCTCTACCCGAACGCACCGAATCCCTTCAACGCCGCCACCGAGATATCTTTCTCGATTCCGGCTGATTCAGATGTTAAGTTGGAGATATTCGACATCACCGGCAGAACTGTTCGCAGTCTCGTCAACGGCAAGGCCGATGCCGGCTATCACCGCGTCGTCTGGGACGGTCTTTCGGACAACAGCCGCGAACTTCCCAGTGGAATCTATTTCGCGGTTCTGAAAGTCGGCCAAACGAGCGCTAAGCAGAAATTGCTGATGATCAAATAACTTCGTCCAAACACTTCACGAAAGAACGCCCCCGATGTTTGGGGGCGTTTTTTGAAGATGAAAGCCAAGATAACAGCCTTTCTATTCATCGTCGCCGTTGTTTTCGGTGGGCTTCGGCTCGAAATAGGCGATGCCGGCCCATTGGGAAAGAAGGCTGTCCGCGAAACCGCTTCGAAAATTCCTTATGATCAGGTTGCCGATTCGGTCGATGCTTTATATCGTAGAAACAGTTATCCGACAGTAAATACAGCGGTAGAATACGATATTACCTCTGCTCGCGACACCGTTGTCCGAGTAAATGTTACTGCCGGGCTCCCATGTATTGTCGATGAGTATCGTATTATAGGTTACCCCTTTAACTTGCCGGTTTTGGAAACCACGATTGGTAAGCACTTTACCGATGCGAAGTTAGCCCTCGATATGAAAAAGCTTGTAGGGTTACTCGAAAACGAGGGATTGCCATTTGCGGCTGTAGTAGTCGATTCCCTATCGATTGGAGCCGCCGAATCTGGGTATTTTCCTGTTCGTATTGTTCTTTCGGTTTTTCCGGGGGAGACGGTTTTTCTCAGGCAGGTTGTAATCCCGGAAAATTTGAAAACGAAAGCCTATGTCGTAGAACGTCTTATGCTTTTCGACCCACCGGAGCGGTTCTCGCAAACCAGAATTACCAAAGGAATCGAGCGGGTTCGAGCCACCGGTTGGCTTAATGTCTCCGCTGAGCCGCAATTATTATTAGACGAAACCGGTTTTTGGCTTCTAAGAGTGCCAATTTCCGAAAACCGCTCGGTTGCGATGAACGGTATCCTCGGATACACTCCCGGAGCAGGCGGAAAGGGCAAATTGACCGGGCATTTTGACGCCGCTTTTTACAATATAGCCGGAACAGGGCGCGAACTGAAGCTTCTTTGGGATCAGGTGGCCACGGAGAAAATGGAAATAGAGGCATCCTATGTCGAGCCGTGGATTCTCGGAGGCAATGGCGATGCCGAATTGACAGGCAATTATTACTCGAGGGATTCGACCTACACACGCCGTGAAATCGGCCTCAAATATTCATTGCCCTTGGATTTCAACTTAAGATTCATTAATGGCGCGTCCTTTCGTGCGGTCGATCCCGATTCGATAGGGCAGAATGTCTATCGAATTCCAGCATCACGAGAGTATTCCATAGAATCAGGAATGGAATGGAGTGGCCTTCGCCCGAAAATCAACCCCCGAAAGGGAATTTATGCGAAACTTACGCTTCAAGGCTCTTATATCGACCGAAGCGGTCCCGATTTCCTTTTCGAAGATTTCGACAAAAATGAGCCGATGTTGCGATTAAAAAGTGATTTTAAGACTGCTTTTGAGGTATTACACGAGCAGGTGCTTTTTGTTGGGATTCACAACCGAAGCGCTTTTTCGAAAAAACAGCTCCCGCTTTCCGACAGGTATTATCTCGGCGGATGGGGAAGTCTGCGTGGTTATCGGGAGGAGCAATTTTCGGCGGAACACATCCTTTGGGCGAATATTGAGTGGCGTTTGCTTCTCGGTTCGGAGGCGCATGGATACGCCTTTTTTGACAGCGGAGTATTAAAAAGACCGAAGGAGAACGAAGATTTCCGTTTCAGCTACGGCGTTGGATTGCGTTTAAACAGCGCAATTGGAAGGTGGGATGTCTCCTACGGTGTCGGCACCGAGGATGCAATAACCGGCGGATATCTTCATGTGGGACTTAGCACAGGTTTCGAGTAGTTAAATCTCGGTTGTGTAACCCTCCTCGGGGACGACGACTTCCAGAGCGGGATTCATCTCCCTTATCGCATCTGCGAAGATAAGCGATTGCTCCTCCTCACCATGTACCACGAAAACCCTTTTGAGCCTTTGTCCGCAACCGCGAACATAATTCAGAAGTTCGTCTTTGTCGGCGTGCGAGCTGAATGCATCTATTTTTACAACCTCCGCGCGTAAATTATATTCCTCGCCGAATATTTTCACTTTCGGATGGCGTTCCACAATGCGCCTACCAAGAGTGTTTTCGGCCATGTAACCTACAACGAGGATGGTGTTGCGCTTATCTTCGACGTTATTCTTAAGGTGGTGCAAGATTCGCCCTGCTTCGCACATCCCGCTTGCCGAGATAATGATCATCGGCTCGTTCATTCTGTTGAGAAGTTTCGAGTCCTCGACGCTCCGAACATAGGTTATTTTGCCGAAACCGAAGGGGTCTTCGTATTTACGGATCATCTCCTGCGCTTCATCATCGAGATACTTGAAATTCCGGCGAAAAACCTGTGTAACATTGATTGCGAGCGGCGAATCGATGTAAATCGGTATGTTTGGGATAGCCCCTTCGCGATGAAGTTCATGAAGGTTATAGATAATCTCCTGAGTGCGTTCCATTGCGAAACTTGGGACAATGGTTTTTCCGCCGCGTGTGTAGGTGCGGTTGATAGCTTCCGCGAGATCGCCCTTGGCGTTTTCTACCGCGTCATGGTTGCGGTTGCCGTAAGTTGATTCGATTATCAGCGTTTCACACCCAGTAACCTGCTTGGGATCAAGCAAAAGTGGAAGGTTTTTTCGCCCCAAATCGACCGCGTAACATACCTTTTTTCGTCTTCCTTTATCGGAAATCTCGAGTTCGACAACTGCACTGCCTAATATATGCCCAGCGTCGCGGAAAATTGCGCGAATATTTTTTGTAACGCCAAACCAATGGGAATAGGGTCTTGGGACGAACTGCTGAATTGCATCGAGGGCATCTGTTATCGAATAAACAGGTTCGATTAATTCGAGTTCTTCACGCTCGTTCTTTTTATTTAAAAATTCCGCATCCTTCTCCTGAATGTAGGCGGCATCGGTGAGCATATATGCGCAAAGGTCATCCGTGGGTTTAGTCGAATAAATCGGACCTTCGAAACCATTACGAACAAGGCTTGGAAGGTTGCCGGAGTGGTCGATATGTGCGTGGCCGAGGATAACCGCATTGATTGATGAGGGGTCGAAGGGTAGGTTACGGTTTTTTTCGTTCGCTTCCGCTCGATGCCCTTGGAAAAAACCGCAATCGAGGAGAACTCTTTCGCCGTTGGTTTCTATAAGGTGCTTCGAGCCAGTAACTTGGCGTGCGCCGCCGTGAAAAGTGATCTTCATCTGTGGGAGTTCCTTCCTATTTGAGATAGACGACGCGCTTTGTAATTGTGTTTTCGCCGATTTTTGCGCGGAGGAGGTAAACACCGGAAACGGTAGTTTTTTCCGGCATCCAGACTAGCTCAATATTGTCCGTTAACGAGTTTGAATGTGATTTATCAATCAGTTTTGAAACAAGGTCGATGCTCTCTATCTTTCGGCCGGTGAGGTCGAAAATCTCCATCTGAGCGTCCGAATAACCTTCACCTGCGAAATCGATAGCAATCCTTACCGCCGAATTAAAAGGGTTCGGATAGGCACTCATCGAGATTATTTCCGGTTTCGCCGGTTGCTCTTCGGCGTGATGAAGCGCGGTTGTATCTGGATAATAAATGGCGATGTCATCGATGAACCAACCAACCTGGACATTCGCGCTCGACGAACCGAAATCCCAGCTCAGGCCTACAGTTTGCCCTGCCCAGGGAGTAATATCGACTCGAACTTCGTGCCACCACTTCTGTTTGCTTAGTCCCGCAAAGGCCATCTCATAGGGGATGAGCCGGTTCCAACTGCTCATCGGGAAATCGTAACCGGGGGTTGGCGATAAAATCACGCTTTCGGTCGGGGAGAGCCATAGTTTGAGATTTCCGCCGTCGTGATATTCCCCACTGGCGATGTCCTGAAAACTGAACCATTGCATATAGGAAAGCGTCAGGCTATCCACGTCCGGAAGTTCGATGCTGTTGAGAATCAATCGGCTTTGGCTGGTGTTGCTGTAATCGCCGGTCAGAATCGTTCCCCAGACTTTGGTTCCGGAATACGGCTCGATTATCCCTTGTGAGGGTGTGCCGTATCTCCAATCCTGAATATCCGGCAAAGCAGTCGTAACAAAACCGCCGCTATCGGTTTCGAAATTTGTTTGGTAAACGTAAATTGGGTTTATCGGTGCGAGTTTGACATCGAGGCGCGCTAAACCTGAATCAGGAACTGTAACCGCGAGGATTTTGTCGTAATAGCCTCTTCGAGTGAATTTCAGGTTGTATGTTCCCGGTAGAAGAATGCGATGATAATAGCCATTCGAGGCAGTCGAATAGACATTCTTTTGGAGTTCGATGATTCCAACGGTAACATCGAGCGAATCGCCGGAAATGCTGTCTGTAACGACACCATTGACGCCATGGTTAAGAATCACCTCAATCGCCGCGCAGAAAGCGTCGTAATTGTTGTTCCAAAGGCTTGGAAGTGTGCTGAAGGTCGGGGTTTTCGTGTTGCCCAATTCGACTGTCAGGTGCAAATCGCCGTTGGTCCAATATGTCCAATCCTGAAGCGAGCCGTTAACTTCATACCAATCAAATCCATTTGTTATTCCGTTAGGAAAACTTGAACTTCCGAACATAGGTGGATTTCTACTTGAATAATTGATAGCGAGGAATTTGTAGAGAGAGTCGTCGGGGCATCGAGTTACTGTGTGATCCCATGGATAGTTCACTAACAGCGCGCCACCATGGTGGTTGATTGTGTAGCTAATTTTTTTAGTTTTGAACCAATCGATAATAGCCTTGGTTTCTGCATAGGCTGTAAAGGTGTTGTCGTCGCCACGGACGCCGTCCGGAACCGGGAAATTGCGGTTCATATCGACGAGGTTGTTCATCGTCCGCCGGATAGCGACATAGCCGTCGGGATTTAGCAGAGGATTGATATATATCTCGCAAGAATCCACGAGGCGCGTGATTCTTGGATCAGTGCCGTAGTTATCTGTAAGCGAGTCGATGAACCACATAAGGAACATCATTCCGACTACCTCGTCGCCATGCATTGTGCTGATATAGCAAAACTTTGGTTTGGCCTCCTCCCAGCTGGCACGCTTGGAGATTTTCATCATCAGCAAAGGCCTGCCGCCCTGCGAATAGCCGAAAGTGTCCAATTTAGCAATTACCGGATGCGCCGCGACAACTCCCGTCATAAAGCTGACATATTGCGCCATTGTCGGGTAGCCCGAAGGTTCACGCGTCAACGCGGCGATAGCACGGGCGTCCGTTTCCGGAAGAACCTCAACCGGATAGCCGAGATCAAGAAGTGTCGGCAGATCTCTGTCGAGAACAACTCCGCGAAGTAGGCCTGACGAAGGATTGTAATCATCTATCATCAATCCGGCGGATTGGGTCTCGCGAATAGCTTCCCTGTTAGGGACTATCAACTCGACATCGATCTCTTCCGGCATCGCGAAAGAGATCGAAATTATCAATAGAATGAGAAGTAAGAACCTTTGCATCGTAGCCAGCCTGTTACTTCAAGAGGGTTATAGCCTTGGTTGTGCGACCATTCGGGGTATTTGTTCTTGCGAGATAAACGCCGCTGGGAAGATTTTCCCCGTTTTCGCTTGTGCCGTCCCAGACAACTTCGGAATCGGAATTGGGAGTCAGTCTTTTAACGAGTCTTCCCGAAACGTTGAAAATTTCTATTTCGTTTTTAGATGAGATTTTGCATGCCGCATTGAATGGATTCGGGGTTATCGAAAGATATGAGTTTTCCGGCAACCTGCTCTGTTCAGCGATATTGCTGACATAATGAACCGCTTCATAGGCGTTGGCCATACCATAGCCAGTTTCATTATCGAAACCGGCGGCGCCGATGTCGGTTGCAGTTAAAGTTAGGACTTCCCTAACCTGAACATTGGTCAGTGAGGGATTTTGTGAGAGTATCAAGCCGCATATACCTGACACCTGTGGGCAAGCCATGCTTGTGCCGACCGCATGCATATAAATATGATCGGCAGGGGATAGCGAAGGATCTTCGTTGGCTTCGAAAACAGATACCACCCAAGTTGACCAAATTGTTTCGGTGATGTCGCCGAAAAAGGAGCTTTGACCCCCCGGCGCAACAACATCGAGGTTAGAGCCGTATTGGCTGTAACTCGAACGATTTCCGCCGGCTGTGCAACTTCCGACAGCGATAACATCCGGATCGCTCGCGGGATAGGAAACCGCAGTAACCAATGGCGCCATGTTTCCCGAAGCGGCCACGAGAGTAACACCCATCGAAAAAGCGTAATCTATTGCGGCGGCCTGCGCAGGATCGGAACCGCCGAGTCCACCAAGGCTCATCGAGATAACATGCGCCCCGACAATGGCGGCATATTCGATTCCCGCGGCGATAGCGGTTACCGTTGCCTGGCCTTCGGGATTAGCAACTCGAACTGGAACTATTTTACATCCGCCGCCCGCAACTCCTGCGAACATCGTGGCATTATCCATCACCGCCGCGGCGATTCCCGCGCAATGGGTGCCGTGAGAAACGCCAACATCCGTGCCCATCCAAGAGCCTACACCGTTTCCAACGCTCGGGTCCGGTTCGCCCCAGCCGTCGTCGCCAAAGTAATGGATATCAGGATTCCAATCCTGCTGATCCGGTGGCGTGGTCGCCTCGTTGCCGGTAACTCCTCCGACGAAATCGTAACCGAAAAGGTCGTCCACAAAGCCGTTTCCGTCGTCGTCGATGCCGTTAATATACTCGTAGTCGTAAACGAGATCGATTGTGCCGCGATTTTCGATATCCTCGCCGGGATTTATCCAGATATTGTCCTTCAGGTCTGGGTGGTCAACATCGACGCCGGAATCGAGAATGGCGATAAGTATATTCGGATTGCCGCGCTGTATATCCCATGCCTGTGGACATTGCATTATGAATTTGTCCCATTGGTTTGGCGGATTAGTGGGGGTCGGTGATGCGCTATTGACGAAATAGGGGTCGTTTGGAATGAACTGTATGTATTTGTAATAATTAGGGGTTGTCCATTTAACCAAACCTGTGGATTCGAGCATACGCAGATTCTCGATAACTTCTGGTTCTGCGGATCGATGAATCGCTTTGCGGGTTGTGAGATCGTTGGCGAGAACCGCGCGGTTCCATGAGTCGAAATCGATTTCCGGTTGCCAATTGTAAACATAAATCTCCAAATCCCGCGTAATCCTATGAACAGTGGCGTTATTGTCTGCGGCGATTACCTTGATTTCGGCCAGTGCATTCGCGTCGAGAGGCGAGAAAACAACCTGCCCTAAAGCGAAATCCGGTCGGAATGAATTTTGGTTTGGAGTTACGATTGCGAAGGCGAGAGACATCGATGAAATAAACAGAAAGGTTATGGTCAGAAGAAACCTCGAATTTTGCATTTTGTCCTCCCAAAGAAAAATGCCGCAACCGAGGGTTACGGCAAAGAAGCTCATTACCCGCGATTGTTGTTTATGCTTGCCAAACAGATTGCGATTCTTTCATAAAATCTCCATATCCATTTAATATATATATTGAACAGAGAATTTCAACCTCACAATGAAGTTATGGGGTTTATATCAAAAATCTGCTGAACGAGACTCACAGATTAAGTCGATGACTCGTCGATGTATCGATTTATCATTGGAAAAAACTGAATATTTCTAATTTACATTAGAATATTAATTAGATAGAGTGATACTGCATAGAGGTTCAGAAAAACCTCAATCCTCCTCCTCAGCTTTTAGCGATATTTCCAGTGTTGAAAGGAGGATAAGCTCAAGTCCGTTATTGCTGATGCCTTCGATGTGATCTCGGTATATCTTATCGAGGTCGAGCCAATCAACGATGCCACGAACTCTGAGATCGGCAATACTTTCACGTATAATCGACTTGAAATTATCATCAAACATAATGGCACGGTCATAATCGATATAGTTTAGCCGCGAAAAAATACGAAGAGTTTTCCAAATCGGCGCAAGAAAGCGGAAAGAATCCAAACGCCTGTATGGATAAGCATGAATAGTCTTGTAGATTTTGTTCAAAGCGCGTCGAGAAAAGAATTCAAGGTTAGAAATGTCGATCTTTCCCCCAAGAAAATTTGCCGAAGGAAGCGTAAATAGAGCAGGATATTTTTTAATAAGGATTTTTCGGTAGAGGTTTTCTCTAAGTCTGTAATGCCGAGGGATTTTGAAACAGAAGTCCACCCATTCACGAGTTAGAAACGGCGTTCGGAAGCTGTATCCATCACGGAGGTTGATCTTCCGGGTAAAATTTGTTTGTCTAATACCAAAATCCAGTTGGTCATCATATGACATCATTGACTTATCTACGAAAGGTTGATCAGGAAGGCTATCTGCGAGGTTAAAACCGGGTTTAGCGAGATTTACCGAATGTGGAACGGTGTTCCATTGGACAAAATAGGATTTGGCTTCATCCCAAGTCATATTTTCAAATTGCGGAATATGTGAGCCTGCCAGAACATCACCAATGCCCCAAATAGTTATCGCTTTTGAAAATGATGCTGATTACCCATTATTCAGTGAGTATAACAGGTATCTACATGTGAAAAAGTAATTAGGGCTTAACTCGTATCTTCACACCGCCGACAATCGCCGCGAAAAGATTGTATAGCAGAGCACCGACCGCCGCGCCTATACCTCCTGAGACGCCCACAAAAAGGCCGTAGAGGATGCCTAATAATAGCCCACCTAAAAATCCACCACCAGCGCCGAGGAGGGCGCTAAGAGGATTGTTATCCTCCAAGCCGAAAGCCGCGCCGCCGGCAATTCCGAAGATGACTCCCATCAAAAGGCCGACTAAAAGCCCAAGGACGAGATAGGCTATCAGAGCTAATTTGAACACCGTCCAAGCATTTACGGATTTGATTTCGAGCACTCGGGTTTCTTCCATTATTCCCCTCTAATTACAATGGTTTAATTGCGCGAATCTCACGAATAAGTTCTTTCGGAACCGCGATATGAACAACCGGAGTTCCTGACTTTGTCTTAACCACGCGGATAACTTCAGCAGTTGCGGCGAATTTGCCCGCTCTGTCGAGTGTTGTTATAATTTGCCCCTTTTCAGGAAGAGGCGCGAATTCGTGCGGGATGCGAATCAGCGCGCGGTCATCGCTCCATGTCTCATCGATGACGAATATCGCAAGTCCAGGGCATTGCGCGATGCAGTTTCCACAACCGTTGCAGGCCTCCTGATCGAGTTCCGGAAGGTCGTTGATGTCCTCCATTTGGGCAATGCACCCAAAGGGACACGAAGCCACACATGGGTCGCAGGGGATTCTTTGCCAGCATTCGATAACCGCGTAGGGGCCGATTTTTCTGCGCTCTTCGGATGGAAAAGTTCTTTCGATAAGCTCTTTTTCAGGAATCCCGTGTTTCTGGATTTCGTATGCCATTAGTTCTCTCCCGTTTTGCATTCGAATCGGCATTGTTCGAGGCCGCAACGGATATGTTCCCCAACTGGCCCACTTCTAAGACGGTCTAATTCCGCGTGATATTCGCAAGTTTTGGTTTCATAAGCCTCGATTTTCTTCCCGAGGGCTTTTGCGGCGGATAAACCGGCAATCGCGCCTTCGATCATCGCCGCCGAGGCCTCCTCTATTCCGCCGACATCGCCAGCGACATAAATTCCCTCTGTCGTGGTCATCATGTTTATATCGCGCAATGGAACTTCACCGCCAAGCTCTCGGATATATGCCATTTCGCACTCCGCAAGCCGGAAAAAGTCAGCGAGTGGAGTCAGCCCGACCGCGAGGCAGATGAAATCGCATTCGATATGCCTTTCCGCGCCGGTGATTGGGCGCCATTTATCGTCGATAGGAGCGATAACCGCGCCGGTAACGCAATTCTCGCCGATAGCTTCGATAATGGTATGCCTTGTGAGAATTGGAATTCCCAACCGGGCTATTTTACTGGCGTGCACCCAGTAGCCGCCGACTCTGTCCATTCCTTCAACCACCGCGGCGACATCTATTCCTGCCTGTTTCAGCTGATAGCTAACAATCAGACCGATATTACCCGCGCCGACCATTAGACCGCGCTTTCCCGGCGCGACACCATAAACGTTCATCAGAGTTTGGACTGCGCCAGCGCCGTAGATTCCCGGTAGGTCGTTATTTGGGAAGGGGATGGTCTTTTCTTGTGCGCCTGTTGCGACTATTATCTTCTCCGGTTTGAATTTTACGAGCTTTTTGTCCTGTTCGACCGCTGTTACGACACCATCTTCGTAATATCCTGTGGCGGTTGTGCGAAGCATAAACTTAAAATTCGGCGCGCCGCTTATCGATTCGAGAAGTTTTGTTGGAATCCAAATTCCGCGAACGCCAGCATATTCCATTTCCGAGCCGAAAAATTTATGTGTCTGTTTGACGAGCTGGCCGCCCAGTTCGAGTGCGTCGTCGATAAGCACAGTATCACAACCAGCAAGCACAGATTCTCTCGCTGCGGCCAAGCCTGCCGGCCCACCCCCGATTATCAGAACTTCGGGGCGGTTCACAGAAGTTCCCCTTTCCCACGCTGGCGCCGGACTACCATTCCCTCGCGAAGTGGTTCGACACATACGCGGACATTCGGTCTGCCGTCAACCTCCATTAGGCAACTGCTACAATGGCCAATCGCACAGAAAAAACCGTGAGGACGTTTGTGCCGTATCGAATAGCGAAGGACATATACGCCATGGTCATGTAAGGCCGCGGCGATCGGCTCGCCCTCGAAACCACTCATTTCAGAGCCTTCGAAGATAAATTTAACTTGTTTTCCGCGCTTAAATTCTAATATCGGATGCTGTTCAATACGCAATTTTTCCTCCGTTTACAAATTCACTTTCATTCCCGGTTTGATATCGCGCTTCATAAACCAGCCACGGTTAACCTCGATGGTGTATTTAATGGGCTTAGAAGGGTAATAACTATTCGTATCGTGGGGTTTCATCCATTTGATGTCGGTGATTATCGAATCTTCGCCGATAAAGGCGATGGAAAGCGGAATAAAGGTATTTTTCATCCAGAAAGGATGTTGTCCGACTTCATCGAAAATGAACAACATTCCAACCGAGTCGGGAAGGTAATTGCGGAACATCAATCCCCGGCTTCGCGATTGGGGATTATCCGCGATTTCCACACGAAGACGGTGGCCGGCGATATCGACAACCTTTGTTGGAAGCTTCGGTTCATAGACATTCTGTTCTTCGACCCCCGAAGATTCCTGTGCCTGGGGGTTTTCGGTTTTCGGCTCTATTATCTCGGGGGTGTTTTTGCATGCCGAGATAGTGAGGAAAACCAAGATAAGTATCAATATTGAAATCCGCATAATTTATAATTCTATAGCGTCTAAGGCCAATTGTCAAGCCATTAACTCAGCAAAATTTGTTATGTTATTTATCGAAAACAATTCATTTGAAACTTGACGGCATTGATTCGGAGTCTTATTATATCAAGCTGTTTCGTTTCTTAATTTGGAGTTATCATGGCTTTCGAGAAGCATGGGTTAGCGCAAGAGTCGATTAATACCATCCGCTTTCTTTCTGCAGATAGCATTCAGAGAGCGCGTTCGGGACATCCGGGGTTACCTATGGGTGCCGCGCCGATGGCTTATGTGCTTTGGATGAATCATCTCAAATTCGATCCAGCAAATCCGAGATGGATAGACCGAGATAGATTTGTTCTTTCGGCGGGACACGGATCGGCACTTCTTTATTCAATGCTCCATCTTACCGGTTCCGGAATTTCTATCGAAGACTTGAAGCAATTCCGGCAGATGGGAAGCAAAACCCCCGGCCATCCCGAGAACTTTATGACTCCCGAGGTCGAAGCAACCACCGGCCCGCTTGGTCAGGGTTTCGCGAATGCTGTTGGAATGGCTGTCGCCGAAGCACACCTCGCGGCGGTTTATAATCGAAACGGCAAAGAGGTTATCAACCATTACACCTATGTCCTCGCCGGCGACGGCGATCTGATGGAGGGCATTTCCTATGAGGCCGCCTCGCTAGCCGGCCATTTGAAACTCGGGAAATTAATTGTTCTTTACGACGACAACGGTATTTCGCTCGCTGGAACAACCTCGCTAACTTTTACCGAGAATATCACATCTCGTTTCGAGGCCGCGGGATGGCAGGTTATCTCAGTTGCCGACGGCAACGATATCGACGCCATCGACGATGCGATTGTCGCGGCAAAGATCGAAAAATCGAAACCGACACTTATTCGCGTGAAAACAATCATAGGATATGGTTCGCCCAAAAAAGCAGGAACTTATCATTCCCACGGTGCACCACTGGGAGAGGAAGAGCTTATTGCGGCAAAAAAAGCGCTCGGATGGGAATTTGATGAACCTTTCATTGTCCCTGAAGAAGTGCGTAAACATATGGCGGACTTCGCAGTGAATGGCGCAAAGGCGTTCGCTGATTGGAAACGTTGTTTCGATGCCTATTCGTGTGAATTTCCAATACAAGCGGGAGAAATTGAAAGCAGATTTTGCGGCGATGTTCCTCAGGATTTGTTCGACGATATTCCGATGTTCGATATGGATGAGGGTAAAATTGCCACTCGCGTGGCTTCGGAAAAGGTTATGCAGTATCTTGGCGAAAGACTTCCCGATCTTTTCGGCGGTTGTGCGGATCTAAATCCCTCGACCTTCGCATGGCTCAAGGGAAAGGGAGATTTCCAGCCGCCGGATATAAAACCGGAAAATGTTCAGGGCGAGATCGGCGGACAATGGGATTATACAGGACGTAATCTGCATTTCGGTGTCCGTGAACATGCCATGGGGGCTATAGCCGTTGGGATGGCGCTTCATGGCGGTTTCATTCCATTTACCGGAACCTTTTTTATATTTAGCGATTATATGCGTCCGGCAATTCGTCTCGCCGCACTCTCGAGGCTTCGTGTAATTTTCGTTTTCAGCCATGACAGTATCGGGGTGGGCGAGGACGGCCCGACACATCAGCCGGTAGAACAGCTCATGTCTCTTCGTGCGGTGCCTAATCTTAATGTGATAAGACCTGCGGACGCCAACGAGGTTATCGAAGCATGGAGAGTCGCCCTTTCGGAAAGGGAAACCCCCACGGCACTGGTTTTAAGCCGGCAGAATCTGCCGATAATCGACCGCGACAAATGCCTTACTGCAGAGGGTTTGGCTAATGGGGGCTATGTTCTTTGGCAGTCAGGCGATGGCATGCCCACTGCGATAATCATCGCAACCGGTTCCGAGGTGGCAATCACGATGGAAGCCGCAGAAAAAATCGCATCTGAGGGAGTGAATGTTCGGGTCGTCTCTATGCCCTGCTGGAGACTTTTCGACCAACAGGACACGGAGTATCGTGAAATGGTTTTACCCTCCGAAGTAAAGAAGCGTGTTGCGGTGGAAGCCGGAAATAGCGCTGGATGGGAAAAATATGTCGGTTTGGACGGCATTATTATAGGTATGGACAGCTTCGGGGCGAGTGCTCCGGGAGGTCAATTATTCGAGAAATTCGGTATCACCGCGCAGGAAGTTTATTTGGCGGTGTCGTGTATTATCCAAAAAGGAGAATGAGATGGCGGGACTCCACAAACTCAATGAGTTGGGTCAATCTGTCTGGCTGGATTTCATCAGCAGGGAAATCATCGAAAATGGCGAATTGAAGAAATATATCGAGCGCGGTATTTCCGGCCTAACTTCGAATCCGACTATATTTGAGAAAGCTATTGCACGAAGCGGAATTTATGATAGCGAAATTAATAGATTAGCTCGCGAAGGTGACTCTGCCTTCGAGGTTTACGAGAAGCTCGCGGTGAAGGACATCTGCGACGCCGCAGATATTCTCCTTCCGGTTTACAACACTTCGAAGGGGATTGATGGCTATGTTAGCCTCGAAGCCAACCCCCATCTCGCATTCGATACCGAGGGCACAATCGAAGAAATTAGGCGTCTGCACGGCCTTATCCACCGTCCAAATGTATTATTCAAAGTGCCGGGAACGGTCGAGGGTATTTCAGCCATCGAGGAACTTGTCGCTAGTGGTGTCAATGTCAATGTTACCCTTATCTTCTCGGTGTTGTATTATGAATATATCGCAGATGCTTATATTAAAGGGTTGGAACGTTTTGAGGCTTCGGGGGGTGATATTTCGAAAGTTGCTTCGGTGGCGTCATTTTTTGTGAGCCGAATCGACAGCGCAGTCGATAAAAACCTCAAGGAACTTGGAATCGACAGCCTTCTCGGAAAGACCGCGGTTGCGAATGCGAAATTAGCCTACTCGAAGTCCAAGAGAATATTCCGTGGCGAGAGATGGGAAAAATTAGCGGCAAAGGGCGCAGGTGTTCAGCGGTTACTTTGGGCGAGCACAAGCACGAAGAACCCCGATTATTCCGATACAATCTATGTCGATAAGCTAATCGGTGCGCATACTGTAAATACTATGCCTCCGGAAACCATCGACGCCTTCGAAGACCACGGCATTGCCGAATTGACAATCGAAAAGGAACTTGAAAAGGACCTTAGTCGGCTCGACAAACTCGACGCCTTCGGAATCGACCTTAATGCGGTAACTAACAAGCTCTTGTCGGATGGTGTGGCGAAATTCACAGCCTCATTCGATTCGTTGATAAAGAGCATCGAGAGTAAAATTGATTAGCCGGTTCCCAAGATAAGAGGGATCGGCGTAAAAACAGACGGAAACTCGTCAATTCCGGCGGGTTTCCGGTCTTTTTTTCATGCTAATGCTCTATAGATGGCCTTTTGCTCAAATGGAGCTTTGATATTGACAATCACAAAAGCGGATTTATCTTATTCGCGACTTTTTTTATGGAGGTCATTATGATCGAACTTATGGACAAAACTCAGCTCGACCGAAGCCTTCAACGCATGGCATTGGAAATTGTCGAACGCAATAAGGGCGCGGCAAACCTCGTCATTATCGGGATTCGGAGCAGGGGTGTTTTTCTCGCGGAAAGGCTTAAAGCGACTATCGAAGTGAACGAGAAGGTCGAAATTCCAATGGGAAGCATCGATATTACTCTTTACCGCGATGATTTTAAGGAACTTACAGCTTCTCCGAATGTCGGCGGCACGGAGATTCTCTTCGATGTCGAAGACAAAGATGTCATCCTTGTGGACGATGTGCTATACACCGGACGAACTGTCCGCGCGGCTCTGGATGAGATAATAGATTTTGGCAGGCCGAAGACTATCCAACTGGCGGTCGTAGTCGATAGGGGCAACCGCGAATACCCTATCTGCGCGGATTACATCGCAAAACAGATAAGCCTGAAAGAATCAGAATATGTCGAGGTTCGCATAAACGAGATTGACGGAGAAGATCGAGTAGTCAAAGTTATAAAGGAATAACGGGGCTTTTTAGCCCCTTTTTTTTAGGAGCCATATGAACAGCAGAAAACATCTTTTGGGGTTAGAAGGCTACAGCGGCGAGGAAATTCTTGAAATTCTCGACCACGCAAAAGCTTTTCGGGAGGTTCTCGACAGGGATATAAAAAAAGTGCCGCCCCTTCGCGGAATAACCGTCGCAAATCTTTTCTTCGAGCCTTCGACACGGACGCGAATGTCCTTCGAGCTTGCCGAAAAACGAATCAGCGCCGATGTTGTCAACTTCTCGGCATCGACATCGAGCCTGAAAAAAGGCGAAAGCCTTCGCGACACCGTCGAGAACATCCTCGCGATGAAGATCGACATGATAGTAATTCGACACAGCGCGACAGGTGCACCACATTATATAGCGCGGAGGTGTAATTCCATCGTCATCAACGCCGGCGATGGCTCACACGAGCATCCGACACAAGCTCTTCTCGACCTTTTCACTATTCGCGAGAAATTCGGCGACCTCGAGGAACTTAGGGTTGCACTCGTCGGAGATGCGCTTCACAGTAGGGTTATACGTAGCAATGTTTTTGGTTTAAAGGCTCTTGGCGCTGAAATAACCCTTTGCGCGCCGGCGACTCTTTTGCCAAAGGGTGTCGAAAACTGGGGTGTTAAGATAACCCACGATATCGAGGAAGCGATTACCGGCGCTAATGTTGTGAACATCATGCGGCTTCAGCTTGAAAGGCAGACTTCGGGTTATATTCCATCTCTTCGTGAGTATTCAAGATTGTGGGGAATCGATTCGAACCGTGTTGCGCTGATGGATTCGGATCATATGATTATGCACCCCGGCCCGATGAATAGGGGGGTCGAGATAACTCAGGATGTCGCGGATTCAGATGAATCGGTTATTTTGGAACAGGTAACGAACGGCGTTGCGGTGAGAATGGCAGTGCTTTACCTGCTGTCTCCGCTTCGTAGGGAGGCTGTGGAGGCTTGAGAATAGCCTATCTGGCATATACCGACCTCAAGAGACAGGGTGCGCCGAAAATCCACGTCAGCGCAATAGTTGAGGGTTTGGCGGATCTTGGCCACAAGATAACATTGGTTGTTCCAGCAGGTTTCGGTGGAATCGAACATCGAAATGTTCGAGTGGTCGAAATCGCTCAAAAACCGATGATATCGATATTGTGGGCGCGAAAAGTGGCAAAGTGGCTCTATGACAATGCTGGTGAATTAGATGTAGTATATGAAAGGGATTTTTATAATTCTGCCTCGATCGCCAGAAATACTGTCAGAGCGAATATCCCCTTCGTGCTCGAAATGAATGGAAGCCTGAAGGCTGAGAAATCGGTATCGAGTGAAAAATCGAGATACAAGTTGTGGAACAGTCTCGACTTGCATTTTTCGGTGAAAAAACGGTTAAAATTGGCCGATAGGGTAATTTGTGTAGCACCGGGGCTTATCGAAGAATACGCGCCAATGACTGGCGACCGCGAGAAATTTGTGTTTCACCCTAACGGAGTGGACACCGAAATATTCTGCCCGGTCGAGAATAAAGATGTCCTTCGCGAAAAGATCGAGCTATCACTTTTCAAGCCTTTATTGGGTGCAGTAGGGAGTATTTTACCATATCATGTCGATAGTCCGGTTATTCCGGCGATGGAAATTCTCGCTGAGCGGTATCCGCAAATAGGTCTTGTTTTTGTGGGCGGAGGCCCCGGAAAAGAGAATTTGATGGCAGTAGCAAAAGCAAGCTCTGTCCGCGATAAAATTCATTTCCGAGGGCCGGTATCCACCGAAGAAAGCGCAAAATATATCGCCGCGTTGGATGTCGCTTTAGCTTGGTCAACCGAGGAAACCGCCGTGGGAACATGGCCTGTCAGACTCTCAGCCTATTCTTCATGCGGAATTCCGATTGTGGGGCCAAATTGGGGGACATATTTAACTTTCGAGTCGGCAGGTGTGCTTAAGGCATCTGCTGGAGCCAATCCGAAGAGCATAGCCGATGCTGTTTCTGAAATTATCGAAAATCCGGAAATCTCCGCCGAAATGTCGCGTGCCGGTCGCAAATTCGCCGTAGAAAACCTTTCGTGGAAATCGATTGTCGATAAGACGGAAAAACTTCTTTATGGAGTAGTCAACAATTCAAAGAATTAGGTGGTCGATATGGAAGAAAAAAAGGGTATTGTAATCAAAAACGGACGTGTCATCGACCCAGCTAATGGCATCGACAAAATCGCCGATGTCTTTATAATCGATGACATTATCGAGAAAATTGGTGGCCGCAAAAACTACGAAGGCTACGTGGAAATCGACGCCACAGGCAAATATGTCTTTCCGGGTCTTGTGGATATACATGTCCATTTTCGGGAACCGGGCGGCGAGGATGCGGAAACTATCGAAACCGGCGCGGAAGCCGCTGTTAGGGGTGGGTTTACTTCTGTCTGCTGTATGCCGAACACACATCCGCCGGTGGACACAGCCTCGGATGTTCGGTTTATCTTTGATCGCGCAAGCTACGCACCTTGCAGGGTCTATCCGATTGCCGCAATCAGCAAAAACCTCGAAGGCAAAGAGCTTTCCGAGATGGGCGATTTAGCGTTGGCCGGTGCCGTAGCCTTCTCCGACGACGGCAGGCCGGTCGAAAACTCTCAGCTACTACGTAACGCATTGACCTATTCTTCGATGCTTGGCGCGAAACTCGCCCTTCATTGCGAAGACCTCGGTTTGGCCAATAACGGAAGCATGTACGAGGGTGAGGTCAGCGGCAAATGCGGAATGCCGTCATCTCCGGGAATCGCCGAAACGGCTATGATTGCGCGCGACATAATGATAGCGGAATATATCGGTGCGTCGGTGCATTTTTGTCATGTCAGTGCGCGCGAGAGTGTGCAGATAATCCGCGATGCGAAGACGCGTGGCGCGAAAATCACAGCCGAAGCCACACCGCACCACCTGCTCCTTACCGATGCTGAAATTCCCAAATCAGGTTTCGACGCGCTTTTCAAGGTAAATCCGCCGCTTAGGAGCGCCGAGGATGTCGCAATACTCCGTGAAGCGCTTATCGACGGCACAATCGACGCCATCGCAAGCGACCACGCCCCGCATCCAACACACGAAAAAGACCGCGATTTCATCACCGCACCCTTTGGGATTATCGGCCTCGAAACCTCTGCGGCACTGATTCATACATTCTTTGTTAAAGAGGGGCTAATCGAAATCTCGCGTATGATCGAGCTTATGAGCACAAACCCAGCGCAAATTTTCGATCTTCCTGCTGGGACGCTTTCGCAGGGCGCATTTGCAGATGTTACTATCTTCGACCCGAAACTCGAATGGATGGTCGATAAGTCGAAATTCGCCAGCATCTCGAAAAACACCGCCTACGACGGATGGAAACTTACCGGAAAAGCAGTGATGACAATAGTCGATGGCGAGATAGTTTTTAACGAAATGGAATAAGATGACAGTATATCCGATTATTATTGGCGGCGAAAAAAGGGAAACCGGCAAAACTTTCGCAATATTTAATCCTTACGACGGCAATAAGATAGCCGATATTTGTGTTGCGGAAGAGAAAGAGATCGACGACGCACTGAAATCAGCTAAGCTCGGATTCGAGATTCTTAAAGAATCGACGATTCGAATGCGCGTAGGATGGCTCAACAAAGCCGAAAAACTTCTCGAAGAGCGCAAAGAGGATTTTGCGAGAACAATCTCGATTGAATCCGGCAAAACAATACGTGAAGCGAGAGGCGAGGTGTCTCGCTCATGCGAAACTATACGTCTGTCGGCTATAGCCGCCGAGGAGCATATGGGCGGCAAAGTCCTGCCTATCGAGACCGCGCCGGCATCCGAGGGCAAATGGGGCTTCTGCAAAAGATTCCCAACGGGACCGGTTCTCGCAATAACCCCCTTCAATTTTCCGCTCAACCTCGCGGTTCACAAAGTCGGCCCTGCAATCGCGGCGGGAAATTCGGTAATCCTAAAACCCGCCAGCTGGACGCCTATAACCGGTCTCATGCTGGGGGATCTTCTATTGGATGCCGGTGTGCCTAAACCGGCGGTCAGTGTTCTTATCGGCCCGGGCGGAAGTGTCGCTGAACCGATTGCTTCGAGCGATATCATCAAGGTTGTAACCTTTACGGGAAGCCCTTCTGTCGGCCAGCGGCTTGCCAAAATCGCCGGAATGAAGCACTTCGCTTTCGAGCTTGGCTCGAACTCGGCTGTTTATGTCGATTCCGACGCCGATATCATGACAGCCGCCGCCAGAATCACATTGGGCGCGTATGCCCTTGCGGGGCAGGTTTGCATATCAACGCAAAGGGCGTATATTCACCGAGAGGTTTTCGACGAATTCAAGAAGCTTTTGATATCGAATGTTCGCGCCTTGAAGGTTGGGGACCCTATGGATGAACTTACCGACGTAGGCCCGATGATTACTGTTGCAGAGGCTGAAAGAATCGAATCTTGGGTGAATTTAGCGGTTGAGAGTGGCGCAAAAATCCTTATCGGCGGCACGCGTAATGGTTCTATCTACGAACCCACCGTCTTAACTGAAGTCCCCTCGAATGCCAATATTGTTGCATCTGAAGCTTTTGGGCCGGTTTTGGTTATCGAGCCGGTGGATAGTCCAGAAGAGGCATTTTCGGCAATAGACCGCTCTGTTTATGGGCTTCAGGCGGGGATATTCACATCGAATATCCATTTGGCGAAGGCGGCCTTTGATAAAATCGATGTCGGCGGTGTTATAATCAACGATATTCCCACTTGGCGCGCCGATTTAATCCCATATGGCGGCAATAAGCTGTCGGGAATAGGCAGAGAAGGCCCCGAATTCGCTCTCGAACATATGACCGTTTGGAAAAGTTTTATTGTGCAATCACCGCTCGATAGATAAATAAACTTAGTGATTCCAGCTGTATTGATCGACTCGCGTAATATTTGCACCAAGAGAACTTAGCTTCTCCTCGAAATTCTCGTATCCCCTGTCTATGTGATAAACTCGGAGAATTTCCGTCCTTCCACGTGCGGCTAATCCTGCGAGCACCATTGCCGCACCCGCGCGAATATCGCTGGCCATAACCTCCGCGCCATCGAGATACGGAGCGCCTGTTACAGTCGCGCGGTCGCCGTTGATTACAATCTTCGCACCCAATCGAATTAACTCCATCACATGCAGAAAGCGGTTTTCGAAAATTGTCTCGCGGATGAAGCCTGTCCCCTCGGCGATTGTTAACGCAACCATGGAGCAGGGCTGAAGATCGGTAGGATAGCCTGGAAAAACAGCCGTCGTGAAATCGACTGCCTTCGGCCTGCCGTGCATTTCAACGCGAATCTCTCCGGGAGAAGTGTCGATTTCCGCGCCCATTTCGGCCATCTTCAGCAGGACGACCGAAAGATGCTCCGGATCGACACCCGTAACTTTGACATCGCCCCCCGCGACAAGCCCCGCGAAGAGATATGTGCCAGCCTCGAGCCTATCGCCTATGGGGATATGATCCGCACCGCGAAGCCGTTCGACACCCTCGATAGTGATAACCGGACCGCCGGCCCCCTTAATCCGTGCGCCCATCGCGGTGAGAAACCTCGCGAAATCGCTTACCTCGGGGTCGGTTGCGGCGTTGATTATTGTAGTTGTTCCCTCGGCGAGAGTTGCGGCCATCATTATATTCTCTGTGCCTGTGTGGCTCGGGCGGTCGAAATAAAGCACGCGTCCTTTTGGTTTACCGTGGCAGTCCGCGGAGATATAGCCGTGTGATTCGGCGATTTCCGCGCCCATTCGATGGAAATTCGTGATATGCCAATTTATCGGCCTCGCGCCAATCGCGCAACCGCCGGGCTGGGAGACCTTCGTGCTCCCGAAACGCGCCAGCATCGCGCCCATAATCATGAAACTTGCGCGCATTTTGCGAACAAGGTCGTAGGGCGCTGGCCTGTTCTCGACATTTGTTGGGTCGATGCGGATTGTGGATTCCTCGACATCGAAATCGACCTTTGCGCCGAGATATTCCATAAGCTGTATCATTATACGGATATCCGCCAAATTAGGGACATTGCGGAGGACAACCTCGCCCTCTTCCGGGATGAGAGCCGCGCAAAGCATCGGAAGAACCGCGTTTTTTGCGCCTTTAACTGCGACTGTGCCGTTGAGCGGTTTGCCGCCATCGATTACAAACATATCGAGACCCATTTTTTCTCCTGTTATTTTTGCCCGAGTTGTCTTATTCGAATCGACATCGCTGTGCGCGAAACGCCGAAACGATCAGCCATCACCTCGATGCGGTATTCTTTATTATCGCGATATAATAGCCATTGTTTTCGCACAGTTTCTTCCGGCATAATAAGCTCTGCGGCGAATCTGTCGGCATCGGATTCCATTCTGCGATTTCCGGTTTCTCCGCCGCATATCTGATATGCTGTTTTATGCGGCATTACAATATGAGCAAGTTCGTGCGCGATAACGAATCTTCGCCGTTCCGGAGAGAGTGTCCGATTTACGATAATTAGCCTTGTCTTTTCGCCCTTAAACGCGATGCCGTCGATTCCGATAAGCTCTTCCTCGCGAAACTCGATTCCGAGCTTTGCGACCAATTCGAGCACATCGACCGGAATTTTCTCCGTATCGAAATGCTTGAACAGCGACCGTGCGTAATCCTGTGCTCTCATGGCATTTAAAGTATCGAATGGAAACCGTCTTGTCAAACTAATACTTCACAAGAAGCTAATTACCTTCCCGTTTTTCGACTCCGGGCAATGGAACACGAGAAGTGTTTTTGGATATGAGATTGGCGATTTTTGTATTCGATTGTATTCTATTTGCATGCAAATGTATTCTAATGTATTCTTTTGTATTCTATTCGAATACATTTGAATCGACATTTAGGACAATTTTTTTTAAATCGCCAGTTATCGTTCTTACCGTTTTGAGAAAGAAACCTGTTATAAATTTGTGGTCATTGATTTGAATTTCGGCTTTCAGAGATATTCCCAAGTGAGATTTGAAACGACAAAAGCTAAAGCTTGACTGAAGAGTGTTAAAAAGCTATTTTTATAATAATATGCTAGACTTCGCATCACATTCGATACCGGAAAAAATAATTGCCAGTGGGCTTGTGATCATCATTTTTTATGCCCTCTCGCGGCTTATTTTCAAACTTCTCGAGAAATGGGTGCGAAATCCGGCGGCTTTGTATGCGTCTCGCAAACGGCTTATCTACGGCATGACCTTGCTCGGCGGTGTTTTCATCGCGAGTATCTGGATGGAGTTTATCTCCGGGTTGTCCACATTTTTGGGGATTATCGGCGCTGGAGTGGCTCTTGCGCTCAAAGACCCGCTCACTTCCATTGCCGGATGGCTTTTCTTGACAGTTTCGCGACCCTATATTCTCGGCGATAGAATTCAAATCGACGATCTAAAAGGCGATGTCGTCGATATCAGTGTTTTTACGACAACAGTGCTTGAAATCGAGGGCTGGGTTGGAGGCGAGCAATCCACAGGTCGCTTGGCGTCGATACCCCATAACTGGCTTTTCGCAAAGCAGATTTACAATTATTCATCCGGTTTCCGCTACATTTGGACAGAAGTCCGTGCGAATATCACCTACGAGAGCGATTGGCGCGAAGCCATTCGGCTTGTTGAAGAAATCCTCGACAAAAATTCGGGCGAAGTGCCTGAACTCGCCGCCAAAGAGATGCGCCTCGCGCGCGAGAAATATTTGATAAAGCTCGGAACGCTTACCCCAATTGTTTACACGAGAATCATAGATTTTGGTGTGGAGCTTACAGCGCGATTTTTGGTGCCGGTGCGTTCGCGACGTGCGATGGAATCTCGAGTTACAAAAGACATTCTCGACGCCTTCAACAACAGCGAGAAAGTTGATCTTGCCTATACCACATACCGCATCGTCGGCACCGGCCACCGCGCGGCGGACGAATAGCGAATCAATTATATACTCAGCAGTATTTTCCCCTTTTGTATTTAGTTTGATTTTGTTATAATTAATCGATTTGCATGTGCAGTTAAAACCCGCAAAGGAAAAATATGAAACCCTCTCAGCCCATTCCGGTTCTTGTGTTTGTGCTTTTCGCACTAATTTTCATCGTATCTTCGATCTTTGGAGAAGTATTCAATGTCTCTAATGTCGTTCAATTCAGAAACGCCCTCATTACTTCAGCGGATAATAGCGAGAACGATGTAATCAATGTTGCGGCGGGGGTATATAATATCGACGCGACGCTTTCCTATTGGTCTTCCGAGCCATACTCCCTGACAATAATCGGCGCAGGTGCGGATTTGACAATCCTCGACGGCGGTCGTGCACGCAGAATTCTATCTTTGGAGACGACAAGCGCTGTCGGAAATGTTGAGATAAGGGCGATGACATTCCGAAACGGCGTAACAGATGGAAACGGCGGAGGATTACTCGTCGAGACAAGCTCTGCGGCGATAACCTTAACCCATTGCGAAATGATAGATGATTCATCCTTCATCCTTGGCGGCGGAGCATGCCTTGTGTCAAACGACGGTCATATTACCGTCTCGGAATGTGTGTTTCTCCGTAATAAATCAGCTGGTTCCGGCGGGCTTAACGCGGCGTCATCTTATGGTGATGTAACTCTTGTAAACACAGTATTTGAGGATAATACCGCTTTTGGCAATGAGACGATATACGGCGACGACGGTGGTGCGCATATGCTTTACACAGAAGGCGGCGGTTCGATTACTATCCGTGGATGCTCTTATATCCGAAATTACTCCGAAGACGGCGGCGGCGGCGCTTTTACATATTCTCTCGGTGATGGGACATTAATTACGGTCGATAGTAATTATTTCTCCCAAAATTATGCAGAACTCGATGGCGGAGCTTGCTTTGTCCGTGCAAATGTGAGCGCGACGATTAACATAACACGAAACCATTTTCACAATAATTTTGCGGAAGTCGGCGGGGGTGGCGTCCAGATTCATCTCGAAGATGGTGCTATTAATTATCGTGGGAACTTCCACGAATCTGACTACACTTGGGATAACGGCGGCGCGGCCATGATATGGCTCTCTCATGGCACTTTCAGCGCCGACAGCAACCTATTCTACCGCAATTACGCAACTATGAACGGAGGCGCGATTTCTTTCGCTACGGAGGACGGTGTCGCGAATTTCTCGCGTAATATAAGCAGACGCAACCTCGCGGGCGGAGTCGGCGGAGCTTTTTCTTTCGCTACAACCTACGGTGATTTAAACATTTTCAATAACACATCTTACGCCGACAGTGCTGACGAAGGTGGCTCGATGTATATCTATCTCGACCAACCTGCTTCGAGCGTCGATGCATTCAACAATATTCTCCGCCAATGCAGTTTGCCGGCATTTTCTGGTTCGGGAGCGACGGCGATTGTTGCGAGGTATTCCAATATTCATGGCGGCACTGGCGAAAGCTGGTTCGGCACTGGTTGTATCGACACAGATCCACTTTTTATCGATGCCTCCTCTGGCAATTTCCGGCTTGGATGGGCAAATTTTCCAATCGCTGATGCCTCAAAATCGCCCTCTATCGACACCGGCGATCCGGCCTCCGATTCCGATCCAGACGGCACACGTGCGGATATGGGCGCAATAACCTATAATCAAGCAACATATGTCGAAAGTGAAATCGCACGGCCTGTATCGTTGGCTATTTCGACCTATCCGAATCCATTCAATTCTGCGGTTAAGTTCGCAATCGACGGCGCGGGAGAATGCGAATCGCCCTTACATATCGAGATTTACGACCTCACGGGGCGGTTGATAGAAACCAACCTCGTGGGCGGGGTGAGTCGTTTGGGTAATGACAGCACTATTCCTGCAGGGAACGAATTTGTTTGGCAACCCGCAGAAACGATCGCCTCTGGTGTTTATCTCGTGCGAGCACGTATCGAAGGTTCTAATTCTACGAGTGGTTTCAGTGCGGTCTCGAAACGGATTGTGTATCTAAAATAGTTGCCCATTTTATTCGCGCCGATAGACAAATTCGTTGATTTTACGGGGTTTGATTCTTATAATTATCCGATTAGAACCCGTAACGAAGCGACGTGAAAAAAGTCTTCATATACACATTCATTATTGTCGCACTAGCGTTGATGTCCTGTGCGCATACTCCTTCCGGGAGTCCCGCGGCGGGGATTTACCGTCAAGGGATGACCCTTTTCAACTCCGGACAAATCGACCTCGCGGCAATCGAATTTCGCAAAGCCAACGCCGCAGACCCCGAATATGCGCCGCCCTACGCCATGCTTGGCCGAGTCTATCTTTCCAAAGGCGACAGTTACCGCGCCGAGATGTTTTTCCGCAAAGCCCTCGCTCTCGATCCTTCCGAAACGCAGATTTACGGCTGGATAGGCGATATATATTGGCAGGATGGCGACCATGATAAAGCTATGGAGTATTACGGTCGCTGTCCCGAAGACAATCCCCATTACGCGGTTCTTCGTTTTCGGCTTGGAATGCGAGCTTTTCAGGAGGGACGATTGTCCGAAGCGCGCGACGAGTTCCTTCGTGCGACGAAATTTCCAGATTATTGGGGGGGATACTACGGCCTCGGCCTTCTTGACTGCGCGGACGGCTTCTATGAGCAGGCGATACAGAACTTTTCCAAAGTCCACAAAGATTCCGCCGAATGTGAAATAGATTACTGGCTTGGAAAATCATATTATCATCTCGATAAAAGACCGCAGGCTTATCTTCATTACCGAAGATATTGCTGTGCCGCCGATAACTGCGAGATGAAAAACGAGGCGAAAGCTCTCGCAGATCAAATCGAGAAGGTTATCACGGAACCGGATTCAGGGATCATCGACACATCGCTGATAATACCATTCGCGTTGAAAAGTGTCAGCGATATTGCGGTAGGAATATGCGATCTTGATGGCAAAGTCGTGAAATATCTTTTTCGTGGCGCAATAACTCGTGGTGAATATACTCTGAAATGGGACGGCACAACGGATGGCGGACAACGCGCCACCAGAGGGATTTACCTCGGTTTCGTCGATTGCGACGAAGGTCTCGAAGTTTATCCAATTAACCTTGACAAATGAGAATTTTCAAAAAAATAAGTCTTCCTTCTTTGATGAGCGCCGCCGCGCTCTTTTTCTTTTCCGCAACGGTTCTTATGAGCGGTTTTGCGCCTTTTTATTGGCGCGGTGAACATATCGAGCCGGAGCGAATACAAAAGTATCGAGGTTATAAGTTCGATGAACTTCGAGAAGCGGTGATCGATGAACTTCGTAATCACGCGGTTTTAGAGCAAGCCGATGTGATTTCGGTTCTGAGTCATTATGAATCTCGGCAACAAATTCGAAATATCCGACCGCTTTGGATCTGTAATGTCATTCGTTTCGAGGCCGAAATCGACGATGTCGAAACGCTTCGAGAATCCATTCCGCATGGCCAAATCCTTCGTGTCCAATATGCCGATGCCGAACTTTTTAATCCAGCGGCTGTTGCTTTCGTGCCACCCACAGGAGACAGCCTTTCATGGGGGCTTCAACGAATAGGCGCAGATAGGATTTGGACAGAATACGGCATAGACGGAGCCGGTGTGCTCGTGGCTATTCTCGACAGCGGTGTAGATTTTGGCGCTGTCGATCTTGCGGACGCTCTTTGGAATAATCCCGGTGAAATTCCTTTCAACGGAATCGACGACGACGGCAACGGATATATCGATGATTGGCGCGGTTGGGATTGGACGGAGGACGACCCTTGGCCGCATGACGAGCGTGGACATGGGACTCATGTTTCTGGCACGGTTGGCGGACGCGGATTTTTCGGCTACGGCACCGGTGTTGCGCCGGGATGTGTAATCATGCCACTGAAAATCCTCGATAACAATGGACGAGGTGACGAAACTCAGGTCTGGGAGGCCATTCAATACGCGATGGATATGGGCGCGAGGGTTATGAACCTAAGTATTGGTTGGCGCTACAGCTCCGGGCCGGACAGGTCGAGCTGGCGTGCCGCGATAGATGCCGCATGCGAGGCTGGTGTTGTGATGTGCATCGCCGCCGGTAACGAGGGAACAACAGCCGGCGCGCCGTCGAATCTTCGCACTCCGGGGGATGTTCCCTCTGCAATCACCATCGGTGCAACGAATTTCGCGGATGAACTCGCCTCTTTTAGCTCTGTTGGACCGGTGGCATGGGACACAATTCCAGGTTTTTTTGATTACCCCTATCCACCGGGACATATCAAACCGGACATTACAGCGCCGGGAGATTCGATTCCAAGCATGATTATCGGTGGAGGATACGCCTATTGGGACGGCACAAGCATGGCCACCCCTCATGTCGCCGGAGCCGCGGCTCTTCTAATTCAGCTCGACCCAACACTTGTCCACTATGACGTAAAGGCTATATTGGAGGCCTCTGCGGCCGATTTTGGCCCTGCGGGCAAGGACAGTGCTTTCGGTTCCGGTTTGCTCGATTTACCCTCGGCATTTGCCAGAGTCTCAGGTTTCGGATGGCTCGCGGGGAATTCTGTCCCGGGTGCGAAAATTTCTGCGACTTCCTATTCTGCATGGGTCGAAGCGAATGTCTCCGGCGATTTTGTGATGAAGCTGACCGAGGGCGGCCATTTAATCAAAGCCGACGCGTTCAATTTCGATGCGGATTCTGCATTTATAACTATTACAGCCGGCGAAACGACCTTTGTGGATTTCTCTCTAATTTCGGGGATGCCCTATGAAATCGAACTTGTTGCACGGGATTTCGACACGGGCGCTCCAATCGGGTATGTTGTCTTCCAATTCGTTGATTGGCCATCGGAATCACTAATATCGGACGCCGACGGGAAAATCACGGCTACTTTTGCCGAGAAAGATCCCACGTTGATTCGTGCATCCAAACCCGGATATATAGGCGATTCGCGACATGTCGAGCCGGAGCGTTCGCAGAAATATTTTTTTTATATGCATCGCGCGATGGATTTCGAGGACGATTCTTTGCTTTCGCACTGGGGGCCTATCGACGACTGGGAATGGGGGACTGTTACACCCGGTTTCGGCCCAAACGCCCGTAGCGGCACAAGACTATGGGGCACCGATCTCGATTCGAGCTATTCCGACACTACCGACAGCTGGCTCGGATTGGGCTTTATCGATCTAACTGAGGACTCCGAAAGCCCGCAACTGGCCTATTTCCAATGGTTCGAGCTTGAAGCCACCTCACGCGCATGTTGGGACGGTGGAAATGTCCTCGCGAGGCGTCCCGGAGGCGAATGGAATATTATCGAGCCGGTCGGAGGATACCCGATTTTTCTAGACAGTTTTAATCCGATTACCGGCGGTCAGCCCGGTTTTTCAGGAGAATACAACTTCAAACACTGGCACGAAGTTCGTTTCGACCTTAGCGCTTGGGAAGGCGGGGAGATCGAGTTAGCGGTTCGAATGGGTTCTGATAACAACACTACCCGCCTTGGGTGGTTCATCGACGATGTCGCTCTTCTGAAAAGAACTCTTCGCGGGCCGATTATCCGCAACGCCAGACTCTCCGGAACTGCGATGGAGATCGCCCTCGAATGCACAATTTACGCTGTTAGCGAAGCGATAGATACTTCGACGATTTTTGCTCATATTACAAGTCCTGTCATCGATTCGGTGCGATTGTTTTTAGAAACTGAATTTGCACGAGCTACGATAGATTGGTTTTCGGTCGGAGATACAATTCGGGCGTGGTTTTCCGCGAGGGATATTTCTGGGAGACAGACGGTGTTCCCTCATGGCGCTCCCGATTCGACAATGTTTTTTATTATAACCGATTCCTTCCCTGTGGATACGACATCGCCGAAGATAACCCCATACGGCTATTGGCACACACGTTTCGAAGGTCTCGACTCTTTGGATATTGGCTTTATCATCGCTGAAGAATCCCCATGGGAAGCGGTTTTCCGATGGGGAGAGACGGTTTTGGCCGACAGCATCGCTTTTTCGGGCGTGGCTAACGACACGGTTCTTTTCAGAATTCGTCATACAGGCTCGTCGATGGCTCAGTGGAGCCTTTTGATTGCCGATAGCTCGGACAACGTTTCCGAAACACCGGTTATGAGAACACTTTTTGCAGATGGCTTTCTTCTCGATTTTTACAGCACTCCTCATCCGGCGGCTCAAATTGAATCGAGCGGTTGGAACTGGCATTCAGACACCGGATGGAGTGTTTCCGCTTCGGATACAGCGCTCGAAACACTGCCTTTACCTCTTTTTGCGGCGATTGAGCCTGTTAGATTGGTTGTTTACGGGCATTTCCATTTTGGATTATCTTCTGGGGCGGTTTTGCGGGCTATCTCCGAAAGCTGGAGTAGCTTTCTAAATGGCCCATCTTCAATCTCGCCGATGAACCCGCATTTCCCCGGAGCGAGCGGAATCACAATGATAGGAGATAGTGCGGTTTTCGATTATTTGCCTCACATAATAGGAGAGCCTCATACCATCGAGTTAACATTAGCCTGCGCCGATACGGCTTATTGGCGCGTCGATTCGATAAAATTTTCCGCAAGTGTCGGTATCGAAGACGTCCATCTGCCCGAAAAGCCCTATTTATCAGTATTTCCGAATCCATTTAACGGAAAATGTAAAATAGAGTTCGGAGGAGAAATTTTTGGTATCGAGATAATCGACATTACCGGCAGGCTTGTTCGCGAGTATTCTGTTACTCCGAGGGAAAGTTATTTAATTTGGGACGGGCGGGATGATGTCGGGAATTCGCTTTCGACGGGGATTTATCTTATCCGATCCAAGGGTTGCGAAATCGTCCGAAAAGCGGTATATATTAAATAAATGGCGGCGCGATTTGTTTTTCGGTCTTTTTTTACGCGCGGTTTTTCGATGAGGTGAGATATGCGCTCGATGTTATTATTGATTCTAATTCCCGTGATACTTCTCGGTCAATACGCCGTTACCGGACCGGGCGGACTCGTTATTCAGCTCGATACCCTCGACTGCTTTTTTGGAATCGGCGATACGGTCGGTGCGGGGAGGCGGTTGATGTTCGATTTTCGGCATCCATGGACGCGCGGGAATAGCTCTTTCGGTGTGATGATTGACAGTGTTGTTTATAATAATACTCAATGGCTTGCGGCGTCTTGCGGACACGAGCATCTGCGGCATTTTCGCGGCCCGATAACCACATCACCTACAGGATTTGCTACTCAGTGGAACATTCCGGTCGGAGTTAGCGGAGAGATTATTTTCACTCAAACCCTTCGGGCGATATTGATTGACGACCTTCCAGCCTGCGAAATCTCATACATGGTTTATAATAACGACATTACAGATCACAAAATCGCTTTCCGGCAGGCTATCGATGTTCTTGTCGGTTCGAATGATTACGCACCGATGGCGATGGGGGCGAGCTATACGAGCGTCGGCGGGATTATGACATACCCTGCGATTCCTTATTTTTGGATGGCATTCGAACTTGGGCCGGGGGAATCTGGCGATCAGGTGGTTGCGAGAGGAATTCTGAGGGGACTTTCTTCGCCACCCGAGGTTTTTGCATACGGCGATTATTATTATTTGAATGACGATTGTTGGCCGGCGGATCCATTTGTGGTGGGCGATATATATCACGATTCCGGAATCTCGATGTTGTGGCAAGAACAACAGGTTAGCCCCGACAAAGCCTACGGCATCAAAACAATCTATGGTTTCGGAGCCGCGCCCGAGCCGGGGTCTTCCTCGATGGTAATGGCTTTAGTGCCGAATAGTGTAGGCTCGGCATGCGACAAATGGGCGCAGAATCCCTTTGAAGCCGCTTTGATGGTTTACAATATTTCCATCGCAGACGGCATCGATACTATTTGGGCGTGTATTCATCTCGGTGAAGGTCTAAATCTCGAATACGATGCTGTCCATGAAATGGATACCTGCGTTTTGCTTTCACGGCTTCTTCCGGTCGATTCCACAGTTATAGCATCATGGTTAGTCGAAGCGGATTCTGCATATTTCACCTTCGGCCCAACCGACGCGACCGTTATGATTTCCGTTACATCTACAAATCCGGATTTCAGCAACAGGGTTGAAACAACCTATGTTCACATACCTAACCCCGCCGGTGTTCCGCCGACAATCGAGAATTTAATTGTCCCTCGGAACGCTATTTCCGGCGTGACGACACCAACTTTTCATACTAAATTTCTTGTTCTGGATGACGAGGGCCTCGATCATTCCACTCTTATCGCACAAATTGGCTCTGTTCTTCATTATTATGGCGACCCTTCGTTGAATTTTTACGGCGATACCCTCGCACTTACAATTCCCACATACTGGTTTATGCATGCTAACCGAATTTATCACGGCATCGTAGCCCTTTCGGACGCTGATGGCTGTTCACCGGATTCAATGCCGCATGTTCACAATTTTTGGATAGATCAGCGCCCCCCTGCGGTTGGTCCATTTTATCCACCCTCCGGTTCGGTTATTTCGGATTCGCTTCAACCGATTTACCTTCGGATATTCGATTGGCCTGCGGGCATTTACGAGCCTTCGATAACAGCCTTTTTCGAGGTTGACGGGCACACGGAATATCTTACTATTCTCGACCCCGGACTTAACTATTCTGTTGCAGACACAAAGCTTATTTATACCCCCACTGAAAAGTGGCCGGATCATTCCATCGTTGTTTTCTGCCTTACCGGGGTTGCAGATAACTGCGATGTCGGCCCTTTATATACTCCGCGTAATGCTAACTCCGATACCCATTGCGTCTCCTTTGCGGTAGAATATACCTCGATAGACGAAACCGGAAAGCCTCTCGATTTCTCATTGAGAACATTTCCTAATCCCTTTAATACCGCCGTTACAATCGATGCACCCCTCGCCAAATCTATCGAGATATTCGATATAAACGGAAGAAAAGTCGCCGATCTATCGTCGAAACTCGATGGAATCAGGAATAACGGCATAGTTTGGGACGGATCTTCGGATAGAGGCAACCTGCCATCCGGAATATACTACATACGTGCACTAAGGCAGGATTCCTCGATTATCCGCCCAGTAGTGCTTCTCAGATAAAGCGTCGCCCGCCCAAAGGGCGGAACGCAAAAAGGTGCTGAGTTTTTCCAAAAACTCAGCACCTTTTTGCGTTGTCTTCGCAATTTGTTCGACGAAAATGTATTTTCGTCGAATGGAGTTGCGAAGACGCGACGCGGGATGTTGTAAGCGCTTAGAACTTATACATCCCCATAAGCGTTATTGATCCGCCGGATGAGCTTCCGACAACATTACGCCGGTAGGATAAGTCGAAAAGGAAATCGGAGAACCTCAGCATTACTCCGCCACCAAGCCCTGCACCTGCAAGTGTTATACTTCCGAAATTGTCGTAAGGCTCTTTAAGCGATGCCACTCCAAAATCCGCATTTGCCCCGACATAGAGCATAAGAGGATTCATATAGTAGAAATTGTAATCGGCAATGGCTGATAACCTCATGGTGTTGACCGAATTTACTTTTGGACGAATGTCGTCTTTTGTGCTTATTGAGGCTAATATTGTATCAATTCCTGTTGTATCGCCTGAGCCCGGATCGATAACCCAAGTAGTGTCATATGTTGAATCAACCGGATCGCGGTAAAAGTAGTTTTTACCGGATGATGTCGTTCCGAAATGAAACTCGCCTCGGAAAATAAAAGGTCCGCTGACATAGCCACCGGCAATCCCAAACTCATTTAGATTCGGTGCATAATGCTTCATAGATAGTGTATCTTCGACCACATCACTTGGGTTTTTCGCGATAAATTTATGATCATTCGATAAAACCACCGAATAAAATCCGAACCCTACCAAGAAAGGCTTCTCGGTCCGAAATCCTTCTCGGTCGGCTTGTATTTCCGCTTTTTTACGAGCTTCTTCGGCTTGAGCTGTATTTACACTTTGCTGAAGATTCTGTCTGCTTGCCCTCTGCCGCCGTTTTAACTCGACTCTCTGAAGAGCTGTTCGCGATTGCTCTGCAAAATCGCCATCGGGAAATTTATCGAGATAAAGGTTCAAATATCGGTCGGCAAGACGCAAAATCTCTTCGTTATCAACCTCTTCCGATTTATCGCTGTAAAGCAGACCCAGATTTGCATAATACTCCGGCTTTAGTTCGACAATCTTTTCCCAAACCTCGGTATATTCGTAGTGATTGTTCAGCGCTTTCTCATAATAGGCCAAAGCCGAATCACGGTCACCCTTAACCATGAAAAGGTCAGCCATCTTTGCATTAAGGAACGCCATATTAGGCCTAAGCTCTTGAGCCATCTTCATATATCTGACCGCGTCGTCGAATTTGCCGCCATCGTAATAGGCCGAAGCGAGATCGTATAACCATTCCGCATCCCCGCGATGTTCGCCCGCTTTCGGGGCAAGCTCAGAATAGCTTTTTCCGCTTCTCGAATACTCCTCGGGTTTCTCGAAATAGTCAGCCGCGACGAGACTTAATGCAAATCCAATTATTAGAACAATTATTAAAGCACTTTTATTTCTCAATGCTACACCTCACTAAATTATTGTCTTAGTTTATAGTCGATGACGACAATAGAATTTGCCCGAGAGGGCGATATTTGGCCTTCCCCGAGCCAAAGCGTTATATGTGATGCAGAGAAGGACACATCCTCGCCGGTTGTCGGATCTACAGGAATCCATTTGTCCTTCGAGCTGACCCAAACTTCAACCCAGTGATGCCTAAGCCAGAATCCTTGGTCGAGAATCACGCCGCCAACAACACGTGCGGGGATTCCCAATGCTCTCAGCAAAGCCACACAAAGGCGTGCATGCGAAAGACTATTACCTTTTGAAAGCGTCAATGTTCTCGATGCACTTCGCTCTTCGGTGTCAATATCGATATTGTCGGCGACGAACCTGTTGATAGTTTTCGCGACCTGCCAGACATTCTCGCTCTCTGCGGCGATGGAGCTTGCAAAAGCAATGATTGTCGAATCGGTGCTTTCTATTTTTGACTCGGCATTGACATAGTCCACTATTGGGATATTAGCAGGGCCGAGGGGATAACTCAACGCACGTTTGCCATCGAACTCCTTTGATTCGATAATAATTCCGCCTGCAATAGAAGAGCCGGCGATTTCCCCAGAGAACTTTTGCCCGGTCGATTCGAGGTATATTTCTGTGTCTGGCGTTAAGCGGATGTCTATATTTGCTTTCAAGCTTATGGTATTCAACGGAATATCGATAGCGACATCAGCCAGAATATTCTCTTGTCTCACAATGTTCCCGAAAATATCCGCACCGACAGCTGTTTGTTCAATTTCTGCCTTGTCGAGATTTGGGGCGATTCTTGCCACAATGCCCTGATTTGTCGCGCTCCAATAAGTTACAGTTCGCGTTCCTATCTGCGCATAGAATTCGATTTCGACGCCGGGCGCTTTGACCGAGAATTTTCTCGAAGGTGCTCCGGCAGTGCCCTCGAATTGGCCGGGGAAAACTCCCGCTTCGATTACACTTCCTAACTGGGGGACAAATAGTGGCAATGAAAAGGAACTGTCGCGTTCCAAATCGAACATACGCGGAAGCAACAACCAGCCGTCTATCACATTCAATTCCGCTGTGAAAAGCCTTGCGGGAAGATCGATCGACCGCACAGAACCGCTTTCGCTGATTCTCGCTTTGCCGCCAGAAACCTCAACCACTATCTCCTGCCGAAGTTCATCGTCTGAGAAGATTTCGATTCTGTAGCTATCTGGTTGCATCCTCGAATCGAGTTGCCACAGAGTTTTCATACGAAGTCTCGCGGGTTTTCCACCTGCTGTAATCGCCATGAAAGTTTCGGCGTTTAAATCCCATCCGCCGGTAACCGGTTTGAGAGTGTAGCTGTAGTATCCTATTGTCTGATTGCCCATGAATAGTTTGTAATCTCGGCTTTCGGGCGGAAGATCGATCTGCGCAAGAAGTGGAAATACAAGCACGAGTATTATGAGAAAGAATATTATCCGCATGAATAGCTGTCCTTACTGATTTTGTGGGCTAATAACTAACATTAACGCCATCGAGAGCAACGTCTTTTGCATAAACCGGCGGCTGAGGAGTGCCCAGCCATAGGGAAATATGTGCGGCATTAATTCTGTCCGCCTCGCCCAGAGTCGGATCTATCGGCCCCCAACCGGCCTCTTCGCCAAGATAAACCTCGACCCAAGTATGGTCGGTCGGGCCTTCAGCGTAGATAATCCCGGTAACGATTCGAGCCGGAATTCCTGCGGCACGGCATAAAGCGGCGCAAACGAGCGCTTTCGCACGACTGTCGCCTTTCATTGTCTTGAAAGTCTCAGAAGCGGAGCCGGTAATCTCAGCATATTCAATATTCCGGTAAACCCAAAGATTTATCGCACGAGCCGCATCCCAAAGGGTTTTTGCGGGTTTGACAGTTTTCTCCGCCCTATCGATAATCTGCGGATCATCGGAGTCGATATCCCTTTCGGGCATCGAATAGTGAGCCTCTACACCTCGAAGATCATAGTAAAGAGGCCAATTTGGAGTGTTTGTTACTTTATGTCCCATCTTCTTCGATTCGACTCTTCCCGAAACCTCGCCGGCAGAGATGACACCGGCAAATTCCTGGGAGAAGCGATTAAGATAAAGCCTGTCGGCAATGTCAGGGGGAAAAACGAAGGCTATTCCTGCTGTGAGGTTTTTCGAATTTGAAAGATTGGCAAGAAAATCCGCGTCATTCATAAGCGAAAGGGGCAGGGGGTTGTAGCCCTTCGGAAGATCGGTCATCGAAGCTTTTTCGGCTTTTGCAGGAACCAGCTCGTAACCGCCCTTGACGCTATATCTTGCGATATAATTTTTCTGAGGATCGAAAGAAACGTCGAATTCCCATCCTCCCGGAACAGTGCCGTGGACGAGGAAGCCATTGGCATCGGAGCCTTTAACTGTAAGGGTTACAATTCCGGTTTCGAGCTTTTCTGGCAATACAACAGGGAATTCATTGATTTGACCTATCACGGAATAATCGACCCTTGGAAGGAGAATCAACGCCGATGTGATTGAGATTCTGTCCGACCATATCGATGTTTCGCCGGTTGTCGCGATAATCTGATTGACCTCACCCATTCCAAGTTTCCCCGCAACCGAGACATTTCCGGAATTGAAGGCGAGACGGAGCGAGACCTGCTCTTTATCCGAATTAACGTTGAGATCGTAGCTTTCAGGGAGCCAGTTGGCGTTGACTATCATGGCCTCTTCGATGATCTGTGCGTCAGCACCCTGTGTTATTTGGGCGTTCTTTCGGATAAGAAATCCACCTCCGCGTTTGTCCATCTCGACTTTGCATGAACCGACTTTGTTGCCGTCTTTAAGAATGTCATACTCGCTTGTCTGCGCGAGAGCGGCAGTGAGAATGATTAAGGTCAGAACCACTACTGCAAAGCTTTTTGCCATTTCTTCTCCTTTTTGCAGTTTCTATCTTTTTGTTTTGAAATAACTGAGTCATTATTCCTATTATATAACCAATGCGAATGGAACGCAAAGGAATTCTCATTTTATCAGACGCCTTTTATGGTTGTAGATTTCGAGAACCAATTTTCAAAAAAAATCGAAAAAGGTGATTTTCTTCTTGTTTTCGGATTTGGAATGTTTATATTCGGTTCGCTTGGCGATAATTTAACTCTGATCGGAGGTTGTCGCGGCCGAAAAATAAGTTCTTAACAGATATTAAATCTTCTCTAAACGGGCTTGCCAAGCGAGTTTAAGGGATTTTTTATTTTTTTAAAAATAGTTCTTGACTTTTGAAAATTTGGGTTTATTATTAGCTCTTGCTTTCGGGGGATAACCTCGGCGGTTCATTGAAAACGAAATAGCATACATGACGAGATGAGCGGGAAGTAAATCTGGAATATAATTCCTAATTATAACTACGGAGAGTTTGATCCTGGCTCAGAGCGAACGCTGGCGGCGTGCTTACACATGCAAGTCGTGCGCGAAAATCCGATTTCGATTGGATGATTAGAGCGGCGAACGGGTGAGTAACGCGTAGGTAATCTGCCCTTTAGCCCGGCATAACACTCCCAACGGGGTGCTAATACCGGATGTTGTTGTTTTTCCTTCGGGAATAATTACCAAAGGTGGCCTCTTTACAATGCTACCGCTAAAGGATGGGCCTGCGTCCTATCAGCTTGTTGGTGAGGTAACGGCTCACCAAGGCTAAGACGGGTAGCTGGTCTGAGAGGATGACCAGTCACACGGGGACTGAGACACGGCCCCGACTCCTACGGGAGGCAGCAGTGGGGAATATTGCCCAATGGCCGAAAGGCTGAGGCAGCGACGCCGCGTGGAGGATGAAATCCTTCGGGATGTAAACTCCTTTTACGTGGGAAGAACAAGCGCGATGCGAATAGTGTCGCGCCCTGACGGTACCATTTGAATAAGCTCCGGCCAACTACGTGCCAGCAGCCGCGGTAATACGTAGGGAGCGAGCGTTGCTCGGATTCACTGGGTTTAAAGGACGCGTAGGCGGATTAGCAAGTCGGGTGTGAAATCTTCGGGCTTAACCTGAAAATTGCGCTCGATACTACTGGTCTCGAGTGGAGCAGAGGGAAACGGAATTCCTGGTGTAACGGTGGAATGTGTAGATATCAGGAGGAACGCCGATAGCGAAGGCAGTTTCCTGGGCTCTTACTGACGCTCAGGCGTGAAAGCGTGGGGAGCGAACAGGATTAGATACCCTGGTAGTCCACGCTGTAAACGATGGGTGCTAGTTGTTGGGGGAGATTGCCCTCAGTGACGCAGTTAACGCGATAAGCACCCCACCTGGGGAGTACGGCCGCAAGGTTGAAACTCAAAGGAATTGACGGGGACCCGCACAAGCGGTGGAGC
>CAYWOR010000005.1:175973-187167 GCA_964459995.1 uncultured bacterium | reverse complement strand
CCAAACCGCTCAAAGCGTCCGCCAAACCAAAGGAAACCGTCGGACAAAGTGTCCCGACGACTGAAACCGAGGGCGAAACAGCCGAAATCACAGGAGGAGTGAGGTCTATTCCGAAGCTCCAGACAAGCGTATCTGAGTTGGGATTTCCAAAACGATCCTCGGCGTAAATGAGCGAGCAGGTTACGGTTGAGCCGTCGATCCAATCGACTGAAGGTGTGTAAATTAAAGTATCCGGGTGGTATTCAAGCTCCGTGTCAGCCACTGTAAAGCGTCCGCCGCCAACTCCGAACACAATTGTGCTCGCTATGACAGTGTCGAAATCACTCACCGTCAATAGAATTAGACCATCCGCACAGGCGCTCCAAGAGCCGTCCACAGGCTCGATTACAGTCGCTATCGGCCCGCCAGAGGGAACGTTGAAAGTCCAGCAGGTGTCGCCAACATTTGGCGGGCAAAGATCGGGTGTGTCGGAAGATCGCACGCAAATCCGCACTACATCGCCGCCCTCGATAACCAACGGGATTTCAGCGATATCAGCCAAATATGTCGAATCACTGCGCGAGAACCAAGTTTCGGACAGATCGAACCATGTTGGCGTGCCTGCAGGCATTATATCCACAGCGATCAACGTCGCGTCGAGATCGGTGCCGGCAGGGGCGTCGGTCAAACGGAAGGAAACTATCGGCTCCAAAGTCCCGACACTGGCTCCCGGCGCGGGGGTAAGGCTGTAAACAAGCGGAGGTGCGAGGTCTATGCGATACGACCACGATGCGCCGCCCGATAGGAGAGGATTTCCGAGGCTGTCGTCCGCTGAAATCAGCTCTACAATAACGTTTGCGCCGTGGGGCCAGTCCACGGAAGGTCTAAAACAGAGCGTGTCCGTCGAGTATGACAACTCCAAATCGGCGATTGTATAATCGACTCCATCGACACGAATTTCGATGCTCGATTCATCGACCCCATGGTCTATCTCGATGTCGGACAGAGAGATGCAGAATCCTTGATCGGGGCATGAGGAGACGAATCCGGCCATTGGAACTCCAGATGCAGGATCGAGAATTCCGCTGTAAATTGGCCCAAGAATATCGATATGGTAAGTCCAGCAATAAGTTAGCAGATTTGGATCGCAATAATCGGGCAAATCTTCGGCATTTATACAAATGACAACAGTGTCATTATGTGAGAATACTATACCTGCATCTGCACAACTAAAAACAACCCGAAAACTATCGTCGATCCAAGCTCCGGCGAATCCTGCATCGCCAACGCCGTAACTTCCGCCCGAAATGGAAATCACAACCGAGGCCGCGTCCAAACCGGAAAGCGAGTCGAATAAATTGAACGAGAACACCGGCGATTCAACCGCGAGAACCTCGTCCTCGAGTGGATAAATTGCCCATATAACCGGCGGAGTAAGATCGATATAGAATTCCCAATGAAGAGTGTCTGCGAGGGGATTTCCCGAAACATCCTCAGCGGCAAGAAGCCTGACAAGAATAATCGAGCCATCCTCCCATAAAACTATAGGCGTGTATATCAATGTGTCTCCAAACCACGATACTCGAGCGTCATCGCCCCAAATATCTTCGCCATCTATTTCAAGATGCACAGAGCTTTCAACCACGCCATCAGGGTCGAAAATCGTGATGAAAATCGATTGATCCTCGCAGGCCGACCAAGTCCCCGGCAAAGGCTCTACAATTATCGCTCCCGGCCCCATCGGGTTCACGGAGAACCACCAGCAGGTGTCCAAAACATTCGGATCGCAATAATCGGGCGAGTCATGTGCTGAAACACAGATATTTATAATGTCTCCGGCATCGAAGAACCATCCGAGTGCCATAATATTGACAACAATATGCGAATCCTCCAAACTCACCGCCGGATGGTAAATATCGAGGGTTGCCGAGTCGTTAATTGTGATGACAATCGACGAAAAATCCAGCCCGGAAAGCGCATCCGTGATGTAAAACTCGAAACTCGGAGCGGCGTCCGGAACAATAGCACCCAAAGCCGGAATAGCTCCGAAAACATACGGAGGGGAATAATCGATAGTAAATCTCCACGAAAGCGGCGTGGCGAGGGGATTTCCAATCATATCCTCGGCGGCGATAAGAATCACACGCACCGTGTCGCCATCGCTGAAAGACACATCCGGCGTATAAATCAGCGTGTCGATAGAGTCGCCGGCCCAGCTTATGGTCGGGTCGTCTCCGCGAACATCGAGGCCGTTGACAGTAAGATGCACGGTCGAATGATTAATGCCGTTCTCGTCGAAAAGCGTTATAATAATCTGTTGAGGATCGCAAGCGGAAAAAGTCCCCGGAAGAGGTTCTATTATCTCAGCGACAGGCCCCGAAGGATCGACAATAAACCACCAGCAGGTGTCGAGAACATTCGCGTCGCAATAATCCGGCAAATCCTCTGCATGAATGCAAATTTCGACTGTGTCGCCGGTCTCGAAAACCAAATCGAGAACACCAAGAGAAACATTGACATTAGGCGGCGACCAGGCAACTGCAGGGGAGAAAAGATCGATGACAATCGAATCATTTATTGTAATACTAACCGATTCGACATTTAAACCCGAAAGCGCATCTTCGAGGCTAAATCTAACAATCGGGCTTGCCTCAGGAATAATTGTTTCCGGAAATGGCGATTCACCCCAGAAAAGCGGAGGTGTAAGGTCCGGCGTCCAAGTCCAGCAGACAGGAAGGTGATCGTAAATAGTGCCGTAAACGTCGCAAACCGAGTCAAGACAACAATCTACGACAATACCGTCAGCCCACAGGGCAAGAGGCGTAAAGAACAAAGTGTCGCCGACATAGGTCAGATAGCCGTCGCCGACGATATGCGTAACACCATCGACCGTGAATCGAATCGAAGCGATATCCACGCCCGAATCGTCGAAGATATACATAATAATCCGTTGATCGTCGCAAGCGCTGAATGTGCGGTCGAGCGGTTCGATAATCTCGACAATTGGCGGAGTGCATTCGGCGATGCTGAAATTCCAAACATCGCTGGTGTCCGAACCGCAGGTGCCATGCGCGATGACATTCCAGTTATGCACCTCATCGCATCCGAAAACAAGCTCGAACTCGGTGGCTGTGAGTCCGGAAGCTACAACCACGCCATCCAGAAGAAAATCATAGGTGAAAGGTGGGTCGCCTTCGGCATCAGTCCAATCGAACTCGACAAGCCCGGGTTCCATATCGATCGAACCGTTGGGCGGCTCGAGTAGTTCAACATTCGATGGCGGAAATACGATGTTGACGGTTGCCGTGCCGACCCCCTCGCAGGAGGCGGGAGTTGTTACTGTGCAGGTGTATGTCGTTGTATCGGAAGGATATACATTCAAAGAGTTGCTCGTGCCGCCGCCGGGAGTCCAATAATAGGTCGCACCGGGAATAGTCGGCGTAACGAAAGCGGTTAACGTAATCGCATCGCCAAAACATATAGTCGCATCCGCGATTGTAACCACGGGGTTTGGATGGACATTGATCGTGCCGGTAGAGCTTCCGACACAACCATAATTGCTGACAACCTCGCAAGTGTAGGTCGTCGTAGATGACGGCGCTACAGAAATGCTCGAAGAAGTCGCGCCGCCGGGCGACCAAAGATAAGTATATGATCCTGCGGGAGTTACGTTCGCGATAAGAGTTCCTGTCTCGCCCGCACAGACATCGACATTCGCGATTGTAACTACAGGTTGAGGATACACCGTTACAGTGCCGGCGTCGGAGCCGTTGCAACCATAGGCCGAAGTTACGTTGCATGTGTAAGTCGTTGTCGATGCGGGGGATACGCTAATAGAAGAAGAAGTCGCGCCGCCGGGTGACCAGCTGTAGTTCCATGAACCGGCGGGAGTTACATTCGCCGAAAGCGTAACAGAGCTTCCCGCGCAGATAAAGGTGTCGCGCACCGTAACAGTAGGCGTCGGTTGAACGGTAACTGTGCCGGAGCCGTTGTTCGAACAGCCGTATGCCGAGGTTACATTGCACGTATAAGTCGTTGTCGATGAAGGTGATACGGTAATGCTTGAACCTGTTCCTCCGCCGGGCGACCAACTATAGGTATAACTTCCGGCAGGTGCAACATTCGCGGTCAGCGTCGTCGATTCGCCGTTACAAATTACAACATTCGCAATACTAACGCTCGGTGTCGGATGGACATTCACCGTAACGTTGTCCGAAACGATGCAGTCAGCGGCTGTTGCGGTTACCGTATAAGTCGTTGTCGATGTTGGGCAGGCGGTGGGATTTGGCGATGTCGGCGAAGAAAGCCCCGTTGTAGGGCTCCAGCTATATGACCATATAAGACTGCCCATTCCTTCGCCCGCAGTATCCAAAACCGCGTGAAGATTCGTGCATTCTCCCACGCAAAGATTGTAATCGTCAGCTGTGGCGTCGATTGAAATATCCGGAATCGACGGAATAGTGATGCAGTGATTCTGAGTTATCGGCCCACCGCCGGCCCATGTAACCGAAATGCTGTAGCACTGGGTCGTGCCGTAGGCCGATGGCGGAATGTTGACGCCCCATGTTGCCACCGAACCGCCGCCACTTCCGGCGATCGACCCCAAATTCTGAGGGTTCGCGCCAGAAGCGACAGTCAGAGGTGTGCCGCCCAGATTGAGCGTTACGACAACATTATTTGCGGTCGATGTCCCAAAATTCGTGATGACAGCGTCGAAAGAAACAGGGTTCGGAATCACGCCGGAACATCCGGCAGTAAGCGTCGGCGGCCCGTGAAGCAGGTTTATGCCAACGCTTCCGATCTCGCCGATACCATAGTATGTAACAAATTTCGCGGTATCTCCCGGTGCGACCGTCCGTTGATTCCATTTGACCATTGCCGCGGTGTCGCCGCCATAGCTACCGCCGCTGTCACCAATCCATTCAGCATTTTCCCAGCCGTTGAGATACGTAGACCCCCAGTTGCCATACCAGAAAGCATCCGGCATAGTAGCTTCGAAACCCATAAGGATGCCCAAAGCCTCGATACCCCATGTCGTCGGCGGGGTTCCGCTCTCGAAAGCGCGCCAGGTCGGCGGAATCGAAGGTGCGGTGTGGAAAGTCGCGATGCCAGTGTATCCGAAAGCAGTCGCGATATTCGCGCCGTCGCTCGAATTAAGCTGGGTATCCCAATAAACCATGCAACCAACGCTGTGTGAGCTACCATCCCGCGGGATGATGTAATTCGTTCGCTTTACCTGCTCGATTGCTCCCGGTGTTGCGCCGAGGCTGACACACTGAAGAATCTGCACGACCTTGCATCCATGCCCGCCGAGATTATTCCAAATGGTATAGGCCTTGTCGCCAATGATATACATACTATCGGCATTTGCCGACAACACGGTGCCCGTGCCCGTCCTGTAAGTTTTTATCGGCGAATGGCCGTCGATTTTGTAGATAGTCCAGTCCCAAGGTGTGCTTGGGTAGTAATAGGTCAGCCTCATCCATGTCCCCGCACCGGACGGACGGCAACCCTCGGAATAAACCCCTGTCCCCGGACCTTCGCTCATTTTGAAATCGACATAGCCGTTGTTGAGCGAGAGGACCATCGGCTCCATAGGCCTTGTTCGAGGGGCGTCAATGTCGGTCAAAGCCGCCGCATATCCGGCTTTCCATTCGGCATAGCCCTCCGGATCGGCCAAAGCGTCCGGCATGGATAGCATCATTCGTTCGAGAATATCCCCCGATTCGGGTTCCGGAGGGGCAAAAAAGGAGGGTGGGGTTTCGATGGCTTCAGTAAGGCTGACGGCAAGAATTATGAGAAAAAGAATAGCGATTTTCTTCATAGGGGCTCCCTAAGTAATCGAAAAAGAAACAAATAACAAAAATAAATTATATAATGTATGCATAAAACGCAAGTATTTTAATCGTTCGATGGAATTATCTTGACACGAATGATTACAAATCTTAATTTCCTTTGAATAATCGCATCCGCCGCCATACTCCGATCCATCGACGGTTACGGACAGATAGGAGTATGGCAATGAAAGGCGTTATTCTCGCGGGCGGACTCGGAACAAGACTGCGGCCTCTGACCAACATCACAAACAAGCATCTTCTCCCCGTTTACGATGCACCGATGATTTATTACCCCATCCGCACCCTTGTGGAGGCGGGAATCGACGATATAATGATTGTCTGCGGCGGAAACCACGCCGGCGAATTCCTTAGGCTTCTCGGAAACGGCCACGAATTCGGCCTAAAACATCTCAACTACACCTATCAGATGGACGAAGGCGGTATCGCCGAAGCCCTCGGCTTGTGCGAGCATTTCGTCGATGGCGAAAAAGTTGTCGTATTCCTCGGCGACAACATCATCGAAAGCAGTCTGAAAAGCGCTGTGCAGGAATTCGCAAAACAGAACGGCGGTGCGAGGATTATCCTCAAAGAGGTCGAAGATCCGCGGGATTACGGCGTCGTCCGTTTCGGCGAAGACAACAAGATCGCACAAATAATCGAAAAACCGAGTGCCCCGCCCTCTAATTTCGCCGTTATCGGTGTTTACATGTATGACCCCGAGGTTTTCAAGATAATCAAAAAACTCGTCCCGTCGGGGCGCGGCGAGCTGGAAATCACCGACGTCAACAACGCCTATCTCGACATGGGCAAACTAAACCATAGCTTCCTCGACGGCTGGTGGGCCGACGCCGGCGCTTCGATTGAAGCCTATTATCAGACGGTTGTTACAGTCGCGACGAGTTTCAAGCACTCCTAACCGAAACCGCTATTCGTCAATAATTGTCTTCCGAAGCTCTGTAATGCGCTTCACCGCGCAGTATTGTCCGCACATCGTGCAGGTGTCTTCCTCTTTTGGGGGTGATTTTTCCCGAATTTTCGAAGCCAATTCCGGATCGATAGCCAGCTCGAGCATCTTCGGCCAGTCGAGTGCATGACGCGCCTCGCTCATCCGCAAATCCCATTCCCAAGCTCCGGGGATATCTTTGGCAATATCTCCCGCATGCGCCGCTATTCTCGTTACAATTACACCCTGACGAACAGCCTCGACATCGGGAAGCGAAAGATGCTCGTTACATGTAACATAGCACAGAAAATCCGCACCGCTTGCAGAGGCTATAGCGCCGCCAATCGCCGAGGTAATATGATCATACCCCGGCGCGATGTCCGTTACAATCGGACCCAAAACATAAAACGGCGCTTCGTCGCAAATCTGTTTCTGAATCTGAATATTTGCTGAAACGTCGTCGATAGGCACATGTCCCGGCCCTTCGACCATAGCCTGCACGCCAAGCTCTCGCGCACGGTGAACCAACTCGCCCAGAACCACCAGCTCGCCTATCTGCGGCCTGTCGGTGGCGTCCGCGATTGCCCCCGGACGAAGACCGTCGCCAAGCGAAAGCGTCATCTCATATCTTTTTGCAATCTCGCAAAGCCTGTCAAATTGCTCATAGAGGGGATTTTCGCGGTTATTCTTAAGAATCCATTCGGCGTGGAACGCACCGCCGCGCGAAACGATATCCATTATCCTTCCGCTGTTGAGAAGATATTGCACCACTTTTTTTGTAACACCGCAATGCACTGTGATGAAATCGACGCCCTGTTCCCCTTGCTTCTCGATAACTTCGAAAATCTCCTCGGAGTCCATATCCACGACCGGTTTACCGGCCTTGCGGCGATTAACCGCGACCTCATAGATCGGCACCGTCCCGACAGGAATCGTAGATAAAGCTATTATCTGACGCCGAATCTCGTCGAGGTCGCCGCCGGTGGAAAGATCCATCACCGTATCCGCCTTCGCGGAAATAGCCGCTTCGAGCTTTTTCAGCTCTTCATCGATACTCGCGTTGTCCTCGCTGGTGCCGATGTTCGCGTTTACCTTTGTCCGCGTTCCCTGCCCGACTGCGAGAGGCTCTATTTTAACATTCCGCATGCGGTTGCGAAGAATAACTACTCGTCCGAGCGCAACAAGTTCGCGAAGAGCGTCCGGCTCCATATTCTCTTTTTTCGCGGCAACGATAATCTCTGTGGAAACCAATTCCTGCCGCGCTTCTTCCAATAGGCTCATATCAATCCTTCCTAAAATAAAAAAAGCCCCGATAAAAAAGGGGCGATCGCCAAATCCCTACGCCGGAATTACCCGGATCAGGTTCCTCGGGTTACCCTTATGGGGTCTCAGCTATCGCTCCCCGTTCAGCAAATCTAAAATAGTGTTAATTCGTCGAATGTCAAGCCGGTGTTTTATTTGGCAAATATTCAACGAAAATCCGCAACCCCCTATTCCTCCGCCACGGTTTTTTTCATTGACATCGAGTTCTTATTTTTTATATTGAAAAGTTTATTATCTCAACCCAATGGTAAAATTATGGAAAAGAGATTCTACATAAGCGATTCTTCGCAATACACCGGCACCGAAGTTGCAGTTAGGGGATGGGTTTACAGCAAGCGCGGCCATGGAAAGGTCAAATTCCTTATCCTCCGCGACGGCACCGGTCTTATGCAATGCGTTCTCGTGCAGGGCGAATGCGACGATAAGGCCTTCGAACTTTTCGACGAGCTGACTCAGGAGTCTTCGGTTATCATTACCGGAACTGTCCGTGAGGAACCGCGCTCGGTTGGCGGATACGAACTCGCCCTCAAGAGCCTCGAAATCGTCCAAATTGCCGAGGAATACCCGATTCAGCCAAAAGAACACGGCGCGGAATTTCTCCTCGACAACAGGCATTTGTGGCTCAGAAGCAGGCTTCAATGGGCCGCGATACGTGTCCGCGACAACGTTGTCCATGCCATTCGCGACTATATGCGCGATGAGGGCTATGTCCTAATCGACACGCCTATTCTGACCGGCTCGATCGGCGAGGAAAGCGGCACCCTCTTCTCGGTCGAATATTTCGATCTCGGCAACGCATATTTATCGCAAACCGGCCAACTCTATCTCGAAGCCGCCATGTTCGCGCATAACAGGGTCTATGATTTCGGACCGACATTCCGTGCGGAAAAATCGAAAACGCGCCGGCATCTCACCGAATTCTGGATGGTCGATGTCGAAACCGCCTTTGTCGATAACGACGAGAACATGGACATCCAAGAGAAATTCGTCCGCGGAGTTATAACCAGAGCGATCGAAGCGAGCAAGGCCGAACTCGAAGTGCTCGAAAGGGACCCAAAACCAATCCTCGATTCCATCTCGAAACCCTTCGCGAGGCTCTCCTACGACAAAACTGTCGAGTTCCTCAAATCGAAAGATTTCGAAATCGAACACGGACAGGATATCGGCGGCGCCGCAGAGACCATTGTCTCGGACAATTTCGACACGCCGGTCTTTATCTACGATTATCCGAAAGCAATCAAAGCTTTCTATATGAAAGAGCACCCGACACGGTCCGATTTGGTCAAATGTTCCGACCTTATCGCCCCGGAGGGCTATGGCGAGATTATCGGCGGAAGCCAACGCGAGGACGACATCGAGAAACTTCGCGCCCGAATCCGCGAAGAGAAGCTTCCTGAGGAAGCCTATAGCTGGTATCTCGACCTTCGACGCTATGGCTCTGTTCCACACGCCGGCTTCGGACTCGGCGTAGAAAGAACCGTGGCGTGGATTACTGGAATAAAACATGTCCGCGAGGTTATACCATTCCCGCGGATGATTCACCGTTTAAATCCCTAATTAGAGGAGAAAGAATGAATTTCACAAAAGTGGCAATTACAATCCTTATGGCGATTGTTTTGCTCATGACCGGTTGCTCGAAGGACAAAACCGACGCCGCGACCCAAACCGAAGCAGGAGAGGTCGATCTGACCATTACACAGACGGTTGTCGATTCCTTCATAAAGGTCTTCCCCGAGGTTCAAACTGTTGTCGATAAATACCGCGGCGAACTCGAACAGACATCGACCGATAGCCCCGTGGACGAGGTCAAAACTGCCGAGGTCATGGACAAAATCGAAAAAGAAATGGCGCAGAAAGGCCTTAATCAGGATTGGTTTTTTGGCATATACCAGAAAATTATTACCGCTGGAATGTTCCTAAATGCCGTTCAGCAGGCCGAAAACCTCAAGCCCGCTAACATTCAGATGAATATCGACCAGCTCAACGCGATGATTCAATCCGGCCAGGTGCCGCCCGAGCAGAAAGCCGAAGCACAAAACCAAATCGCACAGCTCTCTGCTACCAAGATTCAGGTCCAGGATGCTCTAAATCAGCTCGAAGAATTCAAAGCCAAGCTTGCGGATCCCGCAACCCCCGAGAACGAGAAAATGCAGATGCAGGCGGCGGTTCAGCAGTTGGAATCAATATTCAACCCGGCGTCTCAAAAGCCCGAAGGCTTCACCGAGCAGGAACTTGTCCTTCTCGAAACAAATATGCCGAAAATTATCGCAACATTAGAGCAATATAATCCCTAATTCCCTGAAAGCCGCCGGGACAGCATTCGGCATGATGGAAAATGGACATTATTAGCCTCGAGGCCTTCGTCCTTAGGCGAATTCGATACGGAGAGTCGAGCCTCATCGTCAGCTTATTCAGCGATGAACGAGGCAAACTCTCCGTTATCGCTAAAGGCGCACGGTCAAACAAATCGAAATCCGGCATGGCCTCCGTCCTCGAACCGCTCAACATGATCGAGGCGGAGGTCTATATTAAGCCCTCTCGCGAGGTTCAGATTATCGGAAAAGCGGACATAATCGCTGATTTTTCCGGAATAAAATCAAACCTCGATAGAATGGAAACCGCCGCGAAAATTCTCCGAACCCTCGATTCATTGACACATACCGATGAGCCGAACTACGCGCTTTGGAAAGCCTTCGAGAACACACTGCGCCAGCTCGACAGCTCACCTTCGGAAAATCTGCCCTCGATATCGCTGGCTTTCAAAGCAAGAATCCTCTCCGCCCTTGGATACGAGCCGATTCTGGAAATCTGTTCGCGATGCGATTGCGAAATTTCGGGAAAAGCCTTTTTCGATGCTGAATCCGGTGGGATTATCTGCGAAAAATGCGGGCCGCGCGGGATAATGCTTACGCCTGCGGACATAGAAACGCTTCGTTCACTATTTTATGGCGACAACACAGCCGTCCCGCACGAGATTTCGGGAAAAATGGAGAAAATCATCGACCGCCATTGCGAATTCCACACAGACACAAAAATTGTCCGGTAATTCACATCGGCTAATTGCCCATTTTGCCGGTTTTTCGCAACTACTGATTCCAATGGGCAACCAAAG
>CAYWOR010000005.1:115305-175873 GCA_964459995.1 uncultured bacterium | reverse complement strand
TAATTGCCCATTTTGCCGGTTTTTCGCAACTACTGATTCCAATGGGCAACCAAAGTACGCAACGCCTATCGCGAAAGCCGGAAAACCCCTACTGCCATAGCAAGCAGGCCAAAAACAACACGTCCGGCCCTGTCAGCGCCGTAACCATTTTTTGGGATTTTTAATCACTTCATTCGTCGAAAAGAATGATCTCCACACAGGTTCTTCCGTTTTCAGCATCTGCAAATCTATCCGCTATTGTATAGGCGTTTTCCGGATCGACGATATTACGCTTCAGAAGACGCGCCGCGGAGAATTTATCCTCGATCTCAACAAATTCATCGAGAATATACCCGAGCTGATTTATAGTGAAATAATCATATTTTACGGTCAATTCTAATACAGCAAATTTCCCCTCTAAAGAGCTTTCCTCACGAATTTTGTCTATAACCCCGCCGAACCTGTCTGGGTCAAGCGCTCGATGCACCTCCGCATCCACCGGTATTAGATAAACCTCTTTCGGAAAAAGCGATATCAACGCCTTGATTTCCGACAACAACGGCTGTGTGAGCCTCCGGTATTCGGGGTCTTGCGCGGTGCGAAGCTGAAGGTCGTTAAGTCGCAACTCGATATTGCTTAACAAAGCTTCGACATTGACGCTCGAGCCATCGATGCTCAGTGGGCACTCGCCAAGCCCCGTCCTGACGATTACTTTTTCCGAAGACGGCTGTGCGAGAGCATTTGAAGAGGCTATTGCGATAACGAGAATCGCTAATACAATTGACATTCTCATTCGTTCATTTCCTTTATTTTTTGTTCTGCCAATCTCTGCATCTCCTCGGCGGCCTTCTCCGGAGACATGCTTCCGGACAGAACCGATTGATAGGAAGGACGCATCGCGTCCCAAACCGCACGAAGCTCCGGCTGGACAGGCATCGGCCTTCCAAGCTCCATCTGGTCGATAGAAGCCTTTATAAGCGGATCTTCAGTAACGATAGGATTTTCGCGTGCCTCGATATTGCTCGGAATTGTGCCCATGGTTTTTGTGAATGCAAGCTGAACCTCCGGCGAGGTCAAATACTCGACAAGCTCGATTACTGCGGGAAGCTTCAGTTTTCTGACATTTTTATTGATACTATATCCTTTTGGTGATACCATAGGAATCGGCCATTGTCCTGTTTTAGAAACCTTGGGAATCCGCGCAAGACCATAATCTATGCCGGCCTTACGGTATCCTCCCCAACTCCACGGGCCGTTTATTATCATGGCCGCCTTGCCCTCTTTGAAAAGCGCGTCGGCAATGTCGTAATCGAGCTCTGCCGGCACTATCTTCGCCGAGTCGCGCAAAAAGACGAGAAATGCCAGCGCATCGATTGTCGCCTGAGTGTTCAATGTCGGGTTTCCCGCGTCATCCATCACCCAGCCGCCGAAACCGCCCAGCCATGGCACGAAGAAATACGGCTCGGTGAAATTCCATACGAGGCCGTATCTTTCTGGCCTTCCGTCGCCGTCTTCATCTACTGTCAACCTTTTGCCTATTCTAATAAGCTCATCTGTGGTTTGAGGCGGTTTCGGAACGATTCGTTTATTGTAAACAAGACACAGATGATTGTCAATTCTATCCGCGACCGCGTAAAGTTTGCCCTCGAAACGCACAAGTCCCTTAGAGTCGAATTTGTCGAGGAAATCTTTCTCGAAAACCTCGTCCAGAGGCATTATAAGCCCCATAACAGAGAAAGGCCCAATTTGATCGGAAGGCCCGTAAACCAAATCCGGGCCGCCACCGGCAAGAGCCGCTGTCTGGAATGAACTGCGAAGTTCTTCGGTCTCCTTGTAAAGCGTTGTGATCTTGATATCCCTTGCCGCGCCCCACTCTGCGCAAACGGAATCGAGGACATCGCGCTCGACATTCGCCATCTGATGCCAGATAGTTATCGAGCCGTCGTCCGAAGAACCGCCGCAACCGCATATCAGAAGGGCGATTGCGAAAACAAGCATAAATAATAAATGCTTCATTTTCATCCTTTCTTATATTCGCTAAAATAGGGCGAGAATGTAAACCACATATGCGATTAAAAATCCCGCTCCTTCAATTCGTGTAACCCTCTGACCTGTCGAGGCTATTGGCAAAAAGGCCATCGACGAGGCAACCATCACCGGAAGGCCGAAGGAATTAATATCCGGCGCGACCTCATAGGGATGAATCAGCGCCGCGATTCCAATCACGCCCAAAGAGTTAAAAATAAAGCTTCCGAGAGAATTTCCAATAGTCAAATCCTGGCTTTTACGAATCGAGGAAACGATCCCCACCGAAAGCTCCGGAAGCACCGTGCCGAAAGCCACGATTGTCAACCCTACTGTGTATTCCGCGATTCCGAAATGCTCGGCGATGGATGTTCCGCTCCGCACACAGGCCCATCCGCCGAAAATCAGCAACCCAAGACCGATAGGGATGAGCGCGTAATGGCCGATCGAAGCTTTCTTCCTAATAGTATCGATATCCGATTGAAAACGCGATTTGCGAGCCTCCCAGAGCATTCTGAGATAAATAAGAAAGCCAAGAATCATCAACGCGCCGTCCAAACGGGTTATCTCGCCATCGGCTGATAATATCCATAGAAGCGCACCAGAGGCCATCATCGCCGGAAGATCCTTGCGAAGATTATCGCTATCAACTTCGACCGGCCTGATTAAGGCCATCGCGCCGAAAACGAGAAGAATATTGCAGATATTGCTTCCGATGACATTTCCCAGCGATATCGCATTCGCGCGGCTCGCCGAAGAAATCACCGCAACTGAGAACTCCGGAAGGCTCGTGCCGAAAGCGACGACCGTAAGCCCGATGAGTATCGGTTTCATCCCCATCGAAAGCGCGAGCCGTGAACCGCCTTTTACTAACGATTCCGCGCCGAAATAGAGGGCCGCTAACCCTGCGATTAATATGACTCCTTGATTAATCAAATTTTCTCATCTAATAAAAGAGAGTAAAAGTGCATTCAAATGAATGCAAATGTATGCAAATAGTGTAAATATGCATTCAAATGCATGCAGTTTGCTACATCTCGCCGAAGACATCGCGAATAGTCATCTTACCATCGACACCACGAACCGAGACACCGCGGTTTGCCACAGGAAATTCCTCGCCGGGTTGCCATTGCCCCTCTTTGCCGGAGTTCGTGTATTTATACTCGATGTAAAAACCATCAGGGAAAGCCGCCCGCAGAGACCATTTGCCGTCGCCGGCCACTTCGTCGCCATTGGTTCCGTCGTCGAATAAGCGAATTTTGTTCGGTGTCCATTCCCCAAGCACCGGTGGTGCGCCAACTATGTAAATCGCATCGGGGACATTCTGCGATGATGCATCGACCACGAAAAGAATCTCGATATCCGGGCCTTTGCTTTGGGCCATTGTTCCGCCGCCGCCGGATGATGAGCCGAGAAGTATCGGCGCGAATTCGGGAACCTCGACATCGACTCCGGCCTCGCGCGCGTAGCGGTAAACATTTGCCAGATGTGTGCGGAAAGCATCGTCGAAAGGCTCGTCGCCGCCCGGTGCGCCCTGATCGTCGCCGAACCACCAGAACCAGTCGGAGCCTTCTGCGGCGTAAATCGCCTCCCATGCGTTATATCCGGCTAATTCCTTCGCGCCGGAGGGTGGGTTAGCGAGGGGATCCGGCTGTTCGATGCCCATCGTTCCAAGCTCCGCGCGGACACGCCCGAGAATGTCCCATGCGATATTCTCCTCCTTTTCGCCGATCCAAGTGTCATAGTTCGCATTGATCCAGCTTCCGGGCCAAAGCGGCTCCAGTTCTGGCATTGTGGCGATTGGATGCGCGACAACACCTCGGTCGGGGTTGCCCTGAATATATTCCATGGGCGTGACAGTAACGATGCGCCCCAAACCCTGAAGTTTTTCGAGTTTGCGATACATCGCATGAAGAAAATCTTTGGCGTCCGGCGAAAGGCGATACCACTCCCATGCGTTTTCGCCGTCGAGGATGACCGTAATCAGGCGATCTTCGCCCACTTTTGCATAGGATAGCACCTTCTGGACGAAATCTTCCGCGGCCTCTTCGCCCGGTTTGGTTTGATATCTGAACCCGATTCGGTCTGAAAGCTCGGTATCGCGGAAAAACACAGCCACGGCCTCTTCCGAGTTGGATGTTCCCTGTTCGCGGTCGGGATCGACACGATAGGGGCGCCATATTGGCTGATTCGGCGGAGTAGATTTGCTAAGAACACCGTCTGCGGTAGCGATCCATTTGATTCCCGCCTGCGAAAAAATCGGCACAACCTGCTCGGAAACCGCTCCCTCGGCAGGCCACATCCCTTTTGGTGCTGACCCGAAAAGCTGACGGAAGAACATCGCCCCGCGCAAAACCTGCGCCATGGCGTCGCCGGGGTAATTGAACCGTGTGGGCATCGGAGTTCCCGGCTGGCAGACTTTTGCGATATCCGAGTCGAAAATTAGGGGGAGAATCGGGTGGTAATAGGGCGTGGTTATAATCTCTCCGCGGCCGTCGGCGATGATTTGTTTATGTGCGGGCACAACCGCCGCCATGACCTTATAAGATTCTGCAACGATGCGATTTGCGTCGTCCTCGGTGAACTTTCTGCGTGCGAACCATCTGTCTCCACGCTTTTCGACGAGGTCGGATAAATCCACGACATCGCCGGTGATAAGCTCAACTGCGCCATCGAGGAAATCAGGGTCGAACCATGCGACCGCGAACCAGACCTTCAGCTGAAGTTTCTCGTCGGAATTCAGGTTCGCGCCACCCTTGTCGCGAAGGGCTTTGTATTCAGGGAAACGCTCGATCATGACCTCAGAAATTCCAAAGGCGTTCCATGCGCCGCCTGTCAAGTATTCGTTGTCTTTAGTGTCGAAGGTTTTCGTGTCCTTCATAAGAAGATCGATCCACGGGTCAGTTCTGCCAATTGCCGTAGCCATAAACTTATCACGACTAATTCTATTCCCCTCGACTGTCGGGGCGAGTCTTTCGACATAGTAATTTTGTAATTGCTGAAGGAGAACGCTTGTTAGATTGATTGTAACATGAATGTTTGGATATTCGACAAGCATTGCGGCCATGTCGTAATAGTCCTTGGTGGCGTGAAGACGAACCCACGGCCCACGGAGATAGTCCTGCACAGGGTCTGCGTAAAGCGGCTGATGCTGATGCCAAATTATCGCCAGATGAACCTTTGGGCCTTCGGGGTAGATGTCGTTGGGGTTCACCGGCCCCTGCGATTGGGATTCCAGCGCGACGGTTCCATCGGCTTTCAGCACGAACACCGAGTTCAAACCGCCGTAGTTGTCGTCGATGCCAGCCGGATTATTCGGGTCTTGCTTCCACTCGTTGCCGTTGACGACGATTTTGTATTGATGAACTCCCGGTTCGAACTCCAGAATCACTTTCCAGACGCCGTCTTTGGTCTTCTCCATCGGCGTTGCAGTAGGCTCCCAGCGGTTGAAGCCGCCGGAAAGGTGCACGGAGCGGGCATTAGGGGCATTGTAAGTGAACTCGACCTTGCCACCGCCCACTCCCACCGGCTGTGCAAAAAGGCTCGCCGCTATCAAAAACAAAAATATGGCCGTTAGTTTTCTCATCTGTTCCTCCAATGGTGAAAATACCATATATAATTAAATGGAAAAAAACCTTTTCCGCAAGTTAGAACTTCGAGCGGGGGCGTCGCTTTTCCTCTGGAATTTACCGAAAAAAAGAATATAATACATTTTCAATTAGCCGAGGAGCCCCTATTTTAGGGTTCGTCGGCACATGTTGTATTTGGGAGTTTCGATGTCATTCTCTGCGGTAAAGCGCAAGATTCAGCATTCACAGCCCTTCGCAGAGCTGAAGTTACTTCTCGAAGCCGGGCGTTTCCCCGAAATTGTCGGAACAACTGGGGTGGGCGAGGCGGTTATCGCCGATTTTCTTGTCCGCGAAATCGGCAGAGATGTCATTTTGATACCCTCCGGCGATGCTTACCAGCATTGGCTCGACGCGAAATCGCTACTCGAAGAACGCGCTTTGTTTTTTCCCGCATGGGACATCGAACCTTACGAGCACCGCCTTCCGGATGAGGCGATTGTCTTTACGCGACTCGATTGCTATCTCCGCGCACAATCGCGAGAGCCGAAACTGATTGTCGCCGAGCCGAAAGCCCTTTTATATCCAGTTTTCCCGCCAAAGACGCTCTCGGAATTCACAATAAAGCTCAAGCTCGGAGATGTTATCTCGCCACAATCGCTGATGTCGCGGCTTACAGCGATGGGTTATGTCCGCGAAGACCTTGTCGAGTTTCTCGGCACAACATCCCGAAGAGGCGATGTTCTCGATGTTTTCCTTCCAAGCCATCACGACCCTGTCAGAATTGAGTTTTTCGGCGATGAGATCGAGTCGATACGCCTATTTTCAGCGGAAAATCAGCGCTCGAAGGTGGATATTCAGGAAGTTTCGATTCTTCCGCCAAAAGAATGGCTTAAACCATTTTGGGCGGAAAGCGACGAAATATCCTCTGTCCGAGCCTTGCTGAGAGAGGATTTGGCGAGGAAAATTCCCGGCGAGAAAGTCGAAGAGATCGTGTCGCGGATGTCGGTGGAACGCGATTTCCCAGGGTCGGTGTGGTTTTCGCCGCTTTTCGAGCCAAAACCGGTTTTACCGCTCGAACATTTCGGCAAAGACGCTTTAATTCTATGTTTCGAGCCTGAGGAGGTTTTTAACGAGGCCGATATTCTGCTAAGCCGTGCGGAAGAGCATCATTTCGAGCTTTCACGCGGGGAGGAGTTCCATATCCCGCCTGAAACGCTTTTCATCGGCACGGAGGCTTTCGAGGAGATGCTTACCGGCGGGGATTTCATCGCGATACATCAGTTCCCGACCTCCGAAGATTTCATCGATATGGGTTTCAAATCTATGCCCGGCTCTTTCGAGGGGCCTGTCGCCTTTCGTCGGTTAATCGAGAAATACCGTGAGGACGGCGTCGAAACGCGGATTTTCTGCGAAAACGGCTACCAGCTACGCAATCTGGAGCAGACAATTCCGCCCGAGGAAGCTGTGCCGGCGGATGTAGCGCAGATATCCGAGAGCTTTCTTCATACTCCAAGCGGGCAAGCGTTGATAACAGGCTCGGCGATTTTCGGAAGGAAACGCCGCACCGCACCTAAGCGCTTTTACCGCGAGGGCACGATTTATGCCCTTCCAACCGGCCTCGAGGAGGGCGATTTCATTGTCCACACAGACCACGGCATCGGTATTTTCAAAGGAACCGATACTGTAACGAGTGGCGGATTTTCCTCGGAATGCCTTGTGCTGGAATATAAAGACGGCGAAAAGCTTTACGTTCCGGTCGAGGACTTTCATCTTGTTCAAAAATATGTCGGCGGCGAAAACGTCCAGCCCGCAAAACTTGGCGGAACAGCCTGGCAAAAGGCCAAATCGCGCGCCCAACGAAGCATTATGGCATTGGCCGGCGAGCTTGTGCAACTCTACGCCCTTCGGGAGGTTGCCAAAGGCACGCAGTTTCCGCTCGAGGACGAGCTTTCCGCCGCACTCGAGGATTCTTTCCCCTTCGACGAAACGCGCGACCAGCTTTCTGCTCTCGCCGATGTCATCGAGGATATGGAATCGGACAAACCGATGGACAGACTTTTGGTTGGCGATGTTGGTTTCGGCAAGACCGAAGTGGCTATTCGCGCGGCTTTCAAGGCTGTGCGCGGAGGCAAACAGGTCGCGATACTCGTGCCGACAACAGTCCTCGCCGAACAACATTATCGAACCTTCAAAGAGCGTCTGACAGGGCTTCCGGTGGATATCGATCTGCTCTCTCGCTTTCGATCGCCCAGAGAACAGAAAAAAACTCTGAAGAGGCTCGAAGCGGGCGCGGTCGATGTCATAATCGGCACGCACCGGTTGCTCTCGAAGGACGTGATATTCAATGACTTAGGGCTTCTTATCATTGACGAAGAACAGCGATTTGGGGTCAAACACAAAGAAAAAATCAAGCATTGGCGTGCGAAGGTCGATGTCCTTGCGATGAGCGCGACGCCAATTCCACGGACGCTGTATCTCTCCATTGCCGGAGTGCGCGATATGAGCACCATAGACACTCCTCCGGCGAGCCGATTGCCAATTTACACTCGCGCGGTTTCTTTCTCGGACGAAACTATCTCCGAGGCAATCGAAAAGGAGCTTTCGCGCGGCGGACAGGTCTATTTTCTACATAATCGCGTCGGAAGCATCGAAGCTATGGCGCATCATCTTCGCGAACTCGTTCCCGGTGCGCGTTTCGCGGTGGCGCATGGACAAATGGCGGAGGGCGAGCTGTCGCGAATAATACTCGATTTTCTTGCGGACAAGTTCGACGTTCTCGTGACAACTACGATTATTGAATCCGGCACGGATATTCCAAATGTCAATACGATATTGATAAACAGAGCCGACAAACTCGGTGTCTCGCAACTATATCAGCTTCGTGGAAGGGTGGGGCGATCCGACCAACAGGCATATTGTTATCTAATCACACCGCCCTACCGAAGGCTTACGGATAAGGCGAAAAAGCGCATAAAAGCCGTTCTCGAACATTCCGACCTCGGAAGCGGATTCGCGCTGGCTATGCGCGATTTGGAGATTCGTGGTGCGGGAAATCTTCTTGGCGCGCAACAGCACGGTTTTATCGAAGAAATCGGGCTCGATCTCTACTCGCGGATGCTTTCCGAGGCCGTCTCCGAGCTGAAGGGACAGAAACCGAGCCATTTTGTGCCGGTCAACACGCAGGTTGACACCCCGCTTTTCATTCCGAAGGACTACATCCCGAGCACAAAACTGCGCATCCAATTTTACCAGAGACTTTATATGGCGCCGATTGTCGAAAGGCTGGACGCAATCAAGGCCGAGATGCAGGATTTGTTCGGCACTCCGCCGGAAGAGGTCGTATCCCTGTTGAATTATCTTCGTATGCGCATCACGGCATCGGGAGTGGCGATTCCTCTTCGTGAGGTGGTTCTTAAAAAGGGAAGGGCGACATTTCTTTTCGCGAAAAATTGGCAACCAAATCTCGCGAAATTGGATTCGGCAATCTCGCCGCTAAAACTCGAAACGGATTTCCGAAGAGACCCCTTCGAGCTTCGATTCAAACTTGCCGGTTCTGCCGATGAAGATATGCTTGTGATGAGGCGAATCGCGGAAAGACTCGCCGCTATTGAACCCTAATGGAGATCGCGAAATTCGACAAATAATCTTTTGCCTTTATAATATGTATTGACATCGAACTCATGCGAGCTTATTTTATTTAAAGTGTATATGTCTTTTGAAATGAAAATAATGAAATTTTTCGAGGAGGAATTATGAGAAAATGGAGTGCGATTTTAATCGCGGCCATTATGCTTGTGAGCGCGGCTTTCGCAAATGCGCTCGAGGTGGAGTATATGCATTTCACCTTCAACGGCCGTGTTTATGCGCCATTGGAGGATTCTCCCAACAACGCGATGGATTATTCGGCAACTTCGGATTACACCTTCGAGGTGAGTTGCCATTTCGACACCGGCGGTGTGGATGTCGGCTTCGCTATCGACTCTTCCGGCTCGATGGGCGGCACGCTTACAGCTGTTAAAGCTACTATTTCAAGCTTTGCTCATGGTCTCGCCGATGCCGGATTTGATTATCGACTCGGCGGATGTCCCTTTGCGGACAGCACACGCCAGATGTGGGATTTCGATAGAACCACCCCGCATCCCTATTATGAGATGACCGACGACATCACGATGTTCACCGATACTCTCGCCGGTTGCGGAGCTTCCGGCGGCGGCGACACGCCGGAGGAATATCTCGACGCTCTCGCCGCACTTATGCGCTTCTACGATTGGCGTCTTCTCGCTATTCGTATTCTTATCGGCTTTACCGATGCCGATTTCTGCGAATTGGGCGACCCCTGTTTCGATTGCCGTAGCAATGAAAACAAAGACGATATCATCACAGAGCTTCTCGACGGCAATTTCATCCTATTTAATATCACTCGGACTTCTCTATACACCGGCACCTGCACCCCCCCGGCGCCTTATCATCACAACTGGTATCAGCTTTCGGCGGAAACGACAGGCGGCTCGTGGTATGATCTTTCGACCTCATGGACTATAGTTTTCGCCGAGGTTATCGAGTTCATACGTGACTACCAGAGCGTTTCTGTCGCCCTCACTAATACCGAAACCGACACGATTTGGAATGTAACCGGCGAATTCCTTGGCGGTCCTTGCTTCTCGCTGGTTTCCTCGCCGGACCCGGTTACTTTCATCGCCCCCGGCCAGACGAAAATTTTCGTATGGCGTTTCGAGCCGATCGAATCGATGGGTTGCGCTATGGATACAATCGCAGAGCTTTGCTTCATGACGATTTTCCATTCCTATAACGGGGTCGGTTTACCGAATCCGGATGTTGTAACCGGCGGATGTGTCTATTTCGGGGAGGACTGCGGGTGCAACGGCACTGTCTCGCACATGCTTTTCCCGCCCGATTATTCAATAACCTCCTGCGCGGATCAGTTTGTCGAATACGATTTCGGCGCGAGATGTCAGGTTGAGCCATCGAGTTTCTACTTCAAGATGAAGCGCGGCGCGGCCGGAAGCTGGGTTGGATATCCTTGGACCGACGACAACGTCTTCATCAACCCGGACGAAGACGGCTTTATGTGGTCGCCGACCATTCCTCTTCTGATGTTCTCTCACGGCGACACTGTAACTCACGAGCTATATATTCTCGAAGATATCGCCGGTCTCGGCCTTAGCGATATTCCGAGCGGGCACTTCATCGTCGATTTGGAAGGGCCAATTTTCGATATGCCCTATCCAACTCCGGGCGCGCTTCTTGGCGGCCCGCCCAGCAATGTCCATATCGACATCTTCGACGATATTGCGGGCGTCGATTTGGCGAATTATTGGATGAGTGTAGGTGGCGACACTATTTGGGCCGGCGACAGCTATCTTAGCTTCGACGGCGTTACGCTAAATCTTAATGTCGCAGGCCCTTATATTGCACTGTTCCCCGCCGGCGATACCATCGAAGTTTGTGTTGGTGCGCAGGACGACCCCGACCTTTGCGATCCCAATGTCAGCTCGACCTGCTGGGATTTCGTTATCGATTTCCTCAGTTTCGACCTTCCCGAGCGCATCGCATACCCCGGTGTTACAGTCGATCTTCCGGTTATAGCCTATCAGGGCTATCGTTTCGCATTGGATAGTTTCACCGTCAAGGTCAGCTACGATCCCACGGTGTTGGTTATTCAGAACGTTACCGGCATTGGCTCTGCAATCGGGACAAGCTGGCTTATCGATTGGGACACCACAGGCGGCGTTGTGGAGATTAATGCACGCGGCGTTACTCCGCTCGCCCTTGGTAATGATACCCTCGTCATGATTAAGGCTATTCCCCACGCCTCGGCGAGTGGCGGAAGCTTCACAATTCTCGATTTCCCCACCGACGGCATCGTCCTTAACGGTGGAAGTATCGGCTATATTATCGAGGACCGCGGTTGGGTGCTGGTCGAATGGTCGCCCGAGATGTGGACAGCCGACCTCATTTTCGACTCGGATGTTAGACCGAATATCACAGTTCTTACTTTGGGAATGCTTCCCGGCGGCACCGATATGTATAATCCCGGGCTGGATATTTATCAGGTCCCACCCCCGATTTCACAGACCGATGCCTATTTCCCGCTCGATGATCCGGCCTATCCCATGTTCTCGCGCCTTCAGAAGGATGTTCGGGCGATGGCACCATTGCCGGTCGTTTGGAATGTTATTACAGTGGGTGAACCCGGCGAACTCAGATGGGATCCGACAAGATTGCCGCGCGGAATAGTTACCCTTAACGGCATATACGAGATGCATCATCATTCCAGCTATCGCTACTTGGCGGATGAAGTGCTGACCATCGTTTACGACAGGCCGTCACCGACGATGACCGATATGGAACTTTGCTACGGTTGGAATCTTATCGGATTCCCCTCGGTGCCGACGGTTCCGGTTGTTCCGGGTATTTTCCCGAGCGCATTCACCGAGCTTTACGGTTTCGATCCGGTGTCCTACTCCTATTATCTTACCAATAGTGCCGAAGCGGGACGCGGATATTGGGTTTGGAACACAGTCGCTGATAACTATCCGGTCGGCGGAATTCCAATCACGAATTATACCTATCCGCTCAGCAGAGGTTGGAACCTCGTCGGATGCACGAATCTCGCCAGCGCGACTTACAGCGGCGATGTCGTTAGCCTTCAGGGCTGGGATTGCGACCTTGGGAACTATGTTCCGGCCACCTTCATCGAGGCCGGCCATGGCTACTGGGCGCTTTCGATGAGCGGCGGCTCGATGTCCGTTCCTGCGGCTTCGATGAGCAAAGCGTCGCCTCCGGAATGGCGCATGAATCTCGAGTTCGAGGGCGAAAGCTATGCCTTCGGTGTCGGGGATCTTCGTAACAGCGTGGGTATCCCACCGGTTGGTCCGCAGGGCGAGTTCAAGCTTTCCGGTGCGATCATCTTCGAGGAATTCGACATGAAGGAGCTTTTCATTCCGTCCGTAGGGTATGCAGGAAATGCCGATTCTTGGAGTTTCCGCGCGAACGAAGACGGCGCGTTGGTTTGGGATGCCGCGAACTGCCCCGATATCGAAGTTTCGGTCAACGGCAGAACAATTGCGGTCGAGGGTTCCGGTTCGGTTTATCTTAGCCGCGGCGATGTAGCAACTTTCGGGCTTAGGTCTGCGGTTCCGAGCAAGCACGCCCTTTCGATCAAGCCGAATCCGGCGAATGCCGCATTCACGGTAACCGTCGATCTTCCGGACAACGAAGAAATCAAGGTCGAGCTGTTCAATATGCTCGGTCAGCGTGTCGATGTCATCGCCGAGGGCGAGTATTCGGCCGGAACACATCGTTTCCGCTGGACTTCTGATGACCGTCCGAGCGGTGTTTATCTTGTCAGAGTCGATTGGGGCGGCGACAACGCAGTCAAGCGCGTTGTTCTAATGAAATAACCCAAGTCGAACAAGACTCAAAAAGCAAAAACCCCTCCGCAGAAATGCGGGGGGTTTTGTTTATTGGGAAAATTTTCTGACGTCACTTAGTTAAGAAGGGGGTGGGGGTACACTCTTATAAACGAATCTGAATCGATATAGATTAGATTTAAAAGGATTAAAGAAGAATTTAACTCAATCAGCGCTTATTCTTGCTGTTGTATTCCACTAATTTTTTCCAGTTTATAATCCCGTTATCGCAGAACTCTTTTCCGAATTCTAATGTGAAACAGTTAAGTATCCGAGTATATTCTATGTAAAAAGCATCATTCTTCTCTTTTGCTTTGTGGCCAAGAGGCTCAATGATTTCAATATATAGTCTCTCATTACCTGAAATCAATTCCCAGAATGCCTGCCCACATATTTTCCAATAGTCACCTTTGTTAGGTTTTCCGTCCTGGCCGTAACAACAACCGTTTACGAAAGTTACTTGTGCTTCCTTGATGCTACTTCCTAATATTTTCTGAGCTTGCTTAAAGTTACTCTTCATTCTTTGGATTTGACTACTATTGCCCCAATTCGGTCCTGATTTAATTGAAACAAGATAACGGATATTCTTTCTGGTGAACTCGAGATCTATTCCCTCGGCCGCCGACTTGAAACCACCGAAGACTTCACCGCAAACGAAAATTGCGAGTTCTTCCAAAAAATCTCCAAAAATAGTCTCTTCCTGAGAAGATAGATAGGCATCCAGAATTGGTTTAATCAAATCTTGTGCGGTAAGAATATTTTTTCCCCTAAAAAGATAGGGGTTTTTTCGTTTAAGGATTTTCTTGAGGCTTAATGTTTGGATATGCTTGATTCTATTTTGATGAAACACTACAATATTATCGTTTACATATCTTGTCAGCTTAACAATATCTAATTCTTCCATGCGAGTTCTTCTTGGTAAATATGGTTTCGTAGCTCATTTCGAGCCATTTTGCAATACTCTATTTGTGTATCGATACCTATGTAATAACGCCCTAAAAACTTTGCGGCGAGAGCGGTAGTGCCAGAACCGAGAAAAGGATCCAATACAATATCATTTTCCTTTGTGAATAATTTTATAAACCATTCTGGTAGTCCAATAGGAAAAGTTGCACTGTGATTTCGATTAGCACATTCTGTAGCCATATGTAAAACATTTGTTGGATAGACCATTTCACGACCAACCCAGTTGGATATGTTCTTCCCAAATCCACTTTCAACCTTCGATTCATCTCGTCTTCTATCAGTATCACTGAGGTTTTTTAACCTAGGTTTTGCCCAATCTCCAACGGGTATCATTACAGCTTCTTGATACATGTTGAATGCTCGTTCCTTGTTAAACTGAAGGCATCTCTCCCAAGCATCCCTAAAGCGGTTCGGCCATTTTCCGGGATAACAATTCTTTTTGTGCCAAATAAATTCTTCTGTCCAGAGCCAGCCCTGGTTTCGCATTGCGAGAATAAGTTCGATTACATATGTATGCCGTTCACTGTTGAATACTCGTTCCTTAATGTTCAAAATAAATGTTCCGGTAGGCTTAAGAACTCTTAAAAATTCAGCTGAACGAGGTAGGAACCATTCTACATATTCATCTGGATGAATCCCACCGTATGTGTTGCTTCGCCGATCTGCGTAAGGGGGTGATGTAACTATTAAATCGATGCAGTCATCTGGAAGTTCTCTTATAACATCAAGACAATCACCACAGAAAATTTCATTTTTAATCTCATCTATTTTCATCATATCGTAAATATATGCCATAGTTAGGTATCGTCAACGATTTAATTATTGATAGTTTGCGTTTGGTTGTCTTTGAGTCATGTTTGGTAATTGTTCGTTCTCTTTCACTCGTTCGACCATTTGCCTTTTCGGAGGACGAGGACTTTTTGGATGCCTCGGCGGTAGGTGTAAAGCGTCCAGAGACCCTCAATTAATAGCGGTGTGCCGACAAGAAGTGCGCCGAACATGGTGATGAACTCTCCGCTTTCGAAGCCGATAATCCAGCCGAAGCGTTTGGTTGGAAAGAAACCGCCTATTCCCAAAAGAATAATGCCGACTGAAATCAGAATTGTCAAGAAACCCAATAGCCAATGGCCGAAGTTTTTACTCGTGAATTTCCTTGCCGCGAAGCCTTCCGGCGGGCGTTTGCTCCTGTAAAAAGCAATTATGACCGGTATCAATGCGATAATCAGGCCGACCACGACCCCCATTAGCGCTGTCCATTCGAGGTCGAAATACTCGCTGTCAGCGGCTCCGGGCACTATATGTCTCGCGGAGACAAATTCATAATATACACGTGCGAATTTTGCCGAAAGGGAAAGGCCTGTTGCGAGACCAAACCATGCGATTGCACGCCTTTGCCAGGTTTCCTTCTGAAGATAGTTGGCTTCTTCTTCGGGGAAAAGGGGAATGAGGTTAGCTGTGTTTTTTTGTATCATCATAATCCTGCAAATTTAGGAAGTATTTCTCCTGCTTTACCTATGAAACTGAAATCCGATTGCCATGTGAGGCCGGTTTGCTCGATGTTCACCTCGACGAGCACCGCACCGCTTTCTTTGGCGAGAATCGGCAGGTGCGCCGCCGGATAAACCAGCGCACTTGTGCCTACTGTCAGGAATACATCGCAGTTTTGTGCGGCGCGAAGGCTCTCCCTTAGCTCTTTCTCAGGGAGTGCCTCGCCGAACCAGACAACATCGACACGCGCTATCGAGCCGCATTTTGGGCAGGTGGGAAGCGGATTAGGTTCCTCGAAATTGCAGGTCTCGTCAGCATAAACATGCCCGCAATTCGTGCATCTGTTGCGGAATACGTTGCCGTGAATCTCGACTATTCTTTCGTTGCCGGCTCTTCGGTGAAGATTGTCGATGTTCTGCGTTATAAGATGAAAGTCTTCGGTTCGCTTTTCAAGTTCGGCGAGCGCGAGATGTGCTGGGTTTGGCGATGCCTTGAGCATCTCGCCGCGACGCCATCCATACCATTCCCACACTCGTCGAGGGTTTGTTTTGAAAGCCTCGGGATTCGCGAGTTCCGAAGCGGAAAAGTTTTTCCAGAGGCCGTCAGCGCTTCGGAAAGTAGGCACTCCGCTCTCGGCGGAAATCCCCGCACCGGTTAGGACGGCAATATGTTTCGCTATGCGGAGAAGCTCGCGGACATGGGCGGATTTATCCTGCATTACAATTTCCTATTTGATGAACATAGATTTTACAATAACACTTTCGTTGCCGAAGGAGAGTCTTGCGAAATATAGCCCCGAAGCCACACAGCGTAAGGCATCGTCCTCGCCGTTCCAGCGGAATCGTGCATGTCCGGCTTCGAAATATCCCTCGCGGCTCAATACTTTTCTGCCCGAAATGTCGAAAATCTCGATTTCAACTGTGCCGGCAATGGGAATTCTGAAAAGAAATTCGGTCGCTGAGTTAAAGGGGTTCGGCACCGCGTCGAGAACTTCAAACTTGTCAGGAAGTATCGCGTTGGACTTGATTTTATATACTCCTGCGTTAAGTTCCGTTCTGTCTCCATCCATGAATTCCATGTCGGCAATCTCGACAGCGATGCCTTTCGGAAGCTCGAATCGGATATCTGTGCTTTTTGACAGCGAAATCTCCCACTCTCCCGAGGGCGATAAGTCGCGGCTCAATGCGATGCCTTCGTTAATGAGCGCGAAATCGAAATTGTCGCAGTTGGGGGAGGCCGGTGGAATAGCTCTATCGCCCAATCCAATTCCGATCGAGGCGTTCGGCGCGAATCCTATTTCCAAAGCTGTTTCGCCGAGGAGAATTCTGCCTGTCCATTCTGCGCGAGGTTCGTTTTTAGCTCTTCTGCGCCATCCCGAAGGCGCGTGAAGGACGCCTTCGTTGTTCGACAACAACCAATAGCCGTTTCCGGGGATTAGTTCTGACACTGCGACATATCCTGCACCGTCCCAGCCGAAAATGTCGCCGACAATTCCGCCCGAAGGCAAAATATCGATATCAGAGACCGCAATCGTGTCAATTGCCGCGCCGATTAGGTTCCAACCGCGGTAAATCGGCCTGCGATAGCCGTGAATCTCGCTTCCGATTAGGGTGACAGTGTATTCGCTGTTCGCCCAGACCCAATATCCTTCGCCATCGCGGATATAATCGGCGAAACCGTAGGCGGAGGTCGGTGTGTGGAAGCGATAGACATCGAAGGCGGCATTAAATACCTGGCTCGCCGTTACGCCCTCTGGTAAAAGAGGACTGCTCACGAGGTTCCATCCCGGCTCGAAATCTAGAAGCCTCGCGCCGAGTTCGGGAAGTGTCCATTCGATTACTAAAGTGTCATTCGTGGCGAAATATGCGATAGAATCGCGCTTCATGTCGATTACGCCGTTCATGCGGAACTCGCCCTCGGGAAAACGGCTTGGTTGCCATCTCGCGACGCCGTTTGGCTCGTTTTCTGTGATGAGATGCCATGTAACCGGCGGATTCACCGCGCGGACATCGCGCATAAGCTTGTCGATATGGGGATAATCCTCATCGAGCATCGGGAAATAGCCCTTTACCATCCAGTCCGGCGGCGGAACGCGCTGAATATCGAGTCCCGGGTCGAAATCATCCGAGCCACCCGGATATGCCGCTATTGTTAGAGTATAATCCTCGGTGGGCAAGGAGGCTCTGTTTAGGCGAATATCAGCCGAGAACATACGCGGCACAAGCTCCACGGCGAAAAGCCCCGGTGTCCAATCAACGAAAGGAATGCCGTCGTTGAAATAAATCGTGTCGATGTCGATGTATGTGTAACGGCCGCCGCGAGCATTACACGGAACAACCGCGCGAAGATACAGAAAATCCCCCCCTGAGCCGCCGGCAAGCGGAGTTCCGGCTATCGAGGCCGAAATAGTCCCCGCCAAGGTATCGACAGCAAGTCCAGAAACGCCCCAACCATGGGTTAGCGCGCCGGAGGTTACGATTGAAATCGGCCTAAGAATGTTTTTGTCCATCGAGAAAACGAAGGTTGCTCTTCCAATCCAGCTCGTCTCGAGATCGTCGATACTCAGCGGAATTAGCACAGTGTCGCAGGGCGTTCCGAACACCGTCGGGAACCAAACCTCGCGCGCGCTCATGCTGAAGAAAAACCAGCAGGTGTCCATGACGTTATCGGGGCAATAATCGGTGGTATCGGTCGCTGAAATGCACACCCAGATTGTATCTGTCGCCATTATTGGCGAATCCGGCGTGTATTCGATATTAAACCCGCCTGCGATGGGCGACAGCGTGTAATCGCTCTCGTCGATGGCAATTCCGGCGATAGACATCGAGATTGTCGATTCATCCACGCCGGAGCCGAAATCGAGGATGTCCGCAGAAATGGGTGCGAAAGGATCGGCGATGAATGTGTTGTTCTCGGGTTGCGTATTGTCGATATGGGGTGGAGTTAGATCGACATAGAAATCCCAACAAATAGGCGAAGCGAGGTAACTTCCGCAGTTGTTTTCCATCGAGTTCAAGCAGGCGGTAACAGTGTCGCCGTCCGAAAAAAGGGCGCTTCCCGAAGGTGTGAACAGCAAATAGCTTGGTGTAATGAAATCGAGGTAGCCATCGCCGATAATATGATTGACGCCACTTACTGAAAATTCTACGCTCGAAAGGTCGAGTTCGCAATCTAAAGAATAGAAAACGCTCACGAGAAAATTCACTCCCACTGCGACTCCGGTGAGGTCGATGCCCAAAACATGCAAAGTATCGACGCCGCCATGCATAAAATCGGTTAACTCGAATGTGAAAAGGCGGTTCCATGTTGCACCGTCGTCGTCCGCGCCCACGGAATCGCCGTTCATATAGATTATTGCCGAATTATCCGCGTAAAAGGAGATGAATGCCGAGTCGATTTCCGCGCCTTCCGGTGTTACGATTAGGGTTTGGAAAGTTAGACGTCTGCCGGTAACCGCGCCGGAATAGTGCGAATCCCATATCCAAGAAGTGCCTTCGAGAATATAGGAGCCCCATCCGGCATAAAAAATATCGTGCGCGGACACCCACGAACCGGATGTTGTGTCCCAATAATCCGTGGTTGAAGAGAGGCTGGGAATATCGATGCGAACCGTTTCCGATCCGCCGGATTCGAGAGTCATCGTAATCTGCTGGTCGGCGCAGGAAGTCCATGTGTTTGGCAAAGGTTCGATTATCTCGGCGAAGACGATGGGCGTATCACAGGGCGAAATATGGAATGGCGGGTCGAAGCCGCCGGAGAATGTATCGCCGTAGTTTGGGACGAAGTGCAATGAGTCATAATACAAAGTGCCGCAACCATCGTAGAAGGAGTCACACAGATTGAAGGCTTCGATGAACCACCAATGGGTTTCGCCGCAACTAAAAGGCCCGACGGAATAGCAGGTATCGGTTCGCCATGAAGCAACTCTAACTTCGTCGAGAAACACATTAAAGTATATAGGTGTCGCGCCGGAGGGCATTTCCCAACATAGCTCGACCATTCCGGGGGCAAGTGTGTCGTCGGGCAATGGACTTCGCCAGCCAAAAGGCCCTGGCGGTTCTTTGAAGAAATCGACCAGCACTGTATCTGTAACTTCATCGGTGCAATAGGGATATGAAGCATGGGCCACAAGAGTAATCGCTGTATCTGGAACGAAGGTGAAAGAATGCCCAGCGCCGACAGAATCGCCGTCTAAGGTTCGCCAAATCACTTCTATAGCGCCACCGCCGATAATAGGGCATCCGACTTCAACCGGTATGCCTTGGCATGCTAACACATCGACATTCGCGAATGAAAACTCCCCTCCTCCGACACTAACATAAACAGTATCGTAAACTGTATCACCCGCGGCGTCAGTTACCATTATAATATATTCGGTAACCGTGCCATAAGGGGGCGTTGCGATGATGTCTTCGACATGCCCCGACCAATATGCTCCTCCGGGTGCCCATAAATAAGAATATGGCGGTGTTCCGCCGGTTGTCGTGGCGTTGATTGTGAAAGCGAGATCGGCAGGCGGGTCGCAGATGACCGTATCCGGCGTATCTATCGTAACTGAAAGCGGTTGTGCGATAAGCGAGGAGAGTATAATTGATAGAACTACAAAAAGAAAAGCTTTGAAACGCATAATGAAACCTTTCTTGATAATTTTGAAATGTTAATAATAATATAATAAAAAACAGCCCTTCTTCAAGAGCCGTTTTGATGAAGCGTCATGGCTATCTTGCCACAAGTGCCACGCCGGCCACTATCAGCAGTGTGCCGATTATTCTTATCGCGCCGGGTTGCTCTTTTAGCAAAAGCACGGCTAAAACCATCGCGAAGATATAGGACATCGATATTAGCGGATAGGCCTTTGTCAGGTCGTATCTCGATAAAATCCAGAACCAAAGTAGCATCTGACTGCCGATCATCGCGATTCCGCCGAGAACCCAGGCGTTGGTGAAAACCTGCAGGATGTTTGACATCGAGAAGCCGCCGATTTTGTTGAAACCGGTCTTGAGCATAAATTGGCCGCCGGCGAGCATTCCTGATACTAATGTCATCAATAAAATGAGCTTCATAATAACCTCTTTCTTGATTTTAAAATACCCGAAAACCCCAGCCGGCGCAAGGGAAAAGCTATTTTTGCCCACCGTTGAAAAATCTCGCGAGCGATGCGATTTGAACCTTGGCGAAACTCGTCGCTTGAAGAAGCGTGTCTCGGAAGGAGACAGAGCGCGGCTCCTTTATCCATGTAAGGGGTATTTCGGCAGTGAGTCTCGCGATTCCGGTAAGCCCAAAAAGCACCTGCTCGGGCTCGAGATGAAGGCCGCCGATTTCCATCGCCCGTGGAAGAAACGCGCCGGAAAGGAGCATTGTAGTCATCATCGCAACACCCGAAAAAGCGCCGTAAACTCCGGAATAAACCTGACGTCTTTTCGGTGGAGCGATTGCCAACACAAAATTCAACGCAACAATATTCGCTCCGGACCACATTATTCCCGAGAAGGCCGCCTCGAAATAAATAATCCAATAGGTCGATGGCGTCGCGAAAAGCCATATAAGCGGATTTATACAGCCCAGCACGATAGCGAAGCGCATCGCGGTTTTGTTGCCAAATTTGTCGATGAAAATCCCCCACAATCGAAGGGTCGAAATGCCCGACAACACGCTTATTGTCGCGTAAATCTGAATCATCACGACCGACATTTTCAAATGGCCGATCATGAACGGTTGCCAGAAGGGCGCACCGATTCCAATCGCCGCCATCCACCAAAGGCCGTAAACCATCAGACGGCGGAAATTTTTATCTCTTAGTGGCGTGATTAAAAGCTCGGAGATGCTTTCGTGTTCGACATCTTTCGGGCGTTCCGGCTGTTTTCGTAGTATCATAATACTAATTATTCCGGCAATCGCTGAAAGAAGAAATATCAACATCAGCGCATATTTAATAGCATTCTCCGGCAAGGTCTTAGGAAAAGTTAAAAATCCCTTCATCCAAAGTGCGATAAACCCCGGTTCGCTATCGAAAATATCGAGGAATGCGCCGAAAAGATAACCGGTTGCAATACCCGCAACCATAAGATATTGCGACCTCCGCGAAAGAAACCTTCCGCGAATCCGCAAGGGCACCAAATCGGAAAACCATGCAATCCATGTGTTTACACCCACCGCGCCAAAAGACGATCCAAGCATGAAAAGCCCCAAAAAGAACCAAATCGCGATATTATTTGGAAAAATGAAGGGCAGAAATCCAAAGGGGACAACCATGAGCCGACCGAGGGTCAAAAGCCAGAGAGTAATCGGTTTACGCTCGCTCTTGCGCCGCGTCAGCACAACACCGACCGGCTGAAAAATCTGCGATAACTGGCCGATTGCGCCAAGAACGCCGAATTGAAATGGAGTCGCACCCAAAAGCACCGCGAATTTAGTCAGGAAAACACTCCCCGCGCCGCCGAGCGTGCCCGAAATTTGCGCAAAAATCCCCTCGGTTATCGAAATGCGATAACTCTTGCGGAGGTCGATATATTCCGGGCGTTCAGACATAGCCGCGAATATTAACATACTCGCGGCCATATTTCAAGCGAAATGATTTGGAATCTGCGAAGCTTCTATTTTTCAGGCTTCACGGGTTTTGGTGGGCGGTTTTCGATATCGACCACGAGAAAGCGGATATCGAACCGAGGGTCGTTGATGTCGCCGACACGGTCGTAGTGCTTGTTTGCGAGGGGAAAATATTCGGTCATATCGCGAAGGCTGAACCCCTCTTTTTCCCAGACGCGGTCGGTAACGGCGTAAACATCGACAGAATCGGCCCAGTCAATAAGGCTTGGTGCGATTTCGGCCTCCATAATCATGCTGGAATCAGTCAGGGCGAGGTTCATGTTTCCAATGCGATAAAAAACCCGTTCGGAACTGAGCCTTTCAAACCCCCATTGGCACTGTTTCTGGAAAGTCGATTGGAAACACCCTTCGCCGGGGATGTGTTCATACTTGACAGAGAGGCTGAAAACTTCCGGCACATTACTTGTGTCCGAGTAAAAGCGAACTCGCACCGACCAGCCATATTGCATCAAGCCGGAATCCGACCTGCAGAAGGTCATCGTATCTGGAATTGCGGCAAGCCCGATTTCTGCGTGAATAATAGTCGGTCCGAGCTGAGGAGCGCTCTGCCCGAAAAGGCCTATGGTGAAAGCAAGTGAAAGAATTATTAGAACGAAAAATCTCATTTTATTTGATTGCCTTAGCGACCATATCAATAACATAGTTAATTTCCTCGTCGGTCAACTCTGGGAAAATCGGAAGAGAGACAACCTCTTTCGCCGCGAGCTCTGAAACGGGCAGAGGAACATTGTCGTAAGCGCCACAATAAGCCGGCTGACGATGAAGCGGCACGAGATAATAGATTGCCCTACCGATTCCCGCCTCGCCGAGAGCGTCGAAAAGCCTGTCGCGCTTGGAGTTGTGAACTCGAAGGGTATATTGATGGTAAACATGGACATATCCCTTCGGCGCAACCGGTGGCGTAATGCCTTCCATAGCAGAGAAAGCCTCGTTGTAAATAGTCGCGTTTCGAATTCGTTTCGCGTTGAAATCGTCGAGATGGCGAAGTTTGACGCGAAGCACAGCGGCCTGAATTTCGTCGAGCCTGCTGTTGTAGCCGAAAATTTCGTGGCGGTATCTGTCCTCGCGTGTGCCGTGATTGCGCATAGACAGGGTTTCCTGAAGGATATGGTCGCAGTTTGTTGTCAAAAGCCCACCATCGCCCGCCGCACCGAGATTTTTACTTGGGAAGAAACTGAACGCCGCGGCATCGGCGCATGAACCGGCTTTGCCTCCCGGCCCGGTCGCTCCGATAGCCTGACAGGCGTCCTCGATTACCGGAATATCCCCCGCAACCTCGCGGATTTTTTCCATGTCCGCAAGAAGCCCGAAAAGATGAATTGGCACAATCGCGGTGGTTTTCGGGGTTATTTTTCGTGCAATATCCGCGGGGTCGATGTTGAATGAGTCCGGCTCGATGTCGGCAAAAACAACAGTAGCGCCAAGATCCGTAACAACCTCGCAGGTCGCAAAATAGCTGAATGCAGATGTAATGACCTCCGTGCCCGGACCGACACCGACCGCTTTCAATGCGATACGAAGAGCGTCCGTGCCTGAATTAAGGCCGACCCCGTATTTTGCGCCGCAAAACTGCGCAGATTCGGCCTCGAAGGCCTTAACATTAGGGCCGAGTATATACCAGCCGGAGCGTAGGACATCGACAACTTCGCGTTCCATCTCTTCGCGGATTTCTTCGTATTGGCGTTTCAGGTCGAGCAGGGGGACATTCATTGGTGTTACTCCTTATTTCTTTTTTTCTTGTCTCCAAGGGCGTTGGCGAGTCTTTGATAGGTTTCCGGCTTAAGCTCCTTCAAACGGTCGAGACCGGCGCTTCCGACAATCCATAACCCAACGAGGATAAGTGCACTGAACAAAGATAATGCCGATATGATAATCCGTTTCGGGCGATCGCGCTTTTCGGGAACTTCGGCGCGGGATAATATTTGAAGGATGGGCAGGTCGCGTTTTTCCTCGATGCGTGCCTGCTCGTATTGCTGAGTCAGAAACTCGAAAAGAATGCCCTGAATTTGAAGTTCGCGGAAAAGCCGCGCGTATTCGATCCCCAAATCGGGAATATCCATTAGCGCAAAAGGTTCGGAAGAGCCTTCGCCGGATTCGAGTTTCTTCAACTGTTTGCGAAGCTCGTCGATACGGCTCTGAATCTCCTCGACCTCACGATGCTCAGATGTCCTCGATGACTTCGCTATTCCAAGCTCGACTTCGGCCATCAAGAGTTCTGCTCGAACCTGCGCAATGCCCTCTATCGCCACCTTGGTTTGGTCTTCGATAGAAATTGCGCCGTGTTTCTTTTGGAATGCGGCGAAGGAAGATTCGGCCTGTGCGAGAGCGGCGGAAGTTTCTTCGAGACGTTTTTCGATGAAAACTCGCGTCTCAGCGGCAGTTCCTGTTTTCAAATTACGATTTATTCGGTCGAGGTGCTCGACGATCGAATTTGCAACTTTTGTCGCGAAAATGGGGTCTTTGTCCTCGAAACCGATGGTGAGAATGCCTTCGCCGGAGACTTTTGTTATTATATGCTTGCGAAGTATTTTGCGGGTTTCTTCGATGTATTCCTTCTTATATCGTTTTTTCAAATCGTATTCGTTAATTAGCGTGTCAACGATGGCGTTGGATTTGATAATCGCGCCCCATAAATCCGATGGGGTTGTCATCATGGGCAGGACATAATCCCCGCCTCCTCCGCCGAATCCCATCATGCCGGTAACAAGATTCGCGAAAGTTCCGCCCAAATCGCCGCTTCGATACATTGGCATTATCTCGGCCTCGGCTTTGAACCATTTCGGCATGATAAAATGCGCCACTCCAAACCCGAGGATACCGATTATGACAGGCAGGAAGACAAGCAATCTCCACTTTTTGAGAAGCGCCCAAAGCCACCACTGGGGATCTCTGATGTCGTTTTCGCTCTTCATATTTAATTCCTGGTTATGACATAAATAGCGGAGATAAATGTCCCCAACTGCCCGATAGATTTGACGGTTTCTGAGACATAATAGAAGCCGTCAGTTCCGACGATAATCGCGTCTCCGGGCTTAATTCCTCCGGCTTTTCGCTCGGAAAGCTTTTCGCCATGGCGGTAAATGCACACCTTGCCCATCGAACCCTCTTTCGATATTCCACCGGCCATTGCGACATATGCTCTTGCGCTAAGCCCGCCGACATATTTCACAGACCCGCCTGAAACAACCCTTCCGCCGACATAGACGGAATCCGGCAAGAGCGACAGGAAAACACTATCGCCGCTGGCGAGCGCAACCTCTCTGTCGTCGGAAAGAAGATTCAGCAAGCGGCTTTCGCCGCCACGGATAAGATTCACGGTTCCAAAATCGATTCTGTCGCGGTCCGCGCCGACTCGGGAGATTAGCTTTGAGACGGACTCTCCGCGGTCGATATTGATTGTCCCGTCGGTGAAGCTCGCGCCGGAGAGGAAAACCCATGCGCTTGCGGGGTCGAATCCGGGAACGAAAATGACGTCACCGTCACGAAGGGTGGGATTGGAGGCCAAAACTCCCGAGGTTTTGTATCTGTTCAAATCGACCGCCAATGTGTCACCGTCACGGATTAGTTTGACTCTTGAAAGCTGAGCGCTTAAAAGCGCTCCGCCAGCCGCTTCGACCGCAGAGTTTACCCTATCGACGGCAGATACGACATAAGCCCCCGGCAAGGACACCATTCCCGTAACATGCACCACGAAAAGCCGCGCGGAAACAAGCGTCACGCTGATGTCCTGCGCCCTAAAATACTTCGATAACCCCTCGATAATGTCCGCTTTAGCCTGACGAAGGCTTTTCTCCGAAACTTTAATTGAAGAGGAATAGGGCAAAATCAAAAAGCCGTCAGCACCAACAGGAACGATATATTTCTCCTCTTCGGTGCCGGCAAAACCCACGAGAAACTGGTCTCCCGGGCCGATAATATAGGCATCCTCGTTAACCGTGCCCTCGAGAGGGATATAGTCGGTCAGATTGCGAATCTGTTGTTGCTGAGAGCGAATTTCTTTGCGAAGCGCGTCGTCGAGGGAGATTCTGCCGGCATTCGCGGTGGGTGTCCGTTGCATATTTTGGCGGACATCCTGAAGCATCGACTGCTGGGAGTTTTGCGCAATCGCTGGAAAAGCAAAAAGAAGAAAAAAAATGGCTATGCCGATATATATCAATATCCGATTATTCAAACTATCCCCCAAATTGTCTCGCAAACCACAGAACCGTGTCCTTGAACCCTTTATCGAAGGGGATTTCCGGACGCCAGCCGAGGTTTCTTATCTTTGTTGAGTCCACGGCGTAACGGAAATCGTGTCCCAAGCGGTCGGTAACATATTCGATTCGGTCTTCGCCAAGTCCTAGTATTTCGATGATTCTTCGCGTTATTTCGATATTTTTGTGATGATTATCCGTGCCAATATTGAAAACATCACCCGATTTTCCCTCGCGCAGTGCGAGAAGTATCGCCCTGCAGTTATCCTCGACATGAAGCCAATCGCGCACTTGAAGACCCTCGCCGTAAACAGGAAGACTTTTTCCCTCCACCGCGCGCTTGACAAAGAACGGGATTAATTTTTCCGGAAATTGATACGGGCCGTAATTATTCGCTGGCCTTACAACAACTGTCGGTATCCCAAAACTCACGCGGTAGGCATTAACCATAGCCTCCGCGGCGACTTTGCTCGCCGAATATGGCGACGAAGGATTAAAGGGGTAGTCTTCCTTTGCGGAATCTTCAATCATCGGGCCGTAAACTTCATCTGTGCTTATATGCAAAAATTTTCCGATGTCCGACTCGCGCGCGGTTTCGAGGAGGACATAGGTGCCCAAAACATTTGTATGAAGAAAGGGGTCGGCTGAACTAAGCGACCTGTCCACATGGGTTTCCGCGGCGAAATGAACGACGGCATTGCATCCTCGCATCGCCCTGCGTGCGGCCTCTGAATTGGCGATATCGCCCTGGATAAACTTAACACGAGGGTCGTCGAGGCATCCGGCGAGGTTATCTAAATTGCCGGCATATGTGAGCGCGTCGAGAATGCGGATGTAATCGTATTCGCCGCTCCGAAGAAGTAACCGGACGAAATTCGAGCCGATGAATCCGGCGGCGCCGGTTATGAGGATGGTCTTGGGCACTATTTATCCGTTTCGTTTTGTCCAGTCATATGGAATCGAGGGGTCATCCCAAGGGAGGCGATATTCGTCGGGGGTTTTGTAATTGTATGCCTGAGTCGGAATATTGACGATTATCGCCTCTTTCATGCTGACACATTTCCAGCCGTGATACACGCCGTGTGGAACCGAAATCAGTTTCGGGTTGTGCTCGCCGATGAAAAATTCGTCGATTTCGCCATAGGTGGGGGAATCTTTACGCGCATCGAACAGAGCGACCTGAATCATTCCCTGGACACAAGCGAAATTATCGGTCTGAAGTTTGTGGAAATGCCAAGCTTTCACAACACCCGGAAGCGTTGTTGTAACATAAACCTGACCGAACTCCTCGAAAAGCTCGTCGTCGCACCGAAGTATCTCCATCAGCCTTCCGCGCGAATCGGGGATGACCCGAAGGGATTTCACTTCCAGCTCGTGTATCATATGCACCGGCCTCTTTTATCTTTGATTATAGGCTTTCACGCCTTCGCCGAGAATCTGAATGGCTCTGCGCATATCCTCGCACCGCAGAACATATGCCAACCTTGCTTCGTTCATTCCCTTGCCCGCTGTGGCGTAGAATCCGGGGCCGGGAGCAATCATCGTCGTTTCGCCATCGAGGTCGAAATCGGTCAGCATCCATTTGGCGAAATCCTCGATATCGTTCACAGGAAGCGTTACCATAAGATAAAATGCACCGGAGGGCTTTTTGCAGAACGCACCCTCTATCTTAGCGATTTCTTCGAGCGCGGCGTCGCGGCGATTCTGGTATTCTGATTTCATTTTTTCGAAATAATCGCTCGGAAGATTTTCCAGCACAGCCTCTGCGCCAATCTGCTCTATTGATGGCGGGCAAAGTCTTGCCTGCGCCATTCGACTAATCGAGTCCATCATCTCTTTGTTTTTGCAAACTACACATCCGATTCTCGCGCCACAGGAGGAAAAACGTTTGCTTATCGAGTCGAGAAGAATCGCCCTGTCGAGAATAGCCGGAATATGGCAAACGGAAACATGCTCGCCCTCATAGACAAATTCGCGGTAAACCTCGTCGGAAATTACGAAAAGATCGTTCTCGACTGCTATCTCGGCTATCAGCTCCATTTCTGCGCGGGAAAGAACGGTGCCTGTGGGATTATTCGGCGAACAGATTAAAATCGCCTTTGTGCGAGGGGTAATGGCCGCAGTGATTTCCGATTTTACCGGCAGATGATAACCCGCTTCGGGATCAGTCATAACGGGCTTCAGAATTGCGCCGCTCATTGCGGCATAGCCGTTGTAATTCGGGTAGAAAGGCTCGAAGACAATAATCTCGTCGCCGGGATCGCAAACCGCCATCATCGCGAAAACTATAGCCTCGCTTCCGCCGGTAGTAACGATAATCTCCTCTGGTGTAACATCGACGCCAATCCTGCGGTAGTATCCGGCGAGATCATCGACATAGCTGGGGATTCCGCGCGCATTGCCGTAAGCGAGAATTTTTGAGGGATAGGATTGAACCGCATCCCAAAAACTTTGCGGTGTTTCGATATCGGGCTGGCCGATGTTGATATGGTAAACCTTTTTGCCCTCGGCCTTGGCGGCTGTGGCGAAATTCACCAGTTTCCTGATTGGCGAGGCCGGAACCTTTCCGGCACGGTTACTTATGTTGGGCATGAGACCTCCATTAAATTATTGATGAAATAAACCAAGCAGAAAAGTATGCCTTATTATATTGTATGTCAAGGGATATGAAAACAGTTCATGCATATTTAATTTAGTTTCGTCGAAGCCCTCGATTTGCTTCGGAATAAATTTCGCTTGACATTTTGATTGACATCGTTAATATAGCAATACGAAGCCCCGCCGAAATGATAACCCCGAAAAGGGCTATGACTGAAAAGCTAATAATAATATTTACAATTCTGTTGCTCTGCGTCGCCTTCTCTCAGGAGTCGGAACGTCTCGTTACAGAAGATAGACAGTCTTCCGAGGCTTCTAAAATGAGTCTTTATCCGGCGTCGAAAGGGCACGAATCGCTTCTTTCACCCGAAAGACTGACCCAGTTTCGGTCGTTGAACCTCGGATATGCCACCGACGGGCGTTCGAGCGCATCTGTTATAAGTTATATGCACGGATTTAATTATATTGTCAGCCCAAAACTCAAAACCAGCGGGACGCTGGAATTGTCGCGATCTCAATCTAAAAGCGGTGAGGTGGTCGAGCTTACCCCTGCCGTGCGCCTCGATTGGCGGCCCTTCGAAGGCGGAAGAGTTACCCTCGATTTGAGGATGTCTCCTCAGAGAATCCAAGGCACCGGGTTGGAAAGCGACTTTAAGACCAACTTCCTTCGGCGATAGACGCCACTTATGTCCGCTCCCCGCAAAGAGAAAAATAGGCAGGAATCCACATTCGGCCGAAAAATCGCCGCCATCGCGGATTGGGCGATAATAATTGTTGTTCTGCTCATTGCGGTGTTCATCTTAGTCGGTTACCTTCAGCCCGTTGTCGAGAAACCCTCGGCACGGAGAATCCCCGACGGTAGGGCTTTCAAAGTCCAGCTGATTGGGGGATGCCGGAGACCGGACGAGGTGAAGAACATCGCGGAAAAACTGCGCAAGGCCGGAATCGACGTCATCGAGATTCAGAGCGCAGGAAGTTTCACATACCCTTCCAGTATCGTCATCGATCGAACCGGCAACACCGCGGTTGCAGACTCGATTGCACGGCTTCTCGGGTTGTCGCCGGACAGGGTAGTGATTCAAAAATACAATCTCATGCTCGATGCGACGATAGTTATCGGACTCGATTATCCGACAATCACAAAGAAACTCAGCGGTTGAATATGAAAGAAAAAGTTACACAGGGATACGATTTAGCGCTCGCTCTCGCGGAAACTATCGCCGAACGTAAGGGTGAGAGAATTCACATTCTCGACCTTCGCGGGTTGTCCGATATTGCGGATTGGTTCGTTATTGCTAACGCGCAGGGGCCGCGGCATCTTCGCACACTTGGACGCGACCTTTTCGAGGAAATCAAGGAAGCGCATATCGGAAGATGCCACGCCGAGGGTCTCGAAAGCGAAAGCTGGATAATACTCGATTTGTTTGACGTTGTCGTTCATATCTTCATCCCCGAAAAACGCGATTATTATTCCCTCGACGATTATTGGGCCGATGCTCCGGTCGAGGTTTATGATGCGACAGAGGGCGAAATAGATAATGGCTGATATAAGAGAAAAACTATCTGAAGATATCTCGGTGGCTGTAGCTAACCTTTGGGGGGAGAATATCGTTCCTGAGATTGGTATCCCCGACGATTTCGAGCATGGTGATCTTACCACAAATTTACCCTTCAAACTTGCCGGCGTTCTTCGCAAACCGCCGAAAGCTATCGCCTCGGAGATTGCCTCCGTGGTTGTTCTTCCTTTGGGAATCGCCTCGGCGGAGCCTGCCGGAGCGGGTTACATCAATTTCAAATACGACAATAATTACCTTTATGATATGCTCGCTGAGATAATCACCCATCCGGAAAGATTCGGAAAGGGCGAAAAATCTCACGACTGCAAGGTTCAAATAGAATTCGTCTCCGCAAATCCCACCGGGCCGCTTAATGTCGTAAGTGCACGCGCCGCCGCAGTGGGAAGTTCGTTGATTAAAATCATGCGACACGCCGGCATCGATGTGGCCGGAGAATACTATATCAACGACACCGGCGGCCAGATACGGAATCTCGAAGCCAGTTTTATCGCACGAATTCGGCAGGGTGCCGGACTCGAATGGGAAATCCCGCCCCGCGACGGCTACCATGGCGAATATCTCGCAGATCTTGCCGCAATTTATGCCGATAGATTCCCGAAGGAACACGAACGTTTGGTCGAAACTTGGAACAACGGCAGAGAGGCAGACATCGCCCATGCCGCAAATTGGATTGTCGAGGAGCTTAAACGGCTTATCAAAGCCGATCTAGAAGAGTTTAACACCCATATCGATACCTATTTCTCCGAACGTGAGTTTCGAGCTACCGGAAAGGTCGAAGAAACAATCGAAAGACTTCGCACCCAAGGCGATCTGCTCGACGAAGACGGCGCTGTTTGGTTCGACGCGACAAAATACGACCCCGACGAGAAACCCTTCGTTCTAATTAAATCCGACGGCGAATACGCATACGCCGCTGTCGATATCGCCTATCACCACAAAAAATTCGAGCGCGGTTTCGATTTCTGCTATGACATCTGGGGGCCGGATCATCACGGCCATGTTGGACGAATGAAAGCCGCAATGAGAGCGCTCGGCCACGACAGCAAGTTCGATGTCCTTATCCTTCAACAAGTTAATCTGCTCGAAGAGGGCGAGAAGGTGCGAATGTCGAAACGCGCGGGAAATCTTATCACACTGCGCGAATTGATAGAGGATGTCGGCGTGGATGTGGCGAGATATTTCTTCCTCGCACGCCGAATGGAGGCGCATCTCGATTTCGATCTCGACCTTGCCCGAAAAGAATCCGACGAGAATCCTGTTTTCTATATTCAATATGCCCACGCACGGATAAACAGCATTTTGAAATTTGCGGAGAATCAGGGGATCGACCCCGAATCCACCGGAAGACACGAGCTGGCCGAGCTTACGGAGCCGGAAGCCCTTCTTTTAGCGCGTAAACTCGCGGTTTGGCCCTCGGTTGTTCAGAAAGCCGCCGCCGAGAAATCGCCCCACGAGGTGTGTTTCTATCTTCTCGAGCTAGCGCAGATGTTCCATCCGTTTTATAATAAACACCGCGTAGTTGGCCCTGACGAGAAGAAAACCCTCGCACGGGTCGCTCTTTGCAGGGCGCTCAAAGAGGCAATCGCCCTCGGGCTGAGCCTTCTTGGAATCAATGCCCCAGAAAACATGTAAACAACAACCTTTTACCTAAAACTAAGGACATGGCAAGAAAAACAAGGAAAGAACAAGAAATCGACCTTCAGGATGTGAACCTGCCTGAGGCGAAAGTCAATCTCGACGAACTGAAGAAGATGCCCATCGAGGAGCTTGTGATGCTTCTCGAAAGTCAGGGTGTCGAAAACCCCAGCACTATGCGCCGCCAGGAGCTTATTTTCAAAGTTCTCGAGGGCATTGTCGAGGAAAACGGGACAATTCGCGCCGCGGGTGTGTTGGACAAAATGTCCGACGGCTACGGCTTTCTCCGCAGTCCGGATTATAACTATCTTCCCGGCCAGGACGATATTTACGTCTCGCCCAGCCAGATAAAGCGTTTCGGGCTTCGCACCGGCGATGAGGTTTCGGGAAAAATCCGCCCGCCAAAGGACTCCGAGCGCTTTTTCGCACTTTTACAGGTCGAGGAGGTCAACGGCGAATCCCCTGAGAAGCTACGGCATAAGATACTTTTCGACAACCTCACCCCGCTTTATCCCAACGAGAAACTTACTCTCGAACACCGTCCCAGCGAGGCTTCGACGAGGATTATGGACATCCTCACCCCGATTGGCAAAGGTCAGCGCGGCTTGATTACAAGCCCCCCAAAAGCCGGGAAAACAATTCTTCTGCAGAAAATTGCAAACGCGCTTACCGAGAACCACCCCGAGTGCAAGCTCATCGTCCTTCTCATTGACGAGCGCCCCGAGGAAGTTACCGATATGCAACGTTCCGTCAAGGCAGAGGTCATCTCCAGCACCTTCGACGAGCCGCCAGACCGCCATGTGCAAGTCGCCGAGATGGTCATCGAGCGTGCGAAACGTCTTGTCGAGCATAAAAAGGATGTAGTCATTCTACTCGACTCGATTACACGTCTTGCGCGCGCATATAACTCCGTCGCCCCTCATTCCGGAAGAATTCTCACCGGCGGTGTCGATGCCTCCGCGCTTCAGAAGCCTAAAAGGTTCTTTGGTGCCGCGAGAAACATCGAAGAAGGCGGAAGCCTTACCGTTCTCGGAACCGCACTAATCGAGACCGGAAGTAAAATGGACGAAGTGATTTTCGAAGAGTTCAAAGGCACCGGCAACATGGAAATCGTTTTCGAGAGAAGACTCGCCGACCGCAGAATCTTCCCCGCGATGGACGTCAACCGTTCCGGAACCCGCAAGGAAGAACTGTTGATGAGTGAATACGAACTTCAGCGCGTGTGGTTGCTACGTAAAATTCTCGCCGATATGAACCCGGTCGAAGCGATGGAATTTCTCAAAAACAAACTCCTTCACACAAAATCCAACGAGGAGTTCCTCAAAGCGATGGGTGTGTCTTAATATTCGCAGAATTATTTCACAAGGCGGCTATATGCCGCCTTTTTTGTTGAATTCGACAAAAAAAAGATTACTTTTTAAGCGATGGGACTCACAATCATATATGGTTTGCCCGAGAAATTTCCGGAGGCCACACTTTTGCTTCCGGACGATTTCTCTATTCGCGCGGAAATTCGGCGTGAGACCGGCGCGGACGGCGTTATTATAGGCTCTCGAACATTCTCGAAACATACGCTTGCGAAAACGATCGCCGAAGAATTCGGATTGCAAAACCCGATTGGCGAAATCGAACGACTTCTTGCAGTTCGCGAATCGATGTCGAATGTCCCCGAAATGGCCGCCGGAAGAGACATGATTGGCTATGTTTCCAATATTGCGTCGCTTCTAACGTCGCTCAGAAGCAACGGAGTCTTTACCAGCAAGGATCTGCACACAGTATTAGGGCGTGATGATGGGCGAACATCCGGCCTCGCAAACCTTCTCGATAGCTACGATTTTTTACTGCGCAAGCGTGGACAACTCGATGAACCGCAACGCCTTATACAGATTATCGAGCTAATCGATTCCGGAAATGCGCCGAAAATTTTCGCGAACATGCACGATTTGGGAATTGCCGGTTTCGACGAACTTCCACGACTTACTGCGGAATTTTATTGCTCGATATCAAAATTCACCGAGGTCAGATTCTACAGCCCGCTTTCGGGTTTCGATCCTTTTGGCGAGAAAAGGGCGTCGGCGGCAAACGCGCCGGCAGAAAGACTATGCTCGATAGCCAAGGATAGGCGTGTGGATTATCGAATCGAGCATTTCCAACGCAAACCATCGCCGGCAGATGATTTAATTCGTGCGCTTACAGGAGTTTCACGCGATCTCGAAGAGATTCCTATGTCCAACCTGACAGATTGGCCGATTTTGACCTCTCTCGCAGGGAAAAATCCTTCCGAGCAGGCCGAAATTATTGCGTCTGCGGTTAGATTTCTAATTTGTGAGCAAGGTGTCGCACCTTCAGAGATAGCCATTTTTTCCGAAGGAATTGCCGAAAAAGACATTCGTCGCGCCCTCGACGAGCATGATATAAAATGCTTCCCAAGACAAGATAAACCACTCGCCGAAACTGCCGTCGCCGACCTGTTGAACCGTTTTTTTCTGCTGATTCGAAGCGGGTTCGGAAGGGAAGAATTTCGCCATTTGCTTTCCCATAGGTTTATCGACCATAAATCGTCGATAGATTTCGACAATCTCGCCCGCAAATGCTCGATAATAGGGGGCTATCCGGTCGAGGACTCATGGCTCGAACCCCTTTCCGCCTGCGATTCCAATTACGCCAAACCCCTGTCAGACTGCATTTCCGAATTAAACACAATTCTTCGCGGTGCGAAATGGGGATCCGAGATTCCCGGCGAGGATTTCGCGAAGATCATCGAAGACTTCTTCGATTATTTCTCGATTGGCGATGCTATTGCGAAATATATTAAAGATAGCGACAATGATATAATTGCCTTAAAAGCCGAATCCATGGCCTTTGAAAAAACTGTGGAGTTGCGCGGGTTATTTGCCGACTTAATTATTGATAAAATTAAAAATTATGTTGATATATTATTCTATGTGTTGAAAAGTGATTCTACTTCCGCTCACGGTGGTAAAGGGGTGAAAATATACCCGAAGAAGGGCATGTCGCAAGTGAATGCGAGAGTCAAAATCTTTGCGGATTTTCTTCAGGGTGAGTTTCCCCCGCACGCCCCCAAAAACCCGATTATCGATTATTTCGACGCAGAAAAAATCGGCATTGTTCTGCCCGAATTCGCCTACAGAAAGGATTTTGAGTTTCTTTCTGCGCTCGAAAGTGCCGAACTTACCCTTCTCGTTCGCCCACTTGCCGAGGGAGATTCGCCGAAACCTCCCGCGCCGGCTCTTGTTACCCTAAAAAAGGCGATGAGAGACTCATTCGCGGTCTATGAAACACGAATGAAAGGCATCGCAGAATTGCTATTGGCACGTCCCTATGGCGACAAACGCGCACAAATCCATGCCGGCGAATGGCTCCACGAGAGCATTTCCGAGGAAAACCTTCCACAAACGCTCATCGAATCTGATGGAACAATTCGCGCATCGAAGGCAATCCTCATCGAAAAAAATGAACGTCCAGCAATGGACAACTCATTCTCCGGATGCCTCACAAAACCTTTCGAGAAACATCTAAAAAGCAGTTTCAACGCGTTGAATGTAACACAAATAGATAGCTATGCCAAATGCCCATTCGCATTTTTCGCAAACAATATCCTCGAAATTAAACAACCGGAGGAAGCCGAGGAAGATGTCAGCGCAAAAACCGGCGGAACCATTCTTCATAAGGTTTTGGAGCAATTTTTCAGAGAGCGGATGAATATTGCATATGGGGAAATTTCGGACGTCCACGAAAGGATTAAGCATATTCGTAAAGATTTCAATACTACCGCCCAAAAAGTGTGTGTTACAGCCGCAAATCTTGACACATCGCAAAAAAGAATAGTGGAAATCCTCGAAAAAACAGTCTTTGAATTGTGCGACACTACCCCCAATTCGATGGCGAGGATTTCGTTAATCAACAAGATTAAACCGAATCTATTGGCCTATCTCGAAGCACTTTCATCGTGTGACGATTTTGTTCCAATAGTTTTAGAATATAGCTTTTCAGGCAATATAGGTGGATGCCGCATACATGGACGGGCGGACAGAATCGATTGCAATAGAGCCGGCCAACTCCGAATCGTGGATTACAAGATTGGAAAATCATCAACAAATAGCGAAATCACGGAGCTCTATGCCCTACAGTTGCCGCTTTACGCAATCCTATGCGATTTGCCCAACATCGCGGAAATAGCATACGTGGCGGAATTTAAGAAAGAGCTGATTTTGAAGAATGTTGTCTCCTTCGCCGAAGATTCTCCATGCAAAAATGTCAGCAAAACGCAATGGGAAGAACTTCTGACGTCGGTTAGAGCTGAGGCCGAGGCGATTGTCGCAAGAATCCATGCCGGGTATTTTCCACCCGAACCGCGTGGCAAATGTCCAGATTATTGCTCTTACGCCGGTTTATGCGGTCGAATGGACACAATTCTTCTTCCCGAGGATTTGAAATGACGCCAATTTCGCACGATCTTTCGCCCGAACAGGCAAGGGGTATAGACCTTTCGCAAAATATCGGCATGATTGCCGGAGCCGGAAGCGGAAAAACACGTGTCCTGACCGCGAGATTTCTCGAAATCCTCGATAATTTCAGCCGAAAACGCGGAGCGAGTGCCGGCGCGGCTTTGCGGTCTATCGTCGCTATAACATATACTCGAAAAGCCTCAGCGGAGATGCGCGAACGTATTGCGGAAAGATGTATAGAGCTTGCCGAATCTGCAGAGGAAACCGAATTTTGGAGCGAAACCGCGCTTAAAATGGCCGAGGCGCGGATAAGCACGATTCACCAATTCTGCGCGGCTTTGCTCTTCGATTATCCCATCGAGGCCGGAATCGACCAATCGAATCTCGAAGGTGCGAGTGCCCAAGATACGGTTACTGTAGCTGTAAATAGATTCCGCAGAGCGGTTTCGAAGGAGAATCATCCGCTGAATCCATTGCTAAGAGAGTTTTTGGATTTAACCTATTGGGACTTTCTACAGAAAATGCTTGTCAAAGCCTTCAATCTCCGCTCACTTCTCGAACCATTTTTTGCGACCCTTCCCGAAACCCCCCAGGAGCTTGTTCGGAAGTGGCATTCGCGCGCAGAATCACTTTATGAGCGCATCGACAAGAATGCCCTAACCGAAATTGAAAGTGCATATAATGGTGTTTGCGAAAACGACGGCAAGGGAAGTATTGGTGACCAACTGGCCGACACTATTTCGATTATCGCCAAAACCCCATGCGACATAACTTCTCCGGAAAGCATAATCGAAATTAGGAACACACTTGTTGATGAAAGCGATAATTTTATAGCATTTGGCAATAAAGGCAGTGCGAAAAATTGGCCTACTGCCACAATAAAAAAAGCGCAATCCGCCGTCAAAAGGCTTAGAGAAGCGGTCGAGAAAATCTCCCCATATCTTCCTTTCAAGCCGCAGGAGGGCGACATCGACAGCGCTTCCGCTTTGATACTTTTCGCGAAAATATTCGCCGGTTTCATCGAAAGCGAGGGCGAAAATCTTCCGCCAAAAGCGGAGACGACCTATGACGATCTTATCATAGCCTCAAACAAAATCGTGCAGGATGACAAGATTGCAAAGTCTATTACGAAAGGTTTATCCGGCCTTTTGGTCGATGAATTTCAGGATACAGACCAATTGCAGTGGAACACAATTTCTATTCTCTCGGATTTTCTTGAGGGTAAGTTATTTTGGGTGGGCGACCCGAAACAATCTATTTACAAATTTCGCGGCGCCGATGTCTCCAATGTGCGCAAAGCGATGGATTGGACAAGCGACGGCCGTGGCGAGATTTTCACTCTCGACGACAATTATCGAACCGCCCCTGCTGTTTTGACCTTTGTCAATCATATCTCGGAGGGGTATCTCTCCGAACCTCCTTTGGTCGATCTAAGTTTCCATGCGATTCCGCAAAAACTCGAATGCAAACGAAGGATTGCAGAGGGACATCGCGGTTCGGTCGAGTTTCTAATTTCGGGCGAAAAACCTTTCAATGCCGAGGCTGAGCTTATCGCACGAAGAATTTATTCCGCGGTTCTCGGCGATAAAAACGGCGACGGCATTCTCGAAGTCGATGACGACGAAGGCGGCCTTCGCAGAGCGAAATGGGGGGACATAGCAGTGCTTTATCCCTCACGAGGCCAGCTTGAACCATTGCTTCAGGAAGCCCTTCTGGCAAGGGATATACCGCATTTTGTTGTTGGGGGGCAGGGATTTTTCGCCTCCACCGAGATTTCGACCTTGCTCGATTTAATAATCTATCTCGACGATCCGCGCGATGATCTTGCGCTACTTTCCATTCTTCGCGGCCCGCTTTTTTCCATGCCCGATTCGGCGATATATGCGGCGAAATTGGCCGGCGAGGGGGATATTCGTGCCGGAATCGCAATAATAGCAAGCTCCGAAGAAGAATGCCCCGCGAGAAGTCTCCTCTCTGAGGAAGAAATCCGTGTTCTCGAAGACTGCAATCGCGTATTAGAGGCATTCCGCCGGCAAATTCTCAAAATGAGGCCGTCGGAGCTTATCTCGCATATAGTTACCGAGCGCGGAATGTGGGCCTATTTCCGAGCACAACAAAATGGTGCCCAAAGAATCGCGAACATCGAGAAATTTCTGCGAATGCTGTCGGAATTCGACGAAAAGGGAATCGAATATGCGGCGAAATTCTGCTACGGCAAAAAATCCACTCAAGAAACGGAGCGTGAGGAATCGGTGATAACCGAGGGACGCGACGCTGTCCGCCTGATGACTGTCCACCAATCGAAAGGCCTCGAATTCCCAATCGTCATAGCCGCACATCTTGCGGTGAAGAATCGAGGTTACAAAGAAGAGGATAGCTTAATACTCTATGACGATTTTATGGGATGTGTCGCGAAAGCCTCCGCAAAAAGGGACGAAAAATCGCATTATTACCAGCTTTTCAAAGCACTCGATAAAGAACGCGAATATGCCGAAACAAAGCGAGTTTTCTATGTCGCGACATCCCGCGCGAGAGATCATCTGATTTTATCCGGCCAAAAGCCTAAAGGGCGCTATTTCGATCTGATACCCCAAAATATAATGCCCGAAAAAGACGCGCTTTCTGGACGTTCCACGATGAATATCGACACATCGGACGGAACTGTCGAGATCAAATTGTCCATCGGTCTTGAGAGCTGGGAAATCGAACCACAGGAGCAGAAACCGGGGATGCGCCTCTATTATGCCCTCGCGACGGGCGAACATCATTTGCAGGGAATACCTCTGGAGCCGCAGGAACTTGAAATGGATGGGGAGTATTATCTCGCCGCCACCGACCTTCCGCAACTGCTCGGTTCTCCAAAGGAAATGTTTGCTAAAAGAATTTCCGGTGCCTTCGAGAGCGGTGGCTTCGGCACGGAATGGGGAAGCGCGGTGCATAGGTTTTTCGACCTTTTGCCTTCTCCGCTTCCGAATGAAAACGAAATTCGGAAAATCGCGGAGAATGCTCTTAAAATTCATAAAATATCCCCCAAGCGTATAGATTATCTTATTGCTTTAGCGCAAAATAATATTATCAAAAACATTTACAGCGAGAAAGCGGAAAATGTCCGCACCGAAGAGCGTATCGTCTTGGTGGAAAAGGGTTTCATGATTTCCGGAATCATCGATAGGCTATGGAAAGACTCCAAGGGATGGCATATCGCCGATTTCAAAACCGATGCGGTCGAAGGCGAGGCGAGAATCACCAAGGCGAATTTCTATGCCCCACAGATAGAGGTCTATCGAAGAGCACTGTCGAAAGCGCTTGGAATAGCGGTCTCCGAAATTACTGCGTCGATTATCTTCACACACAACGCTGTCGAAAGGGTTTTCATCCAACCTCTCGATTTCGACGAAATCCTACAAAAAGTAAGGGCGGCACTCGTCGAGTAACCGCCCTCAAATCCAACGTTTCGGATCGCTTAATTGCCAAGCCCCATGTTCTGGCGTGGAACAAGAATCGCTTCGTTGATAGCGGAGTTGTTACGTGTGATAGTCGCATTGTTCACGAGGTTCTGAATATACTCGTTGACCTCGTTGTTAGCGACACTCACGGTGAGCTGTTGTTGAAGGTCTTCCGCGATGTCTTTGTAATCCAACTTTTGCGAGGGATTAATCTTCATAACCTTTATAAAATGGAATCCCGAACCGGTCTGGATCGGCCCAGCCCACTGCCCGGGGGACAAGTTGGCGATCTGGGCATAAACATCCTCGGAAAGCTGAGTAACCGGAATTGTCCCGAGATTACCCGAATTCGGTCCACCCGGAATTCCCGGATACTGGTCGATGAGCTTGTCGAAATCTTCCGATTTTAGCTTTTTCTCGACATCTGCGGCTTCCTGTTGGGTTGCCACAACGATCTGTTTGAGTTGCATCGCCGGCGAAGAATAGAATAGAGACTCATTCGAAGCGTAAAACTCGCTTGCTTGCTCCTCGGAAATCGCCTGAGTATTCTGACGGATAACGATGATGAGGAAATCGGCAAGAATGCCTTCGTTTGCGTTTTTAATCGCATTCTTTACGACCGAGACGGTATCCATTTGCATAATTCTCGCTTGCTGAGCAAGAAGCTTGCGGCGAATTATCTGGTCGAGTATCTGATCGACACCCTCTTTTGTAGCGGCTAATCCGAGCCTTTCCTGAGGAAGCGAACTAATCTCGGCCTGCAATTCGGATAACATAACCTCGACGTCGTCGTTTACTTTTGCAACGACCTTGTCTTCGAAGGCCTGGCCGAACAACGCCAAAGCCGGAAGAAGGATTAACATCGCGATGGCTAACTTTTTCATGTGCCCTCCATGGTTTAATTTTTCAAAGTCTAATCAAAAAAGGCTATTTTGCCGGCAACAACTGCCGAAACAGCCGCAAATATCCATTTGAAGAACTTCGGCTCGAATCTTTTGTGCAACCCCGCGCCCAAAACCGCTCCCACAGCCGCCGGAACTCCCAGCATTAAGGTGTATGGTATGTTAACAAACCCCACAAATCCGCGCGAAAGCTCTGTGAAATCTTTGCCCCAATAGATATGACCTATTAAAGAGCCGAGGCTTAGCACGAAAGTTATTGCGGAGCTTGTCCCTGCGGCGTTCCGCGTCCGAAGGCCGACAACTCCGGCTAAAATAGGCACCGATAGAATCCCGCCGCCAATTCCCACAGTCGATGAAATCGCGCCGATAAGTATTCCGGCTGGGGTTAACCACCAGAAATTACGGTCGCTAAGATTCTTGAATGGGCGCTCTTTGGCTGTCGCTACCCTAACTGCGGCGAGAAATAGCACAACCGCGATGAGGGATGTTAGCATCTGCGACGGAAGCACGCTGATGATATAGCCCCCAAAAAACGCGCCAATTAACGCGCCAAGCGCTAACCGAAGGAAATACTCGATTTCGACATGCCCCAACTGCCAATGTCGAACCGCGCTTCCAATGCCGGTGAAGATTATCGCGCCGTTGCTTGTGGCCACGCTTATCTTCGGCAACACTTCTTCGGGACATCTATTCGCTAATGCAAAGAACAATATCGGAACGAATATCGGGCCGCCGCCGATGCCCAAATACCCCGCGAAAATCCCCGCGGCAAAACCGATAGGAATCAGGAGAAGGTTTGGCAAAATGCTCCGTCAGCTATTTTTTGGGCGGCCCCAAACTCGAAGCATACCCTTTCGAGTCAAGAATTAGGTCCGCCGCTTTCCTGATAATCGGGTCGGTCGTCAGCACGACATATTGATAATTCGCGTTCTCGCCCCACAAACTAAGAATTATCTCTCTGCGAAGCGAACGCTCTATATATTCTCGGTTTCTGTCGAAATCGCGCTCTTTCTCAATCTCGAAAGCCGCTTTCAGCTCTCGAATCTGGGTTCCAACCTCACTGCCATATTCTAAGTCCACAATTGTGCTCTCGACTCTGGCAAGCTCGATTTCCGGAAGGCTCTTATAGGTGAATTCCTTCTCGTTGAGATAGCCCAAGAATTCGTTATAAAGCTCTTCATCAACTTTGAAATCGGGTTTAATATCCGGGTTGTCGGCAGTGTAGATAACTGCGAAATCGAAGAACATGCTTTTGCGTTCGAGCTCAATCGCCAATCGCGATAGACGCTCGCTTTCTTCGATTAGATCGGGCATCACGCCGCCGCCGCCGTAAACCACGCGTTTGTTCTTCGTGTAGAATATAGGCGCATTCGCGGGGATTTCGGTGCCCTCTTCCTCGCCGAAATCATCGTCATATTCCCACCAACGCGATCCCGCTTCGGAATCGGTTCGTTTCGATTCTACCGCTTTCTCGCCCTCCGGCCTAAGAACAACAGATTCCGGGCGGTCGAGATAATCCTCTTTTTGAATATTTCTACCCGAAGATATATAATAATGAGCGGTGGTAATCTTCAATGATTCGCCGTCGAGAAGGGGGATTACGCTCTGCACAAGCCCTTTTCCGAAGGTGCGCGTTCCCATAACGATGCCCCTGTCATGATCCTGAATCGCGCCGGATACAATCTCGCTCGCCGAAGCGCTTCCACCGTTAACAAGAACAACCAGCGGCCCATCGGTGTAGCTCGCTCCCCAGCGGACAATATAGTCTCTCCGCTGTGAATTGTCTCTGCCCTTAGTGTAAACGACTGTGTCACCGGGGCTTAGAAACACACTTGCTACCTCGACCGCCTGAGAAAGAAGTCCGCCGGGATTCGAGCGAAGATCGAAAATTAGGCCTTTCATACCGATCGCCTTCAGCGAATCAATAGCCTGACGAACTTCGGGGCCGGCATCATCGGAGAACCGCGCAAGCCGAATATAGCCAACGGAGTCTTCGGTCATCCCCGCGAAAGGCACAGCATCGATATGGATTATCGCTCGTGTGATTGTATAATCGATAGGCTCCGGTTCGCCCAAACGCACAATGGTGATTGTAACATCGGTTCCCGGCTCGCCGCGAAGAATTTCCACCGCGTCTTCGGTGGTCATCCCGCGAGTGGGTTTGCCGTCGATTCCGACAATTTTATCTCCAGCTTTAAGTCCGAGGCGATATGCCGGAGTGCCCTCCATCGGGGAAATTACCGTGAGAATATTATCGCGGATACCGATAATAATCCCCAAACCCCCGAATTCGCCGCGAGTGCTTGTTTTGAGATCTTCGGTTTCCTTCGCGGTCATAAAAACCGTATGGTGGTCGAGGCCGTTCAAAAGGCCCTTGATCCCTTCCATAACGAGTTTGTGGGTGTCTATCGGATCGACATATTTTTCATATACTTCGCTAATAATCCTCTGAATTAGTTTTAGGTCCTTCAGAAGATTGCCCTCCGATGTCTGAGCGAGAGCAACCGCCGAAAGGGCAAGCAATATCGCGAAAATTATTGGTATAACGAGTTTTCTCTTCATTTGCAAACGCCTCCGAATAACAAATTTCTCCGAGCAAGAAACTCGGTCAGCACTTCTTCGATTCTCTTCGAGGTGTCCTCGATTTCGCGTGTGCCGTCAACAATAACGAATCTGTCGGGGTGTTTTTCGCTTATTTCGATATAAGCCGCCCTGACAGTTCTCATGAAATCGACGCCCTCCTCTTCGAGCCTGTCCAGCTCGCGTCCGCGGGTCCGCGCGAGGGCAGTATCCACCGGAACATCGATAAATATCGTTAAATCCGGCCAACGCGGAATAACAAGCTCATTCAACTGCTCGACCAATTCTAGCCCGATTCCTCTTCCCCCGCCCTGATATGCGGTTGAGCTGTCGGCGAATCTGTCCGTGAGAACAGTTTCGCCTGCAGAGAGCCTCGGGGCGATAATTTCCTCGCAATGCTGATGCCGCGACGCCAAATACAAAAGCAGTTCCGCCATTGGGGTTACACGACCGCTGAGCTCGTTATCTAAAAGAACATCTCGAATTCTTTCCGCAAGTTTTGTGCCACCGGGTTCGCGAGTTTTTGTTACTGTTAGGCCTTTTCGAGCCAAAAACTCTGCGGCGATTCTCAGATGGGTCGATTTTCCCGAGCCGTCTATTCCCTCAAATGATATGAAAATGCCTTTATCCGTAGTGCCTCCCAAATTGTCGCCATGACATCGATCAATCAATGCAAAATAAGATAAATAAACGAACTGTCAAGCTCCTTTGCCCCCTTTCGTGAAAAAGGATTGTCGATACCACTTGACGAAAAAGAGAAATCGAGTAATATTGTAAATTATCGATGGTTATTATTAACCAACGGAGCCAAAATGTTCGACATAAACAGATTCACCGAATCCTCGCAAGAGTTGCTTCGGAAAGCGCGCGAACTGGCGATTCAACGTAAGAATAGCCAGGTTGAGCCAATTCATATTCTCTATCTCATCGCAGACGACCGCGAGAGTATCGGTCTAAAAATCCTCGCGATGGTGGCGATCGATCCCAGAGAGCTTCTCGATAGCGCTAAGTCAGCCATGACAAGGCTTCCGGTGCTTTCGACAATGTCCGACGAGGTCTATTTCTCGCCGGAATCCAGCAGGCTTCTTGAGAATGCGATGGCGGAGGCCGGACGATTCAAGGACGAATTCGTTTCGATCGAACATATCATCCTCGCGATGGTCAAAGAAGACCATAGCGAAGCCGGAAATATCTTGCGCGATCTTGGTGCGAATGAGAATGTAATACTTCGCGCACTGAAACAAATCCGCGGACACACGAGAGTTACCGACCAGTCGCCGGAGACCAAATTCGCGGCTCTCGAACGTTACGGAATAGACTTCACAAAGCTCGCCGAGCAGGGAAAACTCGACCCTGTAATCGGACGTGTCGAGGAAATTCGCCGCGTGATGAAAGTTCTATCCCGCAGACGAAAGAATAACCCCGCGCTCGTCGGTGATCCGGGTGTCGGAAAAACAGCCATTGTCGAGGGTCTCGCGCAGAAAATCATCGCGGGCGACGTCCCCGAGAATCTCAAAAACACACGGCTGATACAGCTCGACCTCGGCCAGCTCCTCGCCGGCGCGAAATATCGCGGAGAGTTCGAGGACAGGCTCAAAGCCTTTCTAAAAGAGGTCATCGAGTCAGACGGTAAAATCATCATGTTCATCGACGAGATGCATACTATCGTCGGTGCGGGTGCGGCAGAGGGAGCTATCGACGCTTCGAATATGCTCAAACCGCCACTCGCAAGGGGCGAACTACGCGCTATCGGCGCAACAACCTACGACGAATACCGCAGATATATCGAAAAAGACCCTGCACTCGAAAGGCGTTTCGCGCCTGTTTATATCGACCAAAACTCGGTCGAGGAAACAATTTCGATCCTTCGCGGCCTAAAAGAAAAATACGAGGTTCATCACGGCGTAATAATCCGTGACGACGCCATTATCGCCGCGGCGAAGCTCTCCGACCGTTATGTGGCCGATAGATTTTTGCCGGACAAAGCCATCGATCTCATCGATGAAGCGGCGGCGAATCTTCGAATCGACCTCGCCTCTCAGCCGGCGGAACTGGACGCCATCGAGAAAAAGCTTCTTCAACTCGAAATCGAAAAACGCGGAATCGAAAAAGACAAATCGGCCAAAGAGGAACTCGCCGAAATCGAAACGCAAATCCGCGAACTGAGCGAAAAACGCGATCTTTTCCGCGCGACTTGGCTGAAAGAAAAAGAGCTAATTGACAAAATAAATTCAATGCAGTCGAAAATCGATTCCGCGAGAACAGAACTCGAACTTGCAGAGCGCAACGGCGATCTCGAAGCCGCCGCCAGAATCAAATACGGCGCTATTTCCGCCCTTCAAAAAATGCTCGAAGGACACCGCGAGGAGCTTGCCGAAGTTCAAAAAGGTGGTTCCCTTCTTCGCGAAGAGGTTACTGCCGAGGATGTCGCACGAGTGCTTGCCGGTTGGACAAATATCCCTGTCTCGAAACTCACGGAAACCGAATCGGAAAAACTCCTTCGGCTCGAAGATCAGCTAAAACAGCGTGTAATCGGCCAAGAAAAGGCTGTGGAGGCGGTTTCGAACGTCGTCCGCTCCGCACGTGCCGGCCTTTCAGATCCGAACCGCCCGTTGGGAAGCTTCATCTTCCTCGGAAGCACCGGGATTGGCAAAACAGAACTCGCGAAAACCCTCGCCCAGACACTTTTTGACGACGAGCACGCTCTAATTCGCCTCGATATGAGCGAATATATGGAGAAATTTTCCGTCAGCAGGCTCATTGGCGCACCTCCGGGCTATGTCGGCTACGACGAGGGCGGACAACTCACTGAGGCCGTTCGTCGCCATCCCTACGCCGTTGTTCTCTTCGACGAGATTGAAAAGGCGCACCCCGAGGTTTTCAACATCCTTCTGCAGATACTCGACGACGGCCGATTGACGGACAACAAAGGACGAACGGTCAATTTCCGCAATACGATTCTCATCATGACCTCGAACATCGGGAGCAGAATGATAATGGAGCGCACCGAGGGATTGACCTCTGAAAAGCGCGACGGCATTATGACGGAAATCCGCAGAGAGCTTATGGAAATGCTTCGCAAAGTCCTTCCCCCCGAATTTTTGAATCGTATCGATGATATTGTCGTCTTTAATCCGTTAATAATAGAGGATATGCGTGAGATTGTCAAGCTTCGCTTCAGGGAACTTGCCTCGCGTCTCGAAGATAAAGAAATAGAGCTTGAACTCGGTGAAAAAGCCCTCGATTGGCTTGCCGAAGAGGGATTCGACCCGCAGTTCGGCGCAAGACCGATCAAACGCCTGCTGAACGCCGAGGTGAGCAGACGTTTGTCAACAGAGATTTTAGCTGGGAAAATAAAGCCCGGCCAAATAGTTAGAATCGAACTCGAAAACGGTGAAATCAGCCTGAAAACAAAATAGAAAGGAAAAAAATGGTTTACGAGGACATCGAAGAAATATTAGCACATGCCCACAGTTTCGACTGGGAAAATACATCCCATAATCTATTCCACAACGAAGACACCCTCGGAAGGCTGTCCTTCGTTGACAAAGCAATAGTTTATCTCGACGATTTCGAGGAGGACGAGTCCGCAGACCCGAACTTGCTCGATATGCTCGAAGAAATCATCGCATATAGGGATATAGTTCAAGAGTTCGCGGATAGCTTCGATGCCCATGAAGACTCGCCATCAGAGCTTTTCCAAGAGAATGAATATGTGCGCGAAATAGAAACTGAACTTCGAACACTCTCCGACGACATTCTTCGAAGGCTCAACGAGATAGATTAAGCGTTAATCCGGCTTTCCCAAGTATTTTTATCGAACTGAACCCCTTGACAAAAGGGGCTTTCATCGATATTAATAATTATATGTTCGTTGAATTCGAAGGAGTCGTAATTATGATACTTGTTGGAGTAACAGGGCCGATAGCTTCCGGTAAAACCACTGTTTGCAATATATTCCGTGAGATGGGGGCTATCCTTATCGATGCCGATAAAATTGGACACGAGGTTCTCGAAGAGCCTTCAATAAAGGTAAAAATGCTTGATTACTTCGGCGAGGAAGTCCTTGGCGAAGATGGGAAAGTGAACCGTTCCCGAGTCGCCGATATCGTTTTCTCGAACGACGATGCGCTCTTGAAACTGAATGAAATCACACATCCGATTCTTGTCAAGCGTTTGATAGAAAACATCGAAGAAATGCGCACAAGCGGATTCCCCGGCGTCGCAGTCGTAGATGCCGCAATGTTGCCCTTTTGGCCGGAAATCCTAAAAAAGCTCGATTATCTTGTCATGGTGCAATCTCCCAAATGGCAACGTGCGAACCGTCTGATTCAGGACAGAGGCATGCCACAGGAACATTGCGAGCATCGCATGGAGGCTCAAGAAGCGATCTTCGAAAGTGTTACCCCTCAGATTGACTATATCATAAAAAATAACGGCGATCTAATGGAAATCCGCGGAAAAGCGGTAAAAGTCTGGCTGGATATTAAAAGCTAAGCTCTGCTAAAAGTTAACTTTTTTCTGACAACACTTGCCGACTTAGCAAGCACAAAAGCGTAAACAACCATTCCGATAGCGCCGAACATGCCGGTATTATCAGAAAGTAGCGCTATTAAGCCAATCAACCCGCCGATAACCGCCCCGACAGTTCCCGGAACCTCATCCCTTTTGGAAGACCCCGATTTTGAAGTGGCCTCGAGTATAGAGGCCATCAGGCCCAGAATCATCCCGAAACAGAGGTTAACCGCGATAATCATAATCGCGTGTTTCCACGAGTAGCTGATATTGTCCCCGGTCGCGAAGGGAAGAAAGCTTGGCCCGATAACAGCAGACAAAGTTGCGAAAAACAAGCCGAAAATAAGCCCCACTCCGGCCCCTGCGAGAACATATAGCGCGAAAGCACCCTTTGGAAGGCCATCTTCAACTTTTTCCTTCGTTGGTTCCGGCTCCGGTTTTTGAAGCAAATCAAAAGCGGATGCAAGCTCGGCCATTCTTCCAGCGACAGTGTTATCGCCCTCAGGAGTTATTATAAGAGTTTCAGCGCCGACAGTGCCGACGCGAACCCCATTACGTAGCGCTATAATGTCCAATGGGCCGTTTTCATTGCCGTCCTCGTCGATAATGTAATAGCCGTCGCGAGGCTTTTTCTTGAGTATCGGCTCGGCAAGTCCGACCGAACTCGCCCCGATGTCAGCATTTGCGGAAACAGCCTCTTTTTTCAAAGATTGCGCGAAGCTATCTTCGTCGATACCAAGAAAACCTTTCGGCAAATCGGAATGTGGAGGAGGCGGAACAGCCTTTCTTTGAGCCTCGAAAACGAATGGCTCTTCGCATTTACGACATTTGACTTTAATTTTCCCTTTCGGGATTTTTTCGGGATCGACAACGTGGCCTGTATTGCAGTTCGGGCACACGACTTTTAGCTTACCATCGGGGAGTTTGCTAATATCGGCTGGTGGAGGAGATTGATTCTGCGGCTTAGAAAGTGTAAACTCAGCACCGCATTTCTTGCATCGGGCTTTCACAGGCTTGTCCGGAATTTTCTCGTCCGGAATCATCGCCCGATTCCCGCATTTTTCGCAAATTATCTCCATTTTCCCTTTCGCCGTTTTAGTTCAAAAAAATATAATTAGCGAGAAATTATTGTCAAGGTTATTTCGCTACGAAATGTAATTTTCTTTTTGCAGTTGAATGATATTTATAGTTTTTTTAGAGAATACTTAAGAAAATTCCTCGATAATACTCAGTATTGCTCAGAAACACAAGTAGTTAGGAAATATTTTTAGCTTAATTATAATTTAAAATTAATTATCAAAAAACCTTTGCACTATTCCATTTGTTCAATTATTTTTATAAGTTGTTCCATCCAAAAAGAGTTTGCCGGAGAGACGCTCGATTATCCGGAAGCATTTCAAACATAATCCAAGGAGCCCTATGGAAGCCAAATCACGAGAAATCGACCTTTCGATATTTCGAGAAAAAATGGCAGGATATGAGCCTGCTCCGGGCCAGGTAATTCCATTGCTTCAGCTCGGACAGGAGCTTTTCGGCTATGTCTCCCCCGGCATTTTCCACGAAATCTCCCTTCACACCGGAGCACCAATCTCGCAAATATACGGGGTTGCGACCTTCTACGCCCAGTTCCGTCTTTCACCGGTCGGAGAGCATATTATAAGGATATGCCACGGCACCGCTTGCCATGTGGCCAATGTAAAACTCATCACCGACGCGATTCAGGACGAGCTGAAGGTAAAAAACGGCGAAACCACCGAAGACGGCAAGTTCACACTCGAGCTGGTCAGCTGTCTCGGATGCTGTTCATTAGCGCCTGTTATCATGGTCGATGACGACACTCACGGCCGTTTGACCCCAGACAAGGCTCGGCAGGTAATCAGACAATATCGGGAGGAATCGTGAGACAGATTATTGTTGGAATGGGCACCTGCGGAGTCGCGGCGGGCGCGGACAAGGTTTACAAAGCTTTAAAAAAAGCTATCGAAGATAAAGGAATATTCGACAGGGTGCGCCTTAGCGAAACCGGATGTATCGGAATGTGTTTCCGCGAAGCGTTGGTCGAAGTCCGCGAGGAGGACGGCGGAAGCGTGCTCTACGGCGATGTCGATCCCGAACGGGCAATCGAGATTCTCGAAAAACACGCCCTCGGCGGCGAGCCGATAAGCGAGTGGATTGTGCGCGGCGAAGGCTTCCAATGCCCCGATGACAGCCTTTTCACACATCAGGAGCGAATAGTTCTGCGCAACTGCGGAGTTATCGACCCCGAATCTTTTGATGAATACATCGCGTCCGGCGGCTACATCGCCCTCGAAAAGACTCTCAAAGAGATGTCTCCGGACGATGTCATTTCTGAGATGGAGAAATCCGGTCTTCGCGGACGAGGCGGCGGCGGTTTCCCCACCGGTTTCAAATGGAAACTCACCAAAAATCAGAAATCGGATAAAAAATATATCATCTGCAACGCCGACGAGGGCGACCCGGGCGCGTTTATGGACAGATCGACCCTCGAAGGCGACCCCCATGCGGTTTTGGAGGGTATGGCAATCTGCGCATACGCTGTTGGCGCGGACGAAGGCTACATTTACTGCAGAGCCGAATACCCTAAAGCGGTCAAGCGACTGAAAAAGTCGATTAAGGAGGCCGAAAAGCGCGGATTTCTCGGAAAAAATATCCTCGGCACCGGCTTTTCGTTGGATCTTCATGTCAAAGAGGGCGCGGGGGCCTTTGTTTGCGGCGAGGAGACCGCGCTCATCGCTTCCATCGAGGGAAAACGCGGGATGCCGAACATCCGCCCGCCATATCCCTCGGAAAGCGGCCTCTGGGGCAAACCCACCAATAATAACAATGTCGAGACCTACGCAAACGTCCCCTGGATTATCCGCAACGGCGCAGGCGAATACGCCAAACACGGCACGGAAAAATCCAAGGGCACGAAGGTTTTCGCGCTGGCTGGAAAAATAGTCCGGGGAGGGCTAATCGAGGTGCCGATGGGAATGACAATCCGCGAGGTTATCTTCGATGTCGGCGGCGGAATCCCCGGCGGGAAACGCCCCAAAGCGGTGCAAATCGGCGGCCCCTCGGGCGGATGTATCCCCGAATCGCTCTGGGATACGCCAATCGATTATGATTCAATCAATTCCACCGGTGCGATTATGGGTTCCGGCGGCCTCGTCGTGATGGACGAAACCACGTGCATGGTCGATGTCGCACGGTTCTTTCTCGAATTTACCCAGCGTGAAAGTTGCGGCAAATGCACTTTCTGCAGAGTCGGCACGAAGCGGATGCTCGAAATGCTCGAAAAAATCTGCAACGGCGAAGGCGAAGAAGGCGACATCGAAAAGCTGGAGGACTTGTCGCACAAAATCATTGAGACAAGCCTCTGCGGCCTCGGTCAGAGCGCACCGAACCCTGTTTTAACCACATTGAAATATTTCCGAGACGAATATGAGACGCATGTATTCGATAAAAAATGTCCGGCGGGAGTATGCAAGGCGTTGATACACTATGAGATAGAACCGGAAGCCTGCATCGGTTGCACACTTTGCGCAAAAAAATGTCCCGTATCCGCAATTTCGGGAGAACGCAAAGCAGTGCACGTTATAGATCAGGAAAAATGCACTAAATGCGGGATCTGCATCGATGTCTGCCCCGTAAATGCTGTGAAGGTGGTATAAAATGGTCGAAATCAAACTTACGATAAACGGCAAAACTGTAGCAGTCCCCGAGGGGACGACGATTCTCGAAGCCGCTCGTTCTGCGGGTTTCGACGATATTCCAACACTGTGCCACGACGACCGGTTGAAACCCTACGCGAGCTGTTTCCTTTGTGTAGTCGAACAGGAGGGACGTAAAAACCTTCTGCCGAGCTGTGCAACGCCGGTTTACGAGGGCATGGTCATTCACACGGACAGCCCGAAGGTGCGTGAAGCCCGTAAAGCCGCGCTGGAACTGCTTTTGTCGAACCACTACGCCGACTGTATCGCGCCATGTCAGCTCAAATGCCCCAGCAACGTGGATGTGCAGGGCTACATCGCCCTAATCGCCGCGGGGGAGCATCGCGAGGCGGTGCGGCTTATCAAAGAGGACAACCCATTCGTCGCCACATGCGGACGAGTCTGCACGCGCCCCTGTGAGGACGAATGCCGACGCAACATCTTCGATGACCGCGTCAGCATCGACTTCCTGAAACGGTTCGCCAGCGACAAAAACGAGTCGAGCGCGGATACTTATCATTCAAAAGCCGGAGAGATTACCGGCAAGAGGGTCGCTGTCGTCGGCGCGGGGCCGGCGGGGCTGACATGTGCGTATTATCTCGCTGAACGCGGCCATCAGGTCGAGGTCTTCGAGGCGATGGAAAAGGCCGGCGGAATGCTCCGTTACGGTATCCCTACCTACCGTCTTCCTGACGATGTCCTCGACGCTGAAATAGAAAAAATCACCGAACTCGGTGTGAAGATTAATTATAACAAATCTCTCGGCAAGGACTTCTCATTGCAGGATCTCAAGCGCGACTACGACTCGGTTTTTGTGGGCATTGGCACGCAGGAAAACCGTCCGATGGAAATCGAGGGGGAGGACACAATCGAGGGTTTCATCGGCGGAGTGCGCTTTCTCGAAAGATGTCAAAAAGAATGTGAACTGCGTCTTGGGGGCAAGGTTGTCGTCATCGGCGGCGGAAACACCGCTATCGACTGCGCACGGACTTCTCTTCGCCTCGGCGCGGACGAGGTAACGCTGGTCTATCGCAGAGCGCGCAAACAGATGCCCGCCCTGGATATCGAGGTCGATGAGGCCGAAAAGGAGGGGGTAAAATTCCGTTTGCTCGCGGTTCCGGTGCGTGCAATCGCCGACGACAACGGCAGGCTGAAAGCCCTCGAGTGTATCGAAATGACACTGGGCGAACCGGACGCCTCCGGACGCAGACGCCCAGTGCCAAAGGAAGGGAGCGAGTTCATTATCGAGTGCGATTGGGCAATCGCCGCAATCGGCCAGATTATGGACGAGGAATGTATCGCCGGAGAACCTGATGAATGCCGCCCGGAACTCAACCGCTGGCGCACCTTCGAAGCCGACATGGACACCGGCGCGACCAACATCGAGGGAATTTTCGCCGGCGGCGACGATGTTACCGGCGCCGCGACCGCAATCGAAGCCATAGCCGCAGGGAAAAAAGCCGCCTATGCCATGCATCACTATATGACCCAGGGCGAAATCAAGGCCATCCCCGGCGAGTTCATCAGCAAAAAAGACATTTGGGGAAAACCGCCCGAGGAGGAGTTTTCGCAGTTCGAAAAGTCCGAAAGAAAACATTTGCAGGAACTTCCGGTCGAAGAGCGCTTGAAAAGTTTCACCGAGGTCGAGACCGGAATGGCCGACGAAGACGCCGAATTTGAAGTAACACGTTGTCTCGAATGCGGTTGCGCCAGCGTTTTTACCTGCGAGCTGAAACGACTTTCCACCGAATACGCCATCGATGTCGAAAGATACCTCGGCGGGTTGTCGAAATTCGACCCGGACGACCGCCATCCCTTCATTCGCCTCGACCAGAACAAGTGCATTCTTTGCGGAAGATGTGTGCGAATCTGTTCCGATGAGGTCGTGGGGCGCAATGTCTATGGTTTTGTCAACCGGGGTTTTGTAGCGGCGATTCGTCCGGAGCTTGAAAAGCCCCTCATAGAAACCGATTGCGAGAGTTGCGGAATGTGCATTTCCGCATGCCCAACCGGCGCGATTGAGTTTAAGGCTTTCACGCCTAAACCCGGGCCGTGGATTCTGGAATGGACGGACTCCGTATGCGGGTTCTGTTCGATAGGGTGCGAGCTTAAAATCGGAAAAATAGGCACTTCTCTGATCGAGATAGGAATTCCCGAGGACGGCTACGCTTGTTTCCGCGGGCGTTTCGGGGCGAGTTTCATTCAGAGCGACGATAGAATACGCAGAGCGACTGTCGATGGCTCAGAAGTCGAAATCGATGAGGCCATCGAAGCCATCACTAAGGAAATAGAAAAGTATGATGCCGCCAAAATCGCCCTCCTCGTATCGCCGAGACTGCCGCTGGAGGACATCGCTATGGCGAAAAAGCTCGCCGAATGTATCGGCACCGAGCTTGTCGGCTCGATAACCCACACAACACGGCTCGAATATGACGGCATGGAGATTTCCACCGGCGATTTCGCCGATCTTGCTGTTTCCGACGCCATCCTCCTAATCGACGGTGCGGTCGAGACAACCCATCCGGTGGTGGGATTCCGAATCAACAAGGCGCATTTCGACGGCGCGAAACTTATCGCGGTTGGACCGAACGAATCGAAATTCGACCGCACCGCCGATTTGCGAATTCGCAATAAACGCGGAACCCACTCTGCCCTTCTCGGCGCGCTCTCCGGCGATTTCGACATCGTCAAAGCCTCTGAAATGGCGGGTATTGAAGTAAATATAATCGAGAAAATAGCGGAAAACCTCGGTTCGGCGGAAAAACCGGTGATAATCTACTCTGCGGAAGACACGCCTGTCGCGAGTTTTGGCGACCGTGCCCTAATCGCGAAAATCGCGGAAAGATTTGGCGCGAAGGTGATTCTAATCTCCGGCGAATCGAACGCCCTCGGCCTCAAAGCGATTCTCGGCAAGTCGAAAAAACTATGCGATGCGGTAAGTAACGGCGAGATCGAAGCCGCGATTTCCTTCGGTGAAGACCCCGAAGGCTTTAACGAAGGCGCACTGGGCAGAATCATTGCTGTCGCGGATTTCCTTCCGACCAAAACTACCGAAACCGCGAAAATAGTCCTTCCGCTGACCGCTTTCGGCGAGATCGAGGGAACCTTCGTCAATACTCTCGGCGAGATGAACGAGACGAACCCCGCCTTCGCCGCGCCCCACGGAATGCAGAATAGCGAACTACTGGCGAAAATCTGCACAGCGATGGGATTTGCCGATACCGATTTCGACATTCCCCTTAAACTGCCCTCGAATAAGTCGGAATATACCATCGACAAGGCATGGTTCGAGATTTCCCCTCCACGAGCGATTCCGGGGGATTCCCTCTCGCGATACATCGCTAAGCTAAAGCGGGAAAACAAGATAGCAAATTAAGGGCAATCACATAAAAGACGAAAAGCGCTCCGAACAAAAGAGCGCTTTTCGCTTTATCTAACAGGGGAGTTAGTTTGTTTCGATTCGATAGGGCATTATTGCAAGAGGTTCTCCCGGCACGAATAGCGTTGCGGCCTCAAAAACAGGGGCGAGTGCCTCGTTTATTTGTTTCGGAAGTGGCGATTTGATTTTTGGCGCGGAAAGCTCGATCGCAAACTCAAAGAAGCTTTTCTCCGCAGGATATGTCTTGATTCCAACCTCTTTCGGATCGACACCGGCCATTTTCGCGGCGACATCGATGACCTCCGAAAGACCGGCGATTCTGTCCACAAGACCGACCTCGACAGCATCTTTGCCATGCCAGATACGGCCTTGGGCGAGGTATTGCATGGAATCAACAGAAATCCCTCTGCCCTCGGCGGCTTTTCCAGCGAAATCGTCGTAAATTTTGCTGATCATCCTTCCAAAGGCCTCATACCCAACCTCGTCCATACCCTTATACAGCGTGAACTGGTTTGATAAAGCCCCACGGTTAACAGAATCCACCGTTATTCCGGCCCACTCGAATAAATTCTCGAAATAAGCCTTCATAAAAATGACTCCGATAGAGCCGGTTATTGTGTTAGGATCGCAGAAAATCGAGTCTGCGGCCATGCTGATATAATAGCCTCCGCTGGCCGCTGTTCCGCCCATACTAACAATCACGGGCTTCTTTTTCTTCGCCTCGATAACCGATTTCCAAATTATGTCGCTCGCCAAAGCGCTTCCGCCCGGAGAATCGACACGAAGGACGATTGCCTCGACCTTGTCGTCTTCCGCCGCGTCGTCGATAGCCTTCGAGAAAGTCTCCGAGCCTATAGATTCTGAACCTCCAAAGGGATTCGGCGTTTCGGATTTGCCGGTATGAATCGAGCCGAGACCATAGATAACGGCGATTTTCTTTTTACCGTCGAGAAGTTTACGTGCACTTGCATAGCTTCCCGGGCCAATCTTCCGCGTTTTGTCATCGCCGGTCAAATTCTCGATTATCTTCTCGAAATCCTGCGGATAGATTAGCGAATCGACCAAGCCCCACTCGAGAGCTTCATCGCCGTAAAAGACGCCATAATCGACCATCGCGAGCACAGAATCAAGCGGAAAACCGCGTCTTTCAGCAATATTGTCCACCCAGCCGTAGTAGAGACCGTCCAACAACCGAACGAGGGTTTCCTTGTAAGGCGCGGAAAACTTTTTGTTCACGAACATCTCCGAAGCGCCCTTGAAATCGCCGAGTTGGATAACATCCCAACCGACCCCGATTTTCTCCGAAGTCCCCGCGAAAAACATCGGCGCAATCGACATTCCGAGGAACATAACCTCGCCGCTGGGGGTCATATAGATTGTGTCCGCCAACGAAGCGAGAAGATATCCGCCCATGCTCGCGTTATCGAAATAGGCGTAAACCGGTTTTCCCGATTTTTTGAACTTCTTGATAGCCTCGGCGACCTCATCGGTTTGAGCAAACCGAAGCGACAAACCGGGCGTTTTTATCGCCATTGCATTGATATTCGCATCATCGCCTGCCGACTCGATTGCCTTAATAAGCGAGATTAAGCTTTCCTTGCGTTTAATTTTGAACCCTTGGAAATCATAACCGCTCTTTTCCGGGTAATTCCTCGAAAAATCGACAACGAGAACCGATCCGCTTTTCACCTTCGGCACCGAGCCGGAGATAAGCTTCTTCTGAAGATAAACCATCGAAGCCATCAGCCCGAAGATCACTACGAGCACGATTGCGATGATTATTAAGGTCTTTTTCATTTTGAACCACCTTGTATAAATTTCTTTCGACATTGGCAAGATAAGCATTTAATACAAAATGTCAAGCCCTTTTTACATTTTGTTTCAATTTTATAACGGCGCTATTTGAGAATTCTCTTGAAATATTTGTCTTTCAATATATTATGTATCGTTTTATATGAGCACACAAGCCTACATAGCAATATCGGTTTTCCTCGCGGCCTATATTCTGATTTCCTCCGAGAAAATTCATCGGACGAAGGTTGCGGTGTTTGCGGCGGTTTTGATGATTGTCTTCGGTATCATTTCGCAGTCGCAAGCCGTAGCGAACATTGATTTTAATACTATCTTCCTGCTGATGGGAATGATGATTATTGTCAATATCACGCGCGAGACCGGGTTCTTCGAATATATTGCTATAAAAGGTGTCCGCGGTGCGAAAGGTCGCCCATGGCGTCTGCTTGTTATGTTCTCGCTGTTGACCGCACTCGTTTCAGCCTTTTTGGATAATGTAACAACAGTTCTGCTTTTCACCCCGATTATGATTTTCATCGCGGACGCTCTTCGAGTGAAGGTCTTTCCCTATCTCGTCGCGTTGATTATCTCGGCTAATATCGGTGGAATGGCAACCCTCATCGGTGCGCCGCCAAACATTATGATAGGCACCGCCGCCGAATTAACCTTCAATGATTTTCTTATCCACATTTTCCCGATAACCATCTTAATTTTCCTAGCCAACCTCGGATTTCTCAAACTCGCTTTCAAAAAAGAGCTGGGTTCTAAACCGGTCAAAGATGCCGTTAAAATGGATCCATCACGCGCGATAAAGGACAAAAAACTTCTGGCGAAATGCCTTGCGGTCTTAGCGGCTACAATCCTCGGTTTCGCACTACATAACCTTCTCGGGCTTCACCCGGCGACAGTCGCTATTGCGGGGGCATCTTTGCTGATGCTCATAGTGCCCGGTAATCCAATCGAATACCTCGAAAAAATCGAATGGAATTCGCTGTTTTTTTTCGCAGGTTTATTTATAATGGTAGGTGGATTAGAGACGTCCGGCGTGATCATGAGCCTATTCAAATGGATTGTCTCCAAGACGGACAACGTTCTAATCCTCTCGGGCGGATTGCTTTGGGGCGGCTCTTTGATATGCAGTTTCCTGGATAACATCCCCTTCACCGCAATGATGATACCCCTCGTCGAAAAGCTCGCAATTCATCTTGGCGACCCCTCCGCGACAAAAGCTCTATGGTGGGCTATGGCGATAGGTGTGAACATAGGCGGAAACGGCACGATTATTGCGGCCAGCCCAAATGTTGTTGTCTCAGGAATCGCTGAACAATCGAAACATAAGATCACATTTGGGATGTATTTCAAATATGGTTTTCTATCCGTTGTGATGTCTGCGATTTTAGGAACGATTTATGTTTTTATTAGATACCTTATTTAGGACGGTCAGAAGAAAATGAAAATTTTGGAGGGAATCGGGGTTTCCCCCGGAATAGCTATCGCGCAGGCTTTCCGTATTGAACGAGGGGAGATTACCGTCGAGAACGGAAAAATCTTCGAACAACAGGTAGATAGCGAATTGGAGCGGTTTAGAACCGCTGTCCGCAAATCAAAAGACCAGCTTGTCCAAATTCAAGCGAGTGTCGCAAAAACAATGGGCGAAGACTCCGCCGCGATTATCGAAACCCAGATAATGTTGCTGTCCGACGTCTCGGTCATCGATGAAACCGAAGAAGTCATACGTAAACACCTTTTTAGCGCGGAATCCGCTTTCGATAAGGTAATTAGCAAGGGAATCGAGGTCCTCGACTCTCAGGACGACCCGATTATGGCCGACCGCGCACACGACCTTCGCGATGTCCGAAGGCGCGTGCTGTCGAATCTTCTCGAACTCAGCCATCATGTAATCAGAGACGTCGCCGAGGATAGAATCCTTGTGGTTCAGCATCTGGCGCCATCCGAGACGGCGCATCTTTTCCACAACAGGTTCATCGGCATCGCCCTCGAAATGGGAGGAACTACCTCCCATGTTGCCATTATGACACGCACAATGGAGATTCCATGCGTTATTGGTCTCGACGGCGTTACCGATCATATCGCAACCGGGGATTTAGTCATCATCGACGGCTCCAACGGCAAAGTTGTGATAAACCCGACCGAGGAAATTCTCGCGGTCTATCGCGAAATGCAAAAAGCCAAACAGCGCCGCAAAGAATGGATATCGAAATATATCAACGAAAAGGCGGTTACGACCGACAACCACAAAGTATCGGTGGGCTCGAACATCGAGCTTCCCGGCGAGGTCGATTCTGTTCTCAAATACAACTCGGACGGCGTCGGGCTTTTCCGCACGGAGCTTCTTTATACTCGCTCCTCAAGCCTTCCGGGCGAAGAAGAACAAACACGCGTCTATCGCTCTCTCGCCGACAAAATCAACCCCAACCCCTTGATTATCAGAACCTTCGATATCGGCGGCGATAAATTTTCCGAGATACTCGGAACCCCCTTCGAACCGAACCCTTTTCTCGGATGGAGAGCTATCCGCATAGGCCTTTCTCGCCCGCGCATTCTAAAAACGCAGATTCGGGCAATCCTCCGCGCGGCTCATAATCGCAATGTTAAAATGATGTTCCCGATGATCTCGAATGTAGATGAGGTGAGGCTCGCAAACCAATTGGTTCAGGAATCCAAAGAAGAGCTTAGAGAGGAAGGCCTCGAATATCATGACAACCTCGAGGTCGGGATCATGGTCGAGGTGCCCAGCGCGGCGCTTCTTTCCCGCGAGATGGCGACATTGGTCGATTTCTTCTCGATCGGCACAAACGATCTCGTGCAATATACCCTCGCAGTTGACCGCGGGAACCAACGAATCAGCCATCTTTACCAGAGTTTCAATCCGGCGGTGCTACAGCTGATACACAAAACAATCGTGTCTGCTCATCAGGAGGGGATTTGGTGCGGCCTTTGCGGCGAAATCGCGGCGGATCCGCGTGCTACAATTCTTTTGGTGGGTCTTGGAATCGACGAACTATCGGTAAATCCGCCCTCGGTGCCGAAAATAAAGGGCATTATCCATTCAATCAGCCGAAAAGATGCTCGGAAAATCGCCGATGATTGTCTTAGGCTTTCCTCCCACGACGAGGTCGTCGCCTATCTCGACCAAAAGGCCTCGGAATTTCTTCCGGACGAGTTTTTCGAGGGGTATTCGAAGATACTTTAACCGGCTTGAAAACCAATACACGGCAATTTGAGCGCTATATAAATAGTAAAAGGGCGACACGAGTCGCCCTTTTTGTGTTTTAATTGTGCGATTATTCCCTAAAATGGGACATCGTCCTCGGTCTCGCCAAAATCCGAAGGCGGCGGTTCAGGCGGTGCGGGTTTGCGGCTTCCGCCTCCACTGGAGGAATGTGAGCCTTTCTCTCCCCACTCCAGAAGCTGGAGGTTCCATGCGACAACTTCCACACTTACCCGTTTCTGTCCGTTTCTATCCTCCCAATTCCTTCTTTGGAGCTCTCCTTCGACGAAAACTAACCTGCCCTTTTTGGCATATTCAGCCATAAATTCCGCGGTTTTCCCCCAGCATATGACATCGTGCCAGGTAGTTTCCTCACCCCAGTTGCCGTCTTTGCCCTTTTTACGCTTGTTTGTGGCCAAAGTGAAACTCGTAACCGCGGTTCCGGACGGCGTATATCTCATCTCCGGGTCCT
>CAYWOR010000005.1:49153-115205 GCA_964459995.1 uncultured bacterium | reverse complement strand
AAAGTGAAACTCGTAACCGCGGTTCCGGACGGCGTATATCTCATCTCCGGGTCCTGCCCGAGACGTCCGATAAGAAATACTTTGTTGAACATAATACCTCCAATTTATCCTCGCGAAGGGGCTTCTCCTAAGGCCATCCGCGTAATTCTATCAACCAACTCGCTGAAACCGACACCGGCCGCTTTCGCCGCCATCGGCACTAATGACAACGATGTCATCCCCGGAAGGGAATTGATTTCCAAGCAATAGATTTTTTCGCCATCAAAGCGAAAATCCGCTCGGGCGTAATGTCGAAGACCGAACAACCCAAAAACGCGCTCGGAAACCTCTTTTAGCTCAGATGTAACCGATGAGGGAACCTGCGCCGGACAAATATATTCGCTGGCTCCGGAGGTGTATTTGTGCTCGAAATCGTAGAAACCCTTTTTCGGGATTATCTCCACCGGCGGAGTGTCCAACCCCTCTATCACCGCGAAAGTCAGTTCCCTGCCGGGAATATATTCCTCGAAAAGCAGTTTTCGGTCGTATTTAATCGCATCTGAAATCGCCGCTCCAAGCTCGTCCTCATTTTCGGCGATTGTGATACCAACCGTCGAGCCTTCCCCAGAGGGTTTTACGACGATTGGGAATCCCCATCGCCATCTGCGAAGAATCTCGTCGGACGAAGGCTCCTTTTGCGAATCCCATCCGAGCCAATTCGGCGTCGGTATTCCATCCTGCTCGAAAAGCCTTTTTGTGAACAGTTTATCCATTGCGATGGCGCTTGCGGTAGGCCCGCTTCCAGTGAATGGAATTCCGGCAAGCCCCAACGCCGCGGCAACCTCGCCACGTTCGCCCGGGCCGCCGTGATACCCTACGAAAACGACATCGTAGCGACGCAACTCATCGACACGAAGCACTACATCGGACTCCGGCCAATCGAGAAGCTCCGCCTCCCAGCCCGCTTCGATAAGGCCGCCGTGAACCGCCTTCCCGGACTTGAGCGAAACCTCGCGCTCACTCGTCGTGCCACCGCAGACAACCGCGACGTTGCCGATGTGATCAGTCTTGCCGATTTTTCCCATGCCGTTTAGCGATGCGTTTCTTTATCTGCTCGAAAATGGTTTTAACGATCTTGAATCCGGCGATAAAGGCTAAGGCATTCTGCCCGCCGCCGCCGAAACCGGACATTCTACGAGGATCGCCGAAAATGCCACTGGCAGATTTCACAAGATTTATCGGCATCTCGAGATCATCGAGCGTCCGATTCACCCTATCCATCGTTAAATCGGCGTTTTCCAAAACCTTGTCGGCTTTGTCGATCATGCGCGGAATCTGCGAGTTCACATTCCGCATCGTCAACTCCGTCTCCGTCGCAACATTAGTAAGCTGATGCAACAGCCGAATAACGAAAATGGCAACAGCCGCCACGATAACGACCAGAACCCAAATGGCAATGTTAAGGGACATCTACTATGCTTTCTTGGGCATTATCTGCTCGACGCCCTTATTGACGGCTTCTTTGACCTTTTCGGCACCGTCGCGGACTGCGGCAATCTCGTCCTGAACAAGTCTGCGGACATATTCAGCGCCCTCTTTGCCGTCTTCATAAGCCTTATTAGCGCGAATCGCGATCTGTTCGCGGGTTTCTTTGCCGCTTGCCGGCGCGAATAAAAGCGCGACTCCGGCGCCGATTATTCCGCCAAGAAGAAAACCGGCGATGAAACTCTCGACTCCATGTTCTTTCATTTTTGCTCCTTTCAATGGTTCACAATAAGACTAATATGTTGTATCTCCAAAGTCAATTGGATTTTCGGTTAGGATGCAAGAACATCCTTGAAAAGCTTTGCCAGTCTCGGTATTCCGATTTCGATTTCATTCTCGGTCGGTTTGCTGAAATTCAGCCGCATCGTGTTTTTACCGCTACCGTCGGGATAGAAAGCGAACCCCGGAATATATGCAACGTCCAATTCGACAGCCTTTGCGAGAATCTCAGCCGTATCCACCTTCTCCGGCAATGAAACCCACAAGAAAAGCCCGCCGGTGGGTTCCGTGAATTCAACTTCGCTCGGGAAATGTTCACGCATAAGCTGGACCATAAGATCCCTTCTGCGCGAATAGGTTCTGCGGATAACTTTCAGATGTTCGTCGAGCGCGCCGGTTTTAATAAATTCGTAAATCACATGCTGTGCGAAAGTATTCGTGTGCAAATCAGCGCCCTGCTTCATCTTGACACATCTATCGAAAGCGGCTCCTCTCGGCGCGATAAGCCACGCCACACGAAGCCCCGGTGCGAGAAGTTTGCTAAAAGTGCCCAGCATTATCACGTTTTCCGGCGACATCGCCTTCATATGTTCAGGGATTTGGCCTTCGAAAGAAAGCTCGCTGTAGGGATCGTCTTCGATAACCGGAATATTGTATTGCACCGCTAAGTCCAAAATCGCTTTCCTGCGGTCTGCGGGAATAGTTCTGCCGTCGGGGTTTTGGAATGTCGGCACAAGATAAATCAGCCTCGGACTATGCTTTTTGAGAAGCTCTTCGAGACCCGAAACCACGAAACCTTGGTCGTCGGAAGGCTGAGTTAAATAAAGCGGATTGTAGGCATTAAAGGCCTGTATCGCGCCAAGATAGGTTGGGCTCGAAGTTACAACATAAACATCCGGCTCGAGAAAAACTCTTCCGATAATATCCAACCCCTGCTGGCTACCACCCGTGATAAGAATCTCGTCGGCATCGCAGGGGACACCGATTTTGTTCATTCTCTCCGCGATAAGCTCGCGAAGGGGGTTGTAGCCCTCGGTTGTGGCGTATTGAAGCGCTTCGTGGGGTCTGTCTTTAAGAACTTTCCTGCAGGCTTCATTGATTCCCTCGGCGGGGAACAGCTCCGGAGCGGGAAGCCCGCCGCCAAAACTTATAATATTGGGCTTTTGTGTGATTTTGAGAATATCCCTAATCACGCTCGATTTCATCGCAACCGCTCGGCGGCTGTATTGCCAATTGTCTGACATTCTTGCTCCTTTTAGAATTTAATAAAGTGCAGTAAATATATTGATAGACATTCTATATTTATTCACCCCAATATTCTTGCAGTGTCGATGCCACTTCTTCGAGCCTTCGTTTGTCCCTGAAAGAAAGATCCTGCGCCATCCAATACTCGACCAAATCGTGGCCTGTGCTTATCGCCTCCTGTCCGCCAACCTGCACCGCTAATCCCAAAATAAAAATTGCGGCCTCAAAACACTCTTCGTCGAGACCGACGGCCGAAAGCTCGTTATATACACCTATCACGGCGTTGAGGACCTGTTTCCTGCCGCGCTCGGTGAATTTGTCGGCGGCAAGCTCGAATGCGTCCAAAGAGCGACGCAGAGACCGGAATGCCTCGGCAGGTTCGCCGCCGGAGCGATGGGCAATCGCCGCCGCGAGATGAATATCCGCAAGGTCTGCTACATTCGGAAGCTCCGACGAAATCTCGTTTAGCTCGGAATATCCATGTATAGCGTCGGCGAAAAATCTCGCGGCCTCGTTGTTATCTCCGCGAAGGAAAGCCGCTCTTCCGCGAGTTTTAGCCAATGCGATGCCTTTGAATATCGCGCTGATTTTTGTTGCGCGTCCTGAGAATCTCGTCGAAAGAATGCTTTCTATTCTTTCGAAAACAGGCTCGCAATTTTTGTTGTCTTCGGCAAGCAAGTCGGCCTCAAAAAGAAGCGAATCAATTTGTCCCTCGGCCGCTTCCAGCGTCTCCGAAGCCCCCCAAGCCCTCTCGAAATACTCGATGGCCTTGCGTAACTTTTTCAGCGCTCTATCTGAGTCATCAGCGGCATTCATTTCCGCCTCGACCTTGAATATATTTCCGTAACCAAGCAATAAAAGTCCGTCCTCTCCGCCGATAGCAGAGCGATAGATCTCGAAGGAGTTTCTGGCGTCTTCGAGAGCTCGGAAAGCAAGCTCCTGCGAGCCGGTTCTTTGTAAAAGCCTCGCAAGCGCGATGTAAACGACTCCCTTCCTCTGCGTGGAGATGGCGTCATAAAGCCGATATTCACCGGCTATCTTGCCAAGCTCCTCCAGCGCGGAATTGAAGCATTCCTCGGCCTCGCCGTATTTCTCCTTTTTCAAAAATAACTCACCCTGCCGCGAAAGAATTTCCGCTCTCGTAAGGGAAATATCCGCGGTGAAAAGGTTCCGTTTCTGCGATGCCTCTTCGAGACGTTCAAGCCCCTTCGTCATCCATGCCATAGCCGATTTTGTGTCGGCGAGGGCATTAATAGCTCTTGCTGTGGCAAGCGCCGCTTTCGCGCAACTAAGCGAAACGAGGCCGGCGGTGTTCAAATCGGCTTCTATTGCGCGCTCGAAAGACTCATACGCCTTTTGCGCCGAAGAAACGACCTCGCGGAAAATATTCCCGTCGAACATTATCTCCGATGCAAGCAATAAAGCACGCCCCCGCAAAAACCAAAGCGCAGGCTCTTTGCCCGAGGTCTCCGTTATCGCGGACGAAAGCGAACTAACGCAATCCTGAAGCTCTCTTAGCGCAGTATCGGCTTCTTCGGAGGCGATTATTCTCGCATGCTCGATCGAGAATTCGGCATCCGTAATGACCGATTCCGACTCCTGCCCGAAATATTTCTTCAGCGATGGAAGGCTTAAATAATCCTTAAGAAGATCAAAACCAACCAGTCGGTGAATCGCCGCAAGCCCGAGGTTTCCCTCCGGATGACTGCAACGCCAAAGGCTTTCCGCGGCAGTAAAATCGCCGGAAGCCCTCAGAGCCATTATCCGCTCAATTATCGAAGACAGCGCGACGTCCGGTTCTAACCGAAGATCGAGCCGACGGTTGAGAACTTCCCATTCGAGAAGATTCTCATTTTCCAGCAAACGCTCCGCTCTTCGCGACAAATCCGCGATATTAGGCTGTTGCGCTCCGTGAGTTAGCTCCTCGACGGTGTCGAAAATATCGCTATGAATCTTTACAGGACTTTCCGCTGAAAAGGGCGGATCGAAGGGAACAAATTCCATCACCGACATAACTCCGGCGGGCAAATCCGCGCGCTGGGCGTGAAGTTCGGCGAAAAGCTCCGGCGGAAGACCGGGGGATTTTGCCGCCGCGCAAAGGGCATAACGCTCCGAGTCGCGAAGCAAACCCCAAATCTTTGTGCTGTAACTTTCTGTAATCTGCTCGTCGGCGCGAGAGGTGAATGTGTCCGCACGAATAATATCTCCGGTCCGCGTGATTAGCTCCGCCAAAGAGGCCGCCATAGACACAGCCAGCGGTGAACCGCCGGTGCGTTCGAGAATATTCGCAACAGCCTGCGGAGAGGCTATCGCGCGCCGTTCGAGTGCTTCGCGCGTCTCACGCTCATCGAAATCGTAAAGCAAAATTTCACGCTTATCCGAAAAATCGACATCCGTCTGAGTCGCGACAATTAGAAGAAGCCGGCTACAATTTTCCGCAAGCGCTTTCCATAAGGGCGCTTGACGGTTTGTTGCGATATTCCAAGAATCCAAAATAAGGGTCATAAAAGGGAATTTTTTCCGATCAAGCTCATAGTCGATATCTTCCGCAAGGGCGATTGACATCGCCCTCAGATGCTCGTTAAGGGGGCGCGAGGTCAGAGTTTGCTCCCAGTCTTTGCCAGTTTCGCGGAACATTTTCGGCGAAACAAGCTCTTCCTGTTGCTGGCCGCCGGCAATTTGCTGAAATAGCCCCTTGAAAAAGCCAGTGGAATCGGGAGTTTCCTGCTTGACTATGCCTCTGAACCTGCGATCTGTAATTGCCGAGATTCTGTTGAAACGAGGGGTTTTGATATTGTATTTATGAGAAATCTCCTCGACAAGCCGCACCCACGCCCCCGGCAGATTCCCCGATATGGGGCTTCTTAGGTTGAAAGAGACATAGGGCGCACGTCTGGCTTCGAGAATCCCCGCAAATTTGCCCAAAAGCCAACTTTTCCCGCTTCCCGAAATCCCACGAACTTGCAAAACAGGCATTTCTTTGCCGCGAAGAGGGTATTCGATTATCTCCGAGAACAGCGCCAGCGCGTCTTTGCGCCCCACGAACCTGTCCTCGATCAAACTACGCCCCTTTTCATAATACTCGAAACCGAAATTCGAATAATTATTGGCGCTCATAGTTCCCCGTTTCGGCCTTTGGTTTGATAAGATCGTCGTAAGCCTTTTTCGCGCTTTTGTCGCGAGGATTCAACCGGGCATATCTTTCGACTCGCGTTAAAAGTTCGTTCTTTTCCTCGTCCGGCAAATTTTGACCAAGCTGTAAATAAGCGTAGGCCGGCTTCCACAAAGCCGGAAGCCTATCCACAAGCATTTTCACTGTTGCCGCGTATGAGACCGTGTCACCCTCTGCCAAAGAATGGCGTGACATCGCCAGCGGAGCATCGACGAACCACTGCACCAGCCCGCTGATAAGCTTCGGATGCGCAATTGTTGTATCCGCAACCGCATCGAAAATAAAAATCTCGCCGAAAAGCTTCATATTTCGCGCAAGAATCTCTTCTTCCGGCAAATCCGCCCCAAAAAGCTTGCCCAACCCATACAATACCCCTCCCGGTTGCCCGCGAAGCGTCAACGGCATGTTCGGGTCGAACAACACCGCAATCCTCGAAGAGTCAGTGAGCCACATGCAAATTTCCGTTACGGCAGTTTCGTGAAGTTTCGAGCCGATGTCCCGTGAATTGGGCAATTGCTCTGGAATTTCTATCCCATATTGCTTTTTCAGATATTTTTGATATTCGGGGACCGGAAGTATCTTCGCCCAGATAACCTTTGTTTCCGGCTTAATCCCAAGCACCTCACGCGCGAACATCGCCGAATAAAAAATTTCATCGTAATAAACAACCAAAACAACATTCTCGGGGGTCGAGAGAAGAAGGTTCGCGCCGTATTCGGCAAGGATGTCGTAATGAGCGGATTTAATCGTTTGCTTGTCGAGATTAAGATGTTGCCCAAGAAAGTTCGCGAAAAGCGATTTCGCCCGAAGAAGATCGGAATCGCCACGATACGCCTCGCCTAACTTTTCAAAAGCTCTCCAATGATTGGCCAAAGTCCTTGCTCCGAAAGGCTCTCTCGATTGGATTATCTCCTCGAAAAGCGTCTCCGGGACGTCATAGGAAGTCTTCTGCGAGCATCCCGCAAAAAATAAAATCGGCAAAACGAATAAAAATATGGCTATCCGGGAAATCATATCATACGACCTCGACTGTTACATTTTCGATATGGTTGATGATATTCATGTGCACAAGAGTAAAACTCCCCTGCGAGCTTCTCAACATCGACCAGCCCACCGTGTCCAGATGGAGTTTCCAAAAAAATGGCTTCAGAATTCCGAGTGCACCGGCGATAAGCGGTTTTAGCACCGCCCGATGACTTACGACAGCTATTTTCTCGCCCATGTGCTTTGCCGCAAGCGCATTCAGGCCGTCGAGACTCCTTCGCATAACATCCATTACCCCCTCCCCCCCGGGGATAACCATGTCCTCGGGGACGGTCCGCCATTTCTGCCAAAGCTCTGGATATTTGGCCTCGATTTCCGCACGGGGTTTCCCTGTCCAGTCGCCGAGATCGATATTCAGAAAACTCTCATGCTCAATAATAGGCGTTTTCCTGCCTTTCGCGACAGCCTCCGCCGTTTGCATCGCCCTGATTAGCGGGCTTGAATAAATCGCGGAAAGCTCGATGTCACGAAAAGCTAAGCCAAGAGCTTCCGCCTGCCGAAAACCATTTTCACTGAGCGGAATATCCGCACGCCCGCGAAATCTCCCCTCCACATTCGAGGCGGTCTCGCCATGGCGAATCAGATAAATGGTGGTCACACCGCTCATTTTTCCTTATCAGCAAAAAACTTGATAACCTTAAGTGCAGAATAGGTCAGCCATGGGTCCGGTTCCAAACATGTTTTGCGGAAATCCGATTTCCAAAAACCGTTCTTGTCTTGTTGCTTAAGAACCCAATCGAAAGCGCGCTGAAGCCTGCCGTCCGAAAGCCCGAAACCAAGCTTCCCGAGGACATCCAGCGCCGAAAGCGCATCCGTGAACCAGAAGGGGTAGGACAATTTTCCCCAATATTCCGGCTGTCTTCGGTCAGGATAATTATCCGGCTTGAAAATGCTCTCGGCGAGAAGTTTCCCGGCCTTCAGAGCTTCCTCGGCATATTTCCCTTTTGGATCGGAAGGAAAAGCGCGAAGAGCCATGCCTGTAACACAATGGCTGAAAGGGTCCTTCACCGATTTGCTTCTGAGAACAGGAATCGCCCATCCGCCGTCGTGCCTTCGAATCTTAATAAGCCAGTCGAGAGCTATGTATGCGCTTTCATGATATTGCTCTCCGCCGCGAAAAAGAACATCCGCGACCATACCGGTGTAATTCGGCGAGGGAATATCGTCGCCATACGCGCCGCGATAATCGCCATCGGGGGTTTGAGTTCCAATAAAATACCTTGCGCCGGCATCGAAAACCTCGTCCTCGAAGTTAGAACCGAGGTCTAAAAGACAAAGCATCGACCTGAGCGAGGTTATAAAAGTCCAATTCGCCTCGTTCTTCTTTCGTCCGGAGTCGCGCCAACTTCCGTCGGGTTTTAGCCTTCTAACGAGAGTTTTGTATTCTGAATCTTCGACCAGCGGCTTCTCCGGGCCGTGGTCTATCCCAAGCAGGTCTCTTTCTATTCGGTTGCGAAGGCCCGGATCCTCTATCTCGAGAAGTTGCGGTATCGGGTCAGTCTTCAATAGCTCCTTCCAGCCGTCCATTTGGAACTCCATTTCCGGTATTTTGCGATTGGCGATCGCAAAGCATATTATACAATGAAAATATATCTTGCAATATTGATTAGGTCAAGGCAGGAATTTCTTTTGACCTTACTAAAGGTCAAATTCTACCCGAAAACCTCATTTTTTGGTCTAATAAAAGAATAACAGCGATACCTCTCGTCCCGAAATTGCCAATATCTGACAGGAAATATCTATCCCCCCTTTCCAGAAATTATTTTTTTCTTCGACAAAAAACTCCCCGCACGGATTTTGCCTTGCGAAATGATGCCTTTTGAATTACTATATATGATTAGGTAATTAATAACAACACTAACCGGAGAAATGTATGAGCGGACATTCAAAATGGGCTTCCATTAAGCACAAAAAGGCCGCCGAGGACGCAAAGCGCGGAAGGGTTTTCACAAAAATCATCAAAGAAATCACCGTGGCGGCGAGAATGGGCGGCGGCGACCCCGACGGCAATCCGCGTCTGAGGACTGCTGTCGATGCCGCTAAAGCGGCAAACATGCCCAAATCCAATATCGAAAACGCAATCAAGAAAGGCACCGGCGAACTCCCCGGAGTCGTCTATGAAGAGCTTAACTATGAGGGCTACGGCCCCGGCGGAGTCGCTATTTTCATCGAGACGATGACCGACAATAAAAACCGCACAGTCTCAGAGGTTCGCCATATCCTCGACAAACACGGCGGCAACCTCGGTGAAAATGGCTGTGTTAGCTGGATGTTCGACAGCAAAGGTCTGATCCGCGTCCCCAAAAGCGCTATCTCCGAAGACGACATCTTCGAAAAAGCACTCGAAGCCGGCGCAGAGGATGTTCAGGACGGCGGTGAATCTTGGGAAGTTTATACCGCTGTCGCAGAGATGAACAACATCCGCGACGCCATCGAGAAAATGAATGTGCCCATCGAGAACAGCGAGCGCGTCGCAGTCCCCCAAAATTTCATCAAATTAGAGGGTAAAGATGCGGTCAAGATGTTGAAAATAATGGAAAAACTCGAAGACCACGACGACATTCAAAACGTTTTCACGAATTTCGACATCGACGACGACGAGCTTGAAAGGATTCAGGACGAGCTGTAACATGCCCCGCCCAAAACTTATCGCAATCGACATCGACGGAACGCTTGTAAATTCAAAAGTCGAACTCGATCAGTCCGTCGTCGATACCATCTTCCGCGCGCGCGATGAGGGCGCTCTCATAACCCTCGCCACAGGAAGAATGGTCTCCGCGGCTTCAGAATTCATCGACCGGCTCGAGATAGATCTTCCTCTGGTAGCGCTCAATGGCGCCTTCGTCGGATGGCGCCGCAATTGCCGCGCACCTATCTTCCACGCCCCGATTCATGCTGAATCGTCGATTGCGGTAACACGTGCATCCTGGGAAACAGACTGCACAATAATCCATGTCAATTGCGATTCCGCGCTGGGGAGAAATCTTAACGAGCTTACAGCTCCAGCGCTGAACTCTTGGATTGTCAACATCTCGCCACTCGAAGACATCGAATCCCTCGCCCAAATGGAAAGCTCGACCATCCTAATCGCCGGCGACGAGGCGCAGATAACCGCCCTTAACCGCAAAGCCGCGGAATTGCTCGATGGCAACGCGTTGCATTACTTCTTCCCATCGATTCGATATTTCCCGATGCACTATCTTGAAATCCGTGCGAAAGGCACCAGCAAGGGCGACGGCCTGATGAAGCTCGCAAAACATCTCGGAATAATGCCCTCCGAAGTCCTTGCTATCGGCGATTACATCAACGACATAGAAATGGCGCAGATGGCTGGCTCCTTCGGCGCACCCGCAAATGCGAGGCCGGAGATTATCGAGATCGCGGATTATATCAGCCCCTTCACAAACGACGAAGGCGCTGTCTCGGACATAATAGAAAAAATGTTCTTCGGAGTAGATTGATACGAATCCTCGGCATAGACCCCGGCACCCAAAATATGGGATGGGGATTGATCGACGTCGATAAGCGCGAGGTCGCCTATTGGGCTTCCGGAGTGTTTCACCCGAAATCCGAGGACAGAATCGAGAAGCTTGTGCAGATTCACAATTTCGTGAAAGGCCTTATCGATGAGCATTCGCCGAAAATCGTAGCCATCGAAAACACATTTTTCGGCAAAAACGTTCAAAGCATGATAAAACTCGGCGAGGCGCGATCCGCGGCCATTGTTTCCGCGGCGCTCTGTAATATGGACATAGCCACTTTCGCACCGAAAGAGGTCAAAATGGCTCTCGTGGGCAACGGCAATGCCACGAAAGAGCAGGTCGCCTTCATGGTGAAAAGTGTTCTTCGACTTAATGGCGATTGCCCAACCGATGAGACAGACGCCCTCGCGACAGCCTATTGCTGGGCGCAAAGGTCTTTGCGCGCAAAATAGTAATTTATAAACTATGAATTTTAGGTTGCAATAATAATGTTAGATTTTGTTCGAGGATATCTCGCACACAAAGACCCTTCGGTTGCAGTTGTCGATGTCGGCGGAGTTGGATTCAGCTTGATTATCCCTAATTCGACCTTCGATAGAATTGGACAACTCGGCGAGGAAATAACGCTTTACACACGCCTCGTTCACCGCGAGGACGCCATGGAACTCTACGGTTTCGCAACTCCCGCCGAAAGGTCGATGTTCGATTTGCTTGTCAGCGTTAGCGGAATCGGCGCAAAGCTCGCGGTCAAAGTCCTCGACGGAATGCGCGTGGCAGAACTTGCCGAGGCGATTCGCTCCCGCGACCATAAACGACTCACCTCGATTCCGGGAATCGGGCGCAAAGGCGCTGAACGCATTTGTATCGAGCTTGAAACGAAGGTCGCCAGAATTCCAATTCCCGCCACGGAGACATTCCGCGGCCCATCCGGAGATGCCGTGGACGCACTCGCCGCCCTCGGATTCCCCCGAAATGAGTCGGCAGAGACAATCAAAGCCATACTCGCCGAAACCGAAATCACCGACACCGGCGAGCTAATTCGTGCGGCGCTGGCGAAACTCTCGAGTAAAAAATGAGCGAATACTTAGAACCGACACGACAGGCAATCGACAGCGAATTCGAGGAACGTCTTCGCCCCGAGCGGCTCGAAGATTTCGTCGGTCAAACCGCGCTGAAAGAGAAGCTTTCGGTCTATATCGAAGCGGCGCGCAGGCGCGGCAAAGATGGCGAAGCGCTCGACCATGTCCTTTTTTACGGCCCGCCCGGGCTGGGAAAAACAACCCTCGCGCATATCATTGCAAAGGAGATGGGCACAGAGTTCCGTGCCTCTGCAGGACCGGTTTTGGAACGCCCCGGCGATCTCGTGGGATTATTGACAAGTCTTGGTAAAGCAGATGTTATATTTATCGACGAAATCCACCGCCTGCCGCGCAATGTCGAAGAATACCTATACTCCGCGATGGAAGATTTCGCACTGGATATTGTCATAGACAAAGGCCCTGCGGCGCGCACTGTGAACCTAAAACTGCCGCGTTTCACCCTCGTGGGTGCGACAACACGCGCAGGAATGATAACAGCGCCCCTTCGCTCACGCTTCGGAATCGTCGAAAGACTAGATTATTACCCGCCAAAAGAGCTGTTTCACATCGTCAGAAGGAGCGCGCGCATTCTCGGAATCGACACCGACGAAGATGGCGCACTGGAAATCTCTCGCCGAAGCCGTGGCACTCCGCGCATCGCAAACCGGCTACTGCGAAGAATCCGCGATTTTGCCGAGGTCAAAGGCGACGGTAAAATTTCGGGCGATCTCGCAGTAAAATCTCTTGACATACTCCAGATCGACCATCTCGGCCTCGACGATATGGATAGACGCATTTTGTCAACTATAATCGAGAAATATTCCGGCGGGCCGGTCGGGTTATCTACAATATCTGCGGTCATCGGCGAAGACGAGGGCACCATAGAATCTGTTTACGAGCCATATCTCCTCCAACTCGGCTTCATCGACCGAACACCGCGCGGAAGAAGAGCTACAGTCGGCGCATATCGGCATTTGGGTCTAAAACCCCCTCTTGACAACGAAGGGAGCCTTTTCGATGCCGTCGAATGATGTTGTCAAATGGGCATTACATTTTATCGCAAAATATCCATCTGCGAAAGCTAATGATATTTATAAAGTATTATACCAGAGATACTTCGGGCCAGCACATATCTTGCGGAACCTCGATAACTCGAAAAAATATCTTGCCGAGGAGTTCGAAACTTCCGAACCTGAAGACGGCGATATTTTTGAGTCCATCGATACAAACGGCGAAGTTTTTTGGTTGCATCTAAGGCGCGCAAAGGCCCATGGTGCGGACATCGAAGACATATGGCGAGTGTTTTCCAAATCCGCGGAAAGTTTTATTACAAATCAGCAGTCTTTTCGAGAAGCTTGGCGGAAAATCGCCGAGAATCTCGAAAACACGCGCTTTGCCGAGGAGTTGCCCGAACTCGACAACCTCGCAAATTCAGTAAACCCGCCTGCAGTGCATCACTCCGAGAGTTTTAATATTACGGAAAAGCCCAGTTACCGCATCGTAACCGCAAAAGCGATTGACGAATGTGGCGGAATATTAGCGAAAATATATGAACAAGAAATAAATCGAATAGCTTCCCAAAAATCCGCCTGCAAATCCCACAAACAAGCTAAGGATGTCCAAAAGGACACCCCCGCACATCCGGTGGACATCGACAGAGTCGGAATCGACGACCTGAGATACCCCGTGATAGTCCTCGACCGCAACAGCGAGCATCAGGGCACGGTGGCGAAAATCACTATGTCGGTGGATCTGCCCGCAAAGTGGCGCGGCACGCATATGAGCAGATTTCTCAGCGTGTTGAACAAATTCCGAGGCGAGATAACCTACATCCAAATTCGAGCAATTTTAGAGGCCATGCTCGCCGAATTCGAAGCCCGCGCGGCGCATTTCCGAATGGAATTTCCCTATTTTATTGAAAAATCTGCGCCCCTTTCCGGCGAGAAATCCCTCGTCGATTATACCGCGATTTTCGACGGCGAGCTTGATACAGAGGGCTTCCGCTTTCGGGTCAGCGTTCGCGTCCCGATAACGACACTCTGCCCGTGTAGCAAAGAACTTTGCGAGAAAAGTGCACACAGCCAGCGTGCGACTGTCGAAATCGATGTCCTCAGCACTAACTTCGTTTGGCTCGAGGAGCTTATAGAACTTGCGGAAAAGGCCGCGAGCGCCCCTGTTTACAGCCTTCTCAAGCGCCCCGACGAGAAATTCGTCACAGAGCAGGCATACTCTAATCCGCGTTTCGTCGAGGATGTCGCACGGCAAATAGCCCAGGAGCTTAGTTTGCGCTCCGAAATTCAGGAATTCCGTGTGAAAGTTACCAGCGAGGAATCGATCCACAACCACAGCGCTTTTGCCACAATCGAGGGCGGGACGGGCGAATAAGTCTTCGTTGTATAACTTTTATCCCTCCCTGTAAAGTTCCGGAAAGAATGTTCGAAAAGTAGAGTATTATCACAATAATCAATTCGAAGTCGCATGCAAAAAAACAGCAGTGTTACATTTTTATAACACTGCTGTTACAATTTTATAACACATTGCCGAATCGGCTTGGGGAGGCTATTTCAGGAAGACCGCCTTTTTTGTGAATACTCCCGCTTCCGTGGATACCCGGAAAAGATAGGTTCCAGATGGCATCTCATGCGAAGGTCTCCAAACTGATGCGCCCGGAGCGAGGTCGTCAACATGTTTGCCCGAAAGGTCATAAACTTCGATTCGGCAATTCGCAATGTCCACTCCGGAAATTTCTACCGTAACCGAGGCGTTGAAAGGATTCGGATAGACAGCGATTTCCGGCGCCACAGGAAGCTCCGGTGCGGTTTCGCGGACATTATACCAGTCGTCGCCGAAACGGCTTACCCTCGCCACAAAAACATCGCTGTATGAAGTTGGATAGACCGAATAGGTCTCCCCACAGGCCACACATCCGCCATCGGAGGTAACTTTGCACGACAGGAAGGTCTCCGAGTAGGAGCCGAGGTCGAAGGGAGCGCTCCAAAGTTCGTTCAGATTGGCGTCTGTTTTGGTTATCCATGCCCAGCCCTGACCGCCGCCGGCGAAATAATATCCGTCAGGGGCTTTGACTACCATATTATAGTTCGCCAAACGAATCGTCGGGTCGTAGGGGTCGAGGCCAACATAGCCCGTCCAGAGGGTGTCTCCGAACTCATCGAGGCGCAGACACCATGTCCATGCAGGCCATTTGTTGTAGGTCGTCGCTAAATAGCCCCCGCCATGCGCCGCGGTTATCGAGCGTGAATAGTGATCGGAACAGCCGGTGTCGTAGATTTTCGACCACTCGATATTGCATTCGGCGTCAGCCTTGACAATAACCATCCGCGAGATGCGATGGGTCACATTCGAGTCATAATCGGCGTAATAGTAGGTCGTGTCGCGAAGATCGGTTGAACCGACGACGATACATCCGCCGTCCGGGGTAAGCTCGCCCCAGCGGACATCGGTGTTGCCCGCACGGGTTTCCGGCGCCCAAATGCCCTCGTGGAGAAGGTCGCCGTTACCGTTGATGCGAATTATCCAAATATTCTCCGATGTTGTCGATGGCATACCGGGGCCGTAGCTTGCGGTTGGTCCTGCAAGGAAATATTCCTCGATACCGGGAACCTGCTTTATCCACCAAAAGCGATCGAAGCGATTGCCGCCGAATGTGCGTGTCCAGAGTGTATCGCCGTTCTTATCGACACGGACGACGAGAGCGTTATCATAGTAAGGCGGGGTTGTCCATCGGGGCGATTGGGTTTTGCCTGCCATAATCGCGCCGGAGTCGTCGGTGGCGCAAACAGTCCATGCGGCATCGTAGAAACCGTCGCCAAGTTCGCCATAGTGGCGGGTCCAAAGATGATTGCCGAGGGAGTCGAGTTTGATCAGAAACATCTCGTAATCATACCAATTTGATGCAAAACCGCCCAACGCCCATGCATTAGATCTTCCGGTAACGAAAAAGCCGCCGTCGGCACAAATTGCTATGTCCCTCGCGTCGTCGATTGCGCCGCCGAGGTTGTTGAAATACTGCCATCCGAACATTGCCGATGTGCATATCATCAAGAATGACAACAAGATAAATATTCTGCGCATAATTCTCCTATTTTAAATAAGTTACTTTCGATATCGATTCGAGGAGGCCGGATTTGGTCTTTATCAGATAAACTCCTGCAGGGGTTTCTTCGGAAGGCCTCCAGACAGCGTCGCCGTTCGCGCAAACGAGGAGGTCGATTAGTTTGCCCTGCACATCGTAAATCTCGAAGATTCCATCGCCGCTTGAAGTAAGTTTGCAAGCCGAGTTGAAGGGATTCGGATAGGCGGTGATGCTCATTTGCTCCGGAATCTGATTTTTTTTCTCGTCGATTCCGGTCAGAAGCCCGTCGATAAAGGCCATCGTGAGATACCGTGCCCTGCAGGTCGCGCTGAAGATGAAGGTTGCGAAACCTGTGTCGTGGTCGCCGTCGATCCAGAAGGTATCGGTAGGGTGATATAAATTGTAATGATCGTAAACGAATTGAATCTCGCCGGGTAGGATAACAAAGCCGTAACCGCCGAAATCGCCGCCGATAATCTGCTCCATATCGTCAACAGAGACGAAATGTATTGTTGGCGGGGTATTCGGACCGACATGGTATCTCGGGGAAGCGTCATACCAATTGGCAGAGCTGTCGGCAATCGGCCCGAAAACGCGGTCGAAACCAATCATCGAATATCCCATCGAGGCGAGAAAACCGATGTCCGAGTATAATTTTGGGATGTCGTAAATTCCCATGCTAAAATTCACAACACCGAGAATATCATCGATTTCCGCACCTGCGTTTTCGAGATAGAAGGTGTTTGTTGAGAGCAGAACAGCGAGGTGGCCGCCCGCGGAGTGTCCCATAACGATTATCTTTTCGGGATCGCCCTGATATGCCGATATGTTTTCCACCGTCCATGCGAAAGCCTGCGCGATGTCCTCGATATGGCAGGGATGCGTGTTTTCAGGATGAAGCGAGTCGCTTAGGCGGTAGGATGGAATCACGACGACGAAATCTTCGCCATCGGAAAGTTGAGTTCCGACAGCGACGAAATCAGAGCGGTCGTTGAACATCCATGTTCCGCCATGTGCGAAGAAAATCACCGGTTTGCCGGCAGTTGCTCCGGAGGGGACATAGATGTCGAGCATGTTCTTTTCGAGCTGTGGAGCTTCGCCCGAGGGATAATACTCGATATCGTTGTGCGCGGTGTAGGCGAAAGCCGCCGAGATTATAATGAGGCCAACCAGAAATAACAGTTTGCGCATGAAGGCTCCTTATCCTTTCAATATATATTTATTGAAAATAACTAAATTTGCCTTGAAATCCAAAGAAAATTCGTGGAGAGGCGAAATTATTCTAAAAAACCCTTGCGCGTCAAGGCCATCGCCTATATAATGAACGCGATTTTAACCCGGACACGCGTTTCGCGAGTCTAAGGAGGTATTTATGCCCTGCGGCAAAAAGAAAAAAAGAGCCAAGATCAAGACGCATAAGCGCAAGAAGCGCCGTAAGCTCAATCGGCATAAGAAGAAGAAGTAGTAGCCATGGCCGCCCGGGTAGCAGTCTTATCCGATTCGCATGTCGGACAGAGAATTTCGGTTTACCCGGATGATTTCCTCGCCCGGCTGAAAGAGTTCGACCTGATAATTCATGCGGGCGATCACACAAACGCGGCATCTTATGCCGCGCTGAAGTCTGTCGGGGAGATCGCCGCCGTCCGTGGTAATATGGATGAAATCGAATTATCCTCAAAACTTCCGGCGCGCATCGTTCTCGATATCGAGGGGATGCGAGTTGGGGTTATTCACGGCTGGGGGTCTTCGGAAGGCCTTGCAGAGAAGGTGCGTCAAGAATTCGGCGGGGCTGAGGGCCCCGTCGATATTATTATTTTTGGTCATAGCCATCGCCCTTGTGATGAAATCATAGCTGGTGTGCGAATGCTTAACCCCGGTGCCTTTAGCGGAAATTTATCTTCCGATAAAGGAAGCTGGGGAATTTTAACAATCCGCGACGGTTCCGCCGAATGGGAAATCGTCGCAGTCGAATAATTTGCGCCCGTAGCTCAGCTGGATAGAGCGTCGGCCTCCGGAGCCGAAGGCCTCCGGTTCGAATCCGGACGGGCGCGATTTTTGTTGGGTTTCATGCCTATTGAATCCAGCCAAATTGATTTCGGGAATAAAAAAATCAATCAAATAAATTATTAGTATTATATTCTAATCGATAAAAATGGAAAAGATTGAGATCGAAAAAGAATTGTATCTGGCGCAAATTCACCACTCGAAAAGCCAATTCGCAGAGGCGGTTTATTACGCTTCGAGGGTTCTGAGCGCGGACGCCGATAACCGCGAGGCTTTGGATATTCTGGGTTTTTCGACCATGATTTTCTCGGACAACGACGCGGCGCTCGGATATCTTAGAAGGCGTATTGAAACCCACGGCGGCGATGCGAAAGTATATTCTTATCTATCATTGATTTATACCCGTCTCGGAGACAAAAACCTCGCAAATAAATTCTTTCGGCTTGCCTCGGACAGCTCGGAGGACATGGGTGTTGTATGGCGTTATATCGCAAGAGCTTATCACGAAGAGGGCAAAGAAGAGCTGGCTCGCGATTGTTATGAAAAATCCGTGGAAGCTTCCCCAAATATTCCAAATACATGGGTGGCTTTGGGGGCGACATATCGAAAACTCGGATTTTTGAGTGGGGCGGAGAAGGCCTATAATAAGGCTTTGGAGCTTGACCCGTGCTATTCTGAAGCCTGGTTCAACTATGGAAATCTGCTTTGCGATTTGGATAGGGGCGCAGAGGGAATAGAGGCATATATTAAGGCTATCGAGTGTAATCCGCACCGCTACGATGCCTGGAATAATCTTGGATGCACCTATTTTGAGTATGGCGATTGTCATAATGCTAAAAGGGCTTTTATAAAAGCCTTGAAAATCAAACCTAATTATTATAGAGCACTTTTCGCACTCGCGAAAGTATGGGCCACCCTCGACCAGCCCTCTCGATCCGCCAGCGCGTTGAAACTCGCGATAAAATACGAACCGCAACGCCGCGAAACTGCGAAAAAAGAGGCGCATTTCGACAAATACAGAAATAATCCTCTTTTCGTGCAAATCCTCGAAAAATAAACCTCTAACGCTTGACAGAAATCACTTTCGCAAGTATTTTCAACCCCATGAGAGTTGGTTTGGGAATAATTGCAGTCTCGCTTCTGTTGCTTATGGGTTGCGGCACCGAGCCGGAATATCCCGTGGAGGCCCCTGAATGCACGCTATATTGGATTTCCTTTCGCGAAGGCCCACCAAATATCTGGATGATGGATTTTCCCAAAGGCAAACCGCGGCGATTTACTGATTTTACGCTTGGTTGCGGTCGATGGGGGTTCGATATTTCTCCCTCCGGGGAGTGTTTTGTTACCGTTCAGATTGGGAGCGATTGGAATATTTTCCGTGTCTCGAATCCGTGCGGCGCGCCAGTGCAGATAACTTTCGAGTCGCAATACGACGGTGAACACGCGATTTCGCCACTTGGGGACAGGGTTTGTTTCGTCACAAAGCGGTGGTATTTCGATATATACGACCGCGAACTTGCGATTATGGGAATTGACGGCTCGAATCTTTCTCGGGTGACCGTATGGCGCGGTTCGGACGATTCGCCGGCTTGGTCTCCGGATGGGACGAAAATTGCATTTGTGAGGGAAATGTCTTACGGACAATATGCGATTATGATGAAAAATATAGACACACCCGACACGGCGATAATGCTCACGGATCCTCTGAATTACGCTTATAACCCAATTTGGACGCCGGATGGAAATTCGATAATCTGTGTGATGACTGTTAACGGTGTGCGTGATATCTTTCGAGTGCCTATCGATGGCGGATCTGCGGAGAATATCACTCAGACAATTTGGAGTGATGAAGGTCCAGCGTTATCGCCCTGCGGCGGGTTGGTTGCTCACAGAGTTTATCGTTCCGGGCGCTGGGATATTGCGGTTACGCGCATAGACGGCTCTTCGACATGGTTTCTCACCGACGATCCGAAGGAAGATCTTTCACCATGTTGGTCGCCGGATGGAAGCTGGGTTTTTTGGGTCGGGCAGGTCGATGGCGACCGCGAAATTTTCGGAGCTCCCGCTGACGGCGGCTTCGAGCCATATCGAATAACAAATTCTCCGAATGACGATATTCGGGTTATCTGCAGGTAGTATGAAATGGAAATATTCACTCGTGAAGAGCTTATCGCCAATTTCCCCAACACTGAAAGGTTCCTATATTTCGCTTCGGCGAGCACAGGAATCAGCCCGGAATGTTGTCTTGAGGCACAAGAGCGTTTCATTAATCTTTACCGTAAGAGTGAATTGTTTCACGATCCAGAAACATTCCGAATGCTTGCACGATTGCGCGGGAATATTGCCGATTTATTCGCAACAAACACCGACGAAATCGCCCTGATGACCAACACGAGCGACGGGATCAACACTGTTGCCACTGGCATCGAATGGAAATGTGGCGACGAAATCCTTATCGGTGATCGCGAGTTTCCGGCGAATTCCTATCCATGGCTGAATCAACAGAGAAGGGGCGCGGTCGTCAAATGGATTCCTATGGCGGATTCGCGCCTGACTCCGGAGCTTGTCTTGTCATCGATTACGCCGAAAACAAAACTAATCGCCATAAGCAGTGTCCAGTTCTCAGATGGCTACCGCGCGGATTTGAAGGCGATATATGCGATTTGCCGTGAAAGGGAAATTTTGTTATTTGTTGATGGCATACAATCCGCTGGAGCTCTTCAGGACGATCTCTGCGCTTGTTGCGACTTTTTTGCGGCTGGCGGACAGAAGCATCTTCTTTCGCCCTATGGCACCGGTTTTCTTTTTGTGCGGCGCGAAAAACTCGAATTTATGTCGCCCGCTTTCGACGCATGGTTATCGCATTTCATCTCGCCGGAGGATTTTCTCGATTTGTTAAAGCACAATCTTCCGCCAGCTCCGGACGCGCGCCGTTTCGAGGTCGGGACATTGCCCTACGGCGCACTTTGGGGGATGGATGCCTCTGTTGCAATGTTGAAGGGCATCGGCGCGAGAAAAATCGAGGATCATAACCTCGAACTTTCGGATTATTTTTCCGAGAAAGCGTTGGGGATGGGGATTACGATACGAAGCGACCGTTTATCGACCGCAAAAAGCCATATCGTTACAATAGAAATTCAATCCGCGCGCCTTGTCGCCGATGAGCTTCGCACGAGAGGAGTAGTTGTTTCCGTTAGAGAAGGAGGTTTGCGCTTTGCCTTTCATATTTATAATACGAAAGAACAGATTGATAATATGTTCATTATATTACGCAATATAATCGATGGAGTATCAATATGATAAGACATATGATGCCTATATTTATGGTGTTTCTTCTTTTTGCCGGTTGTGGCGGGAAAAAACAGGAGACGACCGCGGATGAACCGCAATATACAATTTTTGTAACGATCCAACCTCTGCGTTCTTTGGCAGAGGCAATCGCTGGGAATCGGGCAGAGGTGAGAACTTTTCTCCTTCCGGAAATCGATCCACGCACATATGTTCCTGTTCCGGAGGACTCCGCGAGACTCTCACATAGTGGGATACTGTTCCAAGTGGGGCTTGGATTGGATGAATGGGCGGCTGTGCCTGCGCTTCGTGCGGAGGATGGGCCGCGAATCGTGCCGGTATCAGTCGGAGTGCCTGTTCTTCCGCTTCTGCCGGAGCGTCTTTGGAAGAAATTTCTCGATGCGGACAAAGTTCCGAAACACGGGAATGCCTTTGTCTGGCTCGATCCGGCGATTACGGCGGATTTGATCTTGCCTGCGATGCTCAAAGCTATTATCGCGGCGGATCCCAAAAAAGAGCTGGCATACAGGGCGAATTTTTCGAAAATGCAAGAGGAAGTAAAGACATTTTCTGAGGATACTCGCGCTAAAATAGCCTATCTAAAAGGTTCAGCGGTAATCCTTCACAATGGTTCGTTTTTGTATTTTTGCCGTCAATATGGCATCCATGTTATCGATATAATCGAGCCATTTCCCGGTTATGTGGCTTCTGATGAGGATTTGACCGAGATTTTCGAATTCGCCAAAGAAAAAAAGCCGGTCGCGGTTCTTGTAGAGACCTTTGCGAATACGGAGTCTGCTCGAAAAATCGCCGATCAGCTTGAAATCCCGATTATCGTAATAGATCCCTTCGGAAATGAAAACGAGGGGTATATCGATTTGATGAAACGCAATATTAAAGCCATTTCGAAGATTGAAGTGAAGAAATAGAAGTATAATAATATATTGAATAAATGGCAATATTATATCACAATATTATAAGCAGTTAGAATGAGCGTCGATTTTCAGAAAACAGTCGAAGAATTATACTCGTTAATCGATTATGAGCGAGTGGTGAATCCGGGACCTTATCAAACAAATGAATCGCATCTCGAGAAATATCGTGCGGTGTTAGCGAATAGAGGCAACCCGCAATTCCGCTACAGGACGATACATATCGCAGGTTCTAAAGGCAAAGGTTCGACATCGGCGGTATGTGAAAGCATATTACGTGCGGGAGGCTTAAAAACAGGACTTTATACATCGCCGCATTTAGTCGATATACGCGAAAGAATACGCATTGACGGTAAACTAATATCTCGCGAAATATTCGCCCGAAAAGTGTCTGAGCTAATCGAGTATGCACGTGAAATTGGGGTGCCAAAGGGGTATCGGACGGTTTTTGAAATCTTGACAGCCGCGGCTTTCGAGATTTTCGCCGAAAACGGGGTTGAAATAGCTGTGATAGAGGCCGGACTTGGAGGCAAACTCGACGCAACAAATGTCTTGCACCCTTCAGCGACTGTAATCACACCGATCGGGCTCGATCACACTGAAATACTCGGTAACACAGTGCAAGAAATTGCGGCAGACAAAGCTCAAATTTTCCGAAACGGTGTTCCGGTAATTCTTGGTCCGCAACTCTTCGCGGCAAGAGAAGTTTTGGCAGATTATGCCTCTGAAGCCGGCGCACCAATCAAATATGAGCTGAGTAAAAGTGTTTTGATTTCCTCGTTAAAACAAGATTCGGAGGGCACCGAGTTCGATTTAGAGATTGACGAAAAAATTTACAGACAATTAAGAATACCGCTACTTGGCAAATATCAAACTGTCAACACAGCTATTGCGGTTGCAACGATCTGTTCTCTGCGTGAATGTGGTATCGAAGTTAAAGAAACAGCCATACGAGAGGGTTTAAGCAAAGTGCGATGGCCGGGAAGAATGCATCTTTTCCGCGGAGAGCCGGAAATTCTCATTGACGGCGCACATAGCCCGATGGCGGTCGAATCTCTTCTGGAATCGATTCGGGGAATATGGCCGGGAAAACGTTTAATTACTATATTTGCGGCGAACCGGGACAAAGATTTAGAAGGAATGATAAGTCAAATCGCGCCGGAAACGCATAAACTGATACTTACGCGTTTCGATTGGCCGCGCGCCGCAAGACCGGAGGAAATCGCGAAGTTCCTCGGAGAAGGAACCGAGGCAACACGATGCGAAACACTCGCCTCGGCTCTCGAAATTGCTAAGGAAGAGGCTTTGCCGACAGATTTAATTTTGATAACCGGAAGCCTTTATCTCGTCGGGGAGGCTTTGAAACAAATGAATTTCGACCCGGACACCGCCGTTTAGACACACTTACAGGCTTTTATAAATTCTTCGAAAAGCGCTTCGCTCGCGCTGTCGGTGAGGGCTTCGGGATGCCACTGGACTGAGATAAGCCATCGGCGCGGGTTTGTCTCCTCGATAGCCTCGATAACGCCGTCCTCGGCGCGGGCGGTTACACGGAATCCATCCGCAAGCTTATCTACCGCCTGATGGTGGCTCGAATTCACATACAATTTGCCGGTGCCCACTATTCCCGCAAGTATGCTATTAGTGCAAATCTCGACATCATGGTAGGTTCGTTGCAACTCGGGTGTGCGATGGCCTACCTCGATTGTCCTCACACCGCATGCATCAAAATCCTGAACAAGTGTGCCACCATAGCGAATATTCACGAGCTGATGTCCCCTGCAGATGGCCATAATTGGGGATTTTGGCCGAATCGCATCCCATCTTTGCAGAAGTTCGAGCTCGAACTCATCGCGTCTTCGCCGAAAGACACATTTTGCTTCGGGAATCTCCTCTTGACCGAACATGTCGGGCGAAAAATCGCTTCCTCCTGAAAGAAGAAGGCCGTCCAAACGACGGATGAGTGGGTCGATAAAGGACCAATGTTCTTTCTCGAAATTTGGGATTATGACCGGCAAACCGCCGGCGCGCGCGATGGAATCGCTATACTCGTTTTTGAGATAGTCGAAACTTGCGTCGGGAAAGACGGGGCGTTTTTCCACAAAAGGCGCCCAGCTTGCAGTGATGCCGATTAGTGGGATGTGGCTCATATCAATACCAGGCGATTTGGCGCACCTGTCCGAGCGTAGTCGAAACAGTATGAGTTGTCCCAAGGCCGATTTTGAAATATTCAATCGTGTATGTGCCGCCTCGGTTTTTGGCGTAAACTATTTCATTGCTGTTGTTTATCCCGAAAGCGTCGATTGTCGAATTTTCCGAGACTAAATCGAAAACCGTTTCCGCGGAACCACCGGTTGGTAGCACTCTTTTGAGTATGTCCCCGCTGGGAGTGCCATCCACGAAATAGATATAATCCGAGGCGAATTGGACATGCTTGATGTTAGTCGAGGCGAACAATAGGCTCGGAAAACCGCTCCCTACTCGCCAATAGTAGAGGTTTTCGTTGGAGACCACCGCGATGCTCGAACTTGTCGGCGACCAATCGAAGCAATCCACCTCGTTGTAAAGAAGGGGGTGGGCGATGTCGGTTCGTGTTTCGAGGTCCCAGATGAAAATTTTGGGATTCATCGAGCCGGAGCCGCTTCGATAGGCTAAATAGAGGCTGTCCATCGAAAAAGCGAAATCCCTTCCGCCCTGAGCGGTGCTTGCGAGGATTATCTCGGAAGCATCTGCGAGGCTGTGCAGGACAATGTTTCCTTCTCTGCTGAAGGCTAATGTGTGGCCGTTTGGCGAAAGCGCCGGGTATTTTTCCTGCGAAGAATGGAAAGTCAACTGTGTCTGAATCCCGCGTTCGGGGTTATATGCCCAGATATTTGCATCGAGATCGTTTATTACAAAGGATCTGCCGGGGGTGAAGGAGACGCTGTAGGGCGCGCCTCCGGGCATAACGAACGAGGTTCCGCTTAGCGGATTTGAAAAGTATGTAGCCTGATCCGTATATGAGCCGCTCGGCCTCGATCTTACGGCGAAACCATTCAGCGCAGAAAGCGTATCTATCGAGTATTCAGTTGTGTCCCAGGGAAGTTTTGTTCTAAAGGTAATCGAATCGCGAAGCCATCTGCCCTCGTTGTCCTGAACCTCGATAGAGGCTTTTATCAGCCGATTGAAATCGAAGGGGATGATATGTGTGTGCCGAAGATCGATCGCGCCACAGGAATTGTTTATCGTCGCGAATGTAACCGAACTGTCATTTAGGTAGAAGAAGACACTCTCCGGATTGACCCCGACCGGCACATCGGCAGTGTCGCAGATTCTAACATACAAAGTCGCGCCGAGAGAAACCTCTACTGCGCCGTCCTCGGGTGTCCAGAAATCCACAACAAGGCTGATTTGCGTGGTGTCATTATCGTTATCGTCCGGTTCGGTGCCGTTGTCGCCACAGGAAATAAACCATACGGCGAGCGATAGAATTATGAGGAAAATTGCGTAATATCGGGCTTTCATTCGAACCTCATTACTTGACAAATAGAATATTTATCGTCTTCTTATTATCAGTAGTTTTAACAAGATATAAACCTGCGGGTAAATCCGCTTCGGGTTGCCATAGGTGGCCTTCTGAGAGGGCGTTCGCTGTGCTTGTCCATACCCTTCGTCCCGAAATGTCGAATATCTCGATCTTCTCGGCGTCCGCGCCATAAATTCGCACCGCGGAATTGAAAGGATTCGGATAGGCCGAAAGGTCCAAATTCTCCGGTTTGACAACTTCATCGATTCCGACATGCAGAATCTGAACGCGCCAGCAAGTCGAATCGCTGTTTGCTGTGCCGATATCGACGTTGTCATAAAGTCTCGCGCATATCACAACAGGGCTATTGTCCGCGAGAGAGCCGCCGAAAGCGCCGCTTTGAAGGACAATCGTATCGCCACGCTGAGTTACACCCGCGGACGAAGTTTCGAGCAGGATATCCGAAAGGTTGTAGAAGAAAAATCTCGCGTGGTCGCTGTTTCCGATAATTCCGGCTGGTGAATCCTGGGCGTGCACCTTGATGTCGTCGGTGCCGAGTCGAAGAGTGTCCATATTCCCCGGCCATGTGCCGAGAAAGATAGGGGGTTGTGTATCTACCGAGAAAGAATAGCTTAATGGGCTTTCTATGTTGTTTCCAATCATGTCGAGCGCGCGGATGAGCACAATATTGACATTTGCGGCGTGGGCAGAGGGGGACGGCGGGGTGAAGGTTAGAATTGTGTCGGTGAAACTCATAACGCCATCCGACCAATTATAAACCGTTCCGGCGTGCGAAAGCTGTATCGAGGTGTGATCGACCCCGTCGGAGTCTTTTATCTTGATTTTCACTTGCTGAAGAGGGTTCGAGGTAACATCGCCGTTTTTCGGCTGGATTGCCGATACGTTCGGGCCACTTCCCGTATTAACAAAGAAATCCCATGAATATTCGAGCATATTCGGTTCGCAATAATCCGGAAGATCACCCACGAAAATTTTAACCGTATGAGTTCCAAGAGGATCCGCAGGCGCTGGTGGATATAGCCGCGCGGTGCTTCCGTCGAAGGTAATTTCATCGGAACCGGCCACGAAGGTGTCGGCATCGAGGACAAAGCTGATTAGCCCCGCGCACACTCCGCTCATCGAATCGACGAGATTAATTGAAATGTATTCTGGGAAGGAATCAATAATTTGACCGCTTCTTGGGCGTTCGTTGCTTGGCACCGGCGGATCGAGATCGGCAAAAAAGACCCAGCAAACAGGATCAGGAATATGGTTGCCGAGGCTGTCGGCGATGTCGCGAAGGCATACGCGGATTGAATCGCCGTTGGGAAAATCGGTTGGCGGGACAAGGCGTAGCGTATCTCCGACCATCATGAGAGCTGGAGAATAATAGTTGAAAGTGTCCGCGCGAAGGGTTACAAGCGCCGTGTAGGGGTCGATGCCGTCGGCGTCGGTTACTAAAAGTTTGATGGGATTGCGGCTACACGCGGTTATTCTCAGTGGCAACGGCTCGATGATTGTAACCTCCGGCCAGTTCGATGCGGGCATTTGCGGGACGATTGCGCCATAGACATCGGTGGTGGCTGAACGGTTGTCTTCCCAAACGACCAGAAGATTCGTGCCGTTCGATGCGACCTTTGGTTTCTGCTGTGTTCCGGCGGAATCGCAGATTGCGAATTCGTCGCCGGCGAGAGTTCCTGTTATTGTAACTCTTTGGCCGAAAATATCGCCGTAAACATCGCGTGTATCCTGCCACACAACAAGATAGCCCACGCCGTCGAAAGCTATATCGGGTCGTGTTTGATCGCCCATTTGGGTGCAAATTGGGAAATGACCGCCTGATGGCGAGCCGGTCGAGCTAAGTAGGATTCCGAAAATATCGCGTCCGAAAGCGCCGTTGTCGCGTCCGTAAACGACGAGGAAACCGTCGCCGCGAGAGGCTATCGCAGGATTTGACGCATTATTTCCTACGGCGATAAGAAATGGCGAGCCGTCTAATGCGCCAGCAGTTGTAACCTTTACGCCATAAATCCCCTTGCCGGAAGCTGTGGAGTCTTCGAAGACAACCACCCATCCCCCTGAATAGGGCGCGGAATTAGGAGTTTTCTGGTGTGCTATCGAAGTTGAGATATCTATTGGCGTCGTCGAGGTTTCCGCCTCCCGAACCACGGAGGCTCGAGTTCTGCTGAGTCCCGAAACGCGCTCCTCCCATGCGGTAAGGACAGCGCCGCCATTGCGGGTCATGCTGATATTCTGAATCAGCCCTCCGGCGGCGGCGATATTGAAAGCCATAATCGATGGAACTCCGGTCGTATCGATAGTCTTGCCGTGCACAGCATATCCGGAGACTTGATCCATCCATGTGCCTATAAAGAGATTTTCCGCGAAGCTGACCGCCGGTATGCGCTGGTATCCGGCAATGCTCTGAATAGGGGTTTCAAATCCTGGAAGCGAGCCATCGCCCGCGACAAATCGACCGAAAATATTGGGATTGCCGGTTCCGGCGCGGGTATCCTCCCAAATCACAAGATATTTATTGCCGTCGCTTGCCACCGAGGGTGTAAGTTGTCCTCCCGAAGCGACGCTTATGGCGATTTCCGTTGCGAAAATTACCGAAAATGCAATCAGAAATAATAACAATGAGTAACGCATAATCCTCCTTTGACTATTACTATAAAATAATAGGCCATTCGGTAAACTAAATCAAGGCCGAATTGGATTTTCCTCGGAGAAAACCTTTCAGAAGTTTTGACCGGTTATTCGAGGCGGTATTCGACCAATGAGGCGTCGATTGAGCCGATGATGATTTTTGTTTTCATAAGCACCGGCATTTTTATTTTATCGTCGGTTAGCCAGATGAAGACATTGCCCTTGTGCTCGAAAATCCCCGGCGCTCTGAGAATCGGTTCTACGACGATGGTTTTGAAAGTGCCGGCAGGCACAGTTACGACTTCTCTCCGATGGACTGCGACAGTTAGCGGGTAGTTTTTGCCGTCGGTGTGGTTGGGGAGATAGAATGTGTCACCCGGTTCCATTTCGAGTGTGCGTGCGAAATAGAATGCACCGAGCACATCGAGCACGCGCGGGTAGGTTTCGATGTCGTAATCTTTTGAAATTGCGCGGTTGTTGTCCTGATCGAAGGTGAACCATCTGTTGGCGCGGTAATTCCCCTCGCTGAGATGTTTTTCGTGACGAAGCGAATAAAATTCCTTTTTATCAAGAAGCGAAACGACCCTGTCGTCAACCGGAAAGATTACCGAGAAGGTTTTATTCGTGCCCGCACGGGTTTGTATATTGTATGCGAGGCGGCCTTTATACTCGACAATTGAGGCAATTTCCATCTCCGCCCAGCCGGCGTTTACGAAACCGTAGTCGATGCTGAATTTGAGAAGTTCGCCGGGTTTGAAAGCATCCGGGTTGTCGGGAGTGGGAATTTTGACCGAATCTAAAGCGCGAAGAGCGAGTTCGGCTTTTGCAGGATCGGTTTCGACCTTTGCGACGATGGCCGCGGCTAATATCAGCAGGACGAAAACCGTCGCTTTAGTCGCGATGTTCGAGATTTTCGAATAGCTTTTCAATTTCACCCTCGATTCTGTTCCTTGTCTCGCGGAAGAATTCCATATCCCTTCCAATGGGGTCTGGAATCTCGCCGCCATTTGTGCCGCCGAAGGATTCGCCGAGCAGATGGATACTTCCTTCGAGGGCTGGAACGAGCCTCTTCGCAAACTCTAAATGCGCATATTCCATGCCAAACACGAGGTCGGATTCCTCGAGTAGTTTAGCGGTTAAGGCTATGCTACGATGATTTGTTAGATCCACACCGATTTCCGCGCACGCCTCTGTGGCGTTAATAGAGGCCGGTTCGCCAATAAATCCCAAAGTTCCAGCGGAGGCGATTTCCAAATCGAGCGCTCGCTTCGAGGCAATTTCCCGTGCGATTCCCTCCGCCATCGCGGAACGGCAGGTATTGCCGGTGCAGATAAAGAGAATTTTCATATTGTTACTATCCTCGTTTTCGGGAATTCTGTGGTAATTTCCTCGATTGAAATCACTCCACGCCTCAGAATGCGAAGCTCCGAGGGAAATTTGCGAATATCCACAATCGTAGATGGAAGTCCACAATCGATTATGCCGGCGTCCAGGGCGACATCACAGACTTCCGCGAGCCATGAGTCGGCTGAATCGAGCTTTTTCAAGGGTGGGGAGTCCTTTTGATTCACGCTGGTCGAGGTAATCGGAAAGCCGCACATTTCGAGCATTCGAATATTTAGCTCCATTGAAGCTGAACGAATTGCTATTCCGCCGTCAGAAGCGAGAAGCCATTTCGGAATATGACTACGGCTTGGCGGTGTGGCAACGACAGTGAGTCCCCCCTCCCAAAATCGCTCCAAAAGAGGCTTTGCCGACATCGCTTCCATAATCCAGTCCTCTGCCCAATTGCGTAAAATGAGCATCAGAAAAGGTTGGCCGGGTTTTCGTTCTTTGATTTGATTCAAACGATCGCAAGCGCGCTCCGAAAGGGCATTTGTGCCGAAACCGTAAAGAGTTTCGGTGGGATAGCAGATGATTTTATCCTCCCGAAGCGCTTCTACCGCGGCAGTCAAAGCCTCATCAGAGGGCGCGTGCGGGTTAATTTCGAACAACTTCATCGAGGATTGTCGTCCGGATTTACCATATCGCGGACGATGAAAGTCTCGTAGCCGGCTCTGCGAAGCTGGCCCATAAGTTCGTCGGCTTCGGTCTGTGTAACGCAATTTCCGACGCGAACTTTATAATAGGGCGGCTCGAAAATCTTATAAACAGGCAGTTCGAGCTTGTTCTGAATCTTCTCGATAATCTCATCGGCCAAGGTCGAATTCTCGGTTGTGATTACCTGAACACGGAAACCGCGTTGAAGACCCTGCGGTTTGGCGGTAACCTCGGGAGAAAAATCATCATCGAAACTGTGATAATCGATTTCCTGTGGGGGGTCTTTTCGCTCTGCGACGACCATCGGCGGCGTCTGCTCGGCCTCGGGAAGGACAATCGCTGTTTCTGCCGCGTCCTGCTGTCCGGAACTTCTCGCGGGGGGAAGAAAAGTGCATCCGGAGACAAAAAGACCAATCACGATGACTGTAATAATAGCGCGCGTCATAGGTAACCCTCCATGTCCGGCATCTCTTTCATCGTGTCCAGAAGTTCTCGCATATGTGGGATTTTTGTCTTATGAATTACCAACAGAGCGTCTTCGGTGCGGATTATCGTTATATCGCTGATTCCAAAGGTAACAACCGGACCGGGAGCCTCGTTCATAACGGTGGTTTCATATGTCTCGTGAAGAACGATGTTTTCTCCCGCCACGACATTGCCGTCGAAATCTTTACGCATAATCCTTTCGAGCGCCGAGAAGCTTCCGACATCGTCCCATGTAAATTTGGCCCTTAGCACCGCGACCGATTTCGATTTTTCCAAAACGCCGTAATCGATGCTTATCGATTGCATCTTATCGAAAATTTCGTCGAGCACTTTGCGCTTTTCTGGGGTCCCGACCGCGTCTTTGTAGCGCATTAGAAGTTCGTAGTGTTCCGGAAGGGCGGTTTTCATCTCTTCGAGAATCACGCTCGCGCGCCATACGAAGATGCCGGAATTCCAGAGATGCTTGCTGTCGAGATAATATTCTTGCGCGAGAAGGCGGTTGGGCTTTTCGCGAAAACTCGCGACATCGTAGATTGTGAGGCCGTCAACCTCCATCATTTCGATTCCGGTTTGGATGTAGCCATAACCTGTTTCTGGCCGCGATGTCTCTATTCCGATAAGAATCAGACGGTCGTTTTCGGCGGCAATCTGTGCGGCGGCGCTAATCGCGTTCTGGAACGATTCCACCGGCTTGATTCGGTGATCGGAGGACAGGACAATCATCACGCCGTCGCCGTGTTTCGCGACAATATTCGCCGCCGCGAGGCCTATCGCGGGTGCGGTGTTCCGTCCCACCGGCTCGATAAGAAAATTCCCGCCGTTCAATTGCGGAAGTTCCTTCTCGATGAGGGTTCTAAGGTCGTCGCTGGTTACAATAAGGACATCTTCGGGTTCAACGAGAGTTTCAACCCTGTCGATTGTCTCTTCGAGCATGGTTTTTTCGGATAATAGCCGCAAAAGCTGTTTGGGTCTGTCCGATCTGCTCGCCGGCCAGAACCTTTCGCCCTTGCCGCCGGCCAATATAACGGCAAAATTCTTCATATTTGTCCCTTCGCTACATTTAGCAATCTATAATAATAAGCAATTTCGGTGAATTATGCAAGAATTACCCGCTGATTCTAAAAAGCGATTCCTCTATCGCGGAAAAATTCTCTGAGCGCTTCTTCGTCGAGGGTTTTTACATTCAACTGATTTGCCTTGTCGAGTTTGCTTCCGGGCGAATCACCGTGAATGACATAATCGGTCGCTTTTGAGACAGAACCGGAGACCTTCGCTCCGTAAGATTCGAGAATGGCCTTAATCTCATCTCTCGGTCTTGAAAGTGTGCCGGTCAAAACGAAGGTCAATCCTTCTAAAATCGCTTCGGTCTTGGATTCTTTTTCAGGAAGAATAGGTTCGACTCCCAGATTGCGTAATTTTTCGATAAGTTTACGGTTATTCTCGTTTCCGAAGAAATCGACAATGGCTTTGGCTATTTCCGGTCCGACACCTTCTATTAGCGTCAGATCTTCGACAGAGGCCTGCGCGAGCTTGTCGAGAGACCCATATTCGGCGGAAAGCATTTTTGCGACCGTTTCGCCGACATGCCTAATCCCCAGCGCATTAATGAACCTCGCCAACGGTCGATTTTTGCTCGCGCGAATAGCCTCTATCAAGTTTTCCGCGCTTTTTTCGGCGAATCTTTCGAGATTGGCGACATCTTCTTTTCGAAGCCGATATAAATCGCCGACATCAGCTATAAGATTTTCGCGAAGTAGCTGGGCAATTTGTTTCGGTCCGAGGCCGTCGATATCCATCGCACTGCGTGAAGCCCAATGAGTAAGCGATTCCGCGACGACCGAGGGACAGCTGATATTCGGGCATCTGCGGTAAACATCGCCCATTTCTTTGACAAGTTCGGATCCGCAGTCGGGGCATTTTTCAGGGGGGATTATCTCGCGTTCTCCACCGGTGCGGAGTTCCTCCATCGCGCGCACAATATATGGAATAACATCGCCCGCGCGCCGAACAAGAACTTTATCGCCTATTTTCAGCCCAAGTTTTTCAATTTGGTCTTCGTTGTGTAAACTCGCGCGCTGAACAGTTACCCCCGCAATCTCGACCGGCGTGAGAAGTGCAACCGGCGTGACAGCCGCGGTTCTTCCGACATTCCAAAGAACACCTTCGAGGGTTGTTACCTTCTCCTGCGCGGGGAATTTCCACGCCACCGCCCATCGCGGGCTTCGAGAAATCTCGCCGAGCCTTCGCTGTGTTTCGATATCGTCAACCTTCACAACCACGCCGTCTATTTCAAAATCCAAGCTCTCACGAATTTCGGCTATACGTTTGAAATATTCCGCGACTTCGAGTGGGCCATTCAGGGGTTCTGCAAGGGGCACGACTCGAAGTCCGGCTTTGCGAAGGAGTTCCAGCTCCTCTCTATGGCTTTTTGGCGGCTCCTCCGCGCCCAAATCTATCGCTCCGACGGCATAGAAAAAAGCCTCTAACGGCCTTTCCGCCGTGATTTTCGGGTCGAGCTGGCGAAGGCTTCCAGCGGCGGCGTTCCGTGGATTCGCGAATGGCTCTTCGCCGCGTTCTATACGCATCTCGTTCATGGTCGCGAATTTGCTCTTCGGGAATACTACTTCACCGCGAGCCTCTAAAACAGGGAATTTTTGACGAAGCTTCAGCGGGATCGATTTTATTGTGCGGATGTTTTGGGTTACATCCTCGCCGAGGTTGCCATCGCCACGTGTGGCACTGAGAACAAGGACGCCGTCTTCGTAGCGGACGCTGACCGCGAGGCCGTCGAGCTTAGGTTCGCAAGAATAAATGATTTGCGCCTCCGAGCCATCCGATTCTGAGTCGGAATCGAAAACTGAGGGAAGTTCGATAGAATTAGACCTTTCGACGGCATTGTCTTGGCGAAGGCCATCTCGAACTCGTTTGTGAAAAGCGAGAAACTCGCCTTGCGATGTAACTTTTCCCAAACTTAGCATGGGAATCGAATGCGCGACCGATTTGAAAGCCGTCACCGGTTCCGCGCCGACCCTTTGAGTAGGCGAATCCGGAGAAATCGACTCGGGATTCGCCTCTTCGAGCGCGGAAAGCCGGTCGAAAAGCGCGTCGTATTCGGAATCCGAGATTTCCGGCAAATCCACGACATAATAAAGATAATTATGCCGCCGAATCTCCTCGCGAAGCCGCTCGATTTCCTCTGCAATCAACTGTTTGTCGATATCCATGGTATTACAAAATAGTTGAAAACCGCGCTTTGGTCAAGGGCAAAGCTTACGCTTTTTCGCGATTCCGCTTGAAAAATCTACGTGGTAGATTTATGATAAACGGTTATGATAAACTCGAAGAAATATTTACCTCTATTTTTCGCTGTTATTGCAATTCTAATTTCGAATTGCGGAACAAAGCGCGAGCCTGTGCGCCGAACACGTCTAATGTTCGACACCGTTGTTTCAATTTCTATCGAGACCGAGAAGGGGCGCGATTTGGAGCCGATTTTCGCGGAGATATGGCGTGAACTTGGCGATTGGGAGAAATCGCTTAGCGCTTATGACAGCTCCGGCGGCATTTACCGAGTTAATATGTTCGAAGAATTCGAGTTAACATCCCCGAAACTCGAGTCCGCGCTTGAAATCGGGCTGGATTATCTTGTGAAAACCTCTGGCGCTTTCGATATCCGTGTGGGTGGAATTATACGGTTGTGGGATTTCACGGGCGAGGGGGATATTCCATCGGATAGCGCGCTTTCTGAGGCGATGAGATTTGCGGGCAATCCTGTCGAAATCAACGATGGCAGAATATGCAAGTCCCTCGGGACAAAACTCGATTTGGGTGGTCTCGGCAAAGGCATCGCCGCAGGGGCAGTCGCGGAGATGTTGGACACCATTCCATTCATTAACCGCTATATTATCGACCTCGGCGGAAATATAGCTTCGGGGGATAAAGCCGGCAAGCCCTTTGTTATAGGCATTCGCCACCCACGCGCACCGGAGGAAGTTATCGCCAAATTCAAACTTGAATCTGGCAAAGCCTGCGCCACTGCAGGGGATTACCAGCGTTTTTTCGAGCGCGACGGCGTTCGGTATCATCACATTATCGACCCGCAAAAGGGCATCCCTGCAAGACATGTCAGCGCCGTAACGGTCATTGCACCGGATGCCGTAACCGCGGACATCCTATCGACAGCGCTGTTTGTTATGGGATTTGATGCCGGAATGGAATTTCTATCTGATAATCCGGAAATTCGTGCCTGCTTTTTCGATCTCGACGGCGAATATCTCGGTGGAAATCTGCTCATCGAGATATTTTAACTCAGAATTTATGCTACTTTTGAAGCATTCCGTTGTCGAAGCTTACTTCAAATAAACCACCCTCGCGGTTTGCGATTCACCATTATCCGCTATTACGCGAGCGAAATACACACCGGAGGGAGTTCCGACATCAGGCGTCCAGAGAAATTCATGTTCATCGCGGCCAATCGCCCTGTAGCTTTTAGTATCGAAAGTGGCCGATTCGGCTATTTTCCGTCCCGAAATATCGTAAATCTCGATGGTCGCGGGAGCAAAACCAGCACCTTCGCCCTCAAAAGCGAACCGCACGGAGGAGTTGAATGGATTCGGATAAGCTGTAATAGTTGATCTTTCTGGCAAATCGGGTGTTTCGCCTATCCCGCTGGGAACCATTATTCCCCAATCGGCATCGGAAATTTTTGCGGGGCCATAGATAATTGCGTAATCGGAAAGGTCGGATGGATTGATTTTGTAAAGCACAGCTTCCGAGGCATCGCCCTCGTGGTATCGAACGAGGACATAGTTGCCATCGGGGGACCATGCCAGAGGTTTCGGGAAATTTCCCTCTCCCCAACCAAACCAATACTCTATACTGCTAGTAGTGAAATCGTAGATAGCCACAACATTCCCGACATAGTCCGGAGGCGCGTAAAGATAGCCCGCGAAGAGGACTTGCGTGCCGTCGGGTGACCATTTCGGGTTGGAATGATAGCCCTGAACAGTGATTCCCATGCTTCCGTCTGCATATGCGAGGGTTCTGCCGGTGCCGTTCGCGTTAGCCGTGTAAATGCCTTGCTCTTCGATAATATAAACGAGCTTGCCGTCCGATCTGCGGACATCGTAACCGTAGAATTCGGAGCTTGTCCATGATCCGGTCAGAACCGTGTCGAAATCCCATTCCCATGGATAGACGGTTTTATAAATACCGGTTATAAATCTCGAATAATAATATAAGGTATTGTCATTTGATCCCCATGCCGGATAGGTGTAGTGCTCTCTGGAAAGATCGCTGTATCCCGTGTTTGAGATGTTGCAGGTTTGAGTATAGCCCGCGGAAACATCGACAAGATTCCATCCCCACACGATTTCGCCCATGAACATTGTCCAAGCATAGACTTTGTGCTCGCCCGGAGGCACGCCGGTCATAGTGTAGTTGCCGAAAGCATCGCCGGTAACCGTGCCGACTACGCCCTCGCAGGTTACCTCGGGAAAGGCGACATAATAACCGCCATCTGTAACCTGCCCGGTGATAGTTCCGGTTGCTCCGGAATACCAAAAGCCGTCTGCGGCCGGATATGGCGTTATCTGACGCCAGCTCGTTCCTTCGGAGTTCACAATGAAGATGTTGTATTTGCTGTAATTATGCCAACGGTCGTGATTCGAGTCCATCGCGATATATCTTCCCGATGGCGAGATGTCGATTTGGATAATATGATCGCGTGTGCCGCGGGCAGGTTTGCCGTCCCAAGAAAAGAATTGTGTCGGCGATGAGCCGTTGGGGTTCATTTTGTAAATAACTGACTCACTTTCGCCCGTTTCGACTACGACGAAAACCTTTTCCTGCGCGGTCAAGAAAAAAGCGAGCAATAAAAGTGCGGTAGTAATGATTCTCATTATTTGCCTTTTTTTTGGGTCTTAGCTCTTTTTTGAGCTATTCAGTTGCATATCCATTGAGAATTTATGAGATAATAAACTGATGGGCAAGGAAAATTTATTTTTGGGATTTCCTTTGATGCGAAGCCAGTCTATTTCAATGCATTTTTTCGATACATAAATGTTCATTTGAAAAGGTTCGTTCTTATATTTTCGTTACGGATTATTTCATATACACCGCTCGGCGCGATATCCGCGTGTCGTCAGGCAAATCCGCCCGGATAAAATAAATGCCTGATTCCGTCCCTTTCGACGGTTGCCAAACCCATATTGTCCGTGAACATCCACAGGAGAACTCCTCGACAAGATTTCCGCGTATATCGAACACAGAAATCTTTGCCCGTGCAGGCACATTTATCGCGCACGCTGAATTGAATGGATTCGGGGAAAGCGTTATTTCAAGCTTTTCCGGAGTTCCGCCCTCATAGACATTCACAGGAATGGGAATCGTGCCTTCCCGCTCTGTCCCGGGAATCACAACGCCGTGGCTTGTAAGCCAGAACGAATATGTTGCACCTTCGCAGGGGCCTTCCAAAACTACCGTGAACCCGCCGCTTCCGCCCGGCATAATTCCGCCGCCGGCAGGTGCATCCATTTCCACAAAAGTATTTGGAAGCCCATATCTGAGAGTCCATCCGGGAGGACCGGATGCACCGACTATCATACATGGCGGGGAGACACTGAAATGAAAATCCGTTATCTCTACTGGCGGTTCGCCATCGTTGAAAACATCGATTTGGATAACCAATGGCATGTCGCTGACTCGGTATATCTCTACTTCGATGCCGTAGATGAGCGTTACGCTCAAAAGCATGATGATAGACAACATGTTACCCTTTTTCATCATTCCCCCTTAAATTTAAAAAGAGTCCTATTACTAATAAAATAGAAATTGGATAAAAAGCAAGTTTTTTATTGCGGAATAAGACATTGGCCTTTGCAAGCGCAAAGACATGAATTAAGAGGGTTTGATAGAAATTTAGGAGGGGCTATTTCAAGAGCCTATCGCGGACTTCCTCGTAACGGTGAAGAGTGCCCGCGACAACCTCCTCCGGAAGACGCGGAGGTTCACCGTCGCCCGTAAAACCGCTATGCGCAAGCCAATCGCGGACGAACTGTTTGTCGAAGCTCTCCTGAGGCGAGCCGGGGTTCCATTCGAGGGCATCCCAGAAACGGCTCGAATCCGGCGATAGCATCTCGTCGATAACGCAAAGTTCGCCGTCGATAAACCCAAATTCGAACTTCGTATCGGCGATGATAATCCCGCGTGAAAGAGCGTAGGTGGCGGCTTCATCATAAAGCCGAAGCGTAAGTTTGCGAAGGCGCTCCGCAAGCTCGATCCCCACAATTTCAACCATACGCTCGAAGGAGATATTCTCGTCATGAGCGCCCTGCTCGGCTTTAGTAGCAGGCGTGAAGATAGGCTCCGGAAGCCTGTCAGACTCGATAAGCCCCTTCGGAAGGGGGATATTGCAAACTGTCCCGGACTTCTGATACTCGCGCCATCCGCTTCCCGCAAGATATCCGCGCGCGACGCACTCGATATCCACTCGGTCGGCCTTTTTGCAGAGCATCGTTCGGCCTTCCAACTGGTCGCGATAGGGGCGAAGTTCCGATGGAAAGTCCTCGAAATTGGTGGTGATAAGATGGTTCGGCACGATATCGGAGGTTTTTCTGAACCAAAAATCGGACATCTCGGTCAAAACGACTCCACGACCGGGGATTCCGTTCGGCATAATGACATCGTAAGCGCTTAATCTGTCGGTCGCAACAAGTAAAAGTTTATCACCGAGGTCATACAAATCGCGGACTTTACCGCTAAAATCCGGCATTCTGCCAATATTTGTTCTGAGAACTTCACGGTATCCCATTTATTCCTCCTTCAGCGGAACATCGAGCCTTTTTATTGACTCAGCCGCGCCATATTTGTCAATATCGATTATTGCGCCTTGTAATCTTATGTCTCGTTCGGCGGGCGTAAAACGGACATTTCGTCCCGAAAGCAAAAACTCCATTCCAAGTTCCGGTTTGACGCCGATAACCGACTCGTGCGCGCCGGTCATACCGACATCGGTGATAAACGCTGTGCCCTTCGGGAGGATTTGGTTGTCCGAGGTTTGCACATGGGTGTGCGTTCCGACGACCGCGCTCACCTTGCCGTCGAGGAAAAACCCGAATGCCTTTTTCTCAGAAGTCGCCTCGGCATGGAAATCCACGAGGATATTCGGTGTGATTTCACGAAGTTTGGCAACCTCTTTTTCCGAAACGCGAAATGGGTCGTCGATACATCGCATAAACACACGTCCTTGTGCGTTCAGAACCGCTATTTTGCCGGCCTCGCGCGTATCGAAAACAAGGCTTCCACGACCCGAAACACCGCGAGGGAAATTTATCGGGCGAAGGACGTTCAACTTGCCGTCAACAAGCTCGTCCGCTTCGGGTCGATCCCAGATATGATTACCGGTGGTAATCACGTCGATGCCATATCTGAAAAGCTTTTGTGCCAGATTAACGGTTATTCCGAAACCACCGGCGATGTTCTCGCCGTTCGCGATGACTACATCGGGAGCGTATTGCTCGACGATGCTCGGTAAAAGCTCGTGAACAGCGGTTTTGCCGGGTTGTCCAAAAATGTCACCTATGAATAAAATTCGCATAATTGCCGCGCCTTCTCGCGGTTCTTGAAAATAAACAGCGTCGAGAGTTTCCGCAACCCTTTTATTGGACAAAAAAAGGCGGCGCTTTGTCGGCACCGCCTGTTAGTGAAACCGGAATTTTCTATTTAGCGTAATCTACCGCTCGAGTTTCGCGAATTACCGTAATTTTTATCTGTCCGGGATATTCCAACTCATCCTGAACTTTCTGAGCGATTTCAGAAGCCATAAAGGACGAATCCTGATCCGAAACCTCGTCGGGAACAACCATTACGCGGATTTCTCTTCCAGCTTGAATCGCGTATGATTTTTCGACACCGGCGAAACCGTCGGCGACCTTTTCGAGCCTTTCGAGTCTCTTGACATAGTTTTCAAGGGTCTCACGTCTCGCGCCGGGTCTCGCCCCGGAAATAGCGTCGGAGGCCATCGTTATAATGGTATATGGCGTTTCTGCCTCGACATCGGCGTGATGCGCGAGAATCGCATTAAGGACGATCGGCCCCTCGCCGTGACGTCGGGCGATTTCGTGGCCGAGTTCCGTGTGCGTCCCTTCTTGTCCGCGGTCAACAGCCTTGCCGATGTCGTGGAGAAGTCCGCAACGACGGGCAGTTTGGGGGTCGAGCTCAAGCAGATCGGCGATATGCGCGGAAAGATGTGCGACTTCGATGGAATGCTGAAGCACGTTTTGGCCATAGGATGTTCTGTATTTCAGTCTTCCCATGAGCTTGATCAGTTCCGGATCGAGATCATGAACACCGACCTCGAAACAGGCTTGATCTCCCGCCTCGCGGATGATGACTTCCATCTCCTTTTCGGCTTTTTGGACGCTCTCCTCGATACGTGCCGGATGAATTCTGCCGTCGAGAATAAGCTTTTCGAGGGCGATGCGTGCGATCTCTCTGCGTATCGGGTCGAATCCCGATAAAATCACTGCTTCGGGGGTGTCATCGACGATGACATCGACACCGGTTGCAATTTCGAAAGCGCGGATATTTCTTCCCTCGCGTCCGATAATTCTGCCTTTAAGCTCGTCGGAGGGTAGATTTACGACGCTGACCGTAGATTCTACTGTCGTATCGGCGGCGCAACGTTGTATAGAATCGATAATAATCTGACGAGCCTCTCGTTCGGCGTTTGCCTCGGCTTTTTCGCGGATATTGCGGATAATTTTCACAGCCTCGGCGCGTGCTTCCTGTTCGAGATTTTGTATCAGAAGCTGTTTGGCCTCTTCGGCACTCATGCCGGCGATGCGTTCGAGCTGGCGGTTCTGCCGTTCGAAAAGTTCGTCGAGTTCGTTCTGTTTTTGGCGGATTTGCTTTTCTTCCTGCGCTTGAAGCCGTTCGCGCGCCTGTGCGTCGCGGTCTTTTTTGCGTAGAAGGTCCATTTTCCTTTCTATCGAGGATTGTTTTTCGGCAAGTTTCCTCTCTTCGCGGCGTATTTCATTGTATTTGGTTTGTGTCTCGCGCTCGAATTCCTGTTTCATTTGAATCAGCTTGTCTTTCGCCGCGAGTTCCGCCTCCTTGAGTTTAATCGACGACTTATGCTCCGTTTCCTCGATAATTTTTTTCGCTTTTGCTTCGGCGTCTTGTATTCTATTCCGTCCGGTTCTACGGACGAGGGACAATCCGATGAAATAGCCGCCGGCTATTCCTATCACAAGCCCCGCAATTATTCCAATGAGCCAGTGCATAATAACTCCTTTTCAATTTATGTTTAAACCCCCCCGTTACGGCTTTTGCGCTAACGGAGCGTGGCATTCAAAAAAAATAGAAATAGCAAACCCACCGACGACCTTACAGCAAGGATCGGTGGGCGGATAGACGGATGAACGATTGTCGGTTATTCTTCCAAAACAGAAGAGATTCTGTCGATGAGGTTTTTTGCCCTGTCTTCGACCTCTTTAGTTTCGGATGAGCCATCCATTTTGATGCTTAAAAGTTCGTCGGTGATATTCATCGCGGCAAGCACAGCCACCTGGACGGGGCTGGACGACACACCGCTTTTATCGACCTCTGTCATCTTATTATCGACATAACGCGCTACCTCTTCGACATACTCCGTGCTTCTTGAACTGCGTATGGAGTATTCTTTGCCGTAGATACGCACCTTTATCGTAGTTTTGTTCTTCGGTTCGTCTATCATCCGCTATCCGCGTTTACAAGGTTAGGATCCGACGACCTCGTCAACTTTACTGAGAAGAGCCTCGACACGGCTTTTGATTTCAGTTTCGTGCTCTGACGCCGAAGCGGCGGCCTGAGCTTGTTTCTGAAGATTTTCCTTCTCCATCAGCATTGCTTCCTTCTCCTCGCGCATTTCACGCAATCTTGATTCAAGCCGCTGATTGTTCTCGATGAGTTCGCGTTTTTCTTCCTTGAGTTTGATAATATGGTTAAGAAGCTGGTTTATCTTCTCCTCAAGAGCTTGAAAATGCTCCAAGTTCATTTATCCTCCTTGACGAAATACTCGAAATGACCGGTATTATTTTAATACATAATAGTGCTTTAGAGTGTTCTGCGCAAGTAAAAAATTAAAAATTGTCAATTTATTTTCCGGATTGTGCGAAATTACAAAAAAGAAACCGCCGAACATAGCCGGCGGTTCTCAATAGTGAGCCTTTGCGCGCCTCCCTTAGGAAGCGAGCAATTCTTCCTCGTTGCACTTGCAGACCTTCTCGACATTCTCTACGAAACGCCAAGAGCCTTTTTCGTCCACTTTCTCTGCGCGGACGATCTTAATGACCCTTTTAATTGTTTCGCATTTGGGGCAAACTTCGCCGCGCGGTCCGGTGCCTTTCGACACTTTATCTGCAAATGACCTCTTCTTTTTTCCCATATCTAAAACCTCCTGATAATTTCCCAAAAAGGGGTTTTCACTTAACAAGTCCGATAAAAATACATTTTACCCATGGCCTTGTCAATAACTTTATCCCCTTTTTCGAAAAAAAATGAAAAATCTTTGAAAAAATACTTGACATTGGGCGTGTCGATACATTTATTTGGCAAATCTATACCGGCGAGAGGTATGATACCCGCCGATGTAGCTCAAGGGTAGAGCAGCGGTCTTGTAAACCGCAGGTTGAGGGTTCGATTCCCTCCGTCGGCTATTTGACAAGGTTTGGTGGGGTTCCCGAGTGGCCAAAGGGAACAGACTGTAAATCTGTCGGCAACGCCTTCGGAGGTTCGAATCCTCCCCCCACCACCATTTTGAATCGCGGGAATAGCTCAGCTGGCTAGAGCGTCAGCCTTCCAAGCTGAATGTCGCGGGTTCGAATCCCGTTTCCCGCTTTTGAGCTGTTTGAGATTATTTAGTGCGCCCATGTAGCTCAGTCGGTAGAGCACATCCTTGGTAAGGATGAGGTCACCGGTTCAAATCCGGTCGTGGGCTTTTTGGACGGAGTTTGATAATGAAATGCCCCCGATGCTTCCGGGAACTTACTAAATCCGAATACGAGGGCTATCCTATCTATCGGTGCAACGATTGCGGCGGTTATTGGGTGGGTGGCTCGGAACTTCGGAAGATAATCGAGACCCGAAAAGAGATAATGCCCAAAGAAGCTCTCGAAGAAGCAAAAAGGTGGCGTTCCAATGCGATACCGAAGCGCGAACTCAACGACGAATATCCGTGTCCGTCTTGTAGTTCGACGCTTAGTCGTGCTGTTTATGGGTATGACACCGGCGTGGTAGTCGATAGATGCCCCGACGGTTGCGGAGTTTGGCTCGATAAGGGCGAACTCATCGCTCTACAGGCCTTTGACGAAGTATGGGATCTCGAAGCCCAAAGAATATTTCGCGAAAAGGGCCTTCATAAGCTTTTTGAAAAGACAAATAAAAACGAGGAAGAGCTGAAACAAGCTCGTGCCGGTATTCTCGGCAGACTGAGCGACATTCTTCTCGACTTCCTCGATAACATTTGAGAATAATGAGTAGCTTGCGCTAATAGGCTAATAAGGAGGAACAAATGGCCAAAGAACAATTCCAGCGCACCAAGCCCCACGTTAATGTGGGAACAATTGGTCACATCGACCACGGCAAAACGACCCTCACCGCGGCTATCACTATGGTGCTTAGCCATTTGGGATTGTCGAAGGTCGAGAAATTCGACGACATCGACAACGCTCCTGAAGAAAAGGAACGCGGTATTACTATCAACACCGCGCATGTCGAGTATCAGACGAAAAGTCGTCACTATGCTCACATCGACTGTCCGGGTCACGCCGACTACATCAAGAACATGATTACCGGCGCGGCTCAGATGGACGGCGCTATTCTTGTAGTCAGTGCCGCCGACGGTCCGATGCCGCAGACAGCGGAACACGTCCTTCTTGCCAAGCAGGTGAACGTGCCCGCCATGGTCGTCTTTATGAACAAAACCGACCAGGTTGACGACGAGGAACTCCTCGATTTGGTGGAACTCGAAGTCAGGGAACTTCTTTCCAAGCACGAATTCCCCGGCGACGATATTCCCATCATCCGCGGAAGCGCCCTTAACGCTATGAACGCCGGATTGGATACCACTAAGGGTGTCGAAACCCCGGAATTCAAGCCGATTCTCGATCTTATGGAAGCGGTCGATAACTACATTCCGACTCCGGAAAGAGATATCAACAAGCCTTTCCTTATGCCGGTCGAAGACGTTTTCTCGATTACCGGCCGCGGAACAGTTGCCACCGGCCGTGTCGAACGCGGCAGGATTAACAAGAACGACAAAATCCAGCTCGTCGGAATCAAACCGACCCGCGAGACAGTCGCAACCGACCTCGAAATGTTCCGTAAGCTTCTCGATTTCGCGGAAGCTGGAGACAATGTCGGTGTGCTGATGCGCGGTATCGGCAAGGACGAGGTTGAGCGCGGTATGGTTCTGGCGAAACCCGGTTCTATCACCCCGCATACGAAGTTCAAGGCTCAGGTTTACGTGCTCAGCAGGGACGAGGGCGGCCGTCACAAGGCGTTCTTTACCGGTTACAGACCCCAGTTCTATTTCAGAACCACCGACGTAACCGGCGCTATCAAGCTTCCAGAGGGAACCGAGATGGTTATGCCGGGCGACAATGTAACAATGGAATGCGAACTTATCTCCCCTATCGCTATGGAAGAGGGGCTTCGTTTCGCTATCCGTGAGGGCGGCAAGACTATCGGAGCCGGTGTCGTTCACACGATTATCGAGTAAAAAATGCCAAGAGACGTCATCATATTAGCTTGCACCGTCTGTAAGGCCAGAAATTATACTAACACGAAGAACAAACGGAAACATCCGGAGCGTGTCGAGTATAAGAAATTCTGTGCGAAGTGTGGCAAACACACGATGCACAAAGAATCGCGGTAAGCGGACACCGCTTGCCATCGGTATAGGCCTGTAGCTCAATTGGTAGAGCACCGGTCTCCAAAACCGGGGGTTGGGGGTTCGATTCCCTCCGGGCCTGAAATTTGGATGGCGGAGATTACTATGCTCCGCCATCCGATAAACTATAATATAGGCTGGCGATATGTTCGAGAAGATTAAAACGTTTAGTAAAGAAGCCTTTCAGGAAGCGAAGAAGGTTAGATGGCCGACCCGGGACGAGCTTACCGGCCTTACTATAGCTGTCGTTATCAGCAGTGTCCTTTTGCTGGTTTTTGTCGGCGGTATCGATAACCTTTTTCTCAAACTCGTTCGGCTTGTGTTAGGATAATCGATCTATGTCAAATTGGTATGTAGTTCATACGCTATCGGGACACGAACAGAAGGCCAAACGTTATCTCGATGCCGCTATTCGCGAAAAAGGTTACGAAGACCGTATTTTCGAGGTGCTCGTTCCAACCGAGGACATCATCGAAATGCGCCAAGGAAAGCGCAAAACGGTTCAGCGTAAGTTTTTCCCGAGCTATATCCTCGTCAATATGGAGATATCTAAAGAGACAATCGCTTTGGTCAACGGAACACCGAGCGTTACAGGTTTTCTTACGACGAGAAGCGGAAGTCCCATGCCTATGGCCGACGAGGAAATCGATCGCATTAAAGCGCGCGCCGGAGGTATCGAGGCCGCAGACCACAAAATAGAGATTCCATTTTTTATCGGCGATACGGTAAAGGTCGTCGATGGGCCTTTCCGCGATTTCACCGGAACTGTCTCCGAGATCAACCCCGAGAGGGGCAAGATAAAAGTGATGGTCAGTATTTTCGGAAGATTGACGCCTGTCGAGGTCGATTTCTTGCAGGTTAAAGAGGATACCGATTAGTTTTTGACGCACTCTTTCGAATCATATGTAGTTCATCCCGCTTTGGGAGTCCATTTACCACGGAATGCCTTAACCGTGGGAGGATGAAAGGAAAAATATGGCAAAAGAAATTAAAACTGTCGTGAAGCTTCAGCTTAATGCGGGCAAAGCGACCCCCGCGCCTCCTGTCGGGCCGGCGTTGGGCCAAGCCGGAATCAATATCATGGATTTCTGCAAGGCTTTCAACGCTCAGACCCAGCAGATGGGCGATACTATTGTCCCGGTTGTTGTAACCGTTTATATGGACAATAAGTTCACCTTCATAATGAAAACCCCGCCGACAAGCGATTTGCTTCGCAAGGCCGCCGGTATCCCGAAAGGCTCCGGTGTCCCGAACAAAACAAAGGTTGGCAAGGTTACTCGTAAGCAGATCAAGGAAATCGCCGAAACAAAGATGCCTGATATCAACGCAATCGATCTCGAGGGTGCGATGAACATCGTCGAGGGAACCGCGAGAAGTATGGGCATCGAGGTTACGGACTAAAGGGGGTCGATTATGCCGAAAAATGGAAAAAATTATAGATCTGCAAGAGAGAAAATCGACCGGAAAAGGGAATATTCCCTCAAAGAAGCCATCGAGCTGGTCAAAGAAGCTACATATGCGAAATTCGACGAATCTTTGGATATCGCGGTTAAGCTCGGAGTAGATCCTCGTCACGCCGACCAAATGGTCAGAGGCACTGTCGTTCTTCCGGCAGGCACAGGTAAAAGCGTCCGTGTCGCAGTCTTCGCCGAGGGTGAAGATGCCGAGGCCGCAAAAAAGGCCGGTGCCGAGATTGTTGGAAGTGACGATCTTGTTGAAAAAATTCTGGCCGGCGAGATGAATTTCGATGTAGCTATTGCGCATCCGCAAATGATGAGCAAAGTAGGGCGGCTCGGTAAAACTCTCGGCCCGAGAGGGCTTATGCCGAACCCGAAAGCCGGAACGGTTACTCCAAATGTCGCACAGGCTGTAAGCGAAGCGAAGGCTGGTAAGATCGAATATCGTGTCGATAAGGGCGGAGTCATCCACGCTATGGTTGGAAAAATTTCCTTCGACGCGGATGCTCTCGACGAGAATTGTCGCGCACTACTCTCAGCGTTGAATAGAGCACGCCCGGCTTCGGTCAAGGGCAATTATTTCCGTTCGTGCGTGGTCTCATCGACAATGGGTCCCGGTGTGAAAATCGATCTGGCCGGTTTGCTAACCCAACTTAATAAATAGGAGGAATGGTGCCAAATCCGCAGAAAGAACGTGAGGTCGAGGCCCTAAGAGAGCTTCTCACCTCCAATAACATCCAATTCATTACGGACCATTCCGGTTTGAGTGTTAAGCAGATAAGCAATCTTCGGGGAAGATTGAGAGAATGCGGCGCTTCGATGAAAATCTCGAAAAACCGCCTTATCAATATTGCAAGGGATCAGGCAGGCATGGTTTCTATCGAGAATATTCTCGAAGGGCCAACCAGCGTGATTTATGCCTCTGAAGATCCTGTAACTCCGGCAAAAATCCTTCGGGATTTTATCAAGGAGTTCGAAAAGCCGGCAATCAAAGGCCTCGTTGTCGATAATATTGTTTGGAAAGTTTCCAAATTCGACGAGCTTGCCTCGTTGCCCAGTATCGATGAACTTCGGGCTAAGATGGTCGGTGGAATCGCCGCTCCGTTAACCGGTTTGGTGTTCACTTTGTCCGGCTTGCTTCGTGGTTTTGTCGTCGCGCTCAATGCAATCGGCGATAAAAAACAGCAAGCGGCTTAATTTTGTAAAAGTAAAACAAATAATAAAGGAGAACAATATGTGTCCTGAAGACGTAACCCCCGATGTCACTCTGAGTGCTAATGCTCAGTCGATAATCGACGGTATCGAGAAGCTTACCGTTATGGAGCTTGCTGATTTAGTTAAGGCTCTCGAGAAGAAGTTCGGCGTTTCCGCGGCTATGCCCATGGCAGTTGCCGCAGGTCCCGCCGCCGGCCCGGCCGCCGCTGAGGAAGTCGAGGAGAAAACCTCCTTCACTCCGATGCTCGTGGATGTCGGCCCCGAGAAGATCAAGGTCATCAAAGAGGTTCGCGGTGTTACCGACCTCGGACTCAAAGAGGCCAAAGATTTCGTCGAGGGCGCTCTTCCTGCGGCTATCAAGGAGAATATCCCTGAGGACGAAGCCAAAGCTATCAAAGAGAAGCTTGAAGCTGTCGGCGCGAAAATCGAGATCAAATAGCATTGTCGAACATAGGAACGCCCCACCATATGCGTGGGGCGTTCCTGTTCGGAACCTTCTGCCCGATCTTTATAATAAGGAATAATCGCGGCAGAATTCGATTTTTTTGATTGATGCAACTTTGCGAACTTGCAATTCAATGAGTATCAAAGACTTACGCGAGCATGCGAGTTGCGATTTTGGTCCGAAAAACCCGTTAACTAAAAAAAGGGCGAGGTGACCGTGGCCCAGAATAACCGTATCTTAGATTTCACAAAGAATAAGGCTGTTGCGGAAATCCCATACATGCTCGATGTTCAGGTGAGATCCTACGAAAACTTTCTTCAAAAAGACATCCCGCAATCCGAAAGAAGGAATCGCGGCCTCCAAGAGGTTTTCCGCAGTGTTTTCCCTATCGAAGACTTATACGGCAAATTTACTCTCGAATACATAAGCTATAGCGTCGGCAAACCGAGATTCAGCATTCAGGAATGCAGGGTCAGGAATATGACCTACTCGGGAAGTCTTAAAGTTAAGCTTAAACTTATCGAGTGGGAGGGCGAAGGCGAAGCTCGCACACTCAAAGAAGCGCGTGAAAGCGACGTTTACCTCGGCGAAATCCCCTTGGTTACAAGATACGGGACATTCTTGATCAACGGCGCTGAAAGGGTAGTCGTAAGCCAGCTTCACAGAAGCCCCGGCGTTTTCTTCGACGAAAGTGTCCACCCGAATGGCAAAAGGCTTTTCTCCGCGAGGATTATCCCATACCGCGGAAGCTGGATCGAGCTTAAATTCGACATCAGAGAAGCTATTTGGGTCTATTTCGATGCCCGCAGGAAGGTCTCCATTGCAACCCTCCTTCGCACTTTCGGCTACGATACAGACGCTTCGATTATCGAGCTTTTCCACGAGATTAAAACCTACAAAGTTCGCAGTCAGAACCGCAAATCGGTTGTCGGCAAATTTGCCGCAAATACAATCGCGGAGTTCGACACCGGAGTAGTCTATCTCGAAGCCGGCGAAGAAATTACGGACGAAAAATACACCGCCCTTCTCGAAGCCGGAATCGAAGAAGTTGCCTTTTTCGAGCTCGAGCAGAAAGAGGTTCCAGTTATCATCGCCTCGCTAAAGGCCGACCCGACAATGAATTATGAAGAGGCCGTGCGCGAGGTTTTCGGTGTTCTTCGCCCCGGCGAGGTTCTCGAAGAGGAAGGCATCTCGACAATGCTCGAGCAGTTCCTTCTCAACGAAAAACGCTACGACCTTGGCGAAGTCGGCAGATATAAGATTAATCAACGCCTTAATTTAAATATTCCCATCGAGGATCACGCCCTCACACGCGACGATTTCCTCGAGATCGCTAAGTATCTCATAAAATTACGTCACGCAAAGGGCCAGCTCGACGATATCGACCACCTTGGTGTCAGAAGAAGCCGCAGTGTGGGCGAATTGGTCGAAAACCAGATTCGCGTCGGGCTTGCAAGAATGTCCCGCACGGTTCGCGAGCGTATGCGTCTTCGCGATGTCGAGACCCTTACCCCTTCGGATTTGATAAATGCGCGCACGGTTAGCGCTGTTATAAATAGTTTCTTCGGTTCGAGCCAGCTTTCGCAGTTTATGGATCAGCATAATCCGCTTTCGGAGCTTACACATAAGCGCAGGCTTTCGGCTCTCGGTCCCGGCGGTCTTTCGAGAGAAAGAGCGGGTTTCGAGGTTAGAGACGTCCATTACACCCATTATGGCCGTATGTGCCCGATAGAGACTCCTGAAGGCCAAAACATCGGGCTTATCACAAGTCTGTCGGTTTTTGCGAGGATCAATGATTATGGTTTCATCGAAACTCCATACCGCAAAGTGGTTAAAACAAAGGTTACCGACGAGGCTGTTTATCTTACCGCCGACGAGGAAGACCGATACACAATCGCACAGGCAAACACAGAGCTTACGCCGGATGGCAAGATCAAGAACGATAAAGTGCTAGCGCGTTTCCGCGCCGAAATCCTTATGGCCGATAAAAACAGCATCGACTACATGGATGTTTCGCCGACACAGCTTGTCAGCGTTGCCGCCGCGCTTATTCCCTTCCTCGAACACGACGATGCCAACCGCGCGCTGATGGGCTCGAACATGCAACGTCAGGCCGTTCCGCTGATGGTAACCGAAAAACCACGAGTTGCCACAGGCCTCGAAGAGAGAGCCGCGAGAGATTCCGGTTCGGTCATTGTTGCGGACAGAGCTGGTGTTGTTGTCGGTGTAGATGCAAACAAAATTGTCATCAAACCACACGAAACAGAGGTCGGAGCACTCGAATATTCTCAAACCGATGTGTATGAGCTGATGAAATTTCAACGCTCGAATCAGGATATGTGCATCAACCAAAGGCCTTTGGTTTGTGAGGGAGATAATATTACCGCCGGCCAGATTATCGCCGACGGCGCAGGCACCGGCGAGGGCAAGCTTGCTCTCGGAAAGAACATTCTCTGCGCCTTCATGCCATGGCATGGTTACAATTTCGAGGACGCTATAATTATTTCGGAAAGACTCGTTAAGGATGACGAGTTTACGAGCATTCATGTCGAGGAATTCGAGCTTCAGGTGCGGGATACCAAACGAGGAGCCGAAGAGCTTACCCGTGAACTTCCAAATGTCTCCGAAGAGGCTGTAAAGGACCTCGACGAAAGAGGCATTGTCCGCATTGGTGCGGAGGTCGAAAGCGGCGATATTCTTGTCGGGCGCGTTACTCCGAAGGGCGAAACGGAAGCTTCCCCGGAGGAAAGGCTTCTTCGCGCGATTTTCGGCGACAAGGCCGGCGATGTCAAAGACGCCTCGCTGAAAGCTCCCCCCGGAATGAAAGGCGTTGTTATTTATACTGAACTTCTCGAACGCAAAAAATATTCCAAAGCCGCTCGCAAGAAGGAAAAGGAAGAAATCACCGATCTTATTGACAGCTACGACGCGATTATCGCCGAAGTCCGTAAAAGAAGAGATGCCTCAATACGCGAAACGATCACCGGCAAACGCGCAAACAAGATAGTTTCTGATACTTCCGGTGAGCTATTAATCGGTGCGGGAAAGAAGATTACTAAAGCGGCGGTGGCCAGACTCGCCATCGACGAGGTTTCCAGGCGTTACGATTGGACTGACGAAAAAGAAACCAACGCGCTTATTCAGGAAATCCTCAGAAGCTCTGAAGAAATCATCGAAGATAAGCTACTGGAACTGAATATCCGCAAAGATAAAATTATCCGCGGCGACGAGCTTGATCCGGGCGTTCTAAAGATGGTCAAAGTTCATGTCGCGATGAAACGCAAGGTTACGGTCGGCGACAAAATGGCCGGGCGTCACGGAAATAAGGGCGTTATCTCAAAAATAGTCCCTGTCGAGGATATGCCTTATCTCGCCAATGGAACACCGGTTGATATCATTCTCAACCCGCTCGGTGTGCCTTCGCGTATGAATATCGGTCAGATTCTCGAAACCCATCTCGGATGGGCGCTAAGGATACTCGGATACGAACAGGCTTATACACCCGTTTTTAACGGCGCGAGAATCTCGGAAATCAAGGAATACATGGCGCAGGCGGGAATTCCGGATAGTGGAAAGGTTACCCTTTATGACGGACGGTCGGGAGAAGCCTTTGTTAACCCCGTTACGGTTGGCGAAATTTATATGATGAAGCTCGCTCACCTCGCGGATGACAAGATTCACGCACGTTCCATCGGCCCCTATTCGCTTGTTACACAACAGCCGCTCGGTGGAAAAGCACAGTTCGGCGGCCAAAGGTTCGGAGAAATGGAAGTTTGGGCTTTGGAGGCCTATGGTGCCGCTCATACACTTCAGGAAATCCTGACCTACAAATCCGACGATGTGTATGGCAGGGCTAAGATGTATGAGTCCATCGTCAAGGGCGAAAACCCGCCCGAGCCGGGGATTCCCGAGTCCTTCAATGTCTTGATGAAAGAAATGCAAGGACTCTGTTTGGATGTTCAGTTGTTGGAAGAAGAAGAAGAAGAGTAGAGCCTTTCGGCTCGATTTTAATATCGCGGTAAAAAAGGGAGAGAAAAGTGCCCAAGAGTAGCGATATACGCGAAAAAAGCGGGATGGATTTTCTGGGTGTCAAGATTATGCTTGCCAGCCCCGATATGATCCGTTCCTGGAGTTTCGGAGAAGTTACAAAACCGGAAACCATCAATTACCGGACATTTAAGCCCGAAAAGGGCGGCCTTTTTTGCGAGAGAATTTTCGGCCCCGTGCGGGATTGGGAATGCTCATGCGGAAAATACAAAGGTGTCCGGTTCAAGGGAGTGGTCTGCGATAGATGCGGCGTCGAAATCACCCGCTCAAGAGTCCGAAGGGACAGAATGGGGCATATCGACCTTGCGGTTCCGGTTACCCATGTCTGGTATGTTCGGTCGCACCCATCGAGAATCGGAAGGTTGCTCGATTTGTCGATCACTCACCTCGAAGAGATCATCTACTACGAGTCTTACATCGTGCTCGACCCCGGTAAAGAAGAGGTAACAGGCCTCCGTAAAGGGCAGATTATCACAGATGAAGAGTATATCGAGCTTAAATCGAATAAGGTCGAATTCCGTGCAGAGATGGGCGCGCCCGCGATTTTAGAGCTTTTACTCGGACTCGATATCAACGAGTTAGTGAAAGAACTTCGCGCGGCAATCAAGATAGAAAATAGCGCGCAACGTCGCAAGACATTGCTCAAACGCCTCGATGTTGCCGAGAGCTTCCGTCAATCCGGAAACCGCCCAGAGTGGATGATTTTGAAAATAGTCCCGATAATCCCGCCGGATTTGCGTCCTTTGGTTCCGCTCGAAGGTGGTAGATTCGCCACAAGCGACCTCAACGACCTCTACCGTAGGCTGATAAACCGCAATAACAGGCTCCGGAAGCTTATCGATATTCAAGCCCCCGAGGTCATCCTTCGCAACGAGAAAAGGATGCTTCAGGAAGCCGTCGATGCGCTAATCGACAACGGTCGTCAGGGCAGTGCAATTCGCGGGAAATCGCGCAGACCGCTCAAATCCCTTTCCGATATGCTAAAAGGCAAACAGGGGCGTTTCCGCCAGAACCTTTTGGGCAAACGTGTGGACTATTCCGGCAGAAGTGTCGTCGTTGTAGGCCCCGAGCTGAAGCTTCACGAATGCGGGTTGCCGAAATCTATGGCATTAGAGCTTTTCAAACCCTTTATCCTTCGAAAACTTGAGGAGAAGGGATTTACACAAACTGTAAAGAGCGCGAAAAAGTTCGTCGAAAAGGAAAAACCGGAAATCTGGGACCTCCTCGAAGAAATCATCCGCGACCATCCGGTTTTGCTCAACCGTGCACCGACACTTCACAGGCTTGGTATTCAAGCCTTCTATCCGCGGCTTGTCGAGGGTAAGGCGATTCAAATCCACCCCCTCGTATGTTCCGCGTTCAATGCCGACTTCGACGGCGACCAGATGCCTGTCCATGTGCCGCTCTCTTTCGAGGCGCAGATGGAGGCGCATAACCTCATGCTCGCGCCGAACAACATCCTAAAACCCTCTAACGGCGAGCCTGTAACAAGCCCATCGCAGGACATGGTTCTCGGATGTAACTACCTCACAAAACTTCGACCGGGCGCAAAGGGCGAGGGGATGATATTCTCGAATCCGCGCGAAGTCCTTATCGCTTTCGACCATAAGAAAATCGATTTGAACGCGCAAATAGCATGTAGAATACCCCCACAGGAGGAACATCTTATGTTCCGCGAGGGCGAATCGGTTAAGGCCGGCGATGTTATTGCGCAGATACCTCATTTTTCCACCGATCCGGATCATCTCTCGGAAAAAGAGCCGCTTCGAATTACTGCCGGAAGAGCCGGAATGGTGCACTATGATGATTACGATAAGGAAAGAGGCATGCTGAGCATTCAGTTGCTCTCTTCCACCGGCGAAACTGTGCTGGCTTATCTTGAAATTCCGGGTGTAATGACTTGGACGACTGTTGGCAGAGTGATTTTCAACGAGGCGATTCCCGATGGAATGCCTTTTTATAACGAAGTAATGAAAAAGAGATCGCTCAGCGACCTTATCTCGCTCTGTTATAAGCGCAAAGGCCTAAAAGCGACAGCAATCTTCCTCGACGAGTTGAAAACCTTCGGGTTCGGGTATGCCACCTATGCGGCCATCTCTATCGGTGTTGACGACCTTATCGTCCCCGAAGAGAAACCGACGCTTATAGCGAACGCACGCAAAGAAGTCGATAAAGTCAACAACGCCCGTCAGAAGGGTCTTGTTACGGAGGGCGAAAGATACAATAAGGTCATCGACGTATGGAACCGTATGCAGGACGAGGTTACCGACGCGCTTTTCCGCGTTCTTCTTCGAACCGACTACGGTTTTAACCCATTAGCGCTCATGGTGGACTCCGGCGCGAGGGGAAGCAAAGACCAGATAAGGCAGTTGGCCGGCATGAGAGGCCTTATGTCCAAACCTCAGAAGAGGCTTACCGGACAGGAAATTATCGAAACGCCGATTCTCTCGAATTTCAAAGAGGGATTAAGCGTTCTCGAATACTTCATCTCGACTCACGGCCAGCGCAAAGGTCTCGCGGACACAGCGCTCAAAACAGCGGATGCGGGTTATCTCACACGCCGTCTCGTCGATGTCGCTCAGGATGTTATTATTACCGAACTCGATTGTGGGACAATTCGCGGAGTCGAACGGACCGCCCTCAAAGAGGGGGAGGATATAGTTATTCCTCTCAGAGAGAGAATTCAGGGACGTGTCGCCGCCGAGGATATTCTCGATCCGGTTACCGATGATGTTCTTGTCGAGGCTGGCGAGGAAATCTCCGACGAGGTCGCCCATGAAATCGAAGACCGCGGTATCGAGGTTGTAAGCATAAGATCGGTGCTTACCTGCGAATCGCGCTATGGTGTCTGCTCGAAATGCTATGGCCGAGACCTTTCGATTAATAAAACGGTGCAGGTCGGCGAGGCTGTAGGTATTATTGCCGGCGAGTCTATCGGCGAACCCGGAACTCAGCTTACGTTAAGAACCTTCCATATCGGCGGAACCGCGAGCCGTATTACTGAACAATCGCAGGTCAGAAGCCGTTATGGCGGTAAAGTCGAGTTCAAAAACATCCGTATTATCGGAAGCGACGACAAGAGCAACGAAGGTATCGTTCTTAATCGCACCGGCGAGATTATTATCACCGATGATTACGGTATCGAGCACGATTATAAAGTGCCATACGGCGCTAAGCTCAATGTAAAACATCGCACGAAAATCGAGCCGGGAACAATGCTCTATGAGTGGGAACCCTATATTAACCCGATTCTCAGCGATGTATCCGGCATTGTCGAATATGTTGATATCATCGAGGACAGAACCGCCAAGATGGAAGTCGATGAGGCCACCATGACCAAACAGTTGGTGGTTATGGACTTCCGCGATAGGGTCTATCATCCTCGAATCGTCGTTAAAAACAAAAAGGGCAAGATTCTTGGTTCCTATTCTATGCCTACCGATGCACATCTTCTTGTCGAGGACGGCGGCGAAATCAAAGCCGGACAGCCTATCGCGAAACTTATGCGTTCTATCTCGAAAACGCGCGACATTACAGGCGGTTTGCCCCGCGTCGCCGAACTTTTCGAGGCGAGAAAACCGAAAGATCCGGCGATTATCTCCGAAATCGAGGGTGTTGTCAGATTCCCAATCGAAGATTCCCGTAAGACCGGGACGAAGATAGAAATTATCGGGGTCGATTCTCCGGAAGACCTTCGCGGTGAAATTCTGGAAGAGATTATCGAGGACGAAGAGCCGGTCAAAATCGGGCGTAGGTTCCGTGTCTCAATTAAAGACGGCAAGATCAAGATCGAGCGCAAAAAGCGTAGCCGTTATGCGAAGGTTGCTATCGATCCTCGTGTAGAGCCGGATGGAAGCCTTCTTTTCGAACTTACCTCCAGCAGGCTTGTCCGCCAGTTACCCGATGGCACTGCATTTCTCGAAGCCGCCGCTCACGTAGGAAGGGATGTTTACGAATACATCGTCCCTCGAGGAAGGCATATTCTTGTTCAGGAGAACGACAAGGTCGAGGCCGGACAGAAACTTTGCGACGGCCCGATTATTCCGCACAACATCCTCAAGGTTTTGGGAGACCGCGCGGTGCAGGAGTATCTTCTCAACGAGATTCAGGAAGTATATCGTCTGCAGGGCGTGTCTCTCGACGATAAGCATATTGAGGTTATTGTTCGGCAGATGTTACGCAAGGTTCGCGTGGAATCCCCCGGCGACACTAAATTTCTTGAGGATGAAGAGGTTGATCGCGGCGAATTCTTCGAGGAAAACAGGCGCATTATCGCTCAGGGCGGAACGCCAGCGAATTTCGAGCCCTTACTTCTCGGGATAACCCGTGCGAGCCTTACTCCGGACAGCTTCCTTTCCGCGGCGAGTTTCCAACAGACCACGAGAGTTCTCACCGAGGCCGCAATCAGCGGTAAATCGGACGAACTTCGCGGCCTTAAGGAAAATGTCATTATCGGCAGGCTCATTCCCGCCGGAACCGGATTCCATAAATATCGCAAAATCCGTCCGGTGCAAGATGATTATGAAGAGAACGAGGTCGAGAGAATGAACGAACTGTTCATCGAGACTCAGACTGATGAATATTATGGTTTCTAATAAGGCAATGTTAAGGAGTAGATAGTATGCCTACAATCAACCAGTTGGTCCGCAAAGGACGCCAGCTCAAAACGACCAAAACGAAATCCCCGGCGCTGAAAAATTGCCCTCAGAGGCGCGGCGTTTGTATCAGGGTCTATACGATGACCCCGAAAAAGCCGAACTCAGCGCTTAGGAAAATCGCCCGTGTCCGCCTTACGAATGGCATCGAAGTTACAGCCTATATCCCCGGCGAAGGGCACAGGCTTCAGGAACACAGTATTGTCCTCGTTCGCGGGGGCAGGGTGAAAGACCTTCCGGGTGTTCGTTATCATATCGTCCGCGGAGCGTTAGACTCCACCGGTGTCGATGGTCGTCATAAAGGGCGTTCCAAATACGGAACGAAAAAACCCAAATAGTCGAGCAATTGACATAAAAGAATGCCGGGCAGTCTATCCTCAGCGATGGGGATGGACTGTTTTTTTTCGTATTGCCTTTGTCTATTGGATAAGAAGGCGCGAAAAAATCGCATAAATGCTTGACACTAATTTTTAAATTCCTATTATAAGTAGATTTGCTCTCCGACCGTGGCCCGTTCCGGTGGAGAAAGCAGGTTCCGACGGGCGTTACCGCCGAACCAATAGGAGTGTGAAATGGCGAAACGTAGAGTTATTATCATGGGGGCCGCCGGCCGAGATTTCCACAATTTCAATTGCATTTACCGCGATAACCCGAATTACGAGGTTGTAGCATTCACTGCAACTCAGATTCCAGATATCGACGGCAGAGCGTATCCTCCCGAATTAGCCGGGAATATGTATCCCAATGGCATCCCCATCGTGGACGAAAACAGTCTCGAAGAACACATCGTCGAAAAGGGACCTATCGATGAGGTTATTTTTTCCTATTCCGATGTTTCATACCAATATCTAATGAATAGAGCTTCCTGGGCTTTGGCCGCCGGGGCGAAGAATTTCGTGCTCATCGGTCCCGATACAACAATGCTCGAGTCAAATGTGCCTGTTATCGCGATTTGCGCGACCCGCACCGGTTGCGGAAAATCCCAGACCACTCGAAAGGTGGCCGAAATCCTCACGGCAGTCGGCAAAAAAGTTGTTGTCATCCGCCATCCGATGCCCTACGGCGACCTCGTTAAGCAGACATGGCAACGCTTCGAGACTCTCGACGATCTCAAAAAGCACAAATGCACCATCGAAGAGATGGAGGAATACGAACCGCACATCAACCGCGGCAACATACTTTATGCTGGCGTAGATTACGGCAAAATCCTCGAAGAAGCCGAAAAAGAGGCCGATGTGATTCTTTGGGACGGCGGCAACAACGATACGCCATTCTACCGCCCCGATCTTATGATTACTGTTGCGGATCCCCATCGACCCGGCGACGAGCTGAATTACTACCCCGGCGAAATCAATCTGAGAATCGCCGATGTAGTTATCGTAAATAAAGTCGATTCGGCTAATCCGGAGGGGATTTTCGAGGTCCGCGACAATATACGTTCGGTCAATCCGGGTGCTATTGTTATGGAGGCCGCAAGTCCCATCACGATGGAAGATCCCGATCTTATCCGCGGGAAGAGCGTGCTTGTTGTCGAGGATGGCCCGACACTTACTCACGGCGGAATGCAATATGGCGCCGGCGTCATGGGCGCTTTGGCTCAGGGTGCGGCCGATCTCGTCGATCCAAGACCTTGGGCGGAGGGAACTATCGCAGAGACCTTCGAGAAATACCCCGAAATAGGCACTTTGCTCCCTGCGATGGGATATAGCCCCCAGCAGATTAAAGACCTCGAAAAGACGATCAACGCTACCGAGGCCGAAGCTGTCGTCATCGGCACGCCGATCGACCTTAGGAGAATCGTGAAAATCAACAAGCCCTCGACAAGAGTGGGCTATGAGCTTCAGGTTCTCGGACGTCCCGATCTCGAGGATGTAATCAGAAAAGTTCTCGACCTGTAGTTTCGAGAGAGCGTCAATTCACGCCCCGCATGGCATAAATGCGGGGCATGAGTTTTTTTGAAACCCTAACAATTTAGAATAATGGACAAAGACATTTCCAAACCTATCGTAATCGCCTTGGGCGGAAACGCGATATCAAAAGGCTCGAACGAGACGATTTCCGAGCAGTTCGCATGCGCGAGAACCAGCCTTTTGCCGCTCGTCGAGCTTGCCGAGGCTGGTTATAAAATCGCAATTACCCACGGCAACGGCCCACAGGTTGGCAATCAGCTTCTTCGAGTCGAACTGTCGCAGGAAAAGGTGATTCCCATGCCGCTTTTTCTCTGTGGTGCGATGACTCAGGGCGAAATCGGCTATATAGTTGTCAATTCGCTCGATAATCTTTTGAAAGAACATAAGGTAGATCGCAAGGTTACTGCGATAGTTACGCAGGTTGTAGTCGAAAAATCCGATCCTGCCTTTAAAAACCCCACGAAATATATTGGCAGATTTTACACCGAAGAGGAAGCGAAACGCCTCGAAAAGACCGCCGGATGGTCAGTTAAGGAAGATTCGGGCAGGGGATGGCGCAGAGTAGTGCCATCGCCGTGGCCTTCGGATATTGTCGAGAAAGACACGATTAAGGAACTGGTCGATTCGGGAGTTCTTGTTGTTGCAGTCGGCGGTGGCGGAATCCCTGTTACGATGGACAGCAGACGCCGACTTACCGGTGTCGATGCCGTTATCGACAAAGACAGAGCCAGCGCGCTTCTCGCCCTCGAACTCGGCGCGGAAATTCTTGTGATACTCACCGGTGTCGAAAAGGTTTCGACGAATTTTAATACCGTTTACCAGCGCGATTGGGATGTTATGAGCGTCGGTGCCGCCAAAGATTTCCTCGGAGCCGGACAATTCCCCGCCGGAAGTATGGGGCCAAAGGTCGAAAGCGCTATATATTTCATCGAAAACGGCGGCAAACAGGTGATTATCACAAGCATCGACAGAGTAAAAGAAGCACTTGAATATGACGCGGGAACCTGTATCTTGCCTTAATGAACAGGAATATCAAAGCTGTCCGCACGGAAGATTTCCTCGATAAGCTTCCCTGCGGTTTTTTGGGAAACCTGCCCGAATCTGCCGGCGCATACGCAGTCGGCGGCTCTGTGCGCGATGCTTTTGTTCCCGATGTCATACCACGCGAGCTTGACCTTCTAATCTCACATATCCCGCCGCGGGAACTTCTAAAGATTCTCTCAAAATTTGGGAAAGCGCGACTTGTCGGCAAAAGTTTCTCGGTAATAAAATGGAATCCGACAGGGTTAGAAGGTATCGATGTTACAATCCCTGCGATACGCGACCTCGCCCTCGATAACGGATGTCAAATCGACCCCGAATTTCCGATCGAGGAGGATTTGTCCCAGCGCGATTTCACGGTGGACGCGATGGCAGTCGATCTTCGCACCGGCGAGTTCATCGACCCCTTCGACGGAAAGACCGATATTCAGAATCGTGTGTTAAAAGTAGTCAAAGAGAATACAATAGTTGCAGATGCTGTAAGATGTATTCGCGGAGCATACATTTGCATCAGGTGCGATCTCGAACCGGACGAAAAAACGCTCTCGAAAATTATGTCCGCCGCACCGCTTTTGAGAGATATTGCTCCTGAACGAATCGGCGAAGAGCTGAAAAAAGCTCTGCTTCATCTTCCAAAACCTTCCGGAGCTTTTAGGCTTTGGCAGAAATGGGGGATACTCGATGTTGTTTTACCGGAGCTTGCCGAGGGGGTTGGCGTTATTCAGGAAGGCGGTTGGCATGCACATGATGTTTTCGAGCACGCGCTTAATGCAGTCGATTCCGCACCGATGGATTTAGAAATTCGGCTTGCGGCGCTATTTCACGACATCGGCAAACCGCGTCGTAAGAAATTCGATTTCGATCGAGACAAAGCGACTTTTTACGGCCATCAGAACATCGGCGAAAGAATGTCCCGTGCAATTCTCGACCGCCTTAAATTCCCCAAAGATACTATCGATAGGGTTTCGCGGATGGTGAGATTCCATATGTTCACACATTGCGAGACGGACAAGGGCATTCGAAGATTCATTCGGAATGTCGGCGAAGACCTTATCGAACCGCTTTTCGAGCTTCGTTACGCGGATATCGAAGCGCAGGGCACCGGCCGTTGCGATGACATGGATAGAGAATATTTCGATTGCATTCAGAGGATTCTATCGGATAAACCGGCTATCAATATCGCCGATCTCGCAATCAACGGCGAAGATGTGATGCAGTATCTCGGCATCGGCGAAGGCCCGGATGTCGGCAAAGCGCTTGAATATCTTCTGGACATGGTAATCGACGAGCCGGAACTTAACGAGCGGGATAAACTTTTTGATCTGTTATCGACCTATTTGTGGGAAATGGGATGAATTACGAAAATCCATTATAATAAGCGTTGACATGACAGATTTTTATTCTTAAACTCAACATAATATTGTCCGGCGAGAGCTTTTTTGCCGGATGATGTTCTATTAGCAAATAGTTGTCAAATCGTTTGGAGGAACGATGGCAAAACGAATGAGGATAATGCCTATAGAAGGGCGAATTATGTCGGGTGTAACAACTGCCGCGCCGACAACATGGCGTGAAAGCGTTCACCCTGAAGGAAAAGTTGTGATTTTCGAACAATGGTGCAAGAAATGCGGGATTTGCACAGCATTCTGCCCCACAAAGGCTCTCGATGTTGACGAATACGGGTATCCCTATCTCGCAAATCCAGATAAATGCACTCTTTGCGGACTTTGCTGGATGAGATGTCCCGATATCACGATTATCCGTGGCCCTGAAATTCTCGCGAATAAGCCCACGCAGGAAGAAGCTCTTCGGACAAGGGCAATGCTTTGCGAAGCAGGGGATGATGTTTCTTGCCGTTTGGAAGAAAAAAAGGAAGATTCCAAAGAAGAAAATTTAAAAGATAAAGGGGATTCCTAATGCCAAACGAAAAACCTAAGGGCACACCTGCATTTATGCAGGGCAACGAGGCCTGTGTCGATGCCGCAATCGCCGCCGGATGCAGGTTTTTCGCCGGCTATCCAATTACACCCTCCACAGAGGTAGCCGAAGGTTGTGCCGAAAAACTTCCCTTGGTGGGCGGTTCTTTCATTCAGATGGAGGACGAAATTGCATCGATAGCCGCGATTATAGGAGGCTCGCTGGCAGGGGCGAAATCTATGACCGCGACTTCGGGGCCAGGATTCAGCCTGATGCAGGAGAATCTTGGATTCGCTTATATGACCGAGGTTCCAATTGTTATCGTCAATGTGATGCGCGGCGGTCCGAGCACCGGGTTGCCCACTCGTCTTTCGCAATCCGATGTGATGCAGGCAAGATTCGGAACCCACGGCGATTATACGGCGATCGCTTTTGCACCGAGCAGTGTGCAGGACATTTACGACCTAACGATTCACGCATTCAATTGCGCGGAAACTTACCACACGCCGGTTGTTCTTCTTCTCGACGAGATGCTCGGACATATGCGCGAAAAGCTATATATTTCCGACGAATCGGAGATTGTAATTAAGGGAAGGAATTATCCCGAAGTCCCACCGGAGTTTTTTAAACCCTTCGCGATTACACCGAACATGATAAGCGAATTCGTCCCCTTCGGCGAAGGTTATCGCTACAATGTTACCGGTCTCACCCACGACGAAGAGGGATTCCCTACGGGCAAAAGCAACGAGATTGCCGCCAAACTTCGCAAGCTTCGCAAAAAGATACATATTCATCGCAAAGACATAATGAGATGGGACGAAGAGTTCATGGAAGACGCACGTTATGTTGTTGTTTCATACGGCACCGCCGCGAGAGCGGCTTCAAGTGCTGTTCGCAGAGCGAGAAGCGAGGGAATCCGTGTCGGGCTTCTGAACCTCAAGACATTGTGGCCTTTCCCCGGATACCGCATAAATCAGATTGCGGAGAGTGTTAAGGGCATGATAGTCGCAGAACTAAATATGGGGCAGATGATTCGCGAAGTGGATCGCTATGTTATGGGCAAATGCAAGGTGGAAGGCGTTCTCCGTTACGACGGCGATGCTCTCGAACCTTGGGAGATATACGAAAAAATCACGGAGCTCCGTTCAAAAGTTAGGGGGAAATAAGATGGATATCGAGAGCGTGAGCAAGGAACACAGCTATCTTCGAATAAAGAAAAAGTTCCCGACGGTGTGGTGCTCAGGTTGCGGAATCGGCGCGGTTATGGCGGCAATTATCCGCTCGGTGGACGAGCTTCAGATTAACAAAAATAATGTCGCTCTGGTTAGCGGCATAGGATGCAGCTCGAGAATCCCTATTTATGTGGATTTCAATACACTCCACACCACACACGGCAGGGCAATTCCCTTTGCTACGGGAATCAAGATGGTTCGTCCGGATATGAAAGTCATAGTAGTTTCCGGTGACGGCGACGCTTTGGCAATAGGCGGGAATCATTTTATTCACGCCTGTAGAAGAAATATCGACATCACCTTTGTGCTAATTAACAATCATATTTACGGCATGACCGGCGGACAGGCTTCCCCGACGACTCCTCAAGGCAAGATTTCCCATACGACTCCCTATGGAAGCATCGACCCCCCCTTCGACGCTGTGGAAATCGCCTCTGCGGCTGGCGCTAGCTATGTCGCGAGGGCATCGAATTACCACATTGTCCAAGCGAGTAAATACATCACGAAGGCTTTGGATCATCGCGGCATGTCGGTGGTCGAGGTTGTCAGCAACTGCCCGACTCTTTTCGGCAGGTTGAACAAGATGAAAAGCCCGGTCGATCAACTAAAATGGCAGAAGGATTTCGCGATTCCTATGGCGAAATGGGAGAAAATGACCCGAGAAGAACGGTCGCAGGCCAAGATTGAAGGGCATTTTGCAATCGGAGAATTCGTTACGGATATGAGCCGACCGGAATACACGGATCTTTACGAACAGCTCAAACAGAAGATTCGCGAGGAGGGTAATAATGGCAAGTAAGCCGAAGGCCGAAGAGCCGAAAAAAATCAAAGAAAAAGCCGATCCGAAACAGAAAAAAGCTCCCAGCTTCATAGAAGATCGCTATGAGGTGAGGCTTTCCGGATCTGGTGGACAAGGGCTGATAACCGCTGGCGTCATTCTGGCCGAGGCGGTCGCGGTCGGTGATGCAAGGAACGCCGCGCAAACACAGTCCTACGGCCCGGAAGCTCGTGGCGGACATACACGATGCGATGTCATCATCTCCAACGGTGAAATTAGCTTCCCTGAGGCAATTTCTCTCGACCTTCTGTTGTCTTTGACACAGGAGGCCGCGGATGTTTATGTCGGAAAGCTTAAACCCAATTGCGGTTTGATGATAATCGACTCGGGAGCGGTAAGACGCAAGCCTCAGCGCGAATATATAGAAGCACCTTTTACACAGGCGGCTATAGAAACTCTCGGTTCTGCAGTGGCCACAAACATTGTTTCGCTTGGATTCATCTCGGAATTTGCCGGTATCGTCACGAAAAAATCGCTCGAAGAGGCTGTTCTGGAAAAATTTTCCGAGAAATTCGCCCAGAGCAATCTCGCCGCACTGAAACTCGGATATTCTCTTGCGAAAAAAGTCCAGAAAGAGGGCAATGCGGCAACCTGCGTCGAGATGTTCGAGACCGAAATCGATCGCACATGATTGGACGAATCTATATACTCGACGATGACCGGGAGAAGTATCTTCCGTTGACGCTGACACGCCCCCTCGCGGAGATTCGCGCGGGGGCTTTTACCTTCCGTGAGCGCCTGCAAAAGCTTTTCCCGACGGCAAAGATAGCCGTCTCTGCTCCTTCGATTGTTGCGGAGGTTTGGACTTCGCGAACCGGAATTCCAGCAAACAGACTTCCCGATGGCGAAGGACCTATTCTCGCGGTAAAACCGAATTACGCTTTCGACCAATTCTTTCGTGATAAGGTTGAAGTTGCCGAATCTGGAACAGCTTTCCTTTGCGACGGCGAGGTATTTGCAGTTTTGGCGGATTTCGATAACCCTCCCGATAGACTTAGCGATAAGGGAATGCGAAAAATTGAGCTATCAGTCGAGAAAATCCCTGCGATTTGGGACGTTGTTAATATCAACGATGTGCTGATACAGCTTGATTTTAGGCGTTTTTTCGGGCCGTCGATGGTCGGCGAGGTTCACCGCGCGGCAACGATCTATTCTCCCGGCTCTGTTTTTATCGCCGAAGGAGCCGAGATTAGCGCGGGTGCAGTTGTCGATGCGCGAAACGGCCCTGTGATTATCTGCCAGAGGTCTGTGATAAGGCCAGGCGCGGTTATCGATGGTCCGTGTTATATTGGCCCTGATTGCTCAGTGGTTTCCGGATGGATACGTCCGGGATGCAGTTTCGGGCCGAACTGCCGTATTGGAGGCGAGATAGAAGCGTCGATATTCCAAGGGTATTCGAACAAAATTCACGAAGGATTCATTGGACATTCTTATGTCGGCGAATGGGTTAATCTCGGCGCATTGACTACAACAAGCGACCTTAAGAATAACTATGGCGTAATTCGTGTCGATTTTGGCGAGGGTGAAATCGATACGAAGAGAATCAAGGTTGGAAGCTTTATCGGCGACCATTCCAAGACAGGAATAGGAACATTGCTGAACTCCGGCACCTGTATCGGAGCAAGCGTGAACCATTACGGCACAGGACTTCCGCCAAAATACATCCCGAGCTTTTCATGGGGCGGCGCGGAAGGCTACATCGAATACGATGTAGAAAAGGCTATTTCCACCGCGAAGACAGTCATGTCGCGAAAAGGTTTGGAGATGGCCGCGGTGGAAGAGAAACTGTTACGCGAGATTCATTCTACACGAAAAAATTCAAAAAGCTATTGACATCGAAGGTTTGCAGAAATATATTTCGTGAGTTGAAAATGCGGGAGTAGCTCAGTGGTAGAGCCCGACCTTGCCAAGGTCGTTGTCGCGGGTTCAAATCCCGTCTCCCGCTTTTTTATTTTGGGCGGAATTGCCCGTTAGACCGGCCGGGCGTCGGTCTTTTGTTTGAAATCGGGGCGGCATAGCCAAGTGGTAAGGCAGAGGTCTGCAAAACCTCCACTCTCCGGTTCGAATCCGGATGCCGCCTCCAAATTCATCTTTAGAGCCGCACAAAGCGGCTTTTTTCGTGTTTTATTTCGTCAACTGATTTTGAGGTTAAGCGAGTTTTACAAAAAAAAACGCCGGACATTTCTGTTCGGCGTTTAATTTTACCCCATGGAGGGCTCGAACCTCCGACCCACTGATTAAGAGTCAGTTGCTCTACCAACTGAGCTAATGGGGCTGAATAACTACAATATTTTCGGAGAGGCCGGGATTCGAAGCGCCGACTGGCGCGGTATAATGGGTTCGAATCCATATTGCACTCGGCTTTAAAAAAATTCGTCGCAAACCTAACATCTTATTTATCAAAGAAATACGGAGAGGCCGGGATTCGAACCCGGGGTACGATTGCTCGTACAACTGCTTAGCAGGCAGCTGCCTTCAGCCGCTCGGCCACCTCTCCTTTTCCTTCAATCAAAGAACTTTTTTTGAATATGTTTCACATATTCGACGACTCGGCCACCTCTCCTTTTCCTTCAATCAAAGAACTTTTTTTGAATATGTTTCAC
>CAYWOR010000005.1:48740-49053 GCA_964459995.1 uncultured bacterium | reverse complement strand
CGACGACTCGGCCACCTCTCCGTTTTGGGTCGTTGTGGCCGGGAATCAAAGAACTATTTTAAATATGTTTCACATATTCGACGATTCGGCCACCTCTCCGTTTTTGGGTAATTGTGGCCGGGAATCAAAGAACTTTTTTAAATATGTTTCACATATTCGACGACTCGGCCACCTCTCCGTTTTGGGTCGTTGTGGCCGGGAATCAAAGAACTTTTTTGAATATGTTTCACATATTCGACGATTCGGCCACCTCTCCGTTTTTGGGTCGTTGTGGCCGGGAATCAAAGAACTTTTTTAAATATGTTTCACATAT
>CAYWOR010000005.1:0-48640 GCA_964459995.1 uncultured bacterium | reverse complement strand
TCGATGATTCGGCCACCTCTCCGTTTTGGGTCATTGTGGCCGGGAATCAAAGAACTTTTTTAAATATGTTTCACATATTCGATGATTCGGCCACCTCTCCGTTTTGGGTCATTGTGGCCGGGAATCAAAGAACACGAAAACGACATTGCCGTAAGAGCTACTTCTTCGATTGATTTCGCAATTATCGACAAAATAGAAAAATCATCGTTTCCGCGCTACCTCGAAAAAACGATTTAAAATATCCATACACTCTGATTCGAGGATTCCGGAAGCGATACGAATCGAATGCCCAAAAGAGGGGTCGTTCGGCAAATTCCATCTCGAATAGACAGCTCCGAGTTTCGGGTCGGAAGCTCCGAAAACGAGCCTGCCGACTCGCGCTATCATAATGGCGGACATGCACATCGGGCAAGGTTCCAAGGTAACATAAATCGTGATTCCATCCAATACACGGTTGCCAATCACAGCGCCGGTATCGCGAAGCACAATCATCTCGGCGTGGCCGGTGGGGTCTTTCTCTCTTAAATTTCCTGCGCGAGAAATAATGGTGTCGCTTTCGACAGCTACACAGCCGACCGGGACTTCACCTTTGTTGAAAGCCTTCTGGGCTTCTTTCAGGGCTTCCGCCATAAAAAAACTGTCCCTATCGATATTCATTCAAAGAACCTCAAAAAACGCACGAGTTATGCACTCGTTTCAAGGAAGCGCGCTGGCTTACAGATTCGTTTTAAAAAAACGCGCCCGGCAGGATTCGAACCTGCGGCCTACGGATTCGTAGTCCGGCGCTCTATCCAGCTGAGCTACGGGCGCTGATTTCAATAGCCGAAATCGTCTCGGCCAAAAAGCAATTCTTAATGTAATCAACACGATGTCGAAATGCAAGTAATTTCGTTAGAATAATTCAAATTCTCTTTAGCAGAAAAACATTGCAGTTGGGCTATTCAAGGGTTATGTTTCAATATCATAAAAAATATTCTCAAGGAGAGTGATGAGAAATCACGTGATTTTTGCCATCGTGTTAGCTGTGGTTGCGGTTTTTGCCGCCGAGATTGGAGTATGGGAGAAATCCATGAACCTCGACATGAACTTCAGCATGAGCAATTTTAGCGACAACTGGGCGGGTGGAGACGCCGGAGCGCTTAATTGGGTCGCGAACTCGGATATGCTCGCGCAGAAACAGATTAACGAATGGTTCCATTGGAAAAACACGCTTAAACTGTCTTTCGGGCAAACGCATTCGCAGGATGTCGCGTCAAAAAAGTGGCGCGTTCCCGAAAAATCCAACGACCTCATCGAGTTTGAATCGATGAGCAGATTTACGCTTGGTGCTTTCGTCGATCCCTATGCCGCAGTAAGACTCGAGAGCCAGTTTTTAGACGGCAGAGTTACCGCGAACAAGAGGGTTTTCAACCCGATTAAGCTAACCGAGAGCGCGGGTGTGGCGAGGGTTATATTCAAAAATGAGCACCGCGAGCTCACGAGCAGACTGGGTTTCGGTGTTCGGCAAAATATCGACCGCGATGTTATGATTGCACCGGAGGATTTCGAGACGCAGACCTCTAACGACGGCGGTCTCGAATGGGTTTCGGAGCTTAGAATGCCTTTGGCGGACAATCGTATAAACTACACGAGTAAGCTTGTCGTGTTTAATGCCCTTTTCAGCTCCGAGGCGGAAGCACGCGAGGGAACTCCCGAAGCCGATTATTGGAAAGCCCCCGATGTCAACTGGGAGAACAGATTCTCAGCGAAAATCACCGAGCATCTGACTGTAAATCTTCAGATTCAACTTCTCTACGACAAAGAAATCGACCTGAAAGGCCGACACAAAGAGACTTTGTCACTTGGGCTAAATTACAATCTTTTCTAAGGAGATACCGTGTTTAAGGAATTCAAAGAATTCGCGATGCGCGGGAATGTCGTCGATCTTGCAGTGGCAGTAGTAATTGGCGGCGCATTCGGCGTGATCGTAAAATCATTAGTCGCCGATGTTATAATGCCTCCGATAGGGCTTCTTCTGGGGAATGTCGATTTTACGAATCTCTTCGTTGTGTTGAAAGAAGGCGCGGAAATTACAGGCCCATACGCCACCCTTGCCGATGCACAGGCCGCCGGCGCTGTTTCCATAAACTACGGCGCTTTCGGGATGACAATTATCAATTTCCTTATCGTCGCATTAGCGATATTCGGAATGGTTAAATCTATCAACAAGTTAAAGAGGGAAAAGCCTGTTGATCCGCCCGCAGAGCCAACTACAAAGGAATGTCCCTTCTGCTTCAGCGAAATTTCGATCAAGGCAACACGTTGCCCGAACTGCACAAGTGAACTTAAATAGCACAATCGAATAGAGTTTCGCAAGCCGTCCTTATGGGGCGGCTTTTTTATTTCACCAAGACGAGTTTTGTGTTCGAGGTTAAATCGTCAATTGTGAGCAGGGCGAGATAATTCCCTGAGGGCACATCGACGCCGGACAAAGTTTTCGCGTTCCAAACGAAGCTGTTCCCGCCGGCTTTGAAGATGCCCGAATGCAGTCTGGTAATAAGCCGTCCACCGGAATCGTAGATGTTCAGTTCGCCGAGAGACTCGCGCGGAAGCTCGAAACTTATCGTTACTTCGGAATTAAATGGATTCGGATGCGCCCGCAAACTCGCTTTGATGGGTAAATGATGCTCTTCGGTTTCTGAAATGGCTGTTACACTATCGAGAACGAAATCCCAAATGCCCCTGCCATAGGTTCCGAAGCGCGCCGTCGAGATTGCCGGAATATAATCGACTGTCCAATAAACCTGATCCGGCGCGGAATGGCCGGCGATATCAAACCAGCGGTCTTCGTCGAAGATGAATGCATAAGGACCAACCTCTGTCGCCGCGAAAAGAAGTTCCGATTCTGGCGTAATTGCCATCTCATAGATGAGAGTGTTAGGCAAACCGTCATCCATGGGCGTGAAAGACAAGCCGTGGTCGATCGATCTGTAAACTGCGGGGTTGGAATATCCGCTTCCGGCAATGAATACCGTGCCGAGGTTAACCGGCGAGGCGATTATCGAAGAGCCGTAGAAATAGTGGCTTTCCGGGCCGGTGAAAGCCGGAGATCGCTCCCAAACCGTTCCGCCGTCTGTAGAGTAGAAGAAATTACCGACATTGGTCAGCACATAGCGGAAATGAGGATCTATAGGCGAATATGCCATCGCCGCGACCTTGATATTCTCCTCGCCAAGGCTGAAATCGAAGGATAACTCGGTGGCGCTTATCCACAGAGCGTGTGCGCGAAGATGCCAAATATGAGCGCCGCCGTCGGTGCCTCCGCCGCCGAGGAAAACCCTGTCTGCCGCGGTTGGATCCTCCATCAGCGGTGGCAACCATAGGTAATTACTGCCTTCGAATTCCCATGTTACCTTCCAATCGCTGGAAATCGCGTTCGGGTAGAACATAGTGAAACCGCAGTAGTTTGTCCAAATGCTATATCCGCCGTCACATGAGACGATATGTCCGTAATCGCCGCTAATCAGCTGGTCGAAATCGAGCATGCCTCCGGAATCGCTCTGGCATCGCTGGAATCCCTGGTCTTGGCTTCCGGCGTAAATTATGTTCGGATCGAATCGGCAGGTATAGGTAGAATAATACTGACTCACCGCGAGACCGGAGAGCGAAAGATTGTTCACAGACATCATCGAATCGCGGGAAATGTAAAGCCCGCCATCTGTGGAGATAAGCAAAAATTCCTCGCCGGAGGGGGTAAGTATCGCGTCGATTCCGGGGATGTCGGCGTGAAGCATCGTCGCCTCGTTGCCGTAGTAGTCCCACCAGTTGTTGTGCATCGTCCATGTCGCGCCGCCGTCGAAACTCCGATATGCCTGCACCGCGCCAAAGAATAAATTGTTCGGGTTGATATTGCTACATGTGAAATTGTTGCCGCTCAATAAAAATGGGTGCTCTTCGACTCTTCCGCGATATGACCAACTTTCAGCATCTGCCGAGGAGCCATAGATGTCGCTATGGCCTGCATTATAGGCATATGCAGTATAGAAATAATGCTCGTCATCGCGGTAACAACCCGTTAGATTCACATTAGTAACCTCTGTGATTCCGCCGGAAAGAGGGATTGTCGAGATAGTGTCTATGCCACAGATGCCGAATACAGTGAGAGTCTCGCGAATTAGTAAGAATACATCGGTTGTATCGAATCGCGATGTCCAAAGATCGTGAAGATTGGGCGACAGGCCGTGGTCATAGATTTTAAAAAAGCTTTCGCCGTGATCGACAGATTTGTATATGACAGTGCGCTGACGCCACAAATCATAGTCCCATTCGGAGCCGAGAAGGTAAATCGAGCGGGTGGAGTCGTTAGCGATTTGGCAGGACCTAAACCAACCCCAGCTTCGAATTGCGTCGAGCCCGTCTGCTGAATGCCAATTAACGCCCTCGTCGTCTGTAAAATAAACCGATGCCGGCCAGCTTCCGGCGACGATAAGCCTCTTTCCGCCAGCATGGTCGATTACGCGCACCATGTTGATGTCGTTGATTTGCATCTCATCGTTCAGCGAAATCCAGCCCTCGCCATCGAGATTAGCGCGCCAGATATTTCCACCGGAAGAGCCGTTGTAGATGTATCCGCGGTCAAAATCGACATCGGCGGTGTGCATTCTTCCGGAAAGATTATCGCTTCCGCGCTCTATCCACCTTCCGTAAAGATGTCCGTCCGCGAGCGTTTCGGTAGTGCCCGCGATAAGTGCTGGTTTCGCGAGGCGAAGAGCGGTTTTGGCCCGACGGGTTTCGCGGTCGATTACTCGCCAGTCGATTCCCTGCTCTACCCGATGCATCTCCTCGATCCACTCTTTGCGGTGTTTCTTGAAGTCTTTTCGCGCCTTTTTCATCTCCATATAATCAGATGGCGAAGGCCGCCTTTCACAACCGGAAAGAGCGATTAGGACGATAAAAGCGATGAAGGCTATTTTGCGCATATGAATGCTCCTAAACTTTAGATGCAGTTATGATAACCCATCAGAGGGATGATTTCAAGAAAATTATAAGAAGATAAAAAACACAAGCCTAATCCCAGAAATTCTCAGAAAAGCCTTGTTTTTTGGCTCAGAAGTGTTATTCTTATCGCTCGTTAAGGAAAAATTAAAACGATATTAACGATGATTGTTAGTTTGTTAAGGATAATGGGGTCGCTGGGCGTGTTCCTCTATGGTATGAGGGTCATGAGCGACGGTATTCAAAAAGTCGCCGGCAAACGGCTTAAATCTATCCTTAACTACATGACCCGCAATCCAGTAACCGGTGTCCTTACCGGTTTTTTGATCACCTCGCTTATCCAGTCCTCTTCCGCGACGACCGTTATGGTTGTCAGTTTCGTCAATACCGGTCTTCTAACGCTTATTCAGGCTATCAGCGTTGTGATGGGCGCGAATATAGGCACGACTATCACTACGTGGATAGTCTCCTTAGTTGGGTTCAAGTTCGATATCGCATCCATAGCTTTGCCGGTTATCGGCATCGGATTGCCTCTTATTTTCTCTAAGCGTCGCCGTAGAAGGGACATCGGCGAAATACTTATAGGCTTCGGCCTTCTCTTTATCGGTCTAATGTTCCTCAAAAACTGCGTGCCGGATATCAAAGACCATCCCGAAACATTGGAGTTTCTGCGAAAATATACCGGTCTTGGGTTCTTATCCTACCTAATATTTGTATTTGTCGGCTCGATTTTAACCATCGTTGTCCAGTCTTCCAGTGCGGCGATGGCGATTACCGTTACGATGGTCTATCTCGGCTGGATCGACTATTACACTGCCGCGGCAATCGTCCTCGGCGAGAATATCGGAACTACAATCACGGCCTATCTCGCTTCCCTCGGCACAAATGTCAACGCTAGACGCGCGGCACGGGCACATTTTCTTTTCAATCTATTCGGTGTTTTTTGGATTTCCCTGATATTTAGGTATTTTGCGGATTTCGTTCTGATCATTGCACCATGGGATTCCGCAGTGAAATCGAATTATCCGCTCGACTTAGCTCTATTTCACACATTGTTCAATATTGCAAATACATTGATATTCCTGCCTTTCACAGTAAAATTTGCGAAACTTGTTGAGTATATTGTGAAACCAAAGCCGCGCGATATCGAGGTTGAATACTCTCTGCAATACATCTCGACAGGACTTCAGGACACAGCAGATTTTAATCTTCTCGAAGCCCGAAGAGAAATCAACAAGATGGCGCAGATAACACTGGATATGTTCAACATCTTTATGGATGTATTCGGCCATCCGACATCGAAAATGGGGGATGAAGTTCTGCAGGTTCGCAAATTGGAGCAGTTGACGGACAAAATGCAGTTCGAAATATCGAAATACCTTATCGACTGCTCGCAGGATGAGCTTAGCGAGGCGAATATGCGCAATGTCAGCGCGCTGATTCGAATCGTCAACGAGCTGGAGAACATCGCGGACAGCTTCTTCAAACTAATCCTCGTTCTCGAGCGGCGCTACGACGAGCGTCTCAAATTCCACCGTCTCGCAAACAAAGAAATAGCGGAATACTCAAAGTTAATTTTGGAGTATGTCGATTTCTACCGCACACATCTCGATGGCCGTATCAAACAGACAGAGCTTGAATACGCCTACGAACTCGAATGCAAAATCAACAGCACTCGCGACGATCTTCGGATTAGGACAGAGAAACGCATGAAAGCCGGCTCTGATCCTCATGCCGAGCTTCTTTACCTCGATCTTCTCAAGAATTTCGAGCATATCGGAGACGCCTCGCTGAATATCGCGCAGGCTTTGGGGAGACTGGAAGAGTAGCTTAGACGAGTTCTGCCGGATTGCCCTTTATTTTCCTAAATGAGAATCCATAGACAAGAAAATACGATATAGCGGCGACTGCTATTCCGGATGGTATATCGACGAGCCAATGTTGTTTTATTAGAACAGTCGATGCGGCAACAGTCAAAGCCGCAACGAGGCCAAAAACCCCGAGGGTTCTATTATTCCTAAGAATTATAAAGGCCGCGGTGAAGCTATATGCCACATGCTGGCTTGGGAAGCAGTTGAAAGGCTCATCCCTATGATAAATTCCCCGCACGAGTCTTATTGCAAGTGAGTCGCCATAAACGACCGGTCTCAACATCTGAGTAGGCCACAACAAGAAAAAAACGGACGTAATCAAGCCAGTGATAGCAAAGCAAAGGATGCCCTTTCGTAGTTCTTGGCGGTCCTTGATTAAGAAAATCGGGAAAAGCAGGAGCAGATAGTAATAATAGTAGGGCCAAACCCAGCGAGGATTGAAGGGAATTCTGTAATCTATCTTTGTCGAGAGAATTGTGCCAATCTTGCCGGCGTTAAAATCGTTAATTGCGACATAAATAGAACTGGAGATTAGAAAGAAAATGATAACAATAAAGATCTTTCTGACCCAAAGGGGGATAGCAACTGTCTTCGCTTCATTCATGTCAGATCAATTTATTTTAAACCGTAGTTATTTCAACTGAAAAAAAAACAAGCGTTTCAATCCCTTAGGCATGGTCTTTACGGGAAAAAAAAGATTGCCTATTTGAGAATATCAGAATATCTTCTAATGTCTTTAATGTTTAATTATTGAGGGTATAAATTTAAGGGAGGTTCGACTATGACTCCGGTGATTTTTTCAATAATCGCATTGATAGGCGCGGTTTATTTCGCTGGATGGTTAATAAACATAGGCGTTTGGAGCAAAAGGAAGAGTTTCAGTATGCCGTCGAGAGGATTACTTTGGACACCTGTGTTTGCGGGAATTTTTTTTATCTCGGTCGATGTTTACGCCTTCACGGTTTTCCCGAACGGAACTCCTGTGATGGGATTAGCGATTATTGCACTTCTGACACATTTCTTTCTCTTTTTTGGGTCGATAATTCAAGCTCGGAAACTCGGAAAGCACAGATGCCCTCGTTGCAACGGATGGATGGAAATCGAGGTTACAAAATCGGAGGGAGGATTCGAGGACGCCTATACTGTGGTAACATCGGTTAAATGCAACTTCTGCGATTTCGAGGAAACGACATCAAAGAAAAGCACCGAGGGGACAGGGCATATATTTCACAGAGATTATTTTATCGGCGAACAGATTCGCAAAAGTCAGAAAGCAGAGGATTCCGAAAAGACTGAGTCCGAAGATGGGTTTTGAGATGTTATTTTTGCCTTAGAACCCCATAATATGCCTGCCCAAGAGCCACGCCGGAATCCCCGGGGGGAATCGCGCGATTCCAATAGGGATTGAGATTTGCCTCGCGAAGGCCTTCAACAACTAATTTTAGGAGCAGGGGATTCTGGAAAACGCCACCGGAGAGGAGAATAGAGGATGTTCCGATTTTTTCCGCGATACGCGAGGCCATTTCGATAATTCCTCCGGCGAGACCGTTATGGAATCGTGCTGATATAATACTCGGAGATACTTTTGCCCTGCGGTCTTCGATAATTTCGCAGATTGCTGGCGATGGGTCGAGGATATTTTCTAAAATAGCGAAGGGATAAGCACTATTTTCATCTTTGTCGGCTATTGCTGTGAGTTTTTGGGGACATTCCCCTTCGAAGCTGTTTTTCTCGCAAACCCCGGAAAGGCATGCTACAGCATCGAAAAGCCTTCCCGCGCTGGATGTTATCGGCGCGCGTTCTTGAGCTATGATATCGAGAATTGTCCCCGCATTCTCGCCGAGGGATGTTACGATTTCCGGAATTTGCGTCTCGAGATCCTCACCGAGGGCTGTGAATGCCCATGATAGAGCCATTCTTCGAGCATCTTTGGCGGCCTTGTCTCCGCCCGGTTGAGGAACTTTGTGTAAATGACCCTCTCGCTCAAAATTAATCCCATCGACTGTAAGAAATTCCCCGCCCCAAATTGTGTTGTCGGGACCGTAACCATGACCGTCGAAGACGACTGCGACATGTTTCCCCTGATCGAGGTGATGTTCTGCTATAACCGAGAGCGCGTGGGCGTAATGGTGCTGAATGCGGAATAGCGGTATTTTGCGCTCCTTGGCAATTTTTTCGGCGAGAATTGTGCTCTGATAATCAGGATGCAAATCGCAAATGACCGCTTTTGGGGCAATTTTGAGCCAATCGAGGTAGCGTGTGAGGACTTCCTCGAAAAGCTCCACCGATTTTTCGCCGGTCAAATCGCCAAGATAGGGTGAGAGATAGGCCTCGTTGTGCCGTGTGAGGGCGAAAGTCCCTTTCAAATCAGCACCCACTGCGAGAATTGGCTCGCCCAAAACCGGAAGGCGAATCGCCCTTGGCACGTAACCTCTGCTTCGGCGGGTCAGAACGAGTTCGTCCTCGAAGACAAAACCGACCGAATCGTCCGTGCGGCCGATAATATCGCGGTTATGCACGAGGAATGCGTCTGCGATACCATCGAGATCGTGGATTGCCTCCTCGTTGTCGCATGCGATTGGTTCGTCGCGGCGGTTTCCGCTGGTTGCGATGAGGAATTTTAGCCCAGCTATACCCATCAGAATATGATGAATCGGAGCATAGGGAAGGAATATCCCCATCATGTCAAGACCGGGGGCGATGGTTTGAGGAAGTTTGATTTTTGGTGTCGATTGGATTTTTGATAGAATAATCGGCGAGGCGGGAGAGGCGAGATATTCGGCCTCCGAATCGTTTATTTCACAAATTTTTCGCGCGGCTTCGATGTCGAAAACCATTAGTGCAAAGGGTTTGCTCGGTCTCGATTTGCGAAGGCGAAGCTTTTCGATAGAATCGATATTCATCGCATCGGCCATAAGATGGAATCCGCCAATGCCTTTAACTGCGATTATTCCGCCCTCATGCAACATTACAGCGGCTTCTGCAATTGGGTCGAATGTGTCGATGTGATCTCCGGTGGAGTCGAGCAACTCGTAATGGGGTCCGCAAGTCTCGCAGGCGTCGGGTTGGGCATGATAGCGCCTGTCGGCGATTTCAGAGTATTCGCATGCGCATTTTTCGCACATTTCGAAGGGGGCCATGCTTGTATTTGGCCTGTCGTAGGGTAATTCGCGGATAATGCTGTATCGAGGCCCGCAGAGGGTGCAATTTATAAATGGGTAGAAATATCTTCGGTCGGAAGGGTCGAAAAGCTCTCGAAGGCAATCTTCGCAGGTTGCCAGATCGGGGGAAATCGCCGTAACTTCGCCCTCGCGGTGTTCGCTGGCTACAATAACGAAGCCTTCCGCGCCTCTGTCCGGCTTATCTGAAATCTGAATCTCATTTATTTGCGATGGCTTGGGTGCGCGCTTTTCGATGTTGTCGATTAAGGCGGATATTGCATCGTCGGAGCCTTCGATGTGCACAAGCACTCCTTCGGTGTCGTTTAGCACATATCCTTTTAATCCGAATTCTGTCGCCAACCGATGGACAAAAGGCCGGAATCCGACCCCTTGCACGATGCCCCTAATTCTGATTTCCTTCGCCATAACGGACTAATGATAAGCTTTCATTCGAGAAAATCAAATTGATAAATGGCACATTAATAGCTAATATTCATCTGGTTTTTCAACATTAATAAGGAGAAGAAATGGACAAGTTATGGCAAGAACTCGGCGTAGTCGAGAAAATATGGGACGAAAATTTACGAAAACTGGTAAAGGCGACTTTCGAAGAGGCCACCAAGCGTGGCGGCTGGTCGGAAAGCGATCTTTTCGAGATTCCCTTCACGCTTTTAATCCCCAATAATCCCGTTAGTCTTGTCGAACATACACGTCAGGTTACTGAAATGGCACTTGATAACGCCGAGCGAATGGCCGCGGCCTATAAAGACTATGTTTATGATCGCGACGTCTTAATCGCCGGCGGTATTCTTCACGATGTCGGCAAATTGCTCGAATATGAGATAAAAGATGGCAATTATATCAAATCGAAAAATGGCAAATTCCTTCGCCATCCTTTCAGCGGTTGTGCTCTCGCCTACGAGATGGGTCTTCCCCCCGAGGTTTGTCATTGTATAGCAGTCCATGCTCACGAGGGCGATTCCGGATGGCGTAGTGTGGAGGCTATCGCAATCAATAAGGCCGATTTTACGAACTTTCATTCGCTTAAAGAGATATTCAAGGCCTAACTGCGCCCCCGTGGTGTGTCAATCGATCCATTGCGGGAAATAGGGTCTGGGAGAGGGTTGTGCGGAGGTAAGCTTGCGTGTGCCGCCAGTGGAGGGGTTGCCAATCCATAACTCATATTGATTGAGCACGTTTCGGACACACATCGCGAGCTGAGTTCCGTCCGGCGACCAGCTGATTCCAGCGATTTCCTGTCCTTCGGTTATTACATTCGATGGCGCTCCACCGGAGACATTGATGGTCCAGACTCTTCCAACAGTTGTCGCGTAACCATAGGCGATTTTGTCGCCAGTGGGATTGAAACGAGGGCATGCGGCAAGATAAGTTACTTGCAAAGTATCAATCGGCTGACTCGATTCACCGTCGAGATCGAAAAGGATAAGCCTCGGGCTTGTCCCAAGACGACAGGCTGTGATAAATTTCGTGCCATCAGCGCTGATATCGAGACCCTCCATTTTAACACCGGAACGCGAATAATAGAGATGCTCGGAGTTGATATACTCCGGGAATGTCTGCGTTGGATTCAATGAATGAATATCCTGATAGACCGTGAGAAACACTCCACCAGCGGGCGAGGGGCGAATATCGTAAATTGGTTCGATAGTGTCCGGCGTTATCATCCGCGAAACTGCGCCGTCGAAGGGAAGAAACCACAAATAGCTGTAATTAAATGGTGCGAGTGTTGTGTAAACGATGCCTTGGTTTGTCCAAAGAAGCGGGCCTTTGATATTGAACTCCGCGCCGCCGGTGCCCGGAATTGCCAATTCGAGGCTGTCGTCGGGGGAGATTAGCCTAAGCTGATCGCCGTCGGAATACAAAATCCAATCCTCGGCGATGTGAACTGAACATGGTTCGCTCGAAATATCATCCGTGGATGCTGTAATCGCAACAGTTCCCTTCGAGATCGCTGTAATAATACCATCGTTAACAATAGCGATAGATTCATCACTGGAATGCCATTCGATAGAAGCATTGCCGCCCTGTGTAGTGGCTGTGATTGAGCGGGTTTGGGAGGTTGTCATCGCGATCCAGTTGGTCGAAAGGGTAATTCCAATAATATCGCCCTGATCCGAGCAACCGGAGACAAGAAAAATTGCCGCTACGACAATAATAATCGCTTTGAGAAGTTTCATAATCTCACCATAACGGATTTGAAAGCTATATTCTCGGACCCTTTTCAGGTATCAGATGCAGAACATCCCGAGGGTCCTCTATTTTCGCCCAGGCTTCGCAATTCTCCACGAAATTAATATTTGGCCCCCAAAGCGCGGCTACGAAAGCTACTCCGGCATCTTTTGCGCAACCTTCGTCCGCTGAAGAATCGCCGACAAAGATAGCCTCGTCCGGCTTTATTTTGAAGCGTTTCATAGCCTCGATAGCCGGGTCGCCCTTCGGTTTGTGTTCTTTGGTCGATTCGAAGCCGATAATCTCGTCGATATAACCATCGAGCGCAAAAAGCTCGAGTCCTCGCTTGGAAAGCCACTCGGTCTTGCTTGTAACTACAGCTTGCTCGAATCCTCTACGACGAACATTTGCAAGGGCATCCATAATTCCCGGGAAAGGTCGGATTTTCTTGTCGTGATGCTTATGATTGTATTCGCGATAACACTCTATCAAAGTCTCGGCATTTTCGGGAGAGTATAAATTCATAGCATCGAAAAGCGTTCGCCCGAAATTTGCGAGGGCTTCTTTTTCGTCGATTTCGGCTTTTAATACCTTTCGGAAAGCGTATCTGTATGATTCGAGTATAAGTTCGGTTGTGTCAAGGATTGTTCCGTCCAAGTCCCATAAAACAGCCTTAATCATCTTCAACCTCGGTTATTTCAATTATTCCGCGCTCCGGCGAGACGATTCCGCCCTCCGTGATTACGCCCGTAACCAACGATAACGGCGTTTTGTCGAACAACGGCGCTCCGGCGGTGATATATTCGCTTTTCGGCGGATTTAACTCCGAGGCGCTAATCGTCCGAAGCCGCCGTGGCAAATTCTCCTGATGAATAAACTTGACCAATCTCGCGCAAACATAGAAAGGCACGCCATAATGCCTCGACGCAATTGCCAGCATCGATGTCCCAACTTTGTTGATAAAAAATTCACGTGTTATCGCGTCCGCACCAACAATAACCAAGTCTGCTCTGCTGGCGGCTATCGCCATTGCGGCATCGGGAATAAGGGTAACATCAATTTCATGCTCGGCGAGACGTTTTGCGGTTAAAGTCCCCTCTTTGGCCGGTTCGCCGATAGGCACGATGACATGAAAATCAAGTCCGGAGTCTTTCGCGCGGAAAAAGGCGTTCAAAACAGTGCTACTTTGGCTTATAGTTGCAACCGTGGAATTTTCGCGGATAAGACTCGAAGCCAGCTGGGCTACCGATGCGGTCTCGCGGATTCTTCTCTCGCGAAGCTCCGAAACGAGTATCGCCAATTCCTCGTGAAGGTTTTCCCTCGGTAGCTTTTCGATCGACCTTGCGATTCTTCGCAGGGCTATCATCTCGGGAAGGCGCTCTTGAATTGTTTCGGCTGTGATGTCTATCATTCGGGCGATTTCTTCTTCGGAATCGTGTTCGAGTATCGCCTCGATAACATCCAAAGCCACCGGCACTAATTGCTCGGCACCGCTGGTTTCGTCGTCGATGAGCTTCGCCAAAAGCAGATCGAATTTTTCCATAGGCCCTCCCTACTCTCCTTCTGATTTCGCTACGACAACATATATAGTCGAACCGCGTTCAACCCTTGCGCTTGGCTCTGTGTCTTGCCGATACACTGTATTTTCGGGCACAGATGGAATTCTCCGGTAGCTCGCGACGATGAAAAGGCCTTCACTTCGCGCAAGCTCTTTCGCGTGGTCGATATTCTGCCCCATGAAATTCGGAACGACCACAAGCCCTCTTTCTGAGCCAAGCGAGACAATAATATCCACCGAAGAGCCGACGATAAGTTCCTCGCCAATATCGGGCATTGTGCCGATAACCATTTCATTTTTTATCGAATCGGAGTTTTGGTAGATTGTGTCGCGAACACGAAGCCCCGCCTGTTCTATCTGTAAAATCGCTTTTGCGATATGCACATCAGCAACATTCGGAACAGTGGTAATGGCTTCGCTAAGCGAGACTACGACCGAAATTCTGCGTCCTTTTTTCGCCGGTGCGCCCGGTTCGGGTCTTTGGGAAATCACGAACCCCTCCGGAACCGAATCGCTATGCTCCTCGCGCATAATCCTGAACTCGAAACCGCCCTTTTTTGCGATTTGTTGGGCATCGCCGGCTGGGATTCCTGTAACGTCCGGAATGCTTACTGTGCCGCCTGATTTCGTATAAACGGGCATCAGAACTCTATCGAAAATGATGAAACCGACAAGAATGCCGAAAAGCAATATCGCCGTGTAAATGGCATAGGATATGAGCTTGCGCTTTTTTTCGCCCATTTTATTCTCTGTAATATCTTTCGTCGGCTATCATGGAAATATCCAATACTTTCACCGAATGTGTGATACTTCCGCTGGAGATGAACTCGATTCCGGATTCGGCGTATTCACGGCAATTCTCCAGAGTGATTCCGCCGGAGGCTTCGAAAGGGATATGTTTTCCGGCCTTTTCCCTAAGCTGAATCGCCTTTTTGATCTTTTGAGTATCGAAATTGTCAAGCATGATTCTGTCGAGAGGAAATTCCATGGCGGTTTGAAGTTCTTCGATGTTTTTGACCTCGATTTCGACCGGCACATCGGGAAGCCCCTTTTCATAGACTTTGTCCAGAGCCGCTCTTATCCCACCTGCGGCTTCGATATGATTTTCCTTAATGAGAATCATATCCCAAAGGCCGATTCGATGGTTCCCGCCACCGCCGACGGATACAGCGTATTTTTCTGCAAGGCGAAGGCCGGGCGTGGTTTTTCGTGTGTCGAGAATCTCGCATCGTGTGCCCTCGAGTTTTTTTGCGAAACGATTTGCGGCAGTTGCGACCCCGCTTAGGCGACAGATGAAATTCAATATCACCCTTTCACCGCCGAGAACAGTTCGGGCGGGACCGTCTATTCGGGCGATTATGTCGCCATATTCGACCTCGTCGCCATCCTCAAAAAGTGTTTCCACTGCGACATCCTCGACCATCGAGGAATAGACATCCTCGATTATCCGAAGCCCGCAAACTATGCCGCGTTCTTTGGCAATAAGCTTTGCGCGAAGATGTTCTTCGCCGGGGATAAGCAGTTCCGAGGTAACATCGCCTGTGCCGATGTCCTCGGCGAGGGCGATTGCTATCATGTTTCTTATGTCCGCGGCCGGATATTCCATTTTGCTTTTTGCACTTTGGCTTTAAATACCAACTCATCAAAACACGGCACTGAAATAAAGCCGTATTTTTATAAAATTACCCCCTTTCGGCGCGAATTGCAAGGCCTAAATTGGCGGAGTTTATCGGGAAAAGGAAATCGTATTGTTCACTTTACGAATCTATCTTTCTTTATTCCTTGATTATCTGCGTTATCGTGTTATTTTTACAGATAGAAAATTGAAAAGCGGAGGTTTATTCGCGATATGATTAACACAAAAACTTACATCTATATATCACTATTTTTAATTCTTGTCGCCGGTGTTTTTGCGCAATCTTCTGATTTTGCGTTTACATTTTTCGCGCCGATGGAAGAAGATTCTTCCGGGCTTTGCGCCGATTTTCTTTTTCCACCCGCTAATATTTTCACATCCTGCCCAGACCAGCAGATAATAATGAATATCTCCTGTTGTGAGACGCTTTCCGGCGCCGGCGATACGATAAAAATAGTCTCAAGCGACTCCACTGTGGAGTTTTTCGATTCCACCTCGATGAGCTGGCTTCCTGTTGTCTCTCTCGACCCGACCCCATGGGGGACATACTGGGTTCATCTCGATACCGACAGTTGCGATTGGGTTTGGAGCAGATACCCAGCGCTCAGTTACGATTCGGATTGGTTCAGGATACTCGTCAACAGCGGTTGCACACATGTCGATACGGCCTTCATCAGAATTCAGGTGGACAACAAGGGCACTGTTTACGCCAACGGTGTCTATATCGACACTACCCATGGCAACCCGGGGACCGGCTCTACAGGCTGGCGGACTCTTCACGAGTTCGACCTTACCGAGCATTTTCACGGTGGGGTCGATACTGTAACAATTCTCGGAACCAACGCGGGCGGTATCGCGGGGATGTTGTTCGAGCTTTATGTCATCTGTGGCGGTTGTTGCGGAAATATCGATCCTTATTCAATTGTTTTCACTATCAATGGCGACGAGATTCCATACGACGAAAGCTCGCTTTTTTGGGACGGCGATTCGATATTGACCTACACACCGCAACCGCCGAATTATTTCCGCGACGGCGACACGATTCTTGCCGAAATCCTCTATGCCGCCGATTCCTGCGGTTGGGAGTTCGACACTTCGATTTTCGAGGCCTCACGTATCTTCTTCGTAGATATTTCCCCGCCGGTTTTCGAGCTTATCTCGCCGCCCCTGGGAGACTTAACCTCCATGCCGGCGTCTTTTGTTTTCGACATCTGGGATTCTCTAAGCGGGCTCGATTCGGCTTCTGTTCGAATTGATGCAAATGGAATGGTCTTTAATATTGGCGATTTCGGCTCGATTTTCATCGATCCTCGACTCGAGTTCGGCTCTACGGATGCCGGGCTCGTGTGGTCTCCCGGGGATTCGATTATAATTTCACTGTTCGCGTCGGACAGCCCCGATTTGTGCGATCCGAATTCCGATTCGGTGCGTTTTGCGTGGTTTATGCGCGATCCTAATGCGCCGGTGCCTTCGATTATTGAACCTGAACCATGGATTTACAGCGCCTGCGCGCCGGAATCTATTGTCATAGAGATTATCGATCCTCACGGCATCGCCGAATCAACGATACGCCTCGAGGTCGATGGTGTTGTTTATGATCTCGCAAACGCCGCTCTGTATTGGATGGAGCCATATCTAATCTTTTACACTGCAAACGGTTGGCCCGACGGCGATACAATTGTTGTTTCGCTGACTCATGCCGAGGATATTTTCGGAAACGATATCACGATGCCGCTCACATGGTCTTTCATCGTCGATTACACTCCTCCCACCGCGAGTTTCATCGAGCCGGCGGCACCTATGGTGCGGGATATTCGACAAGATATCGAAATCCGTGTTTGCGACGCCCTTTCCGGCCCTGATTCATCGACTGCAATACTTTATATCGACGAATCAACCTATGTTTATGGCGATTTCGAGTGGTTATTAAACGGCAACTGCGCCACGATATATTTCCGCCCCGAAGATATCGGCTTGACCTTCATAAATGGCGAAACGGTGCATGTTTGTCTCGATATCGGCGATTCCCCCGACCGTTGTTCGCCAAACATATCGCATAATTGCTGGAGTTTCTTAATCGAACCGATTATAGGTTGCGAGGTTCTTCCGAACCCCTTCACCCCCAATGGCGACGGCATCAACGACAACGCGTTATTCTATTACCCGAACATGTTCAGCGAGCCTGCCGAGATAATCATTTTCGACCTTAACAACCGCGAGATTTGGCGTTCGGAAGTGCCCCATCAGACGGAGATATCCTCCGCCCCGGGACGTGTTTGGACTGGCGAGGATAGCCACAGAAAACCGGTCGAACCGGGGCTATACATATATATAATCAACTCCGGCGGAAGAATTGTCTGCAACGGAACTTTACTTCTGCTGAGATAGCCTTCTCTTAATTATAATTTCATACACCGACTTTTTAGCCGTGGACAGCAGTTTTGAGTTCCGCGGCTATTTTTTTCCCCCCCTGCAATGGCGCGGCATCTGCTTCCCGAGAATGCCGAGATTCCCCTTTGGGGGGGCGATTGATGTTGACATAGATTATACGGTTACCTATAATACAAAGATTTTTCCGCCGGTGGAATCGAGAAAAATCAATATTAACAGGATGAAGGAAATGCCAGCAAAGAAAAAGAAGCTTTTCATTATCGACACAAATGTCATCCTCTACGACCACAAGGCCATCTACAATTTTCAGGAGCACGATGTTCTTTTGCCCATTGTCGTTCTCGAAGAACTCGACAATTTCAAAAAGGGTAGCGACCTGATCAATTTCGAGGCGCGCGAGTTTATTCGCGAGTTGGACAAAATTGCCGGCGATAATCTTTTTACGAAGGGTATTTCTCTTGGGAAGAACCGCGGAAGGCTTTTCGTCGAGATATCTTTGCCGAAAGAAGCCCTCGAAAACTGTGCCCTGAGCCAGAAAAAAACCGACCATGTCATACTCGCCATGGCCGACCATATTCGCAAGACAAAAACCGGCAGGGAAGTCATTCTCATATCGAAAGATATCAATCTTCGAATGAAGGCGAAAAGCCTCGGGATTCCCGCCGAGGACTACGAAACCGGCAAAATTCGCAATATCGACGAGCTTTATACCGGAAGGGGTCTTCACACTTCGGTGGATGAGGAGATTATTGCGCGTTTCTATTCCGATCCTTTCTCCGTGCCGGCTTCGGAGATATCAATTCAGCCTCCGCCATTGCCGAATCAGTATTACATCCTTAAAAACGGGAGCTCGAGCGTGCTCGCGCGGTTCAATTCGGAAACGGAAACATTCGAAAAAATAGATAAGGCGATGGCTTATGGAATCAAACCCCGCAACGCCGAACAGACCTTCGCTCTCGATGCCCTTATGCGGGATGATATCCAACTGGTAACTCTCACCGGCAAAGCTGGCACGGGTAAAACACTTCTCGCACTTGCCGCCGCACTTGCCCAGAGAAAAAAATATCGCCAGATTTATCTCGCGAGACCGATTATTCCCCTCGGCAACCGTGATTTGGGCTATCTTCCGGGCGACATTAAAGATAAGCTCGATCCCTATATGCAACCGCTGTATGACAATCTTTCGGTGATAAAGCACAAATTCAAGCAGGAGTCCGAGGACTACAAGCGTATTAGTGAGATGCTCGATACTGGCAAGCTTCTAATTACGCCATTAGCCTATATTCGTGGGCGAAGCCTCGAAAAGATTTTCTTCATCGTCGATGAGGCGCAGAATCTCACGCCTCATGAGGTTAAGACAATAATAACACGCGCCGGTGAAGGTGCAAAAATGGTATTTACAGGCGACATATACCAAATCGACACTCCATATCTCGATAGCCAATCCAACGGCCTAACATACCTCGTAGATAGAATGAAGGGGCAGGAGGTATTTGCGCAAGTTGACCTTTTAAAAGGCGAAAGAAGCGCGCTTGCGGAATTGGCCTCGAATTTGCTCTGAGCATTTGCACCTTTGGAAAAATAGCTCGAAAGACCGTAAATGAAGGACTGATGACCGAAGAACAACTGATAGAGGAACCGAAGATATCTTCCGCCGCAGGAAAACCGCCTATGGATACTCCTATGGTCTCTATCATAATTCCCGTGCGCAATGAGGCCAAGTATCTTCGGATGTGTCTCGATTCCATTCAAGCACAGACCTACGACCACAGCAGAATTGAAGTCCTGATTGTCAACGGCAAATCCGTGGATGAAACCGAGGAAATCGCGAAAGAATTTCAGCGAGAATCGGATCTCACGGTTCGCATACTTCAAAATACCGCCGGCAATACACCTTGTGGTCTTAACATGGGATACCGCAACGCCCGCGGAGACTATCTTCTTCACTTTATAGGCCATGCCAGCATGCCACCGGATTTCATCGAAAAGGATGTCCGCTACCTTAAAGAGAGCCAAGCCGATGCTGTCGGCGGGCTTGTTATCAGCACTTGTGGCGAAGAAAAGACAATCCCAAAAGCTATTGGCTACGCTCTAAATACGCCCTTCGGCCTCGGCGGAGTTACCGCCAGAACCGGCACAAAACCGGGATACATCGACAATCCCAGTTTCGGATGCTACCGTAGAGAGCTTTTCGATAGATACGGATATATTGATGAGCGTCTCACGAGGAATCAGGACTACGAATACAACCAGCGGATTACCTCTTACGGTGCCAAGATATTTTTTACTCCCGAGATAAAGAGCTATTATTTCAACCGTCCGAGCTACCGAAGCCTTTGGCGGGAATATTTCAATGCCGCGAAATGGCGCACTTTCATGATTGGAAGATTTGTCCGCGCGGTCATGTTGCGGCATCTGGCTCCTCCGGCTTTGGTTATAGCGGCCGTTGCACTTACAGTATTAAGTTTCACAACAGGTTGGGCGATTTATCCTCTTTTGGCGATATTAGGACTTTACACACTCGTCGCGGTCGTCTCGACAGCCGATCTTGGAGTTAAAAAGGGTTTCAAGTTTATGCCTGCCGCTTTTCTGAGCTATTATGTCATTCATTTTGCTTATGGCCTCGGTTTCATCTGGGGATTCCTTTGGTTTGTGATTTTCCGAAGAGGCAACTTTGTAGAACAAGCTGAAGCACAGTAGCTCGCGTAAGAATAAAAAAGGCCGGTCAACCGGCCTTTTTGTTTATCTGCAATGCCTTAACGTATCGATATGTCCCTCCATCTTGAAACAAAACGGAACAATCCTTGACTCGATTCTCTTCGCGATTATATTATTCTAGTTCGCGGATTCGGATTTCCGAAAGCATTCATTGAATAAAGAATAGGATGGATTCTTATGGCGACTAAACCGCAGTGCCGTCTGGTTATGGGCCTTTTCTGGGGTGATGAGGGCAAAGCCAAGGCAATCGATGTTCTCGGGCAGGATGCAGATATTGTCGCACGGTATTGTGGCGGAGCAAATGCCGGGCATACCGTATGTTTTGAGGGACAGAAGTATGTCTTCCATCAAATACCCACCGGTCTTCTTCGCGACGGCGTAACCGGTGTAATCGGCGCCGGCATGGTTTTGGATCTGCCGGAATTGGTCAAAGAAATACGCGAACTTACAGCACGCGGCAAAGAGGTTCTTTCGAGGCTTGTCATCTCCCCGAGGGCTCATGTTGTAACGGTTTTATCGAAGAGGATAGAGGCCATCGGCGAGAAGTCGCAGGGTATTGGAACAACCCTTCGCGGAATCGGCCCGACATACAGCGAAAAAGCCTCTCGCAGAGGCCTCCGCATCGATGATCTTACATTCGATAAATATCTGAGGGAGCGAACCAAAGCTCTTATTGAATATTACAAACCATATTTTTCCTATTACGGCGAAAATGTGCCCACCGAAGATGAAGTTCTCGAGCCGTTATTGGCGACCAAAAAAATGCTGTCGCAGGTTGTTGGGGATGTCTCAGCGTTCCTTACCGAAGCACTTCACGGCGGCAAAAGGCTACTCATAGAAGGTGCACAGGGGGCGATGTTGGATGTCGATTGGGGAACATATCCATATGTAACCTCGAGCGGCACAGCCTTTTCTGGAGTTGCGGGCGGGCTTGGAATTGACCCGCGTAAAATCGAAGAGATTGTTGGAATAGTGAAAGCATTCACGACAAGGGTTGGCAATGGACCGCTTCCAACCGAACTTTTCGGAGATGAAGCGCTTAAGCTTCGCGGAACCGGCGAGAACGAATGGGACGAATTCGGCGCTACAACCGGAAGACCGCGTCGTTGCGGATGGCTCGACGGCTATGTTCTCTCGACGGTCTCCAGAAGATGGGGGATAGATAAGATATTCCTCACCAAACTCGACATTCTTGATGGAATGGAGGAGGTCAAGCTCTGTTCGGCATACAAAATCGACGGCAAGGTTTGCCGAAGCTACCCCTCTTCGGCGCAGGAGCTGGAAAAGGCTCAAGCGGTCTATGAGGTTCTCGATGGCTGGAAAGAAGGGGTCTCCGGCGCGAAAACATATTCCGATCTTCCTGAAAATGCAAAGTATTACATAAAACGTATCGAGCAGTTAGGCGGATGTCCGGTGGGATGGGTTTCGACCGGCCCCGGAAGGCTCGAAACGATTATCCGATAAAACTTGGCAGGTAAAATGGCAGTCCAAAATATCGATTTAAGAGCTCTTACAGATAGAATCGGCAAACTCAGGGGGTTTCTTTGACCCGGAGTCGATGAAAAAACGAATCGCCGAGATCGACGAAGTTGCCTCTGATCCAAGTTTTTGGGGGGATCAGGCTAAGGCGCAGAAACTTATGAGCGAGCGGAAACTTCTAACGGACAAACTCGAAAAATGGAACTCTCTCGAAGGGCGGGTCGATGACCTATCCGAGCTTTCCGAATTATATTCCCAATCCGATCCGGAATACGCAACGCTCCTGATAGATTTCGAGAAACTTACGAAGGAACTCGAGCGTTTCGAGCTTCAGCAAACCCTTTCCGATCCGGACGATCCCGCCGGATGCTATCTCGAAATCCATTCCGGCGCCGGCGGCACCGAGGCATGCGATTGGGCGGAGATGATCCTCCGAATGTATCTTCGATGGTGCGAGAGTTCCGGCTACACGGCAACTATTCTCGATATCACACCCGGCGACGAAGCTGGGATAAAATCGGTGGACATCGAAGTCAACGGCGCTTATGCCTATGGTTATCTCAAATGCGAAATCGGAATCCACCGACTTGTTCGGCTTTCACCTTTTGATTCGGCAAATCGCCGGCATACAAGTTTCGCGAGTGTTTTCGCCTATCCACAGGTCGAGGAAGATTCCGGCGACATCGAGATCGACGAAAAAGATTTGCGAATCGACACATATCGAGCCTCCGGCCATGGCGGTCAGCATGTCAATAAAACAGATTCCGCTGTGCGCATCACCCATCTCCCATCGGGAATAGTCGTGCAATGCCAAAATGAAAGAAGTCAGCATAAAAATAAAAATAAGGCAATGCAAATGCTTCGCGCAAAACTCCATCAGAAAAAGGAAGAGGAACTTGCCGAACAGCTCGCCGAGGTGGAGTCTTCCAAGAAAAGAATCGAGTGGGGAAGCCAAATCCGAAGCTATGTGTTGCATCCATATAATATGGTAAAAGACCTTCGCACAAACCACGAAACCTCTAATACACGGGCTGTCCTCGATGGCGACCTCGACGATTTTATCCGCGCCTTACTTCTTTCACGAACCTAATGGAAGAAATTTGCAGATACAGTTTGAGCTTCTCGGGCATCGAGCTTACCGTTTTCGGCAGAGGGAACACAGTATTTGAAGTGGTTTTTGGCGATGTTCCTTGCATTAAAACGGTTCCAGGGGGGCATTTCGAAATCGTTCAAACAGATATTGAAGATGAAATTCCTTGTGCCTTTAAGAGGTATTTCCGCGATGGGGTAATAGAGAATCTCAGGCCGGAATTTCTTTGGGGGACATCTTTTCAGCGTGCGGTTTGGGAAGAAATCTCGAAAATTCCAGTTGGCAAGACCACAACATACGGTCAAATTGCAGAGAAACTTGGCAGACATCGGGCGGCAAGAGCTGTCGGACAGGCAGTGGGAGCGAATCCGATTCCAATTATCGTGCCATGCCACCGAGTTTTCGCCCAAAAAAGCCTTGGTGGATTCTCGGCAGGAATCGAAATTAAGTCTAAACTGCTGAAAATAGAGGGATTTTCTCTAACTCAAAAAAAATAATATTAGGCTTGACAATCCCCAAGGACGAATATATTGTCTTGCGAATTGGCGTTTTGGCCGAAAACTTCAAGGAGGAAATATGGCACATGTAATTAACGACGATTGTATCGCCTGCGGAAGCTGTGAACCGGAATGCCCGGTTGGCGCGATTAGCGAGGGCGACGAGATTTATGTCATCGACCCCGAGGTCTGCACCGATTGCGGAGCTTGTGTCAATGTTTGTCCGGTAGATGCTATCTCGCCGGAATAGGTTTCGGAAAATTGATTTGAACAAAAGCCGGGCTGTAGTCCGGCTTTTTTGTTAGGTAGAATTGAGCGATTACACCCACCAATATTTTCTTAGGATAGAAATCGGTGCGGCTACTTTGACGAAATCCGAATGTTCGCCCTTATTTTTTAGGGAGTAATATTCCGCGAAATTGCCGCGAACCATGGTCCAATAAACATCGAGACGGACATTATCCGCTTCCCAATCGGCCAGCCGGATGAAAGCCTCAGAGTTGGTTTCGTTGCCCTCTTTGCCGTATCTTTCCGCGATATATTTTTCGAGTTTCGGCGCGAAATACATCGTTTTTGAACCGATTCCTGTTTCGGCAAGATATCTATCGACATTGTCGCCAAGCTCGCGGACTTTTTCTATATCGCAACCATCGGGATGACGAATTATAAAATCGAACCACTTCTGAATAAGCTTAATTCCCCTGCGGATTTTCCGTCTTTCGCGAATCTGAAAAGCCGCTACTAAGCCTATCATAAGCACCACAATGACTATTAGTATAATGACAACTTTATCCATGAAAGCTCCATTGTGCCCAAGGAAAATAACTGAGCAATGTAGGAGCGAACAATGGGATGTCAAACCTTTTTTTTTGGCCTTACCCGACGAAGTTATAAACCAAGATTATCTTATGAGAGTGGCTTTGCGAATAAGCTCCATTTCGCCGGTTTTCACGCGAACGAAATAAATCCCGGAAGGCAAATCTTCACCTGTATGATTTTTTGCATTCCAAAGGACTGTTTTACACGGTTCCGGATTTGCAACGAGTTTGCCGTTAATATCGAAAATCTCGATAGATTTCGGCTCGAACCCAAAAACCATTTTCAACGCCGAATTAAAAGGGTTAGGATAGAATCCGATGGAATATTCATCTGGCTTCTGCGATTGCTCTGCGACATCGAGGCTGATATAGGAATATATCCCGAAATCGTCAATCATCGCCTCGACAAGGCTTCCACTACGGTAGTCGGTCGCAACGAAGGCGAACTGTGTATTCGCTGAAGGTGAAATATAATCGGAGAGCAGGACTGTAACCTCTGTCCACCAGTTTTGCGTCTGAGTTACCAAATCGATGTTGTGCCATGAAGAGCCGTCATCAGAAACCCACACCCAGAAAGAGTCGTCGAGACTGGTCTCACAAGTGAACCAGCGCCAGTATTTCAATATCGGGTTTATTACTCCACTCAGGTCGATTATCGGCGAAAGAAGCGTAACCTTGCCGTTGTCAACATCGGCATAACCCGCGCCATAGGACATGGGGGCGTTGCCTGTTACCCAACATCTCACGCCCGGGTCTTCGGTATGGTCGTCGCCGGACTGATAAATAAGGCCGGTTGATGTATTGTAGGTTTGATATGGGTCTTCGCGCACCCATTGGCCGGTGGTGGCGTCGTCGCTGGGGATTCCGCTTGTCCATCCGCGGTCGATTTCCATGTCGTCGAAGAAGATAGAAATCGGTGTTCCTACGATGAACATATGATGTGATGCCGGCCAATTTGCAGGGCTCGATCTCTGATTGCCGGAATTGTTTTTCGCGATAACTGCATATCGTATAGCTGTTCCTGCAGTCTGCGGCGGTATCGAACTTTCATAAACATAACCGTCGGAGGTTGCCATTAAAGCGGTATTCCATGTCGAGCCGTCGATAGACCATCGCACGAGAACACTGTCCGCGCTCCAAGAATATGAAGGACATTGAAGAACATTAGCCGAGACAGGATAGGGTGTGGTTGTATTCTCCGTATCGGTCAAAGGTGTGTGGCTAATAAGAACATCGGCACCGCTTCCAATGCCGTGAATTCCGAAATTATAGGCAATTGCGCAATAGTTCGGAGTTCCGTTGGCGAGATTTGCGTCGTCGTCGTCAACAATTAGAACTTCGTAGTAGTTATCGAAAAAGTTATAAGGGAGAGCGTATCTGGCGAATTGATAAAGAGTGTCGGTAATCTCCTTCCCTATTTCCGCGCGTGTATGCCAAAACGCCGCACCGAGGATTTGTCCGTCGTGATGAGCGTTGTCTTCGTAATCCTCAGGATAGACAAGAGTATTGTCCACATTTCGCAGATATGTGTTCGCGCCGAAAAATCCGCGACCGAGATAGGGGGAATTGGCGTCGGTGCAAGGCCAATAATCGCTCCAACACTCATTCACGGATAAATGCGGCAAAAAGCCCGAGCCGGAATAGATGGCCGCGGTGATTCCGTGGGCATATTCATGCATAATCACATCCTTAAGCTGGGCGGTGTTCTGGCATCCGCCGCCGGCAGGATAGAAATTGATGGAACTGCCGTCCCAATAGGCATTGCAGGTGCCGGTTCGGTTCACATTACAGGGAACGACATAATCCATCGATGTAAAAGTTGGATCGACGAGTTTGGTGTTTTGGAGCGCACGCATCGCCCAAACATAGCCCGATCTTTCTTCCAAATCCGAATTCGAGTCGTCCATATGGATATTCACGACACTACCGCCTGAAGCGCTCACGCTGAAATACGGCTCTGCACCGGCATAATCGTTAATTCGCGTATAAAGGCCTTTAAGTTCGTGAATTACTGTGTTCGTGCCGCTCGCCGAGAAGTTATAATAGCCGTTCACATCGGCGTTTCCGCTGATCGAACCAAAACTGACTGTTCCCCATTGAACCTCGCGTGTATGGTTATAATTCCATGGCGAAACCGGCGCGACCATAACCTCTGCGGTGATAGTCCCCGAAAGGTAATAATAATTATTGAGCCGCTTGACAGTTCTCCGGCTGTCGTAATCGACGAAGCACGACCATTCCGACACAGGGTCTTCCACCGGAATAATTATTTCCTTCGTCCTATGAAGCTGAATGTTGCCGTTTTCGTTTTCGAGTGGAAGCCAAATTTCTGCGCCGGTTCGATAGCTCTTTGCCGGAAGACCAAGCTCCGAAAGAGCGATAGCAAAAAGGGCATCGTCTCCCATCGAGGAAAGGAATTCGCCCTTCGCCGCCGGAAGAAGTTGGTTCGAGATGAAAAATAGCTTGCCCTCCGGCGAGATTCGTAAATCCAACCGCGCTCCGAAAACTCTCCGTCCATCGAGTGTCTGCTCGAATATAAAATACCATGTTCTATAATGTTTCTGAGCCTTAACGGTTCTAAGTGCGTTCGAATTTACACCGAAGACCTTGCGGTTGTTATCGATGAATCTTCTCACTGCAGATTCCGCAACGGAAGGTTCTTCCGACCAGTCCGGAACAGCGATTCCCTCGCCCCAAGCTTTCCAAGCCATACCGGTATATTTGTAAGGTATGCCTATCCAGCCCTCGAAAGATTTGAGCGATGGCAACGAGGTTGGAGAATAGAGATAGTCGAAATGCACCGGCGGGTGACCGTCGAAAGGTGGCGGGGTTAGTTGTCTGTGGTTATCTTCGAAGGGTGCGACCGCTAAAACGGCTATCGCGAAGATTAAGTTAATAAGAAATGAGCGCATCGGAACCTCCACGGTTGTTATATACTATATCATAATACAAGACCGATTTATTTCAACGAAAATGATTTCAAAGCCACAAATAATTTTCGCTTGGTTCGAGGTTGCCTAATCGCCCCTTTCTCTTCGTTCGTCGAAAAATGCAGGCAAATCGCCCCGAAAGCTTTTGCATACAATCTGCACATGTCGTAGATACGGCTCTTTCGGCACGACCGGCGCGAAAACAGCTCCATCGACGATGAAAACCCGCCGTGTGATTTTATCGGAGAGGACATAGGACACAAAAGGGCCACCGTGATGCTTCTGACGGTTTTCCCACAACCCGCGAATCTCTATCGCAGGGCGGTTCCCAATCTTCGTGCTGTTGAGTTTTATATTCGTGTTACGTGCGACCGAATCGCCCTCGTAATAAATTGCGCAAAGGCTGTCGCGGATATGACGCCACCATGCGATATCGTAATCGACCGAAGTGTCCATATCGCAATGCCATACAAAAACCCAGCGCTCCGGTTCGAGGGTTCTCAGCCAAAGGAAATTATCCTCACCAGAGCCTTTTTCCCACTCCCAGAATTTTGGCACACGGATTCCCCAGCCGTAACTACGCGCTATTGAATCCTCCAGTGCGATTCTCTCTCCCTCGCCGAAAGCTCTGCTGAAGAGCCATTCAGCGACTCTGTCGTTCACGGATTTGTCGATTATGTTGAAAACATCGTCGCCGAAAAGGTCGAGTTGAACCGACAGAGCCTCCTCGGTCGGGGCTGTGAGGAACACAACAATTTGATTCCCGGCCCAAAGATTCTCTTTGACAATAATCCAGCGCATGTTCGATTGTATCGCCTTAGTAGCTTCGGGAGTCAGCGATTGGCGGATGAGTTTCCCCGCCGGCCCGGAGGATTCGAGGCTTGCGACAATGATCGTTGTCCGCGCATTTTTAAGCCAAGCATAATTGGTGCTATCAACCGGATAAAGCTCGAAGATTTTTTCGCGACGGGGAGTGATTATCTCGCGCTCGACAGCTTTGGATAGAAGCGGATATAGCTCCGGCGATTCTTTGGAATCAATGAGGATTGGAATTTTGCGGTATGAACCGATCGCATCGCCCTTGACATCACATCCGCAAATTAGTATTATTATACTAAACAGGATAGATATTATTGCGAGTTGGCTTTTCACTTCACAACAAGATATAGATTTGTTGCTTCTTTTCAAGCCTTAGTTGTGGGAGATACGCAGTGGAAGAATTTTGCGACATCAACGCAATCAAATCTATCGCCAACGGAGCCGAGCTGGCATTCATCGACTGCGATGAGGATGTAGTGGCCCATGCGATTGGTTTAGCGATGCAGAGCGAGGGTTTTTCTCTTTCCGACGGTTCGAATAAACATGGTCTGTTCAAATACACGCAAGGCTCTGCATACAACAGGCTGACTTCCCTGAAAGTTCTCTTCAAACTCGATATTGTTTCGAAGGATAACACTGTAATTGCGCGGATACTCGATGTTACGCCGGAAATCGAGAATGAAAATGCCCGCCGTCATCATGAGCGGGTGATTAGGAATATCATAGTGTTTCTTCGGAATCTCGCCTCTCGGGAGGTTTAACCCTATTTTTTGCGGCAGAGGCGTTTGACTTCGTATTATTCTTGCCTTTTGTAAACATAAAAAGTATCACATAAGCAACGATAATCCCCACGAATAATCCCCAAATTGCTCCGAAAAAGACATCCCCCGGCCAGTGAACACCCACATAGACACGGCTGTATGCGACCGCGAAAGCAATCAGGTATAGCGGCGCCGCTTTCCATTTGAACTTGACAACAAAAGGCGTAAAAATCCCAAAGGTGTTTGCGGCGTGAAGGCTGGGCATTGCGAAACCTGAGCCGCAATTTACCAATAGTCTTCCCATCTCGAGATGACATGGGCGCGGTCTCGCGATGATGGGTTTGAACACATGTCCGCCGATTCCATCGATAATAACAGCGGCTACTATTGCCGCCAAAAGGGCGATTCTGCCATCCCGCCGCCCGAGTATCGCCATAGCCGCCACCAGAGCGAGGATTACGAAAATTCCGCCCTCCTGATTTGTTATCAAAGGCATGATCCTGTCGAGCAAGGGGCATGTCCAAGTTGTATTTATCAGAAGGTATAGTTGGGCTTCGAGGTCAAGCATATAATTTTAAAAAAGTGAGATATGGAGGTGTAGAATTTGCCATCGCGTTTTCGAGAATAGTTTTTGCGTTTTCGACGGCAGTTTGCAGGTTGTTGCCCTTGGCGAGTCCCACTGTTATCAATGTCGAAAGAGAACAGCCTGTGCCTCGGAAATTTCCCTCTACACGCTTCCCTGAAAATTCCGTAATGCCTTGAGGACAAATTAGATAGTCCGTCGGAGCGCTTTTGGAGTGCCCACCTTTGATAAGAACCGAGGTTTGATATTTTTCCGCGATTTTTACACCGGCAGAAATAATATCGAAAGAATTATCAATTGTCATTCCGCTAAGTTTCTCAGTTTCGTGAATGTTCGGTGTTACAAGGGTTGCGAGGGGGAATAGACTGCAACGTAAAGACTCCAGCCCGTCATCGTCGATGAGCCGCATCCCTGAACTGCTTTCGATAATCGGGTCAATTACAATTGGCGCGGAAGTATTTTCGAGAAACTCGAATACTATTTGAGCTATTTCGACGGTTCCAAGCATGCCTACTTTGAAAGCACTGGGTGAAATTGAAAAACAACATTCGAGATTCCTACGGAAAACCTCGGGGGGGATCGTTTCGACCGAGAAGCCTTCATTATGGTTTTGCAGAGCGATAGCGGTAGCCGCCACCGAGCACGAAGCCCCCATAGCCGAAGCCGCTCTTATATCTGCCGAGATTCCCGCCCCACCAGTGGGGTCGAGACCGGCAATTATGGCTATAATATCACTTGCCATCGCAAACAAAGCATATTCTTTTTCAATACAATTGTCAAGTTCCTTTGCCTTTCGGCACATATTATGCTTAAAACCAAAATGCCACCGCTTTAATGAGATAAAGGGGTTAATATGAGAAATGTATTCATATTTATTCTAATTCCGATTTTATTTCTATCTGCATCAGACAAGATAAATTTCGAAGAAAGCGAAAATTATATCTCGGTTCGATGGGAAACACCGGATTTTGAACCGGCAACTACCGACGAGGGCTTTCTAATTTTCGATATTCCCGGCGCAATAATCGAAGGCGAGCCGGGCGAACCGGGGATACCACGTGTCGATTTGACAGTAATCCTGCCTTCGGAAGGGGATTATGATTTTAAGATTATCGCCATCGAATGGAAGCCTTTCGAAAGCGGAATTCTCGCGCCGGTGAACCATTGGGAGGGTTGGCCGGAAGGGCCGTTCACGCCTTCATATAGACCCTCTGCTGAATTTTATTCGCAGAACAGGTGGTTCCCGGATGATCCGGTGTATCTTTTCGATGCGGGTTTTGCACGGAATATACGACTTGGAAGTGTGCGTATTCATCCGATTAGGTTCAATCCGGTAACTGGACAAATCGAGAAGATTTCGCAACTCGAATGCAGAGTGGATTACAAAAATCCCGGCAGGAAAAGCGCATTTTCACCCGACCCTCTCGAAAAGGCTGTGATTTCTTCCTCTATTAACCCCTCATTCGGCGCGGATTTTCTTCGACAGAGAGCGCGAAGGCGTGTTTCCGAGGATATTTTCGGACACGCTGACCAATGGTTCACCTTCGGGATTTCAAATTCGGGGCTTTATGTTATCGACCGCGAATTTCTAACCTCTCTCGGGTATAATCCTTCGCTTGTCTTACCTAACGATGTCCGCATTTTCGACGAGGGCTGGCGCGAATTGCCGGTTATGGTCGAAACTGAGATGCCGGAGCTAAAGGAAATCCCTCTTTTTGCAGTTGGTCTCGAAGACGGTCGTTTCGATGCCGGGGATGGCCTCTATTTCTATGCCCGTGGTCAGCATGGATGGTTCGTTCAGGATGGAGAACCCACGCATCACTACCATCGTTTTGCCACGGAGAACAGGTATTGGATTTCCATAGGCGGCTCTTTCCCAAACCCTGCGCGGAGGCTTATAGCGGAGGATTTTGTGGTTTCGGGAGAGCCTGCTGTTAGGGGAAAATTCATGCATCATGTCGAAAACGACGCTGTTTTCGCAAAAACCTCGAACGATATTCAATGGGGGCAGGAAAGGACGTCGAGCAAAAATATAACCTATATCGATTCCCGCCTCGACACTACGCAGACAGTTGTTTTTTCCTATCGAAATGTCCCTGTGGAAGGCGAAAGCGTGCCGCTTGGAACACCCAATGTAAACAGCAGAGCGCCAATATCGCAATCGACGCGTTATTACACCTATACTGGAAATTATGAATCCGCTTTCACCAAGGGAACGAATACTATTGAAATAAACTTTTCAGGTGTGTCAGTCCTTTTCGATTATTATGAATTCACATATTACATCGATCTCGAGCCGAAATCGGGATTATTAACCTTTGCCGGGAAAGATACGGCTTCGAAATACGCGCTTTACGGATTTGGAACATCGCCGGTTGTTTTCGATATCACCAATCAGACCGACCTGCGCCTGCTCAACGTTACTGAAATTTCCGGCAAACAAGTGTTTTCGGATACCTTTTCAAACCGCCAATACTTCGCCTGTGAAATGAGTCTCGCACAAAGACCGACCTCGCCACAGCTCACTCCGGTTGCGAACCTAAGAAACAATCTTTTCGACTGCGATATGGTTATGCTTGTTCCGAAGGGTCTCGAAACGGACACGGCGGGCAGTCTTCAGAAGTTCATCGCCTATAAACAAGATTTGGGAATAGATATCGAGTGGGTTTTTGTCGAGGATGTTCTGAACGAGTTCGGTTTCGGTGTCAACGACCCGACTGCGATTCGAGATTTCCTTCGCTACATATGGCTAAACAGCCCCGCTCCGCCGGTTTATGTTCTTCTCGTCGGCGATGCGACCTGGGATCCGCGAGGAATCACCGGTCCCGCGGCGACTTTCTGTCCTGCGGCCTTATGTGTTGCGAACGCCCCTGACGACTATTTCTATTCCGTTACCGAAATCGACTACACGCCCGATTTTGCCGGCGGAAGAGTGCCTATCAATACAATTAACGACTGGCGGCATTTCGTCGCCAAGCTTATGGCCGCCGAAAGCGAACCGGAATACGGCCCATGGCGCATTAGATATGTCTGGTGTGCTGACGACGACCGCAAAACAGGCAATATCGGCGATATTTCCGACCATACGACCCAAACCGCGAATAATATAGTCTCGCTTCCAGCATGGACTGACAGTCGCGCAGTCTATATGATAGATTACCCCCTAACCTCAACAGGCCTGAAACCTTCGGCACAGAAGGATTTAATCGATTATTGGAACGATGGTTCCGTGCTGGTAAACTACATCGGCCACGGCAATTACAGGCTTTGGTCGCACGAGCAAGTTTTCGAGGGGACGAGCAGTATCCCGAAATTGACCAATGAGGGCAAACTGCCGCTTATGGTTAGCGCTTCCTGCGAGGTTGGGCTTTTTTATCGAACTTCCGGCCAGTGTATCGCCGAACAGCTTGTTCTTCGCCCCGGTTCCGGCACACATTCATCAATAGCCGCGACACGGATGACCATGGCGCCTTCCAACGGCGCGTTGAATTATGACCTCGTTCAGAATATATGGGGACGCGACCGTGGCACTACCCTCGGCCTTGCACTTTTAACTGCGAAAGGCACCGCGGGTTATGGTTCTACAAAGGGGCAATATGTCCTTTTCGGTGACCCGACAATGCTTATAGGTCCACCGGAGCTGAAAGTTCAACTTGAAGCCGAGCCGGATTCACTCATCGCGGGAAGGCTTATTCAAGTTAGCGGCGAGGTTCATCAGGATTCGACACTTCGGGACGATTTTAACGGCACCGCATATGTTCTCGTTCACGATTCCGGATATTGGGCGACATATTATTCGCCCTATCTTAATCGCAATATTAACTATTTCACGCCCGGCAAGAGACTATTCGCGGGTCCTGTGGACGTTATCGGCGGAAGATTCACGGCGGAATTTGTTATGCCTATCGATATTTCTTTCGGGACCTCGAACGCGAAAATTACAGGCTATGTCTATTCGAGCAACGAAGAGGGTGTTGGCGTGCTTTCTCCACTAACCCTCTATGGAGATACGAACTTGGTTATCACTGACAGTATTCCGCCCTTGATAGATATTTCGCTTGAAGGGCCGGGTTTTTGCGATATGGGAGTTCTTTGCGGCGACGGCATACTTTTCTGCTCCTTCTTCGACTCGAGTGGAATAAACACATCCGGCGCGACAGGACACGGTATTATCATGACAATCGACGGCCAGGAAGCCTCGGCGGTGGATCTGTCGTCATATTTTTCATACGACAGAAACAGTCATATTTCAGGAACGGTAACTTATCCCGTTTCAGGACTTGAACCGGGGATTCACACGATCCGAATAAGGGCGTGGGACAATATGGGTAACAGCGCAGTCGAGGAGTTCATATTCGAGGCGGACGACTGTATCTTAGCAATTTCGAATCCGCTCGCTTACCCGAACCCCTTCAAGAATGAAACAGAGATAACCTTCAACATCGACGAGCCGGCCTCGATAGAAATCGATATCTATACTTTGTCCGGAAGATTCGTCAGGAAGCTCGAAAGCGCCGTCGAACCGGCTTTCGGGATTGTGCATTGGGACGGAAACGACAGCCACGGAACCCCTGTCGCTAATGGCGTGTATATTGCCAAAATTAAAGCCACTTCCGAGGATGGCGAGAGGGTTCAAGACATTCTAAAAATTGCCAAGGCTCGATAGTTGGCATTTACATTGCTATTAAATAACGAAGTTTGGCTGAAGAGGCCGAACACGAACATTCGCAGGGGTAGCCTATCTCATCGGTAGATTCCCGTAAATGATTTATTTTGGAGGTTTGAGGATGCCGACATCCCGAAATAGCAGATTTTTTCTCATAGCGTTGCTTATAGCGATTATTCCGCTGTCAGCTTTTGCGGATAGAACCCGAGGCGGAGTGCTTTTCCTTCTAATCGGTCCGGGCGCACGTGCAACGGGAATGGGCGAGGCTTTTGTGGCGGTAGCCGACGATCCCACAGCGACATATTGGAATCCCGCCGGGCTTGGCAATTATCCTCTCTCCTCCAAATGGATCGAGGTGCCCATGCCCCCCGGTGTCGAAATGAGAGATATCGCCACCGTGAAAACAGGGTTGATTAACATCGATTATCGCTCCTATGAGGTATGGGCCGCAACCGATTCAGGGCTGTTCTTGCTCGACGGAAAAAAATGGAGTAACGGCGAGGTATATCGAACCGCCGAAGAGGAATCGATGAGGGATGTCATATTTCATTATATCGACGGTGCTACATACGATTCGACGATTCTGAACGAGCGCATTATTCCGGCGGTTCTGCGAGCGAATGGCCTCGAAGAGATGCCAGAAGGCTATCTAAGGCCGGAAACCAAAGTTAATATCCCCTTCGAAGCGCTTTTCGGCGGCGAACCGACTGCAATCCACGGCGGAAAACGCGAACTTTGGGTAGGCACCACAAACGGCCTCTATGTCCGTAAAAAGAATAAATGGGAAAGGATTATTGACCCGCAAGGCCCGACTGATAGAGAAATTACGGTTATCGGCATCGATGATCGCGATTATGTGTTTGTCGGAACGAAGCGCGGACTTTATGTGAATAAAGGCGCGAGATGGCTTCGAATAACCACCGCCGAGGGATTGCCGGGCAACGAGATTCACTCGCTATACCTCGGCTCGCATCGAGATATTTGGGTCGGCACCGAGCGTGGACCGGCAAAAATGAGGGGCGACCAGTTCGATAATTCCTACAAAGTTCAGGTCGAGAATCCATCTTCGTGGCGCGAGTTTATGGCCGATATTATTCCGATTCAAGAACCTGCCAAGCTCGATATAATCATTTCTGAGATTAAGGCGCGCAACGGTGTTCTCGATTCCGATCGCCCATCCGCAGGCTCCACGATAGAGATTCCTTACGAGGTGCTATTCGAGTCGCCGGTTACCGCGATTTATGTCGATGATAAGAATATGACATGGTTTGGCTCGGAGCTTGGACTTAGAGCTTTCGACGGTAAAAAATGGCATTTCTACGGTTGGGGAATCGCCGAAATCGATGAAGACATTTCGATAAAAGACTGGGCCGCAAAAATGTGGCCGAAAGCCTCAAAAGAGCTTATCGATAAGCTCGAGTATGACCTTCGATACTATAACCGTTGGAATCCCAATTCTTTCAAGCCCGGTGATGTAATCGGCTACCCGAAAAGCCCTGTGAGCGGGAAAATTACCTCTCTTGAACGCGCCCCGGACGGCAATCTTTTGGTCGGAACAGAATATGGCACGCTCAAATACGATTACAAAAAGGGCAATTTCCGTTATTATAATTTCGGCGGCCTGAAAGATAATCAACTCAACGAAATTGTCCGCCATGGCAACGAATATTGGTTCGATGCCGGCCAGGATGTCAAAATTTACTCCGAAGGCAAAAGCGGAATCAGCTTTATGCATGTAAAATGGCTTCCGGTTCTCGCAGACGACCTCTATTACGAATATCTCTCCGGAACCACCTATATCGAGGGCTGGGGAACAGTTGGCGGAGCGATTACCTACATCAACGAAGGCCTTAACATCTGGACTGACGAGGCCGGCGAGTCGCTTGGAACTTTCCATTCATACGAACTTGCCGTGGCCGCATCCTATGGAACCCGTCTGAGCGAGAATCTTGCCGCCGGATTGACATTCAAACTCATTCATTCCGCCCTTGCGCCGGGCGTTACTGTAGGTCTCGAACAGGACGAAGGCAAGGCGACAACATTCGCGGTGGATGCCGGGATTATCTATGACACACCCGTGAAGAACCTCTCTCTCGGTGTCGCGGTGCAGAATATCGGACCGGATATTCATTACATAGACGCCGCTCAGGCTGACCCATTGCCCAGAAATCTCAAACTCGGGTTGGCTTACAGAGCTTTAAACACCGACTACAACAAATTAATTGTCGCCGCGGACATCAACAAAGACCTCATTAACGTTGGCAACGACCCAATTGGCAAAGAGTTCCGCGAGGCGATAAAAAACATCGGTTTGGAATATACCTATGCAAACTTCATTTCAGTTCGCGGCGGGTATATGATTGATTATGATTTCATACCCAAATCCGGCGAGGATGTCAGTAGTGGAGATTACGACCCAAAACAGTGGCGGGGTATCCACTATTTCACTCTCGGTGCGGGTATAAATTTCAAGAACTTTGCCTTTGATTTCGGTTATATCCCGATTCAAAAAGACGACGACGAGGGCAAACTCGTGTTGTCGAATATCCTGAGATACTCTGTCAGCGTCATGTTCTAAACTGATGAGGGCTTGCGCAAAACATATTCTCCTCTTGCTTATGCTAATCGGTGGAATCGCCTATTCGAGCAAACTTGTTGTTAAAGGCCCTGCCGAACCGAGCGAGTTCAAGCGTGTCAACCCATGGATACCCATGGTCTCCGACCGGAATATTCTTGAACTCGAACGCAAATCGATGCTGGCTTTTCCAAAACCCAAGCGTGCCGGTTCGGTTGATACTATACGTGTTTGCGCGATTCGTATCGAGTTTCAACCCGATTCTACCCCACGCACAACCGGCGACGGAACTTTCGATTATCGCTCACGTGAAGAGGCGACACATCCTTTCGACCCGCCACCGCACAACCGCGCCTATTTCGAGGCTCATCTCAAAGCGCTTCAGCGCTATTATCTCGCGGTTAGCGATTCGCAAGTTCTCATTCAATACACCGTCTTTCCCGACGGCGATGAGCTGGCATACCGTCTTCCCGACAGCATGGGCTACTATGGCGAACTTGGCTGGATGGGCGGGAGTATGGCCGACCGTCTGCAACAATTCACCAAGGATTCTTGGGAGCTGGCGATTTCCTACGGCGAATTCGACACGTGGGCCTACGACGCTTTTATCATTTTCCACGCCGGAAGCGACTGGCAGAACGATGTCGCTTCGCAATATCCTCAATACACCGCTTGGTGGCCGGACATCTTTATTCCAAGCCCTGACGATTTGCCGACCGGCTATCTGAAATTACCCTTCACAATCGACGGCGTGATTCAAGATTGCATTATTATGCCCGAGCAGGCTTGGCAGGATGGCCAGTATGTTTGCCTTAACGGCGCTCTTGCCCACGAATTCGGCCACCAGCTCGGTCTTGTCGATTTATATAACACCGGCAATTTCATCACCGAGATAGGCAATTTCTCATTGATGGACAATGGCTTCGGTGTCGGCGCGCAGATTTGCGAGATTACCGATTCGGGCGACACGCTTTGTTATAATGTTTACGGCGCATTTCCCGGTTATCCCGACGCGTGGAGCAGGGCTTATCTTGGCTGGGAAGCGCCTTTGGTAGTCGAGGCGGACACGTCCGACATCGTTTTGCAAGCCTGCGAGATTCCAATGAACGACGGCACGACCATAATCAAAATCCCAATAAACAGTTACGAGTATTTTCTCATCGAGAACCGACAGGATTATTTCGATTATCGCAAACTCGACAGCCTCGGCTATCCATCCGATTTTGATTTTGCGTATCTAAAGCAAGACCCCGCGACCGGAGTGATTATCGGCGCTTCTACCGGTGCACCGGGGGACACGCTTTTCTCGACATCCTACGACTATCTTCTCCCCGGCCACGGCGCGTTGGTCTGGCATATCGACGAGACGGCGGCCTATGACGATATCGTCGGCAATGGCATAAACAATTTTAACAACAACACGCTCCAATGGGATAGATACCGCAAATTTGTTTGTCTCGAAGAAGCCGACGGCTATCAGGACCTCGGATTTATTGTTACCTACGGCGAACCGCAGGATTATTGGGGATACCCGAACAAATCGCAATTCACACCTTGGTCGAATCCAAATTCCGCAAACAACAGCGGCGGGGCAACCGGAATAGGGATTACCTTTTCCGGCGTGAATTTCTCGCCGGAGATTCGTGTCGCGGTGAGCTTTAACCAGGGAGTCCCCAGCGCAATCGTGAAAACAGTCGTGTATCCGCTTTATGCGCCACTGAATTCGGCAGACCTCGACGGCGACGGTATCGACGAGATTTATACCGAGGGCTATGTTTACGAAAGCGGCTATTATTACGGTTGCGTTCTAATCTGGAACGCCGAGGGCGAGCCATTCGTCGATAACGGATATATAGTTCAGGGCGCGGAGTTCGACGGCAACGTTATCAGCGTGCCCTATCCGGTCGCGGCCAAAGTCAACGCCGGTAGGGTAACCCTGCCCGCAGTCGGCGATATTACCGGTGACGGTTTACCGGAGATTGTCGCCATCGACACAGACGGCAGGCTTTACGCATGGAACCCGCGAAATATCGCGCCATCCGGAATGATGTCGGCGGTTTCGGGATTTCCGGTAAATGCGCTTGAGTCTGCGGAAAGGCCGGTTTCGCTTTGGGACATCGACGGCGACGGGCGACTGGAGATAATCGCCTATGGCGCAGAACACTGGACGATTTTTAACGGTTCAGGCGGACGAATTCGCAATGTTGACGCCAGAGGCGAAATCACAGGGATTGCTCCCTACGAGAGCGGCATATATGTTCTTGCAAAAAGACAGTCCTCTTTCCTCTACGATTACGATTGGTCGGGCAATGTTCGACGTCAGACCCTCTTGCCCGCCGCTGACATCTCCTATATTTCCCGCGCGGATCTCGACAATGACGGTATTCCGCGAGAGATAATCTGTGTGTCGCGTTCAGGGCGAGTGTTTGCGCTCGATTCACTCGGTATGTCCTTAGGCGATTTCCCCGCCTCGGTTGCGGACACCTCGCTTGCAAGCCCGATAATTGCCGATTTGGACGGCGACGGTGCAATGGAGATACTGATTTCGGGACGCGGCGGATTACATTCATATCGCAACAGCGGGTTCCCCTCAGAAAACGCCCCGTTCAAATGCGAGGACATCCTTGCACCGCCGGTTTTCACTGGCGAGATTGCTATATTGCCCTCGGGGTCGGGAAATGTCCTCGGTGTCGATTCGCAGGGTAGGTCGCCATCGATTTTCCCCCTCAACGGTGGCCCTACGAATGCATCACCCTGCCTTTTCCGAGACCCGAATGGCAAAATCGGCCTCGCTCTTGGGAGCACCAATGGCTCGATTTTCTTCTGGCACGGCATCGCTGATTCGCTTGGTGTGGATGCTTGGCCGATGTGGGGGGCCGATGCCGCGCACACCTTCCTTCAAAACGCCCCCGGATCGGATCCGCCGCTTGCCGAAGAATTGAGAATAGAATCTTTTTATTGTTATCCTAATCCGGCCGGTAAATATACTAATTTTCGCTATGAAATAGCCTCAAAATCGGCCGATGTCGAGATTGAAATCAATATTTTCGATATAACCGGAAATCACATAGCATCGCTCAAAAACTCAGCAACGGCGGGTGCCCCTTACGAAACCGAATGGACAGTATCCAATGTCGGAAGCGGGGTTTATTGGGCGAAACTCACCGCCGAATCAGGCGGAAAAACTGCCTCGGAGATGTTCCGAGTGGCGGTGGCGAAGTAAATCAACATGCGGGAGGAAGCATGTCCAGAATAGTCATAATTATTGCGTTAACGGCGATAACCTTTTCAACAATGGCGAACCCACCCATATCGGGATCGCTATATATGCCGATTTTACCGCCCGGCGAAGAAATCCTGCTTCTCGCGCAGGCGAATGAAAACTCTTCGGAAGAGTCTTTCCCCGGGCAGGGTCAGGATGAACTTTTCAAGAGCGAAGATTTGCGAGATGTCCGCACGAGTTTTCTGCTATCCCTCGCTCTTCCGGGTGCGGGCGAGTTTTACGCCGGAAGTTATATCAAAGCGGGGACATTCTTCGCAATCGAGGCCGGATTGTGGGCTGGGTATTTTCTCTTCAATAAAAAGGGCAACGACGGGATCGAGGAATATGAAGCCTTCGCCGACAATAATTGGAGCTTCGACTATTATTACGACTGGTTCGCGAACCAAATCGATTCGGCGGATATTTACACGGAACAGCTTCCGATCGATACGGTTATTGTCGGCGGCGACACAACTTTCGCACCGAACAAAAATCACGACTATTACGAGATGATCGGCAAATATGACTGGTTTGTCCTTGGCTGGAACGATTTTGCGAACCGCGACGCCGTCCGCGACTCCACTCTCAGCGTTGCGCGGACACAGGGTGATATTCTCAATGTCCTTCGCGGAGGCCAAGCGAACGCGTTCTTCCGTAGTGCCTGGCGCAACGAATATATGGTGATGCGCAAAGATGCAAACGACCAATTCACCACCGCGAAATATTTCATCGGAGGGGCGATTCTGAACCACATCATTAGCGCTTTCGACGCCGCATGGACCGCCAAACGCTCCAACGACAGAATCTATCAGGGCTTCACCTTCCAGCCCAGCCTCAAAACCGACATAGCGCTGGATTCCCATGGCAACCCCGAACCTCGGTTAGTTCTCAATTTGGCGACTTTCTGATGAGGAAATTTATCGCCATATCGCTTCTGCTTGCCCTTGTAACGGGGCTTTACGCGCAGGTTACACCGAATCCTTTCGGTGGTTCGGGCGGTTTTTTCGACGAGGAAGAAACTCGCGATTCCGGCAAATCCAAATGGGCCGCGGCGGGATTGTCTATGCTGGTTCCCGGCGCAGGTGAAATGTATCTCGGCGATAAACGCACTGCCGGCTACTTCATGGCCGCAGAAGGCGCGGTTTGGGGAACATATGCCACTTTTTCAGTCCGCGGAAACTGGCTCAAACAGGAATATCGCAATTACGCCGCGATTCACGCAGGAGTCCGGCCTCAGGGCAAAGACGACAAATTCTTTGAGGATGTTCTGAGATTTAGAAGCCGAGACTCATACAACAACTGGTATCACCTCGTTTATCGCGACCAAATCCCCCTTTATCCCGAAAACGACGAGTATTTCTGGGAATGGACGGACTACGATGAATGGGACACCTACGAGGCGATGCGCTCCAAAAGCGAAACTTCCTACCGCAACGCGAAAATAACCCTCGCCGCAGGGCTTATAAACAGGCTTATTAGCGTGGTTCATGTCCTTCGCTACCAACCGAGTGATGCTGAGATTACTGAAGAGAGCGGTTTCGGCGTCCGTCCGATGGCATTCACCGGAAAGACCCCCGACGGCAGGCTCGAGCTTGGATTGGGTATTTCCGGAAGTTTCTGAGGCCGCGCAGTCTCCGAAAACCTTTCCCCGACTATCTTCACATTTCATGAACGTCTATCGTTCATATTAACACGCGAAATATTTATTAAAAGCAAAAGGCAATTGATTAAAACCGTATATCACTTTTTTAGAACCGCATTGCTATTTTTTAGAACCGATTATCATGTTTTTAAATCCAATTAGGTAGTTTTTAAATCCGCATAGTTATTTATCAAAACCCCACATAACTTTTGTAAAAACAGTCATTTTGATAGACGGAACTCTTTTAAGCGTTAATTTCCGCTTATTCGATGGAATGGAATGCCCGATTTATGAGCTTGATGGATTGATAAGGAAGGCTATTCGGGTTTCCGCCGCTCTTCGCGCTGAATCTCCGCCTCATATTCGCTAAGAATACACCCGCAGAATCGCTGGCGGTATAAGCCCATCTTCTTGGACGCCGTGATTCCGCGCCCCCAGAGGGTTCGAAAATCCCGATACAGAAATTCTGCGCCCGTCTCTTCTGCGATTTTGCCCGCGATTTCGCGGATATCGTCGTGAAGCTGATATTTCGAGTAGAGCAAGGTCGTTGTAAAAGCGTCGAAACCTTTTTCCACAGCGGTTTTCGCGGTGGCGCGAAGGCGGTCTTCGTAGCAGATTAGGCATCGTTCGCCGAAAATCGGGTTGGAGAGAAGTTTCCGAAGGCTGTCGGTCAAATCGTAATCGTTATCGTAAATTACCGGCAGGTTTGCAAGCTCTGAAAGCTTCTCCAAAGACTGTTTGCGGAGTTTCCATTCGCCGTATGGGTGAATATTCGGATTGAACCAATAGGCCGTAACCTCGAAACCCTCATCGCGAAGGGATTCCAGCGGCATCACCGCACAGGGCGCGCAACAGGTGTGCATTAAAACCTTCATCTGCCGATAATTTCACGAATCGCTGAGAGAATTCTGCTCGGAGAGCGGTTAATGTAGGGTTTATGCAGTCGCAAAGTCCAGTCGGAGTAAGTGATTCCCGCTGAGGTTATCATGCTCGATGGAATGCTCTCGTCCCGCTCGAAACGAAGTTCGACCCCCTGAAGAGTCTTTTTCCGCTTGCCTAAAACCTCGACCGCGCTATCCTCGATAAGAAGGTCTGCCGAGAGTAGCATATTCGCGGGAAAATTCTGTTGTTGATAGAGAAAACCCGTCCCGAAGGAGATGAACTCCGGCGTAACCCTCATCATCAGCGGCGGCACAATCAGAAAATACAATTGCGAAAGGATAATTATCGAGCCGATAATGAATGTGAAGGTGACGAAAAGGAATTTCAGCCCCTCGCTCCCGGCTTCGAGGACGCTATCAAAAATAATGTTCGTGAAACCAACATCGATGCCGGCAAGAACGAAAAGTGCGCCAATCAAAATCAGCGCGATGCAAAAAAGCCTCGAAAGACGAACCTCAAACACATCTTTCATCTATTTCATCCTTCCAAACTGTGTGTCGTGCAATGACTTATACATTCCGCCACGAGCAAGAAGCTCGCTATGTCTGCCCATCTCGACAATTTTTCCGGAGTCGAGCACGACGATTTTATGAGAATTCACAATTGTGCTGAGTCTGTGTGCGATGACAACCGCCGTGCGGCCCTCCATAAGGTGATCGATTGCCTCCTGAACAAGCCGCTCGGATTCGGTGTCCAGTGCCGAAGTCGCTTCGTCGAAGATAAGGATAGGCGGGTTTTTAAGAATCGCGCGGGCGATTGCAAGCCGCTGACGCTCGCCGCCGGAGAGTTTTGTGCCGCGGTCGCCAATCATGGTGTCGAGACCGTTGGGCAATTTTTCGATAAACCCCCATGCGTTAGCCGCTTTCGCCGCTTCGACTATTTCGCTTTCAGGCCAATCGGAGCGGCCGTATGCGATATTAGCGCGCACAGTGTCGTTGAAAAGCACGACCTCCTGAGTTACGATTCCCATCAGCGCGCGAAGACCGGAGATGTCGAGATCACGAAGGTCGTTGCCGTCGAGGGTGATTTGGCCGAAGGCGGGGTCGTAGAACCGCGGTATCATATCCGCAAGTGTCGATTTTCCTGCGCCAGAAGGCCCCACCAGCGCGACAATTTCCCCCTTTGCGATTGTCAAATCGATATCGCGAAGGGCGAAATCTTCGGCACTTTCATATTTGAAACCGACTTTCTCGAAAGAAATCTTATCGGTGAAATCTTTAACCTGCAATGCATCCGATTTGTTGCATATCGCCGGAGGAGTGTCCATTAGCTCGAATACGCGTTCTGCCGCGGCGAGCCCTGTGTTTATCCTCGCAAACTTATCCGAAAATAGCTTGACCGGTTGCATAATCAAAAACAGCACAAAAATATACTGCATAAAGGATTCGGGCGGAATCCCTTTACCCACAAGAATTCGCGGCCCCATGAAGAGCAGAACGCCAACCGCGATAACTGTCGCGATCATTTCGTTGAAAGGCCCCGCAAGCCTTCGCACACGAACACCCTTCAGAACATTTTTCAAATAGGCATCGGCGAACTCTGCAAAGCGCCTCAGTTCGAAATCACCCATGTCGAAAGCCTTAACCACGCGGATTCCACTCGTGGTTTCCTGAAGAATGCTAACAGCATCGGCCATGCGCTCTTGGCTTCTGGTTGAATAACGCCGAAGCTTTTTGCCGATTCTATCGAGAAGAATACCCACAATGGGTAGCAGGGCGGTGATGATAAGTGTTAGTTTCCAATCGATAAAAAGCAGGATAAAGTAATAAAGTATTATCGACAATGGATCGCGAACCAAATCCACGACCGATACCGAGATCGAATCCTGCATGGTTTGGACATCTGAGACTACACGACTTATTATCTCACCAGTGCGGTTTTTGTGGAAAAAGGCGAGTGAAAGTTTTTGGATATGCTCGAAAAGTTTTTTTCGATAGTCGTTCATTATCCCCTGAAGAGCAACGCTTGTAAGCACTGTCTGCCAATACAAGAAGAAGTTCTTCGAGAACATTATGATAATCAATAAGATACAGAAATTAAAGAGGGTTTCGAGTTTTGTTTCTTTGTAAACCAAAGGGTCGAGTTTTGATTCCACATCGCTTCGGAGGCGTGTGATGAAATCTCCCTTTTCGGAGTCTTCCGCCCTTTGTTGGCGGATTTGCTCGATAGTTCCGCCTTCGGGGGTGAAAATCGTTTTGGTAACAGGTGTTACCATATAGACCAATGCAACATTGCTCACGGTGAAGAGAATCATTGCGAGTATCCCCCCAAGAAGCGGCAACCAATAGGGGATTAGCGATTTGGCGAGTCGAAGAAAAATCTTCATTTCTCGATTAGCTGTCCTTGTCTTTCGCGTTGTGTTCTATATCGACGAGGCCTTTTTTGCGGAGCCAAAAATTGAACCTTGCGGATTCTCCCGCGGACAACCCGAAGGCCATTGCCAGAAAGGAAGAGGGGATCTGCGTGATTGCGTATGGATCACTGAAACCGAGATCGCCGGCGACCAAAACCGCAATGCCGATGGGGACGCACACAACGAATATCACGACATTAAAAATATCATCCACGATACTCGTTGGGCTTACACCCGGTTCCTCGACAATGCCGGTGTGTTTGCCTTTGCGCCAGACGAGATGTTGAAAACCGCTTCGCACGAGCCCCCATTCCAGGGCTATGACAGCAATCCATATTGCAGGAATACATATCGGAACAATGTTCCTGTCTTGATAAAGGGGCATTCCGTAGATTGTGAATATCACACCGAGTGCAAAAACAATCAATGCGCTTATTAGCGACAACCATCCGCGGAAAGCGAGGTCGAATCGAATCGATTTTATCTCGGCTGTGGTTAGCGGCCTTGTTTTTTTCGATTTATTTTCGGTCATTTCAACTCCGAGTTTTCAGTGTTTCGGCGCAGGCGATAATTTGAATAACGGCCTGACGTTCTGTAGTTTTTCCAGTTTTTATCGAGATATCAGCTTCCGCGGCGGCTTTGATAACTTCGAGCAGATCACTTTTTTTCCATCCGCGAATCCAACCGATGTAATTTTTTTTCTTCCAAGGGGGAATTCTGACCTTGCCAAAACCGTCGGGATCGCTCTTGAGGCGTAATAGATTGAACATTTCGCCCTTCAGAAAAGCGATCATCATCGAACCGGATTCGCCGAACTCGAAGAGTCGCTCGGCCATTGTAAGAGTCGTGGTGAAATCTCTTGCGGCGAAACTGTCTGAGAATGCGAAGACATTTGCGCTTCGGGAATATGCGGTCACGCTGTCTATCAGCTCTTTGGTCGCACGTTTATCTCCGGTAATCAAAGCGAGTTTATCGAGTTCCGAATCCAATGTCTGAAGGTTAACCCCGACCCGCGCTACAAGATGTGCGGCATCAGCTCCGGCAAGTTGAACATCTTTCTCCGAGGCCATTTGAATTACCCAAGAGATCATCTCCCTATCGTTGGCGATTTCACACTCCACCGGTGTGAGTAATTTCGAGAAAAGATTGTGAAAATCAACATTTTTTCTTGGCGGCGTTGCTTCGACAACAATACAGCACTCTTTTGGAATAACGAATTTTTTGAAAGCCTCGAAAACGGTCTTCCTGCATCGTTCCGCCTCGCGAAGAATTAACAGCCTACGGTCGGCCATCATCGGCAATGCCAAAATGGCATCGAACAGCTCCTTGCCATCGCCGATATCCTTGCCCCACATCTCGTCGTAATTGAACTCGGCAAAATCGGGCTGAACCGTTGCAGTTTTTACAGCGGATATAGTCCTTTGTTTGAGATATGCCTCCTCGCCGAAAAGGTAATATCCCACAGGGGCTGAGCCTTTTCCAATAGAGGCGAGTATGCTTTTGAACTCCTCAGGTTTCATATTTGTTAAAATAGTCCTCGAAAGGTAAAACGTCAATCATTCTTTCAAAGCAATTATCGCACCGAGTTTTCGAAAAGCGGTTGAGATAAATTTTGAGCATACATTTGTAAAACATCTTGACTACAATTTTTTCATACCTTATATTAACAACGATATGTCCCCAAAAGGGTCGCGCACTTCTTATTTGCAAAGTGTTTGGTAGGAATTTATGAAAAGAGGAATTCCCGTATTTCTGCTTCTCTTAATCGCCTTATGTTCCGGGATTTTCGCTGAATGGAGTCTTGTATGGACAGGGGAACCGGGATATGAAAAGGACGGAGTCGAGCCGGACGAAGGCGTCATCGGCGGAACTTACACCTTCAGAATCAAATTTAACTCGGAAAATACATCTCTCAATCCCAAATGGGTAAAGCTGTTAATCGATCTCGACGAAGACGGAAAATTCGGAAAAGACGAAGAGTTCTTTCTCGAACCCGATCCTCAGAATGTCGATATATGGTTTCTCGATAAGAAAATTGCCATCTCCGGAGGCAGAACCCAACGACAACATATCGCCTATTATTTTCAAGCTCATGCCGGCGATGCTATCAAATCGAGCCAGCTGACCTATGGTCCTCTTGTGGGTGGTTTCAACAACTCATTTATCATCGAGGGCAAAGGTTGGTTTATCGAGGAAGCTCTTCTTCCTATGGAATTCGTAACTATGCGAGAACCCGACCGTATCGTTATCACCAACACGAGTAATTCCAAACTTCAAGTTGTTCTATCATTGCCTGAAGATTTCCCCGGGCCTTTCCATCCGGTCGAGGATGTGAAATCCATCGAAACAAACGCCTTCGTTGTAAGTGCGGTTGTTACCGACATCGGCCAAAACACTGTGAGAGAAACGGATTTCAATCAAAAGGATTCCGAAGATGTCGTAACCTTTGGACGCAAAAGGGCATCGGGCGAGGTTTTCGGTATCGGCAAAAAATCGAAAGGAAGCGCAATTCTTCCGGGTGAATCGGTTGCGATTTGGCTTCAGCTAAGGGCACCGGCACAGACAAAAAGCATCGATCCTTACGAAAGCCAAATGGTATATGTTAAATTAGAAGTCGAAGCAGTCAATTAAAAACTGGGCAATTTATCGACAAGTAGTGAGCATTTAATGAAAGTTTTTTTTTAGAGTTGTTCACGAGATTGCAGGGCCATCCTTCAATACTTACTTTTTGTTATTTTATTATTGACAAACAAATGACAAGGAGATGAGATGCGGTATCTAACGCTGATTCTTGCGGTTACTATCCTCGCCGGTTCGATTTTCGCCGTTCCGGAGCAGATGAATTATCAGGGAAAGCTGACCGACCCGTCCGGTGTTGCAGTTGAAGGCACCGTAAACATAAGATTTTCATTCTGGGATTCAGAAGCAGGCGGATCCGAGGTTTGGTTCGAAAACAGATCGGTCGATGTTCACCACGGCCTTTTCGATGTTACCCTCGGTGAGGTTAATCCGCTTACCATGCGGTTTGACCGAGAATTATGGCTTCAGCTCCAGGTTGAGGGCGAAGTCCTCGATACCCGCCAAAAAATGACTTCTGTTGCCCACGCCTTTCGTGCGGCAGTTGCAGAAAGCCTTGTTGGTGGCGTAATCCTTGAACATAATGAGCTAATCGGCCTTCAGGGCGGAACAGCGGATGAATACTACCATCTAACCGAAGTCCAGCATTCCAATCTTCACGCCTCCGGAAGCGACAATCAGGACCTTTTCAATAGGGTAACCGACGGCACGAACACATATAATGCTTCGTCAGAAACCGACGCTTTGCACATCCGCGGTATCGGCGGCGCAACGGTAATAGTTGACGATGTTGCCGGTGTTGTTACCATCGACGCTTCTTCTGCCGGCGATGACTGGGGTAGTCAGGTCGCATCGACATCTGCGCGTCTCACCGGCGACGGCACTGCCGGAAGCCCTCTCGACATCGCACAGCAAGGCGCAACCGCCGGCCAAGCTCTCAAATGGAACGGCACAAGCTGGGCACCTGCGGCGGACAATGTCGATGATGCCGACGCTGACCCGACTAACGAGCTTCAGGATCTTTCACTTATCGGGACTGACCTGAATATTTCGGCTGGTGCAGGCGTAAGCCTTGCCGCTTTCATGGATAATACCGACGACCAGACCGATGTTGAGGTTCCCTTGACGAGCCTCGGCGATTTCACGG
>CAYWOR010000004.1:0-215860 GCA_964459995.1 uncultured bacterium | reverse complement strand
GGAACATCCCCGAACGCCGTCAAAACAAAAACGACTGCGAAGATGAAATAAAGCCGGAATCTCATGGTGCCTCCACGGTGTGTGCAAATCTGCGAGATTGCGAAAAGAATATTGAAGATACGTCTCATTATAAATCGCATTACTATATTTATTTGGACGGCTCATTTCAAGCCAAATCGCCTAATTTCCGCAAAGATAATGCCATAAAGTCTAAATAATTATAACATCTTGCATATCAAGAGGATAAGTGTGATTGGCAATGTGAATAATTGGGTAAAAATCCCCATGTGCTAAATATATTGAGGGTATAAATACCGATTAATATTGCTATAAAAACTTATAATGAGATAGAAACTATTTATTAACGGGTAAGCAATAATACGGATGTATAATATTGAAAGCGAGGCGAAAAAAAATAATAAGAAAATACTAAAAAAGTAAATAGATAAATGTATAACTCGTTAGCAGTCAAAAGAATATAACTAAGACAAAGAAAACCTAAAAAGATTAACCAAGGCTTTCGGCTAATTTAATACATGAGTTTAATATTGTGTGGAATTGGCCGCCTGAAAATATATATGTCCTGATACGAATATAGAAAAATGTCTTCGTAAAATATATATCAAGTAATTTGAAATCCTCCGAAAATAACGATCTAAGTATATTTAACACTGTATGATCGGAAAAATAGGAATGAACAAAATCGGGTTCTTCACAAAAAGCACGGAAATTAAGGTCGTTGTCAATTAATAATTCAGGGCAATGTCTGCAGTAGAGTTGAGGTATTGATTTCGTAAGAGCTAATTCGTGTGGAAATGATTTAGTAATCTTTATCGAAAGAAGTGCCGGTTCGAAACGGTATCTTGGGTGAAAAATGACCTCGATGGGTAGATTGTCGATTGTTCCATAATAGCGGCGTCCTGCGAGAAAGAAAGCTTCTTTTTTAAAGCCTTCATGATCGAGAAATGGATCGAGAAGATTTCGAGCGCGAAACACATCGCAAAAAAAGCCAATCGAAAACCAAATGAGCAGAATCATACCAAGAGTTCCGGTAACAAAGGCGGCGAAGGAATTTCTTCCGGAGCTCATCGCTTCGGGAAAAGGTTTCGGCAATGGGATAAAAGTCAATCCCAAGGCTATCGCCGCAAGAAACACAAACATCAAGAGCATTAAAACCATTGTTCTCATAAGACACCTTCTTCTATACTTAGAAGTAGAATAAATACTATCATCAAATCTGTCAATAGCAAAATTAAAAAAGCTGTAAAATTACAAAATTATCTTGTCAAAACGTTACCTAAATATTATCTTAAAAAGAGATTTATTAAAAGGAGTCGCTATGACAGAGGACACAAAAGAAATTCAGATAAAGATACTTGAGGAAGCCATTGCAAAAGAGGCTTTGCCAGCAGAAAAATCTATGCTGTTATCAAAACTATCGACCTTGGTAAGTGAAAACTCAGCTGAAAAGGCCGTCGAATATGCTCATAGAGCTGTTGATGAAGCTGAAAAATCCGGCGATCTCAATCTTTTTGCAGTCTCCCATGCGGCATTAGGCATAGCTTATGGGCAAAGCGCTGATTATTCAAAAGCTCTAAAGGTGTTCGAGGAGGTTTTCGAGATTGCCAAAAAAACCGGGGATAAAGGTATAATAGCACGTTCTCATAATAACAAGGGGGTAATTTATACGAAAATCGGTGATTATACGAAAGCATCGACAGCTTTTTTAGAGGCCCTGAGAATCAACGAAGAGCTTGGCAATGATGAGTTAGTCGCGACGAATCTGAATAATCTGGGCGATATATATTTACTTGAAGGTGCATTCGACAAAGCAATCGAGTATTATCGCAAGGCGATTGAATTGAAGGAGAAATTGCAAAATGACCATTCTCTTGCTGTTTCTTTAAATGGTCTTGCAAGCGCTTTGAACAGGAACGGTAGGTATGATGAAGCAACAGATGCGTTGTATCGTGCATACGAGATTTTCCATAGTGAAGGAAATCCAGCCGGAATGGCAACTGTTCTCGCAAATATCGGTTCAATAAGAAAAGCAAAAGGAGATTTCCAGAATGCGAAAGAAACCTTCATGAAATCACTATCTATCATGGAGGAGATAGGGGATAAATGGGGAATTGCAGGAAACAACATCAACATAGCCTCGATAGAATTAGAAACCGACAACATAACCGGTGCAAAACTATTTGCCGAGCAAGGTCTGCAAATCGCCGAGCAGATAGGCGCACAGACAATAACAAGGGCGGCTTATTCAATTCTCTCAAGAGTTTACGAAAAAGATGGAGATTTTCAAAAAGCTCTCCAAAGTTTCAAACATTCTAAGGAGATTAACGAGAAAATTCTAAACATAGAAACTACACGTAAGATTGAGCGCCTTGAAGCCAAATACGATCTCGAAAAGAAAGAACGCGAAATGGAGATTTATCGCAAAGCCTCGATAACAGATACTTTAACCGGACTTCTCAATCGCCCGGGAATCATCGAGAAACTTCAGGATGCAGATAGAGCCTTCAGATCCGAAGGCACGGAATTCTCCATTGCTATTGCGGATATCGACCATTTCAAGAGGTTTAACGATACATACGGACATGCTTGCGGCGATATTGTTCTAAAGAAAGTTGCGGAATCGCTTCTGAATGCTGTCAGCGAAGAAGGGTTTGTCGGAAGATGGGGCGGTGAGGAGTTTATAATTCTTCTTCCGAACTCGAATCTGGAAGAAGCACATGTGGTTGCTGAAAGGGCAAGAATATCTATCGAGGCTGAAACCCAAAGTTTTAACGGCAAAGTCATCCAAGTAACAATGTCCTTTGGAGTGGCTTGTATTATGGACACTCACGATATCGATAAATGTATTGTTCTCGCCGATACAGCCCTATATAAATCGAAAAAGCTCGGAAGAAATCGTGTCGAAAGCTCGATTGGCTAACCACTAAAAGCCAAGGGTAAGTTAAGTTTTTTTTACATTCGTTGATTTGTGTTTTCCTTGGGCAATCTCAAGATATTGCCTTTCATATCGATACGGTGCTAAGTGTTTCAAATTCAGTGCGGGCAGACATCTTCTTCGATCCCAATCCAGAACCTTTAACCTTATATGATTTAATTCATGTAATCCCGCGCGAGCAATGTCCAATTGCTGTCCTTTCGTTCTTTAAAATTTCAATCTAATAGGCTCGGCGTCTCGCCGTGCGCCACGAATATCGAGCCGTGCGCAACGAATATCGAGCGAGACGCCCGACCTGTTAATGAATGTTCCGTTCTCTATATAGATTTAATTCATGTTATTCCGCGGGGATGTTGCGTAGGGGAAGGCCTATGTGCCTTCCCGCCCGTTCGTTGCGCTCAAAAACGGGAGCGCCCAGGGGGGCTCCCCTACGAATGCGGATGTATAACGGCCGTAGGGGCGTATCGCATACGCCCATTGTGCAATTCGCGGGTAACGCATAAAACGGGTCAATGCAATTGACCCCTACGGATTTGAAGTTCGTTCTTTATAAATATAAAACAGTCAAACAAAGGAGGCTTATGTAGCCTGTAATCTTTCGTTCTTTTATATCAAATAACAACAAAACGTGCTGAAATGCACAAAAATTGTGCTGTAATGGCCATTCTAATCGCTGTTTTGTCGGAACTAAGTGACGCAGTCAAGGTTCTAAGCCCTGCATTGACAGAACTAAGTCCCGCAGTCAAGGTTCTAAGCGCTATATTGTCGGAACTAAGTGCCGCAGTCAAGAAACTAAGCGCAAAATTATCGGAACTGAGTGTTGCAGTCAAGATAATAAGCGTTACAATGATAGAACTAAGCCATGCAGTAAAGACAATAAGCTCTGCAAGCACCATTCGAAGTCTTAGTATGGACACTGCAGATACATAAAAGGCCATTGCACTGATAATATTAAAGGAGGCATGAAAATGCTTAAAGGAAATTCCTTTTCAACCGACAACGACGAAGAACGTCGGGAACGACTCCTTCTTTTGTCGGGCAATATCGCCGATTTCGAGGCGGAGTTCGAGCTTGCGCCCGATATCTTAAGCAAAGCCCTCGAAGCTCCCTGCATGTGTTTGAGATGAAGGAGAGTTTCGGAGGCAGGGGCGTGCCACAGCCGGAGCTATGGAGCGAGGAAAACGAGAAAAGTCTTCGCGCCGTTAATAAATTACCCCCCTGCACTATTGCATGGGGGGGTATATGATCAGGTGGGGGAGATGCTTTGAATCTTAATCGAACAATTAGGTGCCCATCTCCCACTCGGCGAGGTATTTCTCCTGTTCCGGCGTGAGAGTGTCGATGGAAATCCCCATGGTGCGAAGTTTGAGCCTGCTAACCCAATCGTCGATTTCCACCGGAACCTCATGCACAGCGACTTCCAAGCCGGGATTCTTGACAACCCATTCCGTTGTAAGCGCTTGCACCGCAAAGGACATGTCCATAACATCCGCTGGATGTCCCTCTGCGGCGGCAAGGTTGACAAGCCTGCCATCGGCGAGGACAAAGATTCTTTTACCCGACTGCATAATATATTCATCTGTAACAATCCGAACATCGCGATTTATATTCTTCGCGATTTTAGTAAGGCCCGGAAGATCGAGCTCGACATCGAAATGTCCGCTGTTGCAAACGATAGCTCCATCTTTCATCGCCTCGAAATGTTCGGGGCGGATTACATGAATATTGCCGGTGAGTGTGCAGAAAATGTCTCCGACAGGTGCGGCATCAGCCATAGGCATAACCTCGAACCCGTCCATTGCGGCCTCGATGGCTTTTATCGGATCGACCTCTGTAACGATGACATGAGCGCCATGCCCCTTTGCACGCACTGAAAAGCCTCGTCCGCACCAGCCATAGCCTGCTACCACAACCTTTTTCCCTGCGATGAGCGTGTCGGTCGCGCGGATGATGCCGTCGAGAGTTGATTGGCCGGTGCCGTAACGGTTGTCGAAGAAGTGCTTGGTTTTCGCGTCGTTAACCGCTATCACCGGGAATTTCAGCGCGCCGTCTTTTGCCATCGCTCTTAACCGAATGACGCCGGTAGTAGTTTCCTCCATGCTTCCAAGAATTTTCGCGCCTACTTCGGGGAATTCTTTGTGGATGGTCGATACCAAATCAGCGCCGTCGTCCATAGTGATAACCGGTCCGCGTTCGGAAGCCGCACGGACATGGCGGTAATATGTTGCGTTGTCCTCGCCATGGATTGCCTGCACCTTGATGCCGAAATCCTCGACCAGCGAAGCCGCGACATCATCCTGCGTCGATAGGGGGTTCGAAGCGATTAGCATCAAGTCCGCACCGCCTGCGACGAGTGTGCGGGCGAGGTTTGCGGTTTCCGCAGTAACGTGAAGACAGGCCGACATCGCAAGGCCTTCGAGTGGCTTTTCGCGTTCGAAACGTTCGCGGATGACCTGCAAGACCGGCATATTTTTATCAGCCCACATAATCCTTTTGAAGCCCTTGGGGGCTAATGATTTATCAGCAATATCGTAACTCATATTTCTCCTAAAAAACTTTTTTGGGGATGTGTGCCCCGTTTATTACATATCTCGATTGGCCGTAATTCCTTACGGTTAAAAAGACTCTAATTTGGCCCCGCTCTCGAACCCATAAATTTTGTTCTCCTCAATAACTTTGGGCCGGCAACTCAAGCCCGAATAAAAACTTACCAAATATAGCCATAATGAAGAATAGGTCAAGCAAAAACCTTCCGAGGTGAATCTTTATAGTTTTAAGAAGAATTTGCCAACTCGAAGGAACTCGCCTTTCAAATTTTGCTTGTTTAATCATTTCCAAACGTTATATTAAAAGCCAATTGAAAACTCAAAATTGGAGGTTGAAATGAAAAGGTTGATTCTCATGGTTGCTTTAGTCGCGGTTTTCGCGGCTGTAGCCGATAGTAGCGCGGATTATTTTCCGGTCGGTATCGGATATACATGGACATATCAGGATTCCAACGAGGTAGGCATTGTAACAACATTAAACGAGATGGTCGGAACCGAGATTATCGACGGATATGAAACATGGATTACCGTTGAAACAAGCCCTGAAGCTGTCGATACTTCCTTCACCCAACTCAGAGCGGACGGCATATACATGATTGTCGAGTTCATGGAGGAAGAGCGCCGCCCAGTAAGGATCGCCCCCTCCGACATCGATGTTGGAACTTCATGGACAGCCGCTGATATCGATACCAGCTTCAATATGTCCGGCGCGGATATTAGCATTCAAATCGTTGTCTCGATGGAAGCAATCGGGCGTGAGACGGTTGTTGTTCCTGCTGGCTCTTTCGCTTCATGTTTGAAGATAGCCATGGAAAGCGAATTCACCTACGAAATCACTTTTGGTGGAATGCCCTTCGCTTCCGGAAGCGGTGTCCAATCGCGCGACACGACTTGGCATGCCCAGTTTGTCGGCATGATTCAAAGCCGCGGAATGGAATACGAAATCGACATGATGAGTGGAACGATAGCCGATTCCTCAAAAACTGCGAGCTATCTTCAAGGCTATAATTTTACAAATATCGACGAAAACTCGCGCAAACCCGCCGAAATGTCCATCATTGCATATCCTAACCCATTCAACAGCTCAGTTTCAATCGATGTCCCCGAAAAGGCGGAGATTGCGATATTCGACATCAACGGCAGAAAAATCGCCGATTTCGGTGTTGTGGAGAATGGAAGTCTAAGATGGCAACCCGCAACATCGGTGGAGTCCGGCGTATATTTTGTTCGGGCGAATCTCGACGGCAATTCGCTGACACAAAGGGTAATGTTCATCAAATAGCCATTGTTCAGATTTTCAAATGAAAGGGCATCCATGCGTCATATATACTTGATCTTTCTCGCTTTGGTTTTCGTCGGGGTGGCCATGGCACATGCGGCTTCCGAGATCGAACTTAGCTTCGACAAAGAGACCAGCACTCTCACAGTAATTGCGAAGCACAGCGTGAAAAACGCCTCAGATCATTACATCGACGAGATTACAGTCGAACTGAACGGCAAAAAGATCATCACTCAGACTTTCAAAATGCAGACAGACGACAACGGCCAAGAGGTTATATACATCATAATCGACGCTAAAGATGGCGACACAATAGAGGTCTCGACGAACTGCAATAAATTCGGCAAAAAGAAGACCAAACTTGTCGTAGGTGCGTCTTAATCAATGCCGTTATCGGATAACACAAATAAACCGAAAAATCTCCGTCCCCTCCGTTTTCTCGGCCCTTCGGGGGGGGCGGTTTTGTTTTATTGCCTGTATTTTGCGATAATCTTACTGCCATCAGTTTTCGCTTTCTTCGTTTTTGGCGATTTCTCCGACGGCTTGCTCCTTACATTCGGCAAATCGACAGCATTGACAGCTTTTACGATATTTTGCCTGCAGGTTCTCCTCGGTGCGCGCCTTAAAACCCTCGACCGACTGGCCGGTCTCGATAAAATTTTGCAATTCCATCGAATTATGGCGATAGTCGGCACAATTCTAATATTGGCTCATCCAATAGCCGTGATGATGGCCTACGAAGATTTCTCGCTGGTTGGTTTCCGCTCATCGATGCCGATAATATTCGCCGAGATTGCCCTTATAATTCTTCTAACCGGTGTTCTTTTCGCGTTGCTCAGAGCGAAATTGAAAATAGATTACAACCTTTGGCATCTCTTTCACAAAGTGATGCTTCTCGTTGTCATTCTGGGATTTATCCATTCCATCGCGATAGGTTCCGATATCCACAGCGCAACAAAATATCTATGGTGGGCGATTTTCGCCATCGCCATCCTCGCTTTTTCTTTCAGAAACATCGTTTTTCCAATGTTTATCCGAAAGCGATATCGAATCTCAAACATTGAACAAGAAAATCATAATACATATACAATAACATTAAAGCCGAGCAATGGAAAAATCCCGACCTACCATCCCGGTCAATTCATGTTTTTGAAACTGATTCGAAGGAAAACCAAATCCGAAGAACACCCCTTCACAATTTCCTCTTCTCCAACACAGGAAGGTTTCATCTCGGCGACGATAAAGGAATCCGGAAACTTCACAAATACGATAGGAAAGACTACCACCGAGGATTTTGCGAAAGTCGCAATGCCCTACGGCAAATTCAGCTTCGTTCATGATCAGCCGAAACGGTTCCTATTAATAGCCGGCGGAGTTGGAATTACGCCGATTATCAGCATGGTGCGTTACCTTCGCGACACAGAAGACGATAGACACGTTGTAGTTCTTTCTGCCAATCGAACAGAAGAAGATATCCTGTTCAAAGCAGAATTAGACGCCCTTCCGCCCAACTTCAGAACCGTGCATATCCTGTCACACCCGGATGAGTCATGGTTAGGTTACCGTGGCAGAATCGACAGCGCGATTATCCTCAAAGAAGTGGGGGAGAATCTCTCCGAATTCGGGGTTTATCTTTGCGGGCCTGCGCCAATGATGAAATCAGTCGAGAAAGAGCTTCGTAAATGCGGTTATATGGGAAAAATCCGCACCGAGAAATTTGGATTCTAAATTCCGCTATCAAACTTCCTTAGCGATTCAGCATTAAAAAAAAGCGGGCTTTGTGGCCCGCTTTGAGCGATTAGATTATGAACTTATTTGTCCATCGATTTTTGACCGAAGAAGATATCAAGTTTTACGAAGAAACCGTCCATCTCGCCAACCTCGAAGGTATTACTTACCGTGTCTCCGGCTGAATTATTGAACCAGAAATCTCCCTCCGCACCCGCGAAAGGCAGATGGTAACCAGCACCTACCTGCACACCGAGCGGTCCGAAATCATAGGAAGCTGTTACCTGCGGACGCATGAAACCGTAGAAAACCATATCGCCGTCGTTGTCGCCGTTGTCGTCGTTTACGAATGTGATAATCGAACCGCCGCCGACCGCAAAACCGACAGCTGTTTCAATAGGCCCGAAATTCACATAGACTTCAGGCAATATCGCAACTCGAGCATCGCCGAAACCCACGCCGGCTTCATCCTCGGACATCGTGGCTTCATTCGGTTTACCCTTGGCGTCGAAATATCCACCGGAGATAAGGCCGCCGAGCCTCATAAACTTATTGAGAACACTCCAGCCATGAATATCGAGCATCAGAACAGGTGTGTTTTCAACTTCCAGTCCCATCGCTTCGGCAGTTGCGATTGCGGCATCAGAATTCGAGAACTGGTAACCAAACCCGAGACTTGCCCCCCCGGCTCCACCCTCGGCGAAAGCCGAGACGGCGAGTGCGGTAACGGCAATCAGAATCAACGTTCTTTTCATATTTCCTCCTTATGGTTTCTAAATAGGAACTATTTGCAAAATAACATTCCCTTTCTCTTAAACAAGCTTTTTTTTCGATAAAATTTCCTTTATACTTGATTTCTCAAAAGGAAAGACTATTTTGGCGCGCTATGAAGTTTATCTGGTCGAAAATAAAACGCTTCTGTCTCCACCTTCGGTTCGAGGAACTCCTCGCGCTGGTTTTCTTTTTCCCCTCTGCGGCTGTAACAATGCGTGCCCACGCCTATTTCGCACAGGCAGGGAAAGTCCCAAAGCATATCAGCGGAGATTTGGCCCGTATTTTCGCGGTCGTCGGAATAGTGATGGTTTTCATCGGAGTTCGCAAATGGAATCCCACCGGCAAGTTCTGGAAATTCATCCGAGAAGCCGCGCCCTTCGGCCTTGCAATACTTATCTATACTAATCTCCACGACACCATCCATTTCGTTAATCCGAATGACATTCACTGGGCACTTATCGCCATCGACGATTGGATGTTTGGTGTCCAGCCGGTTTTTTGGGCGCAGAAGTTCTACCATCCGATTCTCACTGAATATTTCAGCTTCGCCTACATGAACTACTTCGTAATCCCGCTTGTGATACCCTTCTTCCTCTATTTCAAAGGCCGCTATTTCGCCTATCGCGAAACTATGCTCGGCATCATTCTGAGTTACTATTTCGGATATATCCTTTATGTGCTATTCCCTGCGGCGCCTCCGAGGCTTGTTCTCGCCGACCAATTCACGCGCGATTTCACAGGATTTCTATTCAGTAGCGCACAAACACAGGTCATAATCTCCGCCGCGAGTAGCAGGGGTGCATTCCCGAGCCTCCATTGCGCCACGACACTTCTCTCCATGATCTACGCATGGAAACACACGCGCACCATGTTTTGGGCTTTTCTGCCAATCGCCGTAAGTCTCGTCATAGCCACTGTTTATCTTCGACATCATTATGTCATCGACATCATCGCCGGGTTCGCGCTGTCGATCTTCGTTTATCTTATCGCACCAAAAATCGATAAATGGTGGTGCAAAAAACGAATCAAAGCCGGCACAGGCGACGACGCCTGCGGATGGGTCGAGATGAAAAGCTCGAATAAACGTCCTTGATTAATCCCCGATCATCCATATTTTGTAGTGCAATTGTGAACACAAGAGCGAGACGAGACCATGAAAAGGACACCGTTAAATAGAATTCGAAATATCGGCGTGATGGCGCATATCGACGCCGGCAAAACTACCACTACCGAGCGTATCTTATTCTATGCCAAGAAAATACACCGCATGGGCGAGGTCGATGAAGGCTCCGCAACTATGGACTGGATGGAGCAAGAACGTGAGCGAGGAATCACCATAACCGACGCCGCGACGACCTGCTTTTGGCGAGAACACCAGATTAACATCATCGATACGCCAGGCCATGTCGATTTTACCATAGAGGTCGAGCGCGCCCTTCGCGTCCTCGACGGCGCGGTAGCGGTTTTTTGCGCTGTTGGAGGTGTCGAACCCCAAAGCGAAACGGTTTGGCGTCAGGCAGAAAAGTATCGTGTCCCCAAAATTGCCTATATCAACAAAATGGACCGCATGGGCGCTGATTTCGAGGGAGCTCTCGACTCGATTGTCGAAAGGCTAAAAGCCAAACCGGTCTGCCTTAACATTCCAATGGGCGAAGCCGAAGATTTCCGAGGCATAATCGACATCATTCACGGGAAATTCATAAAATTCGATCCTGATGAATACGGCGCAACCTTCGAGGAATCCGAAATCCCCGAAGAAATGATTATCGAATACGAAACGCGTCGCTCAGAGCTTATCGAGGCAATTACAGAATACTCCGAACCAGTTCTTGAAGCCTATATCGAAGGACGCGAATTGACCTCGGAGCTTCTAATACCGGCAATCCGCAAAGGCGTTCTCGAAAGCCGAATATTGCCTGTTCTTACCGGAAGCTCGCTTCACAATATTGGCGTTCAGCGCCTTATGGACGCAATAGTGGACTATCTGCCTGCACCTTCGGACCTTCCGCCGGTCATTGGGAAACATCCCGAAAACGAAAAGGAAGAAAAACGCGAACTCACCCCCGAAGCGCCCATGAGTGCGCTTGCTTTCAAAATAGCTACCGACAAATATGTCGATAAACTCGTATTCATACGCGTTTACAGCGGCATAATCGATAAAAAACTCGGCATGCTGAACCCGCGCACAGGAAAAAGAGAAAGAATCTCGCGAATTTTCCAGATGCACTCCGATAAACGCGAACAAATGGAAGAAGCTGTTGCCGGCGATGTCATTGCTGTTGCAGGTCTTCGCGATGTTAAGACCGGAGACACCCTCTGTGATCCGAAACATCCAATCTTTTTCGAGCAGATGACATTCCCCGAACCAGTGATTTTTGTCGCAATAGAGCCGAAATCCGCCGCGGATTCCGCAAAACTCGAGGAATCCCTCACAAGGCTCGAAGAAGAAGACCCTACTTTCAAAGTCCGCGAAGATAAAGAGACCGGCCAGACAATTATCGCCGGAATGGGGGAACTTCACCTCGAAATCCTCGTCGATAGAATGATACGCGAATTCGGCGTTGCGGCCAATGTAGGCAATCCACAGGTCGCATACCGAGAGACTATCGTCGAAACCGCGACTGCTGAATACAAAGTCGATAGAAGTCTTGGCGAGAGTGTCCAATTTGCAGAAGTTAAAATAGAATGCTATCCTCGCGAACAGGGCACCGGTTTCGAGTTCCGCGACGAATTCGAGAATTGCGATTTTCCAGCCGAATTCCGAAGAAGCATAGAAGCCGGTATTCGAGATACCCTCGAATCCGGTCCGATTGCAGGATATCCCCTTATCGATGTTGGCGCGAGACTCGTCTCCGCAAAATGGAGCGAGGACAGCTCGAACGCAATGGCCTTCCGCGTCGCCGCTGGGACAGCATTTTCGCGGGCATTGAACATTGCAATGCCGGTTTTCCTCGAACCGGTTATGGATGTGGAAGTTGTAGTCCCTGAGAGCTACATGGGCGAAGTTCTCAACGATCTCGCGATTCGAAATGCCCATATCGAGAACGTCAGCGACCGACGCGATCTAAAAGTTATCGATGCCACAGTCCCACTCGCCGCCATGTTTGGCTACTCCACAGCACTTCGAAATCTCTCACAGGGAAGAGCGACCTATACTATGCAGTTCTCCCAATATCGCCGACTGCCCAAATCCCGCGAAAAAGCCCTTATAGAAAAGATTAGAGGATATTAAAAGAGGGCGGAGTAGGGGAACTCGGCCCTCGATGCGGATACACGAGATCAAATGCATCCAGTAAAAAAATGCTGAAATATAGGGCTTTGTAAATCCGTATTATTACTGAATAATTGTTGTTTTATTACTGACATAAAAACAAATTCAGCGAATAGATATCGCTTTTCAAGATGTAACAATAAATAGTGTTTGCGCGCACATTTCGTAAAAAAATCCATTGACATACGATGATACGGAGATTAACTTCAAAAACCCCGTTGATTGCGCGGGGCTTGGTTGTGTAAATGGTTAGTAGATGAAATCAACCCTGAGACTCAAAATCGCTGTAACTTTTTCCATGATGCTCAAATTGGAAGGATTATCAGATGAAGACCAGAATACTCATCGCTGACGATCATGCGATTATCACCGACGGCGTAAAATCAATTATTGCCAAAGTCGATACCTACGAAGTCGTAGGAACAGCCCTTACCGGAAGAGAGGCCATGGAAAAGGCCCAGACGCTGAAACCCGACATTATCATTATGGACATCGGTATGGCTGAGCTTAACGGAATAACCGCCACGAAGCTGATCAGGAACTCGATGCCGGAAATCAAAATCATAATCCTCTCTGTCCATTCTCGCAAAAACATCATCTTCGAAGCCTTTAAAGCCGGCGCTTCCGGCTATGTTCTTAAAAGCGACGCGACTCAGGATATTCTCGTCGCCCTTAAATCGGTTTGCGAAGGCCGTAACTTCATTAGCCCAGCAATCACGGAGTATTTAGTCGATTATGTGATGCACCCGGAGGCTTTTCACAACGATTCAAATGCTTCCCCACTGAGCGCACGCGAGATCGAAGTAGTTCAATTGGTGGCCGAAGGAAATTCCGCGCAGGAAATCGCGGACAAATTGAACATCAGTAAAAGAACCGTAGAAAGCCATCGCGCGAACATCATGAAAAAAACCGGTTGCCGTTCCATCGCTGACCTCATCAAATATGCCATCAAAGAGGGAATAATTCAAGTCGAAGGCTGATTTTTAATCCCTAAAATGATTGGCATTGCTTCAAAAACGAACTAAGTAGATACACGTAATAGAGCGTGTAACCGCAACTATTTATCATCTAATATTTGATTTAAGACTCCAAAATAAATATGATACTAATAAGTTAACGGCCGATTAGGGCGCAAAATAACACAAACAGGCCGAATGGCCGCAACAAAGGAGATGCTATGTGCAGAGTGCTTGGAGAAGTTACATCGGCGCCGAAAGGAACCCAGTATCGCGTCGATGAACAATCACAATGGCTTGAAGCATCGGTGGGCACCGAGTTATACGAAGACTACGAGGTTCGTAATCTCTCAGGTTCCTACGGTGTCGAGATAAGCTACGAAGTCGAGGTCGAGTTCGATGCCCTCACCTCAGTAACCTTTGGAATAATAACCGGGCAAGCCATCTATCTCGACCAATATCAGGAATGGCAAAAAGCCTCGTCCAGCAGTCAAGTGAACGCCCTTTCCGTTGCTTCCGGCGAAAATTCGGTTGTGCCCGTTACTGTCGCAGATAGAAATAGTAAAATTAAAACAAGGCCTTGGTAATTTTGCTGACTTGGCTTGTAATTGTATCAGAAATTCTTTGGGATACATGCTATATCCTTATGGTTCTGAATATCAAAAGGTTATGGGGGGATAAAAGACTATCCGTATTCTTTTTCCCCCCTCTTTTATTTATAAAAACAAATAAACAACCATTCAGTAAAGCAATTATATTTTTCTTAACTTATATGTATCTCCATATTCTGTATGACTATAGCCAGATTTTTATTTTCGATAGAAGTCCGCGTTCAGGAGCAATTTTTGAAGGCCTTATTTCGACGGTAGTAATAGCCATGTTTGTTTCGTTATTAAGTCAGTTAGTTACTAACAAAAAACCCTTGATTCTCTTTTCAGTTTTTTCAGTTCTTGTCGCACTCTCCGGTGTAGTTCTTTCTTTTCATTTTCAGTCAAACGCCCCAATTGATAGCGCAACTTCTTTATTAAGTATTATCTTTATTTTAATAGCTGTATATAGTATTACTTTATTGCTAACAAAGGAAGAGAAAATTAACATCGAGATCATTGTAATTATCTTTGCAAAAGCTATTTATGAACTTATTGGCATTTTTCAGGGGACTTCTCTTGCTCGGTATTTGCCCTTCTCAATAGGGCTTTATTTAAATATTAAGTTTATTATAACAAGTATTGTTCTTCTCGGAAGTCTAATATGGATACCCAAATTGAAATCCAAATATACTATATTGCTTCATCAGTCATAACCGGTGCAATCATCGGTTGGGCCTTATACCTGATTCTTAAAGCATGGCTCGAGAAGCGCAAAATAGACCTTGCTCTTCGTATTAGCGAGGCGAAATACCGCACATATCTCGAAAATGCCCCTATCGGCATCGTTATAATCGACTCAAAAGGCCAGATTAAAGAAGCAAACGAGACATTCGGATGGATTTCCGGTCAGGACAAAAACGATTTGCCCGGCGAATTGCTCGATAAGATTGTAAATACCGGCAACAACCTCGATCTCGCCTCAAAAATAACCGGCAAAACCGCCGCATCTTTCGATGTCAGCTTCTACGAGGATGACCAAAGATTCCGCTCTTGGAACATAGACTCAATCAGAATGCCTGACTCGGAATTCCTCGTTTATGTTATAGACATCACCGAGCGTGTTCTACTCGAAGAGCAAATGAGGCAGGCAAGTAAAATGGAAGCTGTAGGGCAACTCGCAAGCGGTGTCGCCCACGAGTTCAATAACATCCTTCATGCAGTTAGAGGCTTTTCAGAAACCTTGCTGGAAATCCTCCCAAAAAAATCCAAAGAATACGATTATGCCCATGAAATAAACCTCGCCGGCGAAAGAGCCTCCTTCGTTGCAAAGCAACTCCTGAATTTCAGTTTCAAACAGCAAACAAACGCGAGAGAGATAAAAATCAACGAGATAATCACAAACATCACGCGAATGCTGAACCAAACAATCGGCGATAATGTCGAAATAGAACTCAAACTTGGTAGAGATCTGAAACCGATTTTTTTCGACCCAAACCAAATCGAAGTAATCTTGATGAATCTGTGCATAAATGCACGCGATGCCATGCCTAACGGCGGCAGAATAACCGTCAAAACATCCATGAGACGTCTTTATGAAGCTATTGCCGGTTTCGATTTCATCGCCGGCGATTATATCGTCTTATCAGTTAGCGATACCGGTATCGGCATGGACGAAGAGACCCTTAAAAGAATATTCGAGCCATTCTTCACGACGAAGCCACAGGGCAAAGGAACAGGTTTGGGCTTGCCAAACGTCTATGGTGCGGTTAAATCGGGCAAAGGCATTATTAAGGTCAGAAGTGAAACCGGGAAAGGAACCATCTTCGACATTTTCATCCCCGCAATTGAGCCGGCAACGAATATATCTCAACTGGATACCGTCAAAAAAGCCCTTGGCGGCACAGAAAAAATACTCGTCGCCGAAGACGATCCAGCGCTTCTAAAACTCGCTGTCGAAATCCTCGAAAGCTCCGGCTATAGCGTTATAGCCGCTGAAAACGGCAAAAGAGCAATCGAAGAAGCATATTCGAACATTTCCGATATCGACATGGCACTTTTGGACTACATGATGCCCGGAAAAAACGGCTACGAAGTCTATCAATTGCTTGCGGAGTTAAAGCCTTCTCTGCAGGTCTTAATAATGAGCGGCTCGATTGTCGATGAAGAGTCTATAGACATCATCGAAAAAGCCGGACTCCGCATTCTCAGAAAGCCCTATTCGAAAAACGAATTACTTCTATCAATCCGTGAAACCCTCGATTCAAAGGGGCTTAGCCACTAAGCCCAACTCGATAATTTTGGAAATTACGCTTCTATTCTTGAACAAAGAACTAATAGAAACCTGAAGGTTGAATAAAACCTCGGCGGTTGTTACGTATTATTTCATTGCCCTTTGCGTGTTATTTTTTCGTTAATTGCGTTTGAAATGGAAGCGCTAAACCTTATCCTTAGTATGCCGGAAAGTTCCAGAAGAACCTCGGCTGTTCGCGAGACATCTTCAGCTTTTTGGTTTTGTTCACGAGCGTAGATATCGACTTGAAGACCAATCCTCCTCTTGTCGCCGAACGTTCGTCCAGAAGGGATTCTTCATAAGGAGAGGGCTCTCCTGAAGGTAGGTCCACGATAACCCCAATTTCCATTCGTGGATTTGACAACCCCGATTCCGAAAAAGCCCGTGGGCAAAACTCACGGGCTAATTCGGATCAGACTTTTCGGTCAATACAATTTTACCTATATTCGACGTAGAATCATTCGCACAACTTAGAAGGTGCTCCGATAAATGCTTTGCCTCTATCGCATTTCGAGTATTGACAAAAATCCTTCGACAAATTACATTCCTTTAGATTTGACATTTACTTATTCAAAGGAGGTAAGAATCCATGGAAGACAGAATCAGAAGAATCGTCAAAGAATACTCTGCGATAACAATACACAACAAATTTCATTTTTGGCCGAATATTCCCCGCAAAAAGCTCGATAACGTCTTAAAATCATATGCCGAAGGCGTCCAGCCTTCGCAGGTTCTTCTCCTCGTTGATAACACCGTTTTTGGTTCCGCCAAAGACGGCGCTGTGCTGACTCCAAATCAGATGATCGCTCATAACCCCATGGAAGACCCTGTGCGTATCTCACTAAAGGACATCAAAAGAGTCTCTTTGGCAGAGGGCCTCGTGAGCAATATTCATATCAACGACAGCAGATTCCTCGAAATGAGCATCCCCGAGAAACAGCCGATGATGATGCTTGCCGAGATGCTAAGGAAGATTGCCGACCTTTTCAATTCAACTGCGGAAAGCACAATTTCGCCGATGGAAGCTCTCAAACAACTCAAGGAACTTTTCGATAGCGGAATCATAACCCAGGAAGAATACGAAGCAAAACGGCGAGAATATCTTAGTAGATTATAGTTTACAAAAATACAATAACTATTCAGAACAATTATTCCACTAAGCAATTTTTTTCAACTCGTCCTGTCGAATCGAAATTGACGCCTTCCGATTCGAGAAGAGCACGCTGTTCATCTCGCGCAAATGGATCTGAAAAAGCTATTTCACCCTTTGAATTGACGACTCGGTGCCATGGGAGGTCGTGTTTATCCGAGCATGACCGAAGAATCCTCACAACCTGGCGTGCACCTCTCGGAGAGCCGGCCATTCGAGCAACCGCGCCATAAGACATCGCAAATCCGCGTGGGATCCCAGAGACAATTTCGATGACACGTTTGGTAAATTCGCTAACCATATTCAAAAATACACTCCAATAATTATTAGGTCAATTCTATTTTTAAATAGGCCACCATAAAGCCCTCAGAAGCATAAGACCTGAAGAAAGCCTATGGAATAAGCTCAAATCGACCTTGACAATCATTACTATAGAGATTAAATTGCACAGAATTTATCCCAAAGTGGGATAAGCAAAGATAAGTGAGTTGTTTAGATTATGGCAATAATGCTCGATAAGACATACGACCCCAAATCCGCCGAAGCAAAATGGAACCAATGGTGGAACGATAACGGTTTCTTTAAGCCTTCTGACTCCGAAAAGGCCTATACTATTGTTATTCCACCGCCAAACGTGACGGACATTCTGCATGTCGGACATGCGCTTAACAACCTCATTCAAGATGTTCTAATACGTAGAGCGAGAATGAAGGGTCTCGCCACCCTTTGGCTTCCGGGCACAGACCACGCCGGAATCGCGACTCAGCATATGGTTGTTCAGGAGCTCGCCAAAGAGGGTAAAACCAAAGAAGAAATCGGCCGTGAGGAGTTCGAAAAACGCTTGTGGGCATGGAAAACAACCAAGGGCGGACGAATCATCGACCAGCTTAAAGAACTTGGATGCAGTTGCGATTGGTCCCGCGAGAGATTTACCCTCGACGACGGCTATGCTCGCGCTGTCCGCGAGGCTTTCGTTCGGCTATACGAAGAGGGGCTTATTCATCGCGGAAAATACATAATTAACTGGTGCCCAAGCTGTAAAACCGCACTTTCCGACGAAGAGGCTGAACATCAGCCGATGAAGGGAAAGTTATGGTTTTTCAAATACCCCCTCGTCGATGGAGGGTTTATCGAGTGTGCGACAACTCGCCCCGAAACTATGCTTGGCGACACCGCGGTCGCAGTCAATCCGAATGACCCGAGATATGCAGATCTTATCAGCAAAGAGGTTCAACACCCCTTCCTCGATCGGAAATTTAAAATTATCGCCGACGAGTATGTCGATATGGAATTCGGCACTGGCGCGGTCAAAATCACACCAGCGCATGACCCGAACGACTTCGAAATCGGCAAAAGGCACAGGCTTCAATTTCTTAACATTCTGACAATCGACGGCAAAATCAACTCCAACGGCGGCCAATTCGAAGGTATGACCCGTTTCGAGGCGCGCGACGCCATTGTCGCCGAGTGGGAGAAACGAGGATTGCTCGTTAAAATCAAAGACCACGATCTCTCAGCCGGACATTGCTATAGATGCGATACGCTTGTCGAGCCGTTCCTTTCCGACCAATGGTTCCTAAAAATGAAACCTCTCGCCGAACCGGCTCTCGCTGTCGTTCGACGCGGAAAATCCAAATTCTATAATGAACGCTGGACAGGCGTCTATTATAGCTGGCTTGAGAATATCCGTCCCTGGTGCCTAAGCAGACAATTATGGTGGGGACATCGCATTCCGGTTTGGTATTGCGAAGACTGTGCCGACGGCGATCCCATCGTCTCCCGCGAAGACCCCTCCGAATGCCCAAAATGCGGTTCGACAAATATACGCCAGGAAACCGATGTTCTCGATACATGGTTCAGCTCTTGGCTATGGCCCTTCGCAACCCTCGGATGGCCCGATATCGAGGCCGAAGACCTTCGCCGTTTCTTCCCCACCGACGTCCTTTGCACAGCCAGCGAAATTATTTTCTTCTGGGTTGCACGGATGATAATGGCTTCCGAGCATTTTATGGGGGAGACACCCTTCCATAGCATTTATATTCACGGAACAGTCCGCGATTCACAGGGGCGCAAGATGAGCAAGTCCCTCGGAAACGGTATCGACCCGCTGGAAGTCATCGAGCAATACGGAAGAGACGCCCTCCGTTACACGCTTATTGCACAAGCCGGTGCGGGGCAGGACCTTTTCATCGATATGGGAAGTTTCGCCACCGGAAGAAATTTCTGCAATAAGCTTTGGAACGCCGCGAGATTAGTTCTTGGAAATGTCCATGAGGATTTCTCCCGCGGTGATTTGCACCATCCGCCAACTAAGAATCTCATTGATAGATGGATACTCTCGAAACTTCAGAAAGCCAAAGACAAAGCCGAAAAAGCCTTGCAGACATACCGTCTCGACGAGGCTGTTAATACGCTTTACCATTTCTTCTGGAGCGATTTCTGCGATATCTATCTCGAAGCAGTGAAACATCGCTTTGCAGAACAAGAACGTGATGCACAATTGGTCGCTTTCCATGTTCTCGAAGAAACCCTGCGGCTGTGGCATCCTGTCATTCCTTTCGTCACGGAAGAAATATGGCAGAAACTCAAAGAGAAGATCGTGGATGGCCTCGGTTCTCAGGCCTGTATCGTTGCACCTTGGCCGACAGTCAACCATTGTCTTATCGACGACGGTGCAGAAATAGAATTTGAATATGTCGATAATATCTCAACCGCTCTTAGAAACATCAAAAACACAGCGGGAATCGGCAACAAAAAAGCCGGCAAGGCCATTATCGTCCCAATCGACGAAGGCCAAAGCCATATAATTGAAAAATATAACTCGATTATTTTAGCCCTCGGAAGAATGGAGTCTGTCGAGATTTCAAACTCTCGCCCACAAGGCGCGGTTGGCACGGCGGTTGTTAATAACAGTTATATATATCTGCCCCTCGAAGGGCTGATCGATCTTGACGCCGAAAAGGCGCGTCTTCAAAAGGAGATTTCGCGCCTTGAAGGCGTTTTATCTGGAATCGATAAAAAATTGGCAAATAGCTCTTTCATCGACAACGCCCCAAAGGAGGTTGTCGAGGGTGCAAAAGAGCAGAGGGAGAAGGTTTTTTCCGATATGGAGCACCTTCGCAAAGCCCTCGACGAACTCTGATTATGATGGAGTATATTAATAAACAAGGAGGAAACACAATGAGAAAACCGATTATCGGGCTTATGCTCCTGATATTCGCCGCCATGATTATGCTCACGGGTTGCGGCAAAGCACCCAAGGATGTCGTGGCGAAGGTCGGTAAATATACAATTACCGCCGAAGAACTCGACGAGAACGTTGCTATGCTCAAAGGGCGTTGGAAGAGCCCAACTGAAGCTTATGACGGCAAACTCGCCGCTCTCGACAAAATGATCGAGAGAAAACTGATGCTTCTCGAAGCCTACAGCAGAGGTCTCGACAAAGATACTATAGTCGTCAAATCACTCGAACAGGGCGAGCAGAGAAGGAAACTCATCGGCCTTTGGGAAATGGAAATCGTTGAAAAGACCCAAGTTACCGATGCCGAACTCAAAGAGCGCTACGACAAAATGGGAAGTGAATACAACGCCGCCCATATTCTCGTAAAAGACTCTGTGTTCGCGGAAGACATCTACGGACGCATTGTCAAAGGCGAAGATTTCGGCGAATTAGCCCAAAAACACTCCGAAGACCCCGGAAGCGGTGCCAAGGGCGGCGATCTCGGTTGGTTCTCAGCCGGAAGAATGGTCAAGGAGTTCGAAGAGGGAGTTTTTGCCCTTCAGGACGGCGAAGTTTCAAAGCCTCTTAAAACCCGGTTCGGATGGCATATCATCAAACGCATCGCCATGAGACCCCGTGCCGATAGACGCCCCTTCGAAGAGGAAAAAGATATGCTTCGCCAAATGGTCGAACGCGAAAAGCAGACAACTCGCATGGAAGAATACCTCGAAGGCCTTTACACAACTTATGAGTTCTCTTTCGATGAAAACGCTATCGCGAAAGTCGCCGATAGATATAAGAACCCCGAAGATCCGGCTATCATGTCGATGGACGATAAAGACTTGATGCTCGCAAAATGGAAGGGTGGAGAATTCAAAGTCGGCCAGCTCGATTCTCTCTATCTCTCTCAGCCGCCCTATCGCAGACCGTCTCTCGGTGGTGCCGAACAACTGCAGGATTTCGTCAAGCAAGCCTGCCAGGAGAAGCTTCTCATGGCCGAAACGGACAGAGTCAATATAACTCAGCATCCGAAATACAAAGAAGCCTACGAAAAAGAGCTTGAAGAGGCCATGTTAAGGCAAATCCAGCAGGACATCTACACCGAAATCAACCTCACCGACGATGATCTCCGGAAATACTACGATGCCAACCTCGATTCCTTCGTCGAGCCGCGCACCATTATCGTCAAAGAGGTTCAGGTCAAAACCGAAGCCGAAGGCCAGCGCATTCTTTCGGATATCAAAGCCGGTGCGGATATCACCAAGATAGCCGAAAACAAATCCGAGCGTAAACATCTCCAATCTCGTAATTGGGAACTTGAGATTACCGAAGCCAGACTGCCAGAGCTTTATGCCGCAGTTGCCAAAGCCGCCTCCGGCGAAGTTGTCGGGCCGGTTCTCGACAACCGTGCGAGCCTTTGGTCGGTTATGAAGGTCGTTACCATCCGCGAAGCCGCTCCGATGGATTTCGAAAGAGTCAAAGGCAGAATTAAGAGCCAGCTTGGCCGCGAAGTCCGCGATAACGCCATGGTGAACTTCATGGAAAAAGCAAGATCGAACCATTCCGTTAAAATATTCGAGGAAAATGTCGCCGCCTCTGTCGATTCAGCCGCTTATGCCGAACCGATTCCGGTTGCGATTCCCTAATCCTGAATTGTCTATACCGTCCGGTTATAAAATGACCGGACGGTTAGTATATCGGGGGCGAATCATCACCGCCCCCAATTTTTGAAAGCCTTGGAGTAAAGTGATCAAAATTAGCCGTTTATTAATTATTCCACTAATTATAACCCTTTTCATCATATCGGGTTGCGGCAGAGGGGAAGACAAAAAAGTCGTCGCAACAGCCGGCAACTCAACTTTAATCAACAGCGACTTGGATTATATCTTGCCTGCAGGCTTCCGCGAGGAAATGTCGGAAGCCGTTTTCCGCTTTGTCGAGGACTGGGCGAAGGAGGAAATCCTCGCGCAGGCCGCCGAGGACATCGGACTTCAGAAAAATCCCGAAATCGCCTTCCGCCTCGAAGAAGCCAGAAGAAATATCCTCGCATCAGCCTACGAACGCGAACTCATCGCAAGCCGCGTAAATGTCGATTCAGCCAAAATTTACGACTACTACCTCGACAATCTTGACTACTTTTTCCGCGACCGCGACGAGGTCAGATGCTCTCATATCATGATTTCCGACTCCACGGAAGCTCTTATCGTCGATAGCCTTCTTTTCTCGCTTGAGTTCGAAGAGGTCGCACTTCAGTTTTCGCACGATCCTTACAATGTTGACATCGGCTATTTTGCACGCGAGGAAATGCACCCGGAACTTGCCAAAGTCGCTTTTCGCCTCGCTGTGGGTGAACGTTCCGGCCCGATAAAAACCGAGTTCGGATATCACTTTATAAAACTCCTTGATTATGCCTCGAAAGGCTCGTTGCGCGAATTCGCAGATGTCCGCGAGACTTTGGAAGACATTCTAATCGAACGTGAATACAACAACGCCTATCGCGCCGTCGTCGATTCTCTTATCGCCGAAAAAACTATCGAGGTTGATAGCGCCAGCGTGTTGAAGAAAGTAAAAAAATGAAAACTAAATCTCTTCTTATATTAGTCCTCGCATTTGTTGTCTCTGCCGCATTTTCGCAATCGGAACGATTCGAAGAAAGAATATTCGCTGTTGTTCATGATAGAATTATCACGTCGAGTGAAGTCGAGGTAGCCCTTATGATGGAACTTGGCGGCAATCTACCTTCAGATACCGCCCAAATACTCGACCTTATGCGTGCAAAAGTCGAGGACCTTATAGACGAAGAGCTTATCCTTATCGCCGCGGAAGCCGATTCACTCCCCGTGGATGATGCGCGTGTGGACGAGATGTTCCGCTCGAGATGGGGACTTCTTGTCGATGGTTATGGCGGTGAAGCCGCTCTCGAAAAAGCTCTCGAAAACGAGGGCTATTCTGTGGACGATTTCAAGCGCAAAACCCGCGAACAGATAGAAGCCTACTATCTCAAACAGATGTTCGTCGAAAAGAATTTCGGAAGAATCCCGGTTACCGAGAGCGAAGTTGACAGCTTCTATTCGACATACAAAGACAGCCTTCCACCGGCACCGGTCGAGGTTAACCTCGTTACTATTCTATTACATCTCGAACCAGATTCAGGTGCAATCAAACGTGCCCTCGAACTTCTGAGCACAGCCAAACACAGAATTACCGGAGGCGAAGATTTCGCAACCGTAGCCGCCGAACTCTCAGAGGACCAACGGACAGCTCCTGTCGGAGGCAAACTCGGTATCTACGGACGCGGAGACCTTACCCCTGCAATCGATTCGGTCGCTTTTTCCATCTCATTCGACGAGATTGGCGGACCGGTTAGAAGCCCAATGGGCTACCATCTTATAAAAATCATCGATAAAGCCGCAGGAAAAGCCTCAATCGCGCATATTCTGGCAGAAGCCCCGCTTACAGACGAACGAATGAGAGAGCTTGGCGACATTGCCGATTCGATATACCGCGTCGCAAAAGAAGCTCCCGAACAGTTCGAAAAGCTCGTCGAAAAATTCGGCGATATCTGCACTGTCGAACTTGAAATGTTAGGATGGGTGCCTCAGGCCGCAATTCAGGGGGATTTCAAGGGCGAAATTGCTAAAGCCGAAGTGGACGAAATCATCGGGCCATATCAGGTTGGCGATTACATTCAGATTATCAAAATCGAAGACCGCCGCGAAGGCCGCCAAAGAACCCTCGAAGAAGACAGAGAGCTTCTTCGCGAAGGCGCACGCCAAATGAAAACGAGAAAAGCCATCGAAAGCAGACTCGAAAGACTTCGCGAGAAATACTATATCGAAATTAGAATATGACCTTTGAATTTGAACTCATAACCCCCGACCGCAACTGCATGGTCGATATTACCGCGCAGTTGAGGGAGGCTATACGTAAATCCGGCCTTGAAAATGGCGCAGTTATTGTCTATGTTCCGCACACAACCGCCGCGATTACTATTAATGAAGGCGCTGACCCGGATGTCAAAAGAGATATTCAGAATTTCCTCGATAAGACCATTCCCCACAGGGGCGATTATCATCACAACGAGGGCAACTCCGACGCGCATATCAAATCAACTTTGGTGGGCGTGGACAGGTTCATTCCGGTAAGAAACTCAGCGCCCCTTCTCGGGATATGGCAGAGCCTATTCTTTTGCGAATTCGACGGACCACGAACCCGAAAATTCTTCATCACACCGATTTTTGGAGGGGAGAGGTGAGCCAATTTCCCGAAGTCCTGCTTTTCCTGTTTTTCGCATTCGCAGGGCTATGTTTTGCTTTCAGCCCGGTTCCACCGCCGGGAACGCCCTCATTCCAGATCGAACCGACTCCGCAGATTCTTAATCTCCATATCGATTGTTTTGTCATCGAGAGTAAGCTTCAGGTCGTTTTTCTCGCATCACTAAAATTCCCTGAGAATACTCGTGAAATCAAGCTGATCCCAAAATGGCCGGCCGATTCGATGACGCTTTTTATTATTGCGGAAAGCGAGGATGCACCATATGCAATTTCTCCCTTCACCGAAACACATATCCCTTTGATACAAAACGAAGTAGTCTTGCGCCTAACCTACGAAGCCGATATCTATGTTGCCGTCTCGGGGCCTCCGGGGCCATGGAAACATGCACGTCTTTTCGCCTTCTATCCGCCCTTCCTCAACTCCGATAATGCCACTATTCAAGCGGATAATCACCGTATCCGTTTTATGATGACCGACGAAATCGCCCCAAAAAGCTGTGCCGACAACCTTAAGAAGTTGACTCCCATCGAAACCATAACAACATGGCGATACGACGGCAATTTCGGGACATACCCCTGCCTTTTCGGCGAATAACAATCATCTCATAGACCTACGGCAAACATTCTGCTATCAGAAAAATTATCGAGGCATCGATAAACCCTTTTGCTTTTTCGAAGTCATAATCAACGAAGACGAATGATAAACGAAACCGAAATAATACAACGAGCAAAGGATGGCGATCAAGGCGCCATGGCGACACTAATCGAAAATAACCAGAAGAACATCTTTGCCCTTGCCTACAGAATGACGGGCAACCGCGACGATGCTTTAGATATAACACAGGATACGTTTATCAAGGCGATGCGGAGTATTCGGAAGTTTCGCGGCGATTCAAAATTCTCGACATGGCTTTACACAATTGCCTCTAATCTTTCAAAAGATCATATTCGCAAGCTCGGAAGAATCGACGTCGTCAGCCTCGAAGAGGATTGGCTTAAAGCCGGCAATGTTTCCCCCTTCGAAGAAACATACGAAAAAGAACGCCAGGAGCTTGTAAAAAGGGGCATAGCCGCTCTTCCGCCCCAAATGCGCGCCGCATTCGTTCTGAGATTCGAGGATAACCTTCCTATTTCAGAAATCGCCAAGGTGCTCGATAAATCGGAAGGCACAATAAAAGCGCAAATCCACACAGCGGTCGAGAAAATCAAAGCGCTAATCGAAGAGTAGGTGATTATAATGAACGATACAAAATCGACAGACATCGAAAACAAAGTGCGAGATTTCCTCGCAAAAGACCCGATTCCAGAGCTTAGCGATTGGGAGGTGCAGGTTCTAACCCAGCGAGTCCTCGCAAGATCGAAACAGCGGGAGCCTTTGCGAATCTTCGGCATCAATCCGGCATGGGGGATAACCGTGGTATCTGTCGCACTACTTCTGATAATCGCTCTGCGAATCGCACCGCCTGAGCTGAATCCAAATAGTTTCGATTATCAAAGCTATGTCGAAGTATCCATGCCGGAGGTTCTTCTATACGAGATGATTTCATCCGGTCAAATCGAAGAAGCTTCGGTGCTCTCGAACTTCATCGATGTCGATTCCGATTATGCCAAAGAACTCTATTATGCATATCACGATAACGAAATAGACGCCGAGATAGAGATGCTCTCCGACGATGAGGTCGAAAAAGTCCTCGAATATCTCTCGGAGATGCCACTTTTCGGCGATAAGGAGGTTTTGTAATGAAAATCAGATTGTCAATCCTAATCTTCGCGGTTTTCGCGATTGCGGTGCTTGCCCAACCCGCGCCGCACATGCCTCCCGATGCTCCTCCGCAATGGGAGGATGGCCCCGACAGAGACAAGCTTCGCGAGCGAATCGAGATGATAAAGATGTGGAAATTAGTCGAAATGCTCGCGTTGACACCCGAACAATCGATTATCTTTTTCCCAATCTACAACGCAAACGAACGCGAGCGCGAAGAGCTCCGCCAAATCCAGAGAGAACTCTTCGAACAGCTCGAACGAGAGGTTGCCGCCCCAAAGCTTAACGAAAAAACCGCCGAAAGGCTCACCGACTCGCTGATTGTAATAAGAAACTCGATATGCCGAAGCGAAACGGAATTCTATTCCCAAATTTCCACTTTACTCGATGTTCGTCAGAAGGCGATGTTCGCACTTTTCGAGAAACGTTTCGCAGAGGAAGTTAGAAATATAATCGAAGCCGGCAAAGGCGGCAAACCGCCTCGCCCAAGATAACAACCAAAAGGAGAAAACCATGAAAAAGTCAACATTTGCAATCATCCTCGTTCTGCTTTCCATCACTCTCATCGGATCGATCATAGCGCATCCGGGATGTGGCGAAGGCAAGGGTGAACGCCCCGAAAGCGGCGAGATGTTCAGAATGAAAGACTTCCGCGAGGAAATCGGACTAAGCGACCAACAGCTTGCAAAAATCGAGGAGATGAAGTATCAGCGCCGTCTGTCTGCTATCGATCTCCGTGCTTCATTGGAAAAAGAACGTCTCGAAATGGAAAAATTGATGGCCGATGCAAAATTCGACCGCAACAAAATCTTCAAACAAGCCGAGAAGGTTGCGGAACTCGAAAAGCAAATGACATTGGCCAGAATTCAGGGACGCCTCGATATGATGGAGCTTCTTACCGCAGAACAACGCGATAAAATAAAGGACATGAGGCACGAAAGACCCATGATGCGTCGTTCAAAAGAAGGCGACAGAGATGATCGCCCCGGAAAACCTCAAGGCGACAGGCCGAAGTTCGATAAATAACTATAGTCCACCTCCCCTGCTGGACGATAGGGCCGAATCACAGATTCGGCCTTATTTTTTCTTGCGCGGTGAGAATAAGTCCTTGCGCGAAAAAAAATCCTTCGCTATACTTATATTGTTGTATGCGACATCGAACAAAGGAGATGATTATGTTCATAGTAGCATTGGCGATATCCACAGCGGGATTATTCTACATTATAGACTCGGCCCAAGTCGCCGCCGAAGAGAAGCTTCTCGAGAAGATAGTCGAGGAGGCACGTGCAAGAGCAAGAAAAGCAAAAGCCGGACAAAAAGAAATCAACGAAGAGGGATAGCCGGCTTCGGAACCCAAAGATTAACAATAAACAAGGGGTTCTAATCAGGTTTTGCTTAATCTTCCATGGTTAATAACGTTTTGACAAATTTAAAAACATATATGCTCAGGAAAGGGGCAAGATGAAAAAAATAGTAGTCTGGTTGTTAATCGCATCTATCGGCATTCTGTCCTTTGGATGTCTCAGTTTCGAATCCAAAGAATACACCTGGACGATCAATAAGGATGGCTCGGGCACAGGCAAGATCGTTTGGAGAAATCTCTTCTCGACTGGCAATGAGGAAGAAAACACGTCTGCAGACGATTTCGTCTCGTTGATCAACGATTATCTCGAAGGCGAAAGTGTCGATGATGTCCGTCCGGGTTTCAAAAAGGTCGCGAAAAGGCTATTCATCGAGGATGGTGTCCTTTGCGGCGAGTTGACCTTCGAATTCGGTAAATTTGAAGACGCCGGTTTCTATCGTTACAAAGGCCAAGGCCCATATATGTATAATTTCGCAACCTCCGACGAAACCTTCTACAAATCGAATGGCGACTGGAGCGGCGATAATTTCAGCGTTCTTTTCTGGTCGGACAAGACCACTCAGATGACACTCGTTACAAGTTATGGCGATCCGAATCAAGCCGGTGCTTTGGATTTGATTGCCTATTATAATGAGTGGAAGGATTCCGGTGTTCTTCCGGAGACTGGCGAGTAAGATAGTTACTAAAGAGTCATTTAGTTACTGACTGGTCATAAAATGAATCACAAAAAAGCCCGTTTCGGGCTTTTTTTTTAATATTCGAGGCCGAAGGAAGAAAATTCACCGACAGGGCTTTCTTCGATCCATCGGACATCGCGGACGACTGCGCTCATGGGTCCGCGTCTAAGCTCGCCTATGAATTCACGAATCGACTCTGAATCCCCCTCTGCGACCGCTTCGACAGATCCGTCAGCATTATTGCGAACCCATCCGACGAGACCGAGGTTTCTCGCGGCACGAACTGTGAACCAGCGAAAACCAACCCCCTGCACATGTCCTTCGACAAATACTTTTATTCGTTTTTTCGCCATTAATCCGCTCCAATGGCCTTCATCGCTTCTTCAGCCGAAGTCACCTCTATCGCGCCGGGTATTTTCCATGAGCAGGATAAAATCGCGACAGGTTTTCCCAATTGCAAAAAATAGGCTACCTCGCTGAGCGTTCCGTATCTTCCGGCTATTGCGACTGCGGCATCCGCAGAATGCGCCAGAATACTATTTCTCGCGATTCCGATTCCGGTTGCGATAGCTATTTTAACATATCGATTCGCTTCTTCGCGATGGCTACCGGGTAAAACCCCGATTGTAACACCATCAGCCTCTGAGGCCCCTTTGCAGGCGGCTTCCATTACACCCCCCATTCCTCCGCAAATGAGTTGGTAACCGCTTTCGGCAACCAGCCTGCCCACCTCTTCGGCGAGCTTCAGTTCTGCTTCTGATGGCGTTCTTCCGCCGATAACGGCTATTTGTTTATGGTTGTTTCGCATTAATCCTCCGAAACAAAAAAAAGGCCTTCCGGCCCGGCTGTTTTCAAAATCGGGGCGCCCAGATTCGAACTGGGGACCTTTCGGACCCGAACCGAACGCGCTACCAGACTGCGCTACGCCCCGTTAATCGTTACTATCCGCAGAGCGGATTGCCAAAATATATTCATAGCTTTCTTTCGCGCAAGCAAAATTTTCGGTTTCTTATCATAATTATATTTACAATTAGCCTCAGACGGTATATTTTGAATCTGATATGGCAAAAACCTCCAAAACATCATTTGTATGTCAGGCCTGCGGAAAGGAACATCCCAAATGGCAGGGTAGATGCGACGGTTGCGGCGAATGGAACACGCTTGTCGAGCAGGTTGTGGATGTTCAACCTACCAGAAATATCTCATCGGTCTTAGCGGCGCGTGCAATTCCTCTCGCAGAGGCGAACAGCGCAGAATCCGAGCGTGTAAATACCGTATTTTCTGAATTCGACCGAGTTCTCGGCGGCGGAATTGTGCCATCGAGTGTGATTTTGCTCTCAGGCGAACCGGGTATTGGAAAATCTACACTTCTGCTTCAACTCGCGATGGGATTATCCTCTCAGGGCGCGAAAACACTCTATGTTGCCGCGGAAGAATCCCCCGGACAGATCAAAATGCGCGCCGAAAGGCTTTCGGACTCAGGAACCACAGATAACATCATGATCCTCGCAGAGAATTCCGTCGAGGCCGCAATTCAAAGCACAGGCGAGTGCAAATTCCTTATTGTTGACTCCATTCAAACGATGTCATCGATGGAAATTAGCGGCACGCCGGGGAATATCGGGCAGGTGCGGCAGGCAACCGCGAGTCTTGTCGAGTTCGCAAAGCGCGATGGTATCGCGGTTTTTATTGTCGGGCATGTTACTAAAAGTGGGCATATTGCCGGCCCGAAAGTTCTCGAACATGCTGTAGATGTTGTTTTGACGATGGAGGGCGATCGTCAGAGCGACCTTCGGCTTCTTCGCGCGACGAAAAACCGTTTCGGCGCGACCGGGGAGATTGGCGTTTTCTCAATGGGGGAGAGGGGGTTCGCAGAGGTCGAGAATCCCTCTGCGGCATTTATTGCGCATCACGAAAGACCTGTGCCCGGCTCGGTAATCTTCGCCGGCATGGAGGGCGAAAGACCTCTTTTCGTCGAGATTCAAGCGCTCGCATCGCCGGCGGCATACGGCACTCCGCAAAGGGTCGCGCAGGGCATCGATTATCGAAGGCTTATTCTTCTCGCCGCGATCCTCGAAAGGCGCGCAGGTTTCCAGCTCTCACGATACGATCTTTTTGTTAATGTTGTCGGCGGTTTCGATATCACGGAACGAAGCGCGGATATCGCGGTTATCCTTTCGATTGTGAGCAGTCTTCGGGATTTGCCGGTCAAACAAAACCTCGCAGTGATGGGCGAAATTGGACTTACAGGGGAGTTACGCCGGGTTTATAGAACGCCGGCGCGTCTCAAAGAGGCCGAAAGACTCGGATTCGAAGAGGCGATTATCCCCAAATCAACATCGGGGATTCCTAAATTATCGACGCTTAAGGTTAAACAGGTCAACGAGATATACTCAGCATTCGAAGCCGCTTTTGAAAAGAAAGGCGGAAGGTGAAAAACCGCTTTACTTAGCACAAGCATCTTCTTATAATAATAAAGATGTATCGACCTTAACTTGAAAAATATGTTACTTTGGGCCGCAATAATCGTTACTCTTATACTCGGATTGCTTCTGGGGTTGACTTTCCGTTATCCGCAGGAATTTATCATCGGCACAGCCTATCTTATTCTTTTGGTAGCGCTTGGCGTGCTTTACCGCGTGCTAAGAAGAATCAAAGCCCGCCGAATAGAAGATTTGAGTGTCGAGCTTGATGAACTTCGTCGCGAAAACGACCGCCTTCGGAAAAAACTTGGCTTAGGCCCCTTAGACCCCGTAGATTAGGCTATTAAACACAAACTTGGAGGATTCATGCAGAGGAAACTTATGTTGGTAATGGTCATTTTGGCAATCGCTGTTGTATCATCGATAGCCTTCGACCAAAACCCAATCCCCTACAGTCGCCATGCGACTTCATTCTTGGAGACAACTCCCTTCCTAACTCCCGCTCCGGCTCTACGCGAACCGATGACGACTCTAATACAGGGTTTCGAGAGCGACTCTCTTCCCGGATGGGTATTCTACGATGAGGACGGCAACGGTTATCATTGGTTTTTGTTCGATGCGCCGACCCTTGCTCACGGGGGAGATAAATTCATGGGGACGTATTATGACACCACTTCCACACCACCCTTGGCGAACGATGACTGGATGGTGTCCCCGCCGATTACGGTTACTGACACGAGCTATGTGCTCTCTTTCTGGATTGCAAGCCAGGAGACCCATTTCGAGTGGTTCGAAAGCTACCAGCTTTGGATTTCGACAACCGACAACACAGTTGCTTCATTCACAGACTCAATCGACGGGCAGATAAACATACCCAGCTCATGGACAATGAAGCAGTTTTCACTTGCCGCTTATGCCGGAGAAACGATTTACATCGCATGGCGTTGCACCAGCCACGACGATTTTATCCTAAAAATTGACGATGTTTATGTCGGCGGCGGAAGCCTTCCCTATGCAATGGGAATCGATCCGACCTATGCCTATGGTGTTCTCGCAAGCGGTTCGACTGTAAGGTATAAGGTCTCCATCGCCAATTATGGTTCTGAAGATGATGAATACGGCCTTGCATCCGCGAGTTTCGGAAGCTGGGTTTTCGATATCGTGGATTCTCTTGGAAATCCGCTCGTTATAACTCCGCTTGTTCCATCGAGAGAGTCTTACAGTTTCTATATCGACCTCGAAGTTCCGACGGTTACCGATACTGTAAGTGATTCTTTCGCAATTAATATTACGTCTATTGGCGATCCGGCAGGAACATTGACCCAGAGGGTATCTTTCTATCCGACAGCTGTTCCGCCCAGATCCATCCCCTATTCTTCCGGCTGGGACAACACAGCTCAGACCACCGGCTGGACCATCGGCAACACCGGCCAAGGTCTCTATGACTGGTTCCTTATCGACACGGCGTATGTCGATCCGGCCTTTATCGCGAGCCTTCCTTATGCCGGTGTAGCATGGCAGGACAGCTCGAATCAGGATATCTGGCTCATCTCGCCATTGGTTAACCTAACGGGGATTTCATCAGCGCATATCACCTTCGATCAGCTCGGCATCTATGGCCTCACGAATTATGTCTATCATGGTGTATGGGTGAGCACGAATAATGCCTCGCCCCGCTGGCTCGAACATGAATGGGTCGAGCTTGCTGAGGTCGGTCGCGCTCGTGAGGGTGAATACGAATCCATCACCTATTCCCTGGATGCCTTTACAGGCAACTATGTTTTCATTGCATTCCGCTATCAGGGATTTTGGGCTGACATATGGTTCGTAGATAATGTCGTTATCAATGCCGGTGCCGATGTCGAAGACAGGCCTCATTTTGCCGAAAGCTTCGAGTTGGCCGGCAACATTCCGAATCCCTTCAACGCCGCGACTACAATTCGCACTAAGTCACATGGCGAAGGTGTTGTCGAGATTTTCGATATTAACGGCAGAAAGGTTCGCGATCTCGCTATTAACGGCACAGAAACAGTTTGGGACGGCAGATCGAGCACCGGTAGCGATGTTCCTTGCGGAATTTACCTTTATCGCCTCGCCGGCACCGAGGATGTCCGCAGAATGGTTCTGTTGAAATAACACAATTACGATATCCACCCGCGCCGCTGTCACGCTGGTTGCTACGGACGATTCGAGATGTCATACACAATTTTCGTCCGCAACCATCGCGCCAGCGGCGCTTTTTACGAGTGCCATGATATTAGTCTTTGCCACACATAATCGCGACAAAGTCCGCGAGATAACGGCGATACTTTCCGGTCTTCCGGTTCAGATATTGACAGCGGACGATTTTCCCGACTTTCCGGAGACAATCGAGGATGGCACGAGTTGTAAGGAGAACGCCCTTAAGAAAGCCCGCGAGATGTGCGAATTTTCGGGGCATTCAGCGATCGCGGACGATACGGGGCTTTATGTTGATGCTCTCGGCGGCGCGCCGGGGATTTTCGCCGCGAGATATGCCGGTGAGGATGTTACTTACGAGGACAACTACCGCAAACTTCTTCGGGAAATGGCGGATGTTCCCTATGGCAAACGCAATGCCTATTTCGCCACGATAGCCGCGCTTGTTTTACCTGATGGAGGGGAATATTTCGCCGAGGGGCGCTTGAACGGTATTATCACGCGCGAGCCGAGAGGGGAGGGTGGGTTCGGTTATGACCCGGTTTTCGAGCTTTCAGACGGCCGAACGCTTGCACAGATTGATTCGGCTGAGAAAAACCGCATAAGTCATCGCGGCAAGGCTTTCCGTGAGCTACGCCGAATTATCGAATCGCTTCTGATATAATCCCGACAATACTACCATCGAGATACACACAAGTTATCTGATGATGTTGCTTCGAAGAGCAATAACCCTACAGATTTGATTTTTAGGGCATCCACTCCAAGAATCGAAACCAATTTCTTCCATTGAGAACAATTATTTTTTCGACTTGACCGCGCGGTCATATTTCCCTATATTCAAAACAAATTAAGTAACTGAAACCACGGAGGTTCCATGAGAGACAGAATTACCGAGGCATTGAAGGGTGCCGAAGGCTATGTCGAGATTCGAGTGCAGGATAAACAATCCTCTGCACTTACATATCGGCGTGGCGAAACTGACAAAGTTGCCGCTTCCACCGATGTCGGCGGGTGTGTCCGCGCGTTGGTTCCCGGCGGCGGATGGGGTTTCGCAACCTTCAATTCCCTCGAAGGTCTCAAAGAAAGAGTTCGAGAGGCAATAGCCAGCAGTAAGGCAATCGAGCCGGAAGAGGAAATCAAACTCGCGAAGGTTGATCCGGTCGAGATGATTATCCGCGCGGAAATCGACGACGACCCCCGCAATCATTCCCTCGAAGAGAAGATCAAGCTGGTCGAAGGCTACGATTCCATTGTTCGTTCGCACGACCCGCGAATAATCGATGACAACATCATTTACATGGACGGCTTCTCCACCACCCATTTCGCGAATACCGAGGGAACCTATTTTCTCCGCGAGAGAATGGATGTAATCCTTGTTATTTACGCGATTGGCAAAGACGGCGACAATGTTCAGTCCGCCCACGAATCATGGTCGAGCAGACATGGTTTCGGCGTTGTTCTGAACAAGGACAAGGCTGTCGGCAAAGTCGCACGACTCGCCACCGATCTTCTCGAAGCTGAACAGGTCAAGGCCGGCAAATACACCGTCGTGCTCGATCCGAGTCTCGCGGGCGTTTTTGTCCATGAGGCTTTCGGGCATCTTTCCGAATCGGATCACATCGTGGATAATCCTCAGGCGCGTGAAATGATGAAGCTCGGCAGGCGTTTTGGGCCGGATGAACTCAACATCTACGAAGACGGCACGGTCAAACCCGACCTTCGCGGCACGATTATGATCGACGACGAGGGCGTCCCGGCGCGGAAAAATTATCTCGTCAAGGACGGCATCCTCGTGGGAAGACTTCACAACCGCGAAACCGCCGCCAAGATGAACGAGCCTCTTACCGGCAACTGCAGAGCCATGGACTATTCCAACCTGCCCATTATCCGCATGACGAACACGGCGATCGCGCCGGGCAAAGTCTCTTTCGAGGAGATGATTGCCGACATCGACGAGGGAATCTACTGCGTCGATGCTTACGGCGGCCAGACGATGATGGAAAACTTCAGCTTCAGCTCCGGTTACGCATACATGATTCGCAACGGCAAGGTCGAGGAGATGGTTCGCGATGCCGTGCTTCAGGGCAATCTTTTCCATACCCTGATGAACATCGAGGCAATTGGCGACGATTTCAGATGGGCGAAAGGCGGCGGCAACTGCGGCAAAGGCGGTCAGTCAGCGCCGGTTGGTATGGGAAGCCCACATCTCAGAATCAAAGATGTCATCATCGGAGGGAAATAATCATGCAGGAAATACTCAAAAAGGTAAAGGGAAGAGTCGATTCCGCCGAGGTATTCTATACGAAATCCCACCAGACGGAAATCGGTTTCGAAGGCTGGAAACTCAAGAAATCAAGCGTTGTTCAGAAAGAGGGATTTTCCCTTCGCGTCGTTAAAGATGGAAGAGTTGGCTTCTCCGCGACCACCGATATGAACGCCATCGACAATATGATCGAAAACGCCGTCGCGACGGCTAAATACGGCGAGATAGTCGATCTCAAATTCCCCGGACAAGCGCAATTCGCGGATATAAAACTCTTCGACGACAAACTCGACGCCCTCACAATTCCCGAAATTATCGAGTTCGGGAAGATTTTCATCGATAAGAGCGAGGTATTCCGAGGAATAGCCGATTTGAACTTCGAGGCCACTCGTTCGATTCTCGAGGCGAAGCTCGCGAACACATCCGGCTTCGATTCCGGCTACCGCAAGACATATCTTAGCTGGGGCGGTTCGCTTCAGAGAGTCAAAGAAAACGACGTCTTTCTGCTCTGGGATGGCTCCGCGCGCACATCTCTTCCCGATATGGAAGCGGAAATCCTGAAGATGACCGAGCCTTTCGAGGAAAAAATGCGCCTCGCGGACAATATTATCGATATCCCCTCCGGCGGAATGCCCGTGGTTTTCAGCCCGCGCGGGACATTGGTCGTTCTCCTGCCGCTCAACGCCGCTATCAACGGCCGTTCGGTCTATACCGGAAGCTCCCCGCTGGTCGGCAAAGAGGGACAGAAGTTATTCGACGAACATCTCACCGTGGTCGATGACGGCACCCTTCCCGGCGGCATCGGAAGCGCGCCTTTCGACGACGAAGGCACTCCGAAGCGCAGAATCCCAATCGTCGAAAAGGGAGTTTTCAAGAACTTCCTGTTCGACAACGTAACCGCGGCCAAATCCGGGCGCGAGTCCAACGGATGTGCGGACAGGGGGATTTTCTCAGCGCCAAGCCCCGGCACATCGAATCTCGCAATCGATAAGGGCCAAGTCAGCAAGGAGGAGATAATCTCCAGCATCGACAAAGGCATCCTTGTGGACGGCGTTCTCGGAATGGGGCAGGGGAACATCATCTCCGGCACATTCTCGAACCCCTTCGGCGCGGTGTTCATGATTGAAAAGGGCGAACTCGTCGGCAGAGTCAAAGACGGCACTATCGCGGGAAACATCTACAACGACCTACGCGAAATAGCCGCGGTCGGCGATAAGCAGGAGACCGTTTACGGCAGTTTCCACGCACCCTATATCCGCGTGGATTCATTGACGGTAACCGGGAAATAGCCTCAATCTAAGCGTTCAAAGTAATAAGGCCGTCCATCTGGCGGCCTTTTTTAACAATAATCGACTTCATCGCCCTCCCTCATCCGTCGGTTGAAACCGGCGGCAATGAAATTTCCCCATCATTGCCGTTCGATTCATCGAACGGAAGACGGGCAATGAATTTTCTACCGAATCGCCCATGAAAGAATCCTCCAAAGGCAATATCGCCGCTGTTTTGTCCTTCGTGATGTGGGGGATTTTGCCCATCTACTGGAAATTCCTCGGCGGAGTTCCGGCGTTGGAGATTCTTGCCCATCGCATAGTATGGTCTCTCGTGGTAGTGGCGATTTACCTCACAATGCGAGGCAGATGGCGCGATGTCGCCTGCGGGCTGAAATTCCCCGCCGGCCTGCTCTATATCGCGACCGCATTACTAATCGGCGGGAATTGGTTGCTCTATGTCTGGGCGGTTAATTCGGGGCACATCGTGGAATCGAGCCTCGGGTTTTTCATCAACCCACTGGTGAATGTCCTTATCGGCGCGGTTTTCCTTCGCGAAAAACTCTCTCGAACACAGATCTTCTGCTTTATCTTGGCATTGGCCGGGGTTATCATCCTCGGGCTCGACTACGGCAGAATCCCATGGATAGCCCTCGGGCTGGCAGGACTATTTGGCACCTATGGCTTATTGCGCAAAATGTCCCCGGCAGGCTCATCGACCGGGCTGTTCTACGACATGGCGATTCTCAGCCCATTTTTCATCGCGTTCATCCTTCTTGTTGGAATAAGGGGGGAGGGGAATTTCGCCGTTGGGAATTTGTCGAGGACGCTTATGCTGGCCGGTGCAGGAGCTGTTACTGCGGTGCCGCTATTGCTTTTCGCATACGGCGCGAGGCTGATAAAATACTCGACTCTGGGATTTCTGCAATACATCGCTCCGACAGGCCAGTTGCTTATAGGTGTTCTGATTTATAAGGAGGCTTTCCGCACGACCCACGCGGTCGCATTCGGGCTGATATGGCTTGCCCTGGCGATTCTCACCGCATCGAACATCCGCAAATATCGACGAACGCGGGATTTTGCACTTAAAAATGGTTAATACACCAACGCGTTTACAGTTAAGGCAATTGAGAAACTGCTCGTCTCGTATGTAAGATGATAACCATAACCACTCCAATATCCACCAGATGTTTTGGCCCAGGTTGCATCGAGTTCAGCACACCAATTTTGGGCGAATTCATATCCTAATCCGAAGCAAAGGCTAAATCCGGGAGGCCCTCCTTTCGATAACGAAAAATCCGGTTGGATAAAGGAAGAGTTTGTAACAGGATAGGCGACTTCGCCCTTAGCATAAAATGAGGGGTAAACTGCCTTGTGAAAATAAACTGTCCCGAAACCTAAAAAGCCCGTGGTATAGATTTGAGAATCCTCGAATAATGCAAAATCACCGTGATAAATGCCACCTTCATATTCGAAGAAAATATCTTTGCCGAAAGCGTAAAACGCCAATCGGTCTATAGGAGCATAACCCGCTCTTATACTATATTGAAGACCTATTCCGTTGCGATCGGTTTCATATTCCCCATACGGACTGCAAAATTCAAATTTACCCTCTTCGTGGAATGATGTAAAAGCCGGGCCTATTCCGCCGCCTATAACAAATCCCTGTCGCTTGCCATCGAAGGCATAAACGGATATCACGACTGAAATAACCATAATCATTGTATAAGAAATCAGTTTCATATTTTCTCCTCCTTCTTCGCCCTCGAAAGGTTCATTATTACCCCGACAGCGCCATACAAAAATATAACAGGTGCGATTGCCAGCAAAAGTTGGTAAATTGTGGGACCTCCCCAACCATATCTCATTCTGAATTCATCCAGTCCCATGACAGCTTGAAGCGTGGCAATAAAAAGCCCGTGGATAAACAAAAACATCGGCATTAATATCCCGCCCGCGCCGGTTATCATGAAAAACTTCCGCAGTTTCTTGTCCCTCTCCTTCTTCGTCAAAAAGATGAGGGCAACGCTGAACATAAAAACCCCTAAACCAATGGACATTCTCAGCCATGACGGTTGACGGAACAATCGTCCTGCCAAATACGAACGCGAGTTAATGACGATGGTATTCGGGACATAGTTAGCTACGTAAAGGAGAAAAAAGGCTATCAAGACAAAGCAAACAAGCCTCCCTGACGATGCCGCGTCCCTTTTTTCCTCAACGGATGTTGTCTGATCGCTCATTTTTTCTATCCCTCCGAGTTGTTTCTTTCACACAAAAAATATACCGCCGTTGACGATATAATCAATAACTATCTGTCGCAAGTCCACATAAATTTGAACAAACCCCTCGGGAAACCTGACTACCCCTCATCCTTCGGCGGTTTGGGCTTCTTTTTCGTCCAGATGCTCGATTTATTGACTATGCCCAATTGCAGTAATCGCGGCTCATCGACTCCCCAATAGGAAACCGCGCGAAAATATACCCAACGCATAGTTTTAACGCATTCCTTGCGGATTTGATTGAGGCGAGTGGATGCGGCCCTTCTCTCGGCACGCTCTCTCTGAACACGGTCATGAAAAGCTTTCAGCGATTCCATCTGGTCGCGAAGGCGGTCGAAGGGCAGAGCCGGTAAGGTTATGCCCGGAAGTTCCTCGCCGATTGTCTCGAAGGCTTCGAGCATGTTTTTTGCCATGTCGATGAACTCCGAACGCCCTTTTGGCAACTTTTTGCCGAGCATAAACCGCTCTTCGATATAATCGGAGGTCGATTCGTCGGCGAAAACCAGTTCCCCGCGAAGAAATTTCCTGCAGGCATAAAGCTGTTTCCTCGTCTTGGCCTCCTCATGCCGCAAACCGGCGTAAATACTTGCAACATCGGCCTTTTCCTTGTGCTCCGAGTTTGCGAAATTCAATAACAAACCGGCGATATTCATTATATTAGCAATTTCCTCATCGTTAATACCTAAATCATCAGCAAACAAATTAATGTTACTCGATAACAATTTCATTCTAAATATCAATGAAGCAATGTTATCAAGCGAAAAAGAATTATTTCTTAAATCCATAATAAACCTCTCTTTGTTAATAATAATTACAAATTTTAACAAATAATTCCTATTTACTAAAATATATCTTTATAATTCTAAAAACAAGAAATAAATTTAAATAGAAACAATTTAAACAAAAATAGATAAGCTTATTAATAGAATATATTTAATTAAATAGATAATAGACAATATATGAGATACAAAAACACTAATATTATGATAAATATCAAAGATTAATGAAAGAATAGAATAGCTTTAGCAATAAATGTCATAGCTTTAATAGAGAATATTATAGTTTATCAAGCTGATAGAACAACTATGAAATAGGTTGCGCAAGCGCGGAAATGTCAGTAAATAGGCTATTTGGTGCCGGTTAGATTCTCCGGCCCCTTGTATTTGGAATTTCTGCTGTGGATTTATTCGTCGGTGTTGCCCCTCATGCGCCTGAAACGTCCGTGCCTGCAACGGTTTTGGGGTTCGAGCGATGGCATCGCGTAATCCGCGCCCTCGATTCGAATGGCCATGCCCTCGAGTAGGGCGACTGCAACCTTTCTCTGAGCCTCGGATAGGATTCTGCCGAGGGTTTGGCGTGAGATGCCCATGGATTCGGCGGCTTGTTCCTGATAGAGGCCCTCGGCGCAGACAAGGCGAAGAGCCTCGAACTCGTCGTGGGTTATCGTAACCTCCTCGAGGTTGCGCATTGGCACGCCCGCCGGCTTAAAATAGCGCACTTCGGGAAGCTCGCCGACAAGTCTTGTTTTTTTCGGTCGTGTCATTCTTCGATTCCAATCAGTTTGCGGATTGTGTTCCATGACTTTTTCATCTCGATGGCAAAATCGCTATTCGGGGCGAATTCCGCAAGGGTTTTCATTGAGGATTGGGCTTTGTTCGCGAGTTTTTCATAGGGCAGTTCGCCGACGATAGGAATTCCGGCGCTCTCGGCGAAGGCCTTTATCTCGGCTGTTTTGTCGGCGGAAAGGTCGCCCTTGTTGATGATCAATGCCACGGGGGTTCTCAGGGTCGATGTCAGCTCGATAATGCGTCGGACATCGTGAATGCCCGATACCGTAGGCTCTGCGACTGCCACCGCGAGGTCTGCGCCGGCGATCGAGGCGATAACCGGGCATCCGACACCGGGGGGGCCGTCGATGAGGATACCCTCCGCGCGGCTGTCCTCTGCGATTTCGATGGCCTTCTCGCGGATGAGGGTTACGAGTTTGCCGGAATTCTCCGCTCCGGGCTGAAGGTAGGCGTCGAGGAATGGGCCGAACCGGCTATTAGCGATTCGCCAGTTGCCGATTTCCGTTTCCCTTTCGATTATCGCCTTTGCCGGGCAAATCTCCGCGCAGAAGCCGCAGGATTCGCATAAGAAGGGGTCGATTGTGAAATCGCCGCGAATCGCACCAAAGGCGCATTTGCGAATGCAAAGCCCGCAACGCTCGCAGTTGGATGAGTCTATCGAGAAAACCTTGCCTGCAAAGGATCTTGTGGCGACAACCTCCGGCCTTGCGATAATTCCGAGGTTTGGGGAATCGACATCGCAGTCGGCAATCACCCATTCGTCGGCGAGGCAGGCCAGAGAAGCCGCGACTGTGGTCTTTCCGCAACCGCCTTTGCCGCCTGTAACTACAATCTGTTTCATCGGGAGACCGCCCTTTCGATTTTGGAGAACAAATCGACGAAAAAGCTTCTATATTCGGGCATTTGACGCGAGAAGATTTCGCCTGCAGAATAGAGTTCCGCGATTCTTCGGTCGAGGGGAATCTTGCCGAGGATGTCTATACCGCGGGAATCCGCGAAGGATTCGATGATGCCGTCCTCTTCGGGGGTCGAGCGGTTGATGACGATTCCCATGGGCACCGACAATCTTTCGACAAGCTCGACTATCGACCTGAGATTTGCGAGGCCGAAGGGTGTGGGTTCCGCCGCGAGGAGGACGAAATCCATCTCGCCGAGGGTCTCGACCACGGGGCACGATGTTCCGGGCGGTGCGTCGATGATGTTCACCGCACCGCTGTCGGCCCTTGCTTTGACCGCCTGAATTATCCGGTTGCCGGACATCTCGCCGATATCGAGTTTGCCGTAGGTGATGCCTATTCCGCTAGCTTCACCAGAAATCAACTCGCCCAGTGGCTTTTCCGAAGGTTCGAGGGCCTTTTCGGGGCACAATTCCCAGCAGGCGGTGCAGGCATGGCACATTCCGGGGTGAATTATTGTCATTTTGCCGATATTTACAATCGCGCTGAAACGGCAGACATCGCCGCAAATACTGCAACCGGTGCATTTTTCGGGAAGCAGTTTGGGGATGGGCATGCTTATTACGCGCCGTTCGGTCTCTTCGATATCGAAGAAAAGATGGACATTAGGCTCTTCGGTGTCGCAGTCGAGAAGCCGGACATTCATGCCCGACAGAGCGAGGCTGTCCGCGAGGTTGGTGGCGACAGTGGTTTTGCCGGTGCCGCCTTTTCCGCTTGCAATGGCAATTTTCATGATGGCTTTTCTAATGATCGGGCGGGGATTTCGCCCCGCCCCATGTTTGAATTATTCGCCCATATCAGACAGGCGGTTTTTCAACGCTTCGATTTCGCGCTGAAGGCTTTCGATACTGCTTTTGAGCCATCCGGCTTCAGTCTCCTTCGAGACCGGGGTAGGCCTGTAATCTTCGCGGAATCTGCATCCGCGGCCTAAGGCCATCCCCCTGCCGATACCTCTACCTCTGCCTCTGGCGAGTCCCAATCCCCTTCGCGGGTAGTTGGGTCTTTCGCCGTCGGCGCAGTATCCGAAACCGCCGCCGGTCATGGGGCCTTCGCCCCGAGGGCCTGTTCCGTCGAATCCCGGCATAGTTTCACCTCCTCTTATTCTTTTATCATTTTTGTGCCGCACTTTGGACATGCGACAGTGTAACACGGCGTCCCAGCTTGATGGGAAACCTTTTCGCCGCAATTCGGGCAGACACAGTTTCCACCCGGGCCGGAGCCGGGGCGGTTTCCACCGCCTCTGCCTCCCGCGCCTCCACCGCCGCCCATTCCGCGGCCTCCTCTGCTATTTCCTTGCATATTGCACCTCCGTTATCGGGCGGTTTTCGGGGAGTTTCGCCACACGACGAAATCCCCGACTTTGCGCCCTGTTAATCTTGCAATTGGTTCGCATTTCGCTTTGAAAAGATGATAAATCGGCCTCGGCGCAGTGTCCAGAGTCTCCAGATTCCCCTGTCCCTTGGCGATAACGACATCCGCGCTGTCGAATATTTCGCGGAATTTTTCGCCGACCTCCTCGAGCAAAGTTCCTGGGACATTGGATTCCGAGGAGATTATCTCCGCGAAAACACCTATTCCGGACTCGATTGCCTCCCGCTCTGTAACATCGTTCAATGCCGGGCCGCCGCGAACGCCGTAATAAAGTTTTTTACCATGCATCTGTTCGAGTAAAATGGTGTCGAACACCGCCTCGCCGGCGTTATCGCCGATTATCAGCACCGTTTTGGCGGAGCGGATCTCATCCTGGAGTTTTTCGACATCGTTTGCACCGGACAATTCCGCGGAGTGGCCTTCGAGAAGGCCGATTATCGAATGTAAATCCTTTTCCTCCATCTGAACGAGATCGATGGCGTTTCCGGCAATTGCGAATTCTACAGCTTTCACGAAACGATTTTGCGAGTTCGAGACAATGTCCTGCAATCGAGGCAGAATACGCGAAGCCATCTCTGTCGATCGCAATTTGAAATCGCGGAAAGGATCGGCAATACCCGTCTTGGACGATATGCTTCGATAGATCGCCCTCGCGGCAACCGGTGCGGGTGCGCCTTCGAGAAGGACTCGAGACGCTTCGACCGCGTCGGCAAAAAGCTCCCGTTCCAAATCCTCGTTCACGCCCGATTTGCGAATCGTTTTAAGCGCGTGGGCGAGAAGGCACGGTATGCAGTCGAGACGCGTCATTTGTATTGGCAATTTCCACTGTGGCTGGGGACGTTGGACTGGACAACCTCTTCCAGCGCGCCGGCTTTGAAATCCTCGATCGCTTTGTCGATATTCCCCGAACCGTGGAAAATGCGGACACCCGCCATCTGTAGTGTTCCAAAAGCTGATGGTCCGAAGTGGGGGCCAATCGCGGCCTTCGCACCCGCCTCGGCGACCAGCTTGGATGTCTGCACACCTGCGCCATGCCCCATAGAGGCGTTTGCGGTGTTATCTAAATATTCTTTCTCGCCGGTCTCGGTGTCGATGAACATGAAACCCGCGCCTCTGCCGAATCTGTCGGCGATGTTCACTTTGTCGTTGGTAGCGATAGCTACGATCATTTTGCACTCCTTTGAAATCGTTATAATGAGCATATGCCCATTTAATATAAAGATAGGTATGGCTAATTTCAAGGATTGTTTTTACTATTTGTAGAAATCTTAGCTCGATCGTTTTGTTAAAGTGAAAAGGGAGCAAGTGGTAAAAGAGCTTGTCTCGAAGAAACAACCCCTTAGTAATTACAACACCACTTCGCCAAAACATCGTAAATTAGGTGCTTGCGATGCGGAGCGCTAAATAATCGAAAAGAGTTAAATCACCCCAAAAACCCTCGGCTATTCCCAGAACAGTATCCTGCCCTCTATTTTGAGAGTTTTCGAGGTTCCTTTTTCGCTTATGATTCGGTATTTAGAGCCTTTGGAGAGGTCGAATATGCCTTCAAAAGTCTCGATTACCAGATAATCGCTGTTTGGTGATGGAAACATATGACTATACGATGAGTAGGAATTGGTTTTCCAAATCAGACTATCGTGGTCATAAACCTCGTATCGATCGATAAAACTAAATCCAAAGGTCATCCTCTCAACGCTGTCAAATAACACAATACGGTTCATGGGGTTACGAATATAGGCAGTTCTACAGGATTTCGGGAAATCGATGGTGTCCGATTCGAAGCTATTTATATCGATGAATACAATTTGAGAGGTGTCTTTTCTTCGGGACATATCTATTTGCAGAGTGTCTTCAGTCCACCATCGCACGAAGGCAATTCTTGGAAAGAGGATTGTATCGAGTTCTGTGATCTCTCCGGATGCGGCGTTAAAAATGTATTGCGGGCTTCCGCGCTTTTTCAATCCGAGGAATTTGTTGCCGGAGGGGCTCGGATTGCTTATCTCCAGATCGACAATATCGGCATTGCCCAAGGTATCGGCAACGATACTTCTGTAGCTGTGCCTGCCGCCAATGGAAAAGAACGCGCGGTTGCCGTCGGGGGTGAAGTTTGCATAGGGGATTGCCATCGGCCACTCGCCGAGAAGGCGCATTTCGCCGTCGTCGAGGGTTAGCCAATAGACCTTTCGCAAAGGCGTTTTGCCCATCTCGATCCCTTTCGGATAAACGAGGAGAACGCTATTTAGGTCTTTTGATAAGCTTCGCACGCTCATGGAGTCGTTGGAGTAAATTATCGCAGTTGTGTTTGTTGAAGGCTCGAAGGTGTGGATGTTGCCCAAAGAATCCAGCGAATAGATAATCCCCGGCACCTCTTTCAGATTTAGCCTCGGCAGGATTATGGGTTTTATTCCGGCCTTCAGAAATAAGAATGAGTAAACAAACAGTATTCCGAGCATCAAGCCAAAAATTAAGTTCACCATAATTGCGATCAGGCCGTTTTTCATTCTGAACCATGGGATATATTTTCTGCCAATCTGCTCGCCATCGACTTTGATTTGTGTGAGTATGCCATAGAACCCGCTTCTCATGGATGCTTCGAGCGTTTTTTCCTCTCCGTCGAGTGGTAGAGTAATCTTGCGTTTTGACTTGAAATGGGCTTTGTGGTCATCCTTTCGGTATTCTTCGCCGTCGATGAATAATCTCATCTTGGCCTTGAGAAAGGCAGTTTTCGCCGGGATATAAATTTCCCATTCGATTTTGTGTCCGTTCCATTCGGTTGAATATCTCATAATGCACTTCCTCGAGGGTTATTTGTTTTCGATCTTCCCGAACATCTCCTCAAGACGCTCGATTCGTTTTTCTCTTGCGAGGTTCTTCACCGATTCATTGGGCTGAAAATGCGCGCCGTAATCCGATACTTGCAGTTGATCGAGATCAGAAAAGAGTCTTCCGCTAATTGCATATTTGAAGCTATAATCATTGTGATTCATATAAATATATAGGAAATTACTGCAATAAATCCATACGATTATTATTATGACGGTGAATACTGCGAAACACAGGGCCGAAGATTTAGCGATTAACGCACTCGAATTTCGCAATCTGTCCGCTTTTTTTCGTGAGTTATGGAGCGCGGAGAGAATGATGCCTATCGCGAAACCGGAGAAACACAGTATCGGTAATTTAAATAAGAAACACGCGATTGCCACAAGGCATATTAGCATACTCGAGATGAATCCGAATAGATGCTCGTCGAAGGAACGGCGTTTCGTCGCGATTCGATAGATTAGAATTCCCGAACTCGCGATGAAAACCGAGGCTATGGCAACGAGTAGTATTTCCCTAAAGAAGGCATTAGTCGTTACGTCAATCATCATCATAACAAAGAACAGCATCGTCAAGCCGAACCCTAAAAACACTGCTTTTAGATAAAAAAGCCAGCATATTGAATCTTTTTCTTCGGCTGGAGCGCCCTTGATGAGCAATATCGCCATCGCGGCGACGAATAGAGCCAGAATAAAAATTGTGCTAACCTGAATTGCGGCAAATAGGCCGAGGGGATTAAGAACACGAACAATTTTCCGTCCAAGAAAGCCATAATAGAACATGGAAGATGCATTGTGTCTCCAATTTTTTATATCAGCCATAAACTGGCCTGCCAAACGGGCTTCCACGGGCATGTCGTTAAGCAGATAAAGGTCGCCTAACATATCCAGGCAGATTGTCGTTACTAAAGAGCCATAAATAAACTGAATAATCGACATGCTCGGATCATCACGCATCATCAAGCCTAAGTTAGCCAATCTAAGTAAGGTATCCGCAGTCGCAGATACCCTTTCTTCATCCTCGAAGGGGCGAATATCCTCGACGAAAAGTTTGATGGCCGTTAATCCTCCATGGAAACCAAGTAATCGCACACCACCTATCGCGAAAATTGTCCTGTTATTGAATGTATTGTTCCCTGAATCGCTAAGAAGTCTCAAAGAGGCGGAGACGGCATCGGAGGAATAGCTTCTGAATGATGTCTTATCCATTGCCTCGATTATGCACTCGCGCCCTTCTTCGGTGAGGATGTTGTGAAAAAGGCTATAATCGTGAACAAGTCTTGCACGATAGGAAACTGTGGAGGAGCATTCGGTTATTTCGGTGAGTGCGTAGGCTTTTGCGAGGTCAATTGCGGCATTTTCCGGGTCGAGTATGCTTGCTCGTTTAAAAGCGGCGAGAGCGCTGTCGGGATCATATGATGATTTGCCTGCCATACTCTGAATAGGTCTTTGCAGATAACTAATCCCGAGCCCATAGGGGTAGATAGGGTTGGTTGGGTCGAGTTCTTCGGCTCTTCGCATATTTTCGATGCCGTATTCCCGCATCGCACCCAAAGCGAACTGGTAATCGGCGTTGTCGGGATGATTGTCCACAAACTTTGCGATCTCTTCGATGCTTGCACATGAAGTCAACATATCGATTAAACTTGTGCCGGAACTCGCGAAGAGTAAACCCAGACGGTCTGCCTTACGGCTTGAGGATTTTAAGGAAGGCGGTAGCCATTTTGACAGTTTCCACGCATCGCTGATCCAAAGAATGAAAAAACATACCGCGATTAGTGTCAGCGGCTTTAAGTAAAATTTTAGTTTTGGGCTCATTTTTTTCACCTCGATTAATTCTCGGTTTTGTTATTTCAGATATACCAGTCGTTTAGTAACTGACCGTTCAGTCATTGAAACTCTGACGAGATAGACGCCGGAACCGATGGATTCGTCGGGTGTCCAGACGAATACCCCATTATTAATAGACACGGCGTCTCGCCGTGTGTCGAGCGAGACGCTCGACCTATTATTTTGTGAGATTGCCGCGGCCTTCGGCCTCGCAATGACGTGAATTAATCGTCCCTGCACATCGTAAATCTCTATTCGTAGGGGCGAATCGCATTCGCCCGAAATCGAAACAGTAACCGACGAATTGAAGGGATTCGGATAGGCACGAATCTCAAAATCTTCCGGTTTATTGATTTCCGCTATTTTAGTTCTAACATCGACCGAGAACGAGGTCGAACCGACGTTATCCCAACATGGATAGAGGTCTTCGACGATGATTATCACGGAAACCGACGCCGTCGTATCCGGAAAACCCCATATAGCAAGCGTTCCGGCCTCGAAAATGAACGTCCCGACCGTGTCGAGGTTCATCAAAACCAGAATCGAGGCTGTATCGACACCGCTCGTATCGTAAACATAGGTCAATAAAGTGTCATCTGGATATAACGAATCGGTCGTTATCCTTTCGATTGTCGGGCCGAGCGAATCGACGAAGGGGTCGAGATAATACCACCAGCAAATCGAGTCGAAAGGCCAATAGCCGCCTGTGTCGCAGATTGCCTCGATGCAAAGATTCACCGTATCCCCCGGGAAATAAGAATCCAGCGGAAGCGATAACGAGAGTGTCGAGTCGGAAACACTTACAAAGGGTGAAGCAACCGTCAAGACCGTCGATTCCCATTTCACCCGAACCGAATCCGGTTCTATCATCCCGTAGTTTTCGATATTGACTTCCGCATAGAGTATTTCTGGAAAGCAAATAATACTCGAAAATTTCGGATGATTGAAAGCGAAATGAGGGATTATGTTGCAGTTGAAGAAATTATAAGCCAACTGTCGATTGCTAAATTGCGTGTAGCTACCAGGATACCAAATTACAGATGTCCATATACTCATATCCGAATTAAGTAAAACTATTCCTTCGCCAAAGCGACTAATAGATAGAACTACAGGTTCTGAAGCAACTACAATTGTAGTCTCTGGATATGGATCGTAAACAACGGAATAGGCGTCATCGTCACCCCACGCTAAACGATTTGCTGGAAATGAAATATCAGTACTCGCTCCTTTATTAAGTAATAATGAATCGATACTTGTCATCAATGAATGCTCTAATAAGTCCTTAAAGATAGCGAATTCTGGACTTAGAGAAAAGTGATTAGTAGAATCTAGTATACAGTCAGTATTGATAAATAAACCCAAATTCCACCTAGAATCGCTAAGTAGTCCATTCAAAGCATTGTCTAATCCACAGCAATCTCCTAATATAGCCAGAGTGCCGCCGTTATAGACGTAATTTATAAGCGCCGTTGTTTTAGCGGCGGATAACGGGCTTTCCTTAGAGTAAATACCAACTAGGTCGTATTCTTTGTAAATCGAAGTGTCATCGTAACTTATGGATTCGACATCCACCGTGCAGAAATGTCGGCCTAAAAAAGCCCAAAGGCTATCTAAGTTGTTGTCAGTTATATGCAACACAGGATCTGTAAGATCGAAGAACAACTTACAACTATCGCAGGGATTCGGGTTTGTGTCCGGGGTGTCTATCGCGGCAAACACGGAAGTGAAATAGTCCTCCGGTAGATAAAGCTCGTCTATTACGGCGCGTTCACAGCACGGCTGGGCGGAGAGAAAACCGCCAAGGAACGCGAGAATGGAAATTGTTAAGACTATTTGTTTCATTATTATCCTTACTTTAGGTAAACTGTTTTAATTAACTTGTTTTCTTGTGAATTGCCGATTTTTATCAAATAGACGCCGGAACCGAGGGATTCGTCGGGTGTCCAGACGAATCCCCCATTATTAATAGACACGTCGTCTCGCCGTGTGTCGAGCGAGACGCTCGACCTATTATTTTGTGAGATTGCCGCGGCGTTCGGCCTCGCAATGATGTGAATTAATCGCCCGGCAACATCGTAAATCTCGACCCGTAGGGGCGTATCGCATACGCCCGAAATTGAAATAGTAACCGACGAGTTAAACGGATTCGGATAGGCGCGAATCTCAAAATCACCCGGAAGCGCTCGCTCCGCTATACTATAAGTGCTGTCTATTTCGACCCGGACATCGACCGTGCAGGCCGGATTGTCCACTGAAACATAGACTATCGTCTCCTCGGGCACGATTACGAAACTATCTTTGGCCATAAGGAAAAAAACACTCTCCGCAATAGCAGTGGCATGAGAAAAAATACCTTGCGCATTCGTCCAACCGGCGTTTGTGGGAATCTCGCCCGGCGCGCCGAAATTCACGAAGACCGATTCCACCGGTGCACCGAGGCTGTCGGTTGCGCGAATCGCAATATGCATCTGGTGGTAAACTAAAGGCTCGTGGGGGTCGAAGAGATAAATTGCTCCGTGGGGTGTGGCGACGATGTTGTCGAAACCGAACCAGCTATGGTCGGGAAGATACTCCTCATAAAAATTAGCCCCGAAAAGCCCGCCGGGAAGAGTATCCAGACAGGAGAGGAGAAAAACAGTGTTTCGCGAGGCTAAATGACCAAGCATGCCCGAATCCCAATTCGAGACATAACTCCGCAGGAAAGCTGGGTCGGGGCGATAACCTGTCTCGATGATGTTCGTGATTTGATAGAATGTCGAGTTCCAATGAACAGTGGAAACCAGCAGAAGATCGGGGTTGTAAAAACTCAAGAATGGATAGACATCCCATAAATCGCGGGTTTCGTTGCTTATAGCGAGCATGAAAGTGTATTCGTCGGCGTCACGAGTGGTTATTGTGTCGAGGCGAATGGTCGGATCGATGGCGTAATCGGTTTTTGCATTATGAGCCTTGCGGCGGACTCGCTGAATTCGGCCATCGGGGCCGATAATGGGGGTCGATTCATAGCATCGGAGATTTTCGTCGATCTCCCAAAGGGTGCCGGGAATAATTGTCGCGGAATATCGCTGGGCTAGGAATTGTGCACCCTCGATTGTGGATTTCACACACCAGCTTCGTGAAAAACCGTCTGATCTCGGAATTATTGTCCCTGCGGAATCCTCGAAGACAATTCGCGCCCGGTTTGTATCTCCGCCCAAAACCTCCGCCGGGCCGAGAACGAGGTCAATTGTCGAATCCTCAGCGAAAACGGCGTCGATGGCTTCCATCAAACCGAGGGTGTAATTCGGGCCGCGAACAGAAAGAACAGCAACTTTAATTTTCGCCATGAGAGAAATTGTGAGGATTAATATTGAAATATAAATGAGCTTTTTCATTATCATCACCCTTAATCCAGAATTATTACTGTTGTGGATTCTCCGCCGGAGCGAATTGTGTATTCTCCGGCCTTGTTCGCGCCGTTCTCGCCGGCTTCCCAAATAACGAATTCTGACTCGGGACGAATAATCACCACAATTTCGCCTTCGGAATCGTAAATCTCGATGGGCGCGGAAGCGCCATAAATGAATATCGGGCCGTAGTTCGAGATTCTCGGCATTGCGGTAAGGCTCTCGAATGCTGGTTCCGACCGTGGTTTTGCTCGCACAACCGGCAAAGTGTCGCTTATACCGGGGATGTTGCAGTCGATAAGCACCCAATTTGGCCTTTCGTCGATATATGCCAGCGGTTCGTAGGCGATGGGGTCGCGGTCATCGCCATAGTTGTCGATGCCCATAGCTGTCCATTCTGTTCCGTAGATATCTGCCGAGATGAACACAGCGTCATATGTTACCCAGCCGTCAACCGGAATGCTCCAGACTCCGGAAAGGGTTATTGGGAGTGGATTCCAGACCCATTTTTGAGTTCTATGCGTCATATCTGGGTCTCCGGCCGCTGACCATGTGCCATGAGGTAGAAGCCACAATGGACTTGGCGGGTCTATGGGGTCGAGTAGCGGCGCGAGGGCGGAATTCTCGTAGCAAATTGTGGTCATTACAGCGATAGTATCGCCGGATTTCACGAAAACCGTGTCGGGATGTATCGTGGTGTCGCGCGCCACGACAGGAGATGAATAGAGGCATTTGCGTCTCAGTCGATACAGTTTGCCGTCGGGTTGGAAAATCGGAATTGTATTATAATTAATTCCATCGATTATCTCGCCGCAGGAAGATGCCCATATATAGCATGTTTCAGCGATTGCGACGTATCTGAGCGAATCGATATATATCGCGGCGCTTCTATCGTAGAGATTTGTGGAATCGTAGGGGTAGGTTCTAAAACCCACGCTGTCGTTTTCCCATTCGAAATAAACCGCCGGATGTCCCCATGCGGTCCCGTCCCTTCCCCCGAAAGCAAACTCGGGAAATAGGATGATGTCGATTCCGCCGTCTGCTTCGTCCAAAGCATTCAGGCATTTGTTGAAAGAACTTTGCGAGGCGGTGTTCCTGTCGTAGCTCATATACCCTCGGATTACGAGCACACGGACGGGCGCGCTCATCACACTTACGATGACGAGCAAAATAGCAATAGCAAGCCTTCTCATAAATTACCCCCTTGTTTATTTAATAATAACTAAAATTGCACTTCAATCAAGAAATATCAGTCTTCATACGAATGCCTTTACTTGACAATCAATCGACCGCGTTTATATTTATCGAACTATTATTGAAAATTACAAATGGAGCGAAATGAAGTTCTTCAACCTTTCGATTCTGACCCTTCTGATAGCATGTGCCGTCTTCGCGATTGCGCCCACGGGTGTTCCAAACAATGGCTGGCAGACGCCAGAATATACGGAAAATCCTCCAAATGACTTTGCCCGGAAGATTCTCTTCGACCTCATCGAGGAAACCGGCGTTTTATGGTTTGGACGATGGAATCCCACGACAGGACTTCCCCACAGGCTTTTCGCCAATGGTTATTCATTTCCGGTTAGGGGAGAGGATGGTTTTCGGCTTAAATGTCTCGATTTTGTGAACAAACACCCCGATATTTTTGGAAATGTCGGCTCCAACGAGCTTGTTCCGCTGTCGATAAGTTTCCGCAACGAGGTTTGGTATGCTATTTTCGGGCAGGTTCACGACGGCCTCCGAGTCGAAGGCGCGAGGGTCGATTTTAGAGTCAAGAACGGCAATCTCGTTATGTTTGGTGCGAGTGTTGTTCCGAATTTGGTGGCTAACGGGACACCTTCAGTCTCCGAAGAGCTTGCAGTTTCCATTGCGCGGAAAAATTTCGAGTTCGTTTCTTACGAAACAGAGGTCATTTATCTCGCACATGCCGACGGCAGGATGGTTTGGAAGATAAAAGCACAAAACTTTTCTCCAGTGCGAAATTGGGCGATTTATCTCGACGCCGCAACAGGTGAGATTCTCTATTCCTTTGACGAAACTCGAAGCTTGGTGCGCGGGACAGTTTACTCCCAAATCCATCCCCATTACGGCACCGACACCCCCGTTTCCGCGCCTCAAAGGTTTATCTATGTTGGCCTTAGCGGTTATACCGCCGACACCTCCGATGCAGTGGGCAATTACGAAATCGACATCGACCCCGGTTCCGGCTGGGACATCTCCGGCAAGCTCGAAGGGCTATTCGCCAGAGCTGTTCCACTCGCCGCGCTTCCAGCGGAGATATTCGTTCCGGCGGACGACAGTGTTGTCGATCTTCAATTCACAGTTTCCACCGCAGGCCTCGACGAGATGGACGCCTATCATCACATAAACATTGTCCACAAATGGGTGAAAACCCTCGAGGCGGAATTTTCAGGAATGGATTATCAGGTGCCGGTTTATGTCCGCGAGGTAACCTCGCCGGCACCGAACAATGCATGGTGGGACGGTTACGCAATCCACATGGGCGCGGGTGCGAGCGGATACGACAATTGGGGCTATTATGCCGATGTTTATTACCACGAATACGGTCACGGCATCACCGACAGACAATATCCGCCCGGAATGTTGCCCTACACAGGTCAGTCAGGTGCAATCGACGAGGCTTGTTCGGATTATACGGCCTGCACAATTACCGACGAACCATTGATTGGAGAAGGTGGACTGATTCCCGGCGGCGGGATAATCCGCAATATGGACAATTCTTATGTTTTCCCGGATGACTGGGCTGGCGAAGTCCACGCCGACGGCAGGATTATTGGAGGGGCTTTCTGGAAAATCCGTCTCGCTTTGGGTGCAAATATAGCGGACACGCTGATTCATTTCGCCAAATACGGCGCGCCGGAGGAATTCGAGGCGTATCTCGACGAAGTCCTGATCGTCGATGACGATGACGGCAACCTTCTAAACGGCACGCCCCATTTTTTCGAGATATTCGAATCTTTCCGTGCGCATGGTATTGGAAGATTCAGAATCTCGATTCACCACAGACCGATAAGCGACACGGAAAATCTATCCGGCCCTTATTCGGCGAAATGTTTCGTCGCAAGCACACTTCCGCCGGAAGAATCGACAATCAGGCTGTTCTATTCCTTCGGCGACGGAGCATGGGATAATGTGACGATGATTCCAACAGACATAGACAGAGAGTTTGAAGGGTTTATACCGGGTGCCGGAACCCCTACGATAGTCAACTATTACATCCGTGCCTGCGATACGATGGGCATCTGCGCTACCGAGCCGGATTCCGCACCTGATTTACATCACAGCTTTGTGGTTGGCACCGACACAATTCCACCGATAATTATTCATTCGCCGATAACACCGATAGCGGTTAATTCCGCGCCTTATCGCATCGATTTCACCGCGAAGGACAACATGGGGCTTGGCGAAATATTCGTCATATGGAACCTCAACGGCGCGGAGGATGAGACGGTCGCAGTCCTCCCGGATACCCTCGGCAACTGCATCGCTTTCCTAAATCCTCCCTCTGTGGCGATAGGTGATTCCTTCGAATATTACATAATTGTTTTCGATTCCGCAACGTCGCCGAATTCCACCCGCCACCCTGAGGATGGATATCATTTGGTTAAGCTTGTTCGCGCGGTATGGTTCGATTTCGAAGATGCCGGTATTTTTACTGCAAGCGCGGGCTGGGAGTGGGGTGTTCCAAGTCTGGGAATCGGTGCTTATTCAGGTAGTAAATGCTGGGCGACAGGTCTTACGCATGATTATGCTTCAAACGCAAACTATGTGCTTAACACCGGCGCTATCGATCTTATGGGGTGGAGTTCCGCGACCCTCGAATTTAAAAGCTATTTCGACACCGAAGCCCTTTACGACGGCGGAAATGTGTGGGTTAGTTCCGACGGCGGAATGCGTTGGTATGTCCTGACACCGATTGGCGATTATCCGAGTATGTGGGTCGATGCCCTTCGCGAACCGGGTTTTACCGGTGGTTCGGAAATCTGGCGCAAACACATTTTCGATCTGACGCCATATCTTGGCACAGTATATGGTCAGCTTCTGTTCAGGTTCGTATTCAAATCGAATAGCGATTTTAATAAATCAGGATGGTTCATCGACGATTTCGGCATCCTCGAGCGACAGCTTATCCTTCCGCCGGGGCGTCTTATCGCGGAATCCGCACATAATGCGGTTGTGCCGGTTCATTGGCGTAAACCGGACCCAGCCGGCCCCGGATTGTCCAGAAGCCCCTTCGAATTCCTCGGCTTCAATATCTATCGCACACTCAGCTCCGGCGATTATTCACCAACACCAATAAATCCCGAGCCGATAGACGATACAATCTATTACGACCACGATGTCATTAACGAAATTACTTACTATTACTGCGTAACGGCGGTCTATGCCGAGGGCGAAAGTGATCCCACCGCCGAAGTCTTCGCGACACCTTTCAACGCGAGGCTGTCGGTTTGGCCGGATAGCCTGTTTATCGAGGTTACTCAAGGACCCGATCTTTTCGACACTACAATCACGATTTCCAATTTGGGAGACGGTTGGCTCGAATTCGATGTCATCGAATATACTTATCGCCCGGACACGCGCTCGGCGTCGGTGCTTCCAACCGATGAGACCGCTGATATTCTCGATGTCATAAAAAGGATGTGGACAGCGGGAGCGATCGAGCTTCCGCCCGCCGAAAGGCCCATGGTGCCGCCGTCACCTCACAACTGGCGGCATATTATACACGATCCGGATGAATTTTTCGTGCGAAGGGACATCCGCGATGTTTATGCTCAGCACGATGTCTCAAATTTCTGGCTCAAACTCGATTCCTATGGCCCAATGGGGGTTCCGGGGGATGAATACGCGGTCGCCTTCGCCTTCGACACAGACCTCGACCCATCCACAGGAAGCCCTGAGTTTTTCGGAGTCGAATATGTCGTAGCGGCTGGAGAGCTTGGTTTCCCTGTCGATGGGGTTATTCTGAGATATAATCCGGATAGCGAATTTGGGTTCGATCTTGCCGGATTCCCACATTGGGTGATGAATACTTTCGATTCCGTCGGTGTGGGAATAGCCAAATCCTCTATTGAAGATCCGCCCTCTGTGCTACTTCGCGCAGTTATTGTCAGCAATATGACATCGATGCCGATACCCGAAGATATTGCACCGGATTTGGGGCTTCCCGCTGTGTTATATGTCCTCTCCGATGCCTGGTGGGTTTCCGAAAGCCCCATTTCGGGAGTCGCGACGCCCTCATCGCCGCAAAATATAACTGTTACAATCGAAGTGCCCTACATGGCAGTCGGCGAATACAATGCATGGCTACAGATTGTTTCGAACGATGCAATGATGCCGAACAGAACCGTGCCTATTGTTTGTAGAATTAATCCTGTAAATGTCGATGAAGCCGAGAAACCTTACGAACTAAGCCTCGACAATGCCGTTCCGAACCCCTTCAATTCGGCGTGCAAATTGTCATTTTCGACGCCCGGCGGAGCGATTTCGGTAGATATTTTCGATATTAACGGAAGGAAAATAAGAACACTTTACGAAGGCGAACTCCCTTCGGGGCGCTTTGCAACGGTTTTCGACGGCAGAGACAGCGCGATGCGGGAGCTTCCGAGCGGTGTGTATTATGCGAGGTTGACTCATGAATCGAGTTCGATAGTAAAGAAAATCATGTTAGTGAAGTAGTTATCATGACAAAATTAGACAAGATAAAAGCCGCGAAAAGATTCGCGAATATGATTACAATAGAACCGGTCTATAGCAAGGGAGATATGGGCGATTTTGTCCAGGTTCCTTTCTATATCTACAAATTCGACGATAACTGGGTCGCTCCCCTTCGCGCAGAGCAATACAAAGAGCTTGACCGAAAGAGAAATCCATTTTATAAGCACGCCGAGGTCGAGATGTGGGTCGCTCGACGCGGAAGAACCCCAGTCGGGAGGATTGCGGCGATTGTCGATAAGATGTGGGAGGATATCCACGGCGAAAGGGTCGCCTATTTCGGATATTTCGAATGCGAGAACGACCAACCTTTGGCAAACGCCCTCTTTGAAACAGCTTTAAATTGGGCGCAAAGGCAATGTTGCACAAGAATTATCGGGCCGATGTCCCCGAATCAGAACGGAATAGCAGGCATGTTAGTCGAGGGTTTCGACGACCCTCCGATGATAATGATGGCCTATAATCCGCCGCATTATCCCATTCTTACCGAGAAGTTCGGCTTCTCCAAATGGAAAGACCTCTATGCTTGGAAAATCACAGGCAATGAGGTTCCCGATAGGCTCGCTAACGTTGTCGGAAAGCTCGAAAAACGGAATCGCTTTTCAGTCCGGAAAATTGACATGTCCGATTGGCCGAACGAGGTCGCCCGTGCGCGTGAGATGTTCAACAGCTATGAACAGGTCAATAATATTTACACTCCGCTCACCGTGGAAGAATTCGACAACCTCGCCAAGGATTTGAAGATGATAGTCGATCCCGATCTCGCCTTTTTTGCCGAGGTCGAAGGCAAAACAGTAGGATTCTCTATCGCAGTTCCAGACGCGAACATGGCTCTCAAGGCCGCTCATGGAAGGCTTTTCCCGATCGGAATTGTAAAACTTCTGCTCGCGAAAAAGCGCATCGACCGCCTCCGCGTAATGGCGATGGGTGTTATTGACGGCTACCACGGACGCGGAATCGACCTCGTTTTCTACTACAATACTTATGTGAACGGCCTCGCAAAGGGCTATCACATGGCTGAAATGTCATGGGTGGACGAGGACAACGACGCTATGAACAACACCGCCCGAAAAATGGGTGCGGAATTATATAAAAACTACCGAATATACGAACATAAGCTCTAATGCGGGTTTTAGTAACAGGCGGGACAGGATTCATCGGATCACACATCGTGGAGAAATTGCTCGACGAAGGGCACTCTGTTGTTGTAACGAAAAGGACGAATTCTAGCTTGAGATGGATTCCCGCAGACAAAGTAGAGCTTATCGATGCCCCTGCCGAGAATTTAGAGCCACTCGCCGATGTGCTTCCTGAAATCGATGCTGTAATCCATGTCGCCGGAATAACACGCGCCAATAGCAGAGAAGATTTTTTCCGGGTTAATGGCGACACCGTTAGGAAACTTCTGAGCCTGTGCGACAAACATGGTTCGAGAATGAAACGGTTTATTCTTATCTCAAGCCTTTCTGCCGCTGGATGTTCGAGAAACGGCGCGCCTCTTTGTGAAAACACTGCCGAATGCCCATATACTCCCTACGGCGAAAGCAAGCGCGAGGGCGAATTGGCCGCGTTAGAATACAAAAACCGCTTCACAATTGGAATTCTTCGTCCTCCGGCGGTTTACGGTCCTCGCGAGACGGGGATTTATCAATACTTCAAAATGATTAATCAAGGATTTATCCCCTTTGTCGGAAACCGAGAAAGAAGGCTTTCGGCTGTTTATGTCACAGACCTCGCAAAAGCATCGGTTATGCTTCTTTCTGCAGAATTCGAATCGGGTTCTGCATATTTCATCACAGATGGCGAAATCCATACATGGGAGGAATTCGCCGGCCAAATAAGTAAATCTCTCGGTGTAAGAACATTTAGGATAACTATCCCGACTTTTTTTGCATGGCCTGTAGCGGCTGTTACGGAAGCAATCGCTAAAATTTCGGGGAATCCCTCGCTTATCTCCTTCGATAGAATTCGTATGTTCAAGGAAGAATGGATTTGCGAGACTGTATTATTGGAAAATGAAATAGGTTTCAAACCCGAATATGGCCTCGAACGCGGAGTAGAGGAAACCGCAAGATGGTATCGGGATAATGGGTGGTTGCGATGACAAACCGATTCAAAAATGTGATTATCGCTATACTCCTATTAGATATAGCTGTTATGTCCTATTTCCTATGGATTCACAATTCTGAACGAAGCGGAATTCTCCAAGATTGGGCGAGGTTGCATGTCGAAGCACAAAAATACCGTGGAATGGCGGATTCTCTTCGCGCTGTTGCAGATTCTTCTGTCGCTGTTGTGCAGAGTCTCGAAGTTCAGCTCGAAGCCTCACAACAAGAGGGATACTATCTTGTCGTCGATACCGAAAGCCGAACCTTTCAGCTTCGCAGAGGCAACTTGATTATCCGTGAGGGGCTATGCGGAGTGGGGAAGGGTTTTACCGCCCGCGGCTCAAAAAGCTGGAATTTCGAAACTCCAAAGGGCGAACGAAAAGTGGTTAGTAAAACCGAAAACCCCGTGTGGAATCGTCCGAGCTGGCATTGGCAGGAACAGGGAAAATCCGTCCCAAGCGATTTTATTACTTTCAGCCCCAATATGCCTGAACACGAACGCCAAGAGGCCTACAGAATACTGCCCTCCCGTGAAAAAGAACTTGTTCGCTCTGTTCCGGGGGCGTTGGGCAGATATAGCCTCGGTCTCGGCGATGGATATTACATTCATTACGGCAAAGGTCTCGGCGAGGCGCAATCGCATGGTTGTATCAGATTGTCATCAGAGGATTTGGAAGCGATATACAGAATCTTATCGGTTGGCGATCCTGTTTACATTTACTGAGTTAGAGAACTGTCTATTCCGGGAGTTTTAAACTCAGGCACTATGGATTCAGTGCCAAAAACCACAGTTCGATTCCTTCCATCGCCCTTTGCGAAATACAATGCTCTGTCCGCACGGCTAATTAAAGTTTTTGTCCCACTGGCATCTTCCGAAGGTAACGCCGCAATTCCGGAACTCACTGTTACAAAACACGAACAATTGCTTTTCGGATGTTCAATTTGAAGCCCCTCGATAGCATTTCTGGCAGTCTCCGCAAGCTCTAATGCTTCCTCGATCGAGGTGTCCGGAAGGACGATTGCGAATTCTTCGCCGCCATATCTCGCAACAAGGTGTCTCGATTGGGAATATACCTCTCGTATAGTCTCTGCTATTGTCTGAAGGCAATCGTCCCCGTGAAGATGCCCGAAATGGTCGTTAAAAGGCTTGAAAAAATCTACATCGGACATAGTTAGGGTAAGTGTTGTCCCGTCAGCTTTTGACTTTCGCCACTCGTTCTCGATATATCTATCGAAAAGCCGCCTGTTCGAGATTCGAGTTAAGCCGTCAAGATTTGCCAAACGGGTAAGCTCGGTGTTCGCGAGACTCAGTTCTTCAGTCCGTTCTGAGACGAGCCTTTCGAGGTCGAGCGAATATATTTCAAGGCGTTTTCTTGTCTCCTCAAGCTCCGAGATAACAGATTCGAGATGGTATTCGCGCGCTTCGACCTTGACCATCATCATCCCAAAAGCCTCTGCCAGAAGAGAAAGCTCTTTCGGAAGCTTGCTTTCGGAAGTTATCGAAAACAACTCGCGAACATCGGAGCTTTCATATTTCCCTTGCGCGATCTGTTTGCAGAGGGATTCCAGCTTTGCCAGCAACATTTTCGATTTGATTACATCTACCATGATGATTTAAAATAACTCGAATAAGAAAAAAAACAAGTTATTTTGAACGATTCGCAGAGGCTTATATTTCCAGCTTGGCGCGATTGTCCATTAGCCGCTATGCAAATTTGAAGACCACTTCGATTTTAGAAAATCCTTGAATAATCGGGTTCATACCATATATTATCAATTCGAGATGTTTTTCGGACGGCGTAGGTGAAGATCAATATCGAAATTAAGAAATCCATTTTCGTGCAAGCCTCATTGGCGGCGCTCTTTCTGGTTTCGATAACTGCGATGGCGGTTTTCGACGGCCCTGTCGATTGGAGCGCTAGCGCTGGTGTGTCGTCTTCGGCTGTAGGTTCGGGCGCGAAATCTTTTTGGGGGAATCCAGCTGGAATTCTCTCTATTGAAAAATGGGGGGCTTCGGTTGGCTGGCGCCAAGAATGGGAGCTTGATGAGCTTTCGACCGGTAATGTGTCGGGCGTTTTCTCCGGTGAATGGGGTAGCGCCGCTGTGGCTGGCTCCTTTACTGGCAAGTCCTCGTTCTACACCGAGAATCTTATTGGGATGGCCTACGCGAGACGTATCTGGAAAATCGACACCGGTCTAAGGGCAAATTTGGGAATGGCCAAGACAGAAAATTGGAGTGCGAGCACCTTTATTCTTGGGTTTGGTGCGGTATATCCCGCCGGGAAGGCTGTATCTGTGGGGTTTTGGCTCGATAATTTTACGGCTTCGGAAATCGACGGTAACACAATACCCACGAGAAGTGCAATCGGTGTGAAATATTGCCCGACTGGCTGGGTGAATCTCCACGCGGATTATTATTTCGAAGGGGACGAAAAGCCGACGATGCGCTTCGGCCAAGAGACTATTATTGCCGATTTGGTTTCGATAAAAGGGGGAGTGAATTTCCGCCCGAATATCTATCATTTGGGACTCGGAGTGATATACAGCGATTTTGAGCTATCTTGGTGTTATATTTCCCATCCTGAGCTTGGCGGCTCGATGATGGTTGGTCTCGAATACGAAAGGTAAGATTGGACAACATCGAACGGCACAATGAATACGAGCAATATGTCCTCAAACCCTACGCCTTGAGGAACTGTGCGAGTAAGGGGAGAGTTCATCTCGAACCGGCGCACAGCTACCGCCCGCCCTTCGAGCGTGACCGAGAGCGCATAATTCATTCCACATCATTCCGCCGACTAACCTACAAAACACAGGTTTTTGTCAATAACGAGGGGGATCATTTCCGCACAAGGCTTACTCATACCCTCGAAACCGCAACAATCGCACGCGCGATTGCCTTCGCGCTCGGACTTAACACCGACCTTACCGAAGCGATAAGCCTTGCACACGATCTTGGACACACACCTTTCGGCCACACTGGTGAAGAGGTTCTCGACGACCTCATGAGAGACACCGGAGGTTTTGAGCACAACCGCCAAAGCCTTCGGGTGGTCGATTGCCTTGAAATCCGCTATCCTGCCTTCGAAGGCATAAACCTTACCTTCGAAACACGCGAAGGGATTCAGAAACACGTTACAAGATATGATTCCGCACCCGAAAATGACGAATTTCCTGGGCGATGGCCTTCGTTAGAAGGCCAAACAGTCTGCATTGCCGACGAAATCGCATATATGTGCCACGATCTCGACGATGGCATCTACTCCGGTCTTATTGATTTTGACGAAGCCGAAAAACTGCTTCCGCTTTGGGGCAAGTTGATTTCGGATGTCAGAGAAGAATACACAGGTATCGGCGACGAGCTTCTTCGAAAAGAAGCCGTTAGAAGATTGATCAACATCGAGGTTACCGATGCCATCGAAGCATCCGACAAATTACTCGCCGAGTTTGCCCCGAATAACCCTGATGAAGTGCGTTTACTTCAGAATAAACTCATCAATCATTCCTCAAATATCTCAGAATGGAACGAGTTGCTCGGAAAATACCTTTTCGAGAATCTATATCGTCATTATAAAGTCCTTCGGATGAGCACAAAGGCGAAAATGATAATCGAGGGGCTTTTCGATTATTATCTCGAAGACCCACGGCAACTTCCGGAGGGAAGCAGAAAACGACTGCAAACCGGAAAAGAGAAAATTGTTATCGCGGATTACATTGCCGGAATGACAGATAGATACGCAATGCGCGAATATAAGAAGTTCACCGACCCTTTTGAAAAGTTTCTTTAATAGAGAAAATATAACATCATGAAATTAATAGAAAACAAGGAGGAAGAATGAGAAGATTAGCAACAGTAGCGATTCTGCTCGTGATTATCGGCTCCCTTTTCGCCCGGAATTCGGGTGAGAGTGCTTACAAAGCTCTCGTCCAAGATTATTCATCGGGTCTTATTTCGGTCGATACATACGTTGAGAATCTGATTTACAGCGTAAAATCGCCCGAACAGATGAGCGAGGAATACCGCTCGCTTCAAACCGGGCGAAGCGGAACTCTTCCGCTTGTGGAAGCCTACAACTATCTCGAAGAGGTTTCCGAAGAGACCCTCGAGCGTCTTCGCCCTATGATGGCTCGCCCATGGGGGCTTACTCAAAGCCACACAACGACCCATTTTAAGTTCCACTATACACTAACTGGTGGCGATGCTACTACAACAACATTTGTCTCGCAAATGGCGGCGGCTTTCGAGGCCTCATGGAGTCATATCGTAGCTCTCGGTTTCGCAACTCCTCCTTCCGACGGCTCTGCTGGCGGCGATTCGAGATATGACGTCTATATCCGCAATCTGTCTGCGGGAATTCTCGGATATTGCGAACCTGAAGCGAGCGTCCCGGGAACCCCATGGAACGATGCCACCAGCTTCATCAATATGCGCAATAGTTATTCTGCTTACAGCTATACTCCGCTTCAGCTTATGCAGTCCACCGCGGTGCATGAGATGTTTCACGGTTTCCAAATGGGATATAATGTTGGCGCCGCGCCGTGGTTCTTCGAGGTTTCATCCGTTTGGATCGAAGACGATATGTATCCGACATATAACGACGAACATTCCTATCTGCCGGTATTCTTCAATAACCCAGAAGTTACAATTACAACCTACAACGGCTCCCACGAATACGGCAGTTATCTCCTCGCGACATATATGGTAAGTGAATTCGGCGACGAAACAATGCACGATATATGGGAGCAGTGCAAATGGGTTAATGTTACGTCTGCCATTCAGGCTGTTGCCGCGGATAATGGCTCTTCAAGAAATAATGTTTTCAAAGAGTTTTTCCAGTGGAACCTATTTACCGGAAGCAGATCTGCGCTTGGGCACTATGCCGAACGCGCTTTATTTCCCGATATTCGTATCGAAGATGTAGTCTATCCCAGCGAATATCCTGTTACAGGCGGCGGAAGCACGCGCTGGCCGGATCATCTTGCTTCAAATTACTTCCAATTCAACATCCCCGCCGGTGCTTCGGGGCCTTTCTCTATTACCTTCGATGGTCAGGACGGCGGTGTTTGGTCGGCTCAGTTGATTTTCCCCGGAGTTAGCTCTTACGCCGTAATGGATATACCTCTCGATGCATATGGTTATGGCTATGTCTCGATTCCTGATTCGATTTATTCGTTGTTTGCGAATATCTACATGATAGTCGGACAGCTTTCGACCTCGGGAACCGGATGGACATTCGCCTACTCCGCCGTTTTCGATACAATCATCCCCACCCATAATCCTCCGAGGAACCTTGTTGCGACAAGCGGAGTATCGGGAAATGTCCCGCTTGTTTGGGATCCTCCAATCGGTGGCGGAACTTCAGGCGAAGAAGAAATATTCTATGATGACGGAACCGGCGTCGGATATTACCCTTCGACAGCCTTCGGTTCAACCGACATAATCGAATATGTCATGTTTACGACCACCTCGCCATGCACGCTTAAGACGGTCAAATTCTGGCCGTATAGCAACAGCGGCACTTATTCCAATGTTGGCATCTATGTTTGGGGCGAATCGGGCGGGATTAGTCCCGGCCTCGAAATTGGAACCATGCGCACTGTAATGCCCACCGCCGGAAATTGGAACAATTACAATATTTATGGCGAGGGAATAGCTCTTCCCGCCGGCGATTTTTTCATTGGAATCGGTCGCACAGGAGATGGCGCAACCGGCCTTTTAGTCGATGACACAAGCACGACCGGAAGAAGTTATGCCATTGTTGACGATTCATTGCTCTATGGTCTTCCCAGCGATTTGCTTTTACGCGCGATAGTCAAAATCGGCGCGAGATTCTTTGCTATCGAACCGGGAAGCGGTCTTAGACCGCTCGAACCATACGGTGGATATGAATTTGCCGGATATCCTGATGCGCCTGTGATTTTCGATGAACCATTCTATGGCGGTGCACCAACATATCGTCCCGCAGAACCGCCTACGAACTACAAAGTCTATCGAAGCCTTACTCCCGGCGGCCCCTGGACGACCGTAATCGGAACCCCTACTGCCGAAGAATTCACCGACATGAGCGTTTTCGACGGGACAAGCTACTATTATGTCGTTACAGCGCAGTATGCCGGCGGTGAATCCGGTCCTTCAAATCAGGCGAGTGCTACACCCGGCGGCGGTGGCGGCAGTGGCGACGGTTACGAGCTTATTATGAATGCCGATACCTCTGCGATGAGTCTCGGAATCTGGTGGGCCGACGGCTGGGCGGAAGTCCTTAATGTAGATAGACCGGCTAAGCTCATAAGCCTTGTTTACGGTATTTTCACTCAGGGGCTCGGTGCATACCGTCCCGGACTTCATCACTGGCAGGATAACCGCATCGTCGGCGAACTCCTTCCGCGTGTTGAAGAACCGTGCGGGTTTGCCGGAGACACCGGCTGGACATACTATGTCTATGATGTCGAGGACTATGACCAATATGTCAACGGCTCTTTTGTCGTGTCGATGAAACAGCATACCGGCAGGGAGTTTGTCGTTCATCAACCGATACCCTCAACTGAAAATGAGTTTCTGTATAACGACAGCCTTAATTTCTGGTTCCATCCGGATACCGGTGTATTCTATATCGGCGCAATTGTCGAGTATGTTGACTCGACCGAAAGATACAGAATCTCAGGAAGGGTTACTCTTGCCGGTGGAACCGGCGGAAGTCCTGCTCCAACGGATTTATCGGGAAGCGTAGTTAGCATTCAAAGTCTCGGAGTTTCGGATACAACCGATGCTTCAGGTTATTTCTCAATCGACTCGCTTCAACCCGGTAATTACATTGTTACAGCCAGTCGTATATGGTATGATCCCGTCGCCACGCTCGTTTCGGTTGGAAATAACATTGTCCAGAATTTCAACCTCGTTCCTCTTAATCTACCGGTTAAGCCGCCGCGATTCGTTTCGGCTAGAAGTTTCCAGGATGGCCGCGTTACACTCAATTGGCTCGGTCCTGTGGGAAGTCCCGGCACGAATGAGTGGCTCGTGGATTGGGAGCCGGATTCGATGTATTGGTATCGCTCTCGTCTCAGCGCAGGTTCAGTCGAGTGTCATAAATTCGATATCTGGGCGCCATGCACCCTGAAAACTGTTAGAATTGCTTTCTACGATTCTACCGAAATCTACGATAATATCGAATTCCACATCTGGCCGGATGACGGCTCGGGCTATCCCGATTTCTCGGAGGAAATGATTACCCCTGTTATTATATCACCTACACCTTACAGCCCGACCGCTGGAATTACCTTCACAAATATTAACCTCGATAGCCTCGGGCGCTCTTTCCAATTGCTCCCCGGTGATAAAATCCATGTAGGAGTTCTGCATCTGACAACTCACCCCAGCATCATTCAGGACAACAGCATGCCGATAGACAGACCGACTCCAAGCAAGGTTTACGATGCTTCGAACGGCATGTGGGATGTCGAGATGGCAGATTTCCTTATCGAGGCCTATGTCGAGTATTTCGCTTATGCCGGAAGGCCGATGAGACCGGAAACCGAGGTCGCCGAAATTCGCCGTCACAACCGCCACGCCTCGCCTGTGCCTTTGGGTTCAACCCCGAGACCTCGCCCAATGGAGGGAACAACGGTCGATTTCTACGACATTTACCGCACGGATGATTTGGATGACACCACCACATTCACACTCATAGCCTCAGCACCCGGCGACAGCAATAGCTGGGTCGATGCCTCTGTAACCAATGACCGTTGGTGGGCATATTATATCAAAACTCACCAATCGCACGGCATTTCGGAACGCTCTGCTTATGTTATGGCCTATCCGAAGACCTACGATCCCGACGCGTTGGTTATGCTTGTCGATGATGATGGCAGTTCTTGGGCCGGTGGAATCGACGAATCATGGGCCTATATCAAAGCCATGCTCGACGCCGATATTCCCTTTAACGGCTATGACATCTCGACTCCTTACGGCGACAGACCGAGTCTCGCGACCCTTGCGGCGCATGAGGCGGTGTTCTGGTGGACAGGAATCCTTTCATCGGACAGCACCACATTAACTCCAGCCGACGAAAGCCTTCTGGAGAACTACCTTTCGGCCGGTGGAAATCTTGCGCTCTTCTCGCAGGATTATCTTTGGGATCGTTACCGCGCAGGTTTCAGCCCATCGAGCTTCCCGGCTGTTCAGTTCGGTCTCGATTCAGTTATTCAGGACAACTGGAACATCTCCAATCGGCAAGTCGCCGAGTTTGCGGGCTATTATGGCGGGCCTTTCAACAGCATCAGTATGTTGATATCCAGCCCCTTCGGCAGTTTCGACCTTTGGCCGGATAGGCTTTATGCTGATTCCATCCTCGCCTATGTTAACAACGGCACAAGCTCGGGGCCTGCTGTATGCGGTAAAAAGGGTCTCGGGTTTAATACTGTTTTCTCGACAGTTCCGCTTTCTGCAATGATAGATACAACCGCGCCATCCACGAAACAGGAATTCGTGATGCGAATTCTCGATGATTTCTTCGAGCTTTTCGGTCCGGAGAATGTCGTGATAACCTACAATATGACCCGTGGATGGAATCTCGTTTCCCTTCCTGTCGATATCGAGAACAATACTGCCGCGAGTGTCTTCCCCGGTCGAATTGGTAACGTATTTACCTACGACCCCTCGGCCTCGGATTATGTTGCCGCGGATTCGATTTTCCCCGGCAAGGGATACTTTGTGCTCTATTTCGCGGATACCACGATCACCCATAATGCGCCGCCGATATACAGCCTAAATACACCCCTTGGCCGCGGATGGAATCAGGTTGGCGGAATTTACTCCGATTCTCCAGTCCCCTTTGCATCGGCAGTATTTACACCCGATTTCTTCATTACCGGCAATTTCTTCGGATGGAACGGTGCTGATTATTACAATGCTACCAGCTTCGAAGCAGGAAAGGGATATTGGGCGTTAACCTCGAATATCTGTAATATGTCCATTGGTTCGGGTGGAAAGCGGCGTCCGGAACCAGATTATTCTGCGATGACACTCGCTTTCGGCAATTCCGAGCTGAATTTCGGAATAGGGGAGAGGATAATAGGCTACAGACCCCCGACAGCCCCCTTCCAGTCCTCCGCGCCGGCTTATCTCGTGGAAGAAGGCCTGCCGTGTCTTATTTCCATAAAGGAAAGTGGCGAATGGACGCTCATGCTGGAATCTTCGGTGGAGTTAACAGTTAGAAACGCATCCGGAGTCCGTTTCTTCCTTAACGACGGCGATAAAGCTATCGAACTAACCGACGGCAAGACTCTCGCTCTCAATTCCGGCACATACAAAATTTCTTCGAGTGCACTTCCGAGCGAATTTGCGCTTCGTCAGGCTGTCCCGAATCCCTTCAATGCGGCAACCGAGATAGCTTTCGAGCTTCCTGTCGAGGCAAGGGTTAATATCGAGATTTTCGATATCTCCGGCCGCAAAGTCAGACAACTTGCCGATGGTGAATTCAACCCCGGCATTCATCGAAAAGTTTGGGATGGTAGAACCGATAATGGCGGCGATTTGCCGACCGGTATCTATTTCTATCGCCTCATGACCGATTCCGGCTTCTCTCAAACGAGAAGAATGGTATTGGTCAAGTAATAATTATCTACCGTGGGCGGCGTCTTTCCAATGGCGCCGCCCCTTTTTATCGAGCAAGATATGAAAAAAGCGCTAATCATTTCAATATCGATTTTCCTTTTGTTCTCTTTCGGATGCAAGCAAAAATTCCGGGTTAATTCTATCGCGATGATCGATAGATCCCCCTATAAAAACTTCGCCATGGAGGAAATAGCGGATACTTTCCGTTCACATTCAGTAAATGTTGTCGATAAAGACAGTATCATGAAAGTTCTCGATGAGAAAGATATGAAAATAAGAACAGGCCTTCTCTGCGCGGCATATAGGCAGGAAAGGCTTAATAGTGCGGTTAGAATCGGCAAAGAATTGGGGGTCGATGCGGTGGTTTTTTCGAGCATGCCTCCGATCGGGGTGAAAACGATATCTGCCCCCTGCCCATCGGAGAGTCTAATATCCTTTTTCCTCGTAGATCCGCCGAAAGTGCTCTTTGAGTCACGAACTTACGAAACTTTTATTTACAATCTCTCCTCGATCAACTGGGAGGTCGTCGCCTCGCCTCCGCCCAAGCCAGAGACATTTATTACAGCCATCGACAATGAAATAAGATATGCCGGACTTCGCATAAGAGTTGTCCGAAACGAGAATATCCAAACGCCAATCGAAGAAACGCCCCCTGCTCCAATTAGCGGATTCGAGGATATCGACTTCTCGCAAGCAGGAATTGAACCGCAACAAGCCAGTAGGGAAAAAGAACCTGCCCTAAACTCACAGGTCGAAGCTAAAACAGAAAAGAATGTCTCTAACGAAAAGGTAGAAAAAACAACTGGCCTACCGTGGCTTTTCGCGGTCGAGGACGCTTTCCACCTTATTTACTCAGAGCCTTTCGAGACGAGGATTACCGGGAAAATTGCCGGAAAATTAGAATATGACGTTTCTTCGATTGGGATTGATGAAGATCCCAGTTTTAAGATGGTGTTAACAGACATAAGAGTAAAGTAAAAACGCATATAAAAGAATTTCTGCAATACATGAAAAAGGTATTGCTATGTTTATTTAATCAAAATATATTTATATGTTATTAACTGATTTTGAAAATCAATATCGGAGGTTTCGATGAATAGAAGTGTAATGGTTGTGTTGTCGATTTTCGCCCTGTCGTTCGTGGCGTTCGCAAGGTCTGGAGGCCCGGATGCTTTTGGATATCGCTTTGTCGATTCCGATGAAGTAGGTGGCCCTGCATTCGAATGGATCGATATTTCAGCATCTGGAACATTAGGCCCATCAGGGGACGACTCGCGCCTTACGGTCAGCCTGCCATGGAATTTCGAATGGTATGGGATAAACTACAATCAAATTACAATCTGCACCAACGGCTGGACATGTTTCGGATCGACCACTTATTCGTCACTCTCCACCGATACTATCCCCAGCGTCAATCAGCCGCAAAATGTTATGGCGCTATGTTGGTTGGACCACTATGCAAATAGCGGAGCAATACGCTATCAAGATATGGGGGACGGGCGCTTTGTGGTTAGTTACATCAACATCTACGAGCTTAGCTACCCCTCTAATGTCTTTACTATGCAAATTGTTATCAATTATAATAGGAAAACGGTTCAGTTCAATTACCTCGATGTCAGCTCGATAACCTCCACCTATCGCAAAGGATTTGTCGGAATCGAAGACAATACCGGCACGATAGGCCTTTGTTATGGTGTTCATACCTACACTACAACACCATTGCGCGATTCTCTGTCGATTTTATTCCGCGCTGATCTCGTTGTCGCGCCGCCATATTTTAATAACTGCTATGTGGGCGAAGATTTCGAGGTTGGCGGATCGCCCGTTTGGGAGCTTGGAAGGCCGATGACTGGCCCCGAAATGCCGCCTTCGTTCCCCTATTGCTGGTGCACCGTAAGAGACGGCGATTATCCCCCTGCGGCGGATGCCTTCCTTTATATGCCTCGCATGGACATCAACGACTGCGGCCAGCCGATTTTCGATTGGTATCACTGGTTCGACATCGATTCACCCGCAGATGGCGGCATCGTCGAGATTACCACAAACGACGGCATAACTTGGACTCAGGTTACACCGGAACAGGGCTATCCCTGCCCCGCGCTTTCCCCCGGAAGCGCACTTTCCGGCCAACCCGCATACACTGGCACGTCCGGCGGTTGGCATTATGCCTCTGTCGATTTAACACCATGGGTTACATACGGCGAAGTTCGCCTTCGTTTCAGATTTGCCTCGAACGCCTCAGGAAGTGCCCCCGGATGGTTCATCGACGATATCGGCCTCACAGAGGCCTACGGTGTGATTAAAGGTCATGTCGATCTCGGTTATCGCGATGACGAATCCGGTGCAAGAATCCAAATCTCGGCTCTCGGTTTGTCTTCGATTTCAAGCACATCCGGATATTACATGCTCGATCGAGTCAAAGTCGGCACGTGGGATGTTTCATGCACACGCGACAGCTTCGCAGGCACCGTCAGACCCGGCGTCGCTATAGCACGTGACGAAACGGTAACCGTCAATTTCTACCTTCCGCCGGTTCTTATGGCGACAAACTTCGATACCAACGATGCCGGCGGCGTGTCGGTTCCCCCCGGTGCATGGCAGTGGGGCAAGCCGGACTCCATGACCCCTCCGCCCGGTTTTGCGCGCGGTCCCGAGGGCACGGACAGCCTTTGCTGGGCGACAAATCTTTCCGGAAACTACACGAATAACGCCAACTGGGGACTCGAATTCACCGTCGCCCTCTACGCCAATTATCCCGCAATGACAATTTGGCATTGGTATAAACTTGCCGGCGAATATGTCGGATACCTCTGGGATGGCGCTGTTGTGATGTGCAAGGGCAAATACGATTCCGAATTTACGATTGTCCCGCCCGCAGAGGGATATGACGGCCCCGTTTCCGACCACAACCCATGGCTTGGCGGCGAGATGGCCTTCGGAGGCGAATCCAATGGAAGCTTCTGGCATTACAATAAGTTCTATCTATATGAATGGGCTATGGATACCGCGATTATCCGCTTCCAGCTTTCCGCCGACGGCGCCGGAACTAACCGCGGATGGTATGTCGATAACCTCGTCATCGTCGATGATCCCTCTGGAACCACCGGAGTCGGCGAGGGGTATATCAGGCCGAAAAAACTCTCCCTTAGCGCTTATCCGAATCCATTTAACGCCACTACGAAGATCGAATTCAATGTCGCCAAACCGGGTGAGGTTTATATCGACATCTTCGACATTGCCGGACGAAAAGTGCGGTCGCTTGTCGATGGCAAAGACTATTCAAAAGGCAATTTCAGCGTGGTCTGGGACGGGCTTTCCGATTTCGGCAACGAGCTTCCTTCGGGGGTATATATGGTCAACGCCAAAGCCCCCGGGACAAGCGGCTCCAGCAGAATTGTGCTCTTGAAATAAATGGCAGACCAATTGCTAAACATAGCGAAGAAAAATAAAAAAAAGACTTGCATTATCAAAAATCAGTCTTTATAATTGGCAGTCTTAGGAGCGATATGGCATCGAAGAGATCGAATAGCATTGAAAATGAAGCTCGGCTCCCATTCACGGGAAAAAATTACGCTATCTTCGCGATAGCAATGTTGCTCATTGTTCTGGGGTTTGTGTTCTTGGTTACCGGCGATATTACGATTTCGCCCTTCCTGCTGGTCTTGGGATATTGCATTCTGATTCCGGCCTCGCTCTTCGCCATGGACAAACCCGCCGAAGCCGAAAATAACGAAACGAACTGACGTTTCACTGTTCTTTTACCATTTGGGTAAGAAACGGATCTCGGGCGGATAGCTCAGCTGGTTCAGAGCACCTGCCTTACACGCAGGGGGTCACAGGTTCGAATCCTGTTTCGCCCATTTTTAAGAGGCTCATTAAATTTCATATATTAGGGGTCGTGGTGTAGCCTGGTTCAACACATCGGCCTGTCAAGCCGAAGAGCGCGGGTTCAAATCCCGTCGACCCCGTAAATTAAAGCCCTGACGAGTTATCTCGCCGGGGCTTTTCCTTTTTCCACTTCTCAGATAGAATAATCGTCATTCTGAGAGCATAGCTCGATGCAAACTCTTGTTGTTGTTTAGTCTTTTAGAGCACGAAGTGGCAATCTCATTTCCAATCCGCTCAAGCAATATCTTTGTTTGTAACCTCCCCTTTTTTTTAACTTGAAATCATATTACTAAAGTGTATCTTAGTAATGGATAATGAGAGGAGCTTTAAATTGTGAGACGCAGAGCAAATAGCAGAGGGGTTGCGGCGGGTTTAGTATTGCCAATGCTGGTTGTTCTATCTCTATCTATCGGTGTTCTTGCGTATCAAATCGTAACCAGCGCGAGGAAAACAACTCGTTTTCTCCATAAACAGAGGGCTATCGACTTAGCTCAAGCTGGTAGTGAAGATGCTCTATTCTGGTTCAGAAGACAAGAACCTTTGCCAGTTGAAATCTTTAGCCCGACCTCAGAAGATTCACAAGATCCCTCCCGTGGTATACTCCGGAAAGTAGTTATTGATGAGCAAAACAGGGTAAAAGGAGTCTATATCGTCGAGAAAAGCCTCACCCGAGATATTACTGCGGAACGCGGGGAAATTGGTGCCGGATGGCTTTGGAAGGTTTCCAGCAGGGGGGTTGTGTATCACGAGGAAAATCCGGCTTTAGGTTTCGATCAAGCTCCGAATGTGATTGTAGAAGATGTCCGAATCACTACCGAAATCCGAATGCTCAACATTAACCCCACTGTCGATGCCGCTGTCGTTATCGAAAATGGTGGTCAATTCACCGTCGAAAGCAATGGCCAAGTATATGGAGGCAATCCCGGAACTGGAATTCCGGCTATTTGTTATAAAACAACCGGAAGCGGCCCTAAAATATATGGCGATGTTCGTGGCGATCCAAATAGCAAGCGATACGCGGATTTAAAGCTCGACGCGAGGGACATTTTCGGCCTCGATAAGGCAACATTACGCAATCTCGCAGATTATATCACCGAAGAAGGTGCGCAAGGATTGCCACGCAACCTTCCAGACTTTGCCCTCATATTTATTCAAGGGGATGCGACTTTCACGATGCAACATCCCCTAAATGGTGGAGGAATTCTCTTTGTCGATGGCAATCTTACATTGGCTTCGGGATCGGCTTCAAGTTTCACCGGCATGATATATTGCACCGGAACGATACAATTTAACACCCCAAGTTGGATCGAGGGGCAGGTTGTAGCACTTAAAGGCGGTAAGGTTGGAACCGGAGGATACGACAAGGCTACTGTCCTCTACAATAAGGATGTTCTCCAGCTCGTAGTTCAACTTATCGGCAACTATCGCAAAAAAAGGACATATACACTGGAATCATTGTGAGAGGAATCCCAAATAGGAAAATGGCTAAACGGTTATCCCAAGCCGGTATGACGATTTTAGAAGTTATGATCGTGGGGACGATCCTCGCTATATTTGCTTCGGCCATTATGGGATTTTTGCTCGGAACTCTTAAGATCGAAACACGAAATCGCGATAGAGCCTTTGCACTCGAAAAATGCAACCAGATTATCGAAGAAATAACCGCATACAGTCTTTCGGGCGAAGATGTAATAGAACTCGATAGATTCAAGGATTTGGTGCCCCAGTCGATTCTTACAGCTGATACTACAATTTCCTCGCCGAATCATCCGCTTTCCGGCAATAAACAAAACCGCTTCGGCAACTGGAATTTTGTGAGAACTGTCGATGTTTTACCCATCTCGAATGAACCCCGAGCACGTATAGTTAGTGTCAAAGTTTATTACCAAGATAATGACAAACCGGGAGAGGCGGGGCTTCTTCTCGCACAGCTTACAAAACTTCTGAAAACCGCCGGCGATGTTTTCCCGCCGACACAGGTTTTTGACGTCTATGCTATCGCCATCGAGAACACACCCGGATGGTGGGTGGATATGAGCGTCATGAAACCTATGATGTATTCGGCTATGAATTCGATTCAGGCAAGAAATCCGGGGCTACAATTCCGTGTTCATTGGATAACAAGAAACGGATTCGGCCGAGACCCATATTATTTGCCCTTCTTTAACGACGCAAACGATGCCACCGATGCAGGCGCTTTGCCCTACTGTTATGTCTATCCCTCAGCGATTTTTAAAAGCGATGACTTCTATTATTATCCTCCGCATGAAGTCGCAGGAAACAAAAATGTAGATAATACCGTGATTGTCGATTCGGTATTCTCTTATCCTCTCGCTGACTATTTCAATCACGCAGTGCGATATCCCGAAGAGGTAAAAAGATACGAGCAGATGGTAAGCGCATATGAATCAAGAGGCTACGAACCACCCGAGCCTTCGCTTGCCCAGCTATGGCAAGACCTCTTTGATAATCCTGGTAAATACACGAATTCTTTGTTTTTCAATCTTCACGGTGAACTTATCCCGCTTCCGCCGGTTAGAAATTATTCCGATCCCGCAAAATCACCGGCGAATTATCGTCATCTGAGGGTTGTCTCCCATCCTGAGAAGCTTCGATACAACTCATGGGAGGACCCCAAACTTAGGGTTTATGCATATTATACCTTCCCTGATAGTTTTAGCGGTTCTTCGTCTGTGGATACTATATGTGTATTCTTCCCCGGCCTTACAATAGATGAATCTTATTTTAACATCAGGTATATGCAGGGTTGCGATACAATCGGTTATTGTTGGAACGACGCAACTTCGGGTTATCAATACAGCTATTCATCCAGAGTAATAAAGGGGAGGAGCGGCACTCTCCTCGAACTTTATAAAACACCCGCCCGCTCACCATGGAACCCAACATCCGGAAGCGCCACAGTTCTTCAAGCTGAAGATGGAACGATGATCGGTTCCGCACGAGCATTAAGAGAGGGCACGAGCAATCCACCTGTTTATACCGGATATCGTGGAACCGGCTATGTTGAGAGGCTAACTTCGAGTGGAAGAGGGGTTTACTGGCCCTATAGCCCCGACTCCACCGGGACATACGACATCACTGTCAGATATGCAAATCAAAATTCATCGACTTGTCGATGGTCATTCCAGAAAAGAATAGGGAGCACTTGGTATCAGGTTGGTTATTTCTACTTTCCAAGCACGGGAAGTTGGTCAAATTGGAGCGAAATAACCATATCAGCTTCTCTTGAAGCTTCTGTTAATCAGGTTAGGTTATATTGGGGTTCCGGCGATGGCTCATCTGTTCTTTTGGATGAAATAACTATCGCACCGCCGGTAGATATGAGCTTTGCCTACGATCAGACAAGGCCCATTCAATGCCAGGGGACATACCCGAGCAGTTTTACATTCACATTTACCGGATGTCCCACGAACGTTGGAACTGACGGTTTTCTGTATGTATATGGAATTGGCGACATCGATGGCACAAACGAGTTTTATCGGGTTTACGGCGAAGGTTCTTATTATGAGGGTAATGTCTTCACATCTTCGGGATATACCCAATGCTCCGCCACCTATGAAGAAGACCAAATAACAATCCCCCAATCGCGGTTAAGAACCTACGCTTCGGATGGCAATATAACATTCACTCTTACTGCAGACCCCGAGATCAACTGGTGCACGGACAATTGTCTCTATGTCCGGTTGGTTTACGACACATCCGATGTCAACCTCGGCGGGCCGGGCGGTTTAGCCGCAAACAAGCGTTTATATGGATTGGAATATATTCCCTGCCCTGTTACCTCGTCGAATGATTTCAGTCGCGACCTCGCCGACCCATCGGAAGCAAATGTTAAAAACACTGCACGTTGGACGATTGAAATCGATTCCGCTGGTCTTCCCGACACTACAATGATAACTTTTTGGACATGGATAGGACGAAGAGACAACTGCGCTATCCCGGCATGTAATTTCTCCGAGACATATTTTTGGCGCTCCACAAATCCGCCGATTATTGAACAACAGCAGATTTTAGGAGATCCTCGCCATGTCCCCTATGCTGATACAAAAGCAAATCACTATTACAATTGGTATTTTATTATAAATAATCCCACGGATTATTCCGGATTTTCAGCACTATTTAACGACCTCTGGGGAGGAGAAGGCCGAAATATAGATGTAGATGTGCCAAAAGCATTTATGTGGATACGACATGGTCTTACGATGTCCAATGCCTTTTGGAACTCCATGACCGGCTATTCCAATTACTATGTCGGGCTTGGCCAGGAAATTGGTGGCGATGCCGATAACCATCCCGAATACGACAAAGGCATACCTCTACACGCCGCCGCATGGAAAACTGATCCATCTCCTTCAAACAAGATCGACGAAATAACCTCCGCTTATGAAAGGCAAACGCTTCCATCGACCCGAAGCGAAGATTGGTCTTGTTTCCCTTGGCTCGGCGAACTGTTCCCGGATACAGACTGGAGTTCATGGCAGTCCGGAGGAAATTTATCAGTTTCTAATTATTACCGTGTTCGCTTTTCGAATGCAAATTGGAAAGGTGATAACTCGACCAATCGCGATAGAATTAAGAGAACATCCGGGAAAGGTTGTATTTCATTCAATAATGCGGTGCCCGCTGGTGATGCACCTTCTGTAAGTAGAACCTTTAGCCATACATATCAGGATTTTTCAGCCAAATCCAACATTACAGCTGAGGGAGAATCTTTAGCGGCAAGATTCAAACTGCCACTCACGAATAAAATGTCATCCGGAAGGCCTTTTAAAACCAAAAACAACGCCCCGCCACATGGGTTTTCCGATGAATGGGGAAACACATTTTATCAAAACAAACGATTCCAAATGGAAGAGGGAACAACCTTCTATACATTTCCAAACGAACAAATCTCAAGTTCGATTGTTGTTCTTCATCCACCTTCCAGTGAGACAGAGTTAACAGGAAATGCCGCAAGAATGCTTTATAACGGGCTTTCACCTTCAAAAGACCAGGGTGCTTCTTGGATTGTCATCTATGGCCTTGCATCACTAACTCAAGCCTTAATGGACGAGGGACATCCCTCAAAACCTTCTTCCAGTAGGGTAAGACAGGTTCCACGGCTCGAAATCACAGCTCCCGAACCCAATGCGGCAGTTCCGTTATCCTTCGATCTCGAATGGGACACGGCATGGCGAAGATGGGATGGCCTCACTTATTCGTGGACATATCCCGCAGGATTCGCGGAAACCACCCCGCTATTTTATGCCGTTAAATACTCCCCAGATGGCGGAAGAAATTGGTTCTACGCCTCGGACAATTCTCCCGCAAAGACAGGCGTTCGCCCCGATGCTTCCCATTCGACAACCTCAAAGAGCCAATCAATAACATTTACGACCGAGGGGGCATATATTATCCGTGTTGAGTGCTTCAGACAGTATATTCTAACCCATTATTCTTACCATCAAATAAGGGTCCTTGTGCTGACAAACGTGTGATGAAACTTAAATCTGAAAATATCACCCCGAAGGGTATGTCTCTGTTAGAGATGCTTGTCGCGCTAAGCATGCTTTCACTACTGATTCTTCTTGCCTTTTCTCTGATGAACACTTCGAATAGAATGCTCTACTCGAATCGCCTTCACGAAAGCATGAAAGAGGAAGCTCAACGGGCAATTCGATATCTGGATAGGGATCTCATTCGTGCGAAAAAAGTTTTCGGAAGGGACACAAATTATATGAACCTCATGCCTTCCGGAATCCCCCAGAAAGTCGATTTCTCGAAACTACCTGCGATACACTCAGTCGGGACTTTTGACCCGTATTCCCCAGATTATACCGATACGATATTCGGCAACGAATTGTTTTTCGCAAAAATCGAAAACTCTATTCAAATCGATACCCCCGGTGGGAAAATCTTTGAACTAAACCTTTACAAATTCGTGAATGTCTATATTGTTAAAGATATGGATCGCATAACGAGACCATACAATTACACATTGGCAATGGTTAAATGGGAAAGCAACAATTTCGCGGATTATTGGGAACTCGACCATCTGAATAAGAACGAATCCAGCTTGATGAAACACATCGAGAAAGCCCTCGAAAAAGACCATAACATCTATTATTGCTGGGATTTATCTCAGAAGAATTGCGCACAAGCCTTCTATAGACTCGGCAATTATTCCACTCCTGCATCGATGTCTTTCCAAACAAGCGATGTCCGCTATATCGTTAGGCCTATCGACCAAACACTCGGAATATCTTTCAACCAAAGCGAAACTTTCCCTGTCAAAGACGATGTCCCTGCTTTCTCAGCGAAAAACGGCATGTTCCCTGCGGGTGCCGAATTCGGAATAATAGGCCCAACTTCGTCGAGAAAAGTTTTGATACGATTAGTTATCGCGGGATGGGCAAGAAATGACCTGAATAGTTATGTCACGACGACCGTGGTTTCCGCTCCGGAGTATTGATCGCCTATGAGAAGCGACGTTAAAGCGCTAATTATCATCTTCTCGATTATCTTTGCCTTCGTTGTTATCATAAAATCCTGTGGACGCGATAAAAAAAAGATCAACGAAACAGTAAAAGAAGACATCTTCTCGGAAACTCTGGACGAAATTGAAGACATCATCGCGGAATCGCCAAAAACACAGCCAAAACGACCCCCTCGTCCAACGAATCCCTATGTGTCAAGAACCGACGAACGGGATGACTTCAATCTTCAGCAGACATCAAATCCGAGTATCGACACACGTCCTGACCCAATTCTCCTGAATATCGACCCGAGCGACACAATCTCGAACAATATAGCTCAGGTGCAGAAAACCGACCTCGAAGTTGAGATGGAGAACCGCGGCAAAGACAGCTTTATTACTGAAAATATTCAAGCCGTCGCCAACGAGGCCAAAAAGACCGATGAATTCTACGCAAATTTAGCCGCGACGCTTAATCCAAACCTGAACGCAACTCAGGCGCGTGCAAGAGCCAAGCTCATTATGGACGAAGCCGCCTCGGTTCGCAAAGATGCCGAATCGCAACCATCGGAGGTCAAATCCGCGATGCTTCAGCGTGCTTCGATTATGGAGGATTATTCCCGAAGGATTTCCGCAAACGGCGGGAATTCGAGGAAGATGAGGATTCTTATCCAAGAGCTTAAGCAGAAAACCGAATGAAAAGACCAATAGACTTGACGCCAAATTAGAAACAGCCCCGATATTTCGAGGCTGTTTTTTCTATCTCAGTAAAAAATTTGGGTTAATACTCGATGATAGAGGCAATCTGCCATCCGGCGTTGCGGGGTTTCATTTTTCTTAGAGCGTCAGAGCACCAGTTAATATCCGCGTTACCGGCAATCTTGAAATTCACGGATTTGCAGAGCAACGCCCCCCACAAATGAATCCCCTGTCCGCCGCCTGTGATGTCCACACTCACCTCGCCGAGGCATATGATAAGCCCCGTCCATTCGAACTGTCCTGAGATATGCATATTCCCTCGAACAACAAGCACTCCTGCGCCGACGGTGCCCGCAGGCCCGGGGCCTCCGCCTTTTTCGGGCAATGTGCCATTGCCGTTACAATAGGGGCAAACCCTCGTTCCTCCGCCACTGCATATTGGACAAATTCTCGAAAAGCCGCCTATCGCACCTTCACCGCCGCATGTCGCACATTTGTTATAACCGGCACCACCGCAATCGGCGCAGATTATTGATCCAGTTCCACCGCAGGTGGGGCAACCTGTAGTTGGATCTACCCCTGTTCCACCGCAGAAGGGACATGCTACTCCGCCAATTCCGCCGCATGTCGGACACACTCCGGTTCCGGGCGGGTCATTTTTTTCACCTGTTCCACACCGGTAACACGACCATTTGTTGCCACCAGCAATTTTGCTATACCCGCTTCCCCCGCAGATAGGGCAGACTCCTAAGCCATAACACTCGATACAGCCATAAATACCGGTGCCCTCACAGCTGTCACAAGCCACAGGACTTCCGCCTGTCCCGCCGCAGTCCGAACATATGAAATGCCCCGCGCTGTCGCAGGGCACACAAGCTATTTTTCCAGTTCCTCCGCAGTCCGAACAGACAGTCCCCGGCACAGACCACTCGAATCCTGTGCCGTCACAACCATAGCAGACAATTATCCCTGTCCCGCTACAGTTTTGGCAGGGAACAGAACCGCTACCACCACCTGAATGGCCTCCGCCCGCAAGGACAATATCACCGGGGAAATAACATACCTTGAGATTATTCGGGTATTGGCCATAGCACCAGTTCATCGTGTCCGCGAACTCGCCGTTTGGGCCGGCGTAGATGTCGGCGAGGGCTTCGAGGTCGAAAGTATCCTGACTCCAAGCCATGGATGGATATTTAATCGAACCAGTGTCATCTATCGAGAAGACCTGATCGGCTCTCATCCCTATGGCATCAACAATATTCGCCGAGTCGTGGATTGTCGCTACAGCCGCGCGATGGTCTCCCGGAGGGTCGGGAATGTGATAATTCGTCAAGCCGTAGTGGTGGTCTCCGCCCGATATATAGAATGAGTTACCCGCAAAATGCGGTTCTTCAGCTTCGATATACAATGGCCCGGGAATATCTCCAAGTGGATCGAGAAAAGCGGGGGTAACTCTGAACTCGAGTCTCCTGACGGCATTTCTGCACTTTCCTTCTGAGCGGATTATCCTATGTTCGGGATCGAGCCATGGAAACGTTGTAGAATCATATATCTGCACGGTATATGAGCCGCCCGGGACAGTAACGTTGTTGAAAACGACACCGGTCGTGTCGTGATTACCATTTAGCAGAAATATCGCCTCCATCGCACCGGATTCAGCGATATAAAAAGCCCTTTTGCGGCGCATCTCATTGCCGGAAAGTTTGTTGTTATAATGGCTCATGGTCATCATGAGAAGCCCGAGCATCGAGACGATAATAAGCACCATTATGACAATGAACATAACACTGCCGTGCCGCTGGTTCCCTCCGGCTATCTCCTTTCGCAGGGCTTTTATGAAATTTTTCATCTTGTGCCCCTCTCTTCTTGGATTGCCCGAATTTTTCTCATGCTATCCAACACAGCCGCGGAGGTGGCATCCAGTTTGGATTCATCGACATTGCGCATTTCGATGGCTCGGTTGCGCTGTTTTTCGATAGCTTCTTTGTTCGCGTTCGCGACTCTTCTCGGTGCGACATCGGCAACAGGCCTTTCACTTCCGATGTCTACCCGCTGTTGCCTTTCAGAGCCTTCTATCTTGAGTGTTTCGCCAATTCCCAAAATGCTTTCCGCCGAAACACCTGCATTGTCCATCATTTCCCGAATCCCGATGGGAATAGTCTCAGGTTTTCCCTTCTTACCGGAAGTGAAGATTGAAATAATTATCAACAAGAAGATTACTAATAAAATGATGCTGGCAACTTTTGTCGAATCGAGTTTCAATTTATCTTCTTTCGATAGCGTGGTTGAGAATAACGACCTCTGACTTCAGCGTTTCGCGACGATAGTTATCGTTATAGACCGGATCGACATATCTGTAATCCGGAGTCTGAGCCTTTGACTGAAGTTCGATGTTAACCGAGTAGATATATTGCAAAGAGTCCGGAGGAAGTGTAAGCCGGTCTGTCGTATCGTTTCTAAGCTCGTATGTTAGTCTAATATCTTCGATTCCTTCGACGAGTATGTGGTCTAAATTGAACCCGTTCATCGTGAAACCGCAATATTTTTTCCCCGAGGCATCTGTTTTTGCCTTGAATGTATAGCTACTAAAGGTCGAAACGCGTGTTCCTGCAGGGAATGCCTTCCCGATAGTGCCGGCTATATTGAAAAGAATAAGTTGTTGTCCCGACCACGAGAAAACAATTGCCGTATCAACAATAGCCCATCTCTCAAGAGGTGGAATGCTTGTGCGATCTACAAGGTAAATTCTCATCCATTTTCGGTATTTGTAGTTCGAGTTATGTCTTGCCACAAGAAAGGTCGAGGAAGACCCTACCGCCTGATAAAGCGAGCTTGTGAAATTGTCATAATTGCCGGTTACACGAATCGAATCCGGGCCGCTGGTTACATGAAATGGAATAATTCCTTTGACATCCGAGGGAATCATATAGCCCGCCATGCGGATTTTGTCGAGAAGTTCGCCGTGCATCCTCGATACCGACTCCTGAGATTCCTCGCGCGATTTCTGTGAGATGAAACTTCTCCTTTGACCGCTGGAGATGTAAATCACCATCCCGATTACGAGTGTCCCCAAGATCATCGCAATCAGAAGTTCGATTAGCGAAAAGCCGCTCTTATGACTTGTATGGATATGCATTTCGATAGAAAGTCGTGTTATAAGTTGTCGTATGAAGCCTGTCTTTCGAGTCGTGCCATTTGATAATCAGTTCGAGCTGTTTGATACGGGGCTTGTTCGAAATCTCCGTGACAGTCCATACACGATAGAATTGCCCCACCGAATCGGCACCGGAATCGATGCTTCCGAAATTCAATCTCCTGAGCTGTTCGATTTTTTCCTCGGCGAGATTCGACGCCTCACGCATTTCCTGGCTTTGCGTATCTATTCTGTGGGCACCGAGCACACCAACGATGATAATCCCCGTTACCGCCGCGGCAATAACGATTGCTATCATTATCTCGAGCAAAGAAAAACCGCTGTCGTTTCGAATTCTCATTTATTTATATAGGTTGCTAATGAGGTTTTCTCTCCTGATGTCAACTCGTATTCTTCGACCCACCCGCTTGTCTGGCGCATGAGAATCCCCTTGAACTCCTTCGTTTCAATTGAATACAAAGCTAAACGAATATCGATCGATGGCGCGCCGTCGCCGTAGATAGTGAAAAACATCTCTCCGCTCTTCAGCTCTGAGCCGCGTTTTCCGGCCAATAGTCTGATTCCTGGCCCCACGCGCATACTGTCGAGCATGGTTTCGCCTGTGTCGAATACGCCGTTGGCGTTATCATCGAACCAGGCGTAGAAGACATTGTGTGTGAAATTTGAATATACCCCGACACGTTTTTTGCTGACTCGCGCTTCGTCGGAAATGTATCTGAGTTTCGACATCGCCCTTCCGGATTCACCCTTCAGCTTTTGGTGATTAATGGTCTTCCTAAAGCCCAAAACACCTATTGTCGTGATGATTCCGGCGATAACGATAGCGACCATTATCTCCATTAGGGAGAATCCCGCTAATTTTTGGCAAGATTTATTTCGGCAGAGAGATTTCACTATGCACCTCGAATAATTGTTTCTCGTGCCCGGCAGGCGAATTTGTCGCCAACCTTCTCTCAATTGGATTATAAGTATTTGTCAATTCGCTTTCAAGTATTTACTACGAAAATAAACAAATGGTAAATGAACCTTTGCGAACGCGGAGAAGAAAACAAAAGGGCGGTTTTGAGCCGCCCTTTGAAGAGTTTGTTTTCTACGCGGTTTATCTTGCGAGAAGGATAGTTCCGCTACATATAGCTTCGCCGTCGTGCTCGATTGTGAATAGATAAAGCCCCGGAGCGCCGATATTACCGCTATTAACAGTTCCATCCCAAATATCCGCACCCGATGGAGACTGGTAAACCAGCTGATTGTCGAGATTATAGATTCGGATTATACCCCTTCCGAGAGCCATATAGGGGTATGTGAACAGAACAATGTCATTTATCCCGTCATTGTTAGGCGTGAAAGGATTCGGATAGTAATTACAGCTTGTAACCGATGGGAAGAAGCACCAACGGAAAGGTTCGCTGATATTCGCAAGCCCGTGATCCGGGAACAGATCCGCCGCAGAAAGCGAAACGCAGATGCTGTCGTTGTTCTGCCACATGAAACCGGCCTCTCTCGGACGGAATGCGAAGACCTGTCCAGAGTTAGTATAGTAAATTCCGGGGTCGCCCCAGCGGAATGTGATACTGTCATTGAAAGTTATCTCGATTGTGGTCGAGTCAACCGCACGAAGTTCATCCCACAGGTTCGCGGTAACTTCGATATCGAGATCGATTACAACCGCTCCCTGCGGCGGATGCGGGTTGCTAATCTGCGGTGGTGTGAGATCGACATAGAAACGCCAGAAAAGGTTGTCTCCCGGGAAACCGCGATTGTCGAATACCTCTTTGAGACTGCAGGCAACCCACATATCGTTTGAGAAATATGCGCCGAGCGAGGGGTCGAAATAGAGTGTATCATTCACGAAACGAAGCTCGGGATCAGCAATCGTATAATCTATTCCGTTGACTCCGAAAATGATGCTCGAAGGATTAACACCGTCCGCCGAGTCCGCAATATATACTGCTATCTGCTGGTTGGCATTCGTGGAAACCTCGCTTTCGAGAGCATACTGAATCTCAGCAATCGGCCCTCTGCCAATCCGGAAAACATTTGACCAACAACACGAGCGGTCGTCGGAATAACCGCCGTCGGTGTCGTTATCGCAGGCATAAACCTCGAAAACAAAGGCGTCGCGGTCAAGAATTGTAATCTCATAATCTGTGCGGAATGTGTCCCCCGCAACCCTCGACATCGGAACTTCGGAATAATAACCATCGGAAAGATCGCCGTCGATGTCGTAGCGAAGCATTATCCCCTGCGGATCCATCGGATCGGAAGGATCATAAACGCCCGACTGGTCGTCCGTGATTATCATAGTAATATAGAAAGGTTGCCCGGAATTGACTGTCCGTGGCCCCACGAAATAGAATTCGGGGCAGAGTGTGTCGTCATCGGGGACAAAGAAACACCAGCGGATTTCCGGGGAGGCATTCGGGCCAAGATTTAGATCGACATAATCCGGAAGATCTTCGGCTCTCGCGATTGAAACACAAATACTGTCGTTATCTGCATTTTGAATTGGCGGCACCGCAATCGAAGGATCGAACTCGAAATTTAGCCCATCCCAGGTAACCCCCGGAGAATTGATGTCGAGGAACCTAATCTGTGGTGGATAGGATTCTCTCGCCGCGCGGTTTTGATAGGTCATTATTATGGAACCTTCATTAACTCCGGAAAGATCGTCATGGATTTTGCATCCGACCAGAGCATAATGGTTATAGACCGTGCTACTTGGAGTAGGATAAAGCTGAGTTATCTGCGGCGGCTGAAGATCGGCGCGCCAAGTCCATCTTATCGGGCCGCCGTAGGGGAGGTTGCCCTGCATATCCATAACCCTCGCAAGAACGCACTCGGCATACTGACCGTGTGTCCATGGAGTTCTCGGCGTGTAGAACAGCTTCGAGTTCCAATACACAAGTTCAGGATCGGAGATTGTGTATAAGGTCCCATTAACGATGAATTGCAGTCGGTTAACATTTATCGAATCCTCGAATTCGATTTCGGAAAGGTCCATTATAATCTGTTGATATGGTCTATTAGAAATCGGGTAAGCATGGGTCGAGATCGTATCGGGATGCGGTTCTACGATGGCGGCCTCGGGACTGCATGGCGACCAATACCAGAAGATGTCGTCGTCCGAGAGATAATCTCCGGGCACTTCGAGATGGGCCTCGATTTCAACCTCGCGAAGATCGCAAGACGCCACCGGATGGCTCGAACTCCATCTCACAAAGTATCCACCTCGAATATTCTCTACGATATTCACGAGAATCGTATCGAAATCATCCACGAGATCGTAATCGTAAAAAGCGCCGCCGGTTTCCTCGGTAACGCTACCCGGTCCATACCAAACGCCGTTGTAGGGTCTGGTTGGGTCGGTGTATGATGTCTTAAGGATGACGAAAACCATAGCATCGCTCGACATAACGGCAGAATAGACGTCGTCGTAAACCAAATCGGAATATGTCGTGCCATCGCCAAGGTAATGATACGGAGCGTCTGAGATCATGCAGATAACCTTTTTTGCTCCCGGACGCCAGTTCATGTGCGCAATTGCGTCATATATAGCATCGAAAGAAACCTCTGGGCCGTCACCACCACCGCCGGAGCCAAGCGCCGACATCCAACTATGGAAAACCATAACATCGCCGGTAAGGTCGTAACCGTGCGGGAAATTAACATGGTCAGCAAAGGTAACCAAACCGAGTCGATAATCGATACCCGATGAGGTTAATGCGGTTGCGAAGGCAATTGTTCGGGCAGTTACCGCCGCGAACATGCTATACATGGAACCTGTTGTATCAATACACCAGACTATATCCGCCGCACCGCCGCCACCGAGGCTTTGAACAATAAGCGGATGTTGTTCGATTCCGTTTTCCCAGACTCGGAAATTCCGTTCGTCTAAACCCTCTATCATAGCGTCTTCTTCATCATTTGCCAGCACATAAGCGCTTATAAATGGGAAGAAAGAGGGATTGATCGATTGAATCGAAAGGTTAAGTTCCTCGGGAGGAATCATCTCTATGATTATGTAAAAGCAATATTCGCTGTAATTCGGGCCACAGGGCGGTGGAACAACATCGTTGGTTCGGAAGCATACAGTAATTGTGTCCCCGAAAGCGAAAGTAAGACTTGAATATGTTGTGTAAAAATAAAGCGTATCGTTCCTGAAACGGACAGGGGAATCTCCCCAATAATAAGTTATTCCATCGACTTCGATCTCGACGCTAAGTGTATCGAAACGAGTAATAGCGTCGGAGGCCATGAAATAAATCACCGGCCTCAAATCCCCAACCACGCTGAAAGGTGGGGGGTAGATGTAATCGTAAACAGGGCCGGAAGTATCGACAGTGAAACTGCAGTTGAAAGCGGGGCTGGAAATATGATTTCCAATAACGTCGGCGACATCGATAAGCGAAATAGTGATTACACCCTCAGGAAGAGGGCCGCCGGTGCTCCATGTAAGATAGCCTGTGCCGCTGTCGAAGCTAAGTTCAGGATCGGCAATAGTATAGACGGTTGAGTTCACGCTAAATCTAATCGAGCTTTCGTCGATACCGCTGACATCCTCAAGAAGGACTGTAATTATATTATCCGCACAACCTGTAACCATGCCGCATGTCGGCCATAGAAGGGTAACTTCTGGAGCATCCCCCTCAGCGACAACCCAAAAATCGGCTACAAGTGTGTCGCTTTCGCCGCTGATGTTTGTGACATAAATATCGCGAACACCAATCGTCGCGGATGGCAACACCTGAATATCAGCTCTGGCGAGAGTCGCCGAAAGCCGGATAGTCCCGGTAACCACGATATCAGGGCCGAAATCGGAGGTCATCCCCGCGAGGAAACCGCCGCCGTAAATCATAATATTGTAGCTTTCACCGTGGACAACGAGGTTAGGATCGACCGATGTGATGGTCGGCGCTTGTGCGAAGACCGTAGTTAAAGCTATTAGGGAAACAATCGTAAAAAACTTTAGCCCGATTTTCATACCGGCTCCTTAAATAATAGATTTCCTCAGAGAAGCGCAATCTCTGCCTACGCTTCCCGAGCGATCTTTCATCCAAATAATATAGGGCGATTACGGGTTTTGTCAACATCCTAAATTGAATTTTGCTTCTGATTATGCCCGCTTGACATATATCTTCCCGAAGACTATATTTAACCCATCTCTTTGCGAATGGCGATGTTGGAGGTTTTAAATAATGGCTTTCTTCGAAAATATTCTGAAATCGATATTTGGATCTTCGAGCGATAGGCAGTTGAAGAGGATTCTGCCCACTATAACCCTGATCCACGAAGCAGAGGCAAAGTATCGGTCTATGTCGGACCAAGAACTCGCCGAAGCCTCAGATGGCCTTCGCGAGAAGATTCGCGAATATACGACCGATATCCGCGAGGAAATCGACCGTGTGAAAGCCGACCTTGCCTCAGAAATTGGCGAAGATGCCCGCGAACAGGCCGAAAATCTCTCAAAAAAGCTCAAAGAGGACTATCACACAGCCATTCAGGAAGTTCTCGAAGAGATTCTTCCCGATGCCTTCGCACTTGTTCTCGAAGTTGCATACCGTCTTACAGGAAAGGAATTTAAAGCCGCCGCACAAAACATGGTGTGGGGCGACGATGTTACGGCTCTTTATAATCCCGACGAATACCAATGGACTGAGCGGACGCCTCCCGGATACTCCCGTAGATGGGTCGCAGAGCTTCCCGAAAGCCTCGCCCACGAGCTGACGAACAGTTTCACGCTTGTCCGTTTCGATGATGGCCGGATTATCCGCGCGATAATCCCCTTCGATGTGCAGATAATTGGCGGAATCGTCCTTCACGAGGGCAAAATCTCCGAAATGGCAACCGGCGAAGGAAAAACTCTCGCCGCTGTGTTCCCGGCATATCTCAACGCACTTACAGGCAGGGGTGTTCATATCGTTACCGTCAACGACTACCTCGCACGAAGAGACTCCGAATGGATGGGGCAGATATATGGTTTTCTCGGTGTTACGGTGGGATGTATTCATAACGGTATAGAACCTCATTCCGAAGATCGACGCGAGCAATATCGCAGAGATATTACATATGGCACGAACAGCGAATTCGGTTTCGATTATCTTCGTGACAACCTGTCTGTCCGCCCAGAGGAAAGAGTCCAGAGGGGGCATCACTACGCTATCGTGGACGAGGTCGATAGCGTTCTAATCGACGAAGCACGAACACCGCTAATCATATCCGGACTAGTCGATTCAAAAATCCACGAGCAGTTTGCGAGATACGAACCGAAGGTAAATGGCCTCGTGCGAAGACAAATCCAGCATTCGACACAACTTATGACCGAAGCCGAGCGCGAGCTAAAAGACGCCGGTTTCTTTGACGACGAAGCCAAAGAGGACAGGGACGCCATATACGCCGCAGGAGAGAAGCTACTTCAGGTAAAAAGAAGCACCCCGAAAATAAGCAGATATCTCAAACTCGCCAAAGAGCCGGGAATCCAAAAGCTAATCCAGCGAATCGAAGCCGATAAGATGCGCGATAAAATCATGCACGAGCTTGACGAAGGCCTATATTTCGCGGTAGATGAGCAGGAAAATTCGGTCAACCTCACGGAAATGGGGCGCCAATTCCTCGATTCAGTGCATCCTGAACTTTTCGAACTGCCCGACATCACCGCGCAACTTTCCGAAATCGAGGGCAACGATGCACTTTCGGAGGAAGAAAAGGTCGAACTTCGCAAAAAAGCCTATGCTGAATACTCCGAGCGCACGGACATAAATCTCGCCATTTCTCAGCTTCTCAAGGCACACGCGCTTTTCGCCAAAGATGTCGATTACGTTGTAATGGAAGGCAAGGTCATCATCGTAGATAGCTTCACCGGTAGGCTTATGCCCGGCAGAAGATTTTCCGACGGCCTTCATCAAGCGCTCGAAGCCAAGGAAAATGTCTCCGTTCAGTCCGAAACGCAGACAATCGCTACAATCACTCTTCAGAATTATTTCCGAATGTTCGATAAACTTGCCGGTATGACCGGAACCGCCGAAACCGAGGCGAACGAGTTTTGGGAAATTTATAAGCTTGAAGTTGTTGTTATTCCCTCCAACAGGCCGGTTAGAAGAGAGGACTACGAGGACGAAATCTATATGTCCCGCCGCGAAAAATTCAACGCCGCTCTCGACGAAATCGAGTATTGGCACGAAAAAGGACGCCCTATCCTTGTTGGAACGGTCAGCGTGGATGTTTCCGAAACCCTCAGCCGAATGCTCAAACGCAAAGGCATTCCACACAATGTCCTCAATGCCAAACAGCACGAAAAAGAAGCCGAAGTTGTTGCGGGTGCGGGTCAGGCGGGCGCGGTTACAATAGCGACCAATATGGCGGGGCGCGGAACCGACATCAAACTCGGCCCCGGTGTGGTCAAATGCCCCGAAGGTTGTCATCTGCTATCGAAAGAACCGGACGATACACCTGTCGCGCATGGCGAATGGACATTGGGCGAATGCCGAAAAGAAAGCCCCTGTGGGCTTCATATTGTAGGCACAGAGCGTCACGAATCGCGAAGAATCGACCGCCAGTTGCGTGGACGAAGCGGCCGTCAGGGAGACCCCGGCTCCAGCAGGTTCTACCTCTCACTCGAAGACGACCTCATGCGCCTTTTCGGTTCGGATAGAATCGCAGGAATTATGGACAGGATGGGCGCTAAGGAGGGCGAGGTTATTACACATCCGCTTATCACACGTCAGATAGAGCAAGCTCAGAAACGTGTCGAAGGCCAGAATTTCAGCATCCGCAAACACCTTCTCGAATACGACGACGTCAACAATGCCCAGCGTGAAGTCATCTATTCTCGCCGAAACAACATCCTCGACGGCGGCAACCTGATCGATGAATACCATTCGATGATTCGAGATTATATCGACACACTGATGACGAAAAACACCGATACGAGCCGTCCGCCACAGGATTGGGATTGGGACGGGCTTCGCGAGGATTTCGGACGCACATTCCTTGCCGGATTGAATATCGGCGAGGAGAGCCGATTGAGCATCAAACTCGGAAACCTTGAAGACGCTCTCATCGACGCGGCTTTCGATGCATACAAACGCCGTGAAATGGAACTCGGCCCCGATATAATGCGCCAACTCGAAAGATTCATCCTCCTCCGCACAATCGACGAGCAGTGGAAAGAGCATCTCTATGGCCTCGACGGCCTGAAAGAGGGCATAAATCTTCGCGCCTACGGCCAGAAAGACCCCCTAATCGAATACAAACGCGAGGCTTTCGATATGTTCACAGAGCTTCTGGAAGATATAAATAGACTTGCGATAGAGCGATTATTTCGCGCTCAAATTGCGCCACAGCCGATGCAGAGGCAAGCTCCGCGCACCTACCGCGAGATTCACCGTGGAACCGAGGGCTACGGCGTTCGTGCTCCGGGAGAGGACGGCCAACCTGCACCGCCTACCGCGCCCCGCCCAAGATCAGCAATATCTGCGCCTAAAGTCGGAAGAAACGATCCATGCCCCTGCGGAAGCGGAAAGAAGTTTAAAAAATGTTGCGGAAAAGACCTTTAATATTGCTCTTCTTACTCGCCGGAATAGCTCTCAGCGAGGGTTTGGCGATCTATGTCCACGGCTCGCCGTCTCTGACTTTGAGTAACGATTGGTTTGATTATGTCAATAAATTCCCTTCGATTGAGGGTGGATTAGCAGTGGAAATACCCACTAATACAGTGTTTACAATACGTGCGGAGGGTAATTTTGTTCTCCTGCCGGAGGGTGGTGTGCTCGAAAAAGGCGAGGCTATATTCGGTGCTGTCGGTGGAATAATAAAGAACGATCTCGGTGGTTCTGCGCAAGTCATTATCGGACCGCAGATTATTGTCGGTCAAGTTAGCGCGAAGGGGCGATACAGAAGCTCGACTTACGGCGAAGATGAAGATTATAGCATAGATTTCGACGGCACCGGTAGCGGTGTAGGCCTCGGAATTATCGCCGGAATTAGATTTACTGCGACAAAACATCTGAGAATCGGGGCGAATCTCGCCGCTAACTATTTCGGAGTGTCCAACGAGAAGGTTCCGATAGTCGGGTTTAATTATGACAACCCCGAAGAGGGGCAAACTCAAGGCACATACCGTTACAACGGCGAATACACCGCGCTTTCACTAAGATTGGTCGTCGGCTACGAGTTCTGAGCTTAAAGGGGAAAGATGGGCATACTCGACAAATGCAGAGCCTTTAACGAAGCCGAAAAGGTGCGCGAAATGGGGTTGTATCCCTATTTCCGCGAAATCGATTCGGAACAGGATACATGGGTTACGCTAAAAGGCGGCAAACGCGTCCTCATGATGGGCTCGAATTCCTACCTCGGACTAACAAATCATCCGCGCGTTATCGAGGCCGCAATCAAAGCCACTATGGAGCTTGGAACAGGTTGTGCCGGAAGCCGATTCCTCAACGGCACACTCCGAATCCACCGCGAACTCGAAGAAGAACTCGCCGATTTTATGGGCACAGAGGCCGCACTCGTTTTTTCAACGGGTTTTCAGACTAATCTGGGCACAATCTCAACAATTGTCGGACGCAAAAATTATATTATCTGCGATAAATTTAATCACGCAAGCATTTATGACGGCGCAAGATTGGCATTTGGAGAACATATCCGTTTCGAACATAACAACATGGACGATCTTCGCAGGAAGCTTGAGTCGATACCGCGCGAAGCCGACAAACTCATCGTAGTGGATGGCATTTTTTCGATGGAGGGAGATATCGTCAAACTGCCGGAAATATCCGCACTTGCGGAGGAATTCGGAGCGGAGATAATGGTCGATGATGCCCATTCGATAGGCGTTCTCGGCCCTAAAGGGGATGGAACAGCCGCGCATTTCGGACTTAGGGACAAAGTTGCGATGACAATGGGCACATTCAGTAAATCGCTCGCATCTCTGGGTGGTTTTCTCGCCGCTGATGCCGATATAATCGAATATCTGAAACATCACAGCAGAGCACTGATTTTTTCGGCGTCTCCATCTCCGGCTAATGCCGCCGCCGCGCGAGAAGCTCTGAAAATATTGATCGAAGAACCTGAACGCCGCGAAAAACTCTGGTCGAACACTCGAATGATGCTGAAAGAATTTCAAAACATGGGCTATAATACCGGTGTCGCGGAAACTCCCATTATTCCGCTTCACGTCGGTGAAATGAATACAGCTTTTGTGATGTGCAAACGGCTCGAAGAAGAGGGGATTTTTATCAATCCTGTTGTCCCGCCTGCAACTCCGCCCGGCGATTGCCTGATACGAGTAAGTTTTATGGCGACTCACACCGAAGGCGACTTGAATTTTGCCCTCGATATCTTCCGCAAAGTCGGCAAAGAACTTGCTATAATCGATTAAGAAAAAAGGAGAGTTGCGATGAAAAAGGCAATTTTTATTATAATCGGAGTCTCAATTCTAATGTTTGCCTGTGCGGGAAATAAAAATACTGTCTCTAAGTCCGATGCACAATTCGACGGCGGCGAAGGGCGTCCCGCACCGCTTGAATTGTATATTAATAAAGCCTCCGGAGCGGTTCCGATTACAATTCAGCCAACAAATCGAACGAAAAAATTGCTGACCTATATGGAGATCGAGCTTACATTGATCGATACCCTCAACGGCTTCCAGTGCAAAACAGATGTCATGCTTATCGGCCCAAAATACCAAGATGTCGGCGACAGCAGACGCACAAATATGTATCCAAATTCGACAGACCTATTCAACATCGATGAGATCGAGCTTAAAGGTGCCGACTGCTGGGAGCAAATAAAGGCGAATTGGGAGCATGTTGTTATCGGCGGTAAAATCAAGAAAACAGAATTAATCGATTAGCCGAGTTACGAATAATCTCAACGAAAGCTCTTCCTTGCGTATTCTTCTCGCAGATACTTTCTATTATTACCGCGGAGGCTCATCGGTCTACGTCATCAAGCTCGCCGAACTGCTTAGATCCGCAGGGCACGAGGTTTTTCATTTCGCGATGCGTCATCCAAATTCACTTCCATGCCCGGAAACTGAAGAGTATTGGCCTGATTATATTGAATACCCGGAGCTTCTAAAGCGAAAAACTCCTCGGAACATCTTTCGAGTTCTTAAAAGGACAATCCATAGCAAAGAAGCCGAAGAGGGTATCCGCAGGCTTCTCGAGGACAAAGGTCCTTTCGACATTGCGCATCTTAACAACATTCATCATCATCTCACACCATCGATTCTATATCCGCTTAAAAGTGCAAAAATCCCCGTTGCTTGGACTCTTCACGACTATTCGCTTATCTGCCCAAATACAAATTTTGTCGATAACCGAACCGGCAAACTTTGCTCAAAATGTCTTGGTGGAGGGCTAAAATTTGTGCAAGCCCCAATCTCACGATGCAAGAAAAGCTCTTTTTCGGCAAGTTTTATTGCCGCATTAGAATCCTCAATTCATAGAGCAAAGAGCATTGCGGAGATGGCGGATATTTTTATCTCTCCAAGCGAATTTCTCATCGAGAAGTTTGTTGAGGCTGGTTATGACAGATCGAGGTTTGAAAAACTTTCATATTTCATCGATTCCACGATGGAAGAGAACCGAAAAACGCTTGGTTACGCGCTCTATGCAGGGCGTTTATCGATGGAAAAGGGTGTGGATGTCCTCATTAGAGCCTGGCAAGATATGTCTTCCACAAGAAGACTCCTAATTGCCGGTACCGGTCCCGAAGAATTTGCTCTTCGAGAAGCCGCGAAGGGTTTCACGAATATCGAATTCCTCGGTTTTGTCGAACCGGAGAAACTTAGTGAAATAAGAAGAGGGGCTGAATTCACAATTATCCCAAGTATATGTTGGGATAATTTCCCGATCTCTGTGATGGAATCCCTCGCCGACGGTGTTCCCGTGCTCGGGTCGAATATTGGCGGGATTCCTGAGATGGTAGAAGATGGTGTCAACGGTTTGCTTTTCGAGCCGGGGAATAGTGAAGAGCTTGCCCGAAAGGCTCAAAAGTTTTTCGAAAATCCTGAATTTTTAGAAAACCTTGGCATTCAAGCTCGTGAAATCGCCCGCGAAAAGTTCTCTTCAAAAAATCACCTTGAGAAACTGATTTCAATCTACAAGAAGGCTAAAAATTCAGCTTAACCTTCCTTGTCACGACGAACGAATCTTGAAATAACCGGAAAAAGCACAGCAAATATAACAGTATTTGCGACAATATGCAGAATCGAAAAAGAGAGTCCGCCAATAATAAAGGGGATGAGCGTGGTCTGAGAAGAAATAATTATGAACGAACCGATATTTGTTAAAATATCATATGATAGGGTTATAGTAAGTCCTATTATTGCGGCGAAAACCATAAATGTAAACTTTCGAGCATCTAACCTTCTCAGAATCGAACCGCCAAACCCAATTACCCCGCCCCCAATTATCTGAGCGAATAGAAGCGGAGGAGGGGCAATCCCATATGGTGACAAGACTGAATACAGCCCAAATCCAATTGCGCCGACCACAGCCCCCCAGCCCGCACCGAGAAGATAACCCCCAAAAGCCAATGTCAGCGTGACAAGCTCGACATTTGGAACAAGAGCGAGAGCATAACCCAAAGCCACCGCCAGAGCGATTATTATAGCACCATACGCGATACGAAGTGGCGCTGATTGCGCGATTTTGCTTTTATCAGAAATCATAATGCGAAAGATATGACTTTTTTCGTTGATGTCAAAGGAGATATATCACTTGCATTTGAGAAGCTAAATCATTAAACTCATAAGATTTATGAAAATTAGCGATGAAGCGCCAATTGAAAAATAATACAACGACACATATTTTAATCGCAGTGATTTGCCTGTGCGCAGGAACCTCCATGGCATTTCTTGGTTTTGAAAGCTGGAAAATCGATGCCGGCCTTATGAGGACAAACTGCCGTGCCGCGAGGGCTGTCGCAGAAGACCTCGGCGGAGACCCCGACGGCGGAATAGCCATTATTGCGGATATTCAAACTCGAAACATCTACGGCGACCAAACCACCAAAATGAAGCTCCGCTACGGAGTTCTGATTTCAACACTGCACGAATGGAATTACTGGAACACGCCGGACACTCTCGCGCAAATATACGACGAAAGGGCTGGACATGGCTATGGCGCATATCGGGTGGCTTTTTCCCCGGAGATTTTTACTAACCGGGGAAACTTCGAATTCTCCTTCGGTGCGGGAATCGGGTTCGGATTCAGTAAACATTTCGTAGATGACAATGTCGGTCTGAACGACAACGAGGATGTTTTCGAAGGTTTCATCCGGCCACAGGTTTCCATCGCCTATGGCGAAAATAGGAAAGCGGAATTAACAATCGGATACCATCAGCCTTTCCTCGGAACCTACGGCGAATACTGGTATTACGACACAAACTGGGAATCCGTCCACTACAGTTTCAGCCCAAGCGAACTTGCCGGAGCATTTGTTAAGCTTGGTTATGTTTTCTCCACCCACCGGTGATTACATTTTGTATTTGCTTTTTGGCCCCTGACGTTTTTTTGGTTGCTTAGATCTTTTTATTAAATAATACACCAGGCATCCCGCTAATGCGGTTGTTGCACCGATAATAAACCCGTTCAACGCACTTCCGCCAGCCGCGCCCCCGGATGTCCCAAGGCCGATGCCAAGCGCGAGAATCACCAGATATACAGGGTCTTCTTCTCTCTTACGTGCCATTTTTCTCCTGTTTTTTATCCAATATTTGTTTGATTTCGTCCAAACGCGTTTTTATACGCGCTTCTACGCCCTCATCCGTCGGTTTATAATATTTTCGAGGGGTCATCCCATCGGGGAAATGCTGTTGTGATACGACATGATCCTCGGCGTCATGGGCATAAATGTAGCCATCGCCGTAACCAAGATCTTTCATAAATCTTGTTGGAGCATTACGAATTATCTTCGGCACAGGTCCGGTAAGGCCGTCTTTGATATCCCTTCGCGCCGATTTTTCTGCGATATAAACTGCGTTCGATTTCGGGGCGACTGCAAGGTATATCGCCAGCTCGAAAAGCGCGATCTCGCCCTCCGGGCTTCCGACGAAATGGTAGAAATCCTTTGCCGCCACCGCGAGGCGCATTGCATTTGGATCCGCAAGACCGATATCCTCGCAGGCCATACGCATAAGCCTTCGCGCGCAATACAAAGGATTCTCACCGCCTTCGAGCATCCTCGCAAGCCAATAAACTGCGGCATCCGGATCGGAATCCCGTATCGACTTGTGAAGTGCGGAGATAATGTTATAGTGCTCCTCGCCGGTTTTATCGTAGAGCAAGCGCTCATTCTGAAGAACACTCGCGATTAGGTCGAGCGAAATTTCACCTTCATCGGCAGTATTTGCCGCGAATTCAAGGACAGTCAGAGCGAAACGGGCATCACCGGAGGAAAGACTCGCAATATGTTCGAACACACCTTCGCCGATTTTCAGATTCATCGGTCCGAGGCCGCGTTCCTTATCGGACACGGCTCTATCGAGAATCGATACGATATCCTCAACTCCAAGTGGATCGAGCACGAACACCGATACTCTCGAAAGTAGAGGTGAGATAACCTCAAAACTGGGATTCTCGGTAGTCGCGCCTATGAAAATTATGCTTCCCCTTTCGACATAGGGGAGAAAGGCGTCCTGTTGAGCCTTATTAAAACGATGCACCTCATCGACGAATAGGATACTTCTGTGCGAGGTCGCCGCAAGCCGTCGTTCAGCCTCGACGATAACCGCTTTAATCTCTTTGATGCCCGAAAGCACCGCCGAATATTGCAGAAATCTCATGCCGGTAACATTTGCGATTACCCTTGCCAAAGTAGTTTTTCCGCAACCGGGAGGACCCCAGAGAATCATGCTCGTAAGTCTTTGTGACTCGATTGCGATGCGAAGAGGTTTGCCTGCACCGATTATCTTTTCCTGTCCGGCGATCTCTTCGAGAATTCGCGGGCGCATTCTATCAGCAAGCGTCCACGAACCTTTCGAATCAAGCTCTTTCTTTCCGAATAAATCCATAGATTTGATAATAATGCCGCAAGGGCGAAGTGTCAACGTAGTTTTATGGTGAGTATTTCAAAAGCCTAATCAGTGGCTTTGAGCAAATACACCGTGAATCTCGCCCCGGTATTGGAAAGGTTTTCCGCTTCGATTATTCCGCTGTGTCTATTCACGATACCCTGCGCGATTGCCAAACCGAGGCCGGTTCCGCGGGGTTTTGTGCTGTAAAACGGCGTAAATATATTGCTGAAGCTTTCCTGAGGTATTCCGCGACCTGTATCGGTTATGCTAACACCGGCAAGCCTTTTCTCCGCGTAGAATCCAGCCCTTTCCCTTGCTGGAGCGATAGTAATCTTGCCCGAATTATTACCGATTGCCTCACGTGCGTTAATTATGATATTATAAAAAACATTTTTAAGCTGGTCTTCCCTGCCGAAAACCCAGAGCGGTTCTGAAAGCTGGTTGTCTATTTCTATCTCAGAAGAAAATTCCGGTGAATTGCGCAACATCTCCACTACCTCGCCGACCATCGAGGACAAATCGAGCCGATTGTATGTAACCTGCTCGATCGGAAGTTCCTTAAGCCGTGCGAAAATCAAAAACTCGTCTAATACAGAAGTTAATCGGTCAGTTTCTTTGATAATCAGCTTCATGAGACGAGCGTCTTTGGGCAAATCTGCCTCTTCATCATTTGCGAGAGTCTCCACCGACGCCCTTATCGCCGCGAGAGGATTTCGAATCTCATGGGCGAGGCTTGCGGAAAGCTCACCAATAGTCGCCATCTTCTCGACTTCTTTAAGATACTCTTCTCTACGCTTCTGCTCGGTAATATCTTCGAAAAGGGCGATTATTCCGCGCATCCCGCCATCAGGACTTGTCAGAAAACTGCACGCGAGTAGCATCGTAATTTCCCCGCTGGATTCCGATTGAATAGTGAATTCACCGGTTCTGACCTTATCACCGCCGGGAGTAAGAAGCTCGGTTAGTTTCAGTCCGAAAGACCTTGCCTTTGTAGGAAGAACATCCGTGAGAAATTCTCCTCTCGCACGTTCCGGCGCGATTCCCAGAAGATTCCCCGCCGCGCGGTTGAAATAAACGATATGTCCGTCCGGATCGAGAGTTAAAAGCCCGCTTCGCATATGCATAAGAATATCGTCCGTATCCATCTTGACTTTACGAAGTTCCTTATTTGCCTCGATTAGCTGTCCGAGCCTCGTTTTAAGCCTGCCAGATAGATATCCTATCAAAAATGCGATCAGATATAGAAAACAAACATAGACATAGGTTGTAAAGAAGAGTATTTCCGAATCGGAATATATCGAACTGACACCGGGGTAATCGGAAGTGAACTCGAATACTCCCGTAAACTCGAAATAGACCATCCCCACGAGAAGCAAAACCCCGACAGTGGCAGTGGCAAGTGTTCCCGAAAGCTCAAAAATAAAGGCCGACGTTATTATCGATAACCCCAAAAGGACAATGAAAGGAGAGGCGATTCCGCCAGAATAGTGCATTATCGCAACTTCGACAACAAGCTCGAAAAGAAGTTGAACCGCGCATATGAATTTAAAACTTATCTCTTTTCGAGTTTGGTTCCACCACAGGAGCGAAAGTAAATACCCAAGGGTTATCAGACCATAGGCAAACAGAAATCGGAAAAGCAATGCCTCGGTGGAAAAAAGAAGAAGCACCGCTCCAGCGATTAGAATAAACATCCCGATACGGGCTATAAGTAGCCATCTGATCTTGCTTCGGAAATCTTTGGCAATATCCGGGGAATGATCTTGTCTTAAGGGTATATCGGAGGGTCTGTCTGGTTTCATCGGCTATTTGCCCCGGTTACTTTACACTTTTGATTAGCTGATTTTCCCGATAATATCGAACATGGGAAGATACATAGCGATGAGAAGACCGCCGATGACGATACCCATAATAACGATAACGATAGGCTCGATCATACTCGTTAATGCGGCGACAGCGGCATCGACCTCTTCGTCGTAGAAATCCGCGATTCTCGTGAGCATCTCGTCCATATTACCGGTTTTTTCACCTACCCCGATCATCTGGATAACCATGGACGGGAAAACCTTGGATTCCGCCAACGGCGAGGTAATTGTGTCACCCTCAGAAATTGCGATCATCGCTTTGTGGATGGATTTCGTCAAAACCATATTCCCAGCAGTTTTTGCGGTAATATTTAGTGCATCGATAAGATTAACACCGCTTTGAAGAAGTGTTCCCAATGTTCTACAAAAACGCGCAACCGAATTTTTCCTGATAAGGTCGCCAATGACAGGCATCCTAAGTTTCGCGGCGTCGAGATAATAACGTGTGGTTTTCTTTTTATTTAGGACAACATAAGTTACGACTAAGCCGATAGCTCCTAAAACCATCGTAATGATGTTATTCTGGAAGAAATATGAGACGGCAAGCACGAATACAGTAGGTCCCGGAAGCTCCGCACCGAGACCGTCGAACATACCGGCAAAAACCGGAACAATGAATGTAAGCATAACCCATGACAACAAAATAGAAACAGTCGAGACCATTACAGGATATGTGAGAGCACCTTTGACCTTTCGTGCCAATCTGTCCGCTTTCTCACGATAATCCGCAAGCCTTTTGAGAATTGTCTCAAGTGCGCCGCCGACCTCACCAGCTTCAATCATGTTGACATAGAGATCGTTGAAAATCTTCTTATGTTTGCCCATCGCCGAGGCTAATGTCGAACCGGCGGATACAGTGTCTCTAATCTTCGAAAGGGCATCACCCAAGATTTTGTTTGTGCTCTGTTCCGCGAGGATATCGAGACATTGAACAAGCGGAAGACCCGCCTCGATCATAACCGCAAATTGCCTCGTAAATCTTGAAATTTCAATATTCTTAACCCCTGAACCGATGGTAATCTCCATCGATTGGGGTTTCTTTTTGACCTTTGTGACGACAATTCGTTGACGGCGTAATAAAGCGTTTACTTCCTCGGCATTCTGAGCCTCGATTGTCCCCTCGATTGTCGAGCCGGTGGAAGTTCTACCTTCATACTTAAACTTCGCCATAGTTTACCTTCTATTCGATGAAGATGCCCCCGGCATAGTTGCACGCGAGATTATATCGTGCAGTTCCTGCGGATCTTGGCTTCGGTTCAAAGCATCCTCGAGAGTTATCTTGCCGCCAAGATACCTTTCGGCAAGCGAGGCATTCATAGTTTGCATCCCGAACTTACCGCCAGCCTGAATCGAGCTGTAAATCTGATGAATTTTATCGTCGCGAATCTGTGCGCGAATCGCAGGAGTTGCAAACATCAACTCGATGCAAACGATACGTCCGCCGCCGATTTTCGGCAGAAGCGTTTGAACTAAAACCGCCTGAAGAACGAAGGAAAGCTGGACACGCACCTGTTGTTGCTGGTTTTCGGGGAAAGCGTCGATAATTCGGTTCATAGTTTCTGCGGCGGAGTTTGTATGCAAAGTTGCAAAAGCAAGATGGCCGGTTTCCGCGATTGTCAGAGCGGATTGCATAGTTTCGAGATCGCGCATTTCGCCGATTAGGACGACATCAGGATCTTCACGAAGCGCATATTTTAGCGCACTACCAAATGAAACTGTGTCTCCATGCACCTCGCGCTGATTCACAAGACAGTTCTTATGCGAATGGACGAACTCGATAGGGTCCTCGACTGTTAAAATATGCTCGTGGCGCTCGTTGTTAATTTTGTCGATTATCGATGCCAAGGTTGTTGATTTTCCCGAACCTGTAGGGCCACATACCAGCACCAGCCCTCGCGGAAAATTTGAAAATTTTATAACTGCTGTTGGCAAGGCTAACTCTGAGAAACTCAATATCTTAAAAGGGATTGCCCTCACAACCAATGCAACAGCACCCCTCTGAAGAAAAACATTGCATCTAAACCTCGAAAGCCCCTGAATACCAAAAGAGAGGTCTTGCTCCCAGTTTTCCTCGAAATGCTGTTTTTGCTTTTCGGTCATAATCGAATAGGCCAAACGTTTCGATAACTCTTCGGTTATAGGTTCTCCCGGCAACCGTGTTATCTTTCCGTCGATTCGAAGAGCCGGAGGACATCCGACAGTAATATGTAGGTCCGATGCGCCACGACGTATCATCTCCTCGAGAAGCTCTCTCATCGAGAAATTCGATTTTTTTGCTTCGGAGGAGTCCTCGCTTTTATTTTGCATTGCTGTTTGACTCGTGTAGTTATCGGCGGATGTCGTCATAATAGCCTTTCGTTAATGTGCCGCAGTTTCAGTTATAACCTGTTCGATATCGACTGTTCCTTCTATCATATGTCTGATGGCTTCCTGCCGAAGAGATCTCATGCCACCTTTAGCGGCCGCTTCACCAAGTTCGAGAGCGCTTGCACCGTCGATGATCATCTTTTCGAGTGTAGCAGATATCGGCATAACCTCGAAAACCGGAATACGACCTTTGTGGCCTGTATTGTTGCATGTCGAACAGCCTTCGCCCTTGTAAAAAGTTACTTTTGCGGCGTCTTCCTCGCTCATACCGATAATCTCGAGGTATTCCGCGTCCGGTTGAATTTCCTTTTTGCAGAAGGGGCAGACCTTACGTAAGAGCCTTTGCGCCATAACCAGACGAACCGAGCTTGCAACAAGGAATGGAGGAGTGCCCATATCGACAAGACGTGTGATTGTGCTCGGTGCATCGTTAGTGTGAAGTGTCGAGAAAACAAGATGGCCTGTGAGCGCCGCTTTGATTGCGATAGACGCTGTTTCGCCGTCACGAATCTCACCTACAAGGATGATGTCTGGGTCCTGACGTAAAAAACTTCTGAGTGCCGCGCCAAATGTGAGCCCCACTTCGGCGTGCATATGCACCTGATTAATGCCGTCGAGGTTGAACTCCACAGGGTCTTCTGCCGTCATGATGTTAACATGTGGGTGGTTGAGCTGGCTGAGGGCAGAATAAAGTGTTGTCGTTTTACCCGACCCTGTGGGACCGGTTACAAGCACCATACCGAAGGGCATGTGAATAGCCTTGTTGAATTCTTTCATTGCTCGCTTCGGGAAGCCCAGTCTCGTGATATCCAGCATGAGGTTATCCGGATCGAGAAGTCGCATAACGACTTTTTCGCCGAAAATAGTCGGTAGAATCGATACACGAAGGTCGATAGCTCTGCCTTTGGCCTGAACTTTGATACGGCCGTCCTGCGGAAGCCTCCGCTCGGAAATGTTCAGCTTCGCCATAATTTTGATACGGCTGACCACGGCAAAACGCAACTTGTATGGCATTGGCGCCATTTCCATGAGATTACCGTCCACGCGGAATCTAACTCGTGTGCGTTTTTCGTAAGTTTCGATATGAATATCAGATGCCTGCCTGCGTATAGCATCCATGATAATAGAATTTACAAGCTTGACCAGTGGTTTTTCTTCGATTGCCTGCTGAAGCTCGGCCTCGGAGAAATCGTCGTCGGAAGTTTCGACTACGTCGAGTTCATCTCCGCCGGCCATGTCCTCCAGAATATCGTCGATAGAATCCTCGCCGGTGCCGTAGTATTTGTCGATAGCATTGAGGATCGAAGTCTTAGAGCACATAACCGGTTGAATCTCATGGTTTGTGATAAAGCGCAGAGTGTCTGTTACAAGAAGGTTTGCGGGGTCATCGGTGGCGACGAAAAGCATTTTTCCCACTTTGATAGCCGCAATAACAGTAAATTTTCGGGCAATATCGACAGGGATTAAATCGACCACTTCCTGTGTGAGGTCGATATCTTCAAGTTTTATCGTTCCGACATTTAATTGCTTGGCAACAAAGGAGTTAATGACATTTTCGTCTTCTATGAAACCGAGTTCGAGGAGCACTTGGCCAAGCTTATTGCCCGAGCTTTTTTGGACTTCAAGAGCTTTGGAGAGCTGTTCTTCCGTTATTCTTCCGGCTTTGATCAGCATTTCACCAATTCTAAGCGCCATTATTCCTCCAAATCCTCGCAGTATTTCATATCTTTTTAATTATATTCATAACAGCTACGTTTTCAAGCCGTTATAATTATTTATCTAACCAAAGCGGACCATCCCCTGAGGCTATTGTGCGAGTTATTCCGCAATGAATATCACCGATAACAATATCCTTTTTATCAGAGTTTCCCACAGCGAAGGCGATCCAAAGACCATCCGGTGATATAGTTGGCTTGGACGGTTTGCCTGATGTATCGAAAACCCTTTTGATTATTCCCTCAGGAAGAGATTTTACGATAATCACTGTCTTGACATTATCGATTATCGCATGGTATGCGATAAGGCCATTCGGGAAAGAGATATATGCGTCAAAACACTTTTCGTTTGGTGCACTTACGATTACAGGTTCAACTTCGGGGCGAGGAATCCATAGGATTTTACCATCCTCATTTAATGTGCTCCATAAGCCTCCACGAGCTGTTCCCCTTTTATAATCCACGATTAGCGATGAATCATCGACCTCTTCCATAACCGAAAAATCGTTGGATAGTCTGAAAACTCGTAAGGAATCGTCGTCTTCGGCAAACAAGTAAAGAGTTTCTTCACGCTCGATGAGGGCTTTTTCGGTAAATCTGGTATTCAATATCGCGACTATTTCGCCTGTCGAAGCCTCTATTTTGGCTATTTGCGTGTTTTCTCCGACATCTGAAATGAAGTAAATATAGCCCTGCGGCTGAACTTCGGCACAGCCACCTAAAGCGATAATTAAAATAAATGCAGTAATCACTATTTGTTTCAATAGCTTACCTCTTTCAATAAGAGAATAAACATTTTTTGAGATTTTGCAATAAAAAAACCCGATGTTACGTCTCGTGCATGTCTTGTGGGCACGAGACGTAACATTAGGCGTAGCGAGGGCTATTTCACTATGATGTTGAGAATTCTTCCGGGAACGTAGATATACTTAACCACTGTTTGGTTCTCGATATGCTTCAGAATAGACTGCTCGGACATTGCGACTTGAACAGCCGATTCGCGGTCGGCGTCGGGCGCGATATTTATTGTTCCTCGAACCTTGCCGTTCACCTGAACCCCGATTTCTATTGTATCATATCCTATCGCGGATTCGTCGTAGGTAGGCCAATCTCTTTCGACCACGAAATTCTCGAACCCGATTCGCGCGTTCAACTCTTCAGCGAGATGGGGCGCGAATGGGGCGAGGATTCGGGTCAAACGATCCGCGACATAGAAGGCGATTGCCGATTTTTCGAGTTCATCCTGCTCGGCAAAATTCATGAACTCCATCATTCGGGCGATTGCAGTGTTATAGCTCATGCTCTCGATATCGTCCGTAACTGCCTTAACTGTGCGGTTTATCTCGCGATAAAGCTCTGCGTCTCGGTGTGAAAGCCCTTCAATTGAAACGACTGTTTTCGAAGGGTCTATTTTCTCCGGTATGAACCGCTCGATTCGAGTCAGGAAACGTTGTGAACCTTTAATTGCATCTTCCGACCATGCAATCTCGTGCTCCGGCGGCGCGAAAAATAGCATAGCGGTGCGGGAAACATCAACGCCATGTTCCTGAGTAACCGTTATCGGGCTTATCACATTGCCTTTCGATTTGCTCATAATATCGCCTTTTTCATCGCAAACCATACCATGATTGAAAAGCTTGCGAGCAGGCTCTTCGACGGAAAGATAACCCATGTCGAAAAGCACTTTCGTGATAAAACGAAAATAAAGCAAATGTCCAGTGGCGTGTTCGATTCCGCCGATATACAAATCGACCGGAAGCCACTTATCAACAGCCTCGCGAGCAAAGGCTTTTTCTGAATTCTTAGCGTCGGGATAACGAAGTTGATACCAACTCGAACAGACGAAGGTGTCCATCGTATCGGGGTCGCGTTTGGCCGGTGCACCGCATTTCGGGCATTTCACATTCATGAATTCGGGAACATCCGCAAGAGGACTGCGCCCTTTTGGAAGAAAATCCTTCACATGCGGAAGCTCGACCGGCAATTCGGATTCCGGAACCGGCACAACACCGCATTTTTCGCAATGGACAACCGGAATCGGCGCTCCCCAATAACGCTGACGGCTGATTAACCAATCACGCAGACGGAATTGGATAGCTTTTTCCGCGAATCCTTTTTCCGCACCGAAATCGGTTATTGCCGAAATCGCATCTTTGGAATTCATTCCGTCGAAAGGGGCGGAGTTCACCATAATGCCTTGTTCCACAAAGGCTTCGGTCATTTCATCAGGATTCGATTTGCCTTCGCTTGGATTGATGACAACCTTTATCGGAATGTTATATTTACTCGCGAACTCGAAATCGCGTTGGTCATGCGCCGGAACCGCCATAACCGCACCGGAGCCGTATCCGGCGAGCACATAATCCGCGACGAAAAGCGGCACCTCGTTACCAGTGAATGGATTTCTGACATGCAACCCGGTATCTACTCCATCTTTCTCGCGACCTTCCGCTGTCCGCTCGATTTCGCTTCGCATAGCGGCTTGCGCGATGTAATCTTCAACTGCAGAGCGATTGGGGCAAACAACTATAAGCTTGCGCATCAGATCCGCTTCCGGGGCGATTGCCATGAACGTTACACCGAAAACCGTGTCCGGCCGTGTTGTGAAAATCGGCAATTCATCACCGGTTTCGACAATCGAGAAAGTGATATTCGCACCGGTCGAACGCCCTATCCAATTACGTTGCATAGTCTTAACAGAATGTGGCCAGTCCACCTTTTCTAAATCGTCTAAGAGGCGCTGGGCATAATCGGTGATTTTGAAGAACCATTGCTCCAAAACCCGCTTGGTTATCGGTGTCTCCGAATGCCGCCAGCAACAGCCGTTGACAACCTGTTCGTTGGCCAAAACAGTATTACACTCAGGGCACCAGTTAACCAAAGACTCTTTGCGGTAGGCCAAGCCTTTTTCGTAGAGCTTGAGAAATACCCATTGTGTCCATTTGTAGTAATCAGGCCTGCAGGTTACTACTTCCCTGTCCCAGTCATATGAAAAACCCAATGACCTCATTGTTGAACGTCCTGTGGCGATATTCTTCTCCGTCCACTCCGAAGGGTGGATTCCGCGCTTAATCGCCGCCTGTTCAGCTGGAAGACCGAAAGCGTCCCATCCGAAGGGGTGGAGAAGTTTCTTCCCCTTCATGTGCATATATCGCCAGACCAAATCTCCAATTGAGTAATTCCTGAAATGCCCCATATGGACATCTCCGCTTGGATACGCGAACATCTCCAGAAGATAGAATTTGTCCTCGCCTTGATTTTCAGGTGTTTTGAAAACGCCGTTTTCGCACCATTTGTCCTGCCATTTTTTTTCGATATCTTGAAAGGGCATATTGGCCTCCATTTAGTTTTTTTACTCGATATAAAAATACCCGACGAAAGCCGGGCACAGTTTTCCCACGGTGTTTCGAGAACTCCGCGGGTTATCGGCTAAGACCGACGGCGGCAGAGGAAAATCTGACCGCCGTGACCTCCTCGGTATTTCGGATCGGATTAATCATAACCAAATAAAATAAAAACAGTTGCTTATGCTGTCAAGCTATTTCTGAAATGGTTTACAAGTCGAGTTTTGCGTCAAATTCGTCGAGAAGAGATTTAACATTATCAGGTAGCTCTGCGTTTTGCTTTTTCGGTGTTGATTCATGAACACCCTCCTCGACAGTGAGTTTAATGTCCATATGTTCTCCGTAAACCGCCTGAACAGACTCTTTGAGGGCTTCCAAATTTTCCCTGACCAAAAGAATGCTATTAACCTGAAATTCGAGCCTATGCGGGAATTTGAGGATTAAACGCGCTTCGTCAATTATGAACTCGGCGTCTCGAACCCAGTCCGCCTTTGTATCTCCACGTTTGGCGGCAAATTCGCGTATCAAGCGGCCTTTCGGAGAATCGTCAATAGTCGCAGAAATCTCTTCTTCGTCTTCGATTCTCGTTCGAAGGATATTTTCGCGCTTTTTCGGCGGAATATTGTCTTCCGAACCGGCTTTTTTAATTGCACGGCGAATAGATACTGTATTCTCCATATTCGTTAGATAAATCAGTGTTTCTTCAAAGAGATACCGCGGCTGGCTGGCGAATTTAAGCCGCGATTGAAGCTCGATTAGCAATTTCGAAATTCTGAGAATATCCTCTGCGGTGATTTGCTCGGCAATTCTGGCGTAGATTTCCTTCTCTTTTTCGCCGATGTCCTCGGATTCAACCCCTACAGCGAATTTCAACGCGCCGTGAAAATGCTCCGAAAGACCATCGCAAACCTGAGCGATATCTATCCCAGATTCGAGAAGTGAGTCGAGTTCCATAATCGCGCCTGCAGGTTCGCGATCGAGAATTTTTTCGGCTATCTTATCGAAAGCGTCGAGGGGGAGTATGCCCAATATCTGTGAGACTTCCGTTGCGGACAGATTGCCCTTCGGTGAATATGCCAGAATCTGATCGAGAAGCGAAAGCGAGTCGCGAAGACCTCCATCTGCCCGATGTGCGATTAAAGTCGATGCGTCATCTTCAAGAATAAGCCCCTCTTTTTCAGCGAGTTGCGATATATGCTTTGCTATGCGATTTCCAGGTATCCTTCGGAAATCGTATCGTTGGCATCGGCTGATAATCGTTGCCGGAAGTTTCTGCGGTTCGGTGGTAGCAAATATGAACGTAACATACCTCGGCGGCTCTTCGAGAGTTTTTAAAAGGGCGTTGAAAGCCTCTTTTGTGAGCATATGGACTTCATCGATGATGTATATTTTGTGCCGTCCCTGCGGCGCGTATTGGATACTTTCGCGCAAAGACTGTATTTCAGCTATTCCGCGGTTAGATGCGCCGTCTATTTCAAAAACATCGGGGCTGTTGCCTTGGGTAATCGAAGCACAGCTGTTGCATGTGCCGCATGGTGTGGCTGTGGGAGAGTCGAAACTTTGGCAATTAAGGCATTTCGCGAGAATACGCGCAGTAGTAGTTTTGCCGGTGCCTCGAGGCCCGCAGAAAAGGTAAGCGTGTGCAAGCCTGTCCTTTTCGATGGCGTTTATCAAGGTGTCCGTTATATGTTGTTGTGCGACTACTTCGTCGAAGGTTTGCGGCCTGAATTTTCTTGCCAAAACGAGATACGACATATTCCTCCAATCGGTTGGCAACAATATAACATCCTCTCAGCGAAATTCAACCCGAATGATGAATCAAACATTAAAACTTACAATTATACTTAGAAAATCTCAGCTTCGAAAATATTTTAAGAAAACACTTGCGTTAATCGTAATTACGTATATATTCGCAACTTCTGAGTTTTGAAAAACGGAGGTTAATATGGCAAGAGTATGCGATATATGTGGAAAAAAGCCCGAAACCGGCATGAATGTGTCTCACGCGCATAACCGGACAGTCCGCAAATTCAACCCGAATTTGCAGTCCGTCAGGGCGAATTGTGATGGAAGACCGGTTAGAATGACTGTTTGCACGCGCTGTATCAAAGCGGGCAAGATCAAAAAATGGGTTAAGTAGTTTTTTATCAAATACGGAAATTTAAAAGGCCGCGAAAGCGGCCTTTTCATCGTATGATTCCTCTTTTCGTGGATCGGACGAACTCTACGAATTTTTGAATCTCAGGCACTTGCTCGATTTCACTTTCAATTCGTGCAAGAGCGTCGGGTGTGTTCAGATTACTGCGATACAGTATTCGATAGGTTTTGCGAAGTTTCGAGATTGTGTCCTCAGAAAATCCACGCCTTCGCAATCCGATTACATTTATTCCCGCAAGTCTCATTGGATCGCCGCCCATGAGCAAATAGGGGGGGACATCCTGCGAGATTGTCCCGCTGAGGCCTATCATCACAGATTCGCCAATTTTAACGAATTGGTGAACAACAACCATTCCGCCCATGATGACATAATCGCCGACTGTAACATGCCCCGCGATGCCCGCGCAGTTGGCCATGATTACGTTGTTTCCGACGACACAGTCATGCGCAACATGCGAATACGCCATGAAAAAGCCATCCGAGCCGATTGTCGTTTTGTAGCTGTGCTTTGTTCCGCGGTTCATTGTCGTGTATTCGCGGAAAATATTCCTATCGCCAATAATCAGATATGTTTCCTCGTCGCCGAATTTCTTGTCCTGCGGTTCACTTCCAATCGAAGCGCCTTTGAATACACGATTTGCCTTGCCCATGCGAACGAAAGAGGTGATATGAGCACCCGGCCCTATTTCGCAGTCATCGGCAATGACCGCACCCGATTCGATAATCGCGTGCGGTCCGACTGTGACATTATTGCCGAGTTCGGCCTGTTTATCTACGATAGCTGTGGGGTGAATTATCGTGGTCATTGGATTTCCAGCTATCTTCTATTGCCTCTGTTCCTGTTGTCTCTGTCTCTCGAATCGCTACGCGGAATTCTGCGTTCGGTTTCGACATAACCTTCCGGCTTTTCAAGAAGCGCTTTCCTGGAGAGCCTGATTTTGCCGTCGTTCTGGATTTCAAGAACCTTCACCTTTACAATGTCGCCGACATTCAGCACGTCGCTTACATTATTGGTGCGCTCGTAGGCAATTTCAGAGATGTGCAACAGACCGTCCTGATTAGGGAATATCTCGACGAATGCTCCGAAATCGGTGATTCTAACGACTTTACCGTCGTAAATATCACCGACTTTTGCCTCTTGAGTCAGCTGTTCGACCATGCGAAGGGCGTTTTCGAGGCCGGTAGCATCAACAGAAGCTATCTGCACTGTGCCGTCGTTTTCGATGGAGATAGTCGTGCCGGTTGCATCCTGAATCGAGCGTATAGTTTTTCCACCAGTTCCAATAACCGCGCCAATTTTCGAAGGATCGATCTTGATTGAGACGATTCTCGGAGCATAGGGCGAAATCTCGTCGCGAGGTTTATCGAGAGTCTGATTCATCACGCCGAGAATGTGCTCTCTGCCTTTTTTAGCTTGTTCGAGAGCTGTGCGCATAATCTCCACTGAAATTCCATTGGTTTTAATATCCATCTGAATAGCAGTGATGCCTTCGATTGTTCCTGCAACTTTGAAATCCATATCGCCCATATGGTCTTCCGCACCGAGAATATCACTCAGAACGACAAGTTTATCGCCATCGGCGACAAGTCCCATCGCGATACCGGCAACCGCCGCTTTTGTCGGGACACCTGCGTCCATAAGGCTCAGACTGCCCGCACACACCGATGCCATCGACGACGAACCATTGCTCTCGAGCACATCGCTGACGATGCGAACGGTGTATGGGAACATATCTTCCGACGGGATTATCGGCGAAAGCGCTCTCTCTGCGAGGTTACCATGGCCGATTTCTCTTCTGCTCGGACCGCGTGCCATTTTAACCTCGCCGACCGAGAAAGGCGGGAAATTATAATGCAGAATGAAACTCTTAAAGCTTTCGCCTTCCAAGTCCTCGATTTTCTGCTCGTCCATTTTATTCCCGAGCGTTAACACTGCGAGAGCTTGAGTTTCACCGCGTGTGAAAAGTGCGCTTCCGTGGGTTCTAAGAAGATAGCTCGTTTCGATTGAAATGGGGCGAATCTCGTCCGGCTTTCTTTTATCGATTCGGACACCTTCATTGAGAATCATTTCGCGCATTTTCTCGCGCTCGACCTCGTGAATTACTTCTTGAATCTTACCGACACTATCGGCAAACTCGTCTTCGAGCTCGGCGACAACCCACTCCACGAGGGCGTCCATGGCCTTTTCTCTGGCTTTTTTCCCCTCGACAGCGAAAACATCGCGAATCGAGCCTTCGACCTTTTCGCGGACTGCACTTACAAGTGCTTCGTCGATTGGTTCGACCGGCGAGTAGTCCATTTTATCTTTGCCGACTCTGTCTATCAATTCCTGTTGGAGTTCGCAGAGTTTGCCCAGGAAGGGTTTTGCGAAATCGAGAGCATCGAGGAGCAAATCCTCACCAATCTCGAAAGCTCCGCCTTCGACCATTATGATGTCTTCAGCAGTTCCGGCCACGACTATGTCCATCGTGCTTTCTTCACGCTGGGCGTAAGTCGGGAAAGCGATGAATTCGCCACCGATATACCCAACTCGGACTGCCGCGATAGGGCCGTCGAATGGGATTTCCGAAATACACAACGCCGCACTTGCACCGATGATCCCGAAAACATCGGGATCGTTTTCGCCATCGAAAGACACCGGTGTTGCCCAAATCTGGACTTCGTTCATGAAATCCTTGGGAAAGCGCGGACGAATTGGCCTGTCGATTAGCCTCGCAATAAGCGTGTGCGCATCATAAGGGCGCCCTTCCCGCTTAAAGAACCCTCCGGGTATGCGTCCCGCGGCATAGGATTTCGGCCTGTATTCCACTGTTAGCGGAAAATAACCGAACTCCGGACGGGCGTTTCTGCTTGCGCAGGCTGTTACGAGAGTCTGGGTTTCGCCGATAGTTACCATCACGGCTCCTGCGGCCTGTTTTACAATCTCTCCGGTTTCGATTGTCAAATCGTAACCGTTGATCTGTGTCTTTACAAATTCCTTTGACATTTTTCTCCTTTGCGGTTCAAACCGCCGGCAAACGAGATATTTCCGAAGAAATTATCTTGCGCGAATGCCGAGTTCTTGTGTAAGCGATCTGAAACGCTTGTAATCTGTTCTACGAAGGTAAGCAAGCAATTTCTTGCGCCTTCCAATCAGCACGAAAAATCCCCGTTTGGAATTATTATCCTTCGGGAAGGTTTTAAAGTGTGCCGATAAATTGTTGATCCGCTCCGTCAACAGAGCGATTTGCACTTCCGCGGAACCTACGTCGTCCGGGGTTTTCCCGAACTTCTCGAAGATTTCTTGTTTCTTTTCCGCTGTGATTGACATTTCTGCCTCCTCTTTCTTATTTTGTTTTGAATATTGTTCTATTATCACAAAAAATTGTTAACCCAATTTTTAAGACGTTCAAGATCCCTATTCATTTGTTCGATTAATTTCTCCGGCGATTCAAAGGCGATTTCGCCACGAAATCTTTCGAAAACCGATAGGGCGATATTGTTACCGAGCTTAACATAGGGTTTTGTAAGGCCGTGAAACTCCACAGATAGCTCTTTTGGCTCGAAAGTCGGGCTTTCGCCGATATATAACAAGCCGGGATTACCCGACATCTCCGCCGCTGAATACACACCGAAAGGTGGAAGGAGCTTTGATTTTGGCACCGAGATATTCACGGTTGGAAAACCGAGTTTTGCACCACGGCCTCTTCCTTCGACCACTTCACCGGAAATCGAGTAGGGTCTGCCAAGCATCTGTGCGGCGTAGGGTATATCCCCCACGGCAATAGTTTTGCGTATAATGTTGCTTTGTATAGGATTACCGTTCCATTGCACAGGTTCCACAACTCTAAGGCCGAAACCGAACCTGTTTCCAAGCTCGGAAAGACCGGTAGTATTGCCCGCACGACCTTTGCCAAAACCGTGGTCGAGACCCATCACAAGTTTCTTTATTCCCAAAGAACCGATAAGATAATCCCTCGCGAAATCCTCGAAGGACATATCCGCAATCTTTTTATCAAAATGGAGAACGGCCAGATAATCAGCTCCGAGCGCTGAAATAACAGGCACTTTCTCATCGAGAACAGTCAGCAGTTCGACATCCTCACCCCGTGTGATATTCCTTGGATGAGGCTCGAATGTCATCACCACCGATGGAACGCCCATGAGACGGCTCTCTTCGAGAAGGGCGTCTAATATTGCTCTGTGTCCAAGATGAAGGCCGTCGAAACTGCCAACCGCAACCACCGAAGAGGAAAGAATCCTTGAAGGTTCTGTCAGATGTTCAGTTTTCAATTTCCTCCGGCCTTCGAAAAACCCTAATGAATTTGTATGAGTCGCAGGTCTTTTCTAAAAGGGCTACCAGCGAGTTCTCTGTGTCGAGTCTGAAAATTGACGATTCTGTTATTGTGCCGAGTTCGAGTTCTGGTTTTTTACCGGAGGCGATTTCTCGAGCTGTCGTCATATCTACAAGAACCTCAGGAAGAAAAGAAAGTGCTCTTTTCATAGGATGGACCAAATCACTCGCCTTCCCACATTCGATATTTCTCAAAATATCTTCATAAAGCAAAGCATCCGCAACATCGAAAAGGCCTATTTTGGTCCGGCGAAGCTCCGTAATATGTGCCCCACAACCTGCCTTTTGACCGATTTCTTCCGCAAGACTGCGAATATAGGTTCCTGAGCTGACACGAGATTTTATTTCCAAATATGGAGCATCGAAACCGTTTATCTCAAGCTCATAAATCTCGACTTCTCGCTCCTGAATTTCAATCTCGACACCTTTTCTGGCGTAGTCGTAAAGTGGCTTGCCTTTGTGTTTCAAAGCTGAAAATGCCGGCGGCCTTTGCATTCTACGCCCAACAAGAGAGAGAGCTATCTGCTCGATAATCTTGCAGTTTACATCTACCGGGTGCTCTTCAATGATATTTCCGTCGCTATCTGCGGTGTCGGTTCTCTGTCCGAGTCGAAGAACAGCTGAATACTCCTTGTCCAGACCCATCATCCACGGTGTAATCTTAGTTGCATTTCCGGCAAGGACAAAAACGAGTCCTGTCGCTAATGGATCGAGTGTGCCAGCATGTCCCGTTTTTGTCCGCAAAGCCTTTCCTACAGAACGTGCAAGGTGAGCTGTGGAACGTCCAGCCGGTTTATCCATTAATATCAAACCTTCGATCATAAACGAGCCTAAATATCAACAGTTTGCAAGACATGTTTCAAACCGGTCGAGAATAACCTCTCTCGCCAATGATAGGGGCATCTTCAAAGTGCATCCGGAGGCGTTAAAATGACCTCCTCCGCCCAGCTCTTTAGCGATAGAACCGACATCCACCAAACCGCGGCTACGCATCGAGACACGGTTAACATCCTTGCCGATTTCCTTAAATAGCGCCGCCAACTCGACTCCGCGAACACTCATCGCCAAATCAACAATGCCCTCCGTTTCGTCGAAAGTAGTCGAAAAGGAGCGCACCGAAGCCTTATCCAGCGTTAGAAGCACAATTTTCGCGTTCTTGTAAGTTCTTGAATTGTAAAGAGCTATACCAATATTCCGTAAATATTCTTCTGAATAATTAAAATAAACATGCCGAGCAATCGCCGACGGATCAAGCTCACCGGCTTTTATCAGCTCAGAGCTTATCAAAAGAGATTTTGCGGATGTGTTCGAATATGTGAATCTTCCGGTGTCAGTCAAAATAGCCAAATAAAGGCATTCCGAGATTGCGGGGGTTATCTCAGCACCTATTTGGACGAAAATCTCATATATCATCTCGCCAACAGCGGCGGATTTTTTGTCTATCCAGTTGATATCCCCGAAGGGAATGCCCTCTTCATGATGATCGATAACGATTTTCGGAGTTCTTTCGAAATCTTTAGGATCGAAATCTCCCCAATCGACTCTATCCAGCGACGAACAATCGAGAATCACGACGTAATCGACTCCATCATTCGAAACTTCTTCTCTGCCATTGCAGTGTTTCTGAAGAAATTCATAACGTCCCGGCCAGAATAGGGGCTTAGCCATACAGACCCTTTTGTCGGCTTGATAGCGAAGAAATAGCCCCAGTGCTATTGTCGAGCCTAAGGAATCGCCGTCAGGATCGCTATGGCCGAGGATTAGAAAGCAATCTCCGTTTTGAAATGCCCCAATTATTTCGTCGATGCTACTCTTCATCGGGAATGTCTCCGAGGATCCTTTCGATGTAGTCGCCATAAGCGATAGAGGGGTCGAAAACAAAGCTCAAATGGGGTGTGAATTTAATGCCAAGTCTCGTTCCAACTTCCGATTGAATGTATCCCCTAGCGCTTTCGAGCGCTTTCGCGGTCGATTCACGTTCCTCATCGCTTCCGAAACAACTGTAGAATACCTTTGCGGAACGAAGATCGGCTGTAATATCAACACCGGTAATTGTAACCATACCTGCGACTCGCGGGTCGCGAATCGCACCAGCATCGATAAGCTCACTTATGAGCTTCTGTATCTGATTTCCCACTCTTCGAGTTCTAATCGACATAATTTCACCTATAAAAAATCGCTTTCGACATCCAAAATAGTAATTCTATCATCGTCGATAATTATTTCCATTACAGCATCGAGCCGCTTTTCGACCTCGAGCCTTTTGTTTGCGACCGTCACGAAGGCAAGGCATGCCCTCTGCCATTTGTCGAGATGGTCGATTTCGGCATAGGAGACATTCATCTTCGACTGGACTCTGTCCTTGATTCTCCTAAGCACCATTCGCTTTTCTTTGAGAGATTGGGACAACGGAATGAAGATCTCCACGGTTCTCAAGCCGATTATCAAAATTCTCCCACCTTATTTGCTCAAGCGCCTTACGACCTTTTTCGTTTCAAAGATATTGAGTATGTCGCCTTCCTGATAATCGCGGAATCCTTCAACCTCGATTCCGCATTCGAAACCGGCGGCAACTTCTTTCACATCATCCTTAAAGCGTTTCAATGTCGATATCTTACCTGTTCCGATTGCCTCGCCGGCTCTAACAATCTCAACTTTCGAGTCGCGATGCACCTCGCCGTCAAGAACATAACATCCGGCAATTTTACCGACTTTGGTAATTCTGAATACCTGTCTGATCTCGACAGTTCCAATTTTCTCTTCCACCATCTCCGGTTCGAGCATTCCTTCGAGAGCGGCAATAACGTCTTCTTGAAGTTCGTAGATGATGTCATATGTTTTAATATCGACACCCTCTTTTTCGGCGGCCTTTTTCGCTCTCGAGTCCGGTTTGACCGAAAAGCCAAGAATAACAGCATTCGAAGTGCCTGCAAGTAGGACATCATTTTCGGTTATTCCGCCGACACCCGTGCTAACGATATTAACCTTAACCTCTTCATTTCCAAGCGCGCTGAGGACGCCTTTAACAGCCTCCAAAGAGCCATCGACATCGGCTTTAATGACCACAGAAAGGTTTTTGACCAGTTTGCCTTCCATAATCGCAAAGAAATCCTCGAGCGAGATCTTTTTCTTCCCAGATTCTTCGTCCTGATGAAGCCGAGCGAGTTTCTCCTCGACTATTTTCCTTGCTATCGTATCGTTTTTGACAACCTCGAAGATGTCACCCGCCTGAGGGACACCGTTAAGCCCTGTGATTACGACGGGAGTCGAAGGGGGGGCTTCATTAACCTGTTTTCCGCGTTCGTCTTCCATACTGCGTATTCGGCCGTATTCGAGACCTGCGACGAGCGAATCACCCTTTTTAAGCGTTCCCTCTTGCACTAGTATAGTCGCGGTTGCGCCGCGAAATTTGTCTAATAATGCTTCGACGACAACTCCCTTTGCGGGGACTGTCGGATCGGCGACCAGTTCGAGCATCTCCGCTTGAAGGACAATCTCATCGAGAAGTTCGTCAACTCCATCGCCACTAAGCGCGGAAATCTCTGCGCATTGAACATCTCCGCCCCAATCTTCCACCAAAAGTTCCAGCTGGGCGAGATCGTTTTTTACTCGGTCTGCATTTGCGCCGGGAAGATCCATTTTATTGATCGCTACGATAATCGGCACTCCAGCCGCTCGTGCATGATCGATAGCTTCGCGGGTTTGCGGCATAAGGCTGTCATCCTGCGCAACGATAAGAACAACTATGTCGGTGAGTTCCGCGCCACGTGCGCGCATCGCCGTGAATGCCTCATGACCGGGGGTATCGACAAATGTGATATATCCCTTAGGTGTTTTAACAACATATGCGCCGATATGCTGGGTGATTCCGCCCTTTTCCCCCGCGACCACATTGGTATTGCGAATATGGTCGAGCAAAGTTGTTTTGCCGTGATCGACATGTCCCATAACTGTGACGACCGGTGCACGCGTTTTATCTGCCTTGCCAGCTACTTTTTTCGCTTTTTTCTTTTTGGGCTTCTTAGATTTATCGTCTTTCAGTTCCGGTTTTGTTTCGACTCCGGCTTCGCTTGCCATTTCCGTGTCGAGTTCATCCAACTCCGGTTCTGGTTCTATTGCCGTTTTTTTCTCTTTTTTCGGGGGTTCGGGTGGCGAATAAAACTCCTGCTCCGAGACCAAAATTGCAAAATACCCAAGTTCCTCAGCAATCGCCTCGATGACATCGAGACCGAGCCTTTGATTCGAAGTCGCCATCACTCCGAAAGTCATACACGCCCTAAGGACTTCGCTAACCTCTTTTTTCGTGGCTTTGGCGATATCCTGTGGAGTCATTTTCTCCATAACACGAAGAGGCTCGAGTTTTGCAGTTTTTTTCGGCCTTGGTTTTTGCTCGAGTTCTGTCGATTTCGGGACGGCGTGTTTCGATGGGGCAGTTTCTTTCTCTTCGATGATTGGTTCGACAGATACAGTTTTCATTGGGGTAACCGCCTTGCCGGCGCCTTTACCCATCATACGCTTGAGAATTGCCTCTCTACGGGCATCTCGAACTACATCTGTCTTTTTATCCTCGATTATCTCGGCCTCAGCCTTCGCTTCTCCTGTTTTGAAGTCATAATTCTTAACCGCTTCTTCCATATCTTCGGAAAAAGAACCGGCCGCGGTTTTGACCTCAAAACCGAGTTTTAGAAGGGCCTCGAGCAAATCTTTGCTCTCGATACCTAATTCACGTGCTTTCTCATAGACCCTTTTAGCCAAGACAACTCCTTCATTCAGGCTTAACAACCGCCCTATTCCTCCGCCTGATCGCTTTCATTAGTTTTTTCTATTTCATTTTTCGGCGGCTCTGATCTTTCTGATCTCTGTTGGGCAAGAAATTCCACAGGGTCGATACCGCGTTCTCTCAATAAATCGTCTCTATCTGTAACAAAACCATGTTCGAGGCCGATATCTTCCATCGTAACAAGCGCATCAGCAAGAAGAAGCGGTGCTTCGTCTTCGATTCCCGGTATTTCCTGAAGTGTGGCGATTGTCATTCTCGCGAGTTTTTGAACAGTGTCGATATCGAACTTGTGAAGTGCCTCGGCCTGTTCTTTTGTGATGGCCAGCAATTCGGAAACATCCATAAGCAACGATTGATATTGGTCTCTTCCAAAGAGAGTGATTCTCCATCCTGTGAGTTTTGCGGCGAGGCGGGCATTCTGGCCACCCTTACCGATCGCAAGCGAAAGCTCGTCGTCAGGAACGACCACTATCATATGGTTTTCATCGGCCGCAAGAAAGGCCATAAGAACCGTAGCGGGGGCGAGCGCCCTTGCAATGAACCTCTCGGGATCGGGATCCCAGCCTATTATATCGATCTTCTCGTTATTAAGCTCTTTTACGACGCTCTGAACACGTGTTCCTTTAAGTCCAACGCACGCGCCGACCGGATCGATCTTGTCATCAACGCTATAAACAGCGATTTTACTGCGTTCTCCGGCTTCGCGAGCCACTGCGATAATCTCGACTCTGTTCTCATAAATCTCTGGAACTTCAAACTCGAACAGTTTCTTTAAAAATAGCGGAGATTTTCTCGTAAGAACAATCTGCGGGCCTTTCGGGTTCTTTTGAACCTCTTTGACCATAGACCTAACAATTTTTCCAACAGGTAGATGCTCTCCAGGGATTTGTTCGCTACGTGGAATAACTCCCTCTGTGCGCCCAAGATTTATGATAAAGGCTCCGCGTTCCATTCTTTGAATCGAACCGGAGGTAATCTCGCCGACTTTATGTTGGAAATCGTCGAAAACCTGCTCGCGTTCTGCCTCGCGAATTCGCTGAATCATTATCTGTTTCGCGATTTGAATGGCGTTGCGACCGAAAGCGGTCAAATCCAGAGGCACTGTTATGAACTGGTTGACGCGGATTTCAGGGTCGATTGCCTTGGCTTCATCGGCCTCAATCTCTGTAAGTGGGTCTTCGATGCCTCGTTTCACCTTTTTTGTGGCAAGCACCTCGAGACGGCCGATATCGGGGTCGATTTCGACTTCGATATTCTCTGCAGAGCCGTATTTTTTCTTCACCGCGAGGATAAGCGCATCCTTCAGTGTTTGGATTACGACATCGCGGTCGAGAAGTTTTTCCTTAACGATATCCTCTATCGCCTCGGCCACGTGTATGTTTGCAATTTCTCCCATAGTTGTTCTACTCTCAAAATTCGATTTTGATTTTGCCCTTCGAAATCCCTTCGATCGGCAATGCCACTTGTTCTTCTCCCTGCATAATATTCACACGGCCGTCTGCGACCGAGGATATTTCACCGACAACTGATGTTCCGTCGTTTAGGAAGAATTCGGTTTTCTCACCTTCCGCCCTTCGGAAATCGGCTTCCGTCCTAAGTTCTCTGTCCAGCCCCGGAGAAGAAACCTCGAGCGTATATTTTCCGGGAATAATATCTCTTTGGTCGAGAATATCCCCGACATGACGAGATACCTTAGAAATCTCGTCGATTCCGATGCCGCCCTTCTTCCAGAGAGTTATTCTCAGAAGAGAGGTTCGTCCTCTGCCGTGGAAAGACATCTCCACAAGTTCCATCCCACCGCTTTCTAGAAAGGGCAGAATCGATTTTTCAATTTCCGGCAACAAATCACGTAACTCCATGTCTATACCTCCGGATAACAATTCAACAAAATTAACTTTCTTTTCTCATTATGCAAGAAAAATATTGGCGAAACAGCCAAAATCCTACAATAAAAAGGAAAAAAAGGGGAGTTTAAAGCCATTTTTGGGCTATCTGACGGAAACGTTCACCTCGGTAGTCCAAAATCCTCGGATAACGACAGTATCCGGATAGATGAAAATTGGCTCTGGAAACTCGAATGGAGAAAGATCGCCGGGACTCCATTGCGAATCGCCGTCCGAGTCGCAAAACATGTAGATGAGATATTGTCCTGCCGGAAGCCCCTCAGATTCAAACCCGCTGGGCTTCTTTACCAAGTCTGTCTGGGATTTCTCTTCACCGAGCATTATAGCCCGGACGATTAACTCCTCGCAAAGCGGTTCGGTTGTGACGAAAAGATTACCATAACTCTCCGGTGATTCGAAACTTAGCGCAAACATCGTTGTGTCGGTAACTTTAGAGCCATCAAGCGCGATAACATCCTCGATATGCCATGTAATATCTTCGCGGTTTGGCCATTTTTCTGCCGGTATAAATACTATAGTAAAAGGATCTCGCAAAACAGAATCGCCACGGATCTGCCTTCCAAGAGAGTCTTGAACGAGGACAATTCCTGCTCGAACTGGTTTATCAAAACGCACAATTAGCGAATCGGTCGGGAAAATCCGCATCTTCTTGTTCACAGAGACTCTCGGCAAGATTGAATCCGGCTCGATCGCTTTAATCTCGATATTCTGAATGTAGCTACCAACATTTCCGGTTCTGTCTGATACTCCCGAAATTTCCAGTTCTAACTTTCCTATTGGCAAGGGGGTTTCGGCGAGAATCCCCAATAATTTAGGTTCCGACTGATAGATGAAAGGCTTGAAACCACCGATAGGCGGCGATGCTTTTATAATCAACTCATCGAAATTAATCGGCTCGGAGAACCTAATTTTCAGGATATATGCGTCTTCTGTGGAAACTGAGATGATTTCCGGAGGTGTTGAATCCGGGGCGAAAATCACCATAGACCAGCCAATATTAGTGCCGGCATTTATAGCTTTGGGAGCAAATGCGACAGATTCATTATTTGACAAAAAGCCATCTTTATTATCATCGCGAATGCCAATTATAATAAATTCTTTATCGGGAAGGTTCTGTAAAGAAAATTCCCCTCCTTTGCCCGACCAAGTTATCGCATCGGGCCTTGTTTTACGAAGATTAAAAGTGGCCTTTTCGCTGGAATAGGCATGAATTCGAATACCGTCGGCAAGTTCGAAATCGGCGTTATAAACTTTGCCGCGAATTTCGAGGGTGTCCAATCGCGGGCCGGTCGAAAAGGCGAAGCTAAAGGCATTCCGAAGAGTATTCCCCCTAAGATCGCCAAAAGCGGTGGAAATAACAACACGATAGGTTGTGTTCGGCTCAAGCCCTGAGTGGGAGATATCGATTCCGCGATGACGGAATTTTACATCTAATTTCTCCACCGGCGGGGAAAGGGCGATATTTCCGGCTGAGCCTTTGATATACTCGTCGAATCTTATTCTAATTGGGGTATCGATTGGAACATTAACCGAGCTATCTGCGGGCATAACCTCCACAGCTTTGGGCGGAGATTTATCTTCAGGGCCGCCCGTGGGAGGTTTTACTTGCGCACAGCCCTGCAAAATCAGAATTGATACGATAGCTGTGCAGAAAAATCTAAGGGGAGGAATTTTCACTTTGGCGCAAAGTCCCCATTTTACAGCATACTAACGCTTCTCAGTTTCTCAATCAAAGGCGGGAGGACTCGAAGCACATATTCGATATCCTCGAGATTGTTCTGTCTTCCCAACGTGAACCGCAGACTGCTGTGCGCTCTTATAGGGTCGAGGCCCATGGCGGTAAGAACATGGCTTGGCTCGAGACTTCCGCTTGTGCATGCAGAACCGCTACTTAGGCCGATTCCCTGCATGTCGAGCGACAAAAGCATGCTCTCGCCCTCGACCTTCGCGAAACTGAGATTTAGAAATCCCGGAAGGCGCATTGTAGGGTGACCATTAAGGCTCACGCCGTCGAGTGCGTCTGTGAGACCTTTATAAAGCATATCCGCGAGTGCTCTCTCTCTGTCCGGTTCGGAGTTTAACTCCCCAATAGCAAGTTCGAGAGCTTTAGCGATACCGACGATGCCCGGGAGATTTTCCGTTCCCGCACGCTTTCCAACTTCGTGGCTTCCGCCATCGATAAGCCTTCTTAGCTTCTTTTTGGCGGAATCTTTCATGAAACAAAACCCGATTCCCTTCGGACCATAGAATTTGTGACCGCTTGCCGCGAGGAAATCTACATCCCAATCGCGGACATCGACAGGAATCTTACCAAAAGCTTGCACGGCATCGGTGTGGAAAAGCACACCGCGTTCATGGGCGACCTCGACAAGCTCTTTAATCGGCTGTATCGTTCCGACTTCATTATTCGCCGCCATTATGGATACGAGAAGCGTGTCTTCGCGGATGGCGTCTTTCAGGGTTTCAGGATGAACCATTCCGTATTCGTCAACATCGAGATAAGTAGCTGTAAAACCAAGTTTCTCCATGAATTTAACAGCTTCCAGGACGGCTTTATGTTCGATTTTTGAAGTTATGAAGTGTCCGCGTTTTTCGAAATTTTTAAATCCTACGCCTTTGATGACCATGTTATCGCTCTCGGTGCCACCCGAAGTGAAAATAACTTCCTCTGATTCCGCACCGACAAGTTTTGCGACACGGTCTCTGGCCTCTTCGATCGCCGCACGTGTCCATTGGCCGTATTGATGCAGGCTCGACGGATTGCCATATTGCTCATTAAAAAAGGGCAACATCGCTTCGAGAACCTCGATGCGTGTGGGTGTCGTTGCGGAATGATCCAGATATACTTTTCGCATAATTACTCCTCTTTGAAATTTACCAAAAAATATATAAATGAGGTTATCGAAGTCAAGCGTAAAGCTCGTAGATTTTTCGGCAATAAAAAAAGGCGACCCGAGGGCCGCCTTTTTCAGTTCAAGAAAGAGAAACTATTTCTTGACGGCTTCGCGAAGGCTCTTGCCGGGCCTGAACTTCGCGACTTTGCTGGCCTTGATCTTCATTTTTTCGCCAGTCTGCGGATTCCTGCCCGTGCGGGCGGCGCGCTTGCTGGTCATGAAGGTGCCGAAGCCGACGAAGGTAATCTTGTCGCCCTGCTTGAGGGTGTCAGAGATGGTCGATAGGGCGGCTTTGACGGTCTTATCGACCTGAGCCTTGCTCTGTCCGGTCTGGTTGGCTACTTTTGCGATGAATTCGTCTTTGGTCATTTTGACCTCCTTTTTTGGTTTTTTACGCTTCAAAAGCGCTCTGTTACATCGTTTGTTGAAAAAGTAGAACTGCTAAAGCTATTTGTCAAGCCTTTTTTTAAAAAAAATAAAAAAAAATCCCGATAAAAAGGGGATTTGCAAGAGGCAAAAAGGTGAAAATAGCACCGACAAAGATAATATCATTAACTCATAACTCATTGATTAATAATGAGATAAGATTACGCCGGTTTTGGTTGAGATACGAAAATACCCCGATTTAGCGCAAATCCCCTAAATAACATTATTTCGCCCGCCCATGTGACCCTTCCACTTTTATGTCCGGAATCTTCTTTATATTTACCCGAAAATACCACCCTTTTCTGTAACCGGAGGGCACCCAGACTAACATTCCTTCCCAACAACCGAGGTCGCGCCAGAGTCGAATTTCCTCACTCACGGTCTTGCCCTGTTGAATATCAAAGTAATTAGAGTATTCGACACGCCAGTTTGCGGTGGGGTAAACACTTATATTTCCCTTTATCCAGTGGGTTACGGAGCCGGTGTAGTTATCCGCGAGGTAATGAGACAGCGTTACACGGTAATCGCGGCTTACTTTTGCCACAGAATCGCCATAGGCAAAGTTTCCACGGTAGGCAAACTCGGTTGTCAAATTTCTTGACAAAAGCCGCAAACCTCCTATTTCAGTGCTTCCTTCGGGGTAGAGAGAGTGAGAAAGCCCACCGGTAAGAGATAACCACTTAAAGGGGGAGGTGCGGACACTCGTCGTGATGTCCGAAAAATTCCGCGTCTCCGACAGAAAATCGTAACTTCCGTTTGTATTTAAAGTCGCAATTTGAATCTTTTTGCTCTGACGAAGACTGTCTTCGCGAGTTTCAAAGGAAAAATCCTGTCGAAGCCCGTAACTAAGCGATTGCCGTTTGCTTGATCCTCCCGGAGAAATTCCACCAAAAGAATAAAAATGCGAAGCGTCCGAAAATTCTGGCGACCAATTGAAGGTAGTGGTTGGCGCGATGTCGTGCTTGAAAGTCTTCACACCGAGGAAACCATTGAGGGGGAATCTTCCGTAGAGGTTTGTTGTGGCGTTTACCGAAGCGCCATATGTCAACCTTGACGGCCAATTCGATGAATCAGCGCCCATATCGATTAGGGCGAACTGTGCGTTCGAACTCGGAGTCAGCGATAGATAAGGCCCCAGCGAGAAAGGAAGACTTGCGCCCGTATTTGCCTGTAATCCGGTATGCGTTTCGGAGTTTAATGTATCGGAAAGACGGTAATGAACCGCAAGGCCGCTCACAGAAAGGGTCAGATTATGATAGAATTTCCGGTTCAGCTCACTATCCGGCTTGAAAAGCGGTCGTGAGTATTTCGAGACGCGGAGTCTCGGAAGATAGGTCGTGGTTCTTCTGCTTATTAAGTTTTCCGAGCGCTCGATATTTGCGGAAATGCTTCCCCAATCCTGATTCTGCGAGAAAGCGAGATTACTCGTTAGATTTCGTTGCATGCTAGTTTGGGGGTCGTATTCGATGTCTGTCAAATAATCGACATCGCTGACAAAACTTGCGCTTCCTGTCAGTGAGGCGCGCGGCCAAAGATTTTGAATATGGCTTCCGGACAAACTCCATCTATCCGAACCGGTTGTTTCGAGGAAATCGCGCCGTCTTTCTAACTCATAACTTGCAGAGATATTCCCTGACAATCGATATCGCAAGGCATAGTGAGTCTTTCCACGAAGAACAAGCCCGCTTTCCTCGTTGTAATCGAATCCGGTTTGAATATCCCAAAAATCGTTCGGCGCCCAATAATAACCGACATTGCGGACATAGCGTTGCCCTTTTTGGAATTGCCCGATGTCGAAGGTCAGAAGTCCCGATCTTCGCCCGCTCTGAATAGGAAAAACGAAAAACGGAACCCCGAAAATGGGCACTTTGCCTATATATAGCACGATATTTCTCGCGACGGCTTTGTCTTTTGGGATAAGTTTAGCACGATCGCTTACAAAGTGAGTAAGCGCGCTCTCGCATTCGCAGGGAATAAAGTGCGATTTCGCGATAAATAGAGTGTCCCCAGCGGATTTGTGGACTACACCACCTCTATAATATCCCAAATCGACCGCTGAATTGGCCTGAATCATTCTGCCGCGGCGAGTATTTATATTATAGGTAATCTTGTTGCCGGTCATCGTTTCGTTTTTATCGAACAAGCTTGGCCTACCGATTAGACTGTCGTCGGCATAGATCGGCTCCGCAATTAGAATATCAGTGTCGAAATTATATAGAATCCTTCCGGCGTCCAGTCCCATATCCTTATATCTCACAGCGCCGCTTCCCTGAATTGCAACTGTCTGTCCCTCGCGTGAAAGGGCGAGGAAATCCCCAGAATAGACCATACTGTCCCTCTTCGCTATTTTCGAGAGACTGTCCGAATCGAATTCTTCGAGGACATAGCGGCCGGTTCCGGCGCGATGGACCTCGATACTGTCCAGCCCCTCCTTCGCGAACCACACAGCTATACTATCGCCCGAGGTGCGGTTGTTTTCACGCTTCTGCTGATTCTCCGGCCATGGATGATATTCCGTGGTGGCTTCGCGAATCAGATGCGCTATACGAAGTTTGCCATCCTCGAACTCGAAAGCCATGGATTTCGAGGTGAACCAGCTCTCTGGAAGCGTTTCTAACGAATCCTCCGGTGGACGCCAGAATCCCATGGGTGGCTTTGTGCCGTCGGAAGGACCATAAACCCACATCCGCGTGAGCTTGCCCTTTTTCAGTTCGAGAGTGAACCTATCGCCAACAAGCCTGTTATTGTCCTGTTTTAGAATAGGATTACCGAGCATCTCTATTCGGTCGGCTTTGCGATGATAACGGATACTGTCAGCTGTCGCGAGTGTCGCCTCCTGACGCACTTCGACCGCGCCGAAGGCGTAAACCTCGTCACGTCTCGGATAAAAGACTATCGAATCAGCGCGGATATAAACCGGTGGTTTAGTTGTGTCCTTTTCATGAATGACAACCAATGCAGAATCTATAGCAGTTCCGCGCTCAGCGAGGACTTCGTAGATGAATTTTTTTGCGTCGAGTTCGATTACTGTGCTGTCTGTGGTATCGACACTTACGAGATGAGGCGAAAGAATCATAGTGAGAATTTCCGCGATGCCGTTATATGTGCCGTCGCCGCCGGTGATCACGAGTGATGAATCGAGCCTTTCGTAGCGGACATTGCCCTTGCCGTGAGCGAATTTATCGTCTCTGCGATAGAAAAGGGTATCGGTGAAAATTCGTTGGAGGGTATCTGTCAGGGCGACATTGCCGATGAACCTAATCTGACCGACATTCTTATCCCAAAATGCGGAACTGCTCCGCAAATCACGTCCCTCGTGCGAAAGGAAAACCGCGCCATAAAGGCTTACCTTTGTTCCTCCGCCGGAGAGATCCGTTGTCATGCTGTTCGCATGATGCAGAATAATGTCGCCGCCGAAGGCCATGGCGGAGGCTATTAGAATAGCGAATGTTATAATTCTATATCGCACGGTTTACAAGATATACCAATCCTCTGGTTAGTCAATATCAATGCGCATTTTGCAGGGAGCGCGCCAAATTTTTCCAAAACAGAGTTGTATTATTAAGTTTGATTTATCAAATCCTGGGTTGCAAACACATTTTTAAATAACTATATTTTAACCACTATGCCTTTCGAAGAAAAAGACATAAATTCCCTTTCCCAAGGCCGTATCGAAGCTCTCGAAAGAGAAGTGCAAGCTCTCAGCAAAGCCCTCGACGAGGCACGGGAAGAGTCTGTTGCCTTTCGAACCGAATTCGCAATCAAGCGTAAACAACTGGTTACACTTTTCGACACCGCCGCAAGACTCAGTGAGACAGACGGCCTCAAAGAACAACTCGATCTGATCGCAAAAGGGGTTGTTAAAGCAAAACTTTTCAACCGGGCGATTATCTCTATTTTCACAGGAGATTTCGACCGCGTGGATGTTGGTTATGCAGGGCTTACACCCGAAGAAATCGAAGTTCACAAGGCTCAGCCACCAAAACCGAAAGTCCTTTGGAAACGGGCATTATCCGAGGAATACCGCATTGGCAATTCCTATTTTGTTCCGCACGACGACCCTCTAAACACAGAATTATCCGGTGTCCGAAGCCGCCTCGAACCTGAACGTATGCAGGGCGATTGGCACCCTTCGGATATGCTTTTTATCCCTCTTCGAAATGTAGAGGGCGAAATCATCGGTATAATGAGCGTGGACGACCCTATCGACGGCCATCGCCCCACAGTGGAATCTCTTCGCCTTCCAGACCTATTTGCAAGAGAAGCCTCAGCGCTAATCGAACGAAGCAAACTTTTGCGCGACCTTTCAGCCGCAGAAATATACCTTAAGAGCCTCATCAGTGCATCTGCAGACATCATTGTCAGCGCGGACAAAGAGGGCAGAATAGTTATTTTTAATCCCGCCGCAGAAAGAATTCTCGGCTATAAACCCGAAGAGATGATCGGCGAATCGGTATCGAAACTCTACGCCGATGAGGACGAAGCGCGCAGAATTATGAAAGCTATGCGCGAGGGCAGGGGATATGTCGAATCGATGGAGGTTCAATCTTTCTCAAAAAGCGGCGAGGAAATACCCATAAGCCTCTCAGCCGCTATTCTTTATGACGAGAAAGGCCGAGAAAACGGCACAGTTGGAATATCAAAGGATTTGCGCCCCATCAAAGAACTTCAGAATCGAATTCTCGAACTCGAACGAAAAGAAGCCGTTCGACTTGTTGTCGTAACTTTATCCCACCACATAAATAATTACTTGCAAGCCCTAATCGCGAGGGGCCAGAACCTCGAAGAACTTTTCCAAACCGATGCAATCGATTGCCCAGACCCGAAAATCCGCGAAAATGTCGAAAAGTATCTGACAGAGATGAAGCTGAACGCCTTTAGAGTAGCAGAATTGACAAAGGCTCTTCAGAATCCGCCAGAGGATTTGGTCATCGAAAACTACATCGAGGGCATTCAAATGCTTAAGCTTCCCGAAGATATGCTAGTGAACCTTCATTCGCACAATCATGAAGCTATGCAGATGGGAGACAAACACCATATTCTCGTTGCTGATGACGACGAAACAATCAGAGACGGTGTTGCGGAATTCCTTCGCGCGCATGGCCTTCATGTCGAAACTGCTGTCGATGGTGCGGAAGCTATCGAGAAAATTCAGAAGACCCCACATAATTTCGAGGTCGTGATTACCGACATAAAAATGCCCGGTGCCAATGGATACGAAGTCTTCCGCGCCGCAAAGGACGCGAACCCAGAAATCGAAGTAATCCTAATGACAGCATTCGGCTACGATGAAAACCATGCGTTAGTCAAGGCTTCGAGAGAGGGGCTAAAAGCGCGCGTATTCAAGGAAAAGCCCTTCGATATGAACATTGTCCTAAATGTCCTCAATGAGCTTTTCGCAAAGAAAACTACCAATCTATCAGGTTAGTTTCAACTTATAAGACTGTTTCTGTAAACAAGCAGACTCGTTTTGCAGAGCACATAGACGTATCCATCTTTCGCGAGAATAGCCGAGGCCTGATCGCTGAGTGATACGACATCCGCAAGATAAGCCGCCGCAGGATTATAAGTATAATACAAATAAAGATTTGATTCTCCGGTCAGGCTTCCGTCAATGACATAGGCGCGGTTGCCATCTACAGAGACACCTTTACAGACATAATCGGTTGTGTCCGTGAAGACATCCCCGATAAAAGAGCGGCTCTGAATATTGAAAATCCCGTTATTCGAGCCTAAATTGACCTTGCCGCTGGCGATGTAAAGATGTCCATATGCATAATCCATATCGAAAGCGGTTTCGCCGCGTGGATATCGCGAATAAATAAGACTCAGCGACTCGGGTTGAACGACATTAAGCTGGAAAACGCGGAAACTCGTCTGTGAGCCCGCGTATAAAATCCCGCCGGCGCCCATTGTTAGTGCGTAGGTCGGATATGAGAACCATGTTGCTGTCACGCTCGGCGAGCTTGGATCTGAGATATCGACCACTACGAGGCCATCGGTGTATTTCCCAACGAAGGCATAATCCCCGAAAACAGCAATATCGCGGCAACTTCCACCCAGTGAAAGCGTTCCAGCCTCTGCCGGGGAGATGGGAGATGTAATATCGAAAATCCTCAATCTATTTTCGAACACGACATAAAGATAATTTCCCCGAATTGCCATGCCGGTAACGTAGTTTGAGCTTGAAGACGGGAATTGAGCGAGTTGAGAGGGGGACGAGGGACTACTCACGCTGATAGCACGAATTCGTTGGCCGTCTCCGACATAGACTATGTCGTTCTTCATAGCGATGCCCTGTGGGACGCCGTTCGTTATCACATTGAAAGATCCAATGAACTGAATCGTCCCCGGCGAACTCGAATCCGGGCGTATCATCTCGGAAGTGTCCGGAATCACAGGATCGAGAGTGTCGTTATCGCCGTTGTTCGGGCCGTTCGTATCCGAACATCCGAAAACAAAAATCCCCACCGCACATAGAATCGACACAAACAGAATAAAAGAGAAACTTCGATAAGATATTTTCATAATACTCCTTTCAATTACTAAAGGCTAAGGGTTACACTTTGATTTAGCAAGCGAAAAATCATCCGATGTGGAAATTATAGTATTATTAAAGATTGACAAGTTTTTCTTGCATATGTGCATACTCAACATTATATTTCTAATAATCTGTAGATGCCCCCCTTTTAATGGAACGATTATGCCAAGAATATTCAATCCCGAAAGCCTCGCCGAAACACTTTGGAACCTCGAAAGAGTGAGGCTCAGCGGCGAGCAAATCGATCCCTCTGAGACAGACGAAGCCCTCGACTGGATAATCAAACGTCAGAAAGATCCAGGGCGCTATGGTCTCGGTTTTGCCGCACCTATGGAAGCGGACTACCAAACCTCGACTCTTCCTTCCGGCGAGAAGCTTCACACAAGAGCCGGAACCGCACATTTACTCGGCGAAGAGGCCTTTTGGGCGCTTTCGAAATGGCGTGGACCTGAAACCCCCGGTGTGCGCGAAGGTATTATCGGCATACTTGGCAGGTCGCGAAGATTCCCCTCAATGGCGGACAAAGGTCGTTATTGTTGCGCAACTTGCAGTTTATCCCTCTGGCGAGCAATAGTAGCTTCTGAAATCGATGAGGGCAAAGCTTTCGTGCACAGAGGTCTTTCGACAGTCAGTATGAACCGTGACGGCAAACTCGGTTGGAGAAATTTCCCTTTTGGATACACCGTTTTTGCCCTCTCGAGTCTCGAGCATCCTATAGCCGATGTCGAGCTGAAATATGCCGAGGGACGGATAGTTCGAGCGCTCAGAAGGTTGCGTCCGGAGAATGATCCGTTCGGGCTTAGACAACTTGGCTATAAGAAAGCGCTCGAAAGGTTAAAATAGGTTGGGTTGGAATTTATTCGTGAAGCGCGGCGATGGTCGCGCTTTTCTTTTTGTGGAGAAGTTTGATAACTGCGTCCGCAACTTTTTGAGGCGGAATAGAGCGCATGCATTCATGCGAGGCACATTTCGCTTTGCCGTGTCCGCTACAAGGCCTGCATTTTAAATCACAATCCGGTTCGACAACCACCGAAATATCGAAATATGGTGTGAAACCGAAATCTTTAACAGTTGGCCCAAAAATGGCCACAACAGGGGTTTTCATCGCCGCGGCGATATGAACGGGCGCGCTGTCGTTGCCAATCAGTGCTTTGCATTTGCCGATTAACGCCGCAGAGGCCATGATATTACCCATCCCAATGGCAGAAATAGCTCTGCTACAGTTGTATTCGAGGATTTGATCAGCAATTGCCCTGTCTTCATCGCCGCCAATAATTACCGCTTTCTCGAAATGCCCGTCACCGAGGAGGATTTGGATCACCCGCGCATAGCTATCGGGAGGATATCGCTTGGTTGCCCAAACACTTCCCGGTGCTATGATTAGCGTTTTTTCAGGATTAATACTGTGCGAGACAAGGAATTGTTCGGCGGCAAGGCTGTCCGTGTCGCTTGGGAAAAGCTCCAAAGGTATCGAATCAGGGATCTCTCCGAAATATTTTGCGAGCTGAAGCAATCGTTTTGCTTCGTGTAACATATTGTTGCGTAAAACCTTATCGGAATAGAAAAGTGCTCCGGCAGATTTCGAGAAACCGAGCCTTTGTTTAATCCCAGCCATTTTACACAAAAGGCCTGTGCGAAAGGATCTGTGGGGTAATATAGCCAAATCGAAATGGAATTTACGTAAATGGCTTGCTAAGCTTCGGAATGCTCCAAAACCCTTTTCTGAAGAGCGTTTGTCGTAGATGAAAAGCTCGTCAATGTGAGGATTATTCTCAAAAATGCCTTTTCCCAAAGGAGAGATTAGCATTGCGATCTCGTTGTTCGGGCGCGGAAATAACCCACGAACCGCCGAAATTAGAGGGGTCGTGAGAACACAATCGCCAATAAAGGCTGTTTGCACGATGAGAATTCTCATAACGAAGGCAAATTTACATCTAATTGCAGAATTGTCAAAGGTTATTATCTCGCCGCAAAATCCTTCGTAGGACAATACTTGACAAATATCCAACGAGAATTCCGGTTGCCAGAGAGGGGAGAAGCACCAAGGGTGCAAAATGGACAACTGCACGTGCGCTGTAAACTAAATAACCGGCGACGATAAGTTGTGTTATTCCATGAAATAAAGCTCCCCAAAGACTTATACCATAAATTGAGAAGGGTAGTTTGCTCGATTTAATTGCAACCATAATAATGGCAGAAGTCAATGCCGCAGAAATCGAAATAAAAAATCCGGGCGTGCCAATTCTTCCCAACAGCATTGCACCGAGGAGAACGCGGAAAAAAGCTACTATCAAGCCGTCGATAGGACTGAAAAGGTATATCGCGATTACTGTCGCGACATTGGCAAGTCCAGGTTTTACCCATGGCAACGGACGTGGGATTAGCTCCTCGATTAGCCATACCGCGCTTCCGATAGCTGTCAACATCGCTAAAACAGCTGTGCGATGGGATTTACCGAGTAACCGCATCAAACTCGCCGCTCCCCTCAACAATCACCGCTACACGCCCCGGCGCGCAGATGATAGAACTTCCCGGACGTCTTACTTCGCCGGTTCGCACGCATATCTGATGCGGACATTCCGAACGCACAATTCGTGCAGAACCATGTTTTATATGAATCTCGACTTCCCCAATCGCACTTTCGATAATCAGCAATGTATCTACATCACCGTTAAAACTCATTCGTTCACAGGGAGTAATCACCGTGAAACCCGCAATCTCAGAAGAATTTGGCAGGATAGGCCAGATAGAAAGCGCGACGATAACCAGAAGTGGAATCGCGTCGAGAGGGCGGGGTTTCAGTTTTTTGTCCACGATCCTACTATGTCGGTAGAACGACCGCAGTTATTGCATTTGCCGCAATTATCAATCCCAACAGTTTTTGCGGAGAATCCGCACCGAGAAACAAGTCTATTACCGCACTGTGGACAAAATGTGTCCGTTCCGAACTCCGTTCGACGATTTCCAATATAGACATAGGGCAGTTTTGCCGAGGCGATTTCAAAGGCGCGGAGAAGACTTTCAATTGCCGTTGGGGGAGCGGTGAAGTGAAAACAGGGATAATACCCCGAAAAATGCACAGGAATAAGCGGATCGATAGTCTCGATAAAATCGACAAGCGCGCGAATATCGCCCTCCGAGTCGTTGAAAGATGGGATCAGCAGATTTGTTATCTCGATATGAGTGCCCTGTTTTTTACATAATTCGATTGTTCGTAAAACAGGTTCCAATCTGCCTCCGCAGTGGTTTCTGTAGAACTCGTCATTCATCGATTTTAAATCGACGTTAAGCGCATCGACAACATCGAGTAGATCTATGAGTGGTTTTTGTTCGATAAAACCATTTGTAACGAGAACGTTCTTCAAACCAGCTTCCTTGGCTATTTTGCCGGTTTCAATAACGAACTCGAAGGCAATAACAGGCTCAGTGTAGGTGTATGCAATACCAATTGAGCTGTGTTCTTCTGCCAAACTAACTAACTGAGAGGGTTCGATATGATTTGTTGCCCCATCTTTTTGAGATATCTCCCAGTTTTGGCAAAACCCGCATGAAAAGTTGCAACCACGGGGACCGGTGGAGAGAATATCGCTTCCGGGGTAAAAATGATACAGCGGTTTTTTCTCGATTGGATCGACTGATAATGATATTACTTCTGCGAAGGCATCAGAAATTAAAACACCGCCATCGTTCCTTCTCACACGGCATATTCCGCGTTTGCCGTTTCGAATCAAACAGCCATGCGGGCAAAGCTCGCAACGGACAGAATTGTCCCCTTCTGAATGCCAGTATTTTGCCGTTTTTCTGCTCATTAACTTCCCCCGACAATGGATTTCACAGCATCTAGAATGTTATCGTAAACACCATCTGCGAGATGGCGTGAGTTTTTTTCAGTCTCCTCGCCATTCCCTGTTCGCACAAGGTAAGCCTTAGCGTTGATATTCTTCGCGAGCTGTAAATCACTGGCTTTGTCCCCTACGACAAATGATGAGCATAGATCGAGATCGAATTCCTTTGCCGCTTTTATGGCCATCCCAATTTTAGGTTTTCTGCAATCGCAATCGATCGCAAAGGTCTCCACCGAGCCATCCGCGAGATGCGGGCAATAATACATAGCTGAAATTTTCGCACCCTGCTCGGCAAACAACTCGACAACCCTCGCGTTGATTCTCTCGACAGCATCAGTTCCAAAATATCCGCGAGCAACTCCCGATTGATTTGTAAGCACAATAACAACATACCCCGACGCGTTAAGCGCTTTAATTGCCTCGACCGCACCGGGGATAAGTTCGATTTTTGTTTCATCCTTTAAAAAGTGCGCATCGAATATAATAGTCCCATCTCTATCGAGAAAAGCGGCTCTATTTTTCCTATGTTCATTAAATAGCTTCTCGACTGAATCTGCCACCTCATCCACCGAGATTTGTTCCATACAGATTTTTTTGTCGAATTTGCATTTGCCGTTGCCGAAAAGGGAACAGGGACGACATTTTATGTCAACTCCGAGAACATAACTTCCCTCGTGATTGGGAGAGTATCCGAGCGAAGGATGAGTCGGCCCGAAAATCCCCACCGATGGCGTTCCAACGCCCTCCGCGATATGAAGAGGGCCGGAATCATTTCCTACGAAAACCGCGCTAGTGGCGATTAAAGCCATCAATTCCCGAATCGATGTCTTTTCGGCAAAAATGATTTTTTCCGATTCATAGTCGTAGGGCGCTCCGAACCAAAGAACTCGATGACCCTTATCGATAAGGACCTTCGCGAGTTTTTGGAATTTTTCTATACCCCATTCCTTGAGTTCCCATTTTGCACCGGGGTGTATAGCGATTGGGGCAGGAGAACAGTGAGTTCCACTAAAGAATCTCTTTTCCACATTTGCGATTTCACAGTCATCGACACTCAAAATAGCCTTCGATAGCTCTTTTGAAATATCGATGCCTAATAACGACAAAGGTTCAAGAAACCTGCGCCGAATGTCAGGATAATTATCTCTGCCCAACCCGAATTTGACGAGAAGTATCCGGCGCAAGGTTCGTTTGTTAACTTTGACATAATCCCGAAAGACTCTCTTCCTTAGGACATAGGAGCGCCCATTGGCCTGAAGATCAACTATTAAGTCATAGCCTTTGTCCCTCAAGCTATCGCAGAAAGCCAGATAGGCCTTCGAGTCTCCGCGAAGGCTATCTGTAAGCGGAATACATCCGCATCCTGAAGGATGATTTTCCAAAAGCGGCAGAAACTGCGCTTTTGCCAGATAATCGATTTGTGCTGAGGGAAAACGCTTTCGAAGCGCCATAAGGACAGGCGTTGTGAGCACAATATCGCCCATAGAGGAAAACCGGACTACAAGAATCTTTCTGTAATCTGCATCACGAGAAGCTTTACGCATGAAAAGGGGAGTTATAGCTGTTGACGGGCGAGTTCGGCTTCCGGACTCGATGGATAATCGTCGATAAGCTTTTTGAAATACTGGTCGGCTATGTCCTTTTGATCCATAACCTTATAGCAATAACCAGCTTTGTATAAAGCTGGTGGCACAAGGTCGCTTGTGGGCCATTTGCGAGTAACAGTAAGATAGGAAATCGCGGCCTCGGTGTATTCACCTTTGGCTAAGAGAGCTTCGCCGATGTAATAGCGAGAGTCGTCGGCTAAGGAACCATCGGGAAACTGGTCGAGATATGATTCGAAACCCATAATCGCGAGATCATATTTGCCTCGGTTTAAATCGAGCTTAGCTGTCGTAAAAATCTCGTTGCTTCGAACATCGAAAAGGGATTCCATGCTGTCGGGAAGGCTTCCGTTTGTGTCCCTGTGTGCCCCTGAAGACCGCGAAATGTCGTCTTCGAGAAGCTCGATACGGTCGCCGAGAGAACTTACTTTGTATCCCGAATCGCGAAGGATGCTTTCCAAAATGCGCATCTGCTCCTGAAGAGCGATCGCGTTTGCGTTCTGTTCGGCGCGAATAGCTCTCGAAAGACGCGCTTCTTCGGTCAGCAAAGAATCCAAGCGCATAATATTCCTCGACTGCATGGTGTTAATCACCGTGAGCGAATCGACTTGCGCCTGGAAACGCTTTATTTCACCTCTGCTTGCACATCCCGAAGTGAAAAACATAGGGAGGAGCAGCAATAATGCCGCTCCTCCTAATGTCAATAAGAGTTTCTTCACTACTCGATTACTATGAAGTCCACGCGACGGTTGCGTCCCCAGCAATCCTCAGTTTTTTGAGTGCAGACCGGACGTTCTTCGCCGAAAGATTTTGTGGTCAATCTTGTCGCCGCGATTCCGTATTCGGAGAGGAAATTCTTCACCGCATTTGCTCTCTTAGCGCCCAGAGCCATGTTGTATTCGTTCGTTCCCCGCTCGTCACAATGACCCTCGAGAAGAACGCGAACATCGGCAAACTGGCGGAGCTGTTCGGCATTGTCGGTGAGCCTTGCCTGCTGATCCGGTTTAATGTTGAACCTGTCGAAATCGAAATACACTGTTCTCAGTTCGAGAGAAGGCGCGGGTGTCGGTTCGACTACCGGCTCTACGATCCGAGGTTCGGGAGGTATCTCGATAGGGGGAGGAGGCGGGGGTGTCTTTTTGGGACATCCCGTTACAAACAGTGCCAGCACTAAGCTGATTGCGATAAGGATCCACATCGAACGCTTCATTTGGACCTCCTACTTTGAGTCCGTCTAATTGGTTTTAAAACAATATACTCTTTTAACTGACAAGTGCAACAGTTTTTTTCCGCGGCTGTATCTCGCAAGTCTTATTCCAAACTGTAAAAAAACAGAAAGATTTAGTCGAACGACCATTTATATCTTGGTGACCAAGCCGGAGAGAAATTTTCGCCCAAACCCGTTATACGGCGGACTTCCGTGCCATCCCAATTCATCGTATAAAGCTGATATCGTCCGGTCCGATTGCTCTTAAATACGATATGATAACCGTCCGGAGACCAATAGGGGTTTTCGTTGCTCCCGACACTTGTCAGATAAACCGGCTTACCGATTGCCAGATCGATAACCGCTATTTCGAAAGAATAGTCAAATCTGCTCGTGTAGCATATCTTATCGCCGCGCGGAGACCAATTTGCACCGTCGTTATAACTGCCTTCAAAGGTCAATCGTCTAACATTTGTCCCCATTACATCCATAATGTAAATCTGCGGTGTACCGCTTCTGTCTGAAGTAAAGGCGATTTCCCTGCCGTTCGGAGAAAATGTTGGACTGCTTTCGATGGCATGCGGAGTGAAGGTGAGTCGAGTTTCCTCGTTTGTCCGCACATCTCGAAGAAACAATTCTGAATTGCCTCCTACATCCTTAGAATAGCATATATATCTTCCATCGGGCGACCACGCCGGCGTAATGCTCTGTCCGGAATGCCTTATAGCGAGAGTCTCGCGGTTTTTATATATATCGTAAATATAAATATCGGGGTTGTCATTTAAAAAGCTCATATATGCGATTCTATCTCCGGTTGGCGACCAGTCCGGCGACATCACGATAGAGCGGGCATCGGTTATTCTTCGTGGTGCATAACCATCGTAATCAGAGATATAAAGCTCCTTGTTACCGCCCCATCGAGTTGACACAAAGGCAATCTGAGTTTGCGCAACACCGTCCTCGCCAGTAAGAACCTTATGAATATCATCGGACATACGGTGAACGAGACGTCTCGCTTGTGATGCATCACTGGAATATTTTTGCTTAAACATCCTGGACATGCCGGTTACTGACCAAACCAAGGGCTCCATTGTTACTTTGTAGCCATCGGTATCGAAACTCACGATAATCAATACCTGAATCCTCATCGAACTCCACTGGAAGGGGTCGATGTTTTTCGGGAAATCGACCTTCTTCTTGGGATACAATGAAGTATCCACAACCTCGATAAATGGCGAGAAACTGAGGTCATTTCGAAGAACCTCGGTTAGGGTTGCAATAGTGCTGTCCCAAGCCGCGCCATAGCTCTGTTCTTTGGTATTGAAATTTAAAACCGCAACACGAATCATGCTTGAACCGTAATCTGTCAATTGAAGCCATGCGTCGCCTTGAGCCATCGAGGAACTTATGGTTAGAAATGCCAATATCAGAAAAATCTTTTTTGTCATAATTATTTTTTATGGGTTGTGAATGAATTCAAAATGCACGCCGAGATGGTCGCCAGTGTATGTCTCCGGAAGTTCCGGAAAAGGCGCGGATACGAGAATTGTCCGAAGTGCCCTTTCATCGAAAGTTGATGCCCCGCTTCGTTTCTCGACCTTGGCATCTTTGACATCTCCGCTCCTAAGTATTTTGAAATATATGGTTGCAGTCATTTCCCTTCCGGATACCGGCGGAAGCCAGTTTCTATAGACCTTCATATAAATTAGATTCAAATAATAGTCGTCTTTGAAATTTTGTCCATCCACAGTGATATGCCCCGTCCCCTGAGGGCTTGTCTGTTTTGGTTTAGGCACCTCGGCGGGTTTAGGTTCAGGTTTTGGTTGTGGCTTCGGGTTTGGTTTCGGTTCCGGCTTTGTTTCTATCTGGGGTTTTGGCTCTGGTTCGGGTATCTCCTCAGGTTCAGGTTCTGGCTCAGGCTTTTTTTCTTCGACTTTTTTCGGCTCCGGCTGAGGAGCGGCGACAATCTGCACGCTGTAAACCTTGTCAGGAAGCTTCATAGGACGTGAAAAGGCGGTTATAAGAAAAGCGATAATAATGATTATCGCGTGTGCCGAATAGCTTATTATAAGCTCTCGTTTCAAATCATCTCCGCGTTTTTGTCTTTTCAGGGGTGGCAACGAGGCCAAGATTCTCGATGCCGGCATCTTTGATATATCCGACGACTTTCATTACGAGACCATAATCGATAGATTCATCCCCCTTTAGCGATACGCTTGTTATTGCGCCAGCTGAAGCAATTTTCTTGATAGCTTCAGGAAATTCATCTATCGTAATCTGTTCATTGCCGATAAAAATATCGCCGCTCATCGTAATCGAAACAGATAGGTTAGAGTTATCTTTGACTCTCGCCGCCGCCGATTTAGGAAGCTTGACATCGACCTCGGCGCGCATCAACGGTGCCGCTATCATAAAGATAATCAACAACATAAACACAACGTCCATCATCGAGGTTATGTTCATGTGGATCTGAGTCTTATATTTGTCTTTATACTTGTTCATCACTGAATTTGGTTTCGCATTGCGATGTCATGAGCCATCTCGCGCTTGAGTTGAACCACCAGTTTCTTCGTGAAACCGGAAACCTCACTTGCGATTGCTCTAAGTCTTGCGTTGAATATGCTAAAAGCAATAACTGCTGGAATTGCCACTAAAAGCCCGGCTATCGTTGTAATAAGAGCCTCGGCAAGTCCCGGCGCTACTATAGCTATATTCGCGCTGGACTGTTGGCCAATCTCCCAGAAGCTGACTGTGATTCCCCAAACTGTCCCAAGCAAACCCAAAAAAGGTGCCACGCTCGCTGTCATTGCAAGAATGTCAACATTGCGTTCCTCGAATTCGAGAGCTTCCTCAACCGCCGCATCTGCACGCTCATTGATAGCCTCAAAAAGTGGGTTGATATCGAATTCACGCAAGGTTGCGGAGGATGCAACCGCGCCGGAGCCGATTTCTTGCCTAACAGCAGTAATTACCTTGGTGATAGGATGGTCGCGTGAGGGAATGTTTAAACGCAGAATCTCGACCCCCCTGTGCGAACCTATCATCTTAAGGATTGTTTTCGATACGCGCTGGAGATATCGAAATCTACGCCATTTAGTAATAATAATCGCCCACGAATAACCTGATAATGCCAAAAGCACCAGCAGGATTAGCTTTCCGAAAGGACCGGTCGATATTAACATTCGCCAGAGATTGCTGAACATCGGCTCTCCTATATCTCTAACAGTTTCTTAAATAACCTTGCGTATTCCAATATAAACAAAAAACTTAGCCTATGCAAGGTCTTTAGAAAATATATTGCGAATTCGATGCCAGAACAAACCTAATCAGTATTAATCACTCATTTATCAAGCTTCAAGCGGTCTAATTAACTCGCAAACTCGTCTGTAAGGCTCTCTCCGCTGTCGGCATCCAAAACGAAAAACTCGTCTGGGTCAACTGTCGGGTCTGGAAAACATTCAAGGCGAACATGGTAGAAATTCTCTAACTCGTGCATTCTCTCGTTGCCTTCGGCTGTAAGCTCCCCTGCTACAAGGGGATGGGTGATGACCAAAAATCGCTTTTTCTTTGCTTCTGCCGATGCACGCATTAGCCATCTTTCGAGTTTCGCGATGACAGTTACCGGCGAAAATACCATTCCTATACCGCCACAGGTGGGGCATGGGTCGGAAATCCTCTCGATTACGCTCTGTCTGACCCTCTGTCGGGTCATCATTATCATCCCAAAATCATTAATAGGCAATATTTTAAATCTCGCACGGTCTTCCGCCATCGCTTCCTCGAAGGTGTTTTGAAGCTTCTTACGGTTTTCTTCCAGCTCCATATCGATAAAATCTATTGCGATAATACCTCCAAGATCGCGCAACCTAAGTTGGCGCGCGATTTCCTCAGCCGCCGCAAGATTAACCTGCAAAAGGGTGTCCTCGTAGGATTTCCCTTTGCCGATATTTTTTCCGGAGTTCACGTCTATCGCGGTTAATGCCTCGGTGTTATCGATGACAATCGACGAGCCTTTTTTGATCCAAATCTTGCGCTTAAGCATATTCGAAATCTGCGTTTCGACATCGAAGGCATCGAAAATTGGCGTGTTATTCTTATATAGCTTGATTCTATCTACGAGATTAGGGACTGTCTTCTTCGAATATTCACGAATTTTGTCATACTCGGGTTGCGAGTCGAGGATGAACTCTTTCATGTCCGAAGTAAACAAATCACGCACCATTGCGGCAATCATGCCCTGATCTCTGTAAAGCAAAACCGGAGTATCCAGAACCTCAGCTTTTTTCTTTATATCCTGCGAGTCTTTAATCAGATATTCGAGGTCGCGGCGCAAATCGTCTTCGCTTTTTCCCTCGCAGGCGGAACGCCCTATAAGACCAGCGTCTTCGGGCTTGATTTTCTTTATAATACTGCGGATTCTCCCGCGTTCCTTGCGGGATTTAATTTTTCTCGAAACCCCAAAATGACTTTGACCGGGAATATACACGAGATACCGCCCCGGAAGTGACAACTCCGTCGAGCACCGAGGGCCCTTCGTTCCCATAGGCTCTTTGGTTATCTGCACGAGTATTTCTTCGCCAGTTTTGACTTCCTTCCTAATATCAGGCACGAATCTTTTACGATGACGTTTACCGCCGGTTTCGTCATCTTCAAATTCCGCGTCGGCATAGGGGTCGTAGCCTGCAACATCCGACACGTGAAGAAAGGCTCGCTTCTCGGTCCCAATATCGATAAATGCCGCCTGAATTCCCGGCAGAACTCGCTCCACCTTGCCTTTATAGATATTTCCAACCATTCTTCGCTGATCGGGGCGCTCGACTATCAATTCAACAAGCTTGCCATCCTCTAAGATTGCAATTCGTGATTCGTGAACCTGTGCGTTCACCAAAATTTGAGTATTCATTAGTTTTTCTCCGTGTTTTTTCCAATGTCAGAAAGAGTTTCCAGCGCCTTTTTAACATCCGCAAGGTCAACTTTTGTGTCGAAACAGGGGCCGTTTGGACGCTGGTTAGGTATTCCATAAACAGGGAAGGGGTGGGCGTCGATGATTCCCGATGCCAAATCCCTACCACAAGCCACCGCGAGAATAAGCGTCGGCTTAAAATCTGATATTGCCTTTCTTGCGAGCGTGCCGCCAGTAGCCACTCGTATCGCCGTGCCGAATTTCTCGCCCATGTCAGCAATCTCGCCAATGTCGCATTTGCCGCAACGTCTGCAGTTTTCGATGTCAAAGGTAATTTTCCATTGGCATTCATGATATTGCAAACAATGCGGAAGCAGGATTAGCACCCTGTCGGTGGAGATGCGCTTGCGGAGTGCATTCAAGAGCGCGTTGTTTGTATCGACGAAAGCCTCGCGAAGGAATTCTTTTCTTATTCCGAGCAGATAACCTATGAATAGGACTACTGGGAATAGAACCCTCATCGTTATAGGCTCGCCGCTATGTGGGTATAGAACGTCCCAACCGGAGTATGCCGCGATAGTAATCAACAACAACCCGCCGCCGATGGTTGCTGTTACTAACCCTGCGGTAATCCACAGGACTAAAGGCAAGAATTTGTGCAGTGAATCTAACCGGGGAGTTACTAAATAAATCGCGAGTAACTGAATAGCGATAACTATCGCGACTGCAACCCAGGAAAGCCCGAGAAAAAGATTCTTGTTCCCCGCGAATTTCACCCGAGCACCGTGCCTATTGGGATTTCGTTTCCCACTAAGAAGCTTTTTGCATCCATTGCCCTTTTACCGGGGGCTTGGATTTCGAGGATTTCGACCGAACCATCTCCACAGGCCACCACAAGGCCGTCCTTTGCTCCCGAATTCAGGACTTCACCTGCTGTTCCATGCAAACCACACACTCTCGAACGCAACAGCTTAAGTTTGATTCCGCCGAAATCGCAAATCGCGGCTGGTTCCGGTGAAAGTCCGCGAATAAGGTTGTGAATCTCAACCGCTGAGCGTTTCCAGTCGATTTGACAGGTGTCCGAGGTAATTTTTGGTGCTTTTGTTACAAGGGTATCATTCTGAGGTTTTAGTGCGATTTTTCCATCGATAAGTCCTTCGATGCTCTCTATAAGAATTTCTCCGGCAAATGGAATTATCCGTTCGAATAGCTCTCCATAGGTTTCGTCTTCGCCGATTTCGATTCTACTCTGAAGTAAAATATTTCCAGCATCGATTCGATCGGTTAGTAGAAAGGAGGTGATACCTGTTTCGGAATAGCCCCGAATAACCGCCCATCGAACAGGTGCGGGTCCGCGCAAGTCCGGAAGCAGAGAGGGGTGGATATTCAAAGTGCCTAATCTTGGCGCGGCAAAAACCTCTTTCGGCAGTATTTTAAATGCGACTACTATACCCAAATCAGCTTCAACAGAAGCTACTTTCCTCGCGAGTTCGGGGGATTTCATGTCATCGCTCTCGAAAAGGGAAAGACCACTGCTCGAAGCAAAAGCTTTAACTGGCGTAGGGAATAGCTTTCTGCCGCGTTTCGCCGGTTTATCCGGAAGAGTTACAACCAAAGGGACATCGTAGCCGCTCAAAACCAATTTTTCGAGCATGCGCGCTGAAAATACTGTTGTGCCGAAAAAAAGGATTTTCATTTTCCGCCGTAACTTTTGGCGATGCGCGAAAGGTCTTTTTTTAGAAGGCTTCTTGCGGAGAAGGTTAGATGATCGATGAAAACAACTCCGTTTAAATGGTCGATCTCGTGTTGAAGAATCCTCGCCAGAAGACCCTCTGCTTCGAAAATCTTCTCCCCATCTCCGGGAAAATAGGCTCGAACTTTGATCTTCGCCGCCCTTTCAACATCTACGTAGAGTTTTGGGAAAGACAAGCAACCCTCTTCGGCGATTTCGGTTTCTTCGCTTCGTTCGATAATCTCAGGATTTACCAAAGCGCGAACATCAGAGTAATCATCCTTCTTCGGGAAACACACGAGGCAGATTTTTCTATCGCAACCGACCTGATGAGCCGCAAGACCAAGTCCGTCGTGCTCTTCGAGTTTTTCGCGCATCTTCTCGATGAATTCCGCAGTTACGGTGGATTCGGGGTCTTCGACCGTAATCCCCACCCTTCGTAAAATGGGATTTCCCCAATAGCAGAAATGCAATATTTCTGGATATTCGTCCTGCATCAACCCTCTATCTTGCCTGTGATATAAGACTTGCCGACCTCCGTTTTGAAAGCCTCACCGAACTTGACAGTGATTGTGTCTTCATTAACGCCGACAATTGTGCCGATGAGACCACCGGAGGTCATCACCTTATCGCCCTTTTGAAGCGATGTTAGCATGTCTTGATGCTTTTTTTGCTGTTTCTGTTGCGGTCGAATGAATAGAAAATAGAATATTGCTATAATAGCAATAAATGGTAGAAAAGACAAGAGCATATTCGGCTCTTGGCCACCTTCTCCAGTAGCTTGTGCCATAAGCGGCATAATTGAGATGAGATTCATCTGTGCCTTTCGTTAAACTGTTTAATCGTCCAAACCGGGTCGGGCGATGCAGACTGCCTTTGCAACCTTGCCTCCCGCCCGGGCGATTGTCATTGCAAGCTCACGGGTTGTTGCGCCCGTAGTAATTACATCATCGACAATAATAAAGTGTTTGCCTGTCAAGTCAATATCTATTTTGAATGCACCGTTAACATTCAATTGGCGTTCTTCGTGGTTAAGCTTTGTTTGCGATTCAGTGTTTTTCGCACGGCTTAAACCTTTTGTCAAAACCGGAACTCCGCTCAGTCGCGAAATGCTTTGGGCGATAACCTCGCTCTGATTATACCCTCTATCCCTTTTGCGCGCCTTATGAAGCGGGATAGGAACGAGACCGTCAATGTTCTCGAATAGACCTTCCTTGAAAGCCTTTTGGAACATTATCTCCCCGAAATAAACCCCAATATCACTTCGGTTAGCGTATTTCAACATATGAATAAGCTCACGCACGACATCGCAGAAATGAAAAGCCGGAAAGAATCCCGAATATGCCGGATTCGGATGGTGTTTGCATACACCTCGAGTTTGTCTTGCCCCGCATTCGGCGCAAAAAAAGCCCTTCTCATGAATTATCTCCGCGAAACAATTGTCGCAGAGGGGCGAACAATCGGTTCTTGCGTAGCAAATCGCGCAGTGAGGCGGCCAAAGAAGGTCGAGAACAGCGGAAAGACCCTTTTTTATAGGTTCAATGAATGGATGCATTTTTACTTTTAAGCTTATATCCACGATGCCCGTGAATGAACATAACGATGCTGAAAACAAGCAGGATGAGCAAAATTATCTCGTTGACAGTTATCATAATAGGGCCGATATGCGCGAGTATCTGGTTCTCTTCATAAATTCTAAATTGGTCGATTATGAAACGGTCAATGCTGTAGAGTCCGAGAACTATCCACGATGTAAAGCCGTCGAATTTGCGCCATCTTTCAAGCCAAAGAATGGCAAAAAACAATATGAATCCAGCCGCGGAAGCCATTAGCTGTGTGGGCAGAAGTCCTGAAATATGCTCGTGAGGATGCATATGAATATAGTGCTGAAGAAAGCTTCCCGCCGCTCCGTCGGTGAAATGAACTCCACATGCGCCGGATGTTGGTCTTCCGAAACAACAACCGTTGAGAAAACACCCAATCCGCGTGATTCCACAACCCAAAAGGAATGTAGGTGCTATAACATCGGCTAACTTTGGAAAATCCACCTTCCTAATCAGTGAATACAAAGCGACCGCGATAACAACCAAGAAGACCCCGCCCATCATCGACAGACCGGCGATTCCAAAACCATCCGGCCCGGAAAAGGGATTGATGATATCGAGCCAATTGCCCCTGAATTCATCGAGATGGAATATAACGTAGAATATTCTGCTTCCAATTATTGACGAGATGACTACAACAATAACCATGTCGTAAACAAGGTCTCTTTTAACTCCGAATCTGTCCGCACGCTTTAAGGCGATAAATAGGGCAACGACGACGCTGATTGCCATCATCAGCCCCCAAGCTTTAACTGAGACTGGGCCTAATTTCAATATTTCAGGATGCATCAGCTGTCTCTCCTTGCTCCGAAACGCCTGTCACGATTGGCATAATCGATAAGGGCGCGGCAGAATTCCTTTTTGTCGAAATCCGGCCAGAATGTGTCTGTAATATAGAATTCGGTATAAGCGGTTTGCCAGAGTAGAAAATTAGAAACGCGGATTTCTCCGCTCGTTCGGATAAGCAGATCGGGATCAGGAAGACCGGCGGTGAAAAGCTTCGATGCGAAAACATCGGCAGAGATATCTTCAGCAGAGAGATGGCCATCAGCTACTTCATGTGCGATAAGCCTCGCCGCGCGGACTATCTCTTCTCTTCCGCCGTAGTTAAGCGCGAGATTTAGTATTAGCCCGTCGCCTTTGGAAGTTCTGTTCATAACCATCTGCATCGCTGTGCGTTGAGGAAGGGGCAATCCTTCGAAATCGCCGGATACAATAACCTTAACCCCTTGTTTGACGAGTTCATCGACTTCGCCATAGGCCGAAGACGACAACAAAGCCATCAATGCCCCAACCTCGAAAGGAGACCTGTTCCAGTTCTGCTGGCTGAAAGTATATAGTGTGAGGACTTTTACGCCCGTCTCATGGGCGATTTTAACACAATTCTTTGCGGCTTCAACACCTGCAGAGTGGCCGTCTTTTATCGGAAGACCACGTTTTTGTGCCCAACGGCCGTTGCCATCCATAATGATAGCAACGTGCGCGGGGACTCTTGCTTTGTCCGAAATAATGGCCTTTAGCTCGTCGAGGCTCAAATTGTCGTAATCTATCATTGTAAATCCAAATTCGATGCCGCAATTTAGCGGTTAACCTAATAATATAAGTAATAAATTGGAGGAAATCAACCGAAAAGCGTTATTCGACAACGACAAGCCTTTTTGACCTTTTTATCTCGCCATCGATAATGAGTGCGGCAAGATAAACGCCGCTGGTTAGGTCTTCAGAGGATATTCTGAAGGTTGTCTTGCCGGGTTCGAGAAGCCCCTTAGGAAGAGGAGTTTTTGCAAGCCTTCCGGTAATATCGAAAAGCCTTACCTCGGCGTAGGCAGGAGTGGGGACATATATCGACATCTCAGCTGTTGAATTGAAAGGATTGGGATAACATTCGATGTCAACGTTGGAGGGAAGACAATGTCCCCATTCGCGAACAAGCAATTCATGAAGCTCGGAGTATGCCGATGCGACACGAGCGGCAATCTCAGTCTGAATGTCGGAAAGACCTGCGGTGTCAAAAAAAGCTGATGGGCCGGATGTGTAAAGGTCATAAATATCGAAATAAATATCGGTTTCGATGGGATAATAAAAACTCTGCAAATCCGCGAGGGGGTATGTGTTCAAAGTTGTTGGCGTAGTGTAGCACATAGATTTAAATTCACGTGCCATCCTACAAATAGTGCTACCAGAGGGCGAACCGAGTTCATATGGCACTTCGCCCGCCTGCACCCATAAAGGTAGAGGAATCGACAGAATTGGCTCACCGAGATACTCCCACATCATTCCCGGTGCGCCGGATTTTCCAACTCCGCGAATCACACTCGCACTGGTTGTGTAATAACGGTTAATCGTGCCATCGGTGCTAATTACACCGGCCGGTAGGAAGCTATAGGTGCCGCTAAAGGGCAGGGGATAGGGATCGAATCCGTTCAGATAAAGGTCTCGTGCAAGGATAAACAGGAATAGATAGGGATCGATAATCGATGACATGGAAACTATCTGTTCGGCGCGGATTCTGCGGTTCTCTCCGACCGTTGTGTCCGACCCTGAATCGGCATAGTTTGTCCGAATGAGAACTCCATTTGGCGAATCTTCAGCATCGAAACGGACATAATTGTATCTTCCCGCCTCGAAAACCGCCGCTCCACCGAAGGCATCGATAACGCCGTAACAGTGAGTAGAGCGCCTGCCGATTACGTTCGTGCTGTCGAGATAGGCTTCGAAATCATCGACAGTAAGGCAATTAGATAACGCCCAGAACATAACATGGCCGTCATCAGGGCCATACATCGCCCAAACGCCCTGATTATAAGTGTCCGTGTTTACAATCGCGAAACCAGCGTCGTTGAGCCCCGCCCATGCGCGATGAGTTTCACCTTTGTAAACATTCGTGACGAACCTATAATAGCCACTGTCGAAATACCTCATTTCCTGATCGTAATTGTGGACATCCCGGTTTTTCCAGAGCATCGGATAGCCCGCAACCGATTCGGAAACCACCGCGATCGTGCAACCCAGAACAACGCCAGCAATCACAAGCGATAGCAGAAAAATCCTTGTCGAGATGTTTTTCATTTCTTAATTATCGCTATTTTCTAATCATAAGTCAATATCGAACTATTTTAAGTCGATCTCTTCTTTCCACTCGGCAAGAATCTCGTTGACTAACCTCGACACTCTATCGCCGTCGCTTTTGAAGAAGCTGAAAATCGATCTCGCAAGGTCGTCGTTCCGCCATTCGGATTTGAAAAATCGGACTGCCCGAATAAGCTCTGCATCCGCAGGGAATCGACGAATAGCTTCGAGAAGTGCGATAGCGAAGTTTTCAGACTCTTCGATGGGCATTTTCGATGTATAAAAAGTCCAGGTATCCAAAGTGTCCAGAATGAACCGCCTTGCTTCATCTCCGCCGATTTTCCCGACAATTCTAATTATGTCTATCCACTTATCTTTACGTAGGTGAAAGAATTTTACCAGCATAGGAATTGTAGTCTCTTCATCCATTCTGGCCATGAAATTTTCGAGCTTCTTCTCCCATTGGTCGGTGCGATAGAGATATCGAACTAAAATATTGACAGCTTTTGGAGATTTAATTCGCGAAATAGCATCGAGAGCGGCCTCACGGATATCTGGGTCTGTGTCCTCGACATTTGATTCGAGAAAGGATATTCCCGCTTCGCCGGCTACTATAGAAAGCGCTATAATGGCGGCAGTAGCGCGCTTTTTGGTTTCCGGATCGGGAACTTCCCCAAGTGGGCCGCGCTGAACCTTCGAAATATCCCTTACCTCCTTCGCGAAAACGACCGATGCGTTCTTCTGGATTACCTTGACTGCTTTTGCCGCCTTTACAGCGAAGGACTTATCACGTTTTTCGGCCTTTTCGAGCACCTTTTGCGCGATTTTTTCCGAATCGAGGATTTTAATTATCTCCTGAAGTTCCGCCGGAACATCCATCTCAAATTTGTCGATATCGTCAATATAATCTGAAAGGATATTACTGCCCAGAACCATCTCGAAAAAGCCATTGGCGTCCTCTTTGAGCTTTTGTTCGATATCTTCGTCCGAAATCTTCTCCTCGAAGATTTTTAGGATCTTTAAAGAATTCATAAGCTTGTCTAATTTAACGAGATTACTTAGAATCCAGAAAAGCATCTCGTCGGAGATAGGTGTTGAAGTGCCGAACTCCTTCTCTTCGGATTTCTGACGCATTCTTGCATCCACAAACTCATTGACCAAAGATTGCGGGCATTTCTCAAAAAGGACATCTACAAATGGAGGACACGCCCAAAGTAATGCTCTATCTCCATTCTCGACAAACGCGCTTTGAAGAATTCCGTAAACATGCTCTACTTCAGACAAATCAGCCTCGGAGAAGATTCTTCCTAATATCGCTTTGGCATTTATCTGAAGCTCCTGTGGATCCTTCCCCTCGATAATTAGCTTTATGTATTCTTGAAATTCTCTGAAATACTCGAGTTTCTTCAGCCGTCGATTGTCATCGATCAGTTTCGATGTCGATGAGCCGGAATCCAGAAGCATGTCGTCACGAATTATCTGAAGCTTTTCGCGTAGTCGAGTCTTTTCCTGTTCGCTAAGGCTCGACTCAAGCTCATCAATTAGCTCGTCAATGAGTTGATCCTCGGCGCTGTTGCTTTCTCCGAGAATTCTTCTGTGGAGGTTGTGAATTAAGCGATCGATGATGTCATTTTCGGAGATTTCTCGAATCGAATCCGCTGTTTCAATAGCTTTTTGTTCGTTTGAAACCTCTCCGGCGACGATTTCATGCAAAATTTCAGGATAGTCGTTGAAAAGTTTGCCGATTTGCTCTTTTTTGAAAAATTGAGCGGACTCCACGAATTCTTGGTCGCGTATCATTTCATAACGAAATTTATTGACTTCTATGTGAGTTACTTTCTCTTTATCGAAATAATCCGCAATGTCCTCTTTTTTGTATCGTGGGCCGATGCGCCTTTCGAGAAAATGCACGAGCGCGGTCATTTCACGGAACTCGATGTCCCTGTAGAAAGTCAGTGAAACGATATTATGCTTATCAAAATCCTTTGCGAAACGCTGAGTAAAGTAATCATCTGGAAGTGCAATATCGTCAACGAGGATTTTATCCTCTTTTGATAATGTAAGTGTGATTGTTGGCTGGCGGTTGAGGAATTCGCTAAGGAAATAATAGGCCTGATTAGAGGCCTCGACCGATATCGGGTGGTTTGCACCATACATCTCGCCTTTCTGAATGGCAAAATGGAGACGTTTTATGAGTTGTCTCGAAAGGGATTCAGCTGTTTCGCTACGAATTTCCTCGCGGATAAGCTCTTTTATCTGCTTTTCAGATAAACCTTTCTCATCCCATGACCTGGGGCCGTCGATATTTGTATCAACCATATCTTACCCCACGGATGTGCGAAGAAGTCGAGAAACCTTGCCGACCGGGTTTTTAACCGACGACGCTCGGTTCCACAACCAATTCGCCCTTTCCGAACCTTTCCTCTGACAACGGCGAAATGTTCACTGGAGGAGTATTCCCGATTATCTGTTCTGCGATGCAAACTGCTGTCATCGGGGCTATCATGAAGCCGTGGCCGGAAAATCCCACCGCATTATAAAAACCTTTTACCTTTGCACTTTCTCCAAGTATCGGCGCGGCATCCGGTGTTCTATTGTAACTGCCACCCCATTGACGAACAACTCGTAAATCTTTCAATATGGGAAGTATCTTCAGAAGCTCTCCGGTGAAGAATTCGAGCCATTGCCACGTGGAATTAATATTGTGGTTCGGTTCCTCGCGTTCGCCGATTCCCATTACGAAACTGCCATGGGGCACCTGCTGAAGATATATTCCAATCTGAAAGCTAATAACCATAGTGTCGAAGAGCCTATCGAGTGGCTCGGTTGCGAGACACTGGTGGCGTTCGGGATAGGTAGGAATGTCGATGCCGGCAAGCTCTGCAACCTCTTTCGACCACGGGCCTGATGCGTTAACAACGAACTTAGTAGAAATTTTGCCCTTATCCGTAACAACAGCTTTTACGCCGTTTTCATCCTTCTCGATAGCTAAAGCCGTAGTATAACGAAAAATCTTTGCGCCTCCTCGTTGAGCGGCTCTGGCATATGCAAAATTAGTTTTGAAAGGATTAGCGTGGCCGTCGGTGGGGCAATATGTTGCCCTCAGAAAGGCATCGCAATTGATGGGTGGGCAAATCTCGCGCGCTTCGTCATGATCAACAAAACGACTCGGGATGCCGAGTGAATTCTGAAGCTCGATATTCTTTTCAAACTGCGCTATTTGAGCCTCATTGTGCGCTAAAACAAGATATCCGCCCTGCCTAAACTCGATATCGTAATCAAGCTCTTCGGTTAGGTTTTCGAAGATGTCCACAGAACCTTTGGCGAGGCGACAGTTCATTTCGAGTCCCCACTGTTGACGGACTCCAGCGCCGCATCTACCTGTAGAACCGCTCGAAATATAGCTCTTTTCAAGAATAACGACATCGGTTAAGCCTCTTTTAGTAAGCTCATATGCGATAGAAGTGCCTACCACGCCTCCACCGATTATCACTACATCAGCTGTTTGTGGGAAGTCGTTCATTATTCCTCCGTCGATCCTATCGAAATTGCGGAAAAGGTTGTTACCTGTTGTGGCGGCCTTGTAGTGGGCATTGGAATATCCTCGACTGCGACTCCGAGATAGGAAGCTAATTCGCGACGGATTAGCGGAAGGCATGTTCTACCTCCGCAAGGCCCCATTCCACAGCGAAGAAAGCGCTTTAGCTCCTCGAAATCGGTATATCCATCCGCTATAGCGGCGCGAATCTCATCCAGTTTAAGGTCTTCGCATCGGCAAATGATAATCATTTTCTCTTTCATAATTGCTCCATCTCAGTTTTACATTCGATTAATATACTTCAGTGATACTATGCGGTCAAGTCAGTTCGATGTTTTGAGAAAAAAACCCAAAAAAAAGCCGTCCAATTGGACGGCTTTCTGAATCTATGCCCTAAGTGAAATTAGGGGGTAGTAGTTTTCGCCTTAAGGTCAAGCCTTATAACCTGATTTGGATTCCATACACTCGCCTCTGTTGGAACATGTAGCTGAAGCCATAGGTTTTCAGTCCGCGATGTGCTGTCCGATCCGGCAGGTTGAAGTCCCCATCCACCGGGTCCGAGAAGAGTATCCGGGTCGGTTGAGCGCCCGGAAGCCCATGTGAATCCTGTATCATACACAGCATCCTGAATAACAAACGTAGCAGGGGGAACGGCGTTGTCGTCGAAGTGTGCCCTCAAAGCGTAACGGTCGGGTCCGGAACTCTGACGAAGCGTCCATCCGGTGGTAGGATAACCCTTGATACCCATATCGATTTCCACGGAACCGTTATTTTTCACGATAAAGAGATCGCCGGCTTGCATTGTTGCGGTGTATCCGTAGGTAAGAGTTTCTTCGATTGTCCAGTCGTTGCTGTCTGCCTGGTTTACGACCACCCATTCGAGGACCTGCTGTTCATATCTCGCCCATGCTTGATAATCCGGCGAGGTCGGCCAAGGCTCGACATTTCCCGGCAGGTCGTAAGCTCTGCAACGGAAATAATAAATCGTGTCTTCATAGACCGTCTCCGGCGCAAGAGGGCCGAAAATGGCGCTAGTTAGGATGGTTTGAATATACCAGTCCTGCCATGTTCCAGCTTCACGACGATATTGCACGTCATAGAAACGGACGCCCCATCCGATACCGTCTTCGGTGGTCGTATCAGCGCCTCCCCAACTAATAGGGAAATTAGGTGCGCTGGAAATTGTGTCCGCGCCGAGGTCGTTCACCGAAGTGAAGGGATGACGTTCGTCCCAGTCAACCTTGCGGAAACCGGGTCTGTTTTTGTATGCCGCGCCTCCTACGAGGAAGGAATCGGTATAGAAACTGGAGTTTCCGAGGTTATCTGACAATCTCAAACCGCCGGATGACATGCGAACATCGCCCTCTGAACCACCGTTTGTAACAGCGCCCCAGCGGAGCTGATAACCGCCTCCGGAAGGCCAATCCGCTAGCATGCTTGCCGCAAAAACTCCAATTAGGATCGAACAAAGGATTAACTTTTTCATTTTGTTCCTCTCGGTATTTTCACCAAAGATATATTACCATTTCGTTTTGCGCAAGAGTTTTTTTACGGTAATTGTCCTGTTTGGATTCCCATCCAAATTATGCCGGCAACGTTTGTATTGAAAGCACCCTGGAATGCCCCAATTGGGAAATATGTATCGAGGACATTATAACTCGCCACTGATCCCATCGGTGTATTGTCCAGAAGATCGAAGCTCGAAGCCCCGTCGCCGTTAGCTACCAATGTGTTCCGAAGGAGGTTATACTGTCCGCCCTGAAGAAGGATACCATTCCCAATACTCGACCTCACGACATTATTATCGACGATAAATCCGGGAGGACACATCGACAGGAACATACCATTGCTCAAGCAGTTATCGATTGAGTTATCCTTGATGATACCGCTCGAAACGCCGCTGATGTTAATCGCAGTCTGCGAGAAACCGAGTGAAACGAAGCTGTTTCCGATAATATCAGCTCTATTCGCCGATATAACCTGAACACCACTTAGGAAGTTTGCCGCGAAATCGTTCGAGAGAATAACGGCGGAACCATTTGTGCCGACGGAAATTCCGACAAGGCAATCTACGAAATGGTTCGCTTTGGCTTCGAGCATTGCGCCTTCCATAACCTGAATCGCCGCCATGTCTGCGGTTCTGAATTTGCAAGCGTCCACAAAGGCAAATACCGGCGATCCCATGACAGTGAGAGAGTTTGTGAAATCACAACCGGTAATATGAGCTTCCACTAAGGATCCGGAACCGGTCTGAACCGAAACTCTGGCACTGAATTCACAGCTCTTAACAACCCACGAGCCATTGATAGAAAGACTTTCTCTTATAATACAATCACTCGCTCTGCCTCTTTCGACGAAAGTTATGCTGGGTGTTCCCATTACATCGAGGAAAAGACAATTGCTTATTCGAGTTTCTTGAGTGCTACTTCCAGCCATTACCGAGCCTTCGAAATGGCAATAACTGGCCTCTCCGTTAATCATAGAAGTCATCGGCCCCATCACTTTAACCCTCGACAACACTCCATGCACAGTAACCGCACCGAGAATTGTTGTGGAAGTCATGCCGGAACCGCGCAAATGAACTCCTGCGGGGATGTTTGCCATACCGACCGGATAAAGACCCGGAGCGACATCGATAAGAGCTTCCATCCAACCGTTGAGTGCAATGGCGTTTATAGCCTCATCAATTGATTGGAAATCGGCGTTGTTTTGACCAACCGTTACAACATATAGTGCTTCCCAATCGTCGCGGAAGGTCGAGTCCGCGCCAAGAGAGAGAGCGCCGTCGATGCTGACGGAATCGTCGAGATAGATAATATTGCCGTCGGCCTGAATGCTGTCGGCGATGAGTTCGCCAAAGACTTTGAACTGAGCCATTGCGACCATAGTATCAGTCGTTAGGCCGCTGGGCATCCAAAGAGTGTCGAGATCAACACTTCCGCCGGTAGGCCAATCACTAATCGTTACGCCGTTTAGCGTGAATGTTCCGCCCTCGATATCGCCATCGGCGGAAATATTTCCTGCGCAGATTTCAACTGCAGGAGGAGCCGCGCCGGAGGGGGCGGATACAACAACATCGTCGATGTAAACTCCATACCCATAGCGGCAGAAAGCAAGAAAACGAATCGAGTAGTCCGCGCTTGGTGAGGGGAGGAGTATCGATTCACTCTGCCATGAACTACGAGGAATGCTGTAATCCCATCTTTCCAGAAGAATCCATGGATCTGCCCCTGAAACTCGGTAATAAACATGAAGACTATCCTGATCGCCTCCCCATGTTTCTTGGCAGTGATCGAATGTCAATACTGCCGACAGACCTGAAATGTCGAAGGAAGGTGTGATCAATTCAGCCTGATTGTCAGCATATGCAGGTGCATACATCCTTGCAGAAGCAGGCGAGGAGGAAAAATAAAGAGTCGTCCTTGCCCAATCATATGTTCCGCTGATAATGGTCGACGTCCACCCCGTTGGGGGGAAGGTGGCGTCTGAGAAATCTTCGTCTAAAACTGTGATTGCAGGCACAACCCCGCCGCCGAATGTCGCACAGCCGTCCACCTCGATGTCGTCGTCGAAGAAGATGACGCTTCCACGGGCTTGGATGCTGTCAACGATAAGCTCGCCATTGATATAGAAATTATCCATAGCGTAGATTGTGTCGCTTACATCGCCCAACTCGCCCGCCCAGAGGGTATCGAGTTTGGTAAGCCACTCCGGCCATTCGGTAATCGTATAATCGAGTGTCAGGCTTCCGGCGCTGACATCGCCACCGGCTGTGATGTCGCCGTCGGCAGTAATATCGCCGTTATTAACCACAACCTGATCCACAACTGTCGGATAGTCCGAAATGCTCAACCTAAAATTGGGGCGGGAAGTGCTACTATTAAGTGTTGTTGGCCATCCTCCAGAGTCAATATATCTTTGAGAATGAAGGGTGTTTGTTGATTGAGTTGTGTATCTCCATCCTGGACCACCAGAGGCATAGTTGGAGAACTGATACCCATGCTGAATCCAGATGAGCAAATTGTCAGTTCCAGCGCTGTAGTTAAAATCTGTAATATCAAAGTGAACCCAACCTGCTACCTGAGGGACTGGCAAAGCCACGGCATAGAATACCTGAGTAGCTCCTGAAATATCCCAAGTTGTCGGAGCTGTTGCTGAAGCTGTATTTTCAAGCCATATATAAACCGAATCGTAAGTCCATGGATTTGTTGAGCTTGTTGAACCAAGGTAGATACTGATAGTATCAATTGTGCAAGCGGTTGGTGAAGCTATTTCAGCGGAAGTAATAAGACTAACATTACGAGCCCAGCGATACCATCCTGCGAAAGGTGATAAAGTAGAAGTTGATGTTCCTGTTCCAATCTGAAGCTTTGCTCCAGTATAACTTGTAACTCCGCCGAAAACTCCCTGTCCCTGAATCCAGAAATCGGCGTCCTGTGCCGCAGTATCTTGATCCCAGATGAAGTCGCCGCCGGTGCCGCCGGTTGGCCATGTCTTGCGCCATTCGCCGTCGAACCAGAGGCTGTCCCGAATGCCGAAAGCGTCCTTGAGGAAAACAACGTCGCCACGGGATTCGATTGTGTCCGTAACGAGTTCTTCGACCCAGAGTTTCTCGTCGATCCAAATCGAGTCGCCATCGGGGTTTGTGATATTTGAAACATTGAGGAATCCGGTAACGTAAACGTCGCCGTTTTCTTCGACCCATAAAACATCGGTATCGACAGTATTACGGACGATAAAACTTGCGTCTTCGTCGTCGTTAGCGTCGAGTTTCACTATAAAATCGGTGTTCGACTGGAAGAGGCCATTGTCCGTATGATAAAATCCGGTACCCAATGAAATATTTCCGGTTGGAGACCAATATCCGGCGTCGTTCCAGATGCCGTTGGCGTCGGGGCTGGTAACATAAAGGGCCGTTCCGGTGCCGGCAGTTATGGAAACAGCATTTCCGCCGGTGGTAACGACAGCGTTGCCGTCGTCATAGGCATCCTGAAGGGAATGAGTTCCGACTCCGCCGCTTCCGAAATCCTGCCAAGAAGTGCCGTCGTGCCATTTAAGCTCATTGTCGGTTTGGTCGTAATAGACTTTACCGGCAATTCCGGTCGGAACGACTGTCTGCGGCCGGAATATAGCCGCTTTGAAATCAATTTCGTTTAGGACTGTCGCGTTTCCGTGTTCGCCAACAGAAAAAACAGTCGCGTTTGTATCGTTGACAACGATGAATCTATTGTTTGTGGGGTCGCCATTTTTGTCGAGCTGGAATCTGAGGTCGGCATTCGACCAAATCGTGCCGTTCATACGAAGGTCGCCGGAGCAGAAAATAGCCGGGCCGGCGCCGGCGTTGTAAGCATAAAGAGCTGGTTCCACACCGTCGTTAGTGCGAAGTTCGAGCGCTCTGCCATCGGAAGGGCCAACATATGCAGTGCGGATATCGACAGGGCCGTTGAGGGCGTCGATACGTCTTCCAGCACCGGGGCCGCCTTCGTCGTATGCCCCCTGTAGATCGTTAGGCATAAGGTCGGCGGCTGTGAAAGCACCGAGGCTCTCCGCGACAACCGAATAATAAGCGCTGTCCGTATATTGTGCCGAAAGAGCGAAAGGCACGGTCGTCAGCTTAATCAGCGGATCGAAGGCGTTGCCGTCGACGATCAATTCCATATAAAGATCGCCCATAAGATCATTCTGATCGAGAGCGACCTCGTATTGGATGTCAAAAAGGCCTAAAACAACAGGCACATCGGTGAGTGCGTCGGTGCACAACAGTGTCGCTGTGCCGACATCAGGACCGTCGTAAATGTTGATGGTAATATCGACGTCGTCGTTGATTCCAACTCCGTCGGGGGTTGTCAGTTTGCCCTGATAATTGAAAACATTGGGCACGGCAAGCGAGACAGTAACAAGAGCCGCGAGTAGCAACGTGAAAAGCACATTTCTCATGGTTCCTCCTTCTTAAAAAATCCCATAACGCTATTCCAAATCAGAACAGCGTTTGCTATCTCATTGTCATCGTTATACTTACAAAGTTCGAAAACAGCTCCCCATCGAACTCACCCATAATATATGATTACTGATTTGATAAGGCAAGAAATTTGTAAAATAATTACAGCCGAAAAAAAAGGGATTTTCAGCGAACATAAATTGCTTTCCCTGAATAGTATCCGGATGTGCTTTTCACTCTAATCGAATATACCCCAGAACCAATTCGTTCACTTGGAGTCCAAATGTAAAAGCCTTCGGTTGCGAGGTTCCCGATTGGTATAGTATCAACTTTTCTGCCCGAATTATCGAAAATCTCGATAGTTTGCACATCTGAAGCTGGAATGGCTATCTTGAAAGATGAGTTGCCGGGATTAGGAAAAATCTCAAGTTCGCCGAATGTTTGCGGAAGGTCCATATCTGTTATATCGAGGGGGAGGAAGCGGACTTCCACCGAGTCCATCCAATCCGCAAAGATAATCGAATCGCCGTATGCATATCGATAAACGCAGTCGCTGGTGTCTTCAAGCTGATAGTAATAGAGAAACGCAGTAGTATGGCGCCTCGCGATGCGTCGTTGCTCTTCACGGGTGATATCCGCGCTGGGGTCGAACCAATCGCATACACTTGATTCGTCGCAATAATAGCAGTGATTCGCACCGTCAATCAATGCGAATACACCGGGCGCAGGCTTTGTCGCCCAATATGCGTTTCTGACGTCGTTCCACGGTGCGGTATTGTCTTTTTCGCCCGTTAGGATAAGAGCCGGTGTGGTGATTCGTTCAGCCACCGTCGCGGGGTTGCTCTGGGGACTGGCGTAGGAGATGATGCATCTCAGAGTGTCCGCCAGATGATACATGCTGTCGGGATAGTTAACATACCTGTCACCAGCGAGAAGGGAAATCGCACCGCCCATGCTGTGCCCGATAAATGCCCAGTTATCGACATCGACTTTGCCCTCGAAAACATCGCCGGAGGAAAAATTCAATTCCGCCGCAAATCTTGCCGCAGTTATCATCAAACGTGCTCTATAATTATGATTGGGGTTAAAAACTGGATTAGAGATTGTCGGAAGAACGAAGATAAACCCATGACTGGCTAAATGTTCGCCATAACTGTAATACTTATCTATTCCAATATTGAAACCATGCCCGAAAGCCACAATCGGGCATGGCACAGCAGAGAGAGGAATGGTATCGTTAATTACTGGATAATAAATCCGCGAGTTGGTCATCGTTTCGTCCTCGGAGGGGATGCTGACCGTTCGGTATGTCCAATCGTAAGGCCCCGGCGCCGAAAAGTCTGGGCATTGGGCAAGAGTTAGAACAGCCGCAAAGAAAAAAGAAACGATAAATTCTCTCATGGCGATAAATCCTTTTCTACATCGACAATGTCGCTGTTTCCATGGAATTCTATCTCGAATCCCCTGCGTTCGAAAACGGCAATCATTCGTGGATTATCACTGGTAGTCTGTGCGACTATTTTCTTTAATCCCCATCGTTTAGCTACTTCGATGCAATAATCGGTTAGAAGACTCCCCAATTTGCGGTTCTGCCATTTATCGGCAACGAGGACTGCGTATTCAACCGAATCATGGTCGGGATCAGCCGCCAAACGCCCAACTCCGAGAAGTTTTCGCTTGCCATCCTCATCGATCTCCGCAACTATGGCTATCTCACGGTCATAATCATTAAAACAATACCGCGAAGCCACCTCATGCGTCCGCCAATCGAAGAAATATCTGAAGCGCATGTAAATAGACTCGCGCGAACAGCTACCTAGAAGCTCGAACCACATCGGTTCGTCCTCCGGCTTAATTGGGCGAAGGGTAATCGGTGTGCCGTCCGGAAGGGTTGTTTCATTAGCATACTCTTCAGGGTATGGGCGAAGGGCGAGATGAGAGTAGGGTTTGTCATCTATTGAAATTGCGGTTTTGTCGATAACAATTCTGGCATCGAGGGCAATCGCATTGTCTGGAGTTACGAGAAGTGGATTGATATCCAGCTCAATTACATCTGGAAAATCAGCCGCAAAATAAGATAGCCGTATCAGCACCTCGATTAGTTTGTCGATATTCCCCTTTGGCCTGCCACGGTAGCCGTCCATAAGGGGGTATATTTTGAGCGATTCTATCATCCTGCGTGCGAGATTTTCATTCAAAGGCGGGAATTCCAGCACAGTATCCTTAAGCAATTCAGCCGCTGTTCCTCCCATTCCGGCCATAATAGTCGTTCCGAAAACGGCGTCGCGTTTGACACCAAGAATCATCTCGGTGGCATCTTTTGTGTGCACCATTGGTTGAACCGAAACCCCCTCGATTCGGGCTTCCGGCTTGGCATTTTTTACCGATTCGATAATTCGCTCGAAGGCCGCTTTAACCATTTTCTCATCTCGAATATCCAGCGCTACACCGCCGACATCTGTTTTATGAGTGATATCTTGCGAATGAATTTTCAAAACGACCGGATACCCGATTTCTTCGGCAATCTCGACCGCCCTGTCAGCATTCTCAGCGATTCGGGGCATGGTTGTTGGAATACCATAGCTTTCTAAAACAGCTTTTGACAGGTTTTCGGGGAGTATTCCCTTTGTAGAAGAAATAATCATTTCTATTTTCTCGCGGATACTCTTTCTATCCAACGGGAATTCGACAGAAATATCTTCCGGTGTTTCGTAAAGCGATTCGAGATTCCGAGCGTAATCGACTAATGTCATGAAAGCTTTGATAGCGGCCTCTGGAGTTGTGTATGCCGGGATTTTATTCTCGTTGAAGATAGAGATTCCTTCCGACATACTTTTCCCTCCAAGCCATGCCGCGAGGATAGGTTTGGATGTCTCCTGTGCAATTTCGGATACTGCCTTTGCCGCCGATGTCGGATTTGTCATCGCCTGCGGAGTCAGAATAACAAGCACAGCATCGACATTTTTATCCTCAACGACAATTCGCACAGCCTTCGCGAGTCTTTTTGTTCGAGCATCCCCAAGAATATCGACAGGATTGCCGTGCGACCAAAAATGGGGGAGATTCTCATTGAGCTTTTCAATTGTTTCGGGTAAAAGTTCTGCAAGCTCGCCGTTTTCGGCGATTAGAGCGTCGGTGGCCATTACCCCAGGTCCGCCGGCGTTGGTTACAATTGCCAAACGCCTTCCTTTGGGCGGCTTAACCCTCGCAATAAGTTCCGCAACATTGAAAATCTCGCCAATATCGAAAACTCTCGCGATGCCACTACGCTTAAAAGCCGCATCGTATATGGCGTCCTCGGAAGCCATAGCCCCGGTGTGTGAAGCCGCCACCTCGGAGGATTTCGGGAAGCGTCCCGCTTTATAAGCCACAATGGGCATATTTCTCGCAAAAGCCCTCGTGGCGGTCATAAAAGATCGCGCGTGCTTTATAGATTCGACATATAGAATAATCGATTTTGTTTCCTCGTCCTCGCCGAGGTAGTCGATGAGGTCTGCGAAATCGACATCGAGGGTATTTCCGATAGAAATGAATTTCGAGAATCCGATTTTCTCCTGAATTGCCCAGTCGAGAACGGATGTGCAAAGAGCGCCGGACTGGGAGATGAAGGCGATATGACCTTTTTCCGGCATGTCTCCGGCGAAACTCGCGTTTAGCTTTATTCCGGGATTGATCAAACCGAGGCAATTCGGCCCGATTATTCGTGTGCCGGCAAATTGATTTTTTATTTCGAGTATTTCGCGTTCGAGTTTTCTGCCTTCCTCGCCTATCTCACCAAAGCCGGCAGACATTATGATTATAGCTCGTGTCCCTTTTTGGCAAGCTTGAAGGACATAACCGGGAACCTCTTCTGCGGCAGTGCAGATTATCGCCAAATCCGGTATTTTCGGGATTTCATCGAGACTTGCCACGCAGGGAACTCCCAAAACTGCCTCGCAAGTGGGATTAACTGGATATACAACCCCCTGAAAACCGCTTCCAACCAAATTCTTGAGAACTTGACCGCTTACACTAAGAGGATTCTTAGAAACCCCAATCAGTGCTATTCTTGTGGGATTGAAGAACTTATCGAGATTATGAATCGCCATATTACACCGTTCATATTTTGTTTCAAAGCCATTGAAAATAACCAAATTCGAGTTCAAAATCAACGCCGATAATTAGATTCTGTGAAATATCGCAGAATCGGTTTGTCTATGTTGACTTTTCCACTTCAAAATCATAAAATATGACTTCATGGAAAACGGGAATCAAATATCTGAAAGCCCATCGATAAGCTATTTTGGAACCAACACGATGCTTCTTCGCGATGGCGGGTCGAAGATTCTTTTCGACCCACATTTCACACGATGCGCTTCGCCAATGGGCCTTCCAGTTATGTTTCGAAGAATTTCTCCCGATCAAGCCGCGATAGATAAGTATCTTCATAAGTTCAGAATCGAAGATAGCGACGCGATAATCATAACACACTCCCATTACGATCACACCCTCGATCTTCCAGCGGTAGCGCTTAAAACCGGTGCGGATGTTTACGGCACCAAATCCACGGCGAATATTGCAATCGGTGGTGGAGTGCCGGAGAGCAAAATTCATATAATCGGGGGCGGCTCGAAATTCAAAATCGGCAATTTCGAGATAGAAGCAATTCGTTCAAAGCATGTCCCTTTGCCAATTTTGATAGGGCTATTTATCGGCGACGGCACAGAAGTATCCGAACCCTTCGCCCCACCGGCAAAGGCCTCAAAATACCGTGAGGGCGGTGTTCTCAGCTTTTCGATAAAACACCCCAAAGGCAAAGCGATTATCATGAGCGGAGGTCCAATCCTCGATACACAAAACGATTTGTCCGCCGATATCGTTGTTGTCTCTGTCGGAGGGCTTGTTTTCAAAGCGAGAGGTTATGCTCGAAGGCTATACAAAAACTACATTCGACGCACTGGAGCGAAAAAAATCTTCATTAGCCATTGGGACGATTTCACAAAGCCCATCGAGGAAGCTCTTCAGCCGATGATTGGTTTTTACCGGACAATGAGACTTCTTCGAAAATTCACCAATTATGGCGAAAACGCAAGTATCGCTCGCCTTGATTTAGACATGGAATACAACCTGTTCGAACAATAACCGTTGAAACAATAAATTTATTCCATATATTATTAAAATAACTGAAATATCGATGGAAAGATTATGAAGAAATTAATACTAATCGCCCTAATCGCAATCATAGCAACATCTTTCGCAAGAACTCCCGAGGAGAAAAGCGGCACAATCTCCATTCTAAGAACTCTTCGCGGCGAAGCTGGTGGGATGGATTCCGAATTTCTCGCACAGAAGCGCATTACACGCCCCTCATTGCCCTACAATTACAACACTCCCGAAGGCAATTTCAAAATTCACTATAACCTGAGCGGGTTCGATGCAGTCGATTCAATCGGCTATGTATATAAAATCGGCGAATATATGGAGCATAGCTGGAGCGTCTTTGTCGATAGTATGGGCTATTTGCCGCCCCCTTCCGATGGTGTTCTCGGCGGCGATGGCCGCTATGATGTTTACCTCAGAAACATCTCAGCATATGGTCTAACCTACCCAGGAGGCCCTGGTGATCAGCCCTGGGACGATTTAACCAGCTATATCGAAATAGAAAATGATTTTGACGGTGTATATCCGAACGACGACCCTGATGGCCCGGTTGCCGGCGCGATGAGAGTAACCTGCGCACACGAGTTGCATCACGCTTTCCAGTTTGGGCTATACGGCAGTTGCGCGGCTTGGATTTCCGAAATGACCAGTGTCTCGATGGAAGAAAGGCTTTATCCTCAGGTCAACGACTATGTATGGCTTATCGATTACATGCTCAATTCCCCCGAATTACCCATAAACTATGGCTCCGGATACCATATGTATGGCATGGGTCTTTATGCGATCTACTGGAACATGGTTTACGGTGACGCTTTCCTCGCCTCGGTTTGGGATACGATGCGATTCATTCCCAACGAACAGGCGGTGAATGCGATTTGTGCGAAAAACTCCATCACTCTGCTCGAAGATATGGCAGATTTTGCGGCAAAAGCTCTATTCGTGGGTTCGCGCGATTGCGGTTTCTTCCCCGACGGCCCCGCACTCAGCGATATGAGTGTCGTCAGAACACATACTTCCTATCCTGCTTCCGGAGGACCTTCGCCACAACCTTATGGATTTGGAATGAGTTTCATTCTATTTTCAAATTTTGGCTCTTCACCTGTCGATTTGGCGATATCCTTCGACGGCGCCGACGGCATCGATTGGGCTGTTCGCGCGATTTGGAAAAGCGGCGATTCAATCGCGGTGTATCCCATTTCGATTGGAGAATTCGCTGTCGGAAATGTTACAGTTCCCTTCGCCCACGAGGCTGAAATGGTAGGCCTCGCGGCAGTTCCCGGGGGCTCTTTCTCTACGAGACGAAACTACAGCTACAACGCCGTATTGGAGCCATGTTCTATCGTCGAAGAAAATATTCCTTCCAAATTCGCGATAGAAATTGCCCCAACACCCTTCAATTCAGCTTGCCGGATAAAAGTGAAGAGCGGAGAACGTAGAGATGAGAGTGTCGAGATATATGACATTGCGGGTCGTCGTGTGGCGAGCCTTGGCGAATTTGGAAATGCCGGTGGAATTGTCGCCGCGGCATCCCTTCGCGAATATATTTGGACTCCGGATGTTGCTCTGCCTTCCGGGGTTTACTACATTCGAATGCCGGACATAGGTCTTGTGAGTCCGGTCATCTACATGAAATAACTTCCATTTGTGGTTTGAAACAAATTTTCGGACGCCTTGGGGCGTCCCTTTTTTTGTTGTGTGAAGAAATCTCCAAGATATGGGTTGCTTCGATTAAGTTTCGTCTTTAAATTATAAAATTGCTGTTCACATAATTAAATTAGGAGAACGATGAGCGACAATCCTCTATATATAGCCTTTCTATGGCACATGCACCAGCCTGTTTATAACGAACCGAACTCTAATAATTGTATTCTTCCATGGACACGCCTTCACGCTTATAAAGACTATGCCGATATTCCGCTTTTGTGCGCGGAGAAAGGGTTTCCATGCACATTCAATTTGGTTCCGTGCCTTCTTGACCAGATACAGGGGTATGCCGATGGAAAGCTCTCAGACAGGTATCTTCGGCTTTGCGAGACCCCTATAAAAGAATTGTCTAACGAAGATAAAATATTCATCGTATCAAACTTCTTCGCCGCCAACGAACCTAATATGATAAATCGCCATCCGCGATATAGAGAATTGCTTTCTAAGCGCGGAAAGGATTCATTAATAGACTTTACACGCACGGCATCTCTTTTTTCCGATCAGGAAATTTTCGACTTAACGGTTCTGCACAACCTCGCATGGTTTGGCGAAAGGCTTCGCGAGAACCCCGAAGTTCGCGGTTATGTTCTCAAAGATAGAAACTTCACCGAAGAAGACCGTGCGCGAATTCTCGAAATCGGCCGCGAATGGATTGGGGGAATTATCCCGCTATACAAAAGGCTATGGGATGAAGGAGCCATTGAATTGTCCTGCTCACCATACTATCATCCCATTTTGCCACTTCTCTGCCGCACGAACGCGGCCACAGACGCCGACCCCTCGACCCCTCTTCCGAAAGAAAGCTTCCGTGCTTTCGAGGACGCGGTGAATCAAATACAACGTGGTCTTCAGCGCTTCGAGGAGTGTTTCGGAAGGAAACCAAGCGGAATGTGGCCCAGCGAAGGAAGTGTTTCCGAAGATATTCTACCGCTCCTAAAAGGCACCGATTTGAAATGGATTGCAACCGATGAGGCGATTTTGCACAAATCCCTTCAACTTTCGACATCGGGAGAATTAGCACGTTTCTGCACTGCGACGCTCTATCAGCCATATCAGCTTATTCGGAAGGGCAAACGCATCGATATCTTTTTCCGAGATCATCGTCTGTCCGATAAAATTGGCTTCGATTATTCCACCTCAAATCCTGAAAACTCTGTGGCGGACTTTCTTGGCAATCTGGAACGAATCAAAAACGGCCTTCACGGCGATTGCCCCTTTGTTGTGCCCATAATTCTTGATGGCGAGAATGCCTGGGAGTATTTTCCCGAAAACGGCAGACAGTTCCTCGGATTGCTCTTCGAAAGACTGAAGAATGCAGGTTTTATCGAGCCGATAACCTTCGGAGGGTATCTCGAAAAACACCCGGACACTCGTGTTCTCGAGCGTCTCGCCGCCGGAAGCTGGATTAACGGCGATTTTCAAACTTGGATTGGCGCGCCGGAAAAAAACCGTGCTTGGGAGGAGCTGATTCGTGCTCATAATGCATATTCCGGAACAGTAAGCCTTATCGACGATTCCGCCGTGAAAGCGGCTTATGACGAGCTTCTTATCGCCGAAGGTTCTGATTGGTTTTGGTGGTTTGGCGATACGAATTTCACCCCGAATATCGAGGATTTCGACATTCTTTTCCGATCACGGTTGAGAGCCGTTTATGAGAATCTCGGCCTTCCTGTGCCGGTCTCTTTGGACGAACCGATTTATTCGGGAACACCGGTTCGGAAAGCTATTCGGCCGCCACTGGAGCTTTTCACCCCACAACTCGACGGCAGAAGCACCGATTATTATGAATGGGCAGTGGCCGGCCTCTATGAGCCTTCGGGATTTTCCGGTGCAATGCACGGCTCCGTCGAGGGCCGCGAAATTCTTAGACTCTATTTCGGTTTCGATAGGGAGAACCTATATATAAGGATAGATACAACCAAACCGGCACGAAATCTTCTCATCAAAACCGAATCGATAGCATTGGAATTCCCCGGAAAAAACCGGTTTAGGATGGTAATTATTCCCGCTCTCGAAGGGCCTATGTCGATTCTGCAGGAGTTCAGCGAAGAACATGCAAATTGGAGAAGTATCGACGGAGGCGTCAGGTTCGCCGCTGATGATGTTGTCGAAATGGCAATCCCCTTCAAATCTATAAAAGCCGAGCCGGGCACGAACCGCGAATTCTTCGCCTATCTTTTCAGAGGAGAGAAAGTTGTCGAAAGATTCCCTAATAGCGGTTATCTTCAAACAGAAATCCCCGGCGATGATTTCGACGAAATCCGATGGACAGTCTAATCTTGGGAGACTGAAATTACAGCGCTGACAGAAATTGCTGAAGTTATCGACAACAAAGGAGATTTGCTTCGTGTTAAGGTTTTATCAACCGAAGGGTGCAAATCCTGCTCCATGAAAGAGGGTTGCGCTCTCTTTTCCGGCAAAGATTGGGAGATAACTATTAAGAATAACCTCTCTGCACAAAACGGAGATTTAGTTAGAATCGAATTGTCAGGAAGGGACTATCTTACAGCCGGAGCAGTCGTCTTCATCCTTCCACTTTTACTAATGACCGCGGCTTATTTTTTGGGGCGATTATTCCTCGCAGAGGGCATGGCTGTGCTGTTTGCATTTGTTGGATTCGGCATTGGCATAACCTTTGCATATCTCATCGGGCGTGGAAAGGGCGCCGATAAATTTCGATATAGGATTATCGAAATCCTACCGAAAGAAAGCGACGCTCGCGAAAATTGAAAACAATAGAAACCAAATCTCGACGAAATTCGATTTTCCCTTGACATTTCGTCTGAAGGAACGATTTTATCCCAATGGTTTCGCCGCCGCCTGAAGGGAATGATGAAACACGTAGTAAGAAGATTTTTTGAGATAATCACAGCCCTGATTCTGCTGATCGTGTCGATGCCGCTATTTATCGTGGCTTCGATTATCGTTATTCTTGACTCTCCGGGACCACTGCTTCTTCGGCAAAAAAGGGTCGGGAGAAACGGACGTGTATTTAAGCTCTATAAGCTCAGGACCATGAAAAAGGGGGCAAACGGCAATTGGCCGATGCACACGCAGGTCAACGACCCCCGCTTTTCGCCAATCTGCCGCATAATCCGCTCCACCTGTATCGACGAAATCCCCCAATTTTGGAACATTGTTAAGGGCGACATGACCTTCATCGGCCCAAGACCGGAACGTCCGCCGATTGTCGAGGCCTATACATCTCGCCAGCGCGATATTCTTAACTTCACACCGGGGCTATTTGGGATAAGTCAGCTTGTTTTCCGTGAAGGAGTCGTTGTCTCAGAGAAGATCGAGGTCGAGCTTCGCTACTACGAATCGCGGACAATCTTCGGCGACATCAAAATCCTCCTTTATACACCTATAGTCCTAATGGCACATATCGCCGGCAAAATACGCCCGGATAAATACGCAACAAACCATAAGCATGTCTGGCTCGAAAGGGCAATTCTCGGCCAGCGCGCCGCGATGTAGATTACGCTTTCAGAGCTTTCGATTAAAAAGGGTTGCAAAACCCTTTTTTATTATCATTTTATTCAAATCGCATGTCGATCAACCCAAACGGAAACGGACAAACCGCAAAAGACGGGCTTAAAAAGTGTTCAATGCAGATTCAATAAACATAACCGCAACCCATTCGCTCCTGACATGGGGTCTCGCCGCGTTCGCGGCTGGTATTTTCACATATCTTTCTTACCGGATTATAAATCCGCCGCTTCCCCCACTGCGAAAAGCCTTTCTAATAGCTTTGAGGTTCATCGCATTCATCGCCATTCTTCTTATGATTATCGAGCCGGTCATCAGATGGGCGAAATCCCGCGATGTTTATCCCCATGTCGCGGTGCTGTGGGATAACTCGAAAAGCATGTCTCTCAGCGATTTATCTGGCGATAGAAGCCTGATTGTCGCTGAACTACTCAACTCGAAGGTTTTCGACCGCATTGAATCCGAGCATCCGGTGGATTTCTTTGCCTTCTCAGATACACTTATCGATTTTCCGGGAAAACTTTCTCTCGATGGCGAGCGCACAGCCACAGGAGAAGCGCTAATCTCACTTCGGGAAAAATATGCCCATGGCGAACCTTTGGGCGCGATAATCCTCGTCTCCGACGGCCAGGCGAACTATGGCAACGATCCCATCAGCGTGGCATATAGGCTGGATGTCCCAATCTATTCTATTGGTGTCGGTGATCCAACACCGCCGAAAGATATTGTTCTGCGTCGGCTTACGGCGCAAAAAGTAGCCTACGTCGATCGCGAATTCCCAATTATTGTCGGGGTTAGTGCGAACGGTTATGGCGGCACCGAGACCACTGTCCAGCTACTCGCTGACGGATTAAAAGTCGATGAAAAGAGAATCCGCCTCCCAGACAGAGGCGAAATGGTGGATGTTACCTTCGATGTCCTTCCAGAAAAGGAAGGGCTTATAACCTATAGAGCCTTTGTTCCGAGCCTCGAAGATGAGCTTACGAGCACAAATAATTCTCGAAGTTCCCGTGTCGAAGTCCTTCCGAGCAAAAGGAAAATCCTCGTAATCGGCGCGCGGCCAAACTGGGAGATGACCTTCCTTCTCCGTGCACTTCGCACGGACCCTGACCTCGAAGTTCTAACGGCATTCTTCGGCAAATCATCTCCCGCAGGGGCTGTTCGAGTGCCGAATAATATTGCTGAGATGCAAGAATATGATGCTATATATGCTATCGACTGCATAAAGGAAGTATCCGCTAATAACATCGACCCCGCTCTACTCGAGTATGTTCAGAGCGGGGGAGGGCTGGCCTTACAGTTCCTCGGCGATGTCAATCTCGGACGAAGCGAAACCTGGCCGAAAATTTTCCCCTTCATCTATTCATCCGGCTCACATGTTTGGACGCGGGACAGATTCGTTCCGGAACTCACTGTTCAGGGACTTATTCATCCTGTAACACGCCTTTCGGAAAACATCGCTCAACCGGCGGAATCCTACTCGAAACTTCCGCCTTTGAGTGCTTTTGCGATGCTTACCGGCAATGTTTCCGGTTCGATTTCCCTGCTCTCCCACCCACGGTTACCGGAGGTTTCTATTGTAGCAATCCGAGAGGTTGGTTCCGGCCGCGTTATTATGTTCAACGGTGCAGATTTCTGGCGATGGGCTTTTATTCCAATAGGTTTCGGAGGCGATAACAAAACATACACAGCCCTAATCTCCGGCGCGAATGCATGGCTTCTCGCCGCGGGACAGGGGGAGGCTTTCGCAATCGAAACCGACATGCCTGTGTATAGAAGCGGCGAAGATGTGATAATTTCGGCTCGACTTCGCGATGAATCGAATCAGCCGCTAGGAGGCGCTGAGGTTAGCGCTATAATTGTAAATTCCGAAACAGATTCTTCAATTGCCGCAGACACTGTTAGAATCGTCCTCGAAGAGCGAGATGGCGGTCTTTACACTTCAAAATTACCCTCGATTGGTGTCGGCAATTGGAGAATGTCTGCCTCTGCGGAGTTGGCTGAACAGCTTATAGCGAGGGCGGGAGCGAGTTTTATTGTCGAACCTTATTCTCTCGAAATGGAAAATGTCCGCCTTGACGAGATTGCATTGCGAAACATTTCGGAGATAACAGGCGGAGCCTATTTCCGTTCGAGCGATATCGAATCGCTACCAGAAAAAATCCGTCTCAAACCGCTTTTAAGGCGAGAAGAGAGAGAGCGTAATCTCTGGGACCATCCGATTCTCCTGCTTATCTTCACCTTAGCGCTTTGTGCGGAATGGATTATCCGGAAACGCTCGGATTTACCTTAGTCAAAGCAATCTTCGTAAGAAAATACCAAAATAGTGTCGAAAAGCTTGCTTTTTATCTGTGGTATAACTATTATTTAACGATTTGATTAAAACTCATCCTCTGGAGAAATTATGAAGAAACTCCTTTTTTCAATTATCCTCATATTGTTTGCAACCAACATATTCGCGGATTTTGTTCCCATCGAGGAAGCATATCTTGTTGCCCATAACCATATCTCAGCGAAAAGAGATTTCGCACGAGCAGAGCTTGAAATCCACCCGTGGGATGAAGATTTCCAGCTTGAAATTCTCTCGATTGAGCCTCTGAATACTCAAAACGGACAGCATATCGGCTATATCGCGATGTTATTGCCCAACGGCTATATCGCGATGTCTGCCGACAGAAATATTCGCCCTGTTATCGCTTATTCTTTCACTGACGTGTTCAGGTGGGACGATACGCCGCACAACTTAATGCCGACAATTCTTCGCCACGACCTCGAACTCCGCAAAGCCGCAATCACGCAGACAGATATTAAAATACTCGACGAAAACCGAACTCTTTGGAGCTTATACACCTCCGGTGATGAGGATTTTCTGCGTGGCCTTGCAACAGCAGAAAGCTACGGTCCTTGGGTTGAATCGCAATGGAATCAAGGCTCTCCTTATAATACTTACTGTCCGATGGACCCCGGCTCCGGCGAAAGATCTGTGGTTGGCTGTGTTGCCACTGCGATGGGTATGATTGTCGATTATTGGAAATGGCCGCCACGTGTAACATTCAATTCAAGCGATAGTTATTATTCCGAAGCTACCACGCCGCGAATTTGGATAGACGCCCCCGCCGCTACCATCGACACTATCGATTATTACGGTGCCGGCTTTGCCCCAACAAACGATATGAAGGCTAAGATATCCTATGCATGCGCCGTTGCTTGCGAGATGCAGTTCAGCTCAGATGGATCAGCTTCAGATACGCGTAATGTTCCCGATGCACTTCTCGAAAAATTCGATTACGACTCAGCGCGCGGTGTTTCCGTAATGAACTCGCAATTCTACAACATTTTAAAGAACGATATAAAAATCGCAAAACCGGTCGAATTGGGAATTTGGGGAACGGGAGTTGGCGGCCACGCGATTATCGCCGATGGTTGGATATCGAGCGGCGAATATCATTTGAATATGGGTTGGGGTGGTTATGAAAACGGCTGGTATTTCCTTCCAAGCGGAATGCCCTCGGGATTTAACATGGTAGGTCATCAAGCATGCAATATTAAACCGAAAGTTATAACTCGTAGGCCGCCTTATGGCTTATCCGGCAGGCCCAAAACCACTGGTTCGATCGAGCTGAGCTGGGAAGAACCGCTTTACATAACCGAACCTGTCATGCGTTATAATATTTATCGTAAGACAATATATTCAGAATACTCGTTTATTGGAACTTCAACTTCACAAGAGTTTATCGATTCTGATGTCGAGGAGTTGACGTATTACGGTTACGCCATAAGCGCAGTATATGACGCTGGAGAAAGCAGTAGTGCGAAATTAAGTATATACTCCGGAATCTACGGCGGATGGGCCAGAAACTGGGGCGGAACAGGCGAGCAGGTTGCCTTCGATGTCGCCCCAACAGGCGATTTGGGTTGTATTGCGGTTGGACACAGCAGATTTTCAGATTCACATAAAAGCGATATTTATATCATCAGAACAGTTCCGGGCGGTTCAGCACTTTGGAGTAGGTTGATCAGCATCGGCGATGATGATTTCGCCTATGCCGTCATTATAGATTCCGAATCGAACTATGTTATCGCTGGAGAGTCCCAAAACCCGGCTTCAGGCGATTTCGACCTTCTACTAATGAAAATCGATGACGCCGGCGACACACTTTGGACGGCAACTTATGGCACTTCGAACCACGATGCCGGCCATTCACTCGCACAAACACCTGATGGTGGCTATATAATCGGGGGTTACACTGGAAACATCGGCGAAGAAAAGGCATTTTTCGTTAAAACGGACATCGACGGCAATCTTCAGTGGACAAGATCATTCTCAAATAACACGATTCTCAAAGGCGTAACAAGTGTTTCCTCCGGTGGGTATGCCGCTGTCGGATACACAAATGACGGCCCTATTGGAAGACAGGATTTCTATCTCATACGCCTTGACAGCGCTGGTGATTCACTCTGGGCGAGAAATTACGGAGGCAATTTCAACGACGTTGGCAACTCGATAATAGAATCTCCAACCGGCGATTTCCTCTTCGCCGGCAATTCCTATTCCTACGGCATTCCGATTTTTTCGGGGATTCATCTTCGCAAGGTCAACACCTCCGGCGATTCGGTTTGGGCGGCAAACTACACCGCATTAAGCCACTATTCCGCGAATTCTGTCGCTCCCCTTCAGGGTGGGGGATACCTTATTGCTGGAAGTTCCGAGGTTTATAGCGACATCGACTTCTTAATCCTCGCTTTGGACGAATCCGGTGATTCTCTCTGGGCGAGACGTTACGGCACTTTGGGCACCGATATAGCCTATTCGGCAATCCAGTTGCCCGATACCGGAGTTGTGGCCGCGGGAGTTACATATATGGATGGTTCCAATGATTTCTGGATCATGAAATTCGGCGGTGATGTTATAACACGTATTTCAGATAACAATCGTCAGAAACCAGATGAGCACACTATCTCAAGCTATCCGAACCCATTCAATAGCGCTGTCTCGATAAACACAACCCCCTATGCCGAAATCGTCATATACGATATTCAGGGCAGAACAATAGCTTCGATTTCCGCAAATGCCTATGGTAAAGCACTATGGGAGCCTCGCTCGGATGTCGGATCGGGTCTTTATTTCATAAAATCGTCTATAGACGGCCACACTAAGGTTGCGAAAACTGCATATATAAGATAGAAACCAAACGGGAGTAGCTGTAATATACAACTCCGCTCATTTCAGTTAACTAACTAAATTATAACGTAGTAATATTTACGCCGACCTAAATATCGCTTGACAAGCGAAGGTCGGCTCTTTTTATTCTTAAGTTATGTTGCTTATTTCATATATCTTTTAATATTTGCAGGCTCGAAAACCTTATCGACAGAGAGTTTCAAAGCTCAGGGGAAGAATGAAAATTCATGAATATCAGGCGAAGGAGATTTTCGCCGAATATGGAATACCGATTCCGGGCAACGATGTCTGCCGAACAGTCGAGGAAGTAGTCAAAATCTATAAATCCACCTCCGGAATGGCGGCTATCAAAGCACAAGTGCTTGTCGGCGGAAGGGGCAAAGCCGGTGGGGTGAAACTCGCCAGAACTCTCGAAGATGCCGAAAAGCACGCGAATGCAATCCTCGGAATGGAAATCAAAGGCCTCACGGTCGAAAAAGTCCTCGTTTACGAGGCCCTCGAAATAGTATCGGAATTCTACGTCGGTTTCACAACCGATCGCAACACAAAATCCGTCATGATGATGGCCAGCGCGGAAGGGGGAGTCGAAATCGAGGTGGTCGCGAAAGAAGCGCCAGAGAAAATTATCAAGCTTCCAATCGACCCACGTTACGGTCTTATGGATTTTCAAGCGCGGAATGTTGCGATGGAACTTCTCGGCGATGTCAAACTGGCACGAAAAGCGGCTTCGATTTTCCAAAAGCTGTATAGATGCTATATCGAACTCGATTCGTCCCTCACCGAAATCAACCCTCTCGTCCTAACACCCGAGGACGAACTCATAGCCCTCGACGCCAAGATGAATTTCGACGACAACGCACTTTACCGCCATCCGCAAATCGAGGCTATGCGCGAGGTTTCTCCCGATGAGGCCAAAGAAATTTCTGCGAAGGAAATGGGTCTTAGCTATATCAAACTCGACGGCGAAATTGGGTGCATGGTAAATGGTGCGGGTTTGGCAATGGCAACGATGGACATTATCAAACTCTACGGCGGAAGCCCCGCGAATTTCCTCGACATCGGCGGAAGCTCGAATCCAGAGAAGGTTATCGAGGCGATGAACATCCTGCTTTCCGACGACAACGTCAAGGTCGTGATGATCAACATCTTCGGCGGCATCACCCGATGCGACGATGTTGCCCGTGGACTTTCGAAAGCCCTCGATATGCTGAATGTAGATTTGCCTGTTGTTGTGAGGCTTTCCGGCACAAACGCCGAAGAGGGTCTGTCAATTTTATCCCAAAAGAACCTCATCACCGCAGAATCAATGGGCGAAGCCGCACGCAAAGCCATCGAACTGGCGAAATAGGAGCGAATAATGAGCATTCTTATAGATGGAAAATCGAGGGTTATTGTTCAGGGAATAACCGGCAGGGACGGTGCTTTCCACGCCGCCCAGATGGCGGATTACGGCACAAAAGTTGTCGGCGGTGTAACCCCCGGCAAAGGCGGTCAAGTTACCGAGGGAATCCCAGTTTTCGACTCCTGCCATAAGGCCGTCGCAGAAACCGGCGTGGATGTCTCTATAATCTTTGTCCCCGCAAATTTTGCAATGGACGCCATGTGCGAAGCCGCCGACGCCGGAATCAAGCTGGTAGTCGCTGTTTCGGAGGGCGTTCCGACACTCGATGTGATGAAAGCGGTAAAATTCCTCGATGAAAAGGGCGCGAAGCTTATCGGGCCGAACTCTCCAGGGCTAATTTCGCCGGGCAAGGCGAAAGTGGGAATTTTGCCGGGGAATATATTTAAGACCGGTTCGGTGGGGTTAATATCGCGTAGCGGCACATTGACTTACGAAATTGTCGATGCTCTTACTCGCGGTGGTCTTGGACAATCGACTTGTATCGGAATTGGGGGAGACCCGATCGTAGGCCTGCATTATCTCGAACTTCTGGAAATGTTCGAGGCCGACCCGGAAACCGAAGCAGTCGCACTGATTGGAGAAATTGGCGGAGATGCCGAAGAAAAAGCCGCGAGATTCATCGCGGAGAAAATGACTAAACCGGTCGTCGCCTTCATCGCGGGAAGAACCGCGCCCCCCGGAAAACGTATGGGACATGCCGGCGCCATAATATCCAGCGGTTCAGGAACTGCTGAGGAGAAAATACGCGCTTTCGCCAAGGCGGGTGTCTGTGTGGCGGATGAACCGTCGCAAATGGCAGACTTAATTAGAACGAAGTTGAATATCTGATGGATTCAATCGAAGGGCAGAAATGAGAGAAATCCATATCGATGAAATTATCCCGGTGGTTCGCGATTTATGCATGACCGCGAATTTCTACATCGGCGACGACGTAGTGAAAACCCTCCGCGATTTTTACCAAAAAGAAGAGTCCCCCACCGCAAAAGAAGTCTTAAAAATAACCATCGAGAATTACGAACTTGCCGCTAAGTTGAAAATGCCTTCCTGCCAGGATACTGGAATTGCCGTTGTATTCGCAGAGATAGGGCAGGATGTCCACATCGCCGGCGGCGATTTCGTCGAGGCGATCAATGAGGGTGTCCGCCAGGGATACAAGGACGGCTATCTGCGCAAGTCCATGGTCGATGACCCCATAATCGACCGGGTCAATACAAAAGACAACACTCCGGCAATAATCTACACAGACATAGTCCCCGGCGATAAGCTCAAACTGACCATCGCACCCAAAGGCGGCGGTTCGGAAAACATGAGCGAAGTCCGCATGATGAAAGCCGCCGATGGTCTAACAGGAGTAATAGATTTCGTGGTCGATAGGGTGCGCAGGGCGGGCGGAAATCCATGTCCGCCGATAGTTGTCGGTGTAGGACTGGGGGGAAATTTCGAACAATCAGCTCTTTTGGCAAAAAGGGCGCTGTTGAGAGACCTCGACGACACTCATCCCGAGCCGAAATGGGCGAAGGTCGAAGCGGAACTTCTCGAAAGAATCAACAAGCTCGGAATTGGCCCGCAGGGTTTGGGCGGTAGAACAACCGCAATCGGAGTGAAAATCCTCACCAGACCCTGCCATATAGCGTCGATGCCGGTAGCAGTTAACATCCAATGTCACGCCGCGCGACACAAATCCGCGACTATATAATAAGGAGTGAAATGGCAGAAGAAATCTCTCTGCAGACCCCTTTGAAAAGCGAAGACCTGGAAAAACTGAAAACCGGCGACAAGGTGATGATCTCCGGTATAATCTATACCGCTCGGGACGCCGCACATAAGCGCCTCGTCGAACTTATCGAACAGGGCAAAGAGCTTCCCTTCGATATCGTGGGCGCTGTAATCTATTATGTCGGCCCGGCGCCGGCTCCCCCGGGAAGACCTATCGGCTCTGCGGGGCCGACCACGAGCTACCGAATGGACCCCTATGCTCCTGCTCTTATGGAAGCTGGGATGAAGGGAATGATAGGCAAAGGCCCTCGCAGTCCAGAGGTTATCGACTCGATGATAAAAAATAAAGCGGTCTATTTCGCGGCGATTGGAGGCGCGGCGGTCGTTATCGCAGATTCGATTAAAGAATCGAAAATTATCGCCTACGAAGACCTCGGCGCAGAGGCAATCCGCGAGATGAAGGTCGAGAAATTCCCCTGCATTGTCGCTAACGACACACGGGGCAACGACATATACAAAGAAGGCGTCGAGAAATATCGAATCGACTAAACACTCAAATCATAACTCAATGGATATCCTATGAAAATCGGAGTTTATTTATGCCAATGCGGAGGTAATATCTCCAATACTGTCGATCTCGAAGCGATTCAGAAACATATCGAGGGCGGCGACGAAATCGCGGTGGTTAGACAAGAGTCCCACCTTTGTTCGGGCGCAGGTCAGAAGGTCATCATCGACGATATCGGGGCATTCGGTCTCGATAGGGTCGTCATCGCATCATGTTCGCCGCAGTTCCACGAGAAGACCTTCCGCGGTGCACTTTCCAGAGCGGGTCTGAATCCCTACATGCTGGAAATCGCAAACTTCCGCGAACATTGCTCATGGGCGCACAAAGACAATCCCGAAGCGGCCACAATTAAAGCCACCGACCTTCTGGACGCCTCTGTCGGCAAAGTTCGCCATAACGTGCCTCTCGAAGAAAAAATGATGAAGCTTGGCGACGACGTCCTCGTTATCGGCGGGGGAATAGCGGGCATTCAGACTGCACTCGACTTGGCTGATTCCGGCAAAAACGTAACCCTCGTCGAAAAACAACCGACTATCGGCGGGAATATGACGATACTCACCAAAACCTTTCCCACGGAAGATTGCGCATCATGTATTCTGTCGCCGAAAATGGCTGAAGTTCAAGGACATAAACGGATCAATCTAATTGTCGATGGTGAAATCGAAAGCATCAAAGGCCACCGCCTGCATTTCGAGGCGAAAATCAAACACAAACCGCGTTATATCTCACCGGAAATCAACATGGACGAATGTATCGGATGTGCGCAATGTGAGGAGGCCTGCCCCGTTTCCGCGCCCAATCATTGGGAGCAGGGGGTAGTTAAGCGCAAAGCGATTTTCATCCCCGCACCCCATGCGATTCCGTATAAGTATATAATCGACAAAGAGATATGCCTACATGACTCCGAGGGTTGCACCGCCTGCTTCGATGTCTGCCCTCAGAAAGCGATGGTTTTCGATCAAGAACCGGAATATTCTAACGTGGCCGTCGATGCCGTGGTTGTCGCCACAGGATACGATATTTTCGATGCCCGCGAGAAACCGGTATTTGGCTATGGTGAGTTTGAAAACGTAGTCAACGGTCTCGAGATGGAGCGTATCGTCGATCATATCAACGAAAAGAACCCGCCTCGCGATGTTGGCAAGCGTGTAGCATTCATTCAGTGTGTCGGTTCCCGCGACGAGCAGGTTGGGCGCGAATACTGTTCCCGCGTTTGTTGCATGTATTCTACCAAACTCGCATCTCTCCTTAAACAAGCCCGTCCCGAAACGGATATCTACATATTCTACACAGACTTGCGGGCTTTCGGTAAGGGTTTCGAAGAGTATTATAAACGCGCCCAAAAGATGGGAATAAAATTCATCCGCGGCAAACCCGCAGAATTCAAAGAAGACCCCAAAACCAAGATGGTTACCGTTTTGGTCGAGGATACTCTTTCTCGCGACATTATAGAGGCGGAATTTGATCTTGTTGTTCTCGCCGCAGGGCTTACACCATCGAAAAGCACCGAAAAAATCGCGGAGCAACTCAAACTCGCGGTCAGCGACGATGGTTTCCTCAAAGAGGCACACCCGAAATATAGGCCTGTCGATACTTTGGTCGAGGGTGTTTTCCTCGCAGGCACTGTTCAGGGGCCGAAAGACATACCCGACACGGTTGCACAGGGAAGCGCCGCCGCCGGAAGGGTAATTGCGACCTTAGCCAAGGGCGAGTTCGCGGTCGATCCAATGCTCGCTTTCGTCCACGACGACAAATGCACAGCCTGCGGAGAATGCTACGAAGTCTGCCCTGTGAATGCCATTGCTGAAAACTCGGACGGCAAAGCGGAAATCAAGGAAACTCTCTGTGTGGGTTGCGGAGCCTGTCTCGGAGCTTGTTCGGAGGAAGCCATCGACCTGAACGGATTTACGAATATACAACTCTATTCCGCTGTAGAAGCCGCTCTGGCCGGTAAAAAGCCCGGTGAAAAGCGAGCTCTCGTATTTGGCGATTCTAATTGCACCTATCGCGTGGCGGACGCCGCCGGTGTTCGCAAGATGAAGTATGCCAACGACAACCGCGTGCTGATGGTGCCCTCGTCATGCAGAGTTACGCCGAATCTGGTCGCTTTCGCCTTTGCAAAGGGCGCGGATATAGTTCTTATCGGCGATTGCCCCGAAAAGGGCAACAAATTCGAATGGGCGCACGATTTCGCGAAAAAATATATCGAGCAGGCCAAGCAAATCCTTGCGGATAAAGGCATCGAGACCGACCGCATTATCTTCGATGATTTCACCGCGAGCAATCTGCCCAAATTCGTCAATACGTTGAACTCCATCTCCGAGCAGATGAAAAAACTTCCCAATATCGACCCGGGAAAACGTGCGGAACTAAACCCATTGGAGAAATAATGGACGATAGAATTAAAAAAATAAAACTTACCGATAGGGGTGTCGAGTTTCTTCGGCAGGTCGAAGAGATAAGCGGCGAGGCTATCACGGTCTGCGAGCAGTGCGGAACCTGCTCAGGCGGATGCCCCTTCGTCGAGGAGATGGACATTACGCCCTCCCAGATAATGCGCAAGGTGATGCTTGGTCAGGAGGAAGTCCTTCACTCCCGCACCATGTGGATTTGTGCGTCATGTTTCACCTGCACGGTTCGATGCCCACGCAAACTGGATGTCTCAAAAGTCGCGGAGGCACTTCGCCAAATAAGGCTTCGCGAGGCGATCGACGCCATAGATATAAGCAAATTGCCGAAAGAAGAGGTCGATAGAATGCCAACAATTGCTCTTGTTAGTGCGTGCAGAAAGCTGACCGGCTAAGGGGGGATGATAACAATGAAAAGAATACCATATTATCCCGGATGCACTCTTAAAACCTCTGCGAAAAACCTCGAAAATTCGGCGATAGCCTCTGCGAAAGCTCTGGGTATCGAGATGGTCGAAATTCCGGACTGGGTCTGTTGCGGAGTTGTGGCATCCCTCACCAGCGACGATCTTATGCGACATATTGCACCGGTTCGCAACATGCTCCGCGTCGAACAGATGTGCAAACGTGGAGAAATCGAGGATTCACGCCTGCTAACCCTCTGTTCCATGTGTTTCAACACTCTTCAGCGGAGCAATTTCCGTATGCGCGAGAATCCCGAGGATCTCGAATCTATCAACAATATCATGTATCTCGAAGCGGGGGATTACGGCGGCACCACCGAGGTCGTTCACCTGCTTCAGATTCTCGATGAGATGGGTTTCGAAAAGATAACCGAAAAGATAACCAATCCCCTGAAAGGCTTGAAAGTCGCGTCCTACTACGGCTGTATGCTAACCCGCCCGAAAGATATCGGCATCGACACCCCGGAGAATCCGACGATTATGGAGCGATTCACCGAAGCTATCGGCTCAGAACCAATAGATTGGCAAGCGCATAGCCTCTGTTGCGGAAGCTATCATACGGTTAACAACATCGAAATAGTCGTGAAATTGGCATACGAGATAATTAAAAACGCGAAAAATCATGGCGCGGAGGCGATAATCACCTCATGCCCCCTTTGCGCCTTCAATCTCGATGATCGGCAGAAAGACATCGCGGAAAAATACATCGATTTCGAACCTATGCCGGTTTTGTATTTCACTCAGTTGATGGCCATCGCCCTCGGGCTTGGCGAAGAGGTATGCGGTTTCGATCAGAATTATACCGATCCGAGACCGCTGTTAAGGAAAAAAGGACTCCTTAAATAATAAATGGAGGCAGTAAATGGAATTTGAAAGAAAGATGCTGACAGTTTACATCATGGGCGAGGCCTACGAGGTTCCCGAAGGTTCGACCATACTTATGGCGATTGAATACGCAGGTTTCCAAGTGAAACGCGGTGTCGGTTGCAGAGAGGGTTTCTGTGGAGCCTGTGCGACAGTTTACCGCGAAAAGGGGGATTACAAGCTGAAGGGAGGACTCGCATGCCAGACCGTAGTTACCGACGGCATGGCTATAGCGCAGATCCCCAGCGTCCCGGCAGAGAAGCCGATTTACAACATCGCGGAACTCGAGGCCAATGAGAACACATTCAAAGAACTCTTCCCCACAGTTTTCCGTTGCGTGGCCTGCAACACCTGCACAAAAGCCTGTCCACAGGACATAAAGGTCATGGACTATGTTCAAGCGCTCAAAAGGGGAGACATCGCGCGGGCGGCGGATTTGTCCTTCGACTGCATTCGTTGCGGGCTTTGCGCTCTTAGATGCCCCGCGGAAATCGTCCAATACAACGCCGCGATTCTCGCCAGAAGGCTATATGCTCGCTATCTTGCGCCGAAAAGCCACGAAGTCGATATTCGTATCGAGGAAATCGAAAAGGGCAAATTCGATACCGAGATAGAAGAGATGAAAGCGATGCCGAGAGATATACTCTCTGAGAAATATTACAAACGCGAAATAAAAGTTGACTAATAAAGGGGAAAAACATGTATCCTGATTACATGATGGAGTCAATTCATAATGTCGAGCGCACTCGACCAAAACGCCTCGAAATTGCACGGAAAATGGGCAAACAGGTTTTCCCTGCTATGTCAGAATCCGAAAGGGCGGAAGTGCTCAACAAGTATCATCCCGACTATAAGGATGAAGCCCGAAGAGTGTTGAATATCGGTGTTAATAAGGGCGAGAAAATCACTACAAAAGTCGCCGATATGCTCGAATCCTATTCACGGATTGACCCTAACAAAATCGACCTGTCAAGATTTGACATCGAAACCGATGTCCTCGTTATAGGCGCGGGTTCCGCAGGTCTGTCCGCCGCTCTGGTTGCTTCCGATTACGGCGCAAATGTTCTACTCGTAACGAAACTACGCCTCGGTGATTCAAATTCTATGATGGCGCAGGGTGGAATCCAAGCCGCTGACCAACCAGACGACAACCCGTCAATACATTATCTCGATGTTATCGGCGGAGGACATTTCGATAACAAACCCGAACTCGTCGAAGCCCTCGTCAAAGACGCTCCACCTGCTATAAAATGGCTCGAAGAGCTTGGAGTTATGTTCGATAAAACTCCAACTGGCTCGATGACAGTCGCCGCAGGGGGAGGGACTTCCCGTAAAAGGATGCACTCCGCACGCGATTATACGGGTGCCGCAATCTGTCGAGTTCTTCGCGACGAGGTTTACAACCGCCCCGATAAGATTAAATACATCGAATACACCGCGATTATCGAGCTTATCCTCGATGACAAAGGCCAGGCGATAGGAGCAGTTGCTTATCATCTCGAAAACAAACAGTATTCCCTCATCAAAGCCAAGTCGATAATCATCGCCACCGGTGGTTTTGGAAGACTTCACATTATGGATTTCGAGACAACGAACCACTACGGCGCTACAGCTGACGGCCTCGTTCTGGCTTATCGCGCCGGCGCGCCTCTTCTCTATATGGACTCGGTGCAATACCACCCAACCGGTGCGGTCTTTCCCGAGCAGATAGTCGGATTCCTCTGCACAGAAAAAATACGTGGAATGGGTGCTCAGCCGGTCAATCGGAACGGCGAACTTTTCGTCTATCCCCTCGAACCGCGCGATGTCGAAGCGGCATCTTTCATCCGCGAGTCAACCGACCGCGGTATGGGAATCAAAACGCCATCTGGACTTGTGGGCATCTGGCTCGATTCCCCCCTAATCGAACAGCTCTCCGGCGAAGGCTCTATCGAAAAAGCCCTGCCGGCAATGCTCCGGCAATACCAGCGCTTCGATATCGACATCCGTAAATACCCAATGCTTGTTTACCCAACACTCCATTACCAAAATGGTGGCATCGACATCAACGCAAAAGCCGAAACGAATATCCCCGGCCTTTATGTCGCAGGGGAGGCTTCCGGTGGTGTTCACGGTAGAAACAGGCTTATGGGCAATTCCCAGCTCGATATCATTGTCTTCGGAAGACGATCCGGTAGGAATGCCGCAGAAAGGGCGGTCTCCGGTGTGCAAATGGGAAAACCCACCCTCGAACATGTTCTGAAATACAATAAAGACGCATCGATACTCGGGATCGATTCGAAAAAAGTATCCCCGGTCATCCTGCCGAACTATATCCCCGACCATGTGAAAGCAAAACAACTAACTGCCCAATATGAGGGCAACCTTATCTAAGGAGGAGTCATGTCAGAAATCGACATCAAACTGAGCAATCTTCGGCAGGCATTCCCAGAGAATTACACCGAAGAACAGATAGCTAAAGGTCAAACCCTTTTCTTGAAAAGGCTTTCCGAAAAAGCACATACATTCTACGGAGGCAAAATCCAGATCGCTCCCAAAGCTGGTGTGTTCGGATTCAATTGGTTCAATGTGTGGTATACTCCGGGGGTCTCAAAAATTTCCACGACAATTCGTGATAACAACGACGCCTCCTTTGAACTGTCTAACCGTGGAAATCTTGTGGGAGTTGTAAGTGACTCCACCCGCGTCCTCGGCGACGGCGACTGCACTCCTCCCGGCGGCCTCGGAGTCATGGAAGGCAAGGCTTTCCTGATGAAATACCTCGGCGGCGTAGATGCCGTGCCGCTTTGCATAGATAGCAAAAACAAAGAGGGCAAAAACGACCCGGATAAAATCATCGACTTCGTCAAAATGTGTCAACACAGCTTCGGCGCAATAAACCTTGAAGACATTTCCCAACCGAACTGCTACAAAGTTCTCGATACCCTTCGCGAGGAATGTGATATTCCAGTTTGGCACGACGACGCCCAAGGCACAGCTTGTGTTACCCTTGCTGGTCTAATAAACGCTCTAAAACTCGCAGGCAAGGACATCGGCGATGTTAGGATGACGATGCTTGGTGCTGGCGCGTCTAACACTACGATTGCGAGGATTATTTTCGCCGCTGGCGGTGACCCGAAAAAGGCCATAATATTCGATTCCAAAGGCTCGCTTCATTCCGGAAGAGACGATATCAAAGCCGATCCGCGTTTCTACCGTAAATGGGAACTTTGCGAATCGACAAATCCAAATAAAATCGATGATTTCGGCGAAGCATGCAAGGGCGCGGATGTTCTTATCGCTCTTTCTCAGCCCGGTCCCGATGTTATCAAACCCGAGTGGATTAGTTGCATGGCCGAAAAGTCGATTGTCTTTGTCTGCGCCAACCCCGTTCCGGAAATTTACCCCTACGCCGCGAAAGAGGCCGGCGCATTTATTGTTGCCACCGGCCGAGGCGATTTCGCAAATCAGGTCAATAACTCTCTCGGATTCCCCGGTATCCTAAAAGGCGCTCTTATGGTACGTGCAAGAAAAGTAACTGACGAGATGGCAATAGCCGCCGCCCGCTCCCTTGCCGATTATGCCGAAAAACGTGGCATTGACCCCGAAAACATTGTCCCCACTATGGACGAAGCGGGAGTTTTTCCCCATGAGGCCGCCGATGTCGCAATGCAGGCTATCAAAGACGGCGTCGCGAGAATCGAAATCTCCCGCCAGGAAGCCTACGACAAGGCCGAAGAGGATATTCAATACTCGCGCAGTATGGCGAAATCACTTCTCGACGAAGGTTTCATAAAGCATCCTCCACAAGAAATGCTTCAAGATGCGATGAAATGGGCAATCGCGCAGATTAGCTGACCTCATCAAAAATAAGCAAAAAAAAGGCGGCTCAAAGGCCGCCTTTTTAATTTTCGGGAAATTAACTGCCTATTCGTCCTTTTTAGGAAGATTCATTATAATCTTGCGGAAGTATTTGAAAGCTTCATCAATCTCGGCGAATCCTTTATAGGCCTTCGAAATGTGGTAGTTTGAGACAATCAGATCGATATCGCCCTGTTGGTCGCAGGATTGAGCTTCGATTCCGAAAGTGTAGAGCATGTCTTGATCATGGATAAGCTCAGCGATCTTCTTTTTTGCGCTTTTGTGTTCAGGATCGAGTTCGATAACCCTGTTGAAGAACATAATTGCCTTCTCGATGTTGTTCAACCCAAGATAAGCAAGCCCCAAATGATATTGCACTGATACGAGTTTGTCGTCCTCTTCCGCGATCTTCTCGAGTATCTCGATGGACTTGTCGAATTCGCCGAGAGTTTCATATGTAAGCGCCATTTGGTAATACCCAAGTGTCGAATTAGGGGCGTTCTCCTGAAGCATCTTATACGCTTTTATGCTTCTGTTGAGATTTCCAGTATGATAATAGGCTAAACCAATCCAATAGTAAGCCATAAACAAATCCGGTTCAACCTCGATAACCCTTTTGAGGACTTTAATTGATTCACCGAATCGAGTTGCGCGATAATATGAAATACCAAGTTTGTAAAGCGCAAAACTGTATTCCGGCTCCTTTTCGACAACATACTCATAATGATAAATCGAATCTTTGATGTCGCCGAGGACATAATACAGTTCGGCAAGACTTAGCCTTACCTCGATAAGTCCAGGGTCGATTTCGAGCATTTGTTTATATTTTGAGATAGCCTCGCGAAGACGTCCGTGATGCTGTAATTTTACAGCTTCTTTCTGAAGTTCCTCTAATTCTTTCATAGCTTATCCTTCGTCGATAGTTACAAAACTATAAATGAATATATTAACCGGCAACAAATTTGAAAGAGTTTTTTTCTCAACAAACGCAAATTCATAATAAAATTAGAATTACCCGATAGGTAAACTTCGCAGATTTCCACTCTAACTACAAGAGGAGCAACGCACTGTAATCTCGACTCTGCGGTTGGCTGTCCTTTCTTCATCGGTGGAATTAGAGTTGAGCGGATACATTTCCCCGAACCATGATACATCAAAGGAAACATTGCCGTTAACTTTTGGGCGAAGATAATCCCGCACTGTGATAGCGCGGTCTTTTGATAGCGAGAAATTTTTACCTGTAGTGCCCAGATTGCACGCGAAACCCTTTATTTGCAACTCAAGCTTAATTGTCTCCGGTAGAGAATTTACAACGCTCAAAATCGAATCGAGGAGAACCGCAGTTTCTTCGGACAACTGCGAGTTGCCCGGTGAATAAAAGGGCACAAATCTTGTTCTGGAGAGCTCTTCAGGTAAAATGAAAGCCAATGGTTTTTCTTCGGGGGCTTCAAATTTTCCCGGAGCACGGTATTCCCCTGTGAAAACATCCCCGCCGGAGGATTCAAAACGAACTCTATGCAGAAATCCGTCTTTTTTCCTATGCACAGGGAAATATGTTACATGATAGCTTCTGTCCAACAACTCCGAAACCATTCCGGGGGAAAAGCCTCCCCGTGGTTGAACAACATAAATACCACCTGTTTTCTCGGCCATTTCCGCCAAAGCTCCCGGTGGTGAATAGCCGTGCAAGAGAATATTTATCGATGTTTCATAACGGTTTGCGCGTTCGATAAGATTGTATGGGATGTCTCGAACCGGGAAATCACCGTCTGAAAATACAACTATGATATTTGGGCTGGATTTTCTTTCCAGAGCAAGATCGAGTGCGGCGGTCAATGCCCCGGAAAGATCGCTTCCACGATGATTTGGATAGGGGAGTTCCTTTGGATTGTAATCGAAGGCAACAGAGGGCAACATCCAATCTAGAATCCGAATAGTCTCTTTACCGAAACGCACCATCGAGACCTCACAGTGCCTGTCTCTTAAAATCGAAAGATATCCCCAAATGAGATTGTCCGTAAAACCGAGATAATCGCCCATACTTGCTGAAATATCCTCGACTATGATAACATTAGCATCTTGCCGATGTCCATATTCGATGTATCTAAATTCACAATCCTCAGCCCAACCGTGGACATCTTCGACGACACGCGCCGTGCGAATATCGAAATCAGCGGATCCGACCGGCAAAAAGAAAACCACACTGTCCGGAAATGTCGAGGAATCGAGTTTGAGAAAACTCCATCTTTCCCATTCAAAAGTGGGATGCTCAGCTTGAAGAATCTCAATAGAATGGCGAACTTCTGGCTTCTCGACCGTGTGTCTATTAGCCGAACAGCCAGAAAATAGGATAATCATAAGCGCAGTCGCCACGACGATATGTGCTATTCGAACAAACATTAATACAATATATAGTGCTGTCAAAATAAAAGCAAGCCCTGAGTGAAAAAACCCTCCCCAAAAGCGAAAAGCCTAAATCGCATTGAATGGCGCTGGTGTGAAGGTGATAATGAAAATTACTCCAGCCGCAAATGTTAACATTCGGCGCTTTTTGTCCAGCGGAACCCAGTCGTAGATTGTTGGCGGGTGCTTGATTTTTATCATTAGCAGAATCACAATAGCCCAAACAAGCCAGCCCATCCAAAGAAATCCCAGCGGAATTAGCGCGAACCAAACAAAACGCGCCAGTTTCCATGCTTTCGGCCCAAGAGCCGCATAGGCAACATGCCCGCCATCGAGTTGGCCGATAGGGAGGAGATTGATGCTTGTTACCCAAAGACCAATCCAAGCGGCGAAAGCTGTCGGATGAAGCCACAACTCCATCCCATCCGGAATTTTGCCGAGCATAATGCGTGATGCGAACCATACGAAGATAGAATCGCCAAGAGCGATGCCGCTCTCGAGCGTTTCCCTCGAAGGGCCGATTTCTGAAAGAGCCAAGCCTATGAAAAGAAGTGGAATCGCGACCACAAAACCCGCCGCCGGCCCCGCAAAACCGATATCGAACAAACTTCGACGCTCCGGAATCGGGTCTTTAATCTTAATAAAAGCCCCAAATGTGCCGATTATCGTCGGAAACGGAATGAAAAAGGGAAGTGTTGCGTTTACACCGTGAAATCGGCTCGCGAAATAATGCCCAAGCTCATGTATTCCAAGTATCGCCAACAATGCAATCGAGAAAGGGAAGCCCTTTGCGAACCATCCGAAAGTCGGTTCGATCTCGGCTCCGGTCATCAATGCCCCTGCGAGTGTCGTGGTGATAACCGTTACCAAAAAGAGAAGCAGATTAATCCAATCTTTGCGCATAGGAGGGTTATTATACTTATTCAATACTAATAATCAACTCTTATCGCTTTGATTGAGTTTGGATCGTAAATTTACTATCTATCAATAAACAACCCCGCGCCGATATTTTTCTTGAAGTCGGGTTTTTGAAGAATCGTCCTGTCATTTTTTCGCTCGGCCTGAACGCCTGAATAATCGTCTTTACTACCGCCGAGATCGAAAAATATCCCAAGGCTTCGCGCGTCATAATCGGAGTGATAATCGTTGCCGCCACCCATCCCAGCCGAATTTCCAGAAGATGTTTTGTAGGTATCTCTGCCACCTCTGTCGATAAAGACTGCGAGGGCATTCTGAGATGCCCCGCCGAGCGACAATCCAGAACCGCTATAGCTGTCATCTCCGCTGTCGTCGATGAAAAATGCGGCGGTGATATCCCAAGTCCCCGCTTGATTCGTCGCCTCACGGCCTATATATACATCGTCGCCGCCGTGATTACGGAAATATCCGAAAGCCTGATGTGCTCCGGAACCTTGAACATAGCGGTTCCCCTCGAATCGGTCGTTTCCACCACTGTCATCGAGAATCCCGAACCCGAAGAAATAGCCGCAAGCTTGCGAGAAATTGCCCGCAACAAATCTGTCATTGCCATTTCTGTCTGATAAAACCCCAATTCCACCGGCTGAAATCTGCCTGAATCCCAGACCGACGCCTTGGCTCCAGCCGTCCCAGCTGTCCTCGTTGCCATATCCATTCGGGCTTTTGAAAGAAGCAGTATAATTGTCATTCCCCTCGTGATCCACAAGTATTCCAAGCCCCTTGGTCATCCCGACGCCCTGAACATATCGTGAGCCGTGATAAGTGTCATGACCGGTAGCATCATAAAGAAGCCCAGCGCCGAAAACCCCAAATCCCTGCGAATTTTCCTGTGCAATGTAGAGGTCGTCTCCGCGAAGATCAATAAGCGTTCCGGTTCCGAAATAGGCGGCTCCCTGGCAAAGCTTGTCACCGTAATATTTATCATTACCTTCGAGGTCTATAATGCAACCTCCGCCGCAGAAACCGCCTCCGATAGCACCCAGAGTGTTGCGTATGTATGTATCGTCTCCGCCGAGGTCGATATGTATTCCGATTCTGCCCTGTCGAAACAAATGCTCGCTGTTATTGCGAATGACGTAGGGAGTTCCACCGCAGAATCCTTTATAGAGATCATTTCCGCCGAGATCGATCCATATCGCGGCTGTTTCATCATATACGCCGTCGCCTTCGCCGCTGACAATTAAGCGCCCCAGAATAGGAATTCTAGAACCTGCGCTGTCTCGAAAGGCTACAACCACCATCGTATCGAGCAAAATATCCTTCGACTGATTAGCCCCGAACCGCGGTTCGATTCCCCTAAGTTTCGCAATCTCGGCCGGCTGAAACAACCCCGACAATAACTGCCCACAAGTTAATAGGTTACGGAAAACGACCTTCTTCGATGCATCGACTATATCATGGTAATGCTCGACAAGTTGTTCATCGGGATCACTGTCTATATATATTGTATTCTCAAGAATGTCGAACAGATAAGGGGCGACATCTGCAATGTTTGAAAGCTGTTCTTCGGTGAGATTAAGGAACGCGGAGTCGATTTGAGCATTAGCGCGTTGAACAGTTTCGATAATACCCTCTAAAGAGCTCGGTTCCGGGCGTTTCGGAATTGCGGAAGTATCGACGTCGAGAGCAAATGGGACTCCCGCCCAAATATTCACCGGATCTCCACCACGCGCGGAAAGATTGTGCAAAATCGCCTCTGCGGATACTCCAACGGCGATGGGTTGTAACATCGGAAGAGCTACAGCGTCGAGAGTGTAATAGCCGCGATAAGCCTCAAATTCAGCGCGAAAAGCCTCCGTAAGCTTTTCATATTCCTCGATAAGGCCATTCACTTCGAGTTCACGAAGAACCATCGCCACAGTCGAATCGGAGCGCCAATCAGGCATTACCTGTTCTGCGGATTCTGGAAAATCCTCGCGCCCGCCCTTTTTCATTGAGCCCTGATAATCCTCACGTTTGCCGAGTATCATGGGGATTTTTTGCGTATTTCCGCATCTGTCGATAGTTAGCCTAAGCAAATCACCGGGTAAGCGGTGTTCCAATGCACTATTCAGCGCTTCGCGGTCGGGAATAGGCTCGCCGTCGATGTGTGTGATGATATCGCCGACTTCGAGACCTGCAATTTTCGCAGGGGAATTTCGCACAACCTGCGTGACCTTCAATCCGGATGGTGTTTCGTTAGGTTGTGTTCCAACACCAATAAAGGGATTTTGTGCGATTGAGGCGATTATGACAAGACACATGAAAAATAAATATTTCATAATGAATTGTTAAATAATAAGATATAAGAAATACTTAATACTATTATTTAAATAATATCTCTTCTTCTGTTGGTAATAAATCGATTATGACATCAGTTGTATCAAAATCGACATCCTTCGGAAAAAGTATTCCAACTTTGTCGAAAGACCTCCCAAAACGTTCCCAGCGGTAATCTCCGCTATATTCTTTCGACCAAAGAATTGCTCCAGCTTTTCCAATTACAGAGTTAAAGAAGATCGGAAAAAATTCCTGAGTGTTATCAACAACAAAAAGCTCGTCTTTAGGAACTACAATAGGACCAAAATCGCCGTCGCGTGTGAATTTTGCTGTCAACGGGAGTTTTACTAAACGTCCATTTACAGTAACAACTCCATTTATAGACTGTAAAGTGTCTCCTGACGCCGCAAGAACAAAATGAACCGCAGGCTTTTTACTACGCTCGGTTCTGGTTTTCTTTTCGTGAAGAATTATATCGCCAGCCTCCACAAGCTCCCCGGAGCGTTTGATTCCGGGAGTTCGCAATCCGTAAGCGTCGAGATCGAAAACTATCGCATCGCCGGGATAGAAAATCGGCTCAAGTTGTGTCGCTTCTCTACCAATTCGATGAATCTTGAATCCGATAATATTCGAGATGAAATGAAAAGGTCCAATTGTTATGAGGTAAAAAAATGCAAATAGAAAAACACTTCTGACTATTGTATCGGCATCTCCCGGATGTGCTTTATTAAAAAGGGCATCGAAAAAGCCGAGGATAGAGGGCAAAGCAATAATAGAAAGCATTACAAAGGGGAGTGTTATGCCACCGAAAAGTTGAATTGCAAACAACAAAGCGGCTACCATACAACAGCCGTATAAGACAAGAAAATCGAAGGCTTTTAAATATCGCTGTTGAATTGCCTGGCCAAGCCCCGGAATAACCGCGGATAGAATCGCGCAAATTATTCGGACAAAAAAACCGGATTCTTTCTTATCGAGTTCGGTTTCGATTTCAAAAACTCCGGTTTTTTGCTCGCCGTTAGACATAATCGATGATTATCGTGGGCTTTCAGGTGGTGGTGTTTCGTTGTTTCGAAGTTCGCCGGCACCGACAGTGATGCCGCGTGTTCTGAGTGGCGGAGGAGTGAGAACAGAGTCCGATTCCGATGGAGGAGCGCCGATGATTCCAGGTCGCGGCGGACGAGGAAGGCTCAGTTGTTCTGCGCCTTCAAGAAGCTGAAGGACATTCGCGCGAGTAATGTCCAAATCCATCGGATAAACGCGCTCCGGCCATTCGGTCATATCGAAACCATTTATCATGAGGTGCATTACACTCGGGTTTCCCATTGTGAGGAAAAACGAGTTTTTCGCGACGAAAACCATAGTTTGACCGCGATCGATATCGCCCTTAAAGGCCCTTTTATAGTCGGTTTCAACGAGAATCCAGCTCTTTTGACGAGCATATATAGAAAGTGTGAGCGAATCGGCACGCCCCAATGCCCATGCCGGGTTGATTTCGCCAAGCTTTAGACGTATCTCCTGAGTGAGATCTTCGGTAGTAAGCGGTGAGACGAGCTTATTGCCGTTAGAGGCTCCGCTGTCAGCGCTTGCAACCTCTGTAATGCTTGTTATAGGAGGTCCGGAAGGTCCTTTTTTGTTCAAAACTGTCCGAAGTATGACGATCAAGCCGACCAAGACTAAAACTATGACAATAATCGAGCCTCGATTCAGCTTGATTCTGCGGGGTAGCACTCGTTTCTTCCCAATCGCGGATTTCGGAATCGGCGATTCGTAGGGCAAGTCTTCTTTCGGTTTGCCGGAGAAGATACGCCTTGCTTTCGGTTTGGGTCTCGCTGTTTCATATCGAGCGTTAAGTTCTTCCAAATCCGCATTTAGAAGCTGTCCGTAGCTCTTGATAAAACCTCGGACATATATGTCGGCAGGAAGACTTTCATAATCGCCCTCTTCGAGAGCGCGGATATAATTTGCGCTGATTTTTGTAGCTTTGGCGACTTCCTCTATCGAAAGTCCCCTCGCTTCACGCATTTGTCGAAGGTATTCGCCTAATTCTCTCACGATATCTATCTATAAAAAAGTGTTGAACTCATAACTAACAGCACGTGGTGATTAACAACGCGCTATTAAGTCGCGAACCTTTATATTAAACTTTTCAAGCAGAAGTGTCAAGCGGAAAAGGGGCAACCCGACCACATTGAAATAATCTCCATCAATTTCTCTTATTAAAAGAGCGCCCTTTTCTTGGATCCCATACGCGCCGGCCTTGTCCATCGGTTCACCGGTGAGGACATAAGCCTCGATATCTTCCAAAGTCAACGGTGCGAAATGGACTCGGGTCCGCTCAACATCGGAATGAAGGATATCACGTGCTCTGTCCCAAAGGGCGATTCCGGTGTAAACATCGTGCCAATTGTTCTGCAACCGAAGAAGGTATTCTACTGCATCCCGTTCGTTTGGTGGCTTTTCGAGCAATTCACCTGCCAAGACTACGATGGTATCGCATCCGAGAACCAACTTATCCGAAGGGCATTTCGCGGCGAGTGCTTTGCGCGCGGCAAGTTCACGGGCATATTCCCCTGGATTGCTATTATCGAAAACCGGAAGCCCCACCGGATCGCGATTCACGACCTCGAAAGGTATTCCTGCCGATGCCAGCAATTGCCTCCTGCGAGGCGATTTCGATGCAAGATAAATCATATCCTTCTGTCACTCTTTGAAATTGCCGCGTCGTGTTTCACGCGAATTCAGAATTATTGTTACAGGTCCTTCATTGATAATTTTAACAGTCATTTTCGCGCCAAAAACACCACGTTCGACACAGGCACCAGTTTTTTCTATCTCGGCACAGAATAAATCATAAAGCTCATTCGCCTGCTCGGGCGGCATCGCTGAATCGAAACTCGGACGCCGACCCTTTCTGGCGTTTGCGCAGAGAGTGAATTGGCTTATTGCGAGGATTGCTCCACCAATATCGAGTAGTGACAAGTTCATAGCGTCATTGTCATCCCCGAAAATACGAAGATTCGGGCATTTATTGGCCAGAAACTCCGCATCTTGAGCTGTGTCGTCCTCGTAAACCCCCAAAAGAACAACCAAGCCTGCACCGATTTTGCCCACAGTTTCACCTTCGACTTCGACAGATGCCGAGGAAACCCTTTGAAGTAGCGCAATCACGATGCTATCCCGCCAATGAAGAGTGCAATCATGCCACCGATGATGATCCATTTCATATCGCGCGCATATTTTTTAGCCTTCGCTGGGGAGATATTACCCGGAAGAAGCCATGCGAGAAGTGCGATCGGAAGATCTACAAATAAAATTACCAACCCAAGATACCACTCGTTGAAAACACCGGTAAAATAAGGAACGATGGTCATCGGAATAATTATCGCCATGCAGAGTGAAGCCAGATTAGCAGAGCGTTTGTCGCCGATAACCGCCGAAATTGTTTTTATTCCGACACTTTCGTCTGCTGGTCGGTCGGCGATGTCTTTGACGATTTCTCGTGCAAGGGTTATTAATGCTGAATATCCAGCCGCGAAAATATGTCCGTGAGTCAATCCCTGAGCGGATCCGACAAAGATGAAGACCATTCCAGATAACAGTGCAATGATTATATTGCCAAGTAGAGGGATTCGGCTTCCCAGAAAGTCGTAAAAAACCAGTAAAACAAGCGCTGAGAAGGCTATTAGCGCTGGAATTAGGCCATAGTATTTCATTCCGAGAAAGTTCAGAAATAAGCCCATTCCCATTAGACCCAAACCAAGAAACAGAGCGGATTTTTGTTGGATGGTTCCCGATGGAAGCGGTCGTTTTGGATGTGCGATTCTATCCGAAGCAACATCGGCGAAATCATTTAGGACATTGCCGCCGGTAAAAATGAATCCGAGCACAAGATAGACCAGAAGTCGTCCCGGTTGCGGAAAAGGCTCATCACCAAGAATGAAGCCCACCATAACGCATAGAAGCGCAACGATGGTGTTCTTCCATCGGATTAATTCGCCCCATTCGCCGAATAATGATTTATTTCCTTTTCGTTTCGCCATGCACGCGAAAGATACGCGCTTAGAGGCGAATTGTCAACTGCAACATGAATATTGACTTGTGCTTCGATGGAAAACCATGTTAGCGCAGACTCTCGACAGCGAATTTTTATTGAATAACCCGAATAAATACATATTATATCTGGATTTGTTCTCGCAAATCGATATGACACACAGCCACCGGCCAGCCTCGGGAGCAGAATTGAAAAACGACTACATCAAAGCCAAAGAAAAACGAACAATCGCTCGTTTAGTTGTTGTTATAACCTTCATCGCGGCATTGCTCGCATTCAGCATCTCGATCAACCTACTTGATAATCTTTACGAATTCTTGAGATTCTACACTCGTATTCCAATTGCAGAGGTAATAATTAATGTTGCTTTTATACTCCTTTTGCTATTGCTATTTGTAACTTTCAAGCTTTGGCGAAAAACCGAAAAAGAGCTTTCCGAACTTGAGAATGTAATCGACAGTATCAACCCCGATGTCCTTCTCGTCGTTGATTCCGACAGAAATGTTCGGATGTGCAACCGTATGGTCTCGCGGATGTTTGGATATTCGGTTGAAGAAATGATCGGCCAAAAGACCGACAAAATCTATTTCGACCGTCGCACAGACCCCGGACAGAAGCACGAGATTTACTATGCTTTAGAGCGAGAAGGCTTTCATATCGGAGTCGCCACGGGAAGAAAGAAAGATGGCGGGACAATGCCGTTGGAGATAATTTCCGGCAATATCAAAGACCGCGAAGGCGCGGTTCTCCTCGTCCGCGATATCAGTCTGCGAAAACGAACAGAACAGGTTCTTAAAGAAAGCGAAACCCGACACAGAATCTTGTTAAATTCAATCAAGTCGCCTATTATAGCCCTTGGCGACGATATTTCGATTCTTTACTGTAACGAATCTTTCGCTGAGATTTTGAATATAGAACCGGATCAACTCGAGTGGAAGAATCTCATGTCCATTTATCCGCAAATCCGCCGAACAAAGTTCTTCGATGGCTTTATGCGTGTTCTTCAAAGTGGAGAGAGCGAGGATTTAGTCGATAAACTCGACGGCAAAATCATGCGCTCACGAATCTACCCGACTCCATGGGGGATTCTCGCGGTATTCGAGCCGACACAAAGCCCTTTCGAACCATCAGAAATCTCAGAACAAGCATAATCGACCTTGATAACTGCCGATTTATCAACAGTTAAATCACAATTTACCCACAACTTGTTGGGGCTCAAAAAATAAAAAACGCAATATCTTGTGTTTTTCTCTTGACATCCCCTTGATCGCCCCTTAAATTGCCTTTCAGCTAAACAGATAATTAACAATTTCTTTTCGATAGGACGGCCCTAATGAGCGAAGAACTCGATAGATCGACCCCGGGGATGCTTGACCTCTCAATCAGTTTTCCCGAAGAGCGAAAACTGCTCTCGAAAAAACCTGTGTTAAGCGATAACGCATTGACTGTTCTGAAAAAGCGTTATCTCATTAGAGATCCGCACGGCAATGTTACTGAAAAGCCGGAAGATATGTTCGCACGTGTTGCGAAGGCTATTGCAGAAGTAGATCTCCATTATGACCCGAAAGCCAATTTTGCCGAAACGGCAAAATGCTTCTACGAGATGATGGTGGATCGCGATTTCATGCCCAATTCACCGACATTGATGAATGCCGCCAGAAATCTCGGCCAGCTTTCGGCATGTTTTGTCCTTCCGGTTGAAGACTCGATGGAAGCCATCTTCCAAACTCTCAAAAACACGGCTCTGATTCACAAATCGGGCGGCGGAACCGGTTTCTCATTCTCGAGAATCCGGCCTGCCAACGACGTCGTGAAAAGCACTGTTGGCGTTTCCTCCGGTCCGATTAGCTTTATGCAGGTCTATGATGCGGCCACAGAGACAGTCAAACAGGGGGGAACCCGTCGTGGTGCGAACATGGGCATTCTTCGTGTCGATCACCCCGACATTCTCGAGTTCATCGAGTGCAAAGCAAATCTCGACAAGCTCAACAATTTCAATATCTCCGTCGCTCTCACAGAGGATTTTATGAAGGCCGTGGATGCCGACAGCGAATTTGAACTTCGGAATCCGCGCGGAAGCGCTCCGGTCGCTAAACTCAAGGCGAGAGAAGTTTTCGAAAAAATCGTCCATCACGCATGGTCAACAGGTGAACCGGGGATAATTTTCCTCGATAGAGTCAACCGCGATAACCCGACACCACATATTGGAGAAATCGAAAGCACTAATCCCTGCGGCGAACAACCATTATTGCCCTACGAAAGCTGTAACCTCGGAAGCATCAATCTCTCGAATTTCGTCTTGGCCGATAAAACCCTCGATTTCGACCGCCTAAGCGAAGTAACCCAAAAAGCCGTGCACTTCCTTGACAATGTCATCGACGCGAACAAATATCCCTTAAAAGAAATCGAACAGATGACCCGCGCTAATCGCAAAATAGGCCTTGGAATAATGGGTTTCGCCGATATGCTTTTCCAGATGGGCATCCCATACAATTCAGAAAAAGCTGTGTGTCTCGCCGAAGAAATTATGTCCTCGATTCAAGTCGAAGGCAGAAAAAAATCGGTCGAACTTGCCGCAAAACGCGGAACTTTCCCTAATTTCAGAGGGAGCATCTTCGATCATCCCGACGGAATCGCCGTTAGAAACGCCACTGTTACGACAATTGCCCCTACAGGCACAATTAGCATTATCTCCTCCTGTTCGAGTGGAATCGAGCCAATTTTCGCTCTTGCTTACGAACGTAATGTCATGGACGGCACCAGAATGCTGGAAGTCAATCCATTCTTCGAAAAAGCTCTTCGCGACAGAGGGATATATTCCGAAGAACTCATGCGTAAGGTCATCGAAAAAGGCACAGTTGCAGACATAGATGAGATTCCGAAGGATATGCGCGACGTTTTCGTGACCAGTCACGATATTACCCCCGAATGGCATGTCCGAATTCAGGCCGCTTTCCAGAAATACACCGACAATGCGGTCTCGAAAACGGTCAATTTCTCCAATAAAGCCACGGAAGAGGAGGTTCGCAAAGTTTATCGACTCGCTTACGAGCTTGGTTGCAAAGGAGTTACAATCTATCGCGACGGAAGTCGCAGTGAGCAGGTGCTCAGTGTTAAAAAGAGCGAACCAAAGGAAGAAAAGGAAATTCTCGCCGAAAGGCTTCCCAAAACAGTCAGAATTAAAAAGCGGCCAAGGCCGGTAGTAACTCAGGGTGCAACCTATAAAATCGCCGGTGGATGCGGAAAACTCTATGTTACAATCAATGAAGACGAACACTCGCCCTGCGAGCTTTTTACTCATATCGGAAAATCCGGTGGATGTGCACAAAGCTGGTCGGAGGCTGTCAGCAGGATGATAAGCCTCGCCCTAAGAAGCGGAATCGACCCTCAAGAGATCTACAGCCAGTTAAAGGGTATCGCCTGCCCCAGCCCTGTATGGGACAGGGGCGAGATGATCAAATCCTGCTCGGACGGTATCTCGAAAGCACTATACTGGTATATCGAAGCGAGGAAAAATGAAGAGGGTAAAGAGGAATCCGAAATGGACACATTAGCGCTGAATCCAAATCGGAAAAAGGACGTGAGTTTCAAACTTCCGCCACCAGATACAGATAGTGAAAACGGCGAGCCAGGAACTATTTGCTCGGAATGTGGGAGCCGAATGTATTACGAAGAAGGTTGCCAGAAATGCTATTCCTGCGGCAACAGCAAATGCGGATAACACTATTCCAATAGTCAAACAGGGGCGGTCGGGAGATCGCCCTTTTTGTTTTATAATTGACCATGGCATGGCAATTGCGAAAGATTGAAATCGAAATTAACAAAAGGATTTTTAATTGTGCTTATGAAAAATAATTACATCATAGTCGTCTTTCTTTTGGCAATCGTATTCCTTTCCGCGGATTCCTTCGTTAATGATTTTCTCCATATGGATTCGGATATCGTCTCCTCGGCCATGGGAGGCTCACCATTCGTATCGAGAGGCGCGAGTGGGATATTCAATAATCCAGCGACTATCGGCAATGGCAACTTCCTATTCTTTAGCCACGAACAACGATATAATGGCCTCCTTATATCCGACGCGGCTGGTATCGAGCTTAAAATCGGCGGCCCCGGAGATTTTGCGATAGGCGTTCTTTATGCCGGAGGCTCTGGAATAAACACTACAGCCCTTCCCGACCCAACATCACCAGTTTCTCCGACCAATCGCCCCTATTTAATTGGTGAAGAAAGCCATCACGATGCCGCATTGATCCCCGGTTACGCTATTAGAATTGGCGAAGGCATTCGTATAGGCGCGTCGGCTGGTTTTATTTTTCGCGATCTCGTCGATATTCGCGGATATGGCGCTGTAGCGTCTTTCGGAGCGGATTGGAACCCTGTTCACAACCTGCATCTCGGTGCGATTTTCGGCAAAGCTAACTATATCTCTTGGGGTAGCGGCACCTCGGAATTCGGTGCACCTTCGCTTGAGTTGGGGGGTAACTATACTTTCGATATCGGAGCCGGATTCGCCGCATCTCTTTGCACAGGTGGGAGTTACTCTCTTCAGGAGAAGCTTTTCGAGGCTTCTTCTGGACTCGAAATCTCCTACCGCGATTATTTCTCTGTTCGCGGGGGATTATCCGAACGCGATTTCACAGCAGGTGCTGATTTACGCATTTTCGAGGGTTTCCGTGCCGGCGCGTCAATGTCGATTCAAGAAGACCTACCAATAAGTTATAGAGTCGGCCTTTCAATGGCTCGCCGCGGCTCATTCTCAACATCTTCCGACTAATCCAGATGTTCTCCCAATTAAAGTCGAAGACAGTTGTTTTAATCATAATTCTTTTTACAGTCTCTATCTATGCGAATTTGGATACAAGTTTTGCATTGAGGCTTTATAATCTCGGCCTTTATGAAGATGCACGCTTCGAGTTTGAACGCATCGACAGCGAAGATTATGACAATATAGATTATTATATTGCTAAATGTTATGATAACTCTAATGAGTTAATAAATAGCATGAATAAATATATGATAATAATCGACAATACAAATGATTATGAGATATTGAAATCATCCGCTTTGGAGTGCGCCGTTATCGCGATTTCATCTGGCGAGCCTAATTTGGCTATTGATTGCTTAGAAAGAGCAATTACACGGGGAGCGGACATTGATACATCTAACTATATATTAATCAAAATGATAGCAGAAAATCGATGGGAGGAGCTGGGCATAGACCCACCGTCAACAAAATCCCCCGCGATTGCTCAGGCTATGGCTGTTATCCTTCCTGGAAGTGGCCAATTCTATGCTGGTGATTTGACTAACGGCCTAAAATCTCTTGGAGTCAATTCTGTGATATGGTCAATTATTATCGCGTCTGTGGAACGCGGTTATTATGCCCGCGCGGTAGCTGTTTTATTGCTTTTAGCTCCTAACTACTGGCTCGGAGCATCACTAAAAGCCGCAGAGATAGCGAAAGAAAAAAATAGAAGTGATTATATTCGAGCCTGCAGACAGGCTTTGGAGGACTTTGAGTGTCGAAAAAATCGTTAATCGTGCTCATTCTTCTGTCCGTTATGTTGTCAGTGCGCGGAGAGATCACACCGCCGGACACTTCAAGGACGGAGCCGTCGTCGAATCTGATAAAAGCACTTGTTAGAAATCTTTTCACCGTTTATGAAAAAGGCATTACAGTAACTGAGACGCATAACTGCCCGATGACTCCGAACTGCTCGAGGTTTTCTAAGATTGCTATCGAACGTGAAGGCTTGATAAAGGGGCTTTTGCTTACTTCGGACAGATTGATTAGAGACAATAAATTCGCGCATCATTATTATCCAAAAGACGAAAGAGGAAAACTTATCGATCCAGTCGAAAGATATACCGAATGGAAAAAACCGTCGCGACCATACTGATAATGTTATGCGGAGCTATTTTTGGCCAGAATTCTTTCCCCGAAAAACTCGAAGAACTCGGTGAATTTAGACGCGCCGCTGTAGAATATCTCAGAATCGCACATGAAGAGAAGGATTCGAAAGCCTCTTCCCGTGCGGTTTTCCGAGCCGCGAGATGTTTTGAAAGGGAAGGGGACTATTGGAAATCGCGTCGTCTTTATCTCGAACTCGATTCGCCACTGAATTCGCAAAAAATCCGCGAATCGGCCTATTATCGCGTTGGAGTATCGGACTTTTTTCTGGGTAGATTAGACGAAATCGAAAGGCGAGTTTCGACAGCAGAAGGTTCTGATAGCCTAATTGACGCTCTTGGATACCTCAGCGGCTGGACGCTTTTTTTCGCACGAGAATACTCGATTTCACGCGATATTTTCGCAGAATTAAAACCGGAACTTTACGAAAATTCGCCAGGTTTTATGCTTGATAGAAGCGAAGATGGTCTCGAACTTAGACGTCGTTCACCTTTGCTTTCCGCCTCAATGAGCGCGATTTTGCCCGGAAGCGGAAGAGCCTATTGCGGTCGATGGGGTGATGCTTTAGTTAACCTGATTGTCGTCGGAGCCTCTGCTGGAGGCTCTGTCGCCCTTTGGGAGAGCGATAGAGAATTTGCCTTGACACTTGGCGTATTAAGCGCTTTCTTTTATGCTGGCAATGTTTATGGAAGTTACGTCGGCGCGAAATGGTTCAACGAACAACAACACAGAGAGTTATATCGTTATGCTCGACAAGAAGTTAGCAGACGACCTGAAGACATCTTCGACAACTAGAAGCTGTCTTTTAGCTGAACTTCGGCGAAAGAGTGTCCACTTTTTCGCGCTCACAATCCCTATCGGTTATATCATTGTCCCCGAGAACCCTGCAAAACTAATTTTGGCAATATGTGCCTTCATCGCAATTCTTTTGGATCTACTCAAATATTACGACAAGGGGTTTCGCAGATATTTCTATGGTATATTTGGTAATATGTTGAGAGCTAAGGAGATAAAACGTTTTACTTCATCTTCGTATATCCTCGCGGCAGGATTAATTTGCGCCTTTGCTTTCAGCAAGTGGGTAATGGTTATTGCTATGATATTCATAATCTTAGGAGATATCGCAGGAGCAATTTTTGGGAAGCGATTCGGTAAACACAAAACTATTGGGAACAAGACTCTCGAAGGTAGCCTCGCGTTCTTTATTGTGGCCTTTTTTGGCGCGATTGCCGTTAAATACGCAGTTTTCCCGGACATTCAATTGTCAGCACTCTTTATGGGTGCCCTTACGGCAACTGTTTTGGAGGCTTTGCCTTTGGGTATCGACGACAATCTTTCTGTTCCGGTTTTGACAGGTCTGTTATTACAACTCATGTATATAGGACATTTTTAGGGGGTTTCAATGGGAATCAAAATTCGCAATGCGCTAATCTCGGTTTGGAACAAAGAGGGCGCGGTTGCACTTGCAAAAGGTCTAAAACGCCACAATGTAGCCATCTATTCGACCGGTGGAACCGCAAAGGCTCTTCAAGAGAGCGGTGTCGATGTCATCCCACTCGATTCGCTGACAGGTTTTACCGAATTGATCGGCGGTCGAGTGAAAACGCTTCACCCCAAAGTTTTTGCCGGAATTTTGGCAAATCGCCTTCTCGATGACCATATGTCAGCGATTGCAAAGCTTGATATACCGGCTTTCGACTTGATTGCAGTGAATCTTTACCCTTTCGAGGACACCCTCGCAAAGACGACGGATTTAGACAAACTCGTCGAGATGATCGATATTGGAGGGGTTGCGCTTCTTCGTGCCGCCGCAAAGAACCACAGCGGTGTAATTACTCTGTCCTCTCCTGCAGATTATCTACCCATGATCGGAGAGCTTGACGAGTTCTCCGAAATATCTATTGAAACAAGTAGAAGGCTTGCAGGAAAGGCTTTTAGGGCTACATCATATTACGACGCCCTTATCGCGAACACTCTCGACGACGAGGTTCTTCCGTCAACATATCCCATTTCCCTAAAATTAGTTTCCGAGATGAGATATGGCGAAAATCCCCATCAGAAAGCGGCTTTATACACGAATTCCTTCGAGAGAAGCGGAGTTCCCAATGCTGAGCAGTTATGGGGTAAAGAGTTGAGTTACAACAATATACTCGATCTCGATGCCGTTCTGTCAGTCGTTCAGGAATTCTCGAATGAAATATCTGCGGGTATCGTTAAGCATCTCGGACCATGTGGAATGGGCACTGGCGATAACCTTTTGGAAGCCTATATAGCGGCTCTCGAAGGCGACCAGGTTTCCGCTTTCGGTGGAATCGTTGGCTTTTCTCGTCCTGTCGATGTTCCCACCGCGCAGAAAATGTCGGAACACTTTTTCGAGGCTGTTTTAGCCCCCGGATACGAGTCCGAAGCCTTGGAAATCCTTAAGCAGAAGAAAAATTTGCGGATACTTTCCATGCCGCTTGATTTGCCTGTTCGCAAAATTCAATTTAGAGGTGTGCAGGGCGGCATGCTTGTGCAGGATATGGACTTGCCGTATGTCCCACCTTCAAAATGGGAAGTTGTGTCGAAACGCCAACCTACCGAGAACGAGGAGGTTGCACTCAAATTCGCATGGCGGGCGGTTAAATGTGTAAAATCGAACGCGATCGTTATTGCAGGCGAAAAGGCAATTTACGGTATCGGCGGGGGGCTTCCCAGCCGTGTTGACGCCGCCAAACTCGCGGTCGAAAAGGCTGGTGAAAGAGCAATCGGTGCGGTTGGGGCATCAGATGCCTTTTTCCCTTTCCCCGACGGGATGGAAGTGCTTGCTAAAGCTGGCGTTACGGCAATTGTTCAACCGGGTGGGTCGATTCGCGACGATGGAGTAACCGAGCGTGCGGATGAGCTTGGAATAGCAATGATTCACACGGGAACGCGTCATTTCAAACATTGAGGTGGATTAGATTAGGAAGGGCCGGGGAGTTAATCTTCTCGGCCTTTTTTATGCGTATTTTCTAGTGATTTTCTTTTTCATTTTTAGTGAGAAATATATTAAAATAAATACTACAGCAAAGGCAAGGATGATGCCGAGTATCGGAAGGACGACCGACAATATAGAAATTGTAATCGCGGCTATATTTTCGAATGTCGAAAACACTGGGTTTCCCACTCTTGCTGTAGCAGTGGTTGCCAATGTCCGAACCCCTACCGTCGCGGTTTGAACAAGACCCGCGGCGCCACCGCCGGCAACAATCGCCAGAACCCATTTGAAAAGTGGATGCATTCCCGTTATAAACGATGCGGAAACCAATACTCCAGCTACAATCGCAGTCGGAGTCGCGATTGTGTCCATAAGATTATCGAGCCAAGGGACATAATAGGCTACTATTTCGATGATAGTGGCGATTGCGAAAACGATCAAAGCTGGCAGACTCCCTATCCATGCAAAATTTGGGGCTAAATCTACATAGCCCGAATATCCGGCGATGCTAACGACAAGCATCGGCACGAAAACCCGGAAGCCGCAAGATGCCGCCAAGGCGATTCCGAGCAAGGTATAGAGAACATATTCCATGATTAGCGACCTCTCGTTTAGCTTTGAAATGAATCACGAGATAAGTATGACATTAGTGTCGCTTGTGAACTTTAAGCAAAGCACCATAACATATTGATATATTTATTCTTGCGACTTCTCTTTTTCTTTTGCCTTTTTCTTTTCGTAGGCTTCACGGACTTTTGGCGCATCGTTCGATATTTCGCCGGATTTCTTTGTGTGAATTGTTCCGGTGGGACAAACAACCACACAAATCTGACAATTCTTGCATTTTTCGTAGTCGATGTGGGCGAGATTGTTTTCGAAGGCTATCGCATCGAAGGGGCATTCTTTGACGCACTTTTGGCAACCTATACAACCGGTATCGCAAACCTGTTTCACGAGCTTCCCTGAATAAACATTGTTGCAGGCGATCCAAACATTGTCTTCGACGGGCATCAGTTCTAGAACATTATTGGGGCAGACAGCAACGCATGCACCGCAACCTGTGCATTTATCGCGGTAAATAATCGGCAGGTCTTCTTCGTCCATAGCCATAGCATTAAAAGGACAGGCTTCCACGCAGGTTCCGAGTCCGATGCATCCATTCGGACAGGATTTTGGGCCGCCCTGGACGAGCTTTGCGGCGCGGCAATCTTGAATGCCCTCGTATCGATAGGCATCACGAGCGCGATTCTTGCCACCACGACATTTAAGAGCGGCTATCATCGCCTTTGATTCGCTGGCATCGACGCCGAGAATTCCGGCTATTGTTTTTGCGAGTTCCGCTCCACCCGGAGCGCAGGCGTCAACAGGCGCTTTCCCCTCGACAACAGCTTTTGCATAACCCGAACAGCCGGCAAAAGCGCATCCACCGCAGTTCGCACCCGGAAGAGCCGCTTCGACCTGTTCGACACGTGGGTCAACGGGAACGTGAAATTTCTTCGCCGCAAAACCCAAAAATGCACCGAAGCAAAGGGCTAAAAAGCCAATACCAACCATAGAACCAACAACCGTCAGATCCATTATTTGTCCTTATCTTCGTAGTTCCATTTGCCCATTAGAAGGCCGATTATGTCGTTATCGGCGGGAGTCCACAGAACTGTCTCTATAGTGTTATATATCAAGGTCTGGAAGACCTCACCATGCTTGTTCAAATATTCTCTTTGTTTCGGAGCAAGAGTAAACTGGTCAGTAACTTCAAGCTCGTATTTTATTACATTCACGCCGGGGAATGCATGGCCGACAGAGTCCGGCCAATAAAGCTCTAAAGTGAAAGGCTCGCAGACATTGATGTCATATCCCATTCGCACATTCGGGAATTGGATGTCATTGGAGTGATAGTTAAACAACACAACCCCCGCAGAATCCCCAACAAACTCGACTTCGTAAAGATGTTCGCGGCTAATAGGGCTTCTGTCTATGAGAATGCTGAACCATGGGTCTTTTAGCTCTTCCATTTTCAGAAATTCGACAGTATCTCCGGAAGTTACAAAAGTTCCCTGAGGCGGTAGCAAAAAGTATTTACCCATAGCGGAAGTTTCACCGTTTTCTATCAAAACAAATTCGCCCATTACCGATTGTGTGGCGGACATGTTGAATGATGATCCTTTGACACATTCAAGAAACTCATCAGCTTTAACCTCGCCCTGAGCTGTCATAACAAGCAAAATTATAAGAGTCAAAATCACTATTTTCATGTTTCTCCTTTGTTCGAGGTTAAATAATAACAACGTCTATCGACCTTCGCAAGGATAAATCGATAAAAAAAGGGCGAGTCAACGACCCGCCCTATCGATTTAGATTTTTCCGCTATCAACCATCAGTTGCGCGTGGGCCGATTATCGTAACAACGGGGTTGTTCAGATATTTTTTCGCCCATTCCACAATCTGCTCTTTTGTAACTTCATCGATACGTTCGAGATAGATGTCATCGTAATCATAGCCGAGATTGTAGAGTTCGTTGAGTGCGGCGGATACGACATGATTTTCCTGTTCTTGCCGCCCCCTGTGGAAAGATTCTCGCGTGGAGCGCTTTGCACGGTCCATTTCCTCCTCGCCGAAATCGCCTTTCTTGACCCTTTCCAGTTCATTCATGATGACGGCGTAAACCGAGTCGTAATTATCGGGACTTGTCTGTGTCATCACATAATAGGTTCCGGCTTCTGGACCGATAAAAGTGCTTGCCCAAACGAGATAAACCAAATCCCTAACGCCTCTAAGCTCGTTATGAAGCCTTCCGCCTTTGGTGCCTGAGATGAAACCATTCATAACATGCAAGGGGTAGGTTTCTTCCGAAGCAAGTTTCGGTGCGGGGAATCCTATCATCAGGGTAATTTGCCCGCGGTCGGTCTCTTTGATGAAAGTCGCCGGTTCCGAGCTGGGGACGAATTCCGCTAATTTTGGGAATTGCACCGACGAAGGTTTATAGCCGCCGAAATACTTCTGAATGAATTTGAGCATCTCGGTTGTCGGCATCGGACCGGAGATTGCTATGGCGCAATTATTCGGGGCGATGTATTTTTGGTGGAAAGCAACTGCATCTTCACGAGTGAAGCTGGAGATCGATTCCATAGTTCCGGTCGGGTTGCCCGCGTAGGGATGACTGCCGAAAAACTTATCGCGATAGAAATAATACGCCTCGCTCGACCAGTTATTCTGCTGGGCGGCGAGCTTCATAACCGCTTGGCGTTTGAGCTTGTCCTGCGATTCTTTCGGGAAAGTCGGCTCGAAAGCCATTCTTGCCACAAGTTCCATCGTGGCGTCTATATCCATAGGAAGAAAGGTGCCCTCAACCGAAACGGTGTTATTGCCGCTTCCGGTCGAAACATTGTAGCCGTTCCAATCCATATAATCCTGAAGTTTATCGGGCGTTGGGAAACCTTTTACCCCTTCCGCCATGTATTTTGCGGTAAATTCGCTTAGGCCGGTTTTCCCTTCCGGCTCGAAACGCAACCCGCCCTCGAAGAACATCTGAAGATTGAAATGGGGGACATTGTTGTTCTCGGAAAGCAGAACGATCATTCCGTTATCGAGAGTGAATTTCTCGAATTGGATTCCGCTACGACCTTTGGAGACAATACCCTTTTCTCCTTTGTCGATTGGGGGGTGAAGCACGCTGACAGTCATGGTCTGTGGGATTATATACCTCTTAGCGACACGCTGAATATCCGTATGTTGAACCGACATATATGGTTCGATAAGGAAGTCGATGGCGTATGGTCTGCCGTAAATCATATAATAGTATTGCATTGCGGAGGTTTGGCCTTCGACTGTCTCATTTTCATACATGAGGTTTTTCACGAGTTGCCTTCTCTGGCGTTCCACTTCGCGCGGCGAGACACCTTTCTGTTTTATCTTGTCAATCTCTTCCCAAATAATCGCGAGAATCCTATCGCGGTCTGAATAATCGAAGTTTGAGACATTTATCATAAAGAGAGCGGGTGTGTCCCCCGGGTTTGAGTGATAAGCACCCACCGAGCCGCAAAGTTGCTCGTCAGTTACGAGTCTTTTATATAGCCTGCTTGTTCTGCCGTCGGTAAGGACATCGCTGAGAATATCCATCGGCCAGCTGTCTTCGTGGCCTTTATCTATTCCGCGCCAGGCAATTTTCATCTCGGAAGATTGAATCGGAGCGGTGGCTTCGGAATATCTTGCGACTAACTGAGGCGGCTCTTGAGGAAGCACATGCACCGGATGCGGCGAGCGCTTCCAGTCGCCGAAGAAACTATCCACCGCGGCTTGAACCTGCTCAAATGTCAGATCGCCCGCGATTGAGAGAATCGAGTTGTCGGGGGAGTAGTATCGATTATAATAATCCTGAAGCTCTTCGGGAGTGATTGCAAGGAAATTCTCGATATATCCGATAATCGGGTAACGTGCGGGATGATCGAGGAAGGCGGTTTGATAGAACAAATCCCAAATCATTCTGCCCGGTTCTTCTTGATTCTTGTAAATCTCTTGAGTAATAACCCCTCTTTCGCGTTCGACTTCGACAGGATCGAAGGCGCATCTACTTACATTATCCGAGAGCATCTCGAGCTGTTGTTCGAAAGCGTCGCTGGTTCCGGTTATATAATAACAAGTAACGTTTCGGCTCGTGTATGCGTTAGAAGTAGAACCGAGGCCGGCGAGCATATCTTCGTATTCCTCCTCGCTCAGTTTAGTTGTGGTTCCCCCTGAAACGACATGCTCGAGATAATGGCTTATACCTGAACCGAGATATTGCCCTTCATACATACTTCCGGTTTTAACAACAACACGCATGCTAACCACCGGGGCGGTATGATTTTCCCAAAATAGACAAACGAGGCCGTTATCGAGCGTCCACATTCGCACTGGAGGATAGTTTACGAGGCTGTCAGGAACAAGGGCGCGGAATAGGGCAGGCTCGTCATCGAGCGTGAACGGTTCGGTCGCCATAAGGCAGGCAACCATAGCAAACAATAGAATCGCGATGAGTTTCAATTTCATTTTTTCTCCTGATAAAGACCGACAATCGCTTCAATATATTCATTAATATGAATTATTCAACAGATGTATCGGCAAGATTGAATATTTTCTAATCAGTCGAATTACAGAGGAAAAGTAAATGCTTTCCTGAGATTCGTTCTTTCGAGTTTGATTCTCGTCGTCGATTTTTGGATTTCAGCAGTGTTCTTTTTGTCGTTGTGATTTTCGGTGTTCATTTCGTCCTCCGTTAAATTTGATTTGAAACAACTTAACTCGAAGAAAAGATAAGTGTGTTTTTCTAAATGTCAAGAACTTTTTACAAATAGTCAGAATAAATATTCTTTTTGTCGAGTTGAATTGTCTTCATCTTTTTGCAACCCTTTGGAAAACTACACAAAGGAAAGTATTTGTGGGGATTCGCGAAATCTCAGTTGACTTATTTAACAAGAATGTTAAATTATTACATATATGAACTTCCAAACTTCATGATGAGGAAGTGAAATGAAAAGTTATCGAAAAGTTATCATAAGTTGCCTGTTTTTCGGCCTCTTGCTTACAAACGGCAGTGTATTTGCCGACAAAACCGAGAATCACTCTGCATCGATTCAACATGAATCCGATTTTAGTTTGCCCGAAACACAACCCTTCGCAGGATTAAAATCGAATTATGGCTTTAATGATGCGGAAAAGGGTATCGAGATAGAGAGCATTATCTATAGTTATCGTGGCGAAGCTTATCCATTGAAACGCATCATGGAAGGCGAATTCGCCATTGAGCTTTACTGCGGCGATAACGCCGGCGGCGTAGATATCGTTTTCTGCATCGACAACACCGGAAGTATGGGCGGAACAATAAACGGTGTTCGAGACAATATCTCCGAACTCGTCGAGATGCTTGACTTAGGAGAATACAACTACCGCCTCGGCGGTGTTTGCTATGGCGACGCTGTAGCACCAGATCTTGAACCTTGGGACGACATACCGCGCGAGCTTTTTGATGCCGACGGCAACCTTGCCACCGGATGGCAGATGACAAGCGATTTCACACAGTTCAATTCGTGGCTACTCACAATAACAGCTTGGGGTGGAGCCGACGGCGCGGAGAACAGCCTTTGCGCGATCATGGCCGCCGCGAATAATTATGACTGGCGCGAAAATGCAATTCACATTATTGTCTTTTTCACCGACAATACTTTTTACGAGCTTGGTGACGGTTGCGACGGCGTCTGCAATTACACACGCGCTGAGGGTTATAACGCTATTGTGGATGGTGGATATATTCTCTTTTCATCGACAAGCACGATTAGCTGGGATGATCCATGCACAGCTATGAACGACCCTGTCGATGCGACGTTTTGGTATCAGAATACAACCACGTCTTCCGGCGGAAACTGGTATCCACTGGGTGTTACTTGGGATGTCATTTTTAGTGATGTAATTGCTTTGGTTGATACATTCGAGCTTATCAGTTTCTGCGTGACGAACAATACCGGTGCTTATCTTAGCGAGCTTACAGCCGAGATTTTTCCGGGGAGTTGTATTTCCATCTCGAGCGAGAATCCACAGACCTACGGCCCATGGAGTATAGGGGAGAGGCATTGCTATTTATGGCAGATAAATTCAATCGAAGGATGTATCGGTCAGGAGGCTTGTTTCGACCTTGTTGTGTCCAGCCTCGAATTCTCAGATACTGCTCGCGGATGTATCTTTATTCCCGATTGCGGATGTCCCGGCCCGACCGGCGAGCCGATTTGCCCGCCCTACGCGGCAATTTCCGCATGCCCATATCAGGAAATCACGATTCGAGTTAACGACGAGGGAAGCGGAGTTCAGACCTCGAAGATACGTCTCGAAGTCGATGGCCTCGAATACGCTTTTCCCGAAAATATGACCTTCGATGACGGTGTGCTTCGTTTTATACCCGACGAAATATGGCCACACAACCGTGTTATCGTCTATAATCTCGTCGATGCCGAGGATTCGATGGGTTGCGACCTTCGCGAGGAGGTTTCCGGCGCATTCATTACTGACATACAACCACCTGTGGTAACATCTTATAACCCCCCATGCGGATTTCAGTTTGGCGACTCGATTGATTTTTCATGGCATATCGAGGATTTTCCGGGCACAATCGACATATCGAGCATTGTTCTTCATATCGATGGCGCGGAGTTCAGGCATGGCGATGGACATCTTAACTACCATATCACTGGTCTATACGGCGACGGCGATTTGATTTTCCGTGCGAACTCTTTCGCCATTGGAATTATGCCCGGAGATACATTTGTAGCTTGTGTTTACATCGCCGATGGCGTTTTACCCGGTCTCGACTCCTGCAATCTTTGCGGCCCAAATGACACGACCATCTGTTGCGAGTATTCGATTTCGCCTTGCGTCGGCCCTGTGGCGCAGGTTCTTTGTCCACCATCGAGTGCACCCACAGACACGACTATAACGGCCTGTCCGTATCAACCGATTATTCTTGAGCTAATCGGCGAGGATAATCCAATCGACGGTTCCACAATTCGTATGCAGGTTGAAGAAACAACTTTCAGCTCATCGGATGCAGAACTTACCTACGCGGATGATACGCTCGTTTTTATTCCGCAGAATCCATGGGCACATGGACAAATTGTTCCTTTCAATCTTTATCGTGCCGACGACACTCGTGGATGCACAATCACAGCATCTGCGTCATCTTTCTTCGCGGTCGATTTGGAGCCGCCTGCAGTGCAGAGTATTCAGCCTCAACCGGGCTTCGAGTTCACTGGAATGATGACTATCGCGGTTTGGCTTGAAGACAGACCTGCAGGAATCGAGTATAATACAATTGCGATGACTATCGACGGGACAGAATATAGAATGGGCGACGGTTTTCTTTCTTATGCAGGTGGAGTTACCGAGGGCGTTGCCACTATTTCCGGCCTTCCGGACGATTTTGGCATTGCACGCGGAGATACTTTCGAGGTCTGTATCAGAGCCAATGATCTTATCCCTGCAAACGAAGGTCCCTGCATCCTTTGCGGTCCTAATGACACAACCTATTGCTTCGAATATATGTTCTACCCGCTGACGACCTGTGAACGTCTTCCTAATCCATTTACCCCTAATGGCGATGGCATAAATGATTTCGCGCAGTTTTATTATCCCGAGATGTATCGTTTGGACGGGATTATCTCGATATTCACCATTCGTAACATCAAGGTTAAGGAGATCGCGGTTTCACGCGGAGCGGGAGCTGTCGAGATGGCGCGTTGGGACGGCACCGATTTTGCCGGAGAACCGCTTCCGATGGGGCTTTATATTTATGTCATTAAGACCGAAAACGAGGTTGTCTGCAACGGCACTGTAACTTTGGCAAAATAACCATATTTGCACGATCAAAAAAATCCGGTTGGTTACCCAACCGGACAGAATGCAGAAATTGGATGTAGCTCTACAATTTTTCTTCAATGTAATCCATGACCATCGAAGCGGTGCCTTCCGCGCGGAAGGCGGTGATGAATTCTTTCGCGGTAATATATGCATCGTCCGCAATAAGCTGTTTGCATTTGTCATCGATTGCATCGAGTTGCGGTTTGAAACGTCTTGTAGCCTTTTTGATATCGACGCCATTTGAATCCGCCCATCGTTTCATCTCCTCGAAAAGTTCGAAGGGGAGATTTCGATGCGCGATATTTTGCCAGATTGTTCCGACATTTCCTTTGCGTATTCCATAATCGGTGAACTTATGAATCATCGATAGAGGCGTTCCCGTGATGCCATGCTGAGCAATCGCGACACCGTATGGGCGAATTGCGGTGAAAATCTCGCCAGTTCTCTCCAGATCGATTTGGACTTCCTCGTCGAGGCGATAATTCCCATGTTTCGAGCCGTTTGAAATTGCCAGAAGGTTTGGCGAATGACCGGCATCGGTTAGATAAGCGATAAAAGATACCGCCTCATCGACGGTTGTTAATTTGCCAAGTGTTCCAGCAATCTCCCCAACCTCGACTTCGAGACCGAAGTTATGTTCGGTGATTTTCTTTGCAAGGCGAATCGTTATATTTGTATTATCCGGCAAAGGATTATGCGAGGCATCGATGGCGAAACTTGTGTATCCGGCATCGATTTGAGCTTCGAGAAGTCGTGTTGTATCTTCGATAGTTTTTTCTTCGGTGTCTTTCACTGTGAGATGATCGGCATGGACAAAAAAGGGAACTTTCAGTCCGACTTCCTCGGCATATCGGAAGCAGGTTTCTGCATAAATTTTGGGGGTTTGTCCGGTGTATCCGCCATCGATGTCACCCTCGGTCTTCGCAAGTTCGAATGCCACAACGGCGTCGAGTTCCTGTGCGGCACGCATTATCCCCGGAATTACATAGGGTATTCTGCAATTGGCCGCCATGACTATTGTCCGCTCATCGATAAGCGCGTCGAAAACGAACCGAGAATTTATTACCGGAAGTCTTCTGTCATCCAAAACTAAGCGTGCATTTTCCGGTATAAGACTTAGAAGTTTTTCAAATCGATCCATAGTGATCCTCCCAAAAAAAGGCTATCGCAATATAAAAGCTTTCTCGCGAATGTCAAGCTCTCGATTATTACCGAAGGGGGGCGTCGCGTTCCGCGAGAATCGGGATATAAAAACTGTGGTTATGCCAAAATTGATAGCCCCGATTCTCGCGGAACCGACCGAGCCGGCTTCGAGCGCTCGGAGGCTTTTTGCGATACAAAGATTTCTTGATTGTTAAAATATGTTACTCAATTGAACCGGCTCGGTCGAGTCGGTCGCCGCCAATTAAATTTAATACGAGATCAAAACCCTCGATGCGGCGACCGACTGCGACGCCCCCCTTTTATGCAAATTCGGATTTATCGTTGACAGATGAGGGATGGCACTGTATCTTTGGTTCAAAATTTGAACTCAAACATTCGAAAAGGTTGTGATGATGATGAAAGAAATGAAGAAAATCCTGGTAATTGGCGCATGTGGGCAGATTGGCACAGAGCTTACCGTCGCTTTGCGCGATATTTACGGCGAAACCAATGTCATCGCGGCGGATATTCGTCGCCCATCTGAGGGCAAACTCGCCGAGGGTCTTTTCGAAACGGTCGATATTACTAATATAATTGAAATAGAAAGGGTAATCGAGGAATACTCGATCGACACAATTTACAACATGGCCGCTATCCTGTCGGCAACCGGCGAGCAAAACCCGTTCAAGTGCTGGGATGTCAACATGAACGGCGTGTTGAATGTCCTGCAATGCGCTTCCAAATATCAACTTGTAAGGATAATAATGCCATCGTCCATCGCCGCTTTCGGGCCGGACACGCCAAGGGTGAATACCCCGAACGACACAATATTGCGGCCTACAAGCATGTATGGCGTCACGAAAGTCTGCGGCGAAAGACTTTGCGATTACTATGTCCAACGCTTTGGAATCGATGTCCGCGGTCTTCGGTATCCCGGAATCATCTCATCGGAGACCCTTCCCGGCGGCGGAACGACAGACTACGCCGTCGATATCTTTTACAAAGCCATCGAAAATGGCAAATACACATGCTTCCTCGGCCCGAACACGCGCCTGCCTATGATGTATATGCCCGACTGCATTAAGGCGACCATCGACCTCGCGAAAGCCGATTTCGAAAAACTTTCTCATCATAACGATTTCAACCTTGCGGCTTTCAGCGTTACACCCGCCGAACTCGCGGAGGCAATTAAAAAATACATCCCAAATTTCGAGATCGACTACGCCCCCGATTATCGCCAGAAAATCGCCGATTCATGGCCGGAGAGCATCGACGATTCCGTAGCGCGAAACGAATGGGGCTGGAAGCACGATTGGGACCTCGATTCGATGACACGCGATATGCTCGAAAAGCTCCGCAAACGCCACGAGGGGGGCAGGCTATACAACTGATGATAATTGGCATCGGCATCGACATAATTGACATCCCGCGCGTGAAAAAAATCGCCGAGGAGTTTGGCGAAGATTTTGTCTCGAAAATCTTTGCAGATAACGAAATCGCCTATTGCAAAGCCAAAAAAACGCCGGAAATCAACCTCGCGGCGAGATTCGCGGCAAAAGAGGCATTTCTTAAGGCCCTCGGCACAGGCCTTCGCGGTGGAATCGACTGGAAAGACATCCAAATAGTCAACGACGATCTCGGCAACCCCTTTATTTGTCTCGAAGGCAACGCGAAAAAGCTCGCCGCGAAACGAGGAATAGTAACTACTCATCTCTCGATAAGCCACACATCCGAATACGCCACCGCGATGGTCGTTCTGGAGGATTGACAGAACACCTAATCTCGCCTTCAGCCCATTGCGAAACACCCTCTTTAAAGGCGCAACCCTGCCGAAACATTTTTCTCGCGACCCTCTATTTTATCCTTGATAACCCCGCCCCACTGTTTTAGATTGGTCTTTAGAAATGAAGCATGTTTTTCAAAATATCGCCCCAACCCGAACCGCGACCAACGGCAAACGCCCCGACCGCGCCATGCAAAGACCATACAAAAAAGAGAGTGGGAATATAACAAAGGAGAACAAATGAGAAACCTGATTCTGCTGACACTCGCCCTGCTCGCCCTCGCGGCGGTGGCGGACTCGACCTACACCTTTCGGGTGGTGATGACTAACGAAGATTGGGAGGAGACCGGAGTCGATGTTTACAGCATGTATGCCGATGAAACCGGTAAAATATGGCTTTTGGGCAACCAAAGCGACTCGACTTCTAATTATGCTGTTAAAATGGACACTTTGCTTAACATTGATACATTGTATAATGCTCTGGGCACAAATGAATACCAAGGGCATCTTATCGAGTATTTCCAATCCTTTAATCACTACGATACTCTAAGGTGGGCGGGAACTACCTCTGGCGATACGATGTGGCTCTTCGAAAAATACGATTTCGATTCCATACGCGTTACGCCTTTGTTCAAAGACGAACCAGCTTGGGTATCGACTCGCTATTGTCACCTGGAAGTCATTGGCGAGAATGGATGGGCACTTTTCGCGTATGAAGACACCTTGCCCGACGGGAGCAAGAGTTATTTCTATGCTATAGGGAAAAACGGAGAGCCGGTTTTTAACGTGGATTCATCATATTATAATGGGTCATATTCTGGAGGTTATTTTGCCGTTCAGAAATCGAGCGCAACTCCGGACGAGTTCGAGCTTACCGTTTATGACACCACTTCAGGCGAATTGTATTCGAAAAGTATATTGGATTATCAATTTCTCAGGTTTGGGGGATCATCTGAACGGTTACAAAAAATGTATTCGTTAGAGCCCGATGGCTCGGTGTTTTACCTCGAAGGTCCGGTAAATGATTTAACAATGGTAAAAGCAGACGGAGTAAATGAATATAGATTCGAGATTCCTTATCCTGATTCGATAGATAGGTTGATTATCGATAACTTGGTAAATAAAGGTAGCAATTTGGTTTTAGCTACGGCGGAAGTAGTCGATATTGGCCTAATAATACAGGATAAAATCTATTTCCTAAATACTCAAGATACGCTTCAATTGCTGTGGAATTCTGACACACCTATGGCGGCAGAAAGAATAGGTTTTTTCGCGAACGGAGATATTTGTATTGTCGGTTCGGGGAAAGGTCTGGAAAATTCCTTTTCTTCAAAAATAGCTATATACTCAAAAAGCGACGGAGAATTATTAGCTACATGGCCTGATGGCTTTTTTCCGTTTAGTTGTTGGCCGGGATTCAAATTCGAGAAAGGAATAGTCTTTTTAGGAGGTTGCCCGAAGGAAGGAGTATCTGATCACTCGCCCTATTTGATAAAGATAGAAGGAGGTGAGTGATATGAAAAATAGAATTATAATATGCGCACTAATATTCGTAGCAAACCTTTTAACTG
>CAYWOR010000003.1:185618-218733 GCA_964459995.1 uncultured bacterium | reverse complement strand
CGTCGCCAGTAAGACGAGCAGATGTCGATGCAACCTGACTACCCCAGTCATCGCCAGCCGCCGAAGCGTCGATGGTAACAACACCGGTCGCGGGATTAACAGATACTGCCGCGCCGCCGGTGGCTGTCAAGCTCAGAATATCGGTCTGCGAAGCAACTGTGTAAGTGTTCGTGCCGTCGGAAACCCTGTTGAAAAGGTTCTGATTGTCGCTTCCGGGGGCGTGAAGATTCGCACGTTCGGCCAAAGTGATTATCGCGCCGCTTCCAGCGCTGGTTACATCGGTATGCTGAGTAACACTTCCCCAAACCACTCCCAGAGGGCTTCCGGCAGATCCATCGCCGGAAAGGGTGGCGTCGCTCTGAACGACCTGAGTGCCCCAATCATCGCCGGCCGCCGAGGCGTCGATGGTAAGCGTGTTGCCGGCAAGTGTTGTTGTAACGCCGCCAGAACTTGCAAATGTTAAAGTCGAAGTTGAAGTTATATTTGTGTTTGTTGTGCCATCGCTTGCACGCCAATATTGATAATGGTCGGATACAGGAATATCGCTTGTCAAAGCGATTGTCCCGCTTGCATTTGGAAATGTCCAGGTTCTTGCGGAAGTTAGAGCCGCTGATGTCATTGTGCCGTCATTTGCACCCCGCTCGAAGATATAATCGCCCATAGAGGAAAGGTCGCCGCGGGTGTTAATCGCGAATCTTAAAGCCTCTGTCCCACCTACATTGCTTGCAAGACCGAAAACATTGTGCGTCAGGCTCGACGGAACATAGCCGTAAATTGCGTAATCACCTCCCACAGCAAAACCAGCCAAAGCGGCATCGATATTAGAGGGGCTAATCGAAGTTGCACCACTTAGACCAGTTACACCGATGCGCGAGGTTCCACCACCGGCATTTGAAGCATCACCAACTACACCGTAGCGGTTTCCTCCCGTTATGCCCGATCTACCATAAACACCATATTTTGTTACACTCGCTGAGGATGTGTTCTCGCCGTAAACACCATATCTTTCGCCGGTGCTTCCGGAGTATTTTCCATAAACACCGGCAATAGCAGGGGTTCCGGTTCCATTGTAACCGAGATAACCCGAAGCAACGGTTGTTCCGGAAGGTTTGTAAACACCGATCACACCGCCTCGATCTCCTGTGGCCGCAGTTGCGGTGGCAAGAGAACCAGCTATGGCGAAGCTTGCGGTTCTATCTACAGTAACCTCGATCTTATCGTTAGGAAAACTGGGTAGAAGAACCGTGCCGTCTCTTCGCCAGTAATTCGCGGGGCTATAGATACTGTCCGGTATGCCATCGATAGAATCCCAATGAACATTTCCAGCCCAATTTGTGCTGTCCGCCCATAACGCTCGAAAAGCAGAGGGCACGGAGCTTAGCGGTTGTCTTGGGGCCATCGTTTCACCATTAACAACAAGCTCGATCCAATATTGCTCGTCGAAAGGCAAAACAATAGGAGATACCGAACCGAGGACGATGTCGAAAAGACCATGTGAAACATCCACAGACAGATGAATTTCACTCCAAAGAAATGTGCCGCCAGTCGGGGAATTATAAATTTTGCATTCGACAGAATGAATTCCTATGATTGCTACGCCATCGGGGTCGGTGAGTTTGCCTTGGTAATTGAAAGTGCGGGGAACTTGAGCAAGGATGGACGAGACAAAAATCAAACAAATCAACGTCACGAAACTTCGCATATTGCCTCCCGGAATTTTCGCCTGTTGCGATAAATTATTTAATACATAATAAACCTTAACAAGAATCAATTGTCAAGAAAAATCTTGATAATGCTAATTATGGGGAAACCCTATTATTAGATATAGTTAGAGGAATATCAGGATAATTATAGCGGAAGCGAACACAATCGATGCGGCTGGGATGAGAAATTTATATATTCCTCCCCAATTCGCGCCAAAATATTCCTTTGTAAGTGCAAGACACAGATGCACCGGTGAAACAAGCACACCAGCGAATCCTGCGGCGTATGCAAAGGCAAAATTTCCGGCATCGAAATTCCCTGTGCTCGATATAAAAAACCCTGTAAGAAGTGGAAATCCGAGGCCGACATATGCGGCGTTCACTCCCGTAAGTAATCCTACTGCGAATGGTATAATAAAAAGAAGCAATACTTTTGGAACAAAGGCAAGCGTTGTTGTGAGTTCTTCGAGAATTCCGGTCAATTCGAGAGTTCCCTTAAATACCATAACTCCGGTAACTAAGGTCAACACTTTCCACGAAATAGCACTTTTTAAAAACTTCAGCTTTTCAGCTTGCTTGAATTTCGCGAAAAGAAGTATCAAAAGTCCGCAAAGCGCAACTATCGGCAAAATATCGAACCCGAAAAACAAAACGAAAACGACAACAACCCAAACATACCATGTCAATCGAAAGAAATCGCCCAACGCTTTGATTTTCGAGCCGCTATTCGAGATGTCCCTTGACGCCTTTCCGAGGCCTCGAAACCCAATTATTCCACCGGTAAGCACCGATACTATCGTCAAAGGCCACATAGGGGCAATCAGCGCCGCCGCGCGAAGGTTCAAAAGGCCTGTAGAAAGGATTATTCCCGGATATAGCGGCCAAACATACTCCCAAAGATGCCTGAACCAATAATTCAGAAATGTCAGCCTTTCGGGTGTGATTTGAAACTTCCGAGAGCCTTCTTCAACCATTGGAGCTGAAAGCATTGCGCCGCCGGGCATCGGCAAAAGTCCTATCAGCGCGGCAGGAACGACCATGCTTACCCGCCGGTCTTTGATAAGCATACTCAGCGATTCAACTGTTCGCGTTAGAACCCCCATCTTAGTGAGAACCACGCCCATCAAATTTAGAATATACACGATTCCCACAAGCCTAAGTGTGCCGTGTGCTACCACCTCTTTTCCAATTGTCATTAAAACACCGACAAAAGGCATTCCGGAAAGAAGACCCAGCAGAAGTGCGATACCGATGAATGTCAAACCCAAAGGTGCATCCAGTTTCACAGCTACGATAAAGATTACCGTAACGATTCCTATTATGAGCAATGGTGCCATCAAACTGCGAATTTCATTATGATTACATCACCGTCCAAAACATAATAGTCTTTGCCTTCTTGGCGGATTTTCCCGAGGCTTTTTGCCTTGTTCCAATTTCCGATTTCAAGAAGTTCATAATAGCCAATAACCTCGGCGCGTATAAACCCTCGTGCCATATCTGTATGAATTTTCCCCGCGCAATCCACAGCTTTGGCTTTACGAGAAACTGTCCATGCGCGCACCTCATTATCGCCGCCGGTGAAGAATGTTTTTACTTCCATTGCCTCGTAGGCGGAATGAACGAATGCATCCACAGCAGTTTCGCATAGTCCGTATTCTTCGCGGAATATGCACGCTTCCCCCTCGCCGAGTTCCTCGAGTTCAATTTCCATCTGCACCATGAGCGGAAGGATTTTTGCCTCGGGGATTATCTTCTCTGCCTCGGCGACGAGTTTCTCGCGCATGCAGAAATGCTCCTCATCGCAATTTAGCACAACTACGGCAGGTTTTGCAGTTAACAGCGCGAAATTGGATAAAAGCTCCATCTGCTCGTCGTCGAGACCCATATCACGAATCGATCCGCCGGCTTCGATATGGTCTTTCTTCTCTTTCATCCATTCGAGACGTTTTTCTATCTGCCTTTTCTCCGAATTTGGGCAGGTTCGAAGCTCTTTTTCGATGTTCTCGACCTTTCTCTCAATAATTCCAAGATCGAAAAGGGCGAACTCGTTTTTTAACGTGGCGAGATCTTCGATGGGACGCGGATTCCCATAACCGCCATCGAAAGCGCGGATACAATATGCGAGGCAGTCGGCACGCTGGAGTTCTGAAAAAGCGGCGCCGCCTTTGCCAATTTGTCCCACAGTGTCTGCGAATTCAATTTCAGCGGGGGTAATTTTATCCGGATGAAAAACCTCGCAAAGCTCCTGAAGACGGGGGTCGGGCACTTTCACAACCGCCAAATCCAGACCTTTGCCCGATCTTCCGCTGGATCCCTTGTTGGTAAGTAATTTGAACAAAGTCGAACGCCCGCTCGATGGCAAGCCAATGATAGCCCAAAGCATATTTCACTCCTTGTAATCTGCGATAATAAATGAATTCTCTCGATAAATCAACCCGCAAATTTGAGAATCGAAAAAAGCAGGGCGTATTTTAGTTGTCATAACTTGACTTTGAACTTTTTTTTCTTATCTTGCAGACACTATGGAAAACAGGATTTTGGATATAATCGTCGAAATCGCTGAGATAGCGAAAAGACAGGGCTCTCTGCCCCGCGATAAACGAATACTCGCAGGGGAGTTCACCGACAAGGGATATTCTTCCGATGAAATAGACAGAGCTATAAAATGGGCGGAGGGCAATCTTAAAAGCCATTCTCGCGCACCCATGCGAATTTTGTCTTCTTTCGAGAAAATTCATCTCACGACCGACGGCTACGGGGCTTTGCTAAAGCTTCGCAACCTCGGATTACTTACTGATGAGCATCTGGAACTCATCATGGCGAGATCGATTCTGCTCGGAGAGGGGCCGATCGATGCAGAGGGAATCCGTGCGATGGCTTCGGTCTTCCTTTTTGATATTCGAGGAGGCGAAAGCAAATTCTCGATCTACCTCGACACCGAATCGGGGCAAATAGAGAACTGATGAGGTGGAGAGGCCGGCAAAACGACTATTACAGTTATGGCCCTCCGCCAATAGGGCCTGGTGTTATGACGATTCTCGTCGTAACAGGGCTGTTTTTTCTTCTCCAGTTAGCCGCGCCGGGACTCGCCGAATCGCTTATTCTTAATCCACGAACAGTTTTCTCAGAACTAAAGCTATATCAATTAATCACTTATCTTTTCCTTCACGGTGGTTTTTTCCATTTGTTCATCAACCTCTTCGTGCTCTATATGTTCGGAAGGGAGCTGGAAGTCCGCTGGGGAAAAGGGAAATTCCTTTTTTACTATTTCTTCTGCGGTATCGGCGCAGGAATTATTACCGCTATTTTCTCGCAATACCCTGTATTAGGCGCAAGCGGAGCTGTTTACGGGCTCCTATTGGCCTATGGCGTTTTATATCCGAACAGGATGATTCTTCTCTGGTTCGTGATTCCAATTAAAGCCAAATACCTTGTCGTGCTTTTCGCAATAATGGAATTCATAGCGACGATGGGCAACCGCGGAGACGGTATTTCGCATATAAGCCATCTCGGCGGAATGGTTTTCGGCGGGATACTCCTCGCGATCTGGCATCTCGGTAAAACCCAGCACCGAAGAACGCAATCGACCATATTAAGCGATCTTACTGGCGGCCCCATGAGCCCGGCCAACATAGACAGAATTCTCGACAAAGTAATGCGTGAAGGAGTAGAGTCGCTTACTCAAGACGAACGAGAAATCCTAATCCGTGCCGGAAAATTTTATTCGAGCAGAAATCATCCGGAGAACAGATGAGCGCAGATGTTCGTTTCATCCGTTGGGCGGAAACTCATGCCCAAACAGCGGCGAAACTCGGCAGTTTTTTGCAGGAAGTTCGTCCCAAATTTCTTTTCGATGGTGCAAAAATTGGGATCAAAGTCCATTGGGGTGAACCCGGGAATATCACTTTTTTGCCACCGGATTATGCCCGCGCTGTGGCTCAGTTTGTGATTTCGCAGGGCGGCAAACCATTCATTTTTGATACGACGACCCTATACCGCGGCGAACGTCGCGATCCAATAGACAACCTTCTAACCGCGCATCGACATGGGTTCGATTACTCCGGAACAGGCGCCCCAGCAGTCGTTGCGGATGGAATGTTGGGTCTGGACATAATCGAAATCACAGTTCCCGGCGAACCGAAAAGGCAAAAAACAGTCAAAGTTGTTTCGCTGGTCGATTATGTTGACGGCATAATCACGATTTCACATTTCAAGGGGCACCTCGCCTCCGGTTTCGGTGGGGTGATAAAGAACCTCTCAATGGGCATGGCGTCGAGAGCGACAAAGCAGATTATGCATGCCGAGGTCAAACCGGAGTTTTCCAAGTCAAAATGCACATCCTGCGGCATTTGCGAGCGTCACTGTCCGGCAGATGCGATCGTAATGGCGAACAATTACCCCATAATCGATTTGAATCTTTGTATCGGTTGTGCGGAATGCATCGCAATTTGCCCCACCGGTGCGTATAGAATTCTCTGGAATTCCTCGCCTAAAGCATTTTTGGAGAAGCTTGTTGAAACTGCGGCGGCTGTAAATTCACGATTAGCCGGGAAAATGTTTCATATAGAAATTCTCGCGAACATTGCCCCTGAATGCGACTGCATGAGTCGCCGGATGGAGCCCTTGGTCGAAGATATCGGCATTCTTCTCGGCGATGACGCTCTCGCGGTCGATATCGCGGCCTGTGATATTTTCAATAATGCGGTTCCATTTCCCGGTTCGGAAATCGAAAGGGGCGACGGCGATAATATTCAGAGACTCTATCCCTCGGTTCCCTATCGCTATCAGTTCGAATACGGCGCGCGATTGGGTCTTGGAACTACAGAATATAAGTTTTCTGAAGAACTTTGATTTTTTCGACACAAAATCAAAAAAATGCTTGACTCCACGGCATTTAGGAATATTTTTAGCCGTTGCTGTTTAGACGGCTCTTTGAAGTTCGATAGATTTGCGCCTGTAGCTCAGTTGGATAGAGCAACGGACTTCTAATCCGTAGGCCACAGGTTCGAATCCTGTCAGGCGCGTAAGAAATCCGTAGGCCATCCTACGGATCAATCGCTTAAAGAATCCATGTTTGGTGGATTTGAGCGTCTGCGATTGTTGTGATACGTGCTATCAAGCTGATGAAAAAGTAACATGTGAGTATCGGACTTGATATTTGTTCGTTGGTATTTTGACTGGGGGAGCGCTTGCGGTTGTTTTTGCATCCCACAAATCCTTTATCAAAAGCGCTTCCCTTTTAATCGCGGTGGGTGTAGCTCAGTTGGTTAGAGCGTCAGATTGTGGTTCTGAATGCCGAGGGTTCGAATCCCTTCACCCACCCATTTGAGTTCTTTTCATTTCGGCCCCATCGTCTAATGGTTAGGATACGGGCTTTTCAAGCCTGCGACACGGGTTCGACTCCCGTTGGGGCTACCATAATCGAGGGACGGCCGTTGACCAAACGGTCGTTCCCTCGAGAATTTCTCTCCATCGATTGGATGGAATCGAGTATTTTGATAGTTTACGGCGGCGTAGCTCAGTCGGTTAGAGCAGCGGAATCATAATCCGCGTGTCCGGGGTTCAAGTCCCTGCGCCGCTACCATCTTTCAGCCCGAGTGTGTTCACTCGGGCTTTTTTACTTCGAAATTCCCATGGTTAGGCTAAATAAACCATGGGCAAACTTGACTTATTGAAAATTCATCTCTATTATTTGTAAGTTAAATTCCATCGGAGGAATAATGATAAACGGAATGTATTCTGAAAGGTTTAAGAAAGTTCTTCAATATGCGCGCGAAGAGGCCGCGAGGCTCGGCCATTCATATATTGGCACCGAACACCTTCTCTTGGGAATAATCCGCGAGGGAACCGGAAACGCTATCGAGATCATGAAACTCGCCTCGGTCGATCCACAAAATGTCCGAAGGACGATCGAGGATATGCTCGACGCCGGTGAAACAACCTATTTTCTTGGGCATATTATCATGACTGCCCGCGCAAATAAGGCAATAGAGCAATCCGCGAACGAGGCGAAGGATCTTGGCCTGCAAAGAATAGGCACCGAACATCTTCTTCTTGCTATGATTCGCGAGGGCAAATCCCTTGCCGCGCAGGTTCTTATGATGTTCGATCTGTCCTACAACGAAGCACTCAGATTGCTTAATCAAGTTGGAAGTTCCTCGAATGTCAAGGATAGGCCTTTGAGCCGTAGGGAAGGCTCTTCGTCCGAAGGCCGAACCCCCGCGCTGGATCAATTCGGACGCGATATTACCCAGCATGCGCGGCGTAACCGTCTCGATCCGGTTATCGGCCGTGCCGCCGAGATCGAAAGAGTGGCGCAGATTCTCTGCAGAAGAAAGAAGAACAACCCTGTGCTTATCGGCGAACCGGGAGTCGGCAAAACGGCTATAGTCGAGGGTCTCGCTCAGAGAATCGTCGCAAAAGACGTTCCATATCTCCTTCAGAATCGTCGTGTCGTTAGCCTCGATTTGACCGGCCTCGTCGCGGGGACGAAATATCGCGGCCAATTCGAAGAACGAATCAAAGCGGTTCTCGACGAAATCGCCGGAGACGGTGAAACTATACTTTTCATCGACGAGCTTCATACTCTTGTTGGAGCGGGCGGCGCGGAAGGAGCGTTGGACGCATCCAACATCCTCAAACCAATGCTCGCAAACGGCGAACTTCAGTGCATCGGTGCAACAACGCTCGAAGAATATCGTAAACATATCGAAAAAGACGGCGCTCTCGAACGCAGATTCCAGACAATAACTGTCGATCCTCCTAATCCCGAGGAGACACTTGACATTCTTCGCGGCCTCAAACGCCATTATGAAGACCATCATAAAGTGAAAATCACGCCAGACGCTCTCGAAGCCTCGGTGCGGTATGCCGACCGTTTTATTCAGGGGCGTTTCCAGCCGGATAAATCGATAGACCTCATCGACGAAGCCGGCGCGATGGTGAACCTTGCTGGTTATGTTAAGCCACGCCATCTAATCGAACTTGAACTCGACATCGCAGAGCTTGAACGTCAGAAAGAAGCCGCAATCTCAGGACAAGAATTCGAAAGAGCGGCAAGGCTTCGCGACAAAATACGCACCGCCAGAATCCGATTCGAGAAAGAGGAGGAGGAATGGCACAAGGCCAGAGAACAGAACCGTCCAGAAGTTACTGTGGACGACATCGCGAGAGTTGCAAGCAAGATGACCGGAATTCCCATCTCGGAAATCGGCAAAGAGGACGCCAAACGCCTTCTTGAAATCGAGAAAGTAATAGGAAGAGAAATTATCGGGCAGGACGAGGCTATCGGGGTTATTTCCGCCGCGATACGGCGTAGCCGTGCAGGCTTGGGAAATCCAAACAGACCTGTAGGAAGCTTCCTCTTTATGGGGCCGAGCGGAGTCGGCAAAACACATCTGGCAAAAGTTCTCACGCAGTTTCTCTTCGGCTCCGAAGACGCCCTTATTCGCGTAGATATGTCCGAATATATGGAAAAATTCTCGATCAGCAGACTTGTCGGGGCACCTCCGGGTTATGTCGGCTACGATGAAGGAGGCGCTCTCACAGAACAGGTGAGACGCCATCCCTATAGCGTCGTTTTATTCGATGAGATAGAAAAGGCTCATCCTGAGGTTTTCGGAATCCTGCTTCAGATTCTTGAAGACGGTGTTCTGACAGATTCTTTCGGCAGAAGGGTCAATTTTAAAAATACGCTCATCATAATGACCTCGAATATCGGCACGAAGCATCTTATAACGAAACAGCTCGGATTCGATTCTGTTGAAGCGAAACCCGATTACGAAGACTCCAAACGCGATATGATTACCGAGCTGAAAAAATCGATGCGTCCTGAACTTCTTAACCGCATCGACCATGTCGTGGTTTTCCGGCCTTTGGAACTTCACGATATCGAGAAGATTGTCGATTTGGAAATAGCTGAAGTGAACAAGCGAGTCAAGCACAAAAACATGAGCCTCGATCTTAGTGCAGAAAGCCGACGTTGGCTTGCCGATAAAGGATTCGATCCGAATATGGGTGCGAGACCGCTAAAAAAGGCAATTCAGAAATATCTCGAAGATCCACTTTCGGCGCAACTCGTTGCCGGTGACATACCATGGGATTCGGTTATTTTCGTAGATCTCGATACCGAATCGGATAGTCTAATTTTCCGGCCTATCATTCCGATGAAACCCTCCGAGGAGGATGAAACACAAACCCCTGAGAGCGTGGGAAGCTGATATTAACCCGAATAGTAAATACAAAAAGGCAGGTGCAACCCTGCCTTTTTTGTTTCAACTGAAACTAAGTTAATGCGGCGAGACCAAATCCTCGTGGACATAACCTACTGTGCCGTCATACTCGACCTGAATCCACTCGCCATGTGTTCCGAGATAGACAACCGACGATCCTGAAGGCATCAGACGCAGAATTTCCGATACTGTGTTCGGTGAGCTTCTAAGATTAGATTTTTTCAGAACCTTCCAATAAACTTTTTCTGTTACCGCACGTGGCGAGGCCGCCTGAGATGTAGTTCCCAACGGTTCGATTAGTCCCGCCATAAGCCATCCGCGGTTTTCCGAGATTTTCACATAAAGCCAGCTTCCTTCGCGCTTTTTTAATGTCAGAAGCCTCCCGGGTTCGAGGACGGCAATATTGGAACTCAGAGTGTTTGGCTGAGCCTTTACCTGAACTTCGCCGAGTGTCCGCACAATCGCCCTCGCGCCGGTGTCCTCGACATCCACATCGAGAACCCATCCGGCGTTTTCTGAAAATCTAATCTGGGCATAAGCTCCGGCGACATCGACAACCTCGATAATCTCGCCGGCTTTAACCGCACCAACCTTGCGAGAACCGGCATCCGCACTTTCATAAAGAGATGTGGCTTCGGTAACTTTGTAGTAACCTGAAGTTAGTTTGTGGGTTACAACAATAGGCTCAATTGTCAACGGCTGATTTGGACCGCGGTATCCGGCGCAACCTAAAAACATCAGAAGAGCAATAATAGCTAACATGAAGCAACGCATATAGATACTCCTTTGACTAACCCACACCGGGGATTTCGGAATCGTCTCTTTTAACTGTTAGTTTAGTCAGGTCTTCGAATTCTTCATAGACCTTAATTGAAAACATCTGCGCGAAACGGCTAAAAGTGTCCACAAGTATTCTGGCTGAGTGTTTATCTATCTCGTCTCCCATTCGGCTCGAACAGAGAATCACAGCGTCATCCTTCAGGAAGAACTTAGCATCCCAAGTCTGCGAGAAGTCGTTACATTCAAGAAGATAGCGGAATAATCGCCCCTTTTGAGTTTCGTCCCATTTCTGGGGCACCATGAACATAATACTATATGCCACAAGAAGATCCAACTTGCCATCGAATCTCATTAGATCGACCCAAAAAGGAACCTCGCCTCGATGAAGCTCCCATCGATACCCTTCGGCATTGTCGCCAAGCTGAAGGTGAGAGACTAAAAGGTCCTCCGTTGCAATATCCGCTAAACCCTTCGATACAGCGTCTCTGACCTCGCTCAACGTTCTAAGTGCTCTTATTTCTTTTGTCATCATATCTCCGATAGAAAGATTCTTTCGTCTCCGATAGTTGTCCGCGGGCCATGACCGGGGAAAAGCACTGTTTCATCGGGAAATGTCAATAACCGCCCTATCGACTCCCTGAGACACCCGTAGTTGCCACCCGGAAGGTCGGTTCTGCCTATCCCACATTTGAAAACCGTATCTCCGGTGAGGATAATCTGATTCGACACAAGCGAAATACTACCTTCACTATGTCCTGGTGTGTGAAGGACTTTGAGATATTCATCGCCGAACGACCATATATCTCCTTCGTGAAGGATTCGGTCTGCCTCGAACTCAACATCCTCCCCAAAAACAGCCGAAAAATTCGAGGTCGATTTTTTGAGATTCTCGGCGTCGTCGGCATGGATAGATATGGGTATCCCGAAGGTTTCCTTCAGTTCGGGTGCGGCGCAGATATGATCGTAATGAGAGTGCGTAAGGACGATTTCAGTGGGTTTAAGCTCTTTTTCCGAGAGGATTTCACAAATTTTCGCCACCTGCGCGCCGGGATCGATAATTAACACTACATCCTTCGAGTCGTCCCAAAGGATGTAGCAATTAGTTTCCAAATCTCCGACGACAACCCTTCGATAATTCAAATCGAACCTCTCCAACCAGCCTCAGCGGGCGATTATGCGATATTGTTATTTCGAGTCGTCGCTTGCAGTCTCGAGGAAGATAATCTCCTCGGGGTTTTTACCCATGTTCTCGAGCATGAACTTTGCGCTAACAACGAGATCGCAATTCGGATACTCGTCAACGACTTTTTGGAAATAGGGGCGCGATTTCTCATAATCGTTGAGATACTCGGAATAGTTGAAGCCGATCATGAAAAGGGGCTTGTAATTCCCCGGATCATTAGGATAAACCTCAAGAAGTTTCTCATAGGCAATGATAGAGCCTTTGAAATCGTTTTTGCTGAGATATACCTGTGCGATACGGTAATAGCCTTCGAGGGTTATTTGCTTGAAAACCTCATTTGCCTTATCGGGATTCTTTTCAGCCTCGGCCAAAGTATTTCTGAAAACAAGCCAATCGCGTAGAGAATCGCCTTCTTCACCAGCCAGTGCGATTGCTTTAGCCATATATCTGTCGCCAATAGGCGTGCCGGCATATTTTTCGGCGGCACGGTTAACCAAATCGAACAATTTTGCCCTGTTCTCTTGGAATTTCTCCGACTCGGGATAATATTTGACAGCGCTCTCTAAGAAAGAAATAGCGTCGTCGATATCCCCGCGCGCCATGCTGTCATTGGCTTTCTGAACATATTCTTCTTCGGAAAGTCTTCCGCCGCTACATCCCGCGAACAGAATCACGCCGATGGTGATTAAAACAAACCAAACTGACGATTTCATAAAACCTCCATTATTTTAAATTCGATTTGCGCTAATATAGATAGCTCTTTCTGCAATGTCAAGGGCATACTCGCACAGAGTATTGTGTTGATTTGAGGTTAGCAATTTCGATACCGGCGCAATCTTCTCTTTAACAAATAGACGACTGATGCGCCTGCAGTTTTTGGGTTACAGAATATGCCTCCCAACTTTTATCAAAAGGGAAAAAATGTCATAAAACTTAGTGAAATCTTGGAAAAAATCGATAGCATTAACTTGATAAAGAGGATTCCGCCGCGGGGTCGCATTTCTTTATCGCAATTAATCGGGAGCGAGAGTTGATTGCGGAAGGAAACCACCGATGCGAAAGGCTTCTAAAGGCTATTTCGGCATTACATTCTTTTTAATTATCTTCGCGGGCGCATTATTTGCGCAGCCCGTTCTCATTTTCGACGTCATCGATGCCGCCGGAAATGAGGGAGGAGATATTTCCGCACCCGGTTTCTATCACCTTTCATCCTGCATCGGACAACCAACCCCAGTTTCCATAGGGCCAATAACAAACCTCACACATCACCTTTATCCCGGTTTTCGCAAGGTCGATCTCGACCTCAGATACCCCTTTAGTTGGTTGAGCATCTCTGTTCGCTATTCCGCGGATACGAGTTTTATAATTTCTTGGAGCGGCGTCGATACTACAATCGAAGACGGCCAAGGTTGGGGTCTTTGGAATTACGATGTCCAATATCGTCTCGAAGGCTCCGGTGTCTGGAACGATTGGCTTATCGGCACTACCGATACTTTCGGTGTTTTTGGCTCGGAGATTCCTGTCGATGTTCAACCCGGTTCACGCTATTATTTTCGGCTTCGAGCGACTGACCTTGCCCGAAATAGCTCCCCATGGGGCGATCAGGATTCGATGATAGTCGATTGGACGGTGCAATTCTGCATTTATACGGTTGCACCCGGTGTCGTAACCGATGCATTGAATTATGCGACGATAGAGTATCAGTCTCAACCGGGAGTTACCGAGACAGCCCAAGTTTGGGAAGGCTCCTGCGTTAATATCTGGTGCTGGCCGAACTCCGACGCCGCGATAACCGGGCTAACTTCAGTTTCGGACGGCACACAGCGATGGTCGGTCGATCATTCCACAACAGATACGAGCTGGGCGATCGACGGCATCACATCGAGCTATAACATTCCCTATTGGCACCAGTTTCGTCCTGTTATCTATCTGGAAGGCACCGACGAAACGCACACTGTCAGAACGCTTCACCACGACCAATTCGGATCAGGGCACCTCGAAAGCGGTCTTTTCGGTAATTGGTCTCAATGGACGGACTACGGCTCACTTCTCGAATTCATAGATTCGACCACCGGAGAACCTGTCCGTCATGCAGAAATAGAAGATTCGGTCCGCTTTCATAATATCCGCGCCTTCTTCGTCGATACGATTCGATACTCGCATATCGGACATAATATAAGGATAATGACCAACCTCGGCGATTCGGTCAGCGCGGACGGTGTCTGGTATTCAAGCCCTTATAACACAAACTGGTTCGCCGGTTCTTCCCACCAGTTCGGAGTTAGAGATACCTATTTCATTCACTCCGGTGAAGCACACATCTTCATGAATTGGAATGACGGCTCTCTCGATACCGCTCGCAATATCGTTGTTGAAACAGATTCAATATTTGTCGCGAACTTCTCGAAAAACTACCGCGTATGGATAGAAAATCCTCTCGGACGTGGAGTTCCCGCACCGCCGGTCGGGGCATATTGGTATGTCGCCGGCGACACTGCAACAGGCACAATGGATACTTCTGGAGTCTCCGGATGGTGGATTGTCGGTTATTACGGCACCGGTTCAGCGCTTTCCGGAGGCGGAAATTCATTCTGGTTTGAGGTAAACGATTCTTCGAGAATAACCTGGCGTTGGGCTGAAGATACCGGCATACTATGCACTCTTCAGGTCTATAGCCGCTACGGCCACCCCGCGCCTATCGGAGAATATATTGTGCCTTATGGAACGCATATATATTGTAGCGTCGAGGACAGCACCTTCGAAGATGGCGATTGGCATCACTGCACTGGCTGGCTCGGTGACGGCGCTGTCGTTCCGGCAACCGGCACAGAAAATATCCTCGATTTTGTTATTACCGGAAGCGGCTGGCTGGTTTGGCAATGGGATGGCTCAACCGATTTGCCGCTTTATATCGCCTCTTCGCCGGGAGTCCACGGTCCGCCTAACCCCGGTGTTGGTGTCCATTGGGTGCCGATTTTCAGTCTCGTTGACGCCTATGTCGAGAATAATCCCGACGATCTCTGGTGGTGCATTGGAAATATCAGCTGGGGAAGCATGGCAAGCTCCAGTGCTGACAGTGTTTATTTCATAATCGAAGAGCCGACCGGAATCGATTGGCAGTGGCTTTGGTGGGACGGCCCATTAGATACACTTTGGATATTCAGCCGGTTTGGCGATCCTTTCCCATCTCGCGGGAGACATATTTATCCCGCCGGAGTAGTGAATATCATAGCGTGGGTCAATACTCCTATTGATGAGCATTACTGCAACGGCTGGCATGGCGACGGAAGCGTGCCTGCCACCGGCGATACAAACTGGGTAACATTCCTGCTCGACACCTTCAGCACACTTACTTGGGATTGGGACGATAGCCTTCTTCATCCCTTCAATGTTGCCAGCGAAGGTGGACTTGGTGACCCCGAGCCTCCTGTGGGCGTCCATTGGTTCGATCCGGGAACTCGTGTAAACGCCTTTGTCGAGAACCCCTATGCCGGTTTCTATTGTGTCGGCTTCAATGGTTTCGGAAACCTTCCACCTTTCGGATATGAAGACAGCGTTTCGTTCGTGATTACACGTGCAACCGGAGTCGAATGGCTTTGGGACGACGATGCATTCTCGCTTCTCGTAACAGCGCCGGCTTATACCTCGCCCATTCCACCCAGAGGTGTTACCTGGCATCCATATGGACGTGTCATCGAGGCATCGATAGAGGATTCGGTTTATCTGGGGGAAGACATCCGGCATTACTGCAGAGGTTGGTCGGGTTTCGGTTCTGTTCCAATAGAAGGCGACAGCAATCATTTCGAGTTTACAGTTTCATCCAATAGCTCTCTATTTTGGAGTTTCCAAGATCAATATAGACTCCAGTTAACACATGCTGGGCTTCCCTTCGGTGTCGAACCTTCAGAACTTCGCGAAGAGGGCTGGTATTCACGTGGCGACACAGCGGTTCTCGTTACTGATTCAATTGTTTGGGATGGCGACGATCCATATGTGTTCACGTCATGGGATATCCCCGGCGCAACAATTCATGGCGAACTCAATGCCGAATCGACATTTGTAATAATGCTCGATGCCTACACCGCGACCGCATATTTCGGCCAGGTTCATTGGGTGCAGATATTCAAAGATCCCCCGGAGGATACTCTCGGTTGGATTGCCGTCGATGGGGATACATTCTTTAATACTTCTGTTTACGAAGCCTATTGGCTTTCCGGCAGGGTTTACGATTTCGAGGTAAGCCCGCTCGATTCTACACTTGGTGTTAAATACGAATTCACCGGATGGCGGGACGATTCCACGGCATCGCGTGTGCGGGCTTTGAATGTCGTCAGCGACACTATTTTCAATGCAGATTACAACACCTATTATCATATCATTGTCGGCAAACAGCCAATCATCGATACTTTGGGGTGGATGATAGTAGATGCGGATACCTTCTTTGGTGATTCTTCAGCATATTTAAACTTGTGGTGGTTAAAGGGCACCGAACATTATCTTGAAGCCAGCGAAACAGATTCCGGCAGTTATTTGAAATTCGAGTTCCAGAATTGGAATGTTTCCACACCAACCCCCGATTTCACATCCGATCCCATAACCTCGCCGGATACCTTTATCGCAGTTTATTCGGTGAGTCACAAATGCCACGCATTTAAGGATCCTCGCCAACCCTACGGCTATTTAGAGGTATTCGGCGACCGATTCGACGGCGTTCATTCGGTCGATTTCTGGGTCGAGGACAGACAGAGGGTTCCGTTGGGTGTTGCGAGTTTCGATATTGGCCCAGACTCGGTCTATATGTTCCAGTTCTGGGATGCTCCCGGCGGAGGCACCGACACCAGCTTCCTTTCCAGCGCGATTATGGGGCCGGATACTTTCAGGGCAGTCTTCTCCGCTCAGCGAATTAACCTTGACATAGAATTCGGCCAGCATGGAATATTCCCCAATGATTCTTTATATTGGTCTATTCCGGAAAGCCTCGACCTGATGGAAAGCGCGATAATGCCTCAAAATGATTCCATCAAGGTTTATAATATGGGCAATGTGCCGGCAGAAATGGGTTTGGGTGTAGCCGTAACTATTAATATTACTGCAGGTTGGATTCTCGATACATTGTGGCAACCCTCATTCTATGCTGGAAACCATCGTTTTGTGCTTTTAGCGAGATTCGACCGTGTTTCTTCCTCTCCGCCGTTGGTTTGGAGCCCGGTCAATGATTATCTTAAGACGACAAACACATGGGCGACAGCAACCCATCTCGGACCATCGGGATTTAATATTAGACCGGCAGGATTGGCATCGAGCACCGATATGCTTTGGTTGAAGTTCACCGCACCATCGAGAGCGGATCACCCTCATCACACAAGGATGATTGTGATACGTGCATTAGCAAGAATTTACCTTCCTTAGGAGAATAGGACTAAGGAGTCGATTATGAGAAAAAAAATCACGATACTGCTGTTAGTCTTCGCGGCATTGGCTTTTGCGCAAGTGCCGAGAATAATCAATTATCAGGGCAAGCTTGTCGATCCGGGAGGAGTCGCGATAGATGAACCGCGAAATATGACCTTCCGCCTCTACGACCGAATTTTGGGCGGAAGCCCTCTTTGGGTCGAGTCGCATATCGGCGTCGATGTTTCGCATGGGCTTTTCGATGTCCGTCTCGGTTCGGTTACGCCCTTTGCCGATTCGGTGGATTTCACCGAACAGTATTGGCTCGAAATCGAGGTGGGCGGAATACTTCTTGCGCCAAGGATTGCACTTCAGGCCGTTCCCTATGCCCTTGCCGCCGCGACTGCGCTCAATGCGACATTTATCGACAGCATTCATTTCGTCGATTACATCACCTATATCGATTCCATTAGCTTCATAGACTCCATCCGCTGGATAGATTCAATTGGCTATATCGCCTATATTTCCTATGTGGATTCGATAGGCTATATCGATTCAATCGGTTGGGTGGGGCACACTGTCTGGGCGGATTCCGCAGGATGGGCGGCCTATGTTCATTGGGATTCTATCGACGGCATCCCTTCGGGGACATGGGTTACAAGCCTAAACACACTCACCGGAGATTTGACCTGTGTTGGCGCGGGTGGAATTGAGGTTACAACCGACGGCTCGAACCTTATTTTCAATTTGGTCCTCGAACCGGGCGATTGTCCGCTTGTAGTCGATATAATCGGTGGAACAATTTCGAATCAATATGTGCCGGTTAATCTTCAGGCATTCTCGCCGACCGTCGGCCAGTTCCTGATTACCGAAGACTACCTCGGATGCACCGGCGGAAGGATTTCCGGTATAACCCTTTATGCGAACGAAACCTCGATAGCCTCGGTTGGAGATGTTGATATTTGGATTCAAACCGTTACTGTCAGTAACCTCGCGGCTGGCTCAATAACTCCGTCCGGCTTACCTATTGTTTCTTCAACAACTTTGAATAGGGGTATCGACGGCACTGTTCATATCGATTTCCCCTCTGGATTCTATTATACCGGTGGGAATATACTTATCACAATCAGGAAAAACAGCTCCTCCGGAACAGCAAACACATGGAAAGGTTACACAACTCCTGCCGTTATGTCTTGGTATAACCCCACAACGAATACTTTCCCGTTGCCTAATAGCGCGAGTTTCCGCCCAAATATCACTTTCTATTTTCTTCCACCCGAGATACCCGATTTAGTTACCGATGTCAATGGCATATCCGGCTCGGTTAGGATTGTCGGCGGCACGGATATTGAAGTTGTAACCCTCGGCGATAGTATTACAATTAACTATGACGGCACTTCCTCGGGCGGAGGCGGCAACGGCTGGGTCGCAGTAACAAGCGGTTCCGACACCACGCGCCTTCGCACTGCTGGAGCGTGGGGATTATCCCGCCACACTAACCTTCACCATGGAGTTCATGATTCTACGCATATCAACCTCGGCGTTTCATCTATCACAGGCGCGGCTGGACAAAACATCAAATATGCAACCGTTAGCGGAGGACGAACCAACGAGGCATCCGGTGTGGGTGCTTCGATTGCCGGCGGATTCGACAACGAAGCAACAGACTCCGGATCGGTTGTCGGCGGTGGTGTTCTAAACAGCTCCCGTGGGAAATATTCGGTTGTCGCCGGAGGAAATGATAACAACGCAACATCGCTGTGGACAACTGTCGCTGGAGGCTATAATAACACGGCATCTTCACAAAATGCTACTGTTAGCGGTGGTTTTATGAACACAGCCAGCGGATTCTGGTCAACAGTCGGTGGCGGACAAAACAACTTCGCGCAATATGATTACGCCACGGTCGGCGGCGGACGGCAGAATTATGCGGCCGGCGAAAGGTCGGTCATTCCTGGTGGAAGTATGCTCAAGGTGGGGGCGAGGTCCTTCGGGTTCCGTGGAGGAATCGGCGGCAACCCCGCTGATATGATCGATCTCTCAACAACCTCGGAGACTTTCCATATCGTCGATGCACATTTCCATTTCAACTGGGCAAATTCGGCGGCATGGTTTAGAGTCGATGGCGACACAAGCGATTATGCCATATATATGAACCCCGCGAACGACTTCATCGGCATCGGAATGAATAACCCCGCCGAAAAGCTCCATGTGAGGGGAAATATTCGAGCCACGGGCACAATCACCAGCGGAAGCTCCATAACTATCGACGGCACACGAAACCCGGGAACGATTACCGAAACTCATGGGCATATTCATTTCGACGACGAGAATCTAACAACCTATGGCAGTGTCGGAATTGGAACAATGGATATGACTCGCAAGCTCGATGTTAACGGAACTGTCGGAATTAGTGATACCCTCGATATGCGCCAGAATCAAGTGAAAAACATGTTGCTCGATCTTCGGCACGGCGAGAATCCGCCATCGCCGCAGGTTGGACAAATATGGATGAGAACCGATTTTTAATGGTCGAAAAATGTCTGTAAACAAAACGACATTGCTGTTGATGCTTTTCGTGGGGATATCGTTGGCTCAGTCTTTCTTTGTCCCAATGACTTGTTATCTTGATACCGGTTCGGTCGATATCGTTTTCTGTATGGATACAAGCCGTTCGATGGAGCCCTATATTGAGGATCTTCAAAACAACATCGTCGAATTCGTGGACAGCATTACGGCGCGAGGCTACGATTTTCGGCTTGGCGCGGTTCCTTTCGATGACTCGACGAATGTTTGGGATTTCGACCCGGCCATTCCGGGAAATCAGATGACCTCGAATGTCGCCCTTTTCCATTCCTGGCTTTCCGGACTAAATGTCAGCCTTATCGCGAGCGATTCTTGGGAAGTTTCTCTCGACGCCATTTACGACGCGCTTATGCTTTACCAATGGCGCGAAGATGCTTTGAAGATAATAGTTATGTTTACTAACGAGGGTTATCACTCATTAGGCGATGGCTCCGGTTTCTCCGATGTTACATTCACGCAGGTTAGGGACACGGTTCTAAGCCATGGTGCGGTTGTTTTTATCGCGGCATCCAGCAGGCCAGCTTGCCCAGCGCCCGGATGCGGATCTCCAATTCCCGCGGCACATAGGGCTAACCTCATACTTCTGGCAAATTCCTCGGGCGGTTATCTCGATTCGCTTACCGCAGATTGGACCTTCATACTTGACAGGGTTGTCGATCTTATCTCGACATTCACCTCGGTTACCGCAAATATTCAGAACCTCACTGGCGCACCAGCAGTAATCAATGCCTATCTCGATCCTATCGAAACATCATGTATGTCCATTCGTTCTGCGAATCCTATCTCTTCTCCGACACCAATTCCAAATGGTAATTATTATAGAGCTTTCTGGAAAGTTATCGTCGATTCCACTTGCGAGTCTGTCGAACGATGTTTCGAGTTACCGGTTTGGGCAGGGAGCGTTTCGGATACTTTCTTTGGATGTATCACCGATGAGCTATGCTATGGTTATACCGATGCCGATTTTAATCATCTCCCACCGACTTTCACGACAAGTTGTATCAATATCTCGCCGAATCCGGCGACTATAAATGTCGAGATTTCCAACGACGGTATTAGGCCGTTGACCGGAGTATCGCTGACTTTCGAACCTATATCCGAACATATTTCAATAACCGGCGGCGACCCAAATCCGATGAGTGTGGGCGAGGTTAGTTATTTCGGCACCGAAGAGGTGAACTGGCTTTTGCATATAGGAGCTTCCGGAGGCGGTGTGAGGCACGATTATAGAATTCGAATGGACTATGCCGAGGGAACTTCAATTGTGCGGAACTACTCTATTAATGTTCCAAACTATCAAACTCCACCGTCTGTAGCCATAACTAGAGGAGATACTTTGCTCTGCCCCGGCGACGAGATTATGCTCGAAGCCTCCGTTACGCCTACGGGGACATGGTCTTACGAATGGTTCCCTTTGGCTGGATTAGATAATCCAAATATTGCAACACCATTAGCATCTCCGCTAACAACAACTCGATATACTGTCAATGTTACAGACGGCTTCGATTGTTTCGGAACGAACAACATTACGGTTGTTGTGTTAGATTCGGTTTTTGCCGAAGCCGGCAGGGATACGACTATTTTCCCCGGAAGAATGCTTCGGCTTGGCGGTTATCCAAGCGGATGGGGTGGTTACGGCTCACTTAGTTACGAATGGAATCCTCCTTTTGGGCTTTCCGATCCGTTCGTGCCAAACCCCATCGTGTATCCATTTTTCCCTGCGGAGTATATTCTCACGGTTACCGATGCAGGAGGATGTATTGCACAGGACACGGTTCAGATTAACATTCAACCGCCTCTCGGTTATATCTTGGTTCAGGACGAAGAGGAGATAATCGAGCTTAGGGTAATCGACACCCTCGAAGCAATGGCCAACGGCAACGGCATGATAATGGTCGCAATGCCGGGAGGATTTATTGGCGCGGCGGACTTGGCGGACTCTACCGATACGTGGGCATCTCCGGTTCTAATCCAAACAAACCGCGGAATTCGATCCTGGCGGCACAAGATATTTGTTCCATAGTTCTCTTTTCTCATTTCATTTCCTTGATAAGACGCCGGTTCGAAGGAATCGGCGTTTCTATTTATATCGCACTTGATTTATAAAGTCATTTCGATTAAATTGCGTATCGAAAGATGAATCGAAATGATTGCAAGACGCCTCGACATATATTCGCCAGAAATCTATTCGGAGTTCATAGATGCGACTCTGAAAAAACACAATGCCTTTGTTCTTTGGAAAGACTCTCAGGAGAAGAACATTCTTCATCATCAGATTTTTATTCCGGCCGACGAATGCGAGTCTATTCTCGATGCAATGGAAGCAAAACTTTCAGGTGTCGATGGCTTTCGAATAATAATAATACCCGTCGAGGCGATTATACCTCGGTTACAGGACAGGGAAGAACGCGAAAAGAAGATAATCCTAAATGATTCTCCGCGTGTTTCGCGAGAGGAGCTTTATTCGGATATTGTAAATACAATCGACCTGAACTGGGTTTATCTTGCGCTTGTAGTTTTATCGACATTTGTCGCCGCGGTTGGATTAATAAAAGACAGTGTGGCGGTTATCATTGGGGCGATGGTTATCGCTCCGCTTCTCGGCCCAAATGTTGGTCTCGCTCTTGCAACTAGTTTAGCCGATTTGAAATTAGGGCTACGAGCCGCGTTAACATTGTCATCCGGTCTTTTTTTAGCGATGTTTTTAGCTATACTGATGGGTGTTTTTCTCGATTTCGACCCAATGACCAATGAAATCGCTATGAGAACAAAAGTAAGCTATGGCGATCTTGTTGTTGCACTGGCATCTGGAAGTGTGGGAGTGTTAGCCTTTACAACGGCTCTTCCGACGATGTTGGTTGGTGTTATGGTAGCTGTTGCGCTTCTTCCCCCGCTTGTAACAACAGGTCTTTTGCTCGGCGCAGGCCATTTTGAAGGGGCTTCAGGTGCGGCATTGCTACTTTTAACAAATTTAATTTGTGTAAACCTTGCTGGTGTGATAACATTTTACATTCAAGGGGTTCGTCCCCTGACTTGGTGGGATGCCGAGAAAGCTAAAAAGGCCACTTGGAAAGCCCTAATAATTTGGTTATTGCTTCTCGTCATCTTGATTGTGCTAATAACTATTTCGAACTGAAAGAAAGTGGAGAAAATGCGCTGGTCAAAAGCTTTTATACCGACACTAAAGGAAGTTCCCTCTGATGCGCAGGTGAATTCCCATATCCTAATGCTCCGCGCTGGGCTGGTCCGCCAGCTTGCGGCTGGAGTTTACACGTTCTTGCCCCTTGGATGGAAATCGATGCTGAAAGCGATGGAGATCATACGTGAGGAGATGAATGCCATCGGTGGGCAGGAGATACTTATGCCCTCACATACTCCTATCGAGATTTGGGAAGAAACCGCCAGAGATGTCGATATGGGCGATATAATGTATCGTTTCAAAGACCGCAAAGGACAGGTTTTCGCCCTTGCCCCTACTCACGAGGAGATAATCACCGATCTCGCACGCGGTAGAATTCGTAGTTATCGCGATATGCCGCAGATTTGGTGGCAGATGCAAACAAAATTCCGTGACGAACCACGTCCGCGTTCCGGCCTTTTGCGTGTTCGTGAGTTCATTATGAAAGACAGCTACTCACTCTGTGCGGACACTGCCCAGCTCGATGAGATGTATGACTATCACGATAATGCTTATCGTAGAATATTCGAGAGATGCGGCTTGAAGTATTATGTGGTTGGTGCTTCCAGCGGGCTTATGGGCGGAACTGGCTCTGAGGAATTCATGGTGCCCTCATCGGCGGGCGAGGATATAATCGCGACCTGCGAGTGCGGGTTCGCGCAGAATCTCGAAGTCGCAAAGTCTATTCCTACGGAAGCGAAATGGGTCGAGATCGATAAGAAAAAAATGCACACCCCAGCACAACGCACAATAGCCGAGGTTTCAGCTTTTCTCGGATTGCCGCCAAGTCAAATGCTGAAATCGTTATTACTGATTACCCAATCTGGGAAGCCTATTATGGCCTGCCTTCGCGGCGATCATGAGCTTTCAGAAGAAAAAATCCAGTCCGCAGTTGGAGAGGCAGTTCGTCCGGCTGAACCGGAGGAAGTCGCAAAGATAACCGGCACGGAAATCGGTTTCCTCGGTCCAATCGGTATGAATCCGAAGGTAAGAGTCATTGTCGATGAGGCAGTCGATTCGGAAATGCTCTTCGCGACCGGTGCAAACGAAGTGGATTACCACATCGTTGGCTACAAGACCTCAGATATTCCAAAATTCGAGACTGCGGATGTCCGTCAGGTTGCAGAGGGCGATTGCTGTGCGGTTTGCGGCAAAAAACTCGAACTTGTGCAGACTATCGAAATCGGCCACATTTTCAAACTCGGAACAAAATATTCCGCCGCTATGGAAGCGACTTTCCTTGACGAAAACGGCGTCGCAAAACCTATAATCATGGGAAGTTACGGAATCGGTGTCGGAAGAATACTCGCTTCAGCTATCGAACTTTATGCCGATGACGACGGTATTTGCTGGCCGATTTCGATTGCGCCCTACGAAGTCGTTATTACCGCGCTTAATGTCAACGATACCGCTGTTGTCGAAGTCGCTGAAAATCTCTATCAAAAGCTCTTGGAGCAAGGTGTCGATGTCCTTTATGACGATCGCGATCTTCGCGCCGGATTCAAGTTCAAAGACGCCGATCTACTCGGTGCACCCATCAGAATTACTGTCGGCAAAGGTGTGCAGGATGGCATTGTCGAAATTTTCCGCAGAAAAGAGAAATTAAAAACGGAAGTTCCTATCGAATCCGCATTGGAAAAAACTCTTGAGATTTGGGAGGAACTTTTCGCGGAGTTAAGCAGATAGCTTCATGAAAATCAAAGGGCGGTTCAACCGCCCTTTTTTAACTACTCGATGAGAGATCCTCTGAATTTCTCGATTTGTTCTCGAAGAGCATCGTCGTATAAGCCTGAAAGCCAATCGAGATATCTTTCCGATCTCTCAGGCGTCGAGCATTGTTTGAGAACTGCAAATGTTTCCAAGAAAAATCCCGGATTGGGTAGATAGAAATGCCTCTTTTCCGGCCCTCCGAACCCCACCCAAAAGAGAGAATCCATCTCGATTGCATCGTTGTTCATGCCTTTGTTCCAAGCCACACTTCGCGCGAGAATAAGCGCGCGCGCGGTCAAAGGCGAGTTTGGGTCGAGGTTCCAACAGAAATGTGCATTTTTGATCGATCTTTCCGGTCTATCTACAAAAAAAGCCACGGCGATTTCTGCGAGCGAATCGAGCAAAACGAGTTGAATCGAATCTGTCTGCTCGATAACCTCGAAACTTATTGTCTCTCGCTTTCCCCATAGAACCATGTGTGTAAGGTTATACTCTCCCGGCGGAAAACATGGTAGCCCCACAGGCTCGCCGTAATCACGTCTGTCTTTGTAGGGATCGAACAGCCAGTTTGAGCCATCCACGAGGGTGAAAATATAGGATGACGACTCACCGGGTGCTAAAGTATCGTAAACATATTTATCCACGAGTTCGACGACGGAATAGGGGATAATACTGTCACCCTTGATTTCACCGGCGCTCAGGGCATAACATATCGCAGTATCTTCAGCGATGTTGGTCGCGACAACATTAAAATGAAGTATTTCACCCATTTTGAAAGGGTCCACTGGCGGAAGCCATCGAACCTCTATAGCCTCGCGAATCGACTGCATCTCCGGAATAATGCCTGCGGAGCAAAACAGCACTATCATAAGGACAATCGGCATAATATACTTCATAATCCGGCCTCCTCGGCGAACTCTTCGAATTTATCCAGTGCCTTTTTCGACAGCTTCTCAGGGAATTTGACATTTACGACGACATAAAGATCGCCACGCGATTTGCCATTGTCGATGCCCTTGCTATTTACCTTCAGTTTCTTTCCGGGGGATGAACACGGTGGAATAGTTACCTCGACTTTGTCTCCAAGAGGTGTGTGTAATCGTATTTTTGTTCCGAGGATAGCTTGCTTTAGATTAATTGTAACTTCGGCTTTAAGGTCTAATCCTATGCGGCTGAAGGTCTTATGAGGTGCTACATTGACCTTGATAATCAAATCGCCGCTGTCTCCGCCTGTGAATGAGGGTTGTCCAAGTCCTTTAAGGCGAATCTGCCCGCCGTCCTCGATTCCGGCCGGAATATTTACGCTGATGGTTTTCGGGGGAGCGCCGGGCTGTTGCACCTGCAGTTGAGTTTTTCCACCCTTGATAGCCGTTTCGAATGTAACCTCAACCGAAGCCAGCAAATTCTCGCCTTTCGACGGCTTTCGCTTCTTCCTACCGCCTGTATTGAAAAACTGGCCGAGGATATCTTCAAAATTTCCACCGCTACCTCCGAAAAGATCCTCGAAATTTGCCGACGAAGTTGAATATCTGAATCCTCCTCCTCCCGGATGAAATCCTCTTCCTGTGGCGGCATATTTGCGAATCTGATCATACTCGACACGCTTTTTTTCATCCGAAAGAATATCGTACGCCTCGTTGATTTCTTTGAACTTAGACTCTGCCGAGGGATCATCGGGATGAAGATCGGGGTGATACTTTTTCGCGAGCTTATGAAAAGCCTTTTTAATTTCCCCGCTCGATGCGGTTTCTGGAATCTCTAATACTTTGTAGTAATCTTTACTCGGGTCCATAACTGCAAATCCTATTTGAAGTTATATTTAACGACAACTTCGGTGAAATCAAGCAAAAACATAAAAAAAAGCAAATCCCATATGTGGGAAGCGCCGCCTAATTTGGCGGCGCTTTGGGGTAGAGGATAGAATTCAGATGAGGGAAGGGTAGTTTCTTCACACCGCCGGAATAGGGGATACCGCTGGGGAAAGGAGGGGAAATGCAACGTTATCCCCCGTTGCTCGGCACTCAAACATCCAAAGAATGTCGTCCCGACGGCCTCACGCAAGGGTTGCGCTGAAGAGAGGGCAAATTCCGTAAAGAACTGTATTGATCGTATCATAATACGCATTTTTTGTTCTTTCGCAAGTGTTTTTCTAAAAAAACTGGACAATTTACGGAAAAATGCTGGAAAAAATACATACGATTGAACAATTATTCCAGATCCTCTGTCCATGGGCGTATCCAAAAACCCGTAACAAGCCCTGTGGATGTCAGAACCACGCGGACTTCAGGGGCATCCTTTTCATATGCCCCCATGAACCGGAACACAAAATTATTTCCGACGACATAGGTTTCTTTGTAAAATAACTGCTTGAACGCGCCATATGCCGGGAAAATCTGATTTTGAAAGAGCGATTTTTGTTTTTCCGGCGACAACGATTCGAAGAAACCCGGCGCGGACTCTTCGCGAGTAATCAGATCGAACCGCTCATTATCCCAACCTCTGCAAACCTTTGTGCCGAAAACAGTCGCCTTCTCCATCAAAGCCCTGTCAACTTTTGATTCTGGCAGTTTTACCCCGGCATTCGACTGTGTCTGTTGCGAGGGGCATCCTACCGTAAAAAGGATAATCGCGGTCATTATCGCGAAAAACAACCACTTAGCCGTGTTTTTCATTTTGCCTTTCATGGAAGGGCGGCCCAAAAAAGGCCGCCCCAGTAATTTTCTGTTATTCAACTACTTCGTAATCTGCATCCTGAATATTTTCATCGCCCGAAGAATCACCATGATGTGTTTCTGTGTCCGGTTGTTGTGCCTGCTGGTTTTGATACAGCTCCTGTGCGGCAGAGTGCCAGATTTGGGTAAGCTTGTCGTGCTTTGCCTTGATCTCGTCGTGATTATCGCCTTTTAGCGCGTTTTGAAGCTCTTTGAGAGCTTCGGTTACACTCTCGCGTGTTTGCGGGGTCATTTTGTCGCCCATATCCTTAAGTTCCTTTTCAGTTTGATAGGCGAGGCTGTCCGCGGAATTACGTGTTTGAATTTGCTCTTGGCGAAGCCGATCCTCTTCTGCGTGGGACTCGGCATCACGAACCATGTTTTCGACCTCGTTGTCGGAAAGACCGCTCGACGCTTCAATTCGAATCGACTGCTCTTTTCCCGTAGCCTTATCCTTCGCCTTGACATTTAGAATGCCGTTAGCATCGATATCGAAAGTAACCTCAATTTGCGGGATTCCGCGCGGCGCGGGGGGGATACCGTCGAGGTAGAATTTTCCGAGTGAGCGGTTATCGCGAGCCATCGGTCTTTCGCCCTGAAGGATATGGATTTCAACCTGAGTCTGGCTGTCACCGGCAGTGGTGAATGTCTCTGTGCGTTTTGTTGGAATGGTTGTATTGCGCTCGATCATCGAAGTTGCCTCGCCGCCGAGGGTTTCAATCTTGAGTGAAAGCGGAGTAACATCGAGCAAAAGAACATCCTTAACCTCGCCACCGAGGACACCCCCCTGAATAGCCGCGCCCATCGCAACAACCTCGTCGGGGTTGATGCCCTTATGCGGTTCTTTGCCGAAGAATCCCCTCACAACCTCCTGAATTTTGGGCATTCGCGTCATGCCGCCAACCAGAATTACCTCATCAATTTGGTCTTTCGAGATTTTCGCATCTCTGATGGCGTTTTCGACCGGTTTACGGGTTCTTTCGACGAGTTGATCGACGAGTTTTTCAAGTTCCGAACGTGTGAGACTGTAATTAAGATGTTTCGGCCCGCTGGCATCTGCAGTGATGAAGGGGAGGTTAATATCAGTCGATGCCGTGCTGGAAAGTTCGATTTTTGCCTTTTCGGCGGCCTCTTTGAGCCTCTGAAGCGCCATCGGGTCCTTAGAGAGGTCGATTCCCTGATCCTGCATGAACTTTTTCACGAGCCAATTCATTATCTCCTGATCGAAATCGTCGCCTCCAAGATGAGTATCGCCATTGGTGGATTTCACCTCGAATACACCGTCGCCTATCTCGAGAATGCTAATGTCGAAAGTTCCGCCACCGAGGTCGAACACCGCTATAGTGGCATTCTCCGATTTTTTATCGAGGCCATAGGCCAAGCTTGCGGCGGTCGGTTCGTTGATTATTCTCTGAACATTCAGTCCTGCAATTTTGCCGGCATCCGCGGTGGCTTTGCGCTGAGCATCGTTGAAATAGGCCGGGACTGTGATCACAGCATCTGTAACCTTCTCGCCGAGATAATTTTCCGCATCGGTTTTGATTTTCTGAAGGATCATAGCCGAGATTTCCGGAGGTGAATAGACCTTATCATCGATTTTAACTCTCGCGCTTCCGTTGTCGCCGGCTATAACTTTGTATGGCACTTCGGAGATTTCGTTTTGAACCTCGTCGAAAAGTCTGCCCATGAACCTTTTAATGCTGTAAATAGTGTGTTCGGGGTTTGTTACAGCCTGTCTTTTAGCCGGAATGCCGACGAGACGTTCGCCCTTTTTTGTGAAAGCGACCACAGAAGGCGTGGTTCTTCCGCCCTCCGAATTCGGGATAACCTTCGGCTCGCCGCCTTCGATTACAGCGACACAGCTATTTGTGGTTCCGAGATCGATTCCTATAATTTTTCCCATGATTTCCTTTCGTATAGATTTTCTTAACTGACTCAAAATACCCGGGACTAGCCCGGGGTGCACATCTCCATGTGAGAGAATGGTTATTTGTCTTTATTCCACCGAGATCGGTATTTCCTTGCGTTTGGCTTCTTCGCGCTTGGGAAGAGTAATAGTAAGAATCCCGTCCTTGTAAGCGGCTTTGATCTTCTTGTCATCGACATCGGTGGGGATGTAGAAGCTCCTCTGGAATCTTCCGAAAACGCGTTCGATACGATGCCAGTTGTCGCCTTCGGTTTTTTCCTCGGAACGCTTTTCGCCGGAGATTGAAAGGACTCCTTCCTTCATATTCACGCAGAAATCTTCCTTCTTCATTCCGGGGACTTCGGCATGGACTACGAGTTCGTTTTCAGTCTCTTTGATATCGACACGAGGCGCCCATACTAAAGTTTCAGATTCGGATTGCTCTTCACCGTAATGCTTACGCATTCTGCGCTCAAGCTCTTCGAAGGATTCCATTAAGTCTCCAAAGGGTTTCCATCTGACGATTGCCATATTTGACCTCCTTGTTATTGTTTGACTACTTTGTCACACAGATAATGATACAGGAGGTATGCCAAAACAGTTTTAAGTCGATAATATATTGATAATCAAAATGATAGAGAAAAACACGCGACAATAATTATAAATAACATAATGACAAAATATGACAATATCGACAGGATAAGACAAAACATGGACAAAAATTGTCAACTATGACAATTCGTTGGCCTCGAAAAAATTCCCATCCTTCTTGTAAAGACGTTTCACTCGCTCCGAAATACCCGTAAGAATCTCATAGTTGAGAGTCCCTGCCCAAATGGCATGATCTTCGGCGGTGATCGAGCCGCCTTTATCCTCGCCGAGAATAATAACCTGATCGTCAAGCTCGACAGGGCTTCCGGTAACATCGGCCATGGTCATATCCATACATACTCGCCCCACTATGGGGTATCTCTTGCCGCGTATAAGCACAAACCCCCTGTTCGATAGCGCTCTGCGGAGACCGTCGCCATAGCCCGCCCGAATAACAGCGATTGTCTCACGGCTTCGTGTAGTATATGTTCTGCCGTAGCTGATACTTGTGCCGGGGGGATAATCGCGAAGCTGGATAACCTTGGTTGTCATCGACATTACCGGCTTGACCTCAACCGAGATGCGTGTATCCTGCGAGGGATAAAGGCCATAGGCAAGAAGCCCCGGACGAACGCCGTTGCCGAAAACGGGATGACTAAGAACTCCGGCTGAATTAGAGAAATGGATAAGCGGAGGTTCGATTCCAAGGCGTTTTAGCTCTTCGATTATTCCCGCAAATCGATTAAGCTGGATTTTTGTGAAATCGACATCTGTTTTGCGACGGGAATCGGCCACGGGGAAGTGCGAAAAGACGCCCTCGATGGTCAATCTCGGCAGGCGTGCAATCTGAACTAAGTCGCCGATAGCATCTTGAAACCAAAATCCGGTTCGACCCATGCCGGTGTCTATCTCGATATGGCAAGCGACCGGCTTGCCCCGTCTTTCGCCTTCACGAGAGAGGGCGTGAGCAAAGGTCTCGCTGACGATATTTGGATGAAGATCGTATTCGACGATTGCCTCAACCTGACCAAGCGTTGCCGGCGTAAGGACAATTATTTCTCCCTGAATACCAGCTCTTCGGATCGCGACGCCCTCAGCTACAGTGGCAACTCCAAAATGATCGATTTCCGCTCTGCTGGCCTCACGGCAAATGGGCACGACACCATGTCCGTAAGCATTAGCTTTCACCGCGAGAATAACCTGCCGATTTTCCACCCATCGGCGGATTTCGATGATATTTTCTCGAAAAATGTCGAGATCAACAATACAGTATGTTTCGAGTTCGTTGCCGGAACGGTCTCTCACTTTGCCTCACAAAAAATAGAGACGACATCTCCCAAAAGGGAATCGTCGATTCCATTGAAATCTTGCAATACTTGCGGGCGGGTTTATCCCCGCCCGGGTTTCATCAGCCTGATGCCGTAATAATGAGGTCCCACGCCAAGAGTTTTCTTTTCGGTTAGGCCGCGCTCTTTCGCGAGGGGAAGCACGATCTCAGAAGAAATCCCGGAAACTTTATTGTGTTCGAGGGAGTTCTTCTTTGGGACTATTAGCCACACAGATCCGCCGGGGGCAAGGATTCTTGCGGATTCGGCGACGATTTCTCTGGCGCGTCTTTCGTCTGGCTCGGTGAACCATGCGAAAATGGTCTCGTAGCTTTCCATAGGTATCATCGGCAATTCGACTCCGCTTCTAAAATCAGCATCTTTGTGTCCTTGAACGATATTGGGGCCGTCAACGGCGAGAAGTTTCCCATCTTTGGTCATGTCGAGCCTTGGGAAAAGCTCCTCTGCAGGTCTAAGTTCGAGCATGGCACCTCCTTAAAAACTGTCGATTGTTTCCTTGGGTCTTCTGACAACAACTTCGTAATAAAACCATCCACCGATATATTCGATTGGGATGTCTTCAGGGTTCCATTCGGCGTCTTTTATTCCGAAAATAGCGGCCTGATCGATAGCGTCATTTCCGCAAGAGGCGAGAAGTTCGACCTCGCGCACCTCACCGAAAGCGTCGATTCTAATCTTTAGTCTCACTCTTCGGCCCTGAAGGCTTGTGCTCCACTCCGCGAGGGGATAACGTAATTCGATTTCGCGTTTGGGTCTTGGTGCACGAGGAAGTGTTTGACCGGTTTCCGGATCGATATACTCGCCTCTTCTTTCGGCTTCTCTCTCCATATCACGCTTTTCCCGGTCTCGTTTTTCCATCTCTTCGTCGGAAATTGGCTCTGCATTTTCGTCGGCGGAAGCATAGTCCGGCGGTTTGTCTTTCTCGAAAACGGGGGCTGTTTTGCCCAGTCTGACATCGGCCAACTGCGAGAATTCAGTCTCGGGGAAGCTGTCTGACATAAATTGGTAAAGCGATTCGGCAAGCGTATAGTTATAAGTATAGTTTTCGTGAATATATGCCATTGCCGCGATGGCTTTCGGTCTAAAACGGCTGTTTTGGTATTCGTCTGAGACAAGGCGGTAATAAGCCAGCGCGGAGTCTATTCTGTGATAGGTCAGCAAGAATTCCTCAGCCTTGACGAAATAATAGGCGACCGTTCTGACTCCGAGAGAATCGAGGGCGGCGCCCCTTCCAACAAAATAATCTGCGGCACCCACAGCGTAATCGCTTTCGGGATAACGAACTAACAGATCCGCGAAGGCTTCGTCGGCGCGGTCTCGGTCTCTTTTAGTTATAGCATAGACATACCCAACACCGTATGCCGCTTTGGGTGCGAGTGTATCTTTCGGGTAGTTTTCCAGAACATACCGATACTGTGAAAGGGCCGAGTCCGGCTGACCAAGCTCGAGGATATACATCTCCGCGAGAGCAAGTTCTGTGCTGACAATATCGATTCCTGAGGAGTCGTTGTGCGAAGCGAGAAGATCTTTAAATTCCTGCAGACGCGCAATAGAAGAGCTTTTCTGAAGAGCAAGTTCATAAACCTCACCCTCGCGAACCTGCGCGGCCGCAGAGTCGAATTCTATCTTCGCGATACTGATTATTCCATAGTCGAGGTGAAGATCGCCACGTTTGAACCATCCCCATGCGGAGTTCATGGTTTTTGGAAAATCACGGCAAACTTCATACCAAACGTCCAGCGCTGATGTTGTGTCGTCGAGAAGATAATGAACATCGCCAATACGAAGATCGACTTCAG
>CAYWOR010000003.1:168981-185518 GCA_964459995.1 uncultured bacterium | reverse complement strand
GATGTTGTGTCGTCGAGAAGATAATGAACATCGCCAATACGAAGATCGACTTCAGGCCATCTTGTGTAATATGAATCGTTCTTGCGAAGCTCGCCGTAAAATTTCAGTGCTCTTTGAAGGCTATCGAGTTCCGTCCACGCCTCGCCGATTAGCATTCGAGAATTGAAATATTCCGCCGGGGTTACCCTTTTTTCCGCGATTTTGTCGGCTTCTTGAATACATTCGACATATCTTTCGAAATGGAAAGCTATATTTGCAAGGCGGAAATGTGCGAGACTTTCAAACTGACCGTTTGGATATAGTTCGAGATATTTATGGAAAGCCTCTTTCGCCGAGATATAATCCCCCTGCTCGTAGAAAAGCTCAGCCATCATGAAAGTGCTTCTTTCCGCAAAAAGCCCCTGATCCGAAAGTTCTTTTAACTTGTCGAGAGCGAGTTCGAAATCTCCAAGCTCATAAATGCAGAGAGTGCGCCAATATTGAGATTCAGCGGCGTATTGGCTTTTGGGAAAAGCCTCAAGAAGCTCGTCGAATTTACGAACAGCTTTTGAGTATTCGCCGGTTCGATAGAAACACATTCCAAGCAAGAAAAGTGCGTCATCGACATATTTGCTTTCAGGATAATAGGCCAGAACTTTGGACGATTTTGTTATCGCAATATCGTAATGGCTTTTGGCAACTGTCGGCAGAGCATCCGCCGTGCTTCTAAGACGGGCTTTTTCCGCAAGGCGATAATTCTTCTTCGCCAAAAAAAAGGTGTTGTAATAAACACAGCCGCTGGATAAAATAACGGCAAACAGTGCGATTAGAAGTAGGGTTCTTTTCATATATTAAAAGTCCTTAATCTCAGTAATAAATATAATCATTCCTTCGGAGAAATCCAGAGGAAAACGATAGAGATCACCGCAATATCTATGCCACCGGCTTTGGGAAGGCTTTTCAGGAATCTTCGACTGTAGCTTTTAGGAATAATCGTCAATAAAAAAAAATTCTTGCATCATGGGTTTAGATAGGTATATTGAAACAACTTTTTGCCGATTCGACAGAAGTTGTTAGAAAGTTCTAAGCTATAATTTTAAAACAAACAGCCGACTCTAATGTTCGAACAGCTGACGGACAAAATAGATGTTCTTTTCAAGGGATTGACTTCGCGAGGCAAGCTCAACGAAGCCAATATTCGAGATGCGCTCAAAGAGGTTCGTAGAGCGCTTTTGTCGGCTGATGTTAACTTTAAAGTTGCGAAAATTTTTGTTGAACGAGTTCAGGAAAAAGCCCTCGGCGCTGAGGTTCTGGATTCTATTACGCCGGGGCAACAGTTCGTTAAAATAGTCCACGACGAGTTGATCCAGCTTCTTGGCGGCTCTGCGTCGAATCTGGAAATTCCCCATAAGACCCCCACGAATGTTGTGTTGGTGGGGCTTCAAGGTTCCGGAAAGACGACAACGGCTGGGAAACTTGCAAAATTCTTCGCGTCGAGGAAATTTAAGCCTATGCTCGTTGCCTGCGATATTCATAGGCCGGCGGCGGCACGGCAGTTGGAAATTGTGGGTCAAAACGCCGGATTTCCGGTATTGGCCTTCGAAAAGGGTGAAACGCCCGCACAGGTGGCTCATCGTGCGCAGTTTTTCGCAAGGCAGGCGGGGCACGATCTCGTCATTATCGATACCGCTGGTAGGCTTCAGATAGATGAAGCTATGATGACCGAGGCGCGCGATGTTATCGACGAGATAAAGCCGGATATGGTTCTCCTTGTTCTCGATGCTATGACGGGACAGGAGGCGGTAAATGTCGGCGAGGCATTTAATCGTGTCCTCGGTGTCGATGGATTCGTTCTTTCAAAACTTGACGGCGACGCGAGAGGCGGAGCGGCGCTCAGTCTTCGCGAGGTTACAGGCAAGCCGATTTTTTTCATCGGAATCGGGGAGAAACTCGATGCCCTCGAAAGATTCCATCCCGACCGTATGGCCGGAAGGATTCTCGGAATGGGCGATGTCGTTACTCTCGTCGAAAAGGCCGAAATGGCTTTTGACGAAAAAAAGGCACGCGAACTCGAGAAAAAGCTTCGCAAGCAAAAGTTCGATTTGAACGATTTCCGTGATCAGCTGAAACAGCTTAAGAACATGGGGCCACTGGAGGAAATCCTCTCGATGATACCAGGCGTTAAGAAATCGATGTTGAAAGATTTGAAGGTCGATGAAAAAGCGACCTTGCATATCGAGGCAATAATCGATAGTATGACACCGCAAGAAAGAGCTAAACCGACGATAATCGACGGAAGCCGAAGAAAACGAATCGCAATGGGTAGCGGAACCAGTGTCCAAGAGGTCAACCGACTGCTCAAACAGTTTTTTGACATGCAGAAGATGTTTAAGAAGATGGGGAAGGGGCCGAAAATGTCCACCCCATCAGGATTTGGATTTTGAAGTTGTGTTAAAACAAAAACCACTACGGAGGTCAGAAGTTGGCAGTTAGTATCAGACTGAGGCGTGGAGGGAAGAAGAAAAAGCCCTTCTACAGAATCGTTGCCGCGGACTCGAGGGCGTCGAGAGACGGACGTTTTATCGAGGTTTTGGGATTTTACAATCCTATCCGCGAAGAAGAATTCGGAGTTAAAACGGACCGTGTCGTTTATTGGCTCGGTGTCGGCGCGAAACCCAGCGATTCCGTCCGCACTTTGCTTCAACGCAAAGGAATGTGGAAGGACATCGTCGGTTCGACGCAGACTTCGACGCCGGCTACCGGTTCGAATTCGAATATCAAACCGAAATTAACGAAGGCTCCTGATTCGGAAGTTGCCTTGATCGAAGAGACACCGGAACTCGAAGAGCCGGAGGCTGAAGAAAAGGCCGAAGATTTCGAACAAGAATCTCGAACTGACGAATAGAAACAGGAATTTTCGGAAGGAGTAACAATGGATATGTCAGATTTCGTCGAGAGCATCGCGAAAGCTCTGGTCGATAACCCCGAGGAAGTTGATGTCCGCGAGGTTACCGGCGAAAGAACCATCGTTTACGAACTTCGCGTGAATGAAAAAGACCTCGGCAAGGTTATCGGCCGTGGCGGTCAAACCGCTCGTTCGATTCGGACGCTTCTTAGCGCAGTTGCCGCCAAACAAGGAAAACGAGCGGTCTTAGAGATTATCGAGTAGATCGCGAGTAAATTGAAAATCGCAACGCTGACCCTTTTCCCTTTGCTTTTCGAGGCCTTTGGCGGAGAGGGATTGTTCGCGAAAGCGGTGGAATCGGGTATCGTCGAGTTGAAAACCCTCGATATCCGTGATTTTGCAGAAGACAAACATCGCACTGCGGATGATATTCCCTTCGGCGGCGGTGCGGGGATGGTGATGAAACCGGAACCGATTGTCCGTGCGGTCGAATCTCTCGGGGAGGAGTATCTTTCCGCAGAGAAAATAATTGTAAGCCCCAGAGGGCATCAGTTCGACCAGTGCGAAGCTGAGAGGCTCAGCCAGATCGATAGGTTGATTGTTATTTGCGGACGTTACAAGGGCATCGACGGAAGAATCCCTGAAATTCTCGGAGCTAGAGAGGTTTCGATCGGCGATTATGTCCTTAGCTCCGGCGAGATAGCCGCTTTGGCGATTATCGATGCCGTGGTTAGGCTTATACCCGGCTACTTGGGGGATTTGGATTCTGCGGAGACCGATTCGCACAGTGGCCCGAATCGACTGCTCTCGGCCCCCGAATACACGCGGCCGAGGGAGTATATGGGGCATCGAGTTCCGGAAATTTTGCTCTCGGGGAATCATGCCGCAATCGAGCAGTGGAAGCATCGCCAATCGCTAATGCTTACCCTCGAAAGGCGACCCGAGATAATCGAAAGAGCAGAGCTATCGAGAGAAGATATCGCATATATCGAAGCTCTTATAAAAGGTTGGCCAAACGAAGGATGATTTTTTTGATTTAGTTTCATTTAGAGGCTAAAATTGAATCGAAATAAAAATAAACAATATAGGAGTCGAAAATGTCGGACGCAATCATCAGAAAAGTAACAGCGAAATATCTCAAGGACATACCTAAATTCGGTCCGGGAGACACTATCAAGGTGCATGTGAAAATCACCGAGGGTGAGAAGACCAGGATACAGGTGTATCAGGGTGTCGTTATCGGAAGGAAAGGTGGCGGAGTCACCGAGAACATGACCGTTCGTAAAATGTCCTCCGGTATCGGTGTGGAGAGGGTTTTCCCAATTCACTCGCCCAATATCGAGAAGATAGAGGTCGTTAAATACGGCAGAGTCAGAAGATCGAAGCTCTACTATCTTCGCGATAAGATCGGCAAAGCCGCTAATATCAGAGAAAGAAGAGTTCAGAAGAAGAAGTGACGGCCTTCAGAAGGCCATGTGCTGATTTTCCATCCGCGCTCGAAAGGGAACTCCTCGGGCGAGGAACTCTATTTGCCGGCACAGACGAAGTTGGGCGAGGCCCTCTTGCCGGGCCGGTGGTTGCGGCGGCTGTGATATGGGATTATAAATGCCCGCCAAAGGGTATGAACGATTCAAAGCTCCTGTCCGAAGTTGAAAGACGGGAGCTTTTTCATTATATTATAGCCAATGCTCTATCGGTAGGCGTGGCATGCGTCGAGCCGGAAGATATCGACAGAATTAACATTCTGCAGGCTTCGCTTTGGGCTATGGCCTTAGCTGTCGAAGAACTCAAAACCTCACCGGAGGCGGTATTGGTGGACGGAAATCGCAAATCGCCCTATTGCAAAACATCACAGATATGCTGTGTGAAGGGCGATTTCGAACATTTGGCTATCGCCGCCGCAAGCATTGTGGCAAAAACTGTCCGCGACGACATAATGACCTATTTCGAAAGCATTTATCCGGGGTATGGATTCGCTTCAAACTTCGGTTATCCGACTATCGAACACCGCGAGATGCTCCGCAAATTAGGACCTTGTCCGATTCACAGAAAGACCTTCAACGGCGTCAAGCAATTCTTCCAAACCGACCTTTTCGACAAATGAAGACACTCTCCAAATATGTTCTAAAAGAGCATCTAAGCCCTTTTATCGGCGCGATCGTCATCACGATGTTCGTAATGGTGATGGATTTCATCTTGGACATTCTAAATTTAATCATCTCGAAGGGCGTGCCTGTCGATATCGTTTTGAGGCTTTTTGTTTTGAATTTCGCTTGGATGCTTGCATTGGCGGTTCCTATGAGTTGCCTCGTCGCCGGTTTGATGGCTTTTGGGAGGCTCACCGAAGATGGCGAGATAACTGCGGCATCCAGCTCGGGCATACCCCCATTCAGACTTATGATTGCGCCGTTGATTGCGGCATTGGCACTCTCGCTTTTCATGATTTACTTCTCTGATCGCATTCTCCCCGAATCGAACTACCGCGCAAAACTCCTTTTGGGAGACATCAAACGCAAAAAACCGACGTTGGCCATCAAGGAACGTGTCTTCATCGAGGATTTCCCCGATGCAGGGCTTTATATCGAAGAAGTCAACGATAAAACCAACGAGCTTTACGGAATCACTGTCTTCGATGGCCAGAACCGCAAAGTGCCGCGAATCGTCAAGGCGAATTACGGCACTATGGCTTATGACGACGCCACCGACGCCCTTACACTCGAACTTCACGACGGCACTATTCACGAAATCGACGAACGGGACCCGAGCAAATATACACGTGTCGATTTTGATATCCAAACGATACGATTCAAAAACCTCGGCCTAAAAATGGAAACTCGTGAATCGACCAACCGTGGAGATCGGGAATTAACAATTGCCGACATGAAATTCCGTATCGCACAAAAAGATACCGCTGTCGAAAGTTCCCTCGATGCAATTCGCGAAGTTTCCGATAAGACTTTCCGCGCGGCCTTTTCCCCCGGCGGAAAAGACACTCCAGCCGATTCGGTGGTTATCTACAATACCCTCAGCAGGCGGATAAAAGCCACAGTTCAAGCCATCGACAGCCAGCAGAACGCAATCCGCGCGCATATGCGGTTCATTCGAAAATATAGGGTCGAGGTTCACAAAAAGATCACATTGCCCTTCGCGTGTCTGTTCTTCCTCATCGCCGGTGCTCCGGTGGGTGTTTACACAAAGAAAGGGGGAAGCGGAATAGCGATTGGTTTTGGAGTTCTCTTTTTCGTTATGTATTGGGCTTTTCTCATCGGGGGCGAGGGACTGGGCGACAGAGGTTACATACCTGCGTGGCTCGCAATGTGGACTCCGAATTTCGTTATGGCGCTTATCGGCGGATTAGGTTTATACCGCACAACATGGTCGAGCCGTTTTCGCGGTCTTGGCTTGATTACAAAAGGAGCAAACTGGGTTTACGGTCTTTTCAAGAGAAAACGATAGGCCATCATCTTCAATTTTGGAAACTGCGATGGCTTCTCTTATGCGCATAAACATTCTTATCTAAGCCATCTGCCGCGTCTCATCGCCCCGGTGATAAACTCGCCCGAACTTTCCTTCATTCGGATACGATGAATTCCTAAGAAAACTAAGAACCCATAGAATACAACCATAAATCCCATAAACACACTCGCCGGTATAGGATCGTTTGCTGTCATTGCTTGAAAGAAACCGCGAATCTCCAAAGATTCAGGATAATGGAGCCATAGCTTCAGAAACCACGCCACGAGTATCACAGCGAAAATCCAAATATAGTTGCGCATGAAACGTCTTGTGATAGCATCGAGCCAGCTTATCTTAAATGTCGGAGCTACTAAATCTTCCGCCATAACCTTTTTCCAGTCGCCCTGAAGGATATTCTCGCCTTCCATTAGAACCGGCATCAGGAAATGAGCTTCGAGCATTCGCACACGCGACCGGAAAGCATCGTAATATCTGTATCTTCGCCCCTCGATGCAAAGCAGAAGCAAGCATAGCAAATTCGCGATAACAAATACGAGATGCGAGTTATTCGGCGAGCTCAACCCGAAAGTTACGATACCCGTGCTCGCCATTATCGCCCAATTTGTGGTAACATCGAGCCTCTGTCGCCAGGTCATTATTCTTCCGAGTTCGCCACGATAAAAATGAATCATCACGGTGTAATAATCGCGAGATTCTATTCTGGTTGGCATTTTGTCAATATCTTCCATATTGCCCTCGCCTTAATTCCTCGCCCCTCGGCTTTGTTAGAAGAGCTTAACTACAAATATATACGGGATTTCGGCGATGTCAAAGGGGATTACGCCTTTTAAGAATTCTTTCGCGCCTTGCATCCGTTTGCGAGGATCTCAAACGCACTCGAATCTGCGGCCTCGGGTGAAATCGCCACAGTTATTCTCATATGAGCTTGAAGCTTTGTTGTGCCATCTGGAACAATCTCGTGATCGCCATCCGAGCACTTCACAATAATGCATCCGGGTGGAAGGCCGATGAATCGAACCTCGTTGCCATCGAAAGGTGAATTCTTTTCGACAATATGCTCCACAATCACAGGGGTTTTCGGAAGAATGCTGATGCCGCCGCGTCTGAGATCGCGCTCCAAAAGTGCTTCGTAAATGGGCTTATCTTTGAGTAATTCAGCAACTGCATAAGCGCAAAAACAGCTTATTAGAAGCGAAAGCATAAGCGAATAATTGCCCGTCATTTCGACAATCAGAACGATGCCGGTCAGGGGGGCACGCACAATCGCCGTGAAATAGGCCGCCATCCCGACAACAGCATAAACCCCCGGAATAGGCGCAAGCTCAGGAAAAAATTGATTTGCAACCTGACCAAACCCCAACCCGACCAAAGAGCCAATTGTTAGAAGAGGCATAAAAATTCCGCCCGGAGCACCCGTGCTGTAGCATGTTGTCGTTAGCGCAAGCCGAATAACAAAGAAAAGCGGTATTATTGCAAGCAATAGATTACCCTTCAGGGCCGCCTCGGTGAGTTCGTGGCTTCCACCGATGATCATCGGATAGAACCAACCCGCAAGTCCTACAATGCTTCCAACCATTGCGGTAAAAGGCAGGATATATTTCGAGGGCATTCGCGAAACAACATACGAGCCCATCATAAGGCTTTTGTTGAAAAGGACTCCGAGAAATCCCGCAACAACGCCCAAAATAGCGAATAATGGCAGAGAAGCGAGAATGGGTGTGTCATAATGCGGAACGGTGAAAATTGGAAATTGGCCTGAACCTATTCTTGCAACTATACTCGCGATTGTCGAAGAGACCAATGCCGCGCCAAAAATTATAGGCTGAAAATCCCGTCTAACCTCTTCGAGAACAAACAAAAAACCGGCTAATGGTGTATTAAAAGCGGCCGCAAGACCTGCTCCAGCGCCTGCAGAAATAAGAGAATGCCTTTCACGCTCTGAAACCTTGAGCCATTTGGAGACTGCATCGCCCACTGCGCCCCCAATTTGAACGCTCGGGCCTTCTCTTCCAAGCGCCATCCCGCTTCCAAGTGCAAAAATCCCACCGAAAAACTTCACAGGCAGAAGTCGTTTCCAGTTTATATCACGAAATCTGCTTAGAACCGCCTTAAGATGCGGAATTCCACTTCCTGCGGCCTCGGGCGCGAATCGTCTCGTGATTGCGACGGAAATCACAGCTCCAAATATCGAAATAAGGACAGGAAAAAGCCAGCCGAACGACGGAAAATTGTGTGCCCAGACGATGAGTTTGGTGAAATGATTTACCGATTCTGTGAGAGCTACACGGAATAGAAAGACAACGATGCCAGCCAAAAGCCCCACCAAAGCCGCACGAGGATAAACAGAGCGCCGTTCCTGACGCACGAAGAGAAAATCGTGTAGCTCCGATCTCGCCGGATAATCCGACGTGCAATTCGAATCGCTGTCTTTCCGTTCTTCCATATTAATTACGTTCACCTATTCCATTCTTGCAATGCTCTCCGAAGTCGGAACCGCGTCGCCAAAGTTTTTTTGCCGCTCTTCCGGCTCGAAAAGGACAACGGGAGATTATAATCCCCCACTCTGCGATTGTCAAGCCGGAATAGCCGGCTAAATAGTTTTGCCGCCATTCCTTTGCAAGATGCCGACAAATCCTCTAATACCCAAACAAAAACTTCGGGGAATTTTTTTCAAATATATCTATTTTTTCCCTTGACAATATCCAATCAGCTTTATTTATTGACCTTAGGCCTTAAGAATTCCATAGCCGGAAAGGTAGGTTGTTAAGATGTCGAAAGAAGGAATCCCAACCACGCCAGTCGAGCATCTCGCACTACTTGAGCTATGCGTCAAAAAGGACGATTCACCGGACACACCTCCTGAATACAAGTTCCTCGCACCCGAGAAAACCGCTCTCATAAACGCTCTCGCGCTGGTTAACTCCACATTCAAACTCTGGCACACCCGCTCCGACGAATACGGCGAACTCACCGCTAGATGGCAAGACCTCGAAAAACAGGCCAAGGACCTCATCGGAAGAGCGCGCAACCTCTGGAGCATGAGGTTCGAGGAAGGCAACGTTTACGAACGCACCGCGGGCATCGACAACACCCCGACAAAGAAAGAGCGAATCTCGAAAGCCCTCGACCGCATCGTGATAGTCTCCAACGACAACGCCGGCACCCTCGCCGAACTTCCACCAGCGCTAATCGTCGCTCTCCAGAGCCTCTACGCCCAGACATCCGACAACCTCCGCGAAACCGAAATCGCACTCGGCGAAAAGCTCGACAGCTATCAGGAACTCAAAAAGGCGATCCTCGACCACGGCGCACCCGCCCTCCGCGCATGTCGGAAATACCTTTACGCCGTCCTCCCCGATGCGCGCTACGACGAACTCCTTATCCAATGGGGTTTCGAGCCGTTCGAAATGCCCACACACAAGAAACCGAACGACCAGAAACTCGTCGAGACCGCCTACGACCCCGCGACCGACAAAGTAACCATTCGTCTCGAAGAGGACCTCCTCGCGGACGAGTATATTATAGAAACCGGAAAAACGCCATCCCCCGCGCCTCCGGGATGGGTGCCGCAGAAATTCGAAGTCTTCGCCACCTCGGACGAGCCCTTCTTCGAACTCGGTCCGTTACCGGAGGGATTAACCTTCGCCTTCCGCGCCCGCGCCAAAAACTCCGCAGGCTACGGAGGATATTCGGAGGTTTGGGTGGTGGAGGTGGTGTGATTGTTATCGCATTAACTGAGGACTTAACTAAATGAGAATTATATTAAATAAGTGTGATATGCTGGATGTTTTGGACGGGCAAGCTTGAAAACAAGAAACGAGGATAGTGAAACGTAGTTGTGGAATAATTTTGGTATTGGTTGCTTGTGCAGTTTGCCCCGCCCAAGATATCTCTCTATCAATTATCGACACGATATACCTCGAAGTGCCGGAATCATCTCATGCTATCCGTTGTTTATCTTCTCTTGGAGATTTTAACAGAAACGGTTTTGAAGACTTTGGAGTTTCGTTTTTCACGCCCGAATCAACATTTGCTGATATCTATTACGGTAACGCAGGAATGGAATTTTCTCCTTCATGGCGTTTCAAACTTTTAAGAGGAACAACGCCGGATGAGGTTGTAGGTGTCTTTAAATCAATCGAGAACATAGGGGACGTCAACGGAGATGGTTATGAAGACCTGGCTATTGGTGCGCCTTATTATTTTTCGCCTTATGACCCTTTTTATAGAGGTAGAATTTGGGTTTTTTACGGGGGGGCGGTTTTTGACGAAACACCGGATTTTGGATGGTCGGACGGTTATGTTTATTATCATTACTTCGGAACTTATATTGCCGATTTGGGGGATTGGAACGGAGATTCCTGCGACGAATTCGCCGTTAGTGCACCTTTTAACGATACAGATGCAATGGGGCAAGTTTATCTTATATGGGGCAATAACCCATTGGACTCGACCGATTTCGTAGAATGGTCGGGAACAGTTCTGGGTGAATCCTTCGGAAACTGGATGGTTTCAGCGGATTTTCATGGAGATTCTATTAAAGAGCTTCTTATTTGGGGTGTTGTATGGGAAGCAACTTCAGATACAACGGTACACAACATATTCATATATACCAATATCGGAAATGACACGCTGATGTCTCTAAGGGTTTCGGAAAGCATCGGTTCAGATGTTTCATGTGCATTCAGCGTTATAAAGCAAGGTACAAAAGACATTGCTTTCTTCAATATTTCTGCCACTGAGTATAGTGCAGGATACCGTATCGAGAATACGGCAGGGGTATGGGATACATCCGCGCTTGATTACGATGAGATATTCCCAGAAGAAGATACTTCGACAGTAATAAGGCCTGGGATATTTCATGAATTAAAAGACTTAAATAGCGATGGATTATCCGAAATACTGTGTCAACCATATGGAACATCAACTTTTTACATTCTTGACCCTGCCGATAACTACAATGTAATGTTCGATAGCACTTTCTTTGAAACAGGGTATATAACGACACTCGATTATAATAACGATGGTTTCGATGAAGTATTTGCTGTAGAGGGAAATCGAATTATAGTCTTATCAACAAATCCTGAATTAATAATACGTGAGATCGAAAATTCAAACGAAATTAGTTTGGCGACCTTTTCATTTGGTTCAATCTCTATACATGCCAAAAAGGCGGTTAATTGCGACTTAGATGTCTTTGATATTACCGGAAGAATAGTCGAAAGACGGCCTTTATTACTCAATAAAGGCAAAAATAGAATTCAACTCAATGACCATCCAAATGGAGTATATTTTTACAGAGCAATTTTTGAAAACAACCAAATGATCACCGGAAAAACTATAATTATAAAGTGAAGGGGAAAGATAACATGAAAAACATGGTCTTTATTTGTCTGTTCTTTGCCATTATCGTTACTGTGTATGCCGATATGACATGGACAGAATCGTTCAGCGATTACGAAAACTCATTATCGACGTATCAGGATAGCATATTCTACAGGTTTAGTTACCTCGGTGTCGGAGGAAAAACATACGAAATCGGGACGCCTGAGTTGCCCGTTAAGATAACCAATCTCATTATTCGCAGGGACGAACAGGTCGATAGTATTACCATCGATTTTATCGACACGACGCATTATGGGAAATACCTGATATATCCCTGCCAGGATACGACGGATACCTTCGATGTTCCAGATACAAGTATCTATAATAGTAGCAATCTCTTTCCGGATAGCATAGTAAAGCTGGCCGGCACCACATTCTTCGACGGCGCGCTTTCCAATGTTCACGGAGGGCATTACGGGTTCAACGGCGGCCTTTCGCACTCCAACGGCGCAGTTGCGCACTTCACGCAGAGCCTTCCCAACCTCACCGCCCAAAACTCACTCCAATGCCACACTTCCGCCCCTCGTAGCCCAAATCTCCCCCGCGGAGAGCAAGTCTTCGAATGTTCAATGTTCAATGAAGAATGTAGAATGGGGTTATAGTAGGGCGTCTGGGGTGGCCGCCCGCTGGATTCCCGATCGAGTCGGGAATGACAAAAAGGGCAGTAGGGGCGATCCCTTGTGACCTAAGAACCCCCACGGGTGGTCGCCCGCGTGATAGAGCATCCGTGGGATTTCACTTCGGTCAATAGGGGCGCTTCCCTAATCTATCAGCGTTCTTATCTTGCCAAGGAGTTCCGCGAGCACGTTGTCGGGCAAATGGTAAACAAATTCTGCTTCCCGTGAGGCGTAATCGAGGCTCTTAATCTGGTCGGCAAGTATCACCCCTCGCACCTCGCAACCCTCGGGCAGTGCAACCTCGAACGGGTATTCCTTCACCTGCGAGGTAACCGGGCAAAACAGCGCCAGCCCAACCTTCGCGTTATAAGCCTCCGGCGAAATAACCACTGCCGGCCTTCGCCCCGCCTGCCCGTGCCCGGCAGTTGGCGAGAAGGTCAGCCAAACAACATCCCCCCTGCGCGGCGTCCATTTCCTCACCATATCTCCGCCCCAACCGGCGCGCCGGTGGTAAACTCGCCGTGCAAATTGCCGTCGTTCACCCCTTCGAGCAATTCCTCGAGCGAGAATCCGTTTCCATTCACAGGCACAATAACCAATTCGTTATCGCGCGAGAAAAACTCTACCACCGAATCGTCGTGGAGGTTGGTTTCCATCGCAAATGCCATCGGTATGCGTATCGCAAGGCTATTTCCCCATTTTTTAATCTTGACTTTCATAATCGTCGCTCCGTTAAAATGTCTCTACAATGAATATACATGTCGATTTCTCGAAGTCAAGCCCTATTTTCCCATCGCACCAACCCTCCGCCGCTCACTACCGAAGCGTGCCCGCCCGAAGCCTGCAGGGGTAGGTGCTCTTAAGAAGACACTCTACATCTCGTAAATAACTTCTAAACCGGTAAATATCAGCTTATTTAAGTATTCCACTCAAGCCTTCCTCATCCCAGCAAAATTCTTCAACTTAGAAGGAAGAATCCAATCCAAATAGTGCGAATCTCCGAGTTTACAGCACCATTCCAAAGTTTCGCAGGGCAATTCCCGCACTTAGGAGCACAATCCTCGTCGTCAGTAGCACAAATCTCCCCTTCGGAGAGCAAATCTCAGAGTCGGGAGCAAATATCCCACCCATTCCAGGGCAATTCCCATCCATCGGAGCATAATTCTACGTTATATAGCTCGATTCTCGCACTTAGGAGCATAAATCTTCGCCTTCGGAGAGCAAATCTTCGAGTTGGAAGGGCGAATCTTCGGCTTTCCAGACCAATTGACGGTTGTATAGGCCAATTCCTCGCTTTGGGAGGGCGAATAATCGAGTTCGCAGGCCAAATATTTCATTTTGGAGCGCAAAATTTCGACTTCGGAGTCCAATTCTTCAACTTCAGAGCTTAATTGCAAGCGATCTAGGCCAAATCATCGAGTTTACGGGCCAAATCTTCGAGTCTGTAGGCCAATTCTTCGAGTTGGAAGGGCGAATCTTCGGCTTTCCAGACCAATTGCCGGTTGTATAGGCCAATTCCTCGCCTTGGGAGGGCGAATAATCGAGTTCGCAGGCCAAATATTTCATTTTGGAGCGCAAAATTTCGACTTCGGAGTCCAATTCTTCAACTTCAGAGCTTAATTGCAAGCGATCTAGGCCAAATCATCGAGTTTACGGGCCAAATCTTCGAGTCTGTAGGCCAATTCTTCGAGTTGGAAGGGCGAATCTTCGGCTTTCCAGACCAATTGCCGGCCATATAGGCCAATTCCTCGCCTTGGGAGGGCGAATAATCGAGTTCGCAGACCAAATATTCCATTTGGGAGCACAACTATTCGACTTCGGAGGACAAATATTCGACTTCGGAGGGCCAATATTCCCCTTAGGAGTTGACTCAAACGAAACCAGCAACTCATCCATATGGTAGTATTCCCAAATATGCGAGCAATCTTCGTTTTTCTAAAGCGAATCCGCAGAAGCGCATGGCAATTTAAGTTATGCGAAGCGAATCCCGAAGGGTTGAAAACGACAAAAAGCTAATGCGCCGAAGTTGTAGAAAAGTTACAATTGCTGAAGCGAGTCGGTGTAGCCGTCGAGCACGTTGGAAACGGCACTGCCGTCAAAAATCCCAGCCGAAGAAGATGTCGTAGTAGGGGCGGTCGAAGCCGGAGTGGAAATCTGTGCGCCATGACATGTCGAAACGGAGGCAGGTAACGTTGCCGAGGTTCATCCGCAGGCCTTTGCCCACCGAGCCTACCAGCGGCTTGCGTTCCGTCTCCCATGTTTGGCCGACATCGAAGAAGACAGCCCCGCGTATTCCGCGCATGTCGGCGTCGAGGAAGGGGAATTTCAGCCTGAACTGGTCGAGGAGGGGGTAGCGGAGTTCGGTGCTCGAAAACACGAGGTTCCTGCCGTAGAAATAATAGAAGGGGTAGCCGCGGAAATCCCATGTTCCGCCCATCCAGAAGCGTTCCGGCTCGGGTCCGTCCGAGGTGCGTCCAACCATTCGGAAAGCGAGGGCGCTTCGTTTGGTCAGGCGGAGGTAATACCGCAAATCCGCGCTGGCGAGGTAGCTGGAGACCTCGCCGGTGTTCAGCCGCACCGTGCCGCCAATTGTGGCGTTCCCGCGAAATCCCTCGATGGGGCCGGTATGTCCCCATATAGCGTTATCGCGTATCAGCGAAAGTTTGAGGGAGCTGAACCCGCCGTATCGCACCGGCTCGATGTCGGCGAAATAGGATTTTTCCGAATAGAAGAGATAGCCGGTCGCCTCCGCCCGTGTGAAGCGGTTGAAGGGGTAACCCACGGTGCCCATGAATCCGGCGGTTTCCTCGGAGAAGCCGAAATCGTAGGGGTTGAATCCCTCGGCGTAGAAATGATAACCCCCCGCGCCCCATATCGGGCGGTCTTCCATGTTGTAATACACCGCCGCGACATTGAGATTGCGCAGGATATTTTTCCAGTCGTCGAACTGGTTGTAAACCATAAAATATATCTGTTTGTCGCCTATCATGTCCGAGAAAAGCCCCTCGATACCGCCTCCGGACTCCATGGAGGTGTTTGTCGAGATGGCACCCTGGGCGACATCGAAGGAGAGTTTTGTGTCATACCCGATTTTCCCTGCGGCGATATCGCTGGACAACTGGCGCGGTTTCCAGCTCTGCTCCCATTGCCGCCACTCGACCGCGATGCTATCGTAAACGGTATCGCCATCGAGAATCAAAATCTGGTAGCTCGATTTCGTGTAAACAGTTGCGACTATGCTGTCCTCGCCGAAAGCGGAGGGTTCGTTCAGGGCGGTGAGGATGTTCGAGCGTTTGACAATCTGGTTTTCTTCGGGGAGATATTCCCAGATGTTCAGGAAGTTGTCGAGTTCGAGGGAGACGAGAATTCGGCGGTCATCGCGGACGTAGGGTTGGGCGAAGGAGCCTTTCGCGCCCGATAGATGTTCGATTTCACCGGAGTCGAGGGAAATTCGGCATAGGCCGATACGTGCGCCGTTGCCCTCCACGCGGTCGCTGGTGAATATGATATAATCGCCGTCGAAGGTTGGATCGAAATCGCCGTAAATGTCGTCGGTGAGGCGGGCGAAACTGTCTGCCTCGATGTCGTAAATATGCAAGTCGGAAAAGCCATTGAGCCCGATTCCGCTGAAAACTACTCGACGCGATTCGCCGTCGATTTGCGGGCTTCCGATTCCGGGGACATCGGGGCATCGCCTCTGCCGCAGGATTTCGCCGGTGCGGGCATCGACGAGGGTCAGCATATCCCCGCCCTGCACCTTCACGCTGATAGCCATCACGCCTGTATTGGACACGGAAAAGCTGTTGCGGAATAGATGCATTTCTTCCATTTCTTCAGTCATGCCGGCTTTGAGAATCAGCGAGGTTTTGCCCTTGTTCATGCGATAAATCGCGGCGTAACCCATCCGTGTCGATTGGAAGATGATCGACCGCGTGGAATCGCCCTCGAATTGATATGCGACGGGGGAGAGGTTGATGCCGTCTTTGGCTGTGGTCAGCATCTTACCGGCCTCGGCGGGGAGATCGCCCTCGGTAATCATAGGCCAGTATTTTTCTTTGAGATGATTCTCCCATTTTCGCCCCGCCTCGTCGAGGGAGATTCCGAAATGAGCCTCGAAAAGCTCGTCGAAATAGCGGAAATCGTGAATATCCTCGATGACCAGAGCTACGCGCCC
>CAYWOR010000003.1:0-168881 GCA_964459995.1 uncultured bacterium | reverse complement strand
GGCACGAAACGGAAATTGCCGACGTGGTCTTCCCAGTATCGCTCGACCTCGTAGGCCGTGATTCGGGCGAGTTGCTCCTCCTCGGCGAAGAAGTAGATATCGAAATGCTCTGTGCGAAGGCGTTTCCAGTCGTAGTCGGCATACTGGATTTTGTTTTTGCCGAAATAATACTGCGCCGGTAGTGTCGCGGCGAGCAAAAGCAATATTGCGATTATGCGTTTCATGTCGGCAAGTTATAAGACAACAAAAAACTGCCCAAATTCCAATCAGCCTGCCGGATAGTTGACAGATATTGGTAAATACCCGGATGGTGAAATTTCAATTCGTCCGATATATCCATATGGGACTTATCGTAATCCATATCGTTCAATCCGTCAAACGTCCTTATCAACTTTCTCTCAGTATTATCAAACTAAAACCCAGCGGAACCAAAGTTCACTTTCTCTAAACTAACCATTATACCACCTCACTGCAAGGCCAATTTGGATTTTGCATAGCATTTGCCAAGAACAAGGAAATAACCCTTCGCCACAATTCTAAAATTCACTTGAAATTGAAACTTAAATCAATACTATAAGCCGGATCGATTTCGACGAGGTGAGATTATGTTCGAAGCTGAATTTTTCGCAACACCGGCTTTCAAATGGGTCATCCTGCCTTTGCTGATTTTCGCGGCAAGGGTTATCGACGTTTCAATCGGCACGATACGTATTATCAGCGTGTCTCGAGGGCGAAAACTTGTCTCCTCGCTACTCGGCTTTTTCGAGGTGATGATCTGGCTTCTCGCGATTGGACAAATTTTCAAAAACCTCACGAACCCCCTTTATTACGTGGCATACGGCGGCGGTTTCGCCACAGGTAACTATGTTGGCATATGGATTGAGGAAAAGTTAGCGATGGGTGTTCTGATTATGCGAACAATAACCAAACGCGACGCTTCCGAGCTTATTGCAACCATGCGCGAACGTGGTTATATGGCAACGAGCGTTGTCGCGGAGAGCACCGCCGGCAAAGTAAACATCATTTATACCCTTCTCAAACGAAGCGACCTCGAAGAGGTTATCTGTCTTATCAAAGATTTCCACCCCCACGCGATATGGTCGATAAGCGATGCACGCGAGGCCAGCGACGCAATTCCGCCTTTCCGCAATAAGCGAAGTCTTATGGACGTCTTCCGCCCCAAGATTCGCAAAGGCAAATAATTAACTTTGGATTATTCATAAACTGCTTTTTTTAAAGCAGAGGAAGCCAACCCATATCTCGGCATGTTCTGACTCTGCGCGAGATTAAGGATGTGGCTCCCCTTGGGGGAGAGGAGCCACAGGGGTCGCGTAGGTGGGTTTATGTAAGGAGGGGTATAATTCCGGGGCCGGTAGCCCCGAACTTGTTAAAGCGTCCCCACTCGCTAATCGTCAGTATTTCTACGCTTCCGCATAAAGGCCGGAATCTCATAATCATCCGGCGCGAAAGACTCTATTTTTGGCCTTTGCGGCATATCACGGTTTATTGGCGCCATTGGGCGAGGCTGTTGAGCCTGTGCCTGTTCGTGCTTTGTTTCAGTCATCACATATTCCGGTTCTGGCTCCGGTTCGGCGTCAATATCCGCATCTTCGAATTTCGGGATGAAAGTCGGCGCGACATGCGGTTTGGCCTCTTCCTTGGACCTTGACTCGATACCGGCTGAGAAGATATCGCCTGTCGGTTTGCTAAATTTGGATGTGTCGAATATCTTCGCCTTGCGCTTGCTCCGATTAAAACCTGCGGCGATAACTGTAACACGAAGCTCATCGGTCAGCTCGGGATTCACAACAGACCCGAAGATAACATTCGCTTCGGGGCCGGCGGCCTCGGAAATAAGAGTTGCGGCCTCGTTAACCTCGAATAGCGACATATCTTCGCTACCGGTGATGTTAATAAGCACTCCCTTTGCACCTTCAATGGACATATCTTCGAGAAGGTTGCTGGAGATAGCACCGCGAGCGGCTTCGAGTGCGCGATTTTCACCGGAGGCAATACCGGTGCCCATTAACGCGTCACCGCCCATGCCAGATAGCACCGAGCGAACATCAGCAAAATCGAGGTTTACGATTCCGGTTACGGTTATCAGATCGCTGATTCCGCGCGTCGCATGATGAAGCACTTCGTCGGCGATGCTGAATGCCTCGACCATTGGCGTGTTACGCTCGACAACAGAAAGAAGCCGCTGATTCGGGATGATGATAAGCGTATCGACATAATCCTTCAACGCTTCGATTCCCTTGTCGGCATTCTCGCAACGACGGCGTCCCTCGAAATCGAAGGGTTTAGTAACTACGGCGACTGTCAGCGCGCCGATATCCCTTGCGATCTCGGCAACAACACCCGCCGCACCGGTTCCAGTTCCGCCGCCCATTCCTGCCGTTAGGAAAACCATGTCAGCGCCGTCGAGCACGTCCACAATCTGGTCACGGTCCTCCTCTGCCGCTTTCCGCCCGACCTCCGGATTTCCTCCGGCGCCGAGTCCTTTGGTTTGTCTTGTTCCGACCGCGATTTTCTGCGACGCACTGCTCTTAGTAAGAGCTTGCTGATCCGTGTTGATAGACACGAATTCGACGCCCATCAGGCCGGCCTTAATCATTCTTTCGACGGCATTGCCGCCTCCTCCGCCGATTCCCACGACTTTAATCACTGCGGGTCCGGCAAGATCTACTGGGTTGACCAGTTCAATCTCCACGATGCACCTCCTAAGGCCATAATTTATTGTTTCAAAACTAAACCTTTTTTATGAACCACCGCCTGATCTTCGACCAGAGCGGGTTATTCCTTTCTGTAACATCCGCGCGATGCCTACGTTCGGAAGCCGCCAAAACTGCGCCTACCGCTGTCGCAAAGCGAGGACTCATTGCAATATCCGGAACATCCCCCGGAACATGCGGAGCACCGGTTCGAACTGGAAGATCGAAAATCTTCTCCGCGAGATGCACGATACTCTCTGTCATAGACGAACCGCCGGTTAGGACGAGTCCTGCGGTGAGCTTTCCCAGAAGATCGACCTCCAGAAGGCCATCTTTGCACATAAGGAAAATCTCCTCGATACGCGGTTCCATTATCTGCCCAAGAAAACGGCGTTCTATCGAGCGGGCTTCTCTGCCGCCTATTCCGGGGATGCTTATCATCTCGGTTGGCGGGACAGTCTGTTCCAGCGCAGAACCGAACTCGGTTTTCAATTGCTCCGCAATATCAAAAGGAACGGAAAGCCCCACCGCGATATCCTTTGTGATAGATTCTCCGGCATAGCCTATACTGAAAGCCCACACAAGAGTCCCGCGCCGAAAAACTCCCACGTCCGTGGAACCTGCGCCGATATCGATTATTGCGACGCCAATCTCCGCTTCGTCAGGGGAGAGGACCGCCATTCCGGAAGCTTTGATAGCCGCGGTTTGCCCGTCGGGAACGAGTCCCGCCCTTTCGACCGTCCGTTCGAGATTGCTGAGCGAAGATTTCGGCGAGACTAACAGGCCGACATCTGCTTCCATGCGAATTCCGCTCATCCCGACCGGGTCGGTTATCCCGCCCTGTCCATCGACAAGGAATTCCCTGACAACGGAATCGATAATTGCGGCCTCTGCGGGAATTACCACCGCTCGCGCCGCTTGCAAAACCTCCGAAACGCTTGTCGCGTCAATAGATTCTTTATCTTTTGGGATTGCGGTTACTCCACGGCTTCCTATTGTGCGAAGCCTGTCGCCGCCCACCGCCAAAAAAGCCTCGCGAGCCTCGACATCGGCCATTTTTTCAGCATCAGTTAGTGCGGCATGAAGCGCTTTTTCCGCTTTATCAATATTGAGAATCCCACCACGAGAGATGCCGTCTGTTTTGGCTTCGCCAATACCCTTCAGAACTATCTCGCCACTGAGATTTTCCTCGGCGATAGTTACCTTAGTGGTTTGAGATCCGACATCTATACCAACATAAATCTCTTGCATAATTCACCCCGACCTTTTGTTTTTCGCACTCTTATCGAGGCGGACAACAGCTTGATCGCTATACCTCAAATCTATGTAATTTGCCCTTTTATCCGACCTGTTCATCTCATCGATAACTACCTGAAGCCGCATAACGCGTTTAGTGTAATCACCTTCGCCGACATTTGCCACGACCCCATTTCCGGAAAGAACAAGCCTGATTTCTTTGTCATTTGAGACAATTATCTCGCTTACCTTATCCAGAAACTGCGGCGAGCTTTTCTGTATTTCAATCCAAAAGGCTAATCCGCGTTCGAGTAACCTCGAATCTGGTTTTTTATATGCCTCCGGAGAAAAATCCGCTTCGAAAAGGCTCAGAAAGGGAAGATTTGGAATCTCATAGGGCGATTTAATCGGCAAGATAGTGCCCTTCTCGCTTAGACCCCATATCTTTCCCGAAGAAAGCAACAAAACCGGTGTCATTTCCTCGATAACAACATCGACCTTGTCAGGATAGCGCCTGTGTATCTCGCAGACAGCGATTCTTTCATCGATTGAAAGTATTTTTTTCGAGGTGCTCTTGCGAAGAAAAAGGATATGATCCCCAACCTCGAAAGGCAGAATCCGTGAGACTTCTTCGTCGGTGATCCTGCTATTACCGGCAATAGTTATCTCCCTTATCTCGAAAGTGGGGGAGAGAATTACATATGCCGCTCCGCCGAAAATTGCGATCGCCGCAAGGATTAATACCAGCCTTTTTGCGCTTCTTTTCCTCATATCTCGTAACCCGGTGTTATTACCTCGGTTTCAAGCTCGATTCCAAATTCTTTCAAAACGGACTCACGAATGAGATATATCAGCCCAATCACATCCTTCGCTGTTGCTCCACCTTTGTTCACGATGAAATTAGCATGGATATCGCTAACTTCTGCACCTCCGATTCTTGTGCCCTTGAGACCCGCTTCCTCGATAAGTCTTCCCGCATGGTCGCCGGGAGGGTTCACGAAAATGCATCCCGCGGATCTTTCGCCGATTGGCTGAGTGCTTTTTCTCCGAAGATCGTATTCGCGTGCCTTTTCGATAAGGCTTTCGGTGTCTTTCAAGCTCTTAAATGAGAATTCAGCTTCGGCTATTACCGCTTTCCCGCGCATTACGAAACTTCGGTAACCGAAAGCTTTAGCTACATCGATCTCTATCTCTTCGCCGTTCAAATCGAAAGCTACTACTCCGGCGATTGTATCCGCCGTCCATTTTTCGTATGCGCCGGCGTTCATTGCTATCGCCCCACCGACCGATCCTGGTATTCCCGCGAGTGCTTCACCACCGGCAAGACCATTCCGAAGAGCTTTGTCTATTAGTTCGTTCAACGACAAAGCCGCGCCGGCGATGAAATTCCCTTCCTTCCATGGGTCGCATCTCAGCGAAGATGGCCTCAGCAAAGCGCCGCGAAACCCATCGTCAGAAGGAAGAAGGTTTGTTCCGCGTCCGATAACGAACACCGGCACGCCTTCCTCGGCAAGAATTCTCAAGGACAGAGAAATCTCCTCTGGTGAAATCGGCTTCACAAGTAAATCCGCAGGACCACCAATCCCAAAACTCGTCAACGACGACATCGGAGTGTTCCGCAGAGTCTCGATTCCAGCTTCCGCTAACGCGCTTATTATGTTGTCGTAATCTCTCAATCAACCTCACTGAGCATTCTGAAAAACTCTCTTCCCGCACGGTTGACATCTCCCGCACCGAAAGTAATCACCATATCGCCCGGTTTGGCAATTTCCATCAATCTTGCCGGGACATTATCCAGTTTAGGAATCCAATGAACATCGCGGTGGCCGTAATCTCGCGCCGCCTTTGCAACTAATTCACCCGTAACCCCCGGTATTGGGTTTTCACGTGAGGGGTAAATGTCCGTTACGATAAGTTTATCCGAATGTAAAAATGCCTGCCCGAAATCCCCCGCGAAATCTCGTGTCCTCGTAAACAGATGGGGCTGAAAAACCGCTATAATAGGCCTATCGTAGCCAAGTTTCGCGCCCTGAAGAGTAACTCGAATCTCAGTTGGGTGATGGCCGAAATCGTCGATAACGAGAATTCCGCGCGCCTCGCCTACAAGCTCGAACCTTCGCCGGACACCGTGAAAACGTCTCAAACCTTCGCTAATCGAGTTGAAATCCATCCCAAGCTCAAGGCCTACCGCTATCGCGGCAAGCGTGTTTCTTACGTTGTGCATTCCGAGCAGGTCGATCTCTACCTCACCATAGGAGAAATTCCGCGAATTTACCTCAAAACGAGTTTTGTCCTTTTCAAAGCGAACACGTGTCGCGCGAAGATCGCTCTGTGTCGAAAGACCGTAGGTAATGATTCTGCGCTCGATCTTCGGCATAAGTTCCTGCAATGACATCTCGTCGAGACAAATAACCACCGCGCCAAAAAAGGGCACCTTATTCATAAATTCGACGAAGGCACCGCGAAGGTCGTCCATGTCGGTGTAGCATTCCATATGTTCCGCTTCGAGCGTTGTAACCACAGCGATTGTCGGCACGAGCTTCAGAAAACTCCGGTCGAATTCATCGGCCTCGGCAACAAGAAACTCCGATTTTCCAACTACCGCACCGGTTCCGAGGCTTTTCACAATCCCCCCGACAATAATCGTCGGGTCGAGCCCTCCGGATGAAAGAACTTCGCCGATAATGCTTGTAGTCGTGGATTTGCCATGTGTGCCGGCTATCGCGATACCGAACTTCATCCTCATTAGCTCCGCAAGCATCTCTGCACGCCGAATAATCGGAATTCCACGTTCTTTGGCGGTTTTCACCTCGATATTCTCGTTCTGCACCGCGCTGGAAATAACCACGACATCGGTGTCTCCGATATTTTCTGGGGCATGACCGATGCAGATTTTCGCGCCTAAACCTTCGAGGCGTTTTGTAATATCAGTCTCGCGAAGATCAGAACCTGTGATTCTAAAACCAAGATTAAGCAGAACCTCGGCGATTCCGCACATTCCAGATCCGCCGATGCCTACAAAATGAAGTTGCTTTATTTTGTGAAACATTGTCATTCTTCTTCTAATATTTTTTCAATATTTCGAACTATCTCTTTCAGCGCCGATGGCCGCCCCAATTCTTTAGAAGCCTGCGCCATCTTTTCACGCTTTCTATTGTCTTTAATTATCTCATTTAGAGCATTTGCAAGGCTTGCTCCGTTGATTTCGGTGTCCGAGAGAACTGACGCCGCACCTGCTTTGGCAAAACTCAGCGCGTTTAGTTTCTGATGATCCGCGGCGGCATATGGATAGGGAACGAGTATCGCTGGAAGCCCGAAAATGCTTATTTCGCTCAAGGTCAAAGCGCCGCATCGCGCAATAACAATGTCTGCCGATCGATAAGCTTCCCACATCGGCCGAATAAAGGGCTTAAGCACTATATTCGATGGGATTTCACCAAGCAGATCGACTGTTTCCTGAAACTTCTCCTGACCAGTTTGCCACAGTAATTGTGCGTCTGAGGAAAAATCTCCCCTCTCGATTAATTCGACTAATGCCCTATTGATGCTCGCCGCACCCTGAGAGCCGCCGGTCGCAAGAATCGTCAGCTTTTTCGAATCGAGACCGAGTTTTGCCCTGACAACTTCAATTTCGGGCATCTCTATAGGGATTTCCACTGGGTTTCCGGTTAGCTCCGCACGCGATTTGCGCCACAGATGAGCTTTTGCTCCGGGAAGACCGAGGAATATTTTCGTTGCGAAGAGACTTGCAATTCTTGTTGTTGAACCGGGGAATGAGTTTTGCTCATTAAGGACGATTGGTTTGCGGCACAACCGTCCCGCAATAACCGCCGGCCCAGCAACATAACCCCCCGTGGCAACCACAATATCCGCGCGCATCGACCTGATAAGCCTTGCTGTCTTGATTATTGATTTTAAAAGAGCAATCGGGAACCGAACCCAGCTCCACGAGATACTCCGCGAAAAGGGAACTACCGGCATCAACTCCAGAGCATAGCCCTCTTCGGGGATAATCCTATTTTCAATTCCTCTGACGGTTCCGACGAATCTTATTTCAGCGTCCGGATGACGTGCTGACAACTCCCGGGCGATATTCAGCGCCGGAATAAGATGTCCGCCGGTTCCGCCTCCGGCTATTAAGACCCGCATCGATACCCTCCGAGGTCTCTGTTTCATCTGCTACATCGATATGCTCGAACATCGGTTTGCAGACATGGGTGGATATATTTAAGAGTATCCCGCATGAAATCATTGTAACCATTAGCGCTGAACCTCCATAGCTAATGAACGGCAGTGGGATACCAGTTGTCGGAAGAACTCTTAAAACAACACCTATATTGATAAATGTGTAAACAGAAATCATTGTCGTGATACCAATCGTGAGGTTTTGTCCGAAAGCATCGGGCGCACGCATTGCAATCTTTATCCCGCGCCATGCTAAAAGAACGAACAAAATCAAAACAGCGGTCGATCCCAAAAAACCTATCTCCTCGCCGATTACGGCAAAAATAAAATCTGTATGTATCTCGGGGATGTAAAACAGCTTCTGAATTCCCTTCCCGATACCCTTTCCTAAAAGTCCGCCGGTGCCTATAGCAATTAGCGATTGATTAATTTGGAATCCATCTCCAAGAGGATCTCCGCCCATAATAAAACTAAATATGCGCCTTCTGGCGTGATCGGAATGCATGATTCCAAATCCCAAAGCAAGAACCGCAGGCGCCGCAACGATCCCCATGTGCGAAAGTTTCGCGCCTGCCACGAAAAGCATAATCGCGCTAACCATCGTGATAGACACTGCCATTCCGTAATTCGGTTGCAAGGCGATAATCGAAACAAAACCTCCGACAAGCAACACCGCCGGTATAAAAGTGCGACGGAAATCGCCTATTGTGCTCCTCTTTCTCGCGAGATAATCCGCCAAATAAATAATAATCGCAAGCTTTGCAAGTTCCGAAGGCTGAAGGCTCGCATTTCCCAACTCTATCCAGCGGTTTGCTCCCTTGATTGTTCCCGCCGCGATACGAGGAATAGCCAAACTTCCCAGAAGCAAACCTGCAACGATTAAAAATAAAGTCGAATATTTTTTAAGCTTTCTATAGTCTATCTGTGTAGCCAATGCAAAACCGACAAGTGCAACACCTACACGCATCAGATTCTGCCAGAGATAATAGAATGAGCTTGAATACCGCTCATCCTTCTCACACATAACCGATGTCGCAGAATAGACCATCAGAATGCCAAGCAAAGTCAGCGTGGCGATTATCAGAATCAATGGCTTGTCCATTTTGCCTATCATGATTTCTTCTTCACGAGTTTTTTTACTAACTCTGCGAAAATCTCTCCTCGCATTTCAAAATTATCGAACATATCGTAACTGGCGCATCCGGGAGCCAAAAGGACGACATCCTCAGGCTCCGTCGCCAGAAATGCCTTATCTATAGCCTCTTCTAAACTTGCCGCATGCACCATCGGAACCGCGCCCTGCCAATCACTTTCGATTTTCTTTGCGGTTGCACCGATGAGGACGACGCATCGTGCTTTCTCGGCCACAAGCTCTCTTAGCGGCTTGAAATCCGCACCCTTGTCATACCCTCCGGCGATTAACACGACCTTACCCTCGAAACTTTTTAACGCACATTCCATCGAATCGACATTTGTCGCTTTGCTGTCGTTGATAAATCGAACGCTTCTAAGAACACCAACCTCTTGAAGCCTGTGCGGAAGCCCCTCGAAACCTGCAAAACCGCGTGCGATATCCGCCGGTTCGATTCCAAAGGGCATTGTGCAGGCAATTGCCGCGCAAGCATTCGCGAGATTGTGTGCACCGGGAAGCCGAAGTCCATTCGCTGGAATAATCTCCGTAGTATAACCATCCACGCTTTTCGAGACTATCATCCCATCGCGGACAAAAACTCCCGCCGATTCACCATCTCCTCCGAAACTCAATACCTTTGAATCTATTGTTTTCGCAAATGCCATTACGGAATCGTCGCAGGTATTGACTATCGCGAAATCATCGCAGGTTTGGTTTTCGAATATACGCGCTTTCGCATCGTAATAGCCCTTTGTGCTGTAATGCCGATCAAGATGATCCGGCGTCAAATTCAAAAGACATGCTACCTTAGGCCTAAATGTGTCGATCATCTCGAGCTGGAATGAAGACAACTCGACACAGAGCACAGATTTCTCAGAGGCTTCGAGGACAACCTCACAAACCGCCTTGCCGATATTGCCCACGACATATGTCTCGTATCCGGCGGCTTTGAAAAGCGCACCTGCCATACTTACGACCGTCGATTTGCCATTGCTACCTGTGATACCCACAATCGTGCCGCGTGTGAAATGATAAGCCAATTCGATTTCGGAAATTATTGGCATCTCAGGGCGGTTCGATTTATACCAAAGCAAAACCGGAATATCCGTTGGAACGCCGGGGGAGAGCACGAGCGCGTCGAATCTATCCTTCAGCCGACCATTATGGCCGCCAAGCTCGACCTCGATTCCAAATTTGCGAAGATACTTCGCCCTTTCGCGAAGTGTCGGGGTATCCGCGGTGTCGCTGACATAAACCTCCGCGCCAACCTTATATAAAAGCTCTGCGGCGGCTAATCCACTTCTTGCGAGACCTAACACCGCAACCTTTTTTCCGCGATAATCTTTCATCTCACCTTAAATGTTGCAAATCCCAGCAGGGCGCATAAAATCCCTATTATCCAGAAACGCGAAACTACGCGCGTCTCCGGCCAACCAAGCAATTCAAAATGATGGTGCAGGGGAGACATTAGAAAAACCCGTTTGCGCGTCAATTTGTAGCTGATTACCTGTATTATCACACTCAAAGTTTCCGCGACGAAAACCCCCCCAACAATCAGCAAGAGAAACTCTTTCTTAAGTAGAATAGCCATAGTCCCAAAAGCTGTGCCCAAAGCTAACGCGCCGGTATCGCCCATTATTATGTCCGCTGGATGGGCATTAAACCACAAGAATCCAAGGCACGCCCCACCGATAGCCGCCCCGAAAATGGCCAGCTCTCCAGCTCCGGGGAGATAAAGAAACTGAAGATAATCGCTGAAATCGATACGGCCGATAACATAGGCTGTTATTGTCAAGACAGCCGCTACGATCGCCGAAAGGCCTACCGCAAGGCCATCTAAACCATCTGTAAGGTTGATTGCATTTGTGCTCGATGTTATCACAAAAGCGATCCAGATAACATAAAACCAGCCGAAATTCACAAGGATATTCTTTATGAAAGGAAGCTCGGTTATTGTGCGGTATTCATTCAACGGAGGGTATAGATAAAACATAACTCCGATAGCAAGACCCATTAAAAATTGACCTGCAAGCTTCTCTTTTGCAAGCATTCCCTTCGGATTTTTCTTGACAATCTTTAAATAGTCATCTCGAAAGCCCATAACCCCGCTCGCGAGCGTCCCAACCACGGCAAGCCATACGTAGATATTCGTCAAATCGGCCCACAGCAAGGTCGCTACGGTGAATGACAGAACAATGATTATTCCGCCCATCGACGGAGTGCCTTTTTTGACCTTGTGATGTTCGGGGCTGTCCTCACGCACGGGGTCGCCGAGATGCTTTTTGTGTAGAAATTTAATGATTATCGGCCCAACTACAAAACAGATGACAAGGCTCGTTACAGCCGAGGCCCCCACTCTAAAGGTGATATATCTCAGCAGGTTGAAAATGCTGAATTTCGATGCAAGCGGATATAATAGGTTATAGATCATTTTTTCTTCTCATACTCTCTTGCTGTCGGTAGCCCTCCGCTGAGCGGCCCGGAATCTTCGACTACCCGCACCGAAAGCTCCGGATGCCTCTGCGAGATGAACCCCGGATGTATCGGTCTTCGATAGAACTTGCCATCGACGAAACGCGAATCATAATGCGCCGCAACCAACTTGAATTTAATCTTGATTGCCAACCCGGTCGCGAATGCAACCCCCGAAAGCAAAAGAAGGAAACAAATTTTTACGAACTTACTTCTCATAATTATTCAAAATTGCTCCACTTAAACGTTCGAGCCTCATCGCGCGGCTTCCCTTAACTAAAATCACGTCACCTGCGTCTATTTTCGTCATTACTTCATGCTTCAATTCGTCAAAATCGCAGGATGCGAAAACAACCGCGCCATAATCGCGTATCCCGCTCGACTCTTCCAATGCTTTCAAAAAAAGCTCGCCATAGAGATATAACCTTTGAACCCCGCTTTCGAGAGCTTTTACAATCGCTTTCTTATGAAACTCGACAGCTTCGTTGCCAAGTTCGAGCATATCGCCTAATACAGCTATTTTCCTCTCTGCTTTGACCGCCGAAAGGGTTTCGAGTGCGGATTCGACAGCCATTGGACTCGAATTGTAAACGTCACAGATTAAAACTAAATCCCCGATATGCCTTACACAAAGCCTGTCGGGCAGTCCTTCAAAATTCGTTAGCGCTTCGGCTATCTCCGACTCTTTTATCCCATGCTCGATTCCAACCGCAAAGGCACAACAAATCGCATAGGCCGCCCCTCGGCCGAAAAGCCTTGTTTCGATACGTGTTTTGCCGATTGTTACAGCCGTTCCATGTCCTTCGAGTAATGCGATGTCAGTAATCCGAAAATCCGCACTATTTCTAAAACCAAACCCCACAACCCTTTCGCGGGGCACAATCCTTTGATTCGCCAGCCTCTCATCATCGATATTCAAAAAAGCCTTGCCTTTGGGGCGAAGACTTTTTAAAAGTTGAAGTTTTTCACGGGCGATATCGTCAAGGCTCCTTAAACCTTCGAGATGCACCGGTGCGATATTTAAAACCACCGCATAATCCGGTTCGAGGATTTCTGCGAGACGCGTCATTTCGCCGGGAGTATTTATCCCGACCTCCATAACTGCGGCCTCGTGGCGGTCTTCGACTTCGAGTATCGACACCGGAAGTCCGATAAGATTATTAAAATTCCCCTTCGATTCCGAAGTTTCGAATTTCGAGGATAAAACCTTTGAGACAACGCGTCTGCAGGTTGTTTTCCCAAGGCTTCCAGTGATACCCGTCATCTTGGCCGAAAGGCTTCCACGATAACCCTTTGCAAGCTCACCAAAAGCCAAAAGAGTATCGTCCACGCGAATTATTGGGATTTCGCACTTTGTATCTTTCGAGACAACCGCCGCAACTGCACCATTATCTATGGCATCACGGATGAAATCGTGACCATCGCGATCGCCGACAAGTGCAAAAAATAAGCCGCCCTTTGAAATCTTGCGAGAATCGAAAGCGACACTATCGACCACTAAATTCTCAGCCTCTGCCGGAATTAGCCTGCCGACGGTCATTTCCTCAATAACTTTAAGAGTGGTCGCTCTCAAGACTTCTCCCTGTAACCTTTTTCTTCGAGCCATTCTGTAGCGATTTTACGGTCGTCGAAGGGGCGAATCTCCGTGCCGATAATTTGATAATCTTCGTGCCCCTTCCCCGCAATCAGGACGACATCGCCAGATTTAGCAAGACCCAGCGCAAATTCGATTGCCTCTCTGCGCTCATCGATTCTGTATTTGCATGATCCACCGGGAACACCGCTTTCTATCTCGTCGATAATCTCGGAAGGCAATTCCATGCGTGGATTATCGCTCGTCAGAACGACAATATCCGCATTTTCTCCGGCAACACGCCCCATCTTCGGGCGTTTGCCGCGATCTCTGTTCCCACCGCACCCAAAAACGACTATCACACGACCTTCTGCAATTTTTCTACACGAGCGAATTGCATTCGCGAGAGCATCGGGAGTATGCGAGTAATCGACATACACCGCGAAAGGCTGACCGCGATCGACAGATTCCAAACGTCCGGGCACACCGCGAAAACTCTCGAGTCCCACAATGATTGAATCGAGGCTCCATCCAAGAGCGATAGCAATCCCGGCCGCATTAAGTGCGTTGTAAACATTAAATTCGCCGGGGATACCAAGCGTGACTTGTCTATTTCCGATTGGAGAATAAAAATCAAAATTTGTAAATTGAGTCCCATGCTCGATATTCAATGCCCTCAAACACGCATCTTGTCTTAATCCATAGGTCAAAACACTCTCACTGGCCGAGATTTCGACAAGCCGCTTTCCGTATTCATCATCGATATTAATTACAGATGAAGCGGATGGCTTAACCTGCTCGAATAGCTCTGATTTGATCGCGAAATAGTTCTCCATGTTCCCATGGAAATCGAGATGATCCTGAGTCAGGTTTGTGAATGCGACAACATCGTAATCTATGCCCCAGCTTCTGCGCTGAGCGAGTCCATGGCTCGAGACCTCCATTGACGCGCCGGCAAGCCCCTCAGAGACCATCTCTGCCATTATCCCGAAAAGAGCAGTCGGGTCGGGGGTAGTGAAATCGAGTTTATGTTTCGTTCCACCGATGTAATATCCAAGCGTGCCAATCGCGCCGAAAACCAACCCATTGGCCTCTGCGATGGATTTCACCATATATGTCGATGTAGTTTTCCCATTGGTTCCAGTTATACCTGCGAGTTTAAGAGCTTCATCCGGCTTGCCATAAAACTCCTTTGCCATTTCGGCCAGAGCGATCCGCGTATCGGGCACTACGATGAGCTTCGCTTCCGGATCCGCTTCCCTTTCGACAACAGCGGCGACAGCGCCACGTTCCAACGCTTCCGGAACGAAAACATGACCATTAACTGTTCCGCCGTCCACAGCCACGAAGAGATCCCCCGGAACTACCTTTCGCGAATCGGATATAATCCTATTCACAACCTCGCCTTCGACAGGGAAGGTTGCATCGCCGCCGGATACCTCTATCAGGCGTATTAGGGGGAAACCATTTCGCATGTCAGAAGACATACACCCTCTCTATCTATCAACTCGCCAGCAGGCGGATTTTGCGATTTCACGATTCCATTCCCAATAACAACAAATTCGATATTCGATTCGGCAAAAAGCATAGCCGCTTCGCGAAGCGTCATACCTTTAACATTCGGGATTTCGACCTTGCCGCGTTCAATCGGCAAATTCGGTTTCGAGGCGAGGTTCACTTTGGTATGCCGTGGCACCATTACTCCGGGTTGTGGCGATTGATTAACCACATACCCCTCGCCGACAGTATCAACCTGCAAATCTCTGAATCTTAGGACTTCCGAAGCTTGGCCGGTTCTCATCCTTCGGACATCGGGCACGATAACTCTGTCGTCGAGATTGTTCTCAGCAATAGTTTCCCTCTGTCGAGGTCCGACACTAATTATTCCCGTGGCAAAAGCCTTTCCGACAATACTCTTCCATGTCGGCGCGGCTGTCCAACCGCCCCAGTGCGGGAATTTTCCGGGATCGTCGATTACAACAACACCGACAATCTGCGGATTGTCCACCGGCGCGAATCCGACAAATGAGCTTACATATCTGTTTTGATGATACCCTCTGCCGTTCTCTTTGACCTTTTGAGCTGTTCCGGTTTTTCCCGCGGCTCTTATCCCATCGATTCGCGCACGAACACCCGTGCCCGAATCAACAACCGAAGTCATCATCGAAATAAGCGTTTCTGCCGCCGCCTCGCTGAAAACACGCCGAACGACAACAGTTTCGCTTTGTTCTTCTTCGCCCTTTTCTGTATCCTTTATTCTTGATACTAATCGGGGCTGAACGAGGATACCTTTGTTAGCTACAGCACCTGCCGCGGCGGTCATCTGAAGTGCCGTAACCGCGACTTCGTGCCCCATTGGCACAGAACCCATCGTCCGAGGTGTCCAATTATGAGGTTTATGCAAAATTCCGCCTACCTCACCCTTAAGCTCGATATTTGTCGGATTCCCGAATCCAAAAGCGCGAGCATAAGCATAGAGAGAATCCTGTCCAAGCCTTTGCGCGAGTTTGATTGTCCCGATATTTGAACTATGTATGAATACTCTGCGCGCGGAGAGCTTCCCATGCGGTTCGGCATCTCGGATACTGTCTCCGCAGAACATCCAACGACCGTTCTCGCAATCGACAGTTTCCGCAAGCGATATTGCATTGTTTTCAAGGAGACCGGCGAAGGGAACAATTTTAAAAGTCGAGCCCGGCTCATAAATGTCTGTAATCGCTTTGTTCTTCCTATGTTCAGGCTTTGATTTCGAATATTCGGATGGATCGAAGCTTGGATATGTCGCCATTGCGAGGATCTCACCGGTCGATGGATTCATAAATACAGCCATTCCGCCGGCGGCGTTGTAAAGCTCAGTAACAGCTTTGGCCAGCTCCGCTTCGACAAGTTCTTGCAAGCGCGAATCGATTGTTAGATATATATCTTTTCCCGGAATCGCAGGATTGCACCCGTATTGAAAAATCTTATAGTCCTTGCCGCGAGCATCCGAGAGCACAATAACCTCGCCCTTTGACCCCGCAAGACTTCTGTCGAAACTGAACTCGATCCCCTCGATACCTTTGCTGTCTGTATCCACAAAGCCTATGACCTGTGCGGCGGTCTTTCCAAGAGGATATACGCGATGTCGAACCTCGTCGAACACAAGACTGTCCGCTCTTAGCGGGAAAAGCATCTCGGCGCGCGGAAGATCGACGTCCCTCGCCAAAAAGACGAATTTGTTAGCGCCCTTTCCCCTTAACACACGTCTAATAGAATCCTGCGGGAATCCCATAACTTCATGGAAAGCCGAATCGACACGATCGATGTTCATTATCATTCCCGGGCGCGTCCAAATGTCATATGCAATGTTGCTTTTAGCCAGCACAATGCCGTTTCGGTCGAGTATCTCGCCGCGCATAGCCGGAATAACATGCTTCTTTTGATGTTGACTATTCGCCTTTGCGCGATATTCCTTCGCATAAAGAACCTGCACCATGAACAGCCTGCTAATAAGAATAGCCCAAACTGCCACCCCAATCAGGCCGACCACGATAATTCTGTCTATGTTCTTACGTGCTATCACTTACTTTTTCATAGCGAAAGCGGCTCTATATCGAGCCGCTGATTTCAAGTGTTTCGTCCTTTGAGATTCCCGCCACGATTGTTTCCCAGCTGTTGCTAAGCGCGACGAGAACCTTTTCCCATGGCCCATTTCCGGGTGAACCAACCTCTTTGACAGGTTCTTCCAGAACAACAATCTCGTTGAACTTCGCGGAACGCAGCCCGAAATCCTCAAAAGCCACAACCGCAAGCTTATCTGTGTCGAGCATACGTCCAATTTCATACTGAAGCTCGCTATTTACACTCGCAGTCGTGCGAATTTCATTTTGAAGATAGGCTATTCTGTCACCGATCCGTATCAAGCTGACTCTTTGAGCCACGAGAACCAGAGAAAAGAGAAAGAAGACAACCAGCATGATTGGGACGCGCATCCGAACCACAAAATCAGTTACTTTTTGTTTCATTCTTTCTCCTTAAATTATAGCTTCCTTGCCGCGCGAAGTTTCGCCGACCTTGCCCGTGGGTTATCAACTGTCTCGCCGTCGGAGGGCGTAATCGGCTTCTTCGTGATGCGCTCGATTCGTGGTTTGTTCCCGCAACGGCACACCGGAAGATCGGGCGGACAGATACAAGCCTTTTCCTGAGATACGAAAAACCGTTTCACGATTCTGTCTTCGAGCGAGTGATAGCTTATCACGGCCAATATTCCGCCGGGGATTAGAACATCCAAAGCGCTCTCCAACCCCCGCGAAATCTCCTCGAGTTCATCGTTTACGACAATTCGAATAGCCTGAAACACCCTCGACAAATCCGCCGCAGTAGCACCCGAAAGAGATTTTCGGACGATTTCGGCAAGCTCGACCGTTGTTTCGATAGGCTTTTTGCGCCTTTCGATTTCTATCGCCCTCGCGATTCTTCCAGCACCCGGCTGTTCGCCATAGACAGCGATAATCCTCGCCAATTCGCCACGCGATGCCTCATTCACAATATCGTAGGCCGATTTCTCCAAATCCGGATCCATACGCATATCGAGCGCACCGTCGCGAATATAGCTAAACCCCCGCACCGGATCGTCGATCTGTTCCGACCGCAAACCTAAGTCAAAGAGCACTCCGCCGATTCCAGGAGAACCGCAATCAGAAACGATTTTCGCGATATCTCCAAACTTCCCGCGGATATAAATCATCCTGTCATTGAATTCAACGAGCCTTTCAGACGCGTTTTTTAGACCCTTCGGATCTCTGTCGATCCCGATAATCTCCGAATCCGGAATCCGAGTCAAAATCTGATGAGAGTGGCCACCGTCCCCTAAAGTAGCGTCGATAAAGAATTCAATAGGAGCATCGAAAAAAAGCCCGATGACCTCCTCGATAAGAACCGGCTTATGAAATTCATTCGTTGCCGACATTCTCGCTCCGGTCTGGCTTAACTCTGCCCAGTGTTGCGAAGAAATGTCTCGCGATATCGTCATACGAATTCGCACTGCTCTTCGAATGCTCTTCGTAACGGTCCCTATCCCAGATTTCAATCCATTCGCCGGCACCGAGGAAAAGAACAGTCTCGCCGATCCCCACCTCTTCGCGCTGAAGCCTCGGCAAAAGTAGCCTTCCCTGATTGTCGAGTTCGACTTCAACCATACGCGAATAAAAATCGCGCTGGAACTTGACCACCTCGTCTTGGCCGGAAAGTCCGGACATATAAGCGTCTCTGAATCGTTCAAAATGGGTGTGGGTGAAAAGCGAAAGGCATCCGTCGATTCCGCGAACAAGCATGAAACGCGTGTAGATCGAATTGTCGTCTGCACGGCGAAGCGCTACGGGGAGTTGAACTCTCCCTTTGGAATCCACTTTATGTTCATACTTTCCGAAAAACACGATCTTCTCACCACTTTTTGCTAAAAAAAACCAATTTTATCCACTTCGCACCACTATATTAAATACCGTTAAAATCATTGTCAAGCGATAAATAAAAAAAATATCTTATTATCACTTAATGAGTTACTAACGAATGTTCGCCTTTATAGAGGTGAAACATCGAATAACTATTTATCGATTAATGAATTAGGGGATTGAAATGAAAAAATTAGAGAGGATTTTCGATTTTTATTTTTTTTTGCCGCGTCTGCTGGCTTGAGTAATCAGTGAAATAATCGATGTAATCTATTGATTTACAATCGCTTTGCTTGAGGTAATTCCGCGAACGACCTCAGGAAAGCTCTTGCGGCGCTTTTTGTGGTAACTTTGCCGGTAAGCTCTGCTTCGCGAAGGAGAAGAAGAGCTTTCCCAACATTGTCGCCCGGAATACCTTCCAAGGCGGATTTGAGGTCATCTCCGCTTAGAGTGCATTTCCGTCCTAAGTCCGGGAAAGTCCTTCTTAGATGGGTCTCGAAATCATTGTCTGGCTGAAGATTGGCCAAAATTTCTCGAACGGAATCTAAATTCGGGAAATCTGCAGTCTCGATTTTTTGTTCGACCGGTAACTTGTCGAACATGAAAGCGTAATCGGTTATCTTGCATAAAGTTAGAATCGCCTTAGATTCTCGCGTCGAGAAACCGAGAAGTTCGACTTCCTCGGTAAGCTTTTCCATCTCATTCTGTTCAATGGGGATTTCCGGCATTAGCAGAATGGCCCATAGAACCTCCGACGGAAAGCCTGATATCTGCATTCTGTCCAGTGCGGCGAGCTTTCTCGGCCAAAGCGAGCTTTCAGGATACTCCTGCAATTTCGAGAAAATGTGGGGCCAAATCCCTAATTCTGCAAAAAGGGAAATTGCTTTCGCGGGATTTCGATTTGTCCAAACTGAAGAAATTTCCGAGCGTAATCTATCATTAGATAATAAGATAAGATTTTTTGCCTCATGCTCTATCGCAAGTTTTGTCTCTCTATCGATTTCAAATTCGAGCTTTGCGGCAAATCGAATTCCGCGAAGAATTCTTAGCCTGTCCTCTGCAAAACGATTAAAAGGATCACCTATCGTTCGAAGCCGTCTCGCAGAAATATCAGCTACTCCGCCGAAATCATCAATAATCTCAAAATTAGACGGCGAAACTGCGAGAGCATTCACCGTAAAATCCCGCCGAATAAGGTCTTTGTGCAGATCGTCAACAAGTTCCACTTCACAATGCCTGCCATCGCATGCTTTCTCCATGCGAAAATGCGCGATTTCGATCTCGCCGGACTCGGTCGAAATGCGAAATACCGAGTATCGTTTCGGGCCATGCGCCCGCGCCTCTGGAAAAAGCGATGTAATAGCATCCGAGTTTGCAGATGTGCATATATCGACGTCGTAGTTGGGAATCCCGAGAAGAGAATCTCGAACCGCACCACCGACAAGATAGGCCGAAAAGCCCGAATCGACTATTTTCGTGGCGATTTGCATCGCGAGGTTAACCTGCATAGCAGATTTCGGGTCTTCTGGGAAAGGCCAAATCATCGTCCGCCTTCCAGCGCAATGACCGCTTTCGCAGAATTTCCCTCTGAATCTTTGGCAAAAAGGATGAACATCCCCGAAGGCAGAATCTGCCCAGAATCGTCCCGTCCGTCCCATTCTACCTGCATGCCTACCGGTCGGTTTGGTTCGACGAGAGTCGCGACACGTCGCCCGAGGCGGTCATAAACATAAACCCCAATTCCCGCCGAGGGAAGCTCGAAACTCACAGTTGTGCGTTCTTTTGTTGGATCGAAGGGGTTAGGATCAGCAGAAATACTCTTTCTGCCGGGGGTAATGAACCATATTGCATTCGCGCAACCGGCTGTCCGGCCAGCAGGGCAACAGGCAAGCTGAGAACTTCCGGCCTCGATTACCTCAGCGGAAACCCCATTTGTCATGCACGAGCCGAATTGCCCACTCGAATATGGAATGCTCTGGCGAAGAAGACCGTCCGAATCGACAATTCTGACGACATCCGAAGTGTTGTTTAAAATCGCCCAACGAGAAGGTCCGAGTAAAATTGCACCCTCACAAAGAGTATCGGAAAAATTAGCCAAATTTTCAACAAGCACCGCAAAGCCGCCCGGTTCTAAAGTGCATGGTGGAATTTCATACAGAGTCAGCTCGTCACCGAAACTCCATCCGGTAAGGTCGATAGGAATTTCGCCCCAATTGTGAATCTCGATCCACTCGGGTTCGCCAGTTATAGGCATAAACATAAACTCAGAGACACATACCGGCCAGCCAGAAGGCCCAATGAAAATCCTTAGCGAACCGGAATTATTCGATAGATTATCGTCATCAGACAGGCTTGCGAAGAGATTATACGCACCTTCGCTCAAATCAGCAGTCAGCTCAATAACTCGGTTTTCACTAATCTCGATATTAGTAATTGTTTCCGAATCGAGAAGGTTAAAAGCCGAAGTGTCCGAACTTTCGAAAAGTCTAATAGTCACAGTCCCAACAAAGCTCTCGCCAACATTTGAGATATAAACATAAACACTAATGGGCGAACTTGCCACCGGGTTTTCCGGTGTGGAAACCGAATCGATGGAAAGGTCCCTTCCGAAAGGCCAACGAGAGTTTCTTGCGCCGGCAGTATGCCCCGAAGGCGCAATACAAGCCGACCAAGAATCACCATCGATAGATACACGCTCCGCGCTTATGCCGTCGCCTGGGTCGAAGGGAACAGGAAAAGAATCCACTTCGGTGCCATGCTCATTGAAGAGTGTGATTGGATCATTTGTCGCAAGACGTGAACCGCCGAGGTCGGTTGTGGTTTGAATAGAAAGTATCAAAGTGTTTGATGGCCAATTATATGGCTGGTTGTTAGCCGGATCTACATATTCTGGGTCGAGAATAAGCGCGAAAGCGCCCGGCGCGAGGATCATCGAATTATAAATCCCCTCTATCAGCGGTAATGGCGAGAGCCGAAACTCACCGGTGGAAAGAAAATCGACATCATCGCCATCGCTAAAAGACCAACCTGTCAGATCTACGCTGTCTTCGCCGGCGTTAAAAATCTCAATATATTCGTTCGAATCGCCGCCGGGGATAGCGGTTTCTGATCCGGTTGGGTTATTCATTACTTCTGTAAGAATTATCTGCCCAAGCAACTGGCTGAAGAATGCGAGATTGAAAAACACAAAACCGCCTATTAGGGCGGTCTGGAAAGAATGTCGATTTAATCTTCTCAAGGGTTGCTTTGAAGTTTTCTCAGCGCTTCTTCGCTTGCCATAAATTCCTGGAACGATAACTCGTTATACCAACTGCCCTCAACATATTTTAACATTGGCAGAAGATTATTCGGTGCAATATACCCCGGAACAGAGCCGACAATCTTGCCGGTTGTATCGACAAAAGCAGTAACAGGAACTCCTCTGACTGCAAATTGGCGCGACAAATCGTGTTCGGTAATCGTTTGCCCTTTCCACTCGACCTTCCGGCTCGAACCGATATTCACTTTCGCACCGATAAAACCTTCTTCGAGGCGTTTTATCACGGTCGTATCTTCGAAAGTGTCCTTGTCCATTTTTCGGCACCAGTAACAGCCTGTCGAATAGAAATTGACAATAAGATGTTTATGTTGGGTTATTGCAAGAGGATAGGCATCTGCGAAATCCAGCCATTTCCATTCGGAAACCGGCTCCGCGAAAATCGCGCCAGCAACAACGAGTAAGATGATATATTTCTTCATAACTCTAAGCATATCGAACATATATAATAATCACACCCTTTCAAGTCAAACAAAAAAAAGGGCCGCGTCGAAACGCGACCCACTGAAATCGAGCTAATGCCGGTTATCTAATGAGCGTAATACGTTGTGTTTTTACGCTTTCGGAGACGATTATTCTGCAGTTGTAAACGCCACTGGGCATTTCTCTGCCGGAATCATCCTTTCCGTTCCAAACAGCTTCATGAAGACCCGCAGACATACGCGAACTAACTAATGTCGTGACATGGCGACCGAGCATATCTGAGATATCAAGCCTGACCATATCTTCCGAAGGCAATGCAAATGGGATTGTGGTCGCGGCGTTGAAAGGATCCGGTCTATTCGGCAGTAGTTCGACAACTGTCGGCAATTTGCCTCTTTGTTCTTCGATGCTTGTGCTGTATAGGTTCAAAGTCCTCGTCGCCCAAGAACCGGCGCTAAAGGCGCATATAGATACCGCAGAGATTTGCACCTCATAAGTGAGACCGCTGTCGAGGACAATTCCTGCATCTGCGGCGCTGAAAACGACTGCCGTATCGTAAACGGTAAGTCCCGGGCCGGGGAAAATAGAGTCGCCGTTAACGATAACGACCACGCTGTCGATCTCGCCATCGCCCCAATAGAAGTGGATAGTAAGGAACGAATCCAGCATGTCGTAACTCGAACCGCCAGTGGAAACATGCGATTCAAGGATGGTTTCAGACCAGACGATGCCATCGAGGTCAACAGTCCATATTCCCGAAACCGGAGCGTCGAGGTCATAGCCGAAAAGGTCGGAAGCCTCATCGAGACTTGCTGTAACAACATCGCCATCAGCCCAAGGAACAGCAGGTGTGTAGCTGAGCAAATGGGAGGCCGCGTTATAACCCAACTGCGGCGATGTGATGTCGTAAACAGAGCCATCTGCGGTAACCTGTATCGAGGATTCATCGATGCCGTCGGAATCGTAGAGATACCAAACAATAGGTCCAGTCGCGCTACAGATATAGCCCGTGCCGGAGTATTGGAAATGCGCTCTTGGACCTTCCATCGAAATATGAATCACGAAGGTAGTATCCAACCAATTTGCCGGTCCGACATCGATCATATCGCATATGCGCAACCGGATAACAACTGAGTCGCCTGTCGCCACGACGCCAAAGCTAACCTCGTCAGGTGAAGTCCAGGACAACAGAGTTACCATAACGCCGTCAACCCAAGCCATAACACTATCTCTTTCGATACCGGCGCAGACATCGTCAAGACAAAGCTCGATATCGAAAGCATCAGTGCCGACAGTATCGCCATGACCCAAAGATCCGCCGCAGATAAAAGGCGCAGAAACATCAACTGTGTATGACCAAGATGTCATACTGGTCATATCCAACGGTGTGCCGAGGCTGTCGTTGCAGTTAACAATTTCCACATTCACGACATGGCAGTCCGCGAAGGGGGTTGTTACATCGATTGTCCTTATGCTGTCGCGTCTTCCGCCGGCGATAGGCATAGTAACGCCGTCGATACTAATCTGCGCCGTTGACATATCGATAGAGTTGCCATCGTAGAGATAATAAACGACATCTCTGTCTGCGATGCTTACATAGTCGCCATTATAAGGAACGACCGAACGTGCACGAGGGCCGTGCGAGTTCATTATATATGTCCATCCATAGGGCGTGTCGAGACATGGATTAGGTATGCCGTAATCCGGGTCATCGGTGAGATTGTCCAAAGAAACGTTGACATAGCCGTCCGCGATTCTTCCTGCCCCTGATGTCCATTCCGCTGGTTTCCAATAAACCGTGTCTGATTCTCCGGGGACGGAATTCAAACCAATACTGACTCCGCTTCCAGCAACTCCGCCGGTAACCGAGGTTCCCAAAGGATAGTCATCGAGCAGAAAATCATACTCGACACTCTGAATACGAAGACTGCCATAAACATCGTAGGCAAGAACGTAGTTCTTCACCAAAGAGTCGGTTTGTATCGAACCGGTTGGCGGGAAATGCCCCGTAATAACCGGTCCTTCCAAATCGACAAGGAATCTCGAAAGCCCCATCGGAACTGTCGGACAGCCATAGAGGTCCTCGGCACGAGTGAGCTGAAAATTGATGAATCTCCCGTTTCCGAGAGCTGTCGAAGGCCTATACATTAGGGTATCCAACCCATAACTGAGCCGAGGATCCGTTATATCGACCCCTATAGTATCGAAAGGAGTCGGATAGAAATAGAAGAATATACGATTCGGATTGACTCCGATGTCCTCATCGTAGAGATGGATTTTGATAGGCTGTAGCGAATCGCTTGTTATTGTGTTGTTTAGTGGCAGAACAAGATCCGCAACCGGCCCCATGTAATCCGCACCACGGATATTGATAGGCATCGGGGGCGATGAGGTGAATGTGTCCGGATCGTCTGTTCGTGCGGTAACCTGAAAATAGTCGATAACATTCATAGATGGAAGCGGATTCACAAGAACGCTCCAGCTGACAAATCCCACTTCGCCGGGGGACAAATTCGAAGGGCTTACTAACTTAACCGCACTGTCTCCAGGGGCAAGTGTCAGATAGGAAGAACCTGAGAAATCCACCACGCCCTGCATATCGATAACGGTGCTGTCTGAATTGTTTGTAACACCGACAATCAGGTTAAAGGGATTAGGACGAAGCTGGCATCCGGCTACGATGAGGTCGCGCGGATAAGATATAGAAAGACCGTAGATACCCCCGATACTTTCCGAGCTGTCGGAAAGCCCGTAGGTAGTGGTAATTGTTTTCAGCGAACCCGGCTGAACTGTAACGGGAAACCACCAAAGCATCGCCCCGGAATCGTTATATCTGCTTAATTCATCGAAATCCGTATCCCAGTATCTTCCGAGGATATCCCTCCAGTCGGCCATAGCGATTCTATCGGGGAGAGTGTTAGGCGGTGTTGCGAGAATTCCTCTTGCTACCAATCCCATCGTGTCATGGGGAGGATCGTATTCATATGCTTCCCAGAAAGGCGGCAAAGGCCAATCATGAACATAGTCCGGAAGCACACGAACGGTGTCTGAATAGGGAATACCCGGTGCCCAAATCTTCGCAGAGTCGCTGTCGCCGATTTTTGTGTCCATCGCCAAAACCATGCCGATTGTGTGTGGCCTATCGTCGTTATTACGAACGAGCCAACGGCAAACAACAGTTCCGCTACCACCGCTTTCCTGCGGCTGAAGAACCTGCTGGATGTAAACTCCACTTATGTCACGTGCGGCATCTTCGATTTCCCATTCGGTCATGATCCATTTGTTGATGATATCAACAGTCGAAGGAGAAATCTGATGATCGGAAAGATTTACGGCACTGTCCGGATAGATCATGTTAATCATTGCGTTTGTTGAATACATGATGCTGTCTATCAGGAATCCGGCATAGGCTCCCGCAGGGCTGGAAAGCCTGTAATTGGAGTTCAGTAATAGCCGGACATAGGCATGTTCGGCATCCGGCGGGACACCGATGCTGAACATGCCCGAAATATCGGCACCAACACCGATAAGTTCGTTATCGCTATCGATGTATCTCGGCTGTGCCATCGATGTTAGAGCGATAATTACGAAGAGAAGCAGGGCCAGTCTCTTCATCTTGCCTCCATTTTAATAGGATTATTTTTGAAATTTAATATCGACATTCTAATTTACCTTTGTTGTAACGAGAATTCGAATAAAGGCCGGTTGAGAGTTTTTCGTTTCAATCATCAATATTTCTTCGAAACGCCGAATCTGTTCGCCTTTTGGGATTTTAAGGGTAATCGGGAAAGGCCCGCCGGGTTCATTAGTTCCGGGAATAACAGTCTCGGTGGGATATTCGAGCCAGCTGGGGTCCTGAAGCCGTTGGAATCCCGGTGTGCCGAGAATTGTCAGCTGTGCCACGGGTGATGACGGATCGAGAGGATAAACCTTCGCCATCTGCGAGGAACTATAACCGGAGAATAACTCGACAACCTTCGTGATTTCCTCGCCGGGATTTGCATCTTCAAAAACCAGCATGCTTGGCGCGGATACTACTTCCCTTTCTGCACAAATAGGGACAACACCAGCCTTGGCTTCCGTCTCGATACGAAAGAGAAGATATGCGCCAACCTGAATTTGCTCGCGGGAACCGGGCGGAGTAATTGGATTGAGCGCAATACCCAATAACCAATGGTGATTGTAATATCCGTCGTTCAGAGGGATATCCATCCACATGCGGACATTCTCCTCGGTTTCACTCGCGACGAATACAGTGTCCTTTTCGAGCTGAAACCAAGAGCCATCGGGAAAATCGACGAAACCGGTTGCCTGACTTCCCCCATGGCTCGCAGGTTCTGCGATAAGCTCGTATGTCCTATTTCCCTCGATCGGCCCTATGGTGATATACTGCCCGCGCAGAAGCTCGAAATCATATAACTCACCGACGGGTGCTTCCTGAAGCAGAATAGTGGGTGGACGAACGCGTATCCGCGCGCCGAAAACCGCTACCGCCAGTATCATTATGGAAAAGAGGATTATCAATCTCGATCTCGTCATAATCTCATACCTATAGCTTAATCTAATTGAACTAATATTACAATTTACAGTAGTATTCAATCGAAATCAAGTATAAACCTGAATTGATTTCTAAAAAAACTCGAACGACAAAAGATTCTCACAAACCCCACCGCTGTTCAAAGTCGTTGACATAGAGCAAGAATATAATTACTTTAATAAAATGCCGAAGAAGGGCCATATGCGAGATGTATCGTTAAAAACTTCAGTCATCCTTATCCTAATCCTGTTCGTTGCCGGGGTTGGGGTGAGCGCGTTTTTATACGATATGCGTTTCTCGATTCCCGAGCTGTTCATCCCGTGGGAGATTAAGGTTGCCTTTGCCGCGGCTGTGTTTATCCTCGCGATGTTTCTCTACTCGGGCCACAAATTCGAGCCTTTTATTTGGTTCAAAGCTTTCATTGTGATTCTATTCTGTTGGGGATTTCTAGCCTTGGCAAACGGCCTCGTTTTCCACTTTTTTCTAAACGATTCGAAACTTCTAATGCTCGAATCTTTCCGAAACGCTCTTTTTGATTTTACTCCGACTTTCGTTTTTCAAGCGATTCTCTCGCCTTTCCTCGCTTATCCGATTCTCGCCCATTCGACTTCAAAACAAATAACCGACGAAGATTCCGAAGCTGATATTGAATCGGATGAAGAGCCTGGAGAATTCGATGAATGGACTCCCTCAGAAGATTGGGCAATCCCGGATAAAGATGCCCTCGCCGATAATGATATTCACCCCGATCTTCTCTTCGACGAACCTTCCATTGAAGAGCTTGGATTACTCGATTCAATTAAACCGAAAACCGGGACAGACATCTTCGAAAACGAGCCGGAGATCGATCTTGCTGAGCTGGCTCGCCTCGATATCGATATCGAGCCTGAATCTGAGTTTACCGAATCCTATCCCGACGCAGATGTCTATGAGCCAAAAGAGGTTTTCGAGAAGGAGATTCCCGAGAAAAAAGAGGATGAACCGGAGTTGATTTTCCCCGAATTGGAAACCGGCGAAGAACAGAATATCGATGAGGAAATCTCCAAACTTTTCGAGCCTCAAGATTCTTTTATCGAAGAACTGGCAGTCGAACCGGAATTTCCGGAGGAGATAATCGAACCTCCTCGAGAACAGATTCCGGATGTGGTTTCAGCACCGACTATCGAACCTGAACCGGAAATCTTAGCCGAAGAAGAACCTGAACCGAAACAGCAAGAACCGATGGTCGAAACGATTTCCGAAATCGAGGAAGAGCCGGAAGATCTGCCTATTGCTGAAATCGACGCCGAACTCGAGCGGATCGCGGTCGAGGAAATAGGCGTGGAACTCGATATTTCGGAGATAGCACCGAGTGCCGAGGAAAAGAATGTTATCTCCGAGCCGGAACTGGGGCAGGAAATTTCCATTGATTCCCCCCCTGAAGAAGCCTCAATGCTGGAAATTCATCCGGAACCCGAACCGGAAACTACCCCGCAAATTCAGGAAAAACAATCGCCGACCTCCGAAATAGAAACTGTCATCGAAGATGTAACAATCGCCGAGGAAGATTTAGATATTGTGGGACTTGATCTGGAGGAAATCGAATTGACCGAAATCGATAATATCGAGCCGGAATTAATTCCGATTTCTGAGCCTGAGGATGCTAAAGTGGAGAACCCTAAACCGGAAACAATTCCCGAAATCCCCTCCGATTCGAGACAATTGCCGGAATCCATTTCAGAACCCTTAGATATACTCGAAGAAATCGAGGCCGAGAGTGCAATAGCCCCGGAAACTGAATCTCAGATTGACATCGGCGAATTGCATGATCTGCTCGATGAGACAACAGCCAAAACGCCCGAGTCTGAACCTGAGTCCAAACCGAAGACAGAACCTGAACCCGAGCCAGAACCTCAATCCAAGCCCTCGCGCAAAAAAGAACCGAAAATCGAAACCATTTCAGATTTTGCGGATGATCTTGTCGAAGACGACCCTATCGAGGATCTCGACCCTGATCTCGGAGAACTTCTCGAGACTCTCGGTGTCGATTTGGATGAAGATAAACCCAAAAAACAGGAGACCACGAAAGGGAAACCCCAACCGGGCAAAGGTGGGCTGTCAACCCCCGGTTTCGGGCAGAAGCCGAAAAGGGAAAGCGAGACAGAGAAACGCAAGGTTGACGAAGAAGGTCTTGCGCATATTCTCAATGAACTCGACGGCTTCGGCGAGCCGGAGTTCGGCAAAAAGCCTTCGAAAGCAGATTTCACCGAAAGCGATCTCAAAACGGCGATGGAAGAGTCCGAAAAGAAGGGCACAGGCAAAAAAGCCCCTCAGTTCCAAGCCGGAAGCGGAAATCTTGCGAAAGACCCAAGCGATAAAATCGAAATCTCGGTGCGGAAGATAATCAAATATAATTCCATTTCAGAAAGCGGTGCGGTTCTCGATAAGCTTATCCGCAAAGGTTCCGATCATCTTTTGAAAATACCGTTGCGAATGATTATCGACCAGTTGCCCTCCGGAAATGTAGAATTGACTGTAGATTATATTTATAATATGGTTCCTATCGAGCTTGTGAACTTTATCGCCGCTCAGCAAGGTTCGGACATTATGGAGCTAACTGTCAAAATCCCAATGGAGGATATCGTTGCACAGATCGATCCTTCGCTCATGGAATCTGAAGGCGAGCTGAATTCGGACTCGACATGGATAGGAGGGGGAGATGGCAACCTTCCTTCCTTTGGATAGAAAAATTATTGCAGAAGAAACATTTTAATAAAAATAGTAAAATATGGCACAAGTAAATGTTATCGATAAGGAAATTCTGATAAAGATTGTCTATTACGGACCCGCGTTGTCCGGAAAGACCACGAATCTCGAATATATCAATCAGAAAATCTCTTGCGCGAAATCCTCCGAGTTGGTTTCAATCTCCACCGAGGGCGACAGAACCCTGTTTTTCGATTTCCTTCCAATCCAATCGAATGTGATACCGGGGTTTAGGACGAAATTCCAGCTATACACAGTTCCCGGACAGGTTTATTACAACGCGACGAGACGTTTGGTGCTTCAGGGGGTCGATGGCATCGTCTTCGTTGCAGATTCCCAATGGAACCGTCAGCAGGCCAACGCCGAGTCCCTTGCTAACATGAAAGAGAATCTCGCCGATCTTGGAATTGCCCATAAAGATATCCCTTTCGCTCTTCAATATAATAAACGCGATCTCGATCAAATAAGCACCCGCGAATCGATGGACCAAATCTTGAATCATGGCAAATACAAAGCGCCTGTTTTCGAATCGATAGCCCTGCGCGGGGTGGCGGTGTTCGATACTTTGAACGCGGTTAGCAAAATGTGTGTTGTGAAATTACTTAAGGATATTAAACCGAGGGAGTAAACGATGAACATAATAATAGAACCTCACGACGGCCGACGTCTGAAAGAGCTACTGGAAATTTTTATTGCCGACAGCGGTGTCAGAGCGGCATTGTTAGTCAGCCGAAGTGGATTCGCACTTTGTCGTGCAGGTGATTTTTCTGATGTCGATGTCAGCACTTTGGGAGTTCTCTCCTCAGCGGCGGCATCCAGCACTCAGGCTCTGGCGAATATCCTTCGTGAGAAGGAATTTGCCGCAACCACTTATCAAGGCACACACACCAATATGCATATACAGGTAATTTCGGAGAAAAGCTTTCTTGTGGCTCTTGCCGACCCAAGTGTAACATCGACTGTCGTGCGCCTCTATGCCAGAGAACTCACAAAAGAGCTTCTCCCGATAGTTCATCGACTTTTCGAGAAATAAAAAAATCCCCCAATGGGGGGATTTACAGGAATTCGAGTATTCGCGAATCGATTAAACGAGATCCTTGTCTGTTCGCTCGATTACTTGTTGTTCGCGAAGATTGGAGATTCTCTCAATAAGCTCCTTATTATCGGATTTGGCGCGCTTAAGCTCTTCATTAAGCTGTTCAAAACGCCCAGCGCGAATCTTCATCAAAGTCCGAACGAGAATTCCAAGTGCCGCAATCGCGATTCCGATGCAGAAATAGATGGAACAATCCCAACCGCGCCCGTTCGAAACCATGCTCGCATACAGAAGCGCGTCGAGAACCAAAATTATTATCGCCCATATAACCATCTGCTCTCCCTTTTGATACAAATATAAATTATTCTATAACTTACCGCAAGGGTAAATTATTTTAGGAAAGCCCCTTATCGCGTTGCCAATTTTCTGTGTATCCGCGAACCATTTTCGGAATATCGTCGATTGCGACTCGAACCTGAGCCATCGTGTCGCGCTCACGGATTGTTACTGTTTTATCTTCGAGTGTTTGGCCGTCAACAGTAACACAAAAAGGCGTTCCGGCCTCGTCCTGACGGCGATATCTTCTGCCGATAGAGCCGCCGTCATCGTAAAAGACCATGAAATGCCTGCGAAGTTCGGTCTCGATCTCCCGTGCGATTTCGGGCATGCCGTCGCGTTTGACAAGCGGGAAAATCCCAACCTTTACCGGCGCGACTTTAGGATGGAATTTTAAAACGATACGGTTGTTTTTCGGATCTTCGAGGTCTGGCTCTTCCTCATAGGCGTCGATTAGCAGAGCGAGAATACATCTGTCAACGCCGCCGGAGGTCTCGATAATATAGGGAATGAACCTCTCCTCGGTAACCGGATCGAAATACTCCATACTCTTTCCGGAGTGTTCCTGATGCCTCGTGAGGTCGAAATCGCCGCGATTATGAATGCCCTCAAGCTCGGAGCGTCCGAAAGGGAAATCATATTCGATATCGACCGCCGCACGGGCGTAATGCGCGAGTTTTTCGTGAACGTGGAAATTGAGATTTTCCGTCTTGAAACCAAGTGACATATACCATGCGCGCCGCTGTTCCATCCAATGGTCGAACCATTTGTCAGCCTCGTTCGGATGAACGAAGAACTGCATCTCCATCTGCTCGAACTCGCGTGTGCGGAATGTGAAGTTGCCGGGCGTAATCTCGTTGCGGAATGCCTTGCCTATCTGCGCAATTCCGAAAGGAACTTTCTGTCGCGCCGGAGTCCGGACATTCTCGAAATTTACATAGATGCCCTGCGCGGTTTCAGGTCTTAGGTATGCGATATTCTCCTCCGACTGAATCGGCCCCATAAAAGTTTGAAACATCAGATGGAAAAGCCTCGGCTCGGTGAAACTTCCGCGTGTGCCGCAATCCGGGCATTGTTCGAGATTACTAAGGTCGTCGGCCTTGAATCTGTGATGGCAAATTTTACACTCTATAAGCGGATCGACGAATTCATCGACATGGCCGCTGGCGATCCAAACCTGTGGATGCATAATAATCGCCGAGTCGATGCCCTCGATATCGGGGCGAAGCTGAACCATCTCGCGCCACCATAGCTCTTTGACATTGCGCTTAAGCTCGATTCCAAGCGGACCGTAATCATAGGTCGAAGCAACTCCGCCGTAGATTTCGCTCGATTGGAAAATAAATCCGCGACGCTTACAAAGTGCGGTGATCTCTTTCATAAGCTCATTTTTCTTTGCCATAGGGGGAACCTTTTTTCGGATGTTTGCATTGCGGTTTGAGAAACAGGGCATTCGAGAATGCCCAAAATAAAATCGGGGCGATAGGATTTGAACCTACGACTTCCTGCTCCCAAAGCAGGCGCGCTACCAGGCTGCGCCACGCCCCGTTGACAACCGCCTAAGTTATTCAAAAGAACATCAAATGTCAAGAACGGAATGCAATCGTGTGCAAAATGAAGCTCGATGCCGCTAAAACAACTCGCCGACAGAGTTATCGATTGCTTGCACCGCCGCACTTGCCCTCTCGCGAACCAGATTATTCGGGTCTGTATCACGGATTGTGCGAAGCAAAGGAAGTGCAACACGACAATCCGCGACACCGTTCTTCGCCAAATTATAGAAATAGCCTGCCGCCTCGGCTCGAACATTCGCATCCGAATCCGTCAAAAGTTTATAAATCGCGCTTAAAGCATCCGAAACCCTCTCGGGCGTCGAGTCGCAAATATTGCACCATGCGCTAACCGCCGCTAATCGAACCTCAGACTCGTGGGAAACCAGAAACCGGAGCAGTTTATTGACCGTGGTGTCGTCGAGTTCGGAAGGGTTTAAAATGTAAATAGCGCTAAAAAGGCGAATCGACACAGCCTCGATTCGCGGAGAGGGATGTTTGAAAAGTTCGATACAACTGTCCGTCAGCGGAATAAGATTCTCCGCCTGCGAAACACTTTTCGACAGAAAAAGAAGGCTTTCCAAAACATGCGAAAGCGCGCCGCGTTTCTCCGGGTCGGATTCCTCGGCAAGATTTGGGATTATCTCCACTCGAATTATCCCCACAAAATCCGCCAACATCGCAACAGCAAAGGAATCGCCCTCCGCGAGAAGCCGAATCATCGCATCGAACGCGGTCAGACGAATTTCGATCGCCTCGTCGCGAAGCAACCGATAAAGCAAATCCATGTCGTTGTCAAATTCGCCGTAAAATAGCTCCGAATCCATTTCTCTCCGCATCGCGAAAGGTTCGTCTTAAAAAAAGCTTGACTTAAAGAACCCAAGCAGTAAATTCTCAAACTGTCGAATTGAAAAGAATAATAACGGAATCGAATATAATGCCTAAACAAACATTTTTCAACCTTCCCGATGAAAAACGCGCGAAAATTATCGACGCCGCCATCGAGGAATTTGCCGCAAATGGTTACGCGCAAACCAGCATCAACTCGATCGTCGAGCGCGCCGAAATCGCCAAAGGCAGTATCTATCAATATTTCGAGGACAAAAAAGATTTCTATCTCTTCCTCGTATCCTTCGTCAAAGAATTCTACATGACCCACCGCGCGGAATTTGTCGGAGATGTCGCCGCACAGCCATTCCGCGAAATCCTTTTGCGCACAATGCTGTTCTTCCGCGAGTTTCAGGAGAAATACCCCGCGCAGGTGCGCTTCTATTTCGCCATGGTGGGCGACACAAGCATCCCCTTCGACGAGGAGATAAGCCGCATCATGACCGAGCCTTCGCTGGACTACATGCGCGGCATAATCAAAATCGCCCAAAAACGCGGGGAAATCCGTCCAGAAATCGATATGGATATGCTCGTTTTCGATTTGGTCGTGCTGATTACCGGATTCCAGCAGGCGACAGTCAGCCCGGCGATGGGCGATTATTACGGCATCGACGGCGAGAGGGAAAAAGTTCTTCGCGAAAACGCCGAATCCCTATTGGATATCGTCTTCTACGGCATCGCCACGAGATAGAGACTTTTCATTGTTGTTGTTTTTAACCGACGGATAATTGTTGCTCTCAAATCAAAAAGTGCGGTTCCCACAGCCGCTCCAACAAAATCCCCCCCTAAGAGGGGTGTCCCTATGGCGGGGTGTTTAATATAAAAAAAAAGGCGGCCACCACAGCCGCCTTTAATATATTCCGAAAACCGCCTTGTCCGGTTTTCGGCAACCTCACGCCGTAGGCCGTTGCCTACTCAAACCACCTCGATAAGCGCGAAACTCGCAACACCCTTCTCGACACCGCGCATCGGAATGAAACGATATTCCCACATTCCGATCGGGACATGCATCTCGCGGAATGGCAGAATATCCTCCGCGTTCATCGGCAGATGTTTGTTAACCTCGATCCAATCCTCGGCGCCCGGAACACTTCGATGAAGCCATCCGATTGTCGATTCCTGAACCCCGTCGTAAACTATCTCGACAACACCGTCGCCCCAATATTTTAACGTAAACTTCCCTGTCGGCCCCGGCCATGGCGGCCAGTCAAGCCCCGGCTCCGGTTGCCCCGGCGTCCAGATCTGCGATTTCGGCACGAAACCGAATTCGAGAAGAATATTCGCGTCCTCGCCGTAAAGCGCGACGAGCCATTTGAAGGTGTTCGATAACAACCTGTTCCCGCGCGCACGAACATCGACCTTGGCCTCGCCAATCGTGAGACGCTCGCCCTTCTCCCTCACATGTTCCGAAATAGCCGTCTGGAGTGCGAGAGTTTTCGTCCCCAGTTCGAGGAAAAAATCCTCCGGCAAAGCATAGGGCGAACCCAAAGAAACATACCGGGCGTTGGTCTCCGCCATCTTCTTGCCCAGCGCGATCATTCCGGCACGGTTACGCGGCTTGGAACCCTCGATGCCGAAATCCCTGCGAAGTTCGTGAGCCTTCACCGGCGCGATTTCCTCCTCCTCGATCATCGCCTCGATCATGTAGCGCGCGGAAGACAGCATCGAGGAAAGCTCGTTCTCGCAATGGTTGGTGTATGCCGTCGCGGCCTGCTCTTCGCCCCATTCGGAGGCATGCTGGTTTTCCAACGCCTCGAACTCGTCGCGATGCTCGGTCATCTTGTCCACGAGATCGCCCCGGAACGCCACCTCCGGGTGCGCGGCCATCCCCGTAACACACATATTCACACGCAACATATGCTCCGCGATGGTGTCGTTGGTTATTTGATTGTTCTTAAACTGTGCCATTTCGGCCTCCTATGTTAATTGTTCCGTAGGGGAGCACCTATGTGTGCTCCCGATTTGCGAGAGGGCACGCAGGCCCTCCCCTACACCCAGTTCCGCGAATTCTTTATCGACGGGTCGCTCGCCAACGACCCGGAAGGAGATACTTTACTGTGCTTTCCAATATCTACATTCCGATACATATTGCTCTCCGTTTTTTAAGATTGAAAATGATACTCGTCCTTCTTCCAATTCGACGGATTTTCGCGAATGTATTTGCGAATTTCGTTCAAATCTTCAACTGATCGGATTACGTGTTCGTAATAATTTCGTTGCCACACGGGCGTTTTAACCCCGGTTAACTTCCAAATACGTTTCGTAACTACAGATTTATATTGCCCTATTATTGCCCCCAATGAACCCGAAACCAACGTAGGGGTCAACCGGCGGTTGACCCGTTTTCCGGATAAACGAACATTTACGTTTTCCACGCACGGGTGATCCGCCGGGTCGTGATCGTTGGACGACGGGCGACCCACCGGGTCGCCCCTACGGGCATTGGCATTATCGACATGGGGTTCCATTGTGAGCGCACGGCAATCATCATCCGGCATTATCATAATTATTCCGTGAATATGATTTGGCATAACAACAAATTCGTCGATTGCGACATTCGGGCGAACATCGCCGGTGCGGAACCATTCGTCGCGTGCAATCTCGCCGTATTCATTTAGAATCGTCCTGTCCATAGACACCTCACCGAACAACGGTTTGCGATTCGCGGTGCAAATCGTTACATAATATCCGCCGCACGACGAATAATCGAAATTATCCATTCGAACCGAACGCCGAACCGGTCTATCGTTTAAATTCGTCATAATTTCCAAATTACCGTTTCTCCGTAGGGGTCAACCGGTGGTTGACCCGTTTGTCGGATAAACGAACATTTACGTTTTCCACGCACGGGCGACCCGTCGGGACGTGATCGTTTTTCCCTACGTTGGACGACGGGCGACCCACCGGGTCGCCCCTACTTCTCCCTCTTTATTTTTGATCCATTTACGCCGTTTAAGAAATAAATGTCCATTATTAACGCTGGCTCTCTTTTCTCTATCCTTTCGCAAACCGATTACAATTGTCGTTATTATTTTAATAACGAAAAGTACCAATTCGCTATTCTCTTGTGCGACTTGAATCAATGGAATAAAAATTTCTGGTCCGCTCTCATGTGTCTCTATCACGACACCATTATCCAATAAAGCACTTTTTTCATCATGCCGACCGATTGACATGTCGGTTACATCCGGTTTTGGGTTTAATTCTTTCTGAAAATATTCCCAGGTTTCTATAGCACAACATAAACCCATACAACCAATTGACCCTCTCTCCAATTTAAATGAGATATAACCGATTTTATCTTCTTGCTTTTTAAATATCCCAGTAATGAATGACATTTTCTCTTCTCTCTCCGCCGCTGGCGGTGTTTGTTTTCAAATTCAGTTCAAAATAGCGATAAATCGGTCAAAATCCGCAAACCCGCTTTCCCGTATGTGCACAGCCACGTCCGAGGCCTGCACTGCCACGTCCGAGGCCTGCATTGCCTTCTCCGAGGCCTGCATTGCCTCCTCCGAGGTCTGCGCTGTCATCTCCGAGGCCTACATTGCCTCCTCCGAGGGATGCACTGTCTTCTCCGAGGGATGCATAGCCTTCTCCGAAGCCTGCGCTGTTATCTCCGAGGCCTCGGAAACGACGGTGCGGGGCTCGGATGGCACGATGCGGGTCTCGAATTTCACTGTGCAATCGTAGAATATGGCGTTGCGGGTCTCGGATTTCACGATGCAACGCTCGGCGACGACGGCGCGGGTCTCGAATTTCATTTCGCAATCGCAGAATGAGGCGGTGCGGGTCTCGGACGGCACGGTGCGGGCCTATGATTCCTCGATGTTGCAATACATCGCCGCAAAACCGCCCGGAAATTTCGCGGTGCAACCCTTCGATTTCGCGGTGCGCGGTAAATGTTTGAAAGAACGGGGGTTTTCATTTTTCCGTAGGGGTCAGCCGGTGACCGATTAGGAAACCCCACGGGTGGTTGACCCGTTTTCCGGATACACGAACATCGCCGTTTTTCTCGCACGGGCGACCCGCCGGGACGCCCCTACGGAAATTTATTTCAAATACACAATTCGTTTTGTCGAATTAAAACTCGGTTTCCTCAATCCTATTCCTCTTTCGGTAATTCTCTGATTCCCGTATCGATTTGCGGGGGTTCGGTAATGTTCTCCCGCGTGGCCGGGCATGAGAGGTCTTTCAGCCTTATTGCGCTCGGCATCACACGCGAGGTAAAAGAGCCGACCCCCTCGTTGTAATAATTTACAGCCTTATTAAGTCGCTTTCCGATCTCCACGAAAAACTGGGAGAACTTGCATATCCGCTCGTAAAGCTCCGCGCCCATCGCGGCAATCGTTTTCGCGTTCTCCGATATGTCGTGTTGTTGCCATCCCATCGCCACCGTTCGCAGGAGGGCTATCAGCGTCGCAGGTGTAACGATAATCACATTATCCTCGATAGCTTTCTCGACAAGCTCCGGCTCCTGCCGCACGGCCTCGAAGTAGAACGATTCCCCCGGCAAGAACATCACAACGAACTCCGGGCTTTGGGCGAATTGCTTCCAATATTCCTTGCCCGCGAGGTTTCTCACATGCGCCTTCACCGCTTTTTTGTATTCGCCGATAAGCGCGGTTTTCCTGTCGATGTCATGCTCTTCGTATGCGTCCAAAAGCGGCTTCAGCGTAACTTTGGAGTCGATGACTATCTTGCCGTGGTTTGGCAGTTCGATAATCATGTCCGGCCTAAGCCTCGACTCGCCCTCGACCGAAGATTGCTCCGCGAACGAAAAATGTTTTTCGAGGCCGGATAATTCCACCACACGGCGAAGTGTGATTTCGCCGAGGTGGCCGCGTGCCTCGGGGCGTTTGAGCGTGTTTACCAGCGCGACGGTTTCCTTGTCGAGTTGGTTGGTCGTTTTCACGAGGCTCTCGACCTGCGACTTGATCCCGCCATACTGCTGGTTCCGCTGTTCCTCGATGCGCTTAATCTCTTTGTCGTAGGTCTCGATTTTATCCTGTAACGGTTTAAGTGTTTCGGCGATTGCCTGTTTTCCGAACTCGTTTTTCGTTTTTTCGAGCACGGTTTCGAGGTTCGTCTTTGCGAGTTTGATAAATTCCTCGTTGTTTGTGCGAAGGGCTTCGGTTGCGAGGTTTCTTATCGCGTTATCGAGATTTATGTCCGACTCGCCTTTTTTCTTAGTAAGTAAAAGGGTTAGGACAACGCCGATAACTATTCCGATAACAAGTGATATGATAATTTCAGTCATAGTCAGGTATTCCTTCGATTTTATTTCAGTTTCCTTGTTTTATTTATATCCAGCCAGCCGTGGCGTTTTTCTGCTATATATGGTTTGCGGACGAGGGAAAATTCGCCCTCGTCCGAAATGAACATTGTGCGTATGTCGCCGAAAAGGTTTTCGCGGAACCGGCGTGCCTCGGCAGAGCGGATTATCGCGTCGGCGGTGAGGGTTACAGGAATTGCATTTCCGCCGGGGGGCGGGTCTCGGAGGATTAGGGTCGAGATGCCGTTGCGGTTGAGATGGGCTCCGCAGGCGCATCGCACCGAGACATGGCCGCTTTTCGGGACTATGGTTTGGGTCTGCTTCTTGCCGTCGGCGGTCTGGGATTTGGCCGTGCCGAGGGTGGTGGTCGTGCCCTTCGCCTCGAACACGCCGAAGGAGCCGTCTTTGAAGAGGCACACGAAATCGGGCAGGCGCGTGCCGACCTGCTCGACCTCCCAAAGTTTGAGGGCGTCGGAGGTGTCGCACCATGCCTCGCAGTTGAAAATTTCCTCCATCGCCCATGCGGTGAATCCCATTCCGAATTCGTCGGCGAGGTTGGCCTTTTTGTGCGGGTCGATCTCGGTGAATTCGAGTTTGAGGTCGGCATCGTCGGAGAAGCAGAAGCCGAACTTCCAGAAGGGATAGAGGGACAGGAGGTCGAGGGGGCCTGCCTGTTCGACCGCGCATGCCTCGCCGATTGTTCGGCATAGGTGCATGGGGAGAATTGTGCCTCGGTATTTGTTGCTGAATGTTGATCCGGGGGGCCAGTCGAGGCCTTCGATAATGAGGTTGTGATTTGTTTCGAGATTGGCGAACATGCCCTCGAACGCCTGAAACTCCGATGGAGTTAATTCGATTACAACTCGGCCTTGCTCTAAATGGATTTGCATAGTAAGAGAAATAAGTTCAAAGAAATGGGAGTTGTCAATAGGAAAATAGCTATTTTTAGAAATATATGTGGGGGAGGTAGGAATACTTCTAAATCCTCGCTTGGCAAAGGGCACTTCGCCCCGGAATTCCTAATTGTCAATAGGCATCATTATTGACTTGATTTGAATGGGGGATATGCCTATTTTCTTCTGAAATAGCGATTTGGAGGCTAAATGAAATATCGGATTATTGGAGTTTTAGTTCTTATTGCAATGTTGACATCCTTCGGGCAATGGAGCGCAGACCCGCGCTACCACCGCGTCGATGAGGTTGTCGAAATCACGGTCGCCCTCGCGGACACCTACTCCGCCTACTGCCATGTCGAGACGCTCGCGATTTCCCCATGGTTCGCAAAACCCATTCTCGCCATGCGAATCTCGAATAATCCCTCTGTCGATGAGGACGAGACGACACTAATGTTCGTGGGCGGCCAGCATGCAGACGAGCCGAACGGTGTCGAGGTTTGCATATGGATGATGCGCGATTTGCTCCATCGCATAGATGCCGGCGACAGCGCCGCAACCCTTTGGTGGGAGACCTACGAGATTTGGATTGTCCCTCAGATGAACGTTGACGGCAGGGTGATGTGTCTCGATTCCGGTTATTATGAGTGGCGCAAAACCTGCCACGACCTCGATTCTAACGGCGTTCTCGAAGCCTACACCGATGGTGTCGATCCCAACCGAAACTGGGATTATCAGTGGGACGAATACGAGCCAGAGGATTACGACAACACCAAAGGGCCGCACCCTTGGAGCGAGGTTTGCGTGGTTGCTATGCGGGATTTCTTCCTTCGCGAACGGCCGCTTTTCATGGTCGATCTTCATTCGCCGGACTACACCGGTGGGAACAAGCTCTGGACATGCTGGTTCTTCGAGGGCGGGCCTTGGGACGCCAGCTATACACCCGAAGGAAGCGAGGCCTATGACGAGGTGCGATACTACCTCTCCCAGCGAATTAAGGACGAAAACGGCAGTTCATATGGCGGTCTCTGGGCGAATCAGAACAAGCCGAAATTACAGAATTGGTTCTACTATAATATCGGTAATTGCCCGATAATCCTCGAAATCACAAATCAGTGTTTCTGGCATGGCGATACTATCGACACAATCGCGACGCGGGTTGGCAGGGGACTTTACTATCTGATGGAGCGCCCTCTGCAGAGGCTTTTGACCGTTTATGTGGTCGATACTCTCGGAAATCCGGTTTTGGATGCTGGTGTCGATGTTGTTCAGCTCAAGCATGATTATCTTCCCGTGCGGACGGTGGATCCTGTTTTCGGTTCGAGCCGTAAGTTGTTGCGCGGCAATAAGTATTACACTCTTGAAATCACCGCGCCGGGGATGCCATCCGAGATTCACGATTCGGTTTATATCCCCAACGGCCCGCCGGTTAGCAGAACTATCATTCTTGGCGATGCCTCGATCGCGGAGGTCGAATTACCGGATAGAGCGGTTTTGCGGGCGTCGCCGAATCCTTTCAACTCAGCGGTGCGAATCGAGCATTTGGACAATATTGCCGGCGAGATTGAGATTTTCGATATTCACGGCAAACTCGTCCATCGAACCGAGCTAAGCGCATCCGGCACAACGAGATGGCAACCGAAACCGGAGATAACTTCGGGACTATATTTCGCGAGAATAACAGACTCAAACTCACCTTCGGTCAAATTAATTTATCTAAAATAATATACGTGAGATATTAAGCAAAGTGGGAGAGTTTCGGCTCTCCCATATTTTTTAGTCGATACGTCGTGCACCGAGGAAGCGAGCTTTGTAATATGGGTCGTCGAGGGAGCTGATCGTAACGCCCTGAGTCGAGCTGGCGTGGGCAAATTTCTTGTTTCCGAGAGAAATCCCCACATGATCGACCTCTTTCCCCCGCATTCGGAAAAAGACCAAATCGCCGAATTCTGGTCTCGAAACGGACTGTCCGACTTTGAATTGCTCACGGCTGGTTCGGGGAAGCTGGACACCAGCCTGCCCGAAGGCATCGTGGACGAATCCTGAACAATCGACGCCTGTGAAACCGGTGCCGCCGTATTTATAAGGCGTTCCAATATATAGATTTATCGCACCTAACAGCGCTTCGGAATCGAAAACAGCTCCGGTGGGCGCGGTGGTGGTTCGCACGGTTGTTGGTTTTTGTGTCGATGGTTTTGCTGTGGATGGTTTGGCGACCCTTGTTGTGTCCGATACCGCAGAATGTCTTGTCGGTCTCATCTCCGGCTTTGCTTGGCCGATATATCTCGGCGAAGGGGTGCATCCGAAGAAAATCGATGCCCCGAAAACAAAAAGGAATAGCAGGGTTTTGTAATGCGAAATCTCTTCCAACAATTTCGTGGCGAGTTCGAGGGGAATATTACCCGCCTTTGCGACAACCTCCGGACTGGAATTGGCGATTTCTTCGAGGGACTCGAACTCGGTGAGTAATTTTTTCTGCCGTTTTGGACCGATTCCTGGCACAGTGGCAAGTTCCGAAGCCTGAAAGGCTTTTGTTCGGCGTTTGCGTTGGTATTCAACAGCGAATCGATGCGCTTCGTCACGAATTCTCATAAGCAATCGCAAAGCCGCAGAATCCTTGGGCAACATCAGCGACCGCTCGAATTGAGGCCGAAAAATCTCTTCGAGCCTTTTTGCAATCGAAGCCAGCTCGACCTCGCCCTCCGCACCAACCTCGATAACGGCTTTCTCGGCGAAGGCTAATTGACCTTTGCCGCCATCGATTAGAAGCAGGTCGGGGAAGCCCTTTTCCTCGTCACTAAGCCTCTGAAGCCTTCGGGAAACGACCTCGTATATCGAAGCGTAGTCGTCGCCACCCTCAGCTGTTTTAATTTTATAACGGCGATACCCTCTGCCGAACTTCTTACCGTCGCGGAAAGTTACCAAAGAAGCCACAGCGTTCGTTCCACCGAGATGCGAAATATCGACTGCCTCGATTGTGCGTGGAGGCTTTTTTAGTTTTAGCTCTTTTTCCAGTTCGATAATCGCGAAGGGCAGATTCACCTTGCTCTTCTCGTGGACTATCTCCGCCAGAAGCAGTTCGGCATTTCGCTCGACAAGCTCGATAAGCTCCCGCTTTTGTCCGCGCTGTGGTTTGCGAAGGTCAACCTTCGCGCCGCGCTGGACCGAAACGAAATCGGCAATTTCTTCGGCATCCTGAGGCTCGACCGACACGAGTATTTCGTTTGGCGGATTGGGATTATCGCTGTAATACTGTGTCAAATAGCCCGACATGGCTTCCTGTTTCGATGTCCCCAACGCGACAGCCATATGGAATTCCTGCCTCGCAATCACACGCCCTTCGCGAACCTGCATCGTTACCGCAACAGCATCTTTCGGACCGATAGCTATAGCTTGAAGATCGCGATCAGCAAGATCTGTGTCGATTTTTTGTTTGAGCCAAAGCCTTTCGATCGCCGCTATTTGGTCGCGAAGTTTTGCGGCATGTTCGAAATCCATTTCTGTGGAAGCAACATTCATTCGATTGGTGAGTCTTTTGAGAAGTTCGCTGTGTTTACCCTTCAGAAGCAGAATAACCTCCTCGATCCTCTCGCGGTAGTTTTCCACGGTGATATATTCTTGGCAGGGGGCATCGCACCTGCCGATGTCATAGTTCAAGCAGGCTCGAACAGGTTTGCGTTGAGGTAATGGGTGTTTGCAGGAGCGGAGGTGGAAATATTCTTTTATTAGATCCATAACCATTCGGCGCGCAAGGCCGTCAACATACGGTCCGAAATATTGTCCGCTGGTTGTTCGGCGACGTTCGATTTCGATTCGCGGATATGGCTCGTCGGTTATGTGGATATATGGGAATCTTTTGTCGTCTTTTAAGCGGACATTGTAATGCGGTTTATGTTGGCGGATTAGTGTTGCTTCGAGAACCAACGCCTCGACCTCATTATCGACAATGTAAAATTCAAGGTCTGCGATATTTGCAACCAACCGAGCGGTTTTTGGGTCGGCGTGATGGCCGGAAAAATAGTTCGAAACCCTTTCACGAAGGCATTTCGCTTTACCGATATAGATTATTTTCGCCGAGGTATCTTTGAAAAGATACACCCCCGGTTTTTTCGGTAGGTTGCGTATTTTTTCGCGAAGTTCCATCAGAGATCGACAGATATACCGCCCCAAAAGCGGATTTCCCGCGATAACATAAGGGCGTTTTCGTCCCAAATATCGTTTCGGAGAATATTGGATATGCCGAGTAGAAATTGATATTTATCGTAGTTATAGCGTGCTCCTATTCCTATGTCGTTTATTACCTTAGGAGCAATCTGCGGCAAATGTTGCCGGACACCGGATGCCTGAATCGAAAAGCCGGAACCCAATTCAACCACAAAAGTGTCCGCGACAATCTGAAGTGGTTCGGTCGGAATTTGAATGCCTTTATGCTCGTCGCTTTTCAGGGTCAGACTTAGCGAGTTTGAGAACGTGCCGAAATCGTTAAGAAGCCGAATTGTGAATGCCTGATGCGAAATATCGAGGCATTGAACCTGAGGAGCTTCATCGAGGGGGGAGAGGAGCACAGGCCTACCGCGAATTGTCCTATAATCGAGATGCCCCATCAAGAATTGATCCGGTTTAAGCTCTAATCTTCCGAGAATATCAACGAGAGTTGGGGTGATTATATTACGTGCATTTGTGGGGTAATCGACTCGCGGAGATAACTTCCAAGCAGTTCGTGTAGGAAGATTGGCTTCGGAGCCGAGAATGGCTCGAATATAGAAACTTTGCCCAGTTAGATGAAAATCGAGATGCGGCGCGATAATAGTTTCTTCCCAAGTCTTATGTCCCTCGCCGCCTACCTCGATTCGTAAAGGCTCAGAATCGAAAACCATTGTTCCGAGAGCCGAGATAATCTGATTCTGCCGTTCCCACACACCTTCACGATAACGGGTCGATCTTTTCGCCGATGCCTCAGCCCGAAAACCGGTGTATTCGCTTATAGTGGCTTTTAGAATGAGGCCTCCGCCATATGCATTTGTTATAATTTGCCTGTGCGGATCGTAGGGCTGGTTCCGTATGAGAAGACCCGGGCGTTGATTCCACGAGTTTCGTTCCGTTTGGGCGTAGGGCGATGCGAGGAAATTTGCCAAAGGAATATGTGCTTCGCCAATCGCTTTAAATGTATATTGTGACGGCTCATAAACCCCGCGGAAATACCCGTAATCGGCTTCCGTTATTACCCCGACAGGGATCTTATCGAGCAGAATATCGGCATAGCCCGCGCGAAAATCCACCCATCGGAGCATCTGTCGAGGATTGTCATCGCCGAAATAAAACTGTCTTCCCCGAAATCTCCCGAAAAAATTCACATACTGAAAATCGATTCCGCCAAGCGCTTCGCTTTCTGAGCTTGCATCGAGAAAGGGATTGATCTTACGAGAGTTGGTGGTCATCCGCAAGTATTCAACAAAAGGCTGGCTGAAAAAGTCGATTAGATCCCCCGGTGTTGTGATTCTGTCCTCCTCGACCGAAAAATCGGGGGGGATAAACCGCGGAGTCGGGTCGTGCCCCTCTATCGCAAAAAGCGCGGGCACACAAAGCAGAATATATATGGCAAAGCGATTCATCGCCTAAATATAATTACTATAATTTTTGAGTCAAGCCGGGTTATTTAAACCTTCATATTTTCTTCGATACCTGCGTAGAATTATTTCAACCGCTTCGATCAGTTCCATTTTCGATAAATCGATTTCGCAATAATCGGGCCGATGTCGGAACCATGTTAGTTGGCGCTTGGCATAATTTCGGGTTGCCTGCTTTATTTTCGATTTTACATCGGCGATGTCTATTTCGCCAGAAAGAAAACCGGATATCTCGCGATATCCAATAGCCTCCATTCCGGGAGCATCCGATGCAATCCCCGAAGATAGAAGCTCTCTCACTTCGTCAATCCATCCGGCTTCGAACATGTCCTCGGTTCGTCGCTCGATTTTCTCGTAAAGAAGCTCGCGCGGTAATACAAGATGGAATTTTAGAAATTCCCAGCCTTTGGCCTTTGATTCGGTCTGCCCGAAAAGCTCTGTCAGCGTTTTTCCGGTCGAGTAATAGACCTCGAGTGCACGGATTATTCTCGGCTTATTGTTCGGATGGATTCGCACAGCCGATTCGGGGTCGATTCGCTCCAGCTCGGCGTGAAGATCGTCGCCGGTTTCAATCCGTTTTTTTAGACTCGTTCTAATGACGGCATCTCCAGAAGGGCTTTCGAACAAACCCTCGACCAAAGCGCGTATATAAAGCCCTGTTCCGCCGGCGATAATTGGCACGGACTCTTTTTCCCATAGGCTTTCGAGGATTCGGGCGCACTCATCCGCCCACCATTTCGCAGTCGGTTGCTCATTCGGGTCGAGCACCCCTACAAGATGATGCGGGACATCCTCATTCGACGGCGCCGCTGTGCCGATGACCATGCCTTTGTAAACCTGCCTTGCGTCGGCAGATATAATCTCGCCGCCAATACGCCTCGCAACAGCACAAGCGACCGACGTCTTCCCGACTCCGGTCGCTCCAGCTATTATTATCATTATTTTTGGAATATTACTCAATCGAATAGTCGATTAGTTCCTCGTAATAAACATTCGATGTTCCGGTGGTGGTATGGTCGTGCCGTTTGACCGCTCCGATACTGTCAGCGAACCATATTGTGCTCAAAGTTGTGTTCATCCCAAGTAGCGAAGAGTCGCTCAGGAAGGTCTCCACACGGACACAATCAAAGAATGTTCCCATCTCGGTTTCTATGTCTTCGAGGCTGTCAATAACATTGACCGCGAATACAATCTTAACTCGAAAAACACCAGAGCCTTTATATACAACTGTAGCGAATGAATCATAGTCTTCATAATGAATAGGAAGCACTCTTAACGGAACAAATCCATTGTATCCGAAACTTGCTAAATCGTCAGAGATTTGCCCCATCCAAATGAATGTGCCGTCGTTCTGGTAATAACTCGAGTCGCTGTCGCTCTGCCGAAACCATGGCACTGCCGGATTAAATGGCGGCTCGTAGGTAGTTGCCGAGTCCAAAGATACGAAGAGCCTGTTTGTAATCGTTTTTACGAGAGTATAGATTGAGTCATCGCCGACAGAATTAGGCTCGACACACCGATATGTCCAATTTGTGCCCTCTTTAAGGGGAAAATATAGACCGGGACCTTCAGGTTCCGGGTCCGGGGGTGGGTCGCCGCCAAAACTGCATCCATGAATCAGCAAGGCCATCGAAAGAAGCGAGATAAGCATAAGAAGCCTTATAGCCATATTCCCTCCATTATTTTCGTTCGAATCGCTTTTCAAGTTCGTCCAATGTAATTTTTATAATTGTAGGTCTGCCGTGAGGGCAGGTATAAGGCTTTTCGGTCGAGAAAAGCCTGTCAAAAAGAAAGCTCATCTCCTCGCTCGAAAGCGGATCGCCCGCTTTGATTGCCATCCTACATGCAACCATTTTAGCGAATTCTTCCAGTGCAGTCAACTCCGATTTTCCCTCGGCGAGGTCGTCGAGAATTTCCACAAGAACATCCCCCTTGCCGAAATGCTTTATCTCGGCAGGAATTGCCTCGACCAAAATATGCCCCGCCGCAATAGGACCAAATTCGAAGCCGATTCTTTCGAGCATAGGCTTATTCTCGGCAAAATATGACTCCTGCATTGCCGTGAGTTTCACTGCAATCGGGAATAACAGGCGTTGCCCCGTAATTTTTTTCCGTTTGATTTTCGTGCGAAGTTCCTCGAACAGGATTCTTTCGTGCGCGGCATGCTGATCGATAATGATTATTCCACCCTTAGTCTCGGCGAGGATATAGCTATCGTGGATTTGCCAAAATGTCGGGAAAACCTTTTCGACAATGTCCTGAGTGTTCGAAAAGGAGGGAGTCGAGTATATTTCGCTTTCCGTAATTCTTGCAGAAGGGCTTTCGATAGGATATTCGCTCTTCTTTTCGGCGTAACCAAAATCGAAACCGCTCTGAATACCCGTTCCGCCGCGAAACTCGAAATTTTCGACACGAGATTTTTTGGATATTGGCGCGAATTTGTCCGAGTTATCTCGACTCGCAAGCCCACCCTGAATAGCCCTTACAACCGTGCGGAAAACCTCACTCGATCTGCGAAGACGGACTTCCAGCTTCATTGGATGGACATTAACGTCCACAAGCTCGGGATCTATCTCAAGAAAAAGGACTATCTGAGGATATCTTCCGGGTGGTAAGGTGCCTTCATATGCCCTTTTTACTGCGGCCAGAAGAGAGGAGTTCTTCACCGGCCGGCCATTCAGAATGAATTGAACCATCCGTGCGCTGGCTTGAGTAACAGTTGGCGGCGCGGCGAATCCAAATACAGCTATTCCCGGATCGCCGGCTTCGACCTCGACCATCTCCTCGACTCGATCCTCACCCCAAACCGAGATAATACGGTCTTTGTAGGTGTTAGCCTGAGGTAAAGAGTAATGAACCTTATCGCCGTGCTTTAGCTCGAATTTGATGCGCGGATAGGCTATGGCAATCCGTTCGACAACATCCGCGACATGTCCGAATTCAGTAACCGCGGCTTTGAGGAATTTCCTTCGCGCCGGAGTGTTGAAGAACAGCTCTTTGACGGTCATGCAAGTTCCATATGGAGCGCCCGCTTCCAAAGACTCTAAAATACGCCCCTGATCGATAACCAATCTTGCGCCGAGATCCTCGTCGGAAAGGCGCGAGACTATCTCCATACGGCTTACTGATGCAATCGACGGCAGGGCTTCTCCGCGAAACCCCAGCGTGTTGATATGATGAAGGTCTTCGGCTCTGGAAATCTTGCTGGTGGCATGTCTTCGAAGAGCTAGCTCGATCTCCTCGCGGCTCATTCCTATGCCGTTGTCGCAAACCTGAATCGAATCGTTTCCGCCGGCATCGACAGCGATTGAAATTTCAGAAGCATCGGCGTCTATCGAATTTTCGACAAGCTCTTTGACCACGCTTGCCGGACGTTCGACAACCTCGCCGGCCGCAATTCTATTGGCAATGCTCTCATCCAGTATTTTAATACGGGATTCGTTCACTCTGTTTCCCACGGCCTCGGATAGGGCTTTATTCTATGGTAAAATCCAACGAAAAGCCGTTTCTTGGATTCAGTGATGCCCTCTTTCATCTCCTGCCAATTCCACGTGGCGCTTTTGTGTGAGGCTTTAAGATTGTTGATTATCGCCCAAAGCATCACATTTTTTCTGCTTTGGTATCCGCGCTCGATGTCCTCGTAGGCTTCTTTGTCGAAGCTATCCTTCGCGTCTTCGAGAATGATTCTCGAAGCGCCGTCAACGATTTGAAAAGCGGCCAAAGCTTCCTGGGGGGTAGTTACGCTGTCCCAAATTGATTTCGCTTTGCAGAATTCCATTGCGCTTTCGCCGGAAGCCGCGCCAAGGGTTATCGCACTCAAATAGCGGAAATACTCCTCGATTGCGGAGTTATCCCTGTCAACTGTCGGGAGGATTCGGCGTTTTTGGAATGCTTTTAGCGCGAAAAGGGAGATAAGGGCTATGAAAGCAACAACGATAATTATAGCAATAAAGGCGATATACACTATTAAGCCCCCTTCAAAGGGTGCATTTTGTGAGTCGATATGAAAAAAAAATTTCCGATGACGGCCTAATAGGCCTTTAGCTCGGAAGACAGCAACTGCGCGGTCATAGTCTTTGGTGACTCCGGATTTTCCTGAATGAACTTATCGAAAAGCTCGATGGCTTTATCCCTGTTGCCACTCGCCTGAAAATTTACAGCCGCGAGCCACAGCATGTTCGATCTGTCGAAATAATTTGGGAAATCGGTATAGACCTTTTCAAATTTCTCAGCCGCCGCCAGAAATTCTCTGTTGTTCGAGAAAATCCCTGCAAGACCGGCTTCCGAAGCCGCTTTGATATCAGGGTCGCATTTTTTGTTCGCAAGCGTTTTATCCCAATAGAACTTCGCGCTATCCATCCGACCGAAGGCGAAATAGAGATGCCCGAGAAGATAATTGCCGGTTCTCGCGGCCTCAGATTTGGGATATTCATTAACGAGTGAAACAAGAAGATCCTTCGACTCGTTATAATTTTCCAGCTTATACTCGATCTGAGCAAGTCCAAGCTGAGTGGCCGAGGCTTCTTTCTTGTTCATCCTCGAATAATTCAGGAAAATGCCGCCGGCGATTATTGCCACGACAATTAGCACGACGATTATTACCGACTGGGTATTCTCACGGGCATAGAGTGCACCGCTCATTACCGAGGATACAAATTTGTCCTCTTTCATCTCGTGTTTCGTCGTTTTGTGTTTCTGTTGTTTTGCCATCTTTCCTCCAAATACCCCCGACAGGACTCGAACCTGTGACCTACGGTTTAGGAAACCGTCGCTCTATCCACCTGAGCTACGGGGGCTAATAGCCTTCGATAAAAGGGAAGCCCATTTAAGGCTTCCATGAATCTCCTAAACTACATTCAAGAGCCGTCTATGTCAAGAATAAAACGATTCGATTTTGTAGGGCATAATAAAAACCGCCCGATAAAAGGCGGTTTTTCAAGCCCTAGAATAAAAATCAAAGGCTCATAACCTCTTCTTCTTTTTTCTTCCGAAGCTCTTCGATTCTCACTGTTGCTTCATCTGTGAGTTCCTGAATCTTCTCGCTAGTCTTTTTTGCGAGGTCTTCTGGAATATCGCCGTCATTTTGAGCGCTCTTAATATTTTCCATTGCATCCCTACGGATGTTGCGAATCGAAACTTTGCCCTCTTCGGCGATTTTGCCCACAATCTTTGAAAGGTCTTTGCGGCGTTCCTGAGTAAGCGCGGGTATCGCGATACGGATAACATTACCATCCGACTGCGGTGGTAACCCAAGATCCGAAGAATTTATCGCACGGACAATTGGGTCGATCGCATTTTTATCCCATGGCTGAATAACTATCAGCCGCGCTTCCGGAACCGCTACCGAGGCCACCTGGTTAATCGGAAGCTCTGTGCCGTAATAATCGACCTTGATTCCGTCAAGTAAAGTAGGGGTAGCCTTGCCGGTTCTCAATCTGGCCATTTCTTTTGCTATGGCCTCGATTGCCTTATCCATGCGGTCTTTGGCTTCATTGACTATCATCTTATCCATATCTTACCTCCCTACCGGATTATCGATCCGAGCTTTTCGCCGGCAAGAGCCTTTGCGAGGTTGCCCTTTTTGAACAGATTAAAAACGAGTATCGGTATTTTGTTCTCGGAGCAGAGGGTAACAGCGGTCATGTCCATCACGCGAAGGTTGTTTTCGAGCACTTCGCCATAGGAAATTTCCTCGATTAGCTTTGCGGAAGGATCCTTCACCGGATCCGCCGTATATACTCCATCGACTTTAGTTCCCTTGAACACAATTTCCGCACCGATTTCGACCGCACGAAGCGCCGCCGCAGTATCTGTTGTGAAATATGGGTTCCCTGTTCCCGCGGCCAGAATTATAACTCTGCCCTTTTCGAGATGACGCATCGCACGCCTGCGAATATAGGTTTCTGCAAGCTGGTTCATCTCGATAGCCGAAAGAACCCGCGTCTGAAGCCCCTTTTTTTCGAGGATAACCTGCAAGGCAAGTGCGTTGATGACCGTGGCGAGCATGCCCATATAGTCGCCGGAAGCCCTATCGAACCCGATTTTTGCTCCCGAAAGCCCGCGGAATATATTCCCGCCGCCGACAACAAGCCCGATTTCTGCGCCGGCTTGTTTAGCAAGCACAATCTCGTCGGCAATTTCGCCGATTCGCTCGGAGCTAATCCCGTAACTGTTGTCGCCCTGAAGACCTTCACCGGAGATCTTAAGGAGCACACGTTTGTATTTCAGTTCGCCGGACATAAAAAAGGGGGTATTACCCCCCGATTTTAAACCTCACGAAACGAGCTATCTGAATATTCTCGCCGAGTTTGGCGATAAGCGCTTTCAGAACGTCTTCGACGGTTTTATCGTTATCCTTGATGAACTTCTGGCGAAGCAGAACTGTGTCGTCGAGGAATTTGTCAACTTTGCCCTCGATTATTTTGTCGAGGATATTTTCCGGCTTGCCCGACTGACGAGCCTGTTCCTTATAAATTTCCCTCTCTTTTTCGAGGAGATTCTGGTCGATTTCATCAGTGGTAACCGCAAGAGGATCTTCCGCGGCGATATGCATAGCCACATCGTTGCAGAACTCGATAAACTCTTCGGTTCTCGCGACGAAATCGGTCTCGCAATCGACCTCGAGAAGAACACCAAGCTTTGCGCCTGCATGAATATAAGAATGAATCTTGCCGTCCTTCACCTCGCGGTCGGCCTTTTTGGCGGCTTTCGACAAGCCGGTCTTCCTAAGGTGTTCGATAGCCTTTTCGACATCGCCGTCGCACTCGATGAGAGCTTTTTTGCAATCCATCATACCGGCACCGGTCATTTTACGGAGATCCATTACTATTTTCGCTTCTATTTCCGCCATTCTAATACCCCTTTTTCCTTGTGTTAATGGCTTTTCTATTCTTCGATGTTGTCGTTGACATCGCCCTCGACAACTTCCGCCTCTTCGCGGGCGGCTTTGCTTTCTTTTTCGATCCTTCTGAGAAGTTGTCCGCCGCTACGGCCGTCGATAACTGCATCGGCGATTGTATGGGAAATCAACTTGATCGATTTCAGCGCGTCATCATTAGCCGGAATAACATAATCGACGATATCGGGATCGGTATTCGTATCGCACATTCCGACGATGGGAATGTTGAGTTTGCGGGCTTCGCGAACAGCGATTATCTCCTTCTTCGCATCGATAATGAACAACACAGACGGCAGACGGTTCATGTCTTTTATGCCGGAGAGAACCTTCTGAAGTCTTTCATAGTCCTTCTCCATTTCGAGAATCTCTTTTTTCGTGATTTTCTCGAAAGTGCCGTCTTCACGGGCTCTTTCTATCTCACGCATTTTATCTACGGATTCCCTAATCGTGCGGAAGTTTGTGAGCATTCCACCCGGCCATCTTTCGGCAACATAGAACATCTCGGCACGCTCGGCCTCTTCTCTGATGATCGCCTTCGCCTGCTTTTTTGTTCCGATGAACAGCACGGTTCCGCCGTCAGCGACCGTCTTTCTGATCACCTCGTAGGCTTTCAGAAGCGAATAAAGCGTTTGCTTGAGGTCGATTAAGTGAATACCCGCACGTTCGCCGAAGATATATTTCTTCATCTTCGGGTGCCATCTGTGGGTTTGATGACCGAAATGAGCGCCTGCTTCGAGCAGGTCTTCGAGTGTTACGGTCGGCATCATGATTTTTTCTCCTCTTCGGGGTTGAACGTTCGCCGTGAGCCTTTTAGCCGGTCTGCCCCATATAGGGGACCCCCGCCGGAGGCCCGCGACGTATTACTAAACAGCAATTATTATCTCTTAGAGAATTGGAAGCGTTTGCGAGCCTTAGGCTTACCGTATTTTTTACGCTCGACTTCTCTCGGGTCGCGAGTCAGATATCCTGCTTTTTTAAGAGGAACACGAAGCTCAGGATCATGTTTGGCCAATGCACGAGCTATTCCCAGCCGTAATGCACCAGCCTGTCCGCGCACTCCGCCGCCTTTGACGGTTGCAAAAATCGTAACAGTGTCCTCTAATTCGACCTTTTTGAGCGGCTCGAGAAGGTGGATTACGAGGTCTTCGCGGCAGAAATACTCCATGGGACTTTTGCCGTTTATCTTCTTGTCGCCCTTAGACTTGGGCGTAATCCAGACCCTTGCCACAGATTCTTTACGTCTTCCAGTAGCGTAAACTCTTTCCTTCATAATTATCCTTCGCTATTTGACTTCCAGAATTTCCGGTTTTTGCGCGCTGTGCGGATGCTCCGCGGAGGCGTAAACATGAAGCTTCTTATAAAGCTTTCTTCCGAGGCGGTTTTTGGGAAGCATGCCCTTGACCGCATGTTCGATAAGCCTTTCCGGGTATTTCTCCATCACAATCGCCCACGAGGTAGTCCGCTGTCCTCCCGGATAACCGGAAAACCTTTTGTGGACGTTATCGAGCATCTTGTTGCCGGTAACTTTGATCTTATCGGCGTTAATCACGATAACATTGTCCCCTGTGTCGAGATGAGGGGTGTAATAGGGCTTCTCTTTGCCGCGAATTATGCGGGCGATCTTAGTCGCGAGCCTGCCTAAAATCTGTCCTTTGGCGTCAATAACCCACCACTTGGACTCGATTTGATCCAGTTTTGGTATTGGAGATTTCACTTTGAACCTTCCTTAAATTCGATTACAATCCAAGACATACTTTCTTCGCGGGAAGATCGGGGGTTCCCGAGAATCAAGCTGTAAAACTAATGAATAAAGCGCTATTGTCAAGAAAAAAATTATTTTTGCGCGAAATAACAATATGAAGTTTGAAAAAACCGCATAGATGGGCTTTCCATGAGGACTGTTCCCGACCTTAGAGATTCCCGCTCCATTTCTTTTTCCAGCGGACAATCGCGTCGAGTGCCTCCAACGGAGTCATTCGTTCGGGGTCTAAATCCCTCAACTGCTGAACAATTGGGTGGTTTTCCGGCTCGAACAGCGATATCTGAACCCCTTCGCGTCGAATCGCTTTTCCCTTGTGCCGACCGATACGTGTAACCGTTTCCTCGTTGAGAGTTTCACCCGCCTCCAAAGCGGATAATACACCTTTCGCCCTTCCAACGACGCTATCCGGCACACCCGCCATTTTCGCGACATAAATGCCGTAGGAATCGTCGCACCCACCCGGCACAATCCTATGCAGAAACTGAACAGAATCGCCTCTTTCGCGGACCGCAACCTGATAGTTCTTTACTCGGACATAAATATTCTCGAGTTCCGTAAGTTCGTGATAATGCGTTGCAAAAATAGTCTTTGCGCGATGGTAGTTGTTCTCGTGAAGATATTCCGTGACCGCCCATGCGATAGAAAGGCCGTCGTAGGTGCTGGTGCCGCGGCCTATCTCGTCCAAAAGGACAAGGCTTCGCGAGGTCGAATTGTTGAGGATGTTCGCGGTTTCAATCATTTCGACGAGGAATGTCGATTGCCCTCTCGATATATTGTCCATCGCGCCAACGCGAGTGAATATTCTATCGACAGGGCTTAGACGGCATTTTTCCGCTGGCACGAAGCTCCCGATTTGAGCCAAAAGCACAATATGCGCCACCTGTCTAAGATATGTCGATTTACCCGACATATTCGGACCGGTAACGATAATTATCTGCTTTTCAACATTGTCAAGCTTAGTATCGTTCGGAACGAAGGCTTTTTTCCCAAGAATATCCTCGACCACCGGATGACGCCCCTCGACAATTTCGATGACATCTTCATCTGTGAATTCGGGGCGAGTCCAACCTCTTCGCCTCGCGGTTTCCGCAAGAGCGCATAGAGCATCGAGTTCCGCCGCCGCACGAGCAACCTCAAGAATCTCGGGCGCAAATCCCGCCAGATGCGCTCTTATGGTCATAAACAACTCGCGTTCGATCTCAAAAATCCGCTCCTCGGCGGAGAGAACCTTTTGCTCGTAGTCCTTAAGTTCTTGTGTGATATATCGTTCGCAGTTTACGAGTGTCTGTTTGCGGTCGAAACTTTCCGGCACCCTGTCCGAATTAATTCTCGAAACTTCGATATAATAGCCGAATACCTTATTATATCCTATCTTCAGTTTCGGAATGTCCAGTTCTTCGCGAAGACGTTCTTGAAGCGAGTCGAGGTATTTTTTTCCGCCGTAGCGTATAGTGCGAAGCTCGTCGAGTTCCCCAGACACCCCTTTTGCGATTATCCCGCCTTCGTTGAAATGGAAAGGCGGTTCGGGCAGGATATTCTTGCCGATAATCCCGCGGACTTCATCCATAGGGTCTAATTTGCCGAGAATGCCCTTCAGATAAGGCACGTCGATATGCCCAAGCTCTTCGATAACCGCAGGGATCTCATCGAGACTTTGCTTGAGTGCCATAATATCGCGTGGATTAGCCTTCTCGTTGCCTAATCTCCCGACGAGCCGCTCTGTATCTCCCATTCCAGCGAGTTTTTCACGAATCTTCGCCAATGATGTTGGGTCTTTTATTAGAGAATCCACAGCTATGTTTCGATCTTCAATGTTCGCACGGCAAATCAGTGGCGCGAGAATCCAATTCCGCAAGACACGATGCCCCATCGGTGTGCAAGAAGTGTCGATTATCGATAGCAAAGTGCCTTCTTTACTGCCGTCGGCGATGGATCGGACAAGTTCGAGATTCCTGACAGTTGCGGCGTCGAGGTGCATGGAATCGCCCTCTCTTCCGATTGTCAAACTTCGAATATGCGCCATATCGCCCTTTTTAAGATCCCGAAAATATGCGATTAACGCGCCAGCCGCCGAAATCTCACCCGCCGAAAGAGTGCCGAAACCATCTAACGTAGTTACTCCAAAATGCTCTTCGAGCCTTTCCGTGGCGAATTCCACCCCGTATTTCCACGGCTCGGAATAGCTTATACGAATATTTCTGGCGGATTCTTTCAGCCCTGTGAGGATTTCCTCGGGAACATCCTCAGAAAGCAGAATTTCTTTCGGTGATAATAGCTCTATCTCCTCAGGGAGCCTTTCCGCGGACGTCCTTATCGTTTCAAAATGGCCGCTTAAAAGGTCCGCTACCGCGATCGAGACCGAGTTTTCTTCAACGAAAACACTCAGTATAAAATTAGGCTCGGGGGATTCTTCGGCGTCGATGGTCGCGGTTCCGGGAGTCATTATCTCCAAAATGTCCCTTTCCACGATGCCTTTGGCCTTTTTAGGATCTTCGACCTGTTCGCAAATAGCAACTTTGAAACCCGCTGTAAGAAGCCGTGACAAATATTTCTCAAGCGCATGATAGGGGACTCCGGCCAGCGGTGTCGGTTCCGGCATGCCGTGCGAGCGTTGCGTTAGCGTTATTCCAAGAACCTCCGAAGCGATTTTTGCGTCATCGTCAAAAAGCTCGAAAAAATCGCCCATGCGAAATAGCAGAAGAGAATCCGGCACCTGCTCTTTGATGCGGTAATACTGCTCCATAAGGGGCGTGGTCTTGGTTTTTCGTTCTGGGAATTCCATCTTTGCCATTTTGATATTCTCGATTAGTGAAATATTCTCATTCAAAATATAAGCGCGTGAGATTACAGTCAAGTTCAATCGATTAAATAACTGTTGTCAAAATTGATTTTGTGTATTAAATTTGAAAGATGAAAAAAACAAGGGGGCTATATGGCATCGAAGGCTGAAGACCTAACAATCGAATACGAAGAAGACGGCATCCTGCTTACGAGGGTTCTCGAGAGTGAGGTTTTGTCTGCAGGGGCATGGGCTACAGTAATTTTCAAATATGAGACTTGGGACAAAAAAAGTAACTGCTATAGCCCGCCAAAATACACTATCAGACGCTATCGGAAGATAAACGACGAGTATCGTCAGCAGTCCAAATTCAATATTTCCAGCGACCGCCAGGCCGAGAAATTAGTCGAAATATTGAATAATTGGATAACTAAAGAATAAATAAAAGAAATTATCTGTCAATAAAAATGCCTCCGCAAACTCAATGCCGAAGCAGAGCGGGAGCTTTTGTCCTGAATATACTCAATTAGCTATAACGATATGAAAGCACAGATTTTCGCGCTGATAACAGCCATCGCATGGGGCGTGGGCGGGTATTTCGAGAAAAAAGGTCTCCACATGGGGAACATCGCGCCGCAGATGGGCATTACCATACGCACCGCAGTGGCGTTGATTATTCTCGGCACCGCCAGCTATCCCTACTGGAAAAGCGTTCCGCAGGCCGGCACGAAAGCCCTCCTTTATATGGTTATCGGCGGCGGAGTTGTCGCCGGCGCGGTTGGAATGCTCTGCTTTTATTTCGCGATAAAAAATGCTCCGCTGTCGAAAGTGATGCCGATAGCCTTTACTTCACCGCTCTTCGGCGCTCTTCTGGGGGTTATTTACGGCGGCGAAAAACTCACACCGCAAACCTTTATAGGCATGCTTCTGACGATCGGCGGGATTGTCCTCTTAACGACGGCTTGATTGGACAAATATATAATTTGAGCTAACACATTATGTTGATTATATTTATGTATATTGCGCTCGGTCTTGGATTAGCTCTAATGCTGATACTTTTCGGATTCAGATTTCTCCGAAAGCGGCGTATCAAGGCGGTTAGAGATTTCGAGATAAGTAATCGTGAATATTTACGCCTCCAAGAGGAGAACGATAGAATAATGCGCGAAAGAGCGTCTATAGAAAACGAACACCCCTATCAAAAACTGATTGCCGCCAAACTCAAGCTTAAAAGGGCTTTGCAAGAAAATAACTCCTTCGCGGAAGAACGAAACCGCACGATTATCGAGAACATTCTTGCCGAATACGAAACCGACGAAGACAAACTCTCCGAAGCCTACTCCGCACAAATCGAGGCGATGAATCTTCGGCTGTCGGAAATCGAACTAAAACAACGGCAAATGAGGTTGCACGCAAGAAGAAATGCATTCAGCCTAAAAAATCTATTCGATAATGAAACAGGTTAACCCAATACTCGGCGCGCATAAATCAGTTGCGGGAGGTTTGTATAAAGCTTTTGCACGTGGCGAGGCTTCTGGATGCGAGGCGATTCAGATATTCACGAAAAATCAGAGCCAATGGGATGCAAAACCACTCGAGTTTGACGAAATAGAAAAATTTCACCAAGAGCGCGATCGAACCGAAATGCCTGTTGTCGCGCACGCCGCTTATCTGCAGAATTTAGCCTCACCCGATTCTTTGCTTTGGGAGAGATCTTTCGATGCGATGTTAATCGAACTCCAGCGTTGCGATTTTTTGAGCATCCCGAATCTAATCTTTCATCCCGGAAGCTATACATCCGACACCCGCGACAACGGCCTTCGCAGGATGGGCGAGTCGATAGCGAAAATCTATGGCAAGAAGAATTTCACGGCCAAACTCACTATCGAAAACACATCGGGGCAGGGGACGAACCTTGGGCGAAGTTTCGAGGAGATTGCCGAAATAATCGAAATTAGCGGTTGCCGCGAGAAAATCGCTGTATGTTTCGATACTTGCCATGGGTTCGCCGCCGGTTATGATATTCGCACAAGGCCAGAATATGAGAGCGTTTGGGCGAGTTTCGATCGCACTGTCGGATTAGACATCCTCGCGGCTGTTCATCTTAACGATAGCAAAACAGGCTTTATGGCGCGGAAAGACCGCCACGAGCATATCGGTAAGGGGGAGATAGGCATCGAAGGGTTCCGAAATCTCCTAAACGACCGAAGATTTGCCGGTATTCCGATGCTCCTGGAAACCCCGAAAGGTCTTAAAACGCGTGATGGAAGCGATATCGACATGGACGCCGTGAATCTCGAACTATTAAGAAATTTGATTTCGGAGGAAAAATGAGTCATTGGACAGAAACCTTTTTCACAGAGCATTTCAAGGAGTTTGGGTTTGATGCCAGGGACCCTGAGCATACGGAAATGGAAGCGCGTTTCATCGCTGGAGCGCTCGATTTGAAGGAGGGCGACAGGATTCTCGATCTTTGTTGTGGCATCGGCAGGCACTCCCTCGAATTGTCCGCGATGGGCTACGATGTATTGGGGATCGATCTTACAAAGGCATATATCGAGTGTGCACAATCTCAGTCTGCCGAAGAAAACCTCGACTGCGAATTCATCGTGGCTGATATGCGGGACATACCTTTCCAAAATGAATTCGATGCCGCATTCAATTTCTTCACAAGCTGGGGATACTACACGGACGAGGAGAATCTCGAGGTTCTTCGGCAGGTGCGAAAAGCCCTCAAGAATGGCGGAAGATTCCTCATCGAGGTCATGAACCGAGATTGGATTATTAGAGAATTCCTCCCTCTCGATGTAAATGTCATCGAGGACAAAAAGCTTATCCAATATCGAAATTTCGATCCGGAAAAAAGCATGCTCGAAGCCGAATACATTTATTTCGAGGGTAGAAAGATTGTCAAACACGACACAGTGGATTTGCGGATATATTCCCTTCATGAAATATTCGACATGTTCCGAAAAGCCGGTCTTCGTCCTATCACAAAATGGGGCAATAATTTAGGGCGGCCATTCGATTTCGAAAAATCCAACAGATGCGTGGTTCTCGGCGAAGCGATATAAAAAAAATGATTCCTCCGAATCTTGATTTGTGAGTTTTCAAAGAGAAAAATCTGCATTATCCGTGATTTTTCGGAAATTATGCCGAAAACGGTGCGCAATCTGCTATAAATACATTGACTTATTCGATTTCACGAATATATTACTCCATTTGTCAAATCGGTAATAATATCCAATTTGGAGGAAAAGATGTATGCAATAGTCGAAATTCAAGGCGAACAGGTCAAAGTCGAACCGGGCGTGAACGTTGTTGTTCCTTTCATGTCCGACAAAGACTCCGGTGACCAGCTTACCTTCGACCGCGTTCTGCTTATCTCCGGCGAAAATGAACCCATCGTCGGACAGCCCACAATCGAGGGCGCTCAGGTCAAGGCGAAGGTCGTCGATCATTTCAAAGACGACAAAGTCCTCGTTTTCAAGAAGAAACGCAGAACCGGATACCACAAAATGCAGGGACACAGGCAGAACTACACCCGTCTGATGGTCGAAGAGATTATCGCCGGCTGAAGGTGAATCCAAATCCCCAAAGAAAGATCCTAATAACGGTAGCGCTTATTCTACTTGCGCTTGCCGTAACGGCCTATTCCCAAACTGTCGGAAAAGTCCGCGTTATCGGGTTGAATAACGCCTCAGAAACGGTGGTCATAAACGCCTCCGGAATTCGCGAAGGTATGCCCTTTACTTCGGCAACGGTCGAAGACGCCATCCGCAAAATTTACGCCCTCGGCTATTTCGACGATGTCGTTGTCCGAGGTGTGCAAACTGGAGATTACATCGAAGTCGAAATCGAAGTCGAGGAACTTCCGCAGGTTTCGCAGATTTCTTTCGAGGGCAATAAAAAAATCTCGGCAAAAGACCTGCTCAAAACCATCGATTTTTCACTCAATGATTTCCTCTCACCGGCAGACGCCTTCTACGCAGTCCGAAATATCAAAGCCTCCTACGCCGATAAGGGCTACCCAAATGTCGAAATTGAAACAGAGGTTCTCGAAAAAATTCCGGGCAGAATCGATGTTACATTCAAAATCGAAGAGGGCAAGGTTACTAAAGTCGGTAAAATAGATTTCCACGGCAATGAGGCATTCAGCGATAAAAAACTTCGCCGCCAAATACAGACCAAACGCAAGTCGATGTTCCGTTCTGGTAATTTCAGCGAAATCAAGTTCTATGAGGATTTGGAAAAAATAGAAGACTTCTATAAAAACAACGGCTACATAATGGCTTCCGTCGAGGATGACTCCGTTTGGACCGACACATTATCCTCCCGCCTAATGATCGATATCTGGCTCCATGAGGGCAACAAATACTATTTCGGCGATACTGAGATAAAGGGATATTCGATATACGATTCCAGCGATGTTTATGCCAAACTCAAATACAAACAGGGAGATGTTTTCAGCGAAGAAGCTCTTAGCAACTCGCTTGCAGAGATATATTTTCTATATCAGGAGAAAGGCTACATTTTCGCAAGAGTCGAGGATGCGAGAAGAATCGACGACGAATCGGTCTCGCTCTGGATATACATCGACGAAGGCATACAGTCGAACGTCCGAAAAATAGAGATCGCCGGCAACACAAGAACGCACGACAAAGTTATCCGCCGTGAATTGGCCATCCATCCCGGTGAAACTTTTGTTCGAAGCAGACTTCTGCGCTCCGTCCGTAATGTCTATTACCTAAACTATTTTAACGATGTTGTTCCCGATTTTAAGGTGCTCCCCAATGGCGACGTGGATTTGATTATGAACGTCGAAGAGAAGCCGGTGGGGCGTTTTCAAATAGGCGTAACCTATAACTCGCGCGACAAACTCGTCGGCAATGTCTCTGTCGGCTGGCCGAACATGCTCGGAAGAGGCTGGGAATCCGAATTTATGTGGGAGTTCGGCGCAAGCAGGAAAAATTTCTCGCTAAGTTTCACAGAACCTTGGTTTTTGGATACACCCACCAGCGTCGGAATCGACCTGTATAATACCAAATGGACATGGAGCGGTTATTATACCGAAACTCGCACTGGCGGCTCGATGCGCCTCGGCCGAAGACTTCGCTGGCCAGACGATTATTTCAGCGTTTATTGGCGCTATAAACTCGAATGGCTTAGCTATCAGGACTTCTCGACAAGCTATTCGCCAACACCCACATATGATCTTCGAAATAGAGATTGGCCAGAGATAGAATCTTCAACGCGACTGACGATCCAGCGAGATTCGAGGGATTCGCGGATGTTCGCCACAAAGGGAAGCCGTAATGTCTATTCCGTCGATTTAGCCGGAGAATTTCTCGGCGGCGATGTCGTCTATCAAAAACAGGATGTCCGAAGCGAATGGTATTTCGCTCTCCATAAGTATCTAACCTTCGTTGTCAAAGGCCGCGCAGGCTACCTAATCAACGCTTTTAGCGACGATCCGAACAATGTCCCCTTCGGCGAGCGCTATTTCCTCGGTGGAGTATCTTATGACGGCCAAATTCGCGGATACACAGACAGATCCATTTCCCCTGTCGATACATCTCAAGCGGTTTATGATTCAACCTCCGCACCGGACATCGGCGGCGTTTATCCCCTTCTCACACCGGAAAGCCGCTTCCGCTCAGGCGGACGGTTGATGACAATTTTCTCTTCAGAGCTTCGTGTTCCAATTCAACGCGATCAGCTCTATTTCTCGATTTTCGGCGATGCCGGAAACACATGGCGCGACTTCGATCAGGCCAGTTTTAGCGAGATGAAAAAGAGCCTCGGATTTGGAATGCGCTTAGTTATCCCGATGATAGGGATTATGGGCATCGACGCCGCCTATGGTTTCGACAAAGATCCCCTCAATAACAAGCAATCCGGCTGGCAGTGGCATTTCCAAATCGGTCCGGAATAGAATTATCTTTATATATTCCTCGAAAATGCACATGATTCACCGCTCCAATCGAGTCAAATCGAATAAAACGAAGGTGAATGTGTATTGAATTGTGATTAGGGTTGCTTGAAAGCGCATTCTTCCTTATATTATATACGATGAAACAAATCACTTTCATATCGATTGCTCTGGTTGCCTTAATCGGTGCGGTTTTCGCGCAGGCGGTCCCTGTGATTACTGTCGATGGCGCGATTAATCCGGTCAGCTCGGATTATATCATGCGTTGTCTGAAAGACGCCGTGGCTGAGAGCGCTCCTTGTATTGTCCTTCGTTTGGACACTCCGGGCGGCCTTATGTCCACTACCGAGGATATCACGAGAGCTTTCATGGCGTCGGAAATTCCGGTCATTACCTATGTATGGCCGACCGGAGGACGTGCGGCCAGCGCTGGCGTTTTCATCGCATATGCTTCTCATATCGTCGCGATGGCTCCCGGGACGCGTATCGGCGCGGCTCATCCGGTCGATATGATGGGCGGTTCCGGCACTGATTCCGCCGCGGTCATGATGGAGAAAGTAACCAACGATGCAATTGCGAATCTCCGCGCAATCGCCGCCGAACGCGGAAGGAATCCCGGATGGGCCGAGCGCGCTGTTCGCCACTCCGAGAGCCTCACAAATGAAGAAGCTGTTACATGGGGTGTCTCAGATTTCACCGCAAACGATATTAATGAGTTATTAGCGAAACTCGATGGCTATGTCTTCGGTCAACACAACGGCGACACACTTCGCCTTCCGAATCCGGTCCCTGTAGAAAAACCGATGACAAGCGTTGAGCGATTTCTCTTCACAATTCTCAATCCGAATATAACCTATTTGCTACTGATGCTGGGCATCGTCGGAGTTTACCTCGAACTTCAGAACCCCGGAACAATCGTCCCGGGGGTTGTCGGCGGGATATCGCTTCTTTTAGCTTTCTACGCCTTCCAGATGTTGCCGGTCAATTATGTCGGTGTCGCGCTTATCTTGCTGGCGGTGGTGCTTTTCATCGCCGAAACCCAAACCTCGACCTTCGGGTTATTAACCACAGGAGGTGTAATAGCAATGTTAGCTGGAAGTTTTTTGTTGACAAGCGGCAATGCCGATTTGTTCGTTATTTCATGGAAAGTCATCATTCCCACCGTTATCGTTGCGGCCTTATTGATAGCTTTTGCGGTGTATAAAGCCGCGCAAGCCAGATTTTCAAAGCCTGTTACTGGAAACGAAGGCCTCGTCGGCGAAGAGGGGGTCGTAACAAAACGGCGTCTGTCGAATTCAAGAGCCACTTTCGTGCAAGTTCACGGCGAATTATGGATTGCTGTGGGCGATGATCTTCAGCCAGGCGATCATGTCGTCGTCGAAAAGGTGATAGGAAACAAAGTTATTGTCAGAAAGAAGTAACCTGCAGGCGATAGCCTCCCAGATATTATCGTTCGGCAAAACCGAGCGATTTTTTTCGCTATGAAAAAACACATTGAACGTCTCGAAAAACTACTACCCTTTGTCGATAAACCCTCGCGCTATATCGGCGGCGAGATCGGAGAAATCCGAAAAGAATACCGCGAAGGCATGCTACGGTTTGCCCTCGCTTTTCCCGAGGTTTATGAAATCGGCACCAGCCACCACGGCGGCGAAATCCTCTATCAAATCGTAAATGCCCACGAAAGGCTCATCTGTGAAAGAGTTTTCTGCCCATGGCGCGATATGGCGGAGCTTCTTCGTGAAAATGAAATCCCTCTTTTGAGCATCGAAAGCGGAACACCGCTTGCCAATTTCGATGTCGTAGGTTTTTCCCTCGAATACGAGCTTTCTTACACTAATGTCCTCGAAATGTTCGATTTAGCCGGAATTCCGCTCAAATGGCGCGACAGAGGAGAGGAGCACCCGATTATAATCGCAGGAGGGCCGTCGGTTTTTAACCCGGAGCCTGTTGCAGAATTTTTCGATCTTTTCGTAATCGGCGACGGCGAAGAATCTTTGCCGACTCTTCTCGAAAACATTCTTGACAGCAAATTGTCGCGTGAGGAGCTTCTTCGCGAGTTGGCGAATTTAGGAGGTGTATATGTTCCTCGATTTTATACGCCAACTTTTTGCGATGGTTTCCAAGATGGTTTTATCACAGAAACCGACATGCCTAAAACCGTCAAATCCATTCAGTTAGAGCGTTTGCCAGACCGAAATTATCTCACACAGCCGATAATTCCATGGGTCGAATCGGTTCATGACCGGCTTTCGATAGAAATAATGCGTGGGTGCGGCCAAGGGTGCCGATTCTGTCCCGCCGGATGGATTTATCGCCCTGTTCGAGAGCGTGACTGCGCAACTGTTTTCGACGAAGCACAAACCCTCGCCCAAAGCGGCGGCTGGGAAGAAATCGGGTTTCTATCACTTTCTTCAACCGATTATTCGGCACTCGCAAATTTACTCGCAAAATCCGGCGATCTTGCTGAAAAAAACACTATCAGCATATCTTTGCCATCGCTCAGACCGGAAGGTCTCGACGCGCCAGCGATTTCAGTCCTCGCAAAAACGCGAAAAACATCGATGACATTTGCTCCGGAAGCCGGAACAGAGCGGCTTCGCGCCGTCATCAACAAAACCTATGACGAGGAAGCCCTTCTTCAAACAATAGAAAGGGTTTACTCCGCTGGATGGCGCACAACAAAGCTCTATTTTATGGTCGGCTTACCCACCGAAACCGACGACGATATCCGCGGCATCGCCAAGCTTTGCGAAAAAGTGTGGGCAATTGCTAAACGCCGACGCGGCAATCTAAACGTCTCAATTTCGCCATTTGTGCCAAAGGGACACACACCTTTCGCATGGGAAAGGCAGGCCTCCGCGGAGGAAATAGACGCGAAATACCGCATTCTACGCGCGGAAATGCCGAAAGGCATCAAACTCCACGCTCGCGACCCGCGACTCGCCCGAATCGAGGTCGCTCTTTCGCGCGGGGATAGGCGTTTGGGTGATGCACTTATCGACATTTGGCGAAGCGGCGGCGGTTTCGACGCGTGGAAAGAAAGTTTCGAACCAAAGATATGGGAACACACATTCTCCGAGCACGGCATTCCTTTGGAAAATTTCGCTCGAGAGCATGATCCGCAATTTGTTTCCCCATGGGAAATAGTCAGTAAACCTATTTCGAGAGAAGTCCTGCTCGCAGAGAGAAAAAAAGCACTCGATGAAAAGCCCTCACCGAGCTGTTATGAGAGGGGCGGTTGTGACAATTGCGGTGTCTGCGGCTATACTGCAAACGAAGTCCAAAAACAACCTCCTCAATCCCAACGCGGAAATTACGGCAGAAGGACGAAAAAAATTTCTAAACCGGGTGTTTTGGCGAATAATAAAATTCGCTTAAGATTGTCCAGAGAAAACCATCTGCGATGGCTCGGACATCTCGACATAACAAGAGCTATTGCGAGGGCGATTCGCCGAAGCGGCCTAAATGTCGCATATTCCGAAGGACACCATCGTCACCAGAAGGTCTCTTTCGGGCCGCCACTGCCGGTAGGTTATGTGAGCAAAGCCGAATATTTGGACATCGAGTTCGAGACGCAAATAACATCTTCCGAAATCGAAGCCTTTGGCCAAGAATTGCCTCACGGCATAAACTTGATGGATTTCAAACCAATGCTAAAACGCTCGTCGAGCATCTTTTCCTCGATGGATAGCGCGCTTTTCTCGGTCGATATTCTAAAAGAAATCGCACCGAACTTACCAAATGCCTTTGAAGAGCTTGTTTCGCGCGATTCGATTCCCTTTGCTCGTTTTAAAAAGACTGTCGAGTTAAAAAGTTACCTGAAGTTCTACGAAATAAAAAATTATGGCGACCGGTGGCATCTTCGCATTATGCTTCAGTGCGACCCAAACGGCTCGGGAAGACCATCTGAATATCTTCTCGCCGTCGGCATTCCGGAAGTCGAAGTTCTCGGGTTGCCCTATCTTCGGGAAGAATTGCTAATCCAAAGCGGCGAGGAATTCTTCGATCCATTCGGAACACGATGGGGCACTTGGGGAGAAAATATATCAACCGAGGTAAAATGAAAACGGAAGGCATAAAACCGAGACTGGCTTCACTGGAGGCTTTGAGGGCAATATGGCGCGGAGAGGACAGCTCAGCCGCATTATCGCAGACATGCAATAAACACAACCTCGAAAGACAAGACCTCGCACTGGCATGGATGATTACAATGACAATCCTCCGAAACAGGGAACTAATCGATTCTGCTATGGCGGGACATCTCGAAGGCAAACATCTCGACTCAGCCGTGCGGGACATCCTCAGAATCGGCGCGGTGCAGATAATCTTTCTCGATAAAGTTCCCACCTTCGCGGCCGTTTCTACATCGGTCGATTTGGCCAAACAAACCGGCAACGATAGAGCCTCCGGCCTTATCAACGCGGTTCTGCGCAAACTCGATGGAATCGGAGAACACGAAATCCCCCTACCAGAAGGCAAAATCGCAAATATAGCGACGAGGTTTTCACATCCTGAGTGGCTGATCAAGAAATGGGCGGATCGTGAGGGGATAGAATTCGCGATGGCGCTGGCCGCCGCGAACAATGTCGAAGCGCCGATAACATATCGCATCAACATCCGCAAAACTACACCACGCAAAGCTATGGAATTTTTGCTTGGACAGGGTGTCGATGCCCGCCAGATTCCCCATTTCCCCGACTATCTAAAAATCGAAGCCGCGGGACATCCAACACAACTTCCGGGTTTTACCGAAGGCCTTTTTACTCCGCAAGATCCGGCTTTCAGCGTGCCGGTAGATCTACTCGATCCGCTACCCGGCGACCGTATTCTCGAAATCGGATGCGCTCCCGGTGGCAAACTAAGCCAGCTTGCCGAGCGCTACGGTGGCGATATCGATATTCATGGGGTCGATGTTTCAGAGGATCGCATGAAAATGGTGAAGGAGAATCTCACACGGCTTGGGCTATCCGAATTTGTGAAACTTCACACAGCCGATGCCCGTAAATTCGAGGATTCACAGGGTTTCGACGCGGTTCTCATCGATGCGCCATGCACTTCGCTGGGAGTTATCCGACGCCATCCCGAAATCCGATACCGGCGCACCCAATCCGATGTTATCAAACTTGCTAAAACACAATCGGAATTGATATCTGCAGGATTTCGACTACTTAAGCCAAAGGGAAAATTGGTCTATTGCGCATGCTCGACGGAACCGGAAGAGGGCGAAGACCATCTTCGCGATATTCCGCCCGGCGCAAGAATCGAACTGCCGAAAGATTTTCAACCCACCTCGTTTATTCAGAAAGAAGTCCTCAGGACTTGGCCGCATATCCACAATCTCGACGGAATGGTCGTTTTCACGATACGCGCCCCGAAATAATTCCCTTAAGCAAAAAGAGAAAAAGCCCCCTCGACAGTCCGTCGGGAGGGCTTTCTCTTGGTGCGTAGAATGAGAACTACTTCATCAGGATCGCGCGATTTCTTGCGGTGAAATCATTAGCGCGAATTGTGTAGAAATAAACTCCGCTGGGAACTTCTTTGCCCGCATCGTCGAGGCCGTTCCAAACGACGCGCTTGTAACCGGCGGTTTCCCTGCCATCGACAAGCGTTCTAACCTTGTTGCCGAGAATGTTCGTAATCTCGATCTTAACGGTCGCGTCCTCGGGAAGAGCATAGCGAATCTGGGTAACAGAGTTGAAAGGATTCGGCTGGTTCTGTTCGAGTGAGTATGCCTGAGGAACCTGCGGCTTCTCTTCGACACCGACAGCACAATTTTGGTATCTGTTAAGATAAACCGTATTGTTTCCAAATCCTAAAGCTTCACCGTTCGGGAAGGTCTTGTAAACAACGCCGAATTCGCCGGCTGTTCCCGCGATGTCCGCATTGTCGCAATCCCAAACATAGAGAATGAGCGTATCGACATTGCAATCGAAACCCATCGCGTCGCTAAGGTCTCTCTTTTTAAAGTTGTCGAGAGAAAGCTGAAGAACAAGGCCGAACCCTGGAACATAATTCACCAGGAACTGGTCGGTTGTGTTGATGTCCACCCAAGGCGAATACTGGCCAGAGGCATTGTCGAACATACGGGCTTTTGCATAAATTCCCTCTTTACAGCAATTGGGATTATACGCAGGCGGAATCTGAATCGGGTCTGTGCCGGATACCGAATTGTAATAGGCTTGTCCGGGAACAGTCGTGCTACAGGGTGTGCCGTCAGCCATATCGCCCGATTCTTGCCACTTAGCAATTATTGTGTCTGCCCAAACAAGAGTGTCAGGATAATGGATTTGGGGCATTGTATCATAAGGCGGCATATAGAGGTCTCCGGGACAACCAGACATCACTGTTACGCCTGATGGCGCAGTTAATTCTGTGGTGTGAAGTGTATCGTTCCAAACCAAGAATATCGCGAGTCCGTCGCAAGCGTCACTTGTTCCACCGACGCCCGCATAAGCGGCACCAATGGCGATAACTGCCAAGGTTAATATCATCGATGTCTTCAATTTCATATTCTTCTCCTTATCATCTTTTGTCGATTATAATTAAGATCCGTATGGCCAGATTACCGGAGCAGGTGTTGATACGAAAACTCTATATGGGAGTCCGGGACGGATACGGCCATTCGGAAGCCACATAGGACCAACTTTCGAACCGACGATACTCCATGTCATTGTGGCATTATTCCAGCGATCCACACGGTAAACGTTGGTAGCGCCGACAGAGACAATAGAAGCCTCTAAACTTGCACAGTTGTTGATTCCATCGAAATAGGAAACCTTAAATGGCACCATTACGATGTTGCGGTCGCCCAAAGTTGAGTTTGAATAGAGAATATAAGTCGTATCTTCCTCTGGAACAATGCCCGGCTCAAAGGTTGAGAACAAGCCAGTTGTTGGGATGCTGTTTCCTGTAATCCTATATGTGTGCGAAACCCTAACTGCATTATTGGGTGCCCAAACACCGGGAACCAATTGCGATCCGACAACACCCCAAGTTTGAGTGGCGGCATTCCATTCTTGCACAGCAGTAGCTCCCCAAGTAGCAAAGTTGGATGCTATAACTATATCATCGTCGTAGCAAGGTATGGAAACTATATTCGCTGAGCCAACTGTTGGATTTCTCTTTATCCCTTGGTCATATTCGGCGAGGCACCAGCTGGGATATGGCGATTCAACCATTCCGCCGGGAACACCCGGGCCGGTGTCAACGCTTGTGAAAACGTAGAACAGGTTCACGATTGTGTCGCAAACGCCCTTACTGCTTGCCATATACAACGCCCAAAGGGTGTCGTTGAAGTTGTCGTTGAAATAAAGGCTTGTGGTTCTATCGGGAAGTAGGTTGTTCGAGTCCAGCTGAGCCATATAGAATAGCGCAGTGGTGTCTCTATAGACATTATACCAGTCAGCGCCATAAGCGAACGGCGCGGCATTAGCTTTGAACCTGATCTGCTCGGCACCGGGTGTGCAATTAACCAGAGTAATAATTACCGATTCAGGCGGCGGCGGACCCGGAGGAGCCATCAGGGTAACGTAAATGTATATATCTTCGGATTCCGTGTCCATCACATGGCCGGGTTCGACAGGCGGAAGCCCGCCACCATCCAAAGACCTCTCCATAATTGTAGCCGCCGGGGGAATAACCGGCGTTTCTCCGCGGGAATCCAGAGGGGCTACATCCCTTCTGCCCGAATCAATCGAAGGACGCCCTTCTCTTTCCAAAGCCCCGACTTCGCGAGTCTGGGCGAAAGACGAAAAAGCGAATGCAAGAAGCGCCATAACGGCGACAGGCAATATCCAAATCGCTCTCTTGCTTTTCATTCCTTACGCACCTCCTTAAAAACTATCTTTCATTTCTTAAAAAACCTACAAAACCCCCAAAGTGTAAACTAAAGATAATGGCCTGAAAATCGATAGTCAAGTCTTTTTTTAATATTATAGAACTTTATTTTTTCCCGCCTTATCTGCTGGCCGCAGGCTCAGCTGTGATATGCACGATAATTCTGTCCCGAGGGTCTCTCGGAATCGTATCCCTAAGATCGAGCAAATCCGAAGGCGCTTGAAAAAGAAGCGAAACCCAAAAACTATCCGCAGGATATAAATTCATTCCCGTGCTCGTCATATGAGAATATGCCGGAGATAACAACGAATTGAAAAACCTATTTGTAGTTACATAGTCATTGTCATCAGCGACGACATCCAGAACACAGACCGATTTATTTCCTAATGGCCAGAAACCAGATGCCCAGAGTGGAATATGCCTTCTAAACATAACTACTGCCCAGAGAAGGAATTTGTTCCGAGCAACTTCGACTGGCGGGGTCGCGTTAGTAAACCAAGGGACTTCCGAGTCGTCAACGTGCAACAAGATGTTCGAAATTACGCATCCGGAGTTATAGAATCCGCAAATCCTGAGCCATTTTGACGTGTCTCCCAATTCAAGGCTTTCGATATACCAGGCCGTGTCGATTGGGTCGCCATAATCGAGGCCGATAGGGCAAAGTTCGAATTTTGCGTAAATAGCCGCGGGGCTTGCAGTGTCGCCAATCGTGTCGGTAACGAAGTCCAAAAAAGGGCTTGGGTCGGTGCTCGATTCTAATACCTGTGTCGAGGCCATAAGGACGAAGACAATCCCCGGAATGCCGAGCAACATGCAGATTAATTTAAGATAAGTCCTCATAAGATAGCCTGTTCGATAGCTAATGACCTCGTGGTTCTAATTTGCAGAAAGAACTCGTATTCTTTCCGAGAATAATAATATATCCTTCTGAGCCGAAGTAATCAAAGGGTTTTTTAAAATAAATTGTCTCTTTCTCGCCCGAGTCGAGGAGAAAAGACTTCGCAGGAATCCGCCACAATAGCACTTTTCTGAATAGAACGATCTCCGAAGAAGACTCCGTCGAGCGATTTAGATTCTGCGACCAGAAAATCGAGAGAGTGTCTTTCTCTTTTGTGTTGTTGAAAATGACGATAGAATCCCATTCCGTCGAAAGATAAGCCCGCGTGGGAGCGACCTGAAGCCTTTTACTTTCGTTGGAAACAAACCTTCGGCTTTCGGTTTCTATGAAAACTTTAAGATTGATATTCATCGCCATAATACCGGCGGATGCACGACTCACCTTAATAGTTGTGCCAAAACGCCTATTGTAAAGGCTCGAATCGGCGGGGAATTTGGTCATCAGCTCCAAAAAAGAGGTTTCGGACAAAGGCCCGGCACAAAGCGTATCTCGCAAAACTTCCACCCAGTTTATTTTTGGAAGAGGTTCGTAAAATTCGGTTCGGTTGTCGGGGGAGATGTCGAACAGAAAACAGACCGCGTGAATCGAATCGCTGTTTACCGCACGAATGCTTGTAGTATAGACCGAATCACGGCCAATCGGAACAGAAACCAAATATCCCGCACCTGTGGCGGAAACAGATTTTCCATGTGCCGAATCGGCGCCAAACAATAGTAAAGTGAGCCAGAGGAAATTCCCCGCAAAAGAAATCCCTCGCCCCAAAACCGATGTTACGAATAATTTGCGCAAATCTCTATAACTCTCCTGTTTCAACACAAGATATAAAGAGCAAGGCGGTTATTCAACATTAAAATAACCGCCCCGAAGTTACATATGAGTAGAAATGTTAGTTTTACATACCGGAAAGACCTATTCGAAATCCGATTCGAGGTATTGATCAGTTTTCGCGCGTCTTTCCATTATCTCGTTCAGCCTCGCGATAAATTCTCTTGCCGGATGATGGCCGTAAACCTTGAGCATGTGGTTCATCGCCACAACTTCGCTTATCGCCGTGATATTTTTCCCCGGCGAGACCGGAATAGTTATCTTAGGTATCTCGACACCAAGTATCGTAACATTCGTCTCGTCGATTCCGAGACGGTCATAATCGCGAAGATTGTCCCACATCTCGAGATGAACCTGAATCTCGACACGCTTCTGAATTCTTACAGACGGTATCCCGAAAAGCCTTTCGATGTCGATAATCCCCAGCCCGCGTATCTCCAAATGGAATCCGGCCTCGGGTTCTCCCGAAGCTATGAGAATTCTCCCTGACCTTTTGCTTATATTCACGACATCGTCGGCAACGAGCCGGTGGCCTTTCTCTATAAGGCTCAGCGCGCATTCTGATTTGCCGATTCCCGCCGATCCGGTGTAGAGAATACCAACGCCGTAAACATCCACCATAGTGCCGTGAACACCCACCTTTGGCGCAAAAATCGCATCGAGATAAGCCCCTGCCCGCGTGAAAACCTCTTCGGTTTCAAGATAGGAGACGAAAAGCGGGACCTTCGCCTTTTCAGCGCTTTCGATAAGCCCCGCTTTTGGTGCGATTCCCTTCGAGATAATAATAGCAGGTATCTGGAAACTAAAGAGATTTGCCATTGCAGTAGCAAAAGCCTCTTTATCAAGATCGTCGAGATAATCCATCTCGGTTTTGCCAAGAACCTGAACCCGCTTCTCCGCGAAGTTCTCGCGATATCCTGTGAGAAGAAGTGATGGCCGTTGCATGACAGGCTTTATAATAGGTCTGCTCAGACCCTCCTCGCCGGCAAGAAGCTGTAAGTTTAGCTCTATCTTCTTGTCCTCGAAGAATTTCGCGACAGTTAATTTGGTTATCGGCAAAACTCCACCTCGAGAATCCTAATGATAATCCGTCATTTTGCCGTGCAATTTGCGAAGCTGGCGCTCGATTTTGTCCGAGGTCTCGTCGATGCTGGCATACATGTCGTCCGTAACTGTATGCGCGATAAGTGATTGCCCGTTGACCGAAAGTGTGATTTCCGCAATCTGCCGATGTTTCTCGACATCGAGAATCAAATGTGCAGACTGAATTAGGCTTTCGTATCTGTCGAGAACTTCAAATTTGCCGTTCGCGTAGTCTTTGATGTCCTGAGTCAGGTCGAAATGCCTTGCGGTGATTCTTAACTCCATCGAAAACCTCCTTTTCCGCGAAACCGCGGGTTAGCGTTGTGCTTAAAAAATCTCTTTCAAAACAGCGCCTGCTCTATATGAACTGCGGACGAGCGGACTCGCAATTACCTTGCCGATTCCGGCCGATTCGCCAAAAAGCGAAAGCTCATCGAATTCTGACGGCTCGAGATACCTTGCGACCGGATGATGTTTCTCCGATGGCGCTGAATATTGGCCAATAGTCAAAATATCCAGTTCGATTTCGGCAAGCTTGCTGATAGTTTCTTCGAGCTGAAAGCGGTTTTCCCCAAGCCCTACAATCAAACCGCTCTTAGTGACAAAATCCCTTTTTTTCGAAAATCTAAGAACATCCAAAGAACGCTCGAAATCGGCTTCCGGTCGAACCGCCGAATATAGCTCCGGCACAGTTTCGACATTGTGGTTGAGCACATCGGGAGAAGCCGCAAGGACGATTTCAAGCGAACTCTCATCCCCCTGTAAATCGGGGATAAGCACTTCGATAGTCGCCTCAGGAACCATTTCACGAACCGCTTTCACAGTTTCAGCAAAATGCCCCGCGCCACCATCGGGCAAATCATCACGCGTTACGGAAGTAATCACGACATGCTTCAAATCCATGCCAAGCGCGGCCTTCGCGACACGAGTCGGTTCATCGCTCTCCAACTCGCGCGGCTTTCCACCGGAGATATTGCAAAATCTGCAATTCCGTGTGCAAACGTCCCCCATAATAAGGAAAGTAGCTGTGCCCTCCGAAAAGCATAGGCCGCGGTTCGGACAATTTGCCTCTCTGCAAACTGTGTTAAGTCTCAGTTCCTTGAGCAAACGCCGCACCTCTTTGCCCGCAAAGGTTGCCGGAAGTTCCTGTTTCATCCATCTCGGTTTAGAAAGGCTCATTTTCGCTTCTTTTTCCTCATTCTGGCGGTTGGAAGCCCCAATTCCTCGCGGTATTTCGCCACCGTCCGTCTCGCGATATTTATTCCCTGCTCATTCAGAAGTTCGGTGATTTTCTGGTCCGCGAAGGGGGTCGCGGGGTCTTCATCGTCGATAATCGCTTTAATCCTGCGTTTGACATTTGTCGTGGCAATATCCTCGCCGCTCTCCGTTGAAAGCCCCCCGCCGAAGAAATGTCGAAGTTGGAAGACTCCATAGGGTGTCTGAACATACTTATCGCGGACAACCCTGCTAATCGTCGCCGGATGGACATCCACCTCGCGGGCGATTTCCTCCATCTTTAGCGGGATAAGATTGCCCGGACCGTTTTCAAAAAAAGGAAACTGGTGATGAAGAATCGCACGCATTGTGCGAACCATCGTGTCTTTGCGCTGTTGGAGCGATTGAATCCACCATTGCGCGGAATTTAGCTTTTTCGAGAGGAATTTTTTCGCTTCACGGTCGAGACTCGTTCGCTGTTTAAGCATGCCCCTGTATTGTTTGTTTATCTGAAGTTCAGGTATTCCAGCGCCGTTGTATCGCACAACCCATCTGCCGTGGACTTTTTCGACAATAAGATCAGGGTCGATACTTCCGCCAGCCTGCCCAGTGTAATCGGCCGCAGGGGCGAAACTTAGCGATCCGAGCGTGACCATTGCCAATTCTATGTCCTCGATTGAAACGCCAAGAATATCGGCTAACTGAGGAATATTTTTGCTCTTCAATTCCTCGAAAAACTCGTCGATAAGCTTCCATGCGACCGTGCCGGTTTCGTTGCGGTCATAAAGCTGTATCAAAAAGCATTCGCGAAGATTGCGCGCCGCAATCCCCGAGGGATTAAAGCCTTGAATTATCCTTACCGCATCGGATATTTCTTGCATAGATGGAGGGGAATCAATAAGACCCAGTCGCTCGGCATCGCAGAGAAGTTCCTCGTCGGACATGCCTAAAAAACCCTTCTCGTCGAGATTCCCGATGATAAACTCCCCGATAATCGCGATTCGCTTGTCCTTTGTCGCAAGTGCAAGCTGGTCGAGAAGATGCTCGATGAGCGTTTTTCCGCTACTTACACCAAAAAATGGATCGATATCCTCAGCGTCGGGGTCATTTTCCGGAAGCTGGCTTCCGCATATTCGCAAACCGTCGGCGAGGGTGTTCCAGCTGTCGAGTTCGCTGTCGATATTGCCTTCGATTTCGCTCAGGTCGTCGAGTTCCGGCTCGATAATCTCGAGCATCGGATTTTGCTCAAGCTCTGCGCGAAGCTCTGTTGCAAGCTCGAGTTTGGGTATCTGGAGCAGTTGAAGACTCTGTATCAACTGCGGCGTCAGAACCTGTTTAAGCGATAATTTCTGTTCTAACCTGAGTTCGGACATATGACTATCAATTACCCTTTGAAATTTTCGCCCAGATATATCTCCCGCGCCTTAGGGTCGGCGATCAATTCATCCGCGTTGCCCGAAATAAGCACCTTCCCTTCAAACACAATATACGCCCTATCGACGATTCTCAGAACCTCGCTGACATTATGATCGGTTATTAGAATGCCCAACCCCTTTTTCTTCGCAAGTTCGCGGACAATCTCCTGCAAATCACCCACGACAATGGGATCTATCCCCGCGAAAGGTTCGTCCAGCAGAAGAAATTTCGGATTCGTTACAAGCGACCTCGCTATTTCGACCCTTCGACGTTCTCCGCCGGAAAGGGTATAAGCCTTCTGTTTCCGCAGATGTGTGATTTTTAAGTCTTCGAGAAGCTCTTCGAGACGCTCTTTTTGTTCGCTCTTGCTCGAGGGTGTGAATTCGAGGATCGCCTTCAAATTCTGTTCGACCGTTAGTTTACGGAATACAGAAGGCTCCTGCGCAAGATATCCAATCCCCATTCGTGCGCGCTTAAACATCGGCAGGCCGTGAAGCCTTTTACCATCCAGCTCGACCTTCCCGCCATCCTGACGAATGAGCCCGACAATCATATAGAATGTTGTCGTTTTACCAGCTCCGTTCGGACCGAGAAGCCCTACAATCTCGCCCTGATGGACTTCCAGCGAAAAGCCGTCAACAACGCGGCGTTTCCCGTAAATTTTAACCAGACTATCCGCGCTGAGGACGCTAACGATGCCGTCTTCACCGGGGTTATACAATCCACTGTAGCTTTCCATTTCGACGCTCATTGGGTTCTGAGCCTTCCGCTGACATTTCCGCTGATTTTAATATCCTCAAAATTCATATCCGAATCGAGGCTATTGCCGGAGATGAACTCTCCGCGCCTTTCGATTTGGACATCGCTCTCGGTTTTTATTCGATTAATATCGGGGTAATAGCTCAGTGAATCCGCCCAAAGCCGCGTGCCGTCTTCCATATCGACTTTTACACGGCCATAAACGGTAATCTGACGTGTTTCGCTTTTAACCCAACCGGAATCCGCGGTGAGAACGCCGGCAGGTTCGCCCATTTTATCGAAGAAATCGACATTAATGTTGAAACCCCAGATTATGTGCTGATCATCGAAAAAAAGAAGTTTTTCGGAGTTGAGTTTCGCCGTGAGAAGACCCTCTTCGGAGAATTCCATGGCGGCGTTGTGCATGATTCGGTCGGCTTGGTCTTCGAGGGAGCCTTGCGCGGGTTTGTATTCAGGGCGCGAACATCCGCAGAATAGGATTATGATCAGCGTCAACGGAACCAGCAAACCGCTTAAATATGAAGGTTTAAACGCTGTCTTCTCTCTTCTCACGCATATAGGATATGCAAAATATATGCCGATTTCAAGTATAAAATGTAACTTATTGATATACAATTAGATAGCAAATTTATCATTAACTATGAAAGGACGTGATAATCTTAATGCTATGATAATCAATTAATTAGATTGCGAATAAAAATTTACCACATCGCGGAATTTTGGATGGAACCAAATCCATTCTTCGGGACAATCGAGGATCATACTCTCGATTGCTTCATTTGCGGAGCGAAGGCCATTTTCGAGATCGCTGTCTTTATCGCCGCTTTTTTCCAATTTCAACGGCGGATATATTTTTAGAACAAAACGATTTCCATCTTCACGATGAATAGCCATCGGTAGCGGCGGCGTTTCCAGAAGCATCGCCAAGCCTATCGGCCCTGAAATAGTGCGTGTTTGCAGGCCGAAAAACTCTGCAGGCTTTCCATCGACACTTTTTGTGTTCGTATCCATAAGGATTCCAATAAAATAGCCGTCGCGGATAAGCCGTATAAGCTTTCTCGGCGATGCATCGGACGGCACGACCACCATACCGAGGCTCTCGCGCTGGCGCACAAGAATCTCATCTACCCTCGAATCGTATAACTGCCGCCCGACAACCCCAACCTTATAACCGATCTTTGCGCATATCCCCGGTATCAGCTCGAAACAGCCGATATGACCTGTTATTACAACTCCACCGCCGATAGAATCTCGGTATTCTCGCAGATACTCCTCGCCCTCGACCCGCCAAATCCGAGGCTCCGAATCGATGATTTTTCTCGCTAACACAGTATCGGCAAGGTTCATCGATGCGTTTTGGAAAATCCTCTTTGCGAAAGTATTAATCTCGGCGGGTGATTTATCGGGGAAGACATGCGATAGATTTGCGATTGCGATTTTTCTATCGCGTCGAAGGACGAAAAAAGCGAAGGAACCCAGCAAACTCATGAACCAAAGACTTATCTCTCGGGGAAAAAGGCGGATTTTCCATATTCCGATTTTGATTATCGCCAGTCCGACCGTATGTTTGACAGGCCGAATATATTTCCTATAGAATAAACCTTTTTTCACGATTTAATTATTAATTCGTCAACCCAATCTGCGAAGAATTCATCCGGTGGATAAAGGCCTGTCTTAGCAGATACGATAATCTCGACAATTTCCCGCAAAGCCCCTTTCCCGCCGGTGTATCTCGAAACCCAATCCGCGTTTCTCCGAACAGCGAAAGCCGCATCCGAAGGGCAGGCCGAAAATCCACAGGCGTTCATCACCGGAATATCGATAACATCGTCCCCGACAAAGCCAATTTCAGACATTTCGAGGCCGTGTTTTTCCGCAAATTCAATAAGGACGGGCATTTTATAGGGGCGATTTTGGTAAAGGTCTGTAACTCGAAGCTCGCCGGCGCGCTTATCGAGTAATGCGGATTGTTTGCCGGTAATTATCGCCGTGAGGATGCCCAATCGTCCAAGCGCGACAATCCCCAAACCGTCTTTGACGTCGAAAGGCTTGAACTGGTCGCCCGAGTCGGAATACCAAATGCCGCCGGGCGTCAGCACACCATCGACATCGAGAACAAGGGCCTTTAGCGGAACGATTTTTTTCGCGAGGTTATAACTTACCATACCCTAAAACTAACCCTTTACGGGATTTTGTCAATGGAAATCGCGCTGTGTGAGTTCCCCAAACAGCTACTTTCTAAAAGCGTCAAATTTAACTGTCCCCGTGTGGCCGTCGGAATTCATGGCTGTGAGAGTATGCGACCCGACGCTCAAATCCAGTGGAATCTCGTGTTTATCAAAGGTCGAACCGATGAAATTGCCATCGAGGAACCACATCAACGAACCTTTTGCAACTGAATACGCCCCCTTCGCTACGATTTTCTGATGTTCCCCCCCAAAGCCCCGCGGAACAAGAATTCGCGCGCCGTGAACCGGATAGATAATCCCCACAGGATTATCGAAACCGCGCACCGGGCATTCCGGGTTATGAGGCGGAACCGCAAGGTAGGAATGCCCTTTTCGCGAAAGAAATTGTATCACTTCCGGCGGATAAACGAGACGCGACACGATTTTTACCTTACCGGTTTCCCAACATCTCGAACATACCTGATACTTTTCGTCCTCATCGAGAAATAGAGTGCGATGGTAGGGGCATTTTTGGAGCATCATGCTGTTTGGCGGCGCAAAAACTGAATCCACAAATTCGCAATTTTCATTGGCGATGAAGCCCGTTTCACGGCAGATTTCGAGCCTAATCATGCTTTCCGGCCGCTCGAATCGGACTAATCTTTGGTCGATATCGAGCGAATTAAAGATCTTGAAAAGCAATCCGCCGGCGGCCTGCGAGCCGATGAGCGCCGGATTTCCCTCACCGGTAAAATTCCCGGCCCAAACGCCGATTGTCCATTGCGGTGTTACTCCGACAGCCCAAGCATCGCGGTGGCCGTAGCTCGTGCCGGTTTTCCAAGAAATTGGCCTTCGGTTAGAATATTGATGCCAGTAGTATTCCGCGCCCGGTCTGTCAACATTTTCAAGAATACTTAGCACCGCCCAGCAGGCCTCCGGCGAGATGAGCGTGTCCGATTCGCCGAGAGTATCGCTCATTATTGCGGTTAGTCCCGGAAAAACACCACCGTTGCCAAGTCCACGGAACATCGCAACCATCTCCCAAAGGCTACCCTCGCATCCGCCGAGGATAATTGGAAGGCCGTATTCATCGGGGCTTCGGAAAAGCGATCTCATTCCCGCTCTCTGCAAAAAGCGATAGAAATCATGAATCCCATATGTGTAAAGCAGACGGACTGCGGGAACGTTCAAAGACCTCGTCAGAGCAACTCTCGCGGGAACGAGTCCCGAGAAGGACATGTCGGCGTTATGCGGCGAGAAAGCCCCGTAATAAGTCGGAATATCCTTGATACGAGATTCGGGGATTATAATCGCATCGTCCATCGCGAGGGCGTAAAGAAAGGGTTTGAGCAATGAACCAGTCGAGCGGGGCGCAATAACACCGTCAACCTTGCCCTTGCGGGCGTCGTCGTGATAATCGTCGGAGCCTACATAGGCCACAATCCGCCCTGTTCGAGTTTCCGCGACGAGTATCGCAACATTTTTCACACCGAAGGACTGAAGCCATTCCGCGTGGTGTGAGGCAAGCCTCTCCATTTCACGCTGAATATTCCGGTCGATTGTCGAATGGATATACTTCCCCGGAAATCTTGCGGCAAGCCGCCTTGTCAGATGAGGCGCGGTGAACTCATAAGGTATCTGTCCCGCTGGAATCGGCTCTAAAAGCGATAATTCGAGGGTCTCGTCGTCGATATGCCCCTTATCGTGGAGTTTCCGAAGAAGCTTATCGCGTTTCGCTTTCAATTTACCGGGATCGGTGTCGGGGTTTATTAGGGCGGGACTATTCGGCAATACCGCAAGAGTGGCGGCTTCGCCCCATGTTATGTGTTCCGCTTCGATTCCCCAATAGCGCAGACATGCCGCACGATATCCTCTGATATTTCCGCCATATGGCGCGTGCTCGAAATACAGTCGCAGAATCTCTTCTTTGCTATATCTCAGCTCGATTTTAAGGGAGTGATAGGCTTCGATGAATTTATTGAATATCGAGCGCTGTTTTGGATTCGCAATGCGCGCGACCTGCATTGTTATTGTGCTTGCGCCGCTTACAACCCTTCGGGCACGAAGATTCTGCCCTGTTGCGCGGAAAAAAGCGATCGGATCTATCCCGAAATGCCGAAAGAACCGCTTGTCCTCATAAGTCAACGCCGAGATAACCAGTTTCTCCGGCACTTCGGCGGTATCGGGCGGGAAACACCATTGCTCCGCGGAGTTCAAAAAAACCCGTAGCCGCCGACCTTCTCGATCGACGACTACGGTGCTGTAATCCTCAGGAAAAATAGGACGCGAAAGCGGCGTCGCGATCCATCCTGCGATGAAAAGCGCGGCTATTGCAACCAGAATCCATAACAGCCGCTTCATCGCTCGCGAACCGAGACATCCCTTCCGGCAACTCGCGCCTTGAAACGATCATTATACATCGCGGAAACCTCGGCGGCGGAAAGATGGAAATCGCCGACAGTTACCGCATTAAGCTTGAGAAGGAAGTCCAATTGCTGTCCGCGGCGAAGCTCCATGAACCAATTCGCACGATCGTCACGAAGATCGACATATTCCTCTCTGCCGAGCTTATAATCCCGCGCCCAAGCCGGATAGCCCTCTTCGGCCAGCCGAGTGTTTTCGATTTCCCAGCCGGAAGGAAGAATCTGCGAGAGCGCAACCTCTTGGATGTGATATTCCGTGAGGTTCTTAACCGAGAAAAGGCAATAGAAACTTTCGCCCTGACGAACCGATGAAATCTGCAGATTCATCCCGTCCTCCGAAAGGAATGTCCTTGTCAGGCTCAAATTCGACGACATCGCGGAAAAAGTATCGGCAATAGGCACACCGACCCAATCCAATGTAACAAAGCCTGATCCCTTTGTCGCAAGCTCGATTGTTACATTCTCACCGAAATTCTCCGTGATGGGAAGCGTATAAGTCGGTTTCTGTGTCTCGAATTTTACCTTCGTGCCCTTCGGAAGGGTGATTTCGCCCTTAAGCGGACCCTCCGAGCTTACAAACTCCTTCACGAATTTGCCCATCGAAAGAAGACAATAAGCGGTTGTCTGCGTCGAAAGCCATTGATCCGTTGCAATTTCATTAGCGATGCTTCTAAATAGCGGATATGCGCGGTCTTTGTCCTTGCGCAGGATAAGAATTTCAAGGATTATCGCCTGATCGCGCAAAGACGACCCATAGGTGCCGGAGAACTCCTTATATTGGCTGACATCGATCGAAAGCCCATCTACGAGCTGATTCGCGATATTCTGCGAACCGGCTATCTGATAAGCCGCCGCGAGAAGCCATTTATCCGTTGTGGAAAGTTTATCGTAGAAATTCTGCCGAAGGAGATTCATCGAGCCTATGGGAGCTTGTCCGGCCTTCGCGAGGACATAGACCTGATATGCACGTGCTCTAAATCGCCACTCATCCCTGTTGTCGAAGTTCTGACGCGCCGAGGCAAGCTCATACTGCAACCAACGCGAATAAACATCATCGGGGACATGATAGCCCTTAGCGCGAGCTTCGATCATAAAATGGCCGGCGTATGTTGTCGCCCAGTCGCTCACTCTGTCGCCGTTTGGCCAATATGAGAATCCGCCCTGCGAGGTCTGATACCGACGAAGCCTATTTATTGTGGCGTTGATGTTATCGTCGATTTTCCTCGCGGTGCGATCCTGCATTTCGACAACATCTCGCAAATACAACTGCGGGAAGGCCGACGAAACCGTCTGCTCGATGCACCCGTAGGGATATCGGATAAGCCAAGCAATGCGGTCATTTAGCTCGAGTTTCTCGATATGCGATACTGTGATGTTCGCGGAATTCGTCCCCAGTATGCCCTCGCCGGGAATTCTTAACGTAACCTTTTCGCCGGAAGAAATCGGGTTTGTTTCGGAGGACGATACCCAGAAACTTTGCGGACGCACCGCGATATCAGTTGTCGTCTCGAAAGACCCTTTGGGAGCTTTCGCATATATCTTGATTTTACATTCGCCGACCGCATTTTTCGCGCGTATTCTGAAATAGACGTCCGTTTCGTCCTTTTTCGAGAAGTTCAATGTAACTTTTTTGTCGCTGACGATTTCCAGCACGCCCTCAACCTCGATACCAACCTCGGCTTTGCCGATTCCATCTTCCATCGCGAAAACTGTAACCGGCACGACAATTTCGTCGCCCGGCCCGAGAACGCGGGGGAGAGTGGGCATAGCCATAAGCGGGGCTTTTACCGGAACTGCCTGTTCCGCACTGCCGTAACGTTTTTCTTTGGTCGCGATAACCATTATCCGAACCGAGCCGACATACTCCGGCATAGTGAATTCGACCTTGCCGGTGCCCTTCGGACTCGTAAGATGCGGCCCGGAGAACAAACAAACCGGCTTGAACCGCCGTGTCTTGACCGGCGAGGTTCTGTCCAATTCGCCCTCTTCAGCGTAATCGCCGCCGATAGAGAATTTCTTATAAATATCCCCCCAATTCGCCCCGATTATCTGATCGAAGATATCGTAGCTGTTTACCATAAGGGCTTCTTTCCTATAATAATAGCCCCATGGGTCGGGTGTTTTGAATTTTGTAAGGTCGAGCAGACCCTCATCGACAATGGCAATAGTGTATTGAACCTGAGAGTTATCCGATGTTTGCACCGAGACCTCGAATTTCTGATGAGGTGCAAGCTCCTTCGGCGCTTCGATTTTTATATCGAGTCTCGTCGCGCTTTCTTCGACCATCAAAGGAATCGCACCGAACATTCGAATCGGCCGATCATTTGTGGTTTGCGAATGGGGTTGAATAACCGAAATCGTTACATAGGCGTTCGGCACCATGTCAGCCGTGATTGGGACATCGATAACCGTTTCTTTGCCCTTTAGCTCGACCCAATGTGTTTTTATCACACGGTTCGCCTTCTCGATAGAAACCAGCGCGCGCCCTTTATCGGGGGTTTCCGCGACTATCTTTGCCACATCCCCTGGAGCGTATTTTTCCTTGTCCGATTTAATCAGAAGAATATCGGCGTCTCGGCTTGCCGGCTGTCTTCCCCAGTCGCGAGCGAACATAAAGACCCCTGCGGTGTGTCCTGTCTCGCCGTCCTGAACCTCGACAAGAAGCTGGCCGTAATCGGTGGGTGTGAATTTGAAAATCGCAGGCTTTAGATCCGAACTGACAGTTCCAGATTTGATCAGCTCTGTTGCGAAATCGGATTTGAAACGGCTTCGGAAATCATCTTGCGAATCGTAATCATACCACCAATAACCGCGGTTTCTATAGATTCTGTATTTGAGTGTCCTTCCAGAGATTGGCTTTCCATCGGTGTCGATCAGCATAACCTGAACAGGAAGCTCCTCACCGACTCTCGAAAAGCGGCTCTCCGGTAAACGTATTCCCACATAGGATGAATAGGGATCGAGATCGATACGTGTCGAGTTCGGAACCTGCCGCCCGCCCTTCTCGAAGACTGTTGCTCTCACATTCACTCTTAATGCCGACGGCGCATCATCGACAACCGGAAGGGTCCATGAGTGGCTTAGCTCGCCTTTGTCATCGAGGCTAAGAGAGAACTCGGTGCTTTCGATGGGCTTGAAAAGTATGCCTTCGTGGTCGAAAACGAAGCCGCTGTATTTCGAAAAGCTTTTCGGTGCAGAATAAATCGAGTAAACCAATTCGCAATCGAGATTTTTCGCCGGATTTCCAAATAGATATTTCGAGGAAACCGTTACCGGACAAACTTTGTCGGTGGATGTGAGCTTCTCGACATCGCTCTTAATATCGACCTTGATTCGATAGGGCACAACCTCCTCGATATTGAGACGGTGTGTGAAAACCCTGTCGCCGATATGAACTTCAGCGCGCCATTGGCCGGTTGGAGCGTTAAGCTCGGTCGAAATCTCGAAATTATAAAACCCTTCGACCGCTTTTTTCTGAGATTTCTCGATAACAAGGCGATTCCGGGGATTATACACCTTCAACGAGGCGGGGAAATCGTCGGGGAAGGTGTTTTTCTGGTTTCTCGCGATGACGCTCAGATTTATCGTATCCCCCGGGCGATACACGCCGCGTTCCGTGTAGATAAAGGCTCTGACATCATCCACGACATCCGTCGCGCCGCCGACATTGAAAAGGGACATGTTCATCTGAGATTCGCCGAAAACGAGTATCGACCTGCTTCCGCGGAAATCCGCCTCGATGAAATAACCCGAAGTGCTGTCGAAACGAGCGATACCCTCCGTATTAGTCGTCGCTCTGCCGATTATTTGGTTTGTATATGACCTCAACCGCAACTCGACACCGGAGAGAGGTTTCGTCGAAATAACATCGTTCGCGAAGACCATCATGCCGTCTTTTGTCTGTTTGGCAGTAAGCGCAACATCCGAAAGAACGACCGGTTTGAAAATCCTTCCGGCGCTCCAATAATAATCCCATCTGCGCCACGAATGCCAATCCTCCGGCAGAGGCACAAGAATATCCTCCTCGCCGAAACTAAGCTCTATGAGATACAGTCCTTTGTCGAACTTTTCAAGAAGCTTGCTAAGGTCGATCTGCGACTGAAGCCATTTATTCGTCTCTTTGCCGACATATAGGGTCTCCGAGGCTACTTCGATACCCACTCTATAGGCGTTCCAGAAATCGTCGCGGCGATTTTTCGCAGATGCTATGGAATTATCTTGCAGGAAAAAGCAAAGATTATTCTCGTAAACTTTACGCACTGTAATGGGTATTCTCTCGACGTTAACCGAGCGAAAACTCACCATTTTTTTGTTCGACGATGGCAAAATATATCCCTGCGAGGTGAATTCTATCTGCGGAAGAATGTCAGGGAAGCTTACAACATGTTCCTTTACTGCGAGGGTTTTCGTCCCCCAAAGGCTAACCATTCCCTCGCGAACAGTAATTACATATGTTTCTCCAAAGGCAAAGGGGCCGCGAAGGAAAAGACTTTTACCGATGGCTCGAACAGAGAAATCGACCTTAGGTTCCGAAGCGAAAAATCCGCGATAATCCACCGCAGGATCGAGATCGTCAGAGAAAATAATCTCGACATAAGCCTCTTGGCCGGAGGTGTTGTCATGCGCTTCGGTAGCCTCAAAAACGCGAAGCGGCGGAAGTGTGAATGTCCGGTCGAAAGGCTTCCCAAGCTCGAGCGGAGTGTCTTTGATAAAGACCTCGATTTGTTTGCGATTATCTGTTCTTGTGAATATCTCGGTCGTGAATTTGAAAGAGTTTTCCGTAACCTGCTCGATGTCGAAAATCAGCTTTGCGCCGTTGATTTTCATCGTCATCGCTTTGCGAAGGTCGTCGATGTTGGTTTTTGTGTTGAAATTGATAGTGCCGTTTAATCGGAATCTTATTGGATCATTTTTATCGACCAAATCGAGTTTGCCATCGAAAGTCGTTATCGTGCGACCCTCGATCTGAAAAATCAGATTCACTCTTTCCATCGGAAGGCTCTCGGCAGGGAAAAGTTTACGCAAATCGAGCCAGCCCTCGAAAACCTTCGTCATCGGAAGGGGAGCATTCGGTTTGAAAACGATAGTCTGTTTGTCCTGCCATTTCGTTTCGCCGTCGATTTCCGGAAAGAAAAAGAAAACCTTCTCCTTCAACGGAACACCGACCTGCGCCGCGGTGGCTTTATCACTGAGGAACCGGACGATGATAACCCCATCGGCGGAGATAACGCCCTCGGTTTTATGAGTTATGAAAGATGCTTCTTCGCCGGTGAGAAGGACTTTGTCGGCAGGTTTTTTCTCGCATCCGGCAATAATTAATAGCGCGATGATGGAAAGTAACGCGATTTTGCGCATAAGAATCCCCTTGGTCAGAGTGGCGGTCAGGTTAGACCCTATTAATGTTTATAATATTCATAATAGAATGCAATTTCCTTTTTCACAAGTAAAAACGACAATTCTTTCGAATTTCCGAAAACGGCGTTACTATCAAGTGTGTAAAAAGAGTTAATCGCTTATGATTCATCATATTAAAACAAAGCCCATCGTAAAAAACAAATCTTTGTTGACGCCGCCGAGATGGTGCTTTATATTTCAAGGTTAATTGTGAACGATCTCACGGAGGTTCTAAATGGCCTATCAATACCGAGTCCTCGTTATCAACCCCGGCTCGACTTCTACAAAAGTCGCCCTTTTCGAAGATGACGCACAAATCCTTTCCGAAACCATCCGACATAGCGACGACGACCTTTCCGGCTTCCCGAATATAACATCGCAATACGAGTTCCGCGAAAAAATCATACTCGGAATGCTCGAACGAAACGGCATTCCGGTGGAAAGCATCGGCGCGGTGGTCGGCAGGGGCGGATTGCTATATCCCCTCGAAGGCGGAACCTACGAAGTCAACGATCTGATGAAAGAACATTTGCTCGAAGGCGTAATGGGAGAGCACGCGAGCAATCTCGGCGGCCTTATAGCTTCGGCAATAGCCTCGGAAATCGACGTTCCGGCCTTCATCGTCGATCCGGTTGTAGTCGATGAAATGGAGGATATCGCAAGAATATCGGGGCATCCTCTGCTGAAACGCAAAAGCATCTTCCACGCGCTTAACCACAAAGCCTGCGCGAGAGTCGCCGCAAGCCGGATGAACAAAAAATACTCGGATGTCAACCTTATCGTCGCGCACATGGGCGGCGGGATTTCGATTGGCGCGCACAAAAAAGGCCGCGTCGTCGATGTCAACAACGCCCTCAACGGCGATGGCCCCTTCACGCCCGAAAGAACCGGAGGCCTTCCCGTGGCCGATCTCGTCAAATTATGTTTCTCCGGCAAGTTTTCCGAGGCCGAAATTCAGAAGATGATCAAGGGCAAGGGCGGTATTGTGGCCTATCTCGGGACAAACGATGTCCGCGAGGTTCTCGCGAAAATCGAAACCGGTAACCCCGAAGCGAAACTCATCCTCGATGCGATGTGCTACCAGATTGCCAAGGAAATCGGCCTTCTCGCCGCAGTTCTCGAAGGAGATGTCGATGCCATAGTCCTTTCTGGCGGTGTCGCTTATTCGGATTATGTTGTTCGTGAAATTTCAAGACGCGTCGAATGGATAGCAAATGTCGTAATTATCCCCGGAGAGGCCGAAATGGAGGCTCTCGCGGGTGGAGCACTTCGAGTTCTGAGAAATGAAGAATCAGCGAATATATACACAGGTCTAAATCGATAGGAGTGATATGAAAAATCTTCAGGAGATAATCGAGCGGGCGAAATCATTGCCGGGCAAGAAGATAGCTCTTGCCGGCGCTCATGAGGCGGATTCACTTCTCGCGGTGGAAATGGCTCGCAAAGAGGGAATCGCAGATTCGATACTCATCGGCCCGACAGATGATATTCGAAAAACTGCCGAATCTATCGGCGTTTCGATCGATGACTACGAAATTGTCCACGAGCCTGAAGCCTCAAAAATGACTTCCACCGCCGTGAAAATCATCAAAGCCGGACGCGCGGACGCCCTGATGAAGGGCCTCGTCTCAACCGCAGACTATATGCGCGCAATTCTCGGAACCGAGGGCGGATTGCTCGAAACCAAACTTCTTAGCCATATCGCCCTTTTCCAAGTGCCGCTGTATCCGAAATTGCTTGGAGTTACTGATGCCGCAATCAACATCGCGCCAAACCTCGAGGAAAAGGCGACGATAATCCAAAACGCCGTCGAGGTTTATCACAAACTCGGAATCGAAACCCCAAAAGTCGCCTGTGTCTGCGCGGTCGAGAAGGTTAACCCCGGCAAAATGCCCTGCACCGAGGACGCCGCAGTGCTTTCCGGAATGAGCAAAGCTGGGCAGATTCGCGGTGCTGTTGTCGATGGCCCCTTCGGCCTCGATAACGCCGTCAATCTCGATGCCGCAAAGCTCAAAAAAATCTCGGGCGAGGTGGCCGGAAACGCGGACATAATCCTTTGCCCCAATATCGAAAGCGCGAATATCCTCTATAAAACAATGGCCTATCTCGGTGGGTGCGATTGCGCCGCCATCGTGGTCGGAACTTCCGCGCCGGTGATTCTAACCAGCCGTGCGGACACCGACGCTTCGAAATTTGCATCGATAGCCCTCGCAATAGCTGTTTCATAAGATATTAAAATTGCATAAACGATAATAATAAGATGAAATAAGGAGCTATAATGATTAAGAGTTTTGCAGAGATAAGAGAAAAAGCCCTTCGGCGCGACCGTCGCAAACTCGTCGTAGCCGACGCCGCGGGGAAATCGGTTATCGAGGCGATAACAGAGGCTACAAAAATGGGGATTATCGAGCCGATTCTCGTCGGCGAAGAAGCCAAAATAAAGCCCTTGGCCGAAGAAGCGGGTCTCGAAAACGCGGTCATTGTCGATGTCAAAGACCCAGAGGAAATCGGCGCAAAGAGCGTTTCGCTTATCCGTGAGGGCAAAGGGGATATGCTCATGAAGGGCAAAGTCCCCACTCCACAGCTTATGAAAGCAGTCCTCGATAAATACAACGGCCTTCGCAAGGGCAAAGTCCTCTCACATGTCGCGGTTATGCAAGTTGCCGGCTATCCGAAGCTTATGGCGATGACCGACGGCGGAATCGTAATAATGCCCGATCTTTCCGAAAAGGCCGCGCTTATCGAAAATGCTGTCGAGGTGGTTCGCGCTTTCGATATCGAAGTCCCCAAAGTCGCCTGTCTTGCGGCTATCGAGCAGATTACTGAAAAACAACCGGAGACGCTTCACGCTGTCCAGCTTGCGAAAATGGCCGAACGCGGCCAGCTGGGCAAGGTCAAGGTCGAAGGCCCAATTGCGATGGATGTCCTTCTCTCGCACGAAGCCGCTAAAATAAAGGGCATCGAGTCCGAGATGACTTTGGACGCCGATGTTGTATTAGTGCCCCATATCGCTGTCTGCAACGCTATGATTAAAGCGCTGATTCACCTTGCCGAAGCCAAGGTCGCCGGTGTGGTAATGGGCGCGGCATGTCCGATAGTCCTTCTCTCGCGTTCCGACACTGCCGAGGTGAAGCTGGACAGTATCGCACTCGCTTCTATCATCTAAGAAAAAAGCTCTTTCTTTTTCGCCGCTCTGCAGATTTTCTGTCGAGCGGTTTTTTTTACGCAAGCCAATTTTGTTTAGGGATACTTGAAGATTCGAATAGAGCACGAATATAAATGCAAACATATGCGTAAATATGCATGCTAATGAATGCAAATTTACACAAATAGTGTAAATTTTATTCAAAATCAATGCTCGAATTTAGAACTTGAATATATTGCGAAGGGTCGTATATTTATTGCGTTGAAACTTTTGTTCTGTTAACAAGGGAGCAATATGAATAGACTATCGATTTGTTTTGTCATGCTGATTATCGCGGTTACCTCTTTCGCTCAACTCGACCTCGGGTTCAGCCTCGCTTTTCCACGCGAGATAGTTAATCAATGCAATTCCGCCGCAGTTGCAAGCGGGGTTACCTGGTTCAATGCCGATTTCATCGACACGCTTAACGACGCGCCGGTTCTTCCCGTGAATTCCGCCAGAGTCATCGCCTCCACCGACGCCGGAAGCACATGGCTGTCGGCGATTAATATGACAAACATCGGCGGAACGCATTATGCGGACACATGGCAGGCAAGCAGAACCAACGCCGGCTCCGGCTCGGTCGAGTATTACTTCGACTGCACGACAGAATCCACTTTCGCCACCCAATGCCCGGACAACGTGCCGACAAGTAATCCATTAGCAGAGAACAGAAGGGTTTTTCTCGGGTCGGGAGACTTCAACAATCTCGTCGCCGATGGCCGTTCATGGAATACATATGATATTCAGAATTTCTACGGCGGCTATGACGACACATATTTCTATTTCCATGTTACGCTTGCAGGTGGATGGCAGGACAGGCACAACAGCCTTTTCCCATATTACAATTACTACCATATAATGGCTATTCCAATTCTTAATAATGAGTCTGAATTCCGCGACAGTCTGTTCTATGCAGTTGTAATCGCAGATATGAATCTGCTTGTTGTCAACATACAAGACGGACTTTATAAATTCTGGAAGCCCGGCCCCGACGACGACGATCCTTTGGATAATTACACAAGATTAGGCGCTGTTACTTTCTCGTCGGGACCTAATGGGTCGAGTAGTTTTACTGTTAGGGTTCCAATCAGTCTTCTGACGAATGACGACTGGGGCGTTTGGCCGAACCAGAGCAGGGCGATAGGCACCGGTTGCGCTACTGTTACGGCTTGGTTGAGCGGGTTGACCGATTTCCAATACCAAATCATGGACGTTACCCGTGCGGCGGGGATGTATTGCTACACCAATAACTACACAATCGGCACGAACACCGCGCCGACCTTAGCTCCAGCCGTAAGCTCCTCTTTCAACCGCGATTCCGTTTGGGTCGATTTTTCATGCAACTATACCGATGCCAACAATAATCTTCCAACTGTCAAACAGCTCGAGGTGAATAACGGCTCTGTTACTACCTATTACCCCGGCTCTTCCGACCACCGCTATGTTGACGGATCGAATTTCACCCAAAGTGTGCTTTACCGTTGCGCATGGGTCGATACGATTCAATATCGCTGGACATTCAACGACGGCGCGGGTGCGGTCAACACCGGATGGCTCAAACACGCCATGCCCGACGAGATCGACCTCATCCTCTCGCGCAGTTCTTGGACTGTTCCGGATACTCTCATGCCGCTCGAAACGGTTATGATGACAGCCTCGGATTATATCTCCATAACGAACGCCGGCACAGTGCCGGTAGATTTGGGCTTGGTTGTAAGCGATGTTCCTCCCGGATGGATTCTCGACGACCATGTCGCTTGGGATACGACTACTGTTTTCGGCCAGTTCAATACGTCAACCACGCCTCCTGCTTTCGACGATAATCACCTTCTATCGAACACTTTAACTTGGGCGACCGGCCCTATCCTCGGAATGGGGGAGGGTGTCTCCTATTGCGTCGATGGCGCGAACAGCCAGAATCTTTGGTTCAAATTCGTTGTGCCGCGATATTATACGGGCATTGGCGCGCAGTCGATTCGGGTTCAGCTTTGGGCGCGGACTGATCTGCCCTAAGTCAAAACATCGATAGGCTTCTCTAATCCCGGCCTTTGGTCGGGATTTTTTTATACGAAAAAAATTCCTCAAAAAAAAAAAGCGATTTCGATAAAAAAAAAGCTTGACGAAAGGATATTCATAAATTACTTTGCTTTTGTTATTCAAACTGAACGACAAAAAAAGGATTTTTATGAAAGCCAGTTTGCTGAAATTCGGATTCACGGAAAACGAGGCGGAGCTTTATACAGCGCTATTAAAACTCAGCGAGGCGACTATCGATGAATGTGTCGAAATATCGAACGTCAAAAGAACTACAGCCTATTCGATTGCGAAAAGCCTAATCGAAAAGGGTGTTATCTTCGAAATCCAATCGAAGCCGGTTCGTTATAGGGCTTTGTCCCCAAACGACTTTCTGAAACCGATATTGAAAAAGAGAATCATGGAGACGAAACGGCTGGGCGAAGAGATGGAAGAGCTTGCCGAGAAGACTACTATGGAGGCTCAAGCGAGTTTCGACGAACATAGCGCGCGATCCGATTCGAGTCAGGAGCTAATAGTTCTTCACGGCGCGAACATCACGAAAGAGCTCACACGTCCCTTTGTTCTTGAAAACGCGGTTATGCGGATAATGTCGAAACCGCCTTTACTTGTCCCACAACTTAGAGCTTCCGGCAAAGAACCTGCAAAGATACAGCCCCCACCCCAAACACCGCCACCAGTCAAATGCAGGCTGATACTTGTCGAGACGGAAATGCTCCGATCCTCCGATTTCAGAGAGATGGTGCGGAATTCGATCGAGAGCGGAAACCAATTTGTAAGGCATCTACCGTCTTTGCCTTTGAAGATAATTATTTTCGGCGAAGTCGGCTCGATCACCACAATGGCAAAAAACAAATCCCCCGAGGAGATGCTTGCGATAGTAACACAGAACAGACAGCTTGTGGCAATGCAGATTAATGCGTTCGATTACCTCTGGGAGAAAGCAACCCCGCTCAAAGTCGAGGATTTAGAAAATTTCAAATAGTTTGATAAGAGAAGTTGAAATGTTTACAAAGACCCATTTCATTTCAGTCCTATTGGCTTTAGTATTATGCTTATATGCTCAAAGTGAGCTTAAGCCGGATGAATCGATGGTTGCTCGCCCGGTTGAAAGTGTTATGAGCTTTATCGATGAAGAGATGCTCTCGGATAGTGCCGACATACGCGAAAGGCCAATGTCGCCAATGGCTGTGGGGCTCGAAATTGGCCAATCCGGCGAAGACGCGTATATAGCCTCGGATAAGGTAGGAATAGGAATCCCGCTTCCAAGCTCGAAACTCGATATAGATGGCGATGTCAGGGTAAGAACCATCAATAATGCCCCTGGCGACATACTCACAGTTTCTGGAACGGGAGTAGTTCAGAAAAGAACACCTGAAGAGATAAGAACAGACATTGGAGCCGCCCAAGATTTAAATAGCGTTTATTATGTTGAAGGTAACACATCAGGTTCATCTGGAACATGGACCGGAAGTATTACCGGCTTAACCGCGTATTATGACGGCCTTAAAATCGCTTACAAAATAGGTGTCGCAGGGATTTCTACCGGCACAACTTTAAATCTAAATGGTTTAGGTGCGATAGCTTGCCGAAGAAATAACGGCAACTTGACCACTCATCTGCCTGTTGGAACTGTTGTTTATCTAACTTACACGACTATTTCAGGAACTGGCTATTGGGTTTGGGCGGATTATGACTCGACTGAATCCTACACTGTCAGATGGAACAGTAGTCTCCAGGCGGGAGCCGAGATTACCAGATATAAAATAGTCATGGCTGGAACAGACGGCAGATGGTATCCCTTGACCATAGGAAATACGACAGCCGCGACAAAGACCGTTGCCTCAACAGAGTTCAGAATTGAATCGCCGATAGTGTCTTATTATTACAATGGGACAGTTGCGGCAGGCGCGACGTCAAGTAGTTATTGGTATGAAGGCTATACCATGGCGAATCTTGATTACACCTTAAACCAATCGACTGGGTTTTCTGCTTATATGCCGCTATATCTTAAGGGCACCATTAACTCAAACGGAAACTTTGTTCTGGACGGAGCCGGTGGAGTTAATAATGACTTCTGGACGCAGACCTTGCCTTCAACTGAAGATGGCAAGGTGTATATCATGATAGGGATCATGCATAATACAACCACATCGATGCGATTGATGGTCAATAAGCCCATTTATGAATTCAAAGACGGAAACCTGAGGGTTTATACACCAGAGCATGTCCACGACAGCGATTACGACAATTACAACTATTGGACAGCCAGCGACGGCTCGAATTCCTCGAATATCGGTTCTGCCACAACACTAACATATGCGGGTTCGGGCGGTGTTACTACAACCCTCGCCGGCAACACGCTAACAATAGATGCCGCCGGAGCAACTCCCTCCCCCGGCGGTAATGACGGAAATGTCCAGTATAAGCTGGGCACATCGTTCGCGGGTTCAAACAATCTCCACTGGGACAACACAAACGCAAGGCTCGGAATTGGGACGGCAAGCCCGGCTGTTAAACTGGATGTGATTGGCGCTGTAAAAACAAGCAGGCTCGGATCTTATGGAACATACAACTCTTCTCAAGTGCAGGGCATATGGTCTATTTCCGAAGGTTATCCAATTAGCACGGCTTCAAATGATTTTGGAACCCAATATGGAATTGTCTATGCACACACCAACGCCGGAACGGGAACGAGTAAACTGCCTATTGCCGGATGGGGACATCAAATTCTATTTACTTCAGCCGGAACACGAAACGCATCGATAAGTCTTACGAATGGGCATGCATATTTTGCAGGCAATCTCGGTGTTGGGACGACAAGCCCTTCATACAAACTCGATGTGTCCGGCACGGGTCGTTTCACAGAGCAGGTTGTTATCCCTGTTACGCCTACTGCAAATGCACATGCGGCATCGAAGCAGTATGTCGATGGATTAGTTGGCGGCGGCGTAGGTTCGGGCACAGCAAACCAGACTCTTCGCCACAACGGAACAACCTGGATCGCGACAAGTAATCTATATAACAACGGAACTAATATCGGAATCGGGACGACAAGCCCCACTGCGAATCTTCATGTCAACGGTTCGGTGAGAATCGACAACCATCTCGAAGCGCGTGCGACATGGGGGGAAAATGCCAGAACACAAGGTATCCTCATAATTCCAGAGGGCACCGCGATAATCGACAACGGAACCGGGAGTCTCACTATTCCGCAATTAATTGTAATGAATCCTGCCGCCGGTTCATGGATGAGGGTCGCCGCAGGGACTTATTCATTAGGTTCATGGGGTTATCTTTATGTTGATATTCCTCCCACGGGAACCAGCCGTTCAGTTGTTACCCCAAGTATAGCCGCATGGTCGGATACCGACAGACTCTACGACTCGCGCGACAGAATCATTCTTGCGCAACGGCGTGGAGGCGGAGCGATTTACACCCGTTTCGCACAACCGGCGAATTTCGGCGACAATTGGGGCGCTCAGGTTGTTCAAAGCGATGCGAGCCTCGAAGGCAACGGAACTTCGGTAAACAACTTAAAAGTGGCGAATTGTTCGGCAAAATCACAATCGACAAATTATAAACTTCATCGACCCTATCATGGGTGGTAAATACAAGGAGCGAGAATGAGAAGCATCGACATGAAACTCGTAATAATCATCATGCTGATTACTGTTGTGGGGCTTTTTGCCCAAGTCCCTCGGACATTGTCATATCAGGGCAAGCTGACAAACCCCGGCGGCAATGTTATCACAACCCCTGTTAATATCACTTTCAGGATATTCAATGTTGTTTCCGGAGGGACAGCACTTTGGACAGAAACTCATAGCTCTGTTCCGGTTACAAACGGTTTTTTCGACGTTACCCTCGGTGAGAGCACACCTATTACTCTGGATTTCGATACACAATACTGGATCGAGGTTCAGGTGGGTTCGGAGACTTTGACTCCGCGCGAGAAAATGACCTCGATGCCCTATGCCCATCGCGCCACATATACCGATACTGCAGGATATGTAATCGATGGAGTCGATATCACCGGAATCGACCAAGGTCATCACATTTACAAAGGCGCCGGAACATCGGATATCGAGCAAAGCGTAATTTACGAGGAAGGGGGTCAGATAGCTATTGGAGATAACGAGATTCCTACTGGCTCTGTTACCGCATCGGTTGTAAATCAATATACTGCAAATTTCGCATCATTTCAGTTGTTATCTTATTATGGCGGCACTTCCACTCCTACCGGACAGATTCTTTCGAAGATTGCCAGGGGCACAAAGGCTTCGCCGTCAGCGTTGTTGGCCGATGATATTATGGTCGGTTTTGCCGCGAGAGGCCACGACGGCACGGATTGGACGTCGGCGCAAATAACAATGCTCGGGAGGGCCGAGGAAAATTGGGAACCCGGTAAGTATGGAACTTATTGGGCATTTGGAACAACAGAAAGTGGAACCGCAATTCGGAACGAGAAGTTGCGTATCACAGGTAGCGGCAATGTAGGTATCGGAACGGATTCACCTCAAGCAAATTTACATGTAACAAACCATTCAGGTTCTCAAGTTACAGAAATTTTAGAAAGTTATTCCACGACATCGGCGCAACTTAAGTTTAGAAGAGCTGGGGGGACAGTATTATTGCCCGAACCGTTGGATTCAGGTGTTATTATATCAAACATAGGGTCAGCCGGTTGGAATGGAGTTTCTTTCGCAAATTCAGCGAATATTAGAGTTCTTGCAGATGAAAACCTCACATCCACCGCTTATGGAACAAGAATGGATTTCAGAGTAACGAAACGCGGGACAAGTTCATTGATTTATCCTCTCACTCTCACATCCGACGAAAGAGTGGGTATCTTCAATCAAGAACCGGAGAAAGTTTTGGATGTTTATTCAAACAACACCAGCGATTATATTCGTTTATCGGTGGCGGGCGATGCCACGACCGGTATCGACGCGACAGGCATACTTCTCTTAGAAAGAAGAGATAATGCCATGGGATATATAGGTTTCAGAAACAACCACACTCTCTCCAACCAAGACATGGTCTTATCTGTTCGAACGGGCGCATCCGCCCCTTTTACGTGGCATCAGTATCTCAGATATATTGTCGATGACGGTTATCTAATTCTCAACCAAAACGGCGGCAATGTGGGTATAGGAACATTCACCCCTTCGGCGGAACTCGAGGTTGCCGGTCAGGTGAAGATCACCGGCGGAACCCCCGGAACCGGCAAAGTCCTGACCTCGGATGCTGACGGTCTCGCTACATGGGAAACTCCCTCCGGCGGCGGAATTCCCTCCGGCGCTTATGTGGCCTTTCCCGATTCCTCCGCGCGAACGGGGTGGACCTACACAGGTTATTACGGTTCGAGCGGTTCAGGGGATAGTTGGTTGATAAGAGCCTCGATGCCAACCGCGAGAAGAAGTATTGCCGCCGCGGCTGTGGGCGGTAAAGTCTATGTTTTAGGCGGATATGGCCCTCTTTCTCTTAATGAGGAGTATGACCCCGCAACAAACTCGTGGACGACGAAAACATCGATGCCAACGGCAAGATACGATTTAGTGGCTGTCGCCATAAATAATAAAATTTATGCCATAGGTGGCTATCCCGCAACTACCACGAATGAAGAATACGATCCCGCAACGGACACATGGACTACAAAGGCTTCTGGTAGTTTTGCCATGAGAGCTTCTGCCGGAGCCGCCGCAAACGGAAGAATATATGTGATGGGCGGTGATATAGCTCCGGTCTCTTTTTATAATCAAGAGTATAACCCCGCCACAAACTCGTGGGCATTGAAGACAATTTTACCGACAGCGAGAACTCGTTTAGCTTCCGCAACTGTTGATAATAAGGTTTACTTAATCGGTGGCGCTCTCGACATTGTCGGCAGTGCAACAAATTTGACTCTCAACCAGCAGTATGATCCTGTTACGGATTCCTGGACGACCAAAGCGTCTATGCCCACAGCAAGAAGGTATCTAACTGCAACTACCGTGAACAATAAAATTTACGCGATAGGCGGTTACGACCAGAATGGCGTCGGTTATATTTCCAGCAACGAGGAATACAATCCCGCCACGAACACATGGGCTACAAAGAGCTCAATGCCTTTGGCCAGACAACAGCATGCGGCCGCCGAGACAGGGGGAAAGATCTATGCTATGGGAGGAACGGCGAGTAGCGGAGTTACTGCGATTAATTACCAATACACTCCTCCCGGGCTGGATTTTTACTGGTTCCAAAAAGACTAAACGGCGTAGTTGCTCAATTCATGACACACACCAGTAATAAAATATGGCGCAAAGGAATCAGTTCAATCACTATTGTTATGGCGATTGTTGCCGGGGTGTTTTTGCTTTGTTGCGAGAGAAAAGGGCCTGCAATTATAGCCATGGTCGGTGAAATACCGATTTACCAAGATGACATCGAATATAGAATTAGAACTTACGGAAAGTGTTATGGCAGAGAGAATATCGATGAACTATCCGTTCTGGCCGAGTGCATTCGTGACGGACTCGAACTGGCTGTTTTGGAAAGCTATTTCAATATGGAGCCAACGGAATCGCTTTGCGCGCTCAAAGTCAAATGGATTGACGAGAACACGAAAGATCCGCCGACATGGGATTGTATCAAGGAAACATATTCCAAACATCAGGATGCCCTTTTTCGCAATGTCGTAAGGCCCATTATTGTCAATCAGCAACTTCACGGATTATTTTCTATGGATACGCTTATCCACAAAAGTGAGAGAGACAGTATTCGGAGTATAATGCGGGAAGTTGTCGGCAAACGGGTCGATTTTGAATCGATAAACGGCTACGACACTTTTTTCACATGGCGAAGAGATAGGGACGATAGCTTAATAAACGTCGAACTTCAGGAATTCGGGGAAAACCTATTCGTGGAGGAAGTTCTAAAAAAACTTTCTTCAGGCGAACTATGGCAAGATATTGTCGAAGGTGATTATACATATAGTATAGTTAAGTCAATAGAAGTCAATGATACTGGTTATCTTTGGTGCGGTGTTGTGTTGCAAAAAGGAAGTTTCGACGAATGGTTCATAAACTTTGCTCGTCAAAATATCAAAATAGAGATCCGCAATTCGAAGCTTTTAGAAGAGTTCAAAGCACAATACGAAGATATTTGGTGGAGGGATTGTTTTGTTGTCTGCAAAGGGGGATAAACCGCTATAATATGATGATATATTACTGAAACGGAATAAAAAATTTCATTGATGATTAATAGGGGGGAGGGTTGTCGGCCTATGGGTTTCTGCCTCCCGGAAAGGCTTAGACGAAGCCCTCCTCCCTGAATTTTGAAGAAGATTGACAAGAGATTAAGTTAGAAAAATGTGAAAAATGAAATACTGATGCAAAATTCATTTGTTTTTTTACAGGAGACGAATTATACTGAAATGTTAATCCCATAGACAGGAGGAAAAATGGGGAAGAAAACGTTAGTAGTGTTGTTGTTGGCGGCAATTATCGGAAGCGCTTTTGCGCAGGGATTGCCACGTTTGATAAACTATCAGGGGAAATTAACTGACCCTTCAGGCGTGGCTGTTACCGGCCCTGTCAATATCACCTTTAGGATTTTCGCTGTCGAAACCGGCGGAACGGCAATCTGGACGGAAGCCCACACCGGCGGAAGTGCAATCGTCGTTACAAATGGATTGTTCGACGTTCAACTGGGCGCGATTACCGATTTGGACATCGCTTTCGATAGAGAGTATTGGGTCGAATTACAGATTGGCTCCGAGGTTCTGACCCCACGCGAAAAGCTTACTACTGTGCCCTATTCATTTCGAGCTATATACGCCGATACTGCATATATTATAGGTAGCGGAGCAGTTCAAACCGACGCCACAATCGACGGCGACGGCACGACTGCGGATCCGCTTTCGGTAAACTGGGGAAGTGTTACACAGCACACAGATGTTACATCTGCCGGCTCGGGCGCGATCATCACCACTGCGGAACGCGCGAATCTTCACGCTCCCGGAAGCGACAATCAGAACCTTTTCAATAGGGTTTCCGACGGCACGAATACCTATACTGTCGCAAGCCAGACCGATATTTTGAATTTTACGGCTACTGGCGGCGCGGCGGTTGCTGTCAATCCCGCGACCGGACAGGTTACAATCGATGCTTCGAGTGCCGGAGACGACTGGGGCTCGCAGGTTGTCCAATCGGACGCCACACTTGCGGGAACCGGTGTTGTCGGCAACTTGCTCAGAATCGCCGCCGATGGCGTCAACGATACTCATATCGACTGGGGTCTCGGTGCGAACCAAGTTTCCGCGGTCGATGTTCCCTATAGCAACACAGTATCCGGTCTTACGGCCACCGATGTGCAATCAGCTCTCGATGAAATCGCCGGCGGCGGATCGGCTATTACTCATAGCCTACAGGACGCCTACGACGACGGCGCTTCAATCACTGTAGCCACCGGAACCCCCGTTTCGATAACATCATCCGGTGCGACTAATGCAATTAATGCGGTCAGCGGTTCCGGCAGGGCGATAAACGCCTCGAATAATTCGGGCACAAATGCTGCAGTTTACGCCACTAATGCTGGCACCGGTCCCGCAATTTACTCTTCCGGTCATCTGAGAATGAGCGGAACTGCCGGCGTAAAGATTTACTCGACTGCCGATCTCAATATTCAGCTCGACGAGGGCGGCGGTGCGGGAACTACTAACACTTTCTTCATCTACGACGATGCTATGACAGCGGCTTTCACAGTAAATGAACTTGGTGAAACCTGGGCTCGCGGCAATATCACAGCGACGAATAATCTTCTCGGTGCCAATTTGAGCCTCGGCGGTGTTCTTCTTTCATCTTCTGCGGCGGCAAGTGGAGCCGGTTTGGTGGGTTATAGCAACGCCACCTCCGGACTTCTCGCTACAAATGTGCAGTCTGCGATCGACGAGTTGGACGCCGCAATAGCCGCCTCGGGCGATAACTGGGGTTCGCAGGTTGCGCAAACCACAGCTCGTCTCACGGGCAACGGGACAGCCGGCAGTCCGCTCGATATTGCGCAACAGGCCGCGACAAACGGTCAAGTTCTCAAATGGAACGGCACAAGCTGGGCACCGGATAACGACAACAACACGACCTATTCTGCGGGCAACGGCATCAGTCTTTCTGGCACGACTTTCTCTGTTGCGGCAGGAACCGGACTAACTCAGGACGCTTCGGGACTCAGCCATGCCGCCCACACTGGTGATGCCACCGGCGCTTCGGCGCTTACTGTTGTCGGAATTCAGGGACGTGCGGTCGCGAGTACCGCTCCGACCTCGAACCAAGTCCTCAAATGGAACGGCACAAACTGGGCGCCAGCGGCGGATGACGGCGGCACCGATAGCCAGAACCTGTCCTATACGCCCGCAACTCGCGCGCTCGGAATATCGGGCGGCACCGGTGTTACATTGCCCTTGTTTAACTCAACTACCGCCGGTTTAACCCCTGCTAGCGGTGGTGGAACGGTGAATTACCTTCGCGCAGACGGAACATGGGCTACCCCTCCCGATGAGAATACGACCTATTCTGCGGGCAACGGCATCAGCCTCGCAACCACAACCTTCTCGGTTGCCGGCGGAACAGGACTGACTCAGGAAGCCAGCGGATTAGCCCTTACCGAGATTTATGCCGGTCAGACGACCGAAGGCGCACTTTGGTATCACGGCACTACGAGAGAGTCTGGACGTCTTTATGGCGGAACTACGAACCCATCGAGCACGACCAGATTGAACTACGACGGCTATTTCTATGCAACGAGGTTGTATAGCAACGGCGTGCAAGTTTTAACTGGAAACGAGAATATTACTCTAACTGGTGATGTTACCGGTTCGGGCACAACCTCGATTACCACTACAATTGCCGACAATGCTGTAACTTCGGCCAAAATTCTCGATGGCTCGATAATGAACGCCGACATTTCGGCATCGGCGGCTATTGCTTGGTCGAAACTCGCGAGTGGAACCGCGAACCGTATTCTTATGACAAACGGTTCCGGAGTCGTTACGGTAGCGGCCGCACCTACCGCCAACTACTATCTCAAATGGAACGGCTCGGCATATACATGGGCCGCGGCTTCGACCGATTTGGCGAACCTTACAGCCGGCGCGGGTCTTTCAGGAACCGATTATAATGGAAGCACTGCAAGAACTTTCGCTGTAAATGCCGGAAACGGTTTGGGAATTAGCGGCGACGATGTTGTCGTGAATGCCGGAAACGGTATCGAAATCATCTCGGATGCAGTTACAGTGAAACCTGCCGATGGAACAATCAATGTTTCGGCGGGCGGCGTCCGTGTGGGTCTCGGCGCACCGCAATCGACCTCTACGAGTTATCAACTCCATAGAAATTACTAAACTCGAATAAAAAAAAGGGGGGGAACTTAAGTTCCCCCCCCTTTTTTTTTACTCGTTATACGACAAGCATTGCGTCGCCGTAGCTGTAGAACCTGTATCCACTTGCGATTGCGTGGCGATAGGCCGCCATTATAGATTCTCTTCCGGCAAATGCGCTTACCATAACTATTAGCGAGCTTCTCGGCAGGTGGAAATTCGTAATCATGCCATCCGCGACTTTGAACTCGTATCCGGGAGAGATAAACAACTCGGTTCGGGCTGAATGAGGCTGAAGCGGCAAACCTTTTCCAGCCGCGGATTCTATCGCCCTAACAGAGGTCGTGCCGACACAAATGACACGCCGATTTTCGCTTTTTGCATGATTCACTTCCAAAGCGGTCGATTCGGGGATTTCGTAATATTCCGAATGCATTTTGTGGTTGCGGATATCCTGCGCCTCTATTCCTTTGAAAGTTCCCCAACCGACATGCAGTGTAACATTCACGAATTTTACCCCCATTTGCTCGATTCTCTTTATAAGATTCTCCGTGAAATGGAATCCGGCGGTTGGAGCCGCAACGGCACCGATTTTCTCGGCATAGACTGTTTGGTATCTGTCGATATCGTCGGGACGGTCTTTGCGGTCGATATAAACGGGTAAGGGTGTGTGCCCGTGTCTTTCGAGAAGGCTCCAGATGTCGCTTTCGCCGAGAAGGCTTACCCTTCTGCGCCTATCGGATAGTTTTTCACGGATAATCGCAGAAAAATCCTCGCCGATATTTACGATAGCTCCATCGCCGAGACGTTTGCCGGGTTTCACAAGAGCTGTCCAATCGCCGTTCTCGAGCCGTTCGAGGAGGAAAATCTCGGCATTGCCACCGGAAACTTTTTTCCCAAGCAGTCTTGCGGGAAAAACCTTTGTATCGTTCACCACGATGACATCACCTTCACGGAGAAAATCCGGCAAATCGCGGAAGATTTTATCCTGTATCGCGCCGATTTTTCTATCCAAAACGAGCAACTTTGAAGAGTCGCGAGGTTGTGCCGGTTCCGAAGCGATGAACTCTTTTGGGAGATCGTAGTTGTAAAGCCCTATTTCATAGCCTTCTTTCATAAGGGCGAAATATGGGGAGTGAGGTTCAATTTGTCAACGCAAATAGAACGAAAAAATATGCTGATCGTTAGAAAAGATTGTATTTATAGGCTCTGAAGAAAAATTGTTGAAAAAAACATTGACAGAAGCCCATTTTAGATTTATTTTCTCTTACTGTTTGAAAAACTCAATCATGGAGGTTCGGAAAAGAGAGAGCGACCGTTTTATAGTCCACCAGCGCAAAGGAAGCGACGATGAGCAGGGGAGTAAAAATTTGCTTCCGGAACATAGGACGGCTGGCGTTAATCACGGTCGTGTTAATTTCCCTTTCCGGGACGGCTTTGTCATCGGACAAAGTCAGACCTATGTGTGGTGCCTCCACGCTTTATCCCGCTTCTCCCGTATCCCTTTATGATCAAGTAGTTGCTCTCTCCAAGTCGAATTACCGACTTCCTTCGGGCTCGACCGTTGCCCTCATACTCCCCAATGAGGCATATATTTACGTTGGTTCGCTCCTCGGAGAGGCCTATTCCGCTATTTCATCCCACAAATACGACCGAATAGTTATCTTTGGCTACGATGAGTCTGCAAATCCGGCCAATATCTATATCGGAGCCTCCTTGAACACACCGATTGGACGAAGCCCTGTCGATGAGGATTTCTGCGGGCAATTGATCGATGCCGGGTCTATAGGGTTTCGTGAGATAGTTTCAGAGACATGTTTGCCTCGGTCTATCGAGCTTCAAATGCCATTTATACAGCATTTCTTCCCGCAAACACCCATTGTTCCAATCGGGTTAAACGGCATTGAAGCCGCGGAAGCGGAAGAACTCGGCGCGAAGGTTCAGGAACTTTCCGACGGAATAGCGACGCTCTTCATTGCCGCCACAAATCTCTCGAAATCTTTCGATATAAAAAGTTGCGAAACCTCGGACAACCGGCTTGTCAATCTGCTTCAGGACGCTAAGATTGCAACGGTCATCGACGAACTTCGGACTCGCAAAATCAATGCCGAAAGCTCTGGCGCTCTTATCGCGGTTCTCACTGCCGCAGTAAATTCCGGCGGAGTTGCGGGAAAGATAATCCGATATAAAAATACCGGAAGGATAACCGGCGATCATCAGCATGTATGCGGCTATCTTGCCGCCGTGATTCTCAGCGAGAAGGAAAGCGCTAATGAGGCTTCATCCCTTTCTGACAGAGACGGCGCGAGGCTTCTTCGGCACGCAAGAAGCTCGATCGAAGAGGCTACAGGATATGGTGAAAATACCGTTCTTCGCTCCGAAATACCGGACAATATTCAGTTCGACGGCGTTCATATCGACATAATTGCCGAAAATCGCGAATCCGGAATTGGGATTATGCGCACTGGAACCGGCCTTTTCGATGCTGTTCGGAATGTCGCTTTGGCGTCGGCTTTCAATGATCCTCGCTTCAAGCCTATCGACAAATACCAGTTGGATGAGATTCGGCTCAGGTTGTATATTTTCTATAATCTTAAGAGGATCAATAGAATAGACGACTTTGTCCCCGGTCGTCACGGCATTTGGTTAATCCGTGGAAATATTTCGGCGAAGGTCTTTCCTTCCGAAATGGACTTGTCCTTGAAGAAAGAGGATATCATCGGGCGTGTTTGCCTTAGCGCCGGCCTTTTTTCTGATGCTTGGAAAGCTCGCGACACCGAGCTTTGGGTTTTTGACATTGTTGTTTTTGAGGAAAACAGGTGAGTCACAGACGAGTAGTTAAATATCGCGCAACTCGAAGCCGGACGGCGAACTCCGGGTTATTTGCGAAGCTCTCCGGCCTTAAGACCTATCTTAAATGGCCCAGCATAATACTGGGCGGAGGTCTTGTCGTATTTATAGCGATTCAACTTATTGTCCCTCGCGCCGAGGCAATGCCTGTCAGCTCTCTCGACGGTAATTTCGCTTTCGATCCGGTTTGCAGATGGAACGGTTCGATAAAGCGCAACGAATCGCTTTATATCGCTCTCACAGAGGCCGGAATTAGCCCGCGAGTGGTTCACGATATTAATCTCGGACTCGGAGATGTTTTTGATGTTCGCAAGGTTCAGCCGGGGGATATTATCACCGTCGATCTCGATTGTGCCGGCAAACTTAAATGTTTCAATCTCGAAAGATCGCCATGGGAGCACTATGTTGTCCGCCGCGTGGACGATTCTCTTACCGCCACGAAGGATACAATCCCGTTGGCTTATACGCTTCGAGCTGTCAAAGGCGAGGTCAAATCGACGCTTTGGGAGTCGATGGCCTCGCTGGGCGTGCCTGCAGAGGCAATTTTGAGATTCACGGACATTCTTTCCTTCGATGTGGACTTCCTCACCGAAACCCGCGACGGCCAGCGTTTCGCGATTATGTTCGAAGAATACCGTTTTGGTGATGAGGTAATCCGTGTCGGAAGAGTCAGAGCGGCACAATATATGATGGGGGAGAAGACCTTCGGCGGTATCTATTATATGGACCCTGAAAGCACGCATGGATACTATACCCTCGCCGGCAAAAACACGAAAAAGGCCTTGTTGCGAACTCCTCTGACCTATCGCCGGATTTCGAGCCATTTTACGCATAACAGATACCACCCGATTTTGAAAGTCTCGCGTCCACATCTCGGCGTCGATTATGCCGCACCGGCTGGAACGCCGGTTTCCGCTTCCGGTGACGGCACGGTTATCTTCGCCGGATGGAAGGGCGGTTTCGGTAATTATATCGAGATAAGCCATACCGGCGGAAAAATTGTAACTTGCTATGGACACCTCAAAGGTTATGCGAAGGGCATCCGCAAAGGAAGCCGTGTCAAACAGGGGCAGTTGATTGGATATGTCGGAAGCACCGGTCTTTCGACCGGACCGCATTTGGATTATCGAGTGCGTGTTAACGGGCAATATGTGAACCCGCTTAATTACGCTTTCCCCGACGGCCCGCCGGTCAAATCTAAATACATGGCCGAGTTTAACGCTTTGGCCGGAGATTATATGGCGCTTTTGAGAGTTCTTACACCGCCGGTTGCGGCAGTTAAAACCGACGAATATTCGGCAGAAATTGACCCTGAAATGGAGAATATGCCTTGACATTTATTGAATGGACTTTTAATTAAAAGGTTTATCATGATGATAGAAACAAAAAGCAAAATATATATGAGGGCCGAAAGGCCGGAGGAAGGGGGCTTGAATGAGCCGATATCATAGAACGATCGGATTGGCGCTCCTGGTTTTGTCGTTGCTGACAGCAGGCGCGGCCATGTCCCAGCCCTTAAGTGCGGAGCTTATTCGCACCGGTTATGGATTGGTCGGAGACACTCTTTATGGCGGGTCGGTTATCCTTCAGGGTTTCGTGAAGGGTGATTCCGCGCCGTTAAGGATGCTCGCTCCGACATCGGGCGCTGTTTACAAATTCTATCGGACACCGCTCGGCGAGACATCGCCCGATGTCGCAACCGGATGGCTTTCCGCAGACAGCGTTTCGATAGACGGTGGCGGAGACGGTCAAATTTTCGCCTACACCGCCGCCGCAAAGGCTGGTTCCGATAGCGTTGAATCACGCGAAACACTTTGGCTTATGCACGACTTATATCGCCCTAACAGGGTAGCTGTCGAGTATATGGCCTATGGTGCCAGTGTGCCGACGCCATATATCGACGTAAAGTGGACGAGGGGCACGGACAGCGGATCGGGAGTCTATTATTATCTCGTTTACCGCGCACTGAACGAATGGGAACTCAACTACATCACCGACGATATGGTGCCTCGTGCAACAGTTTGGGAAACAGGCGCTCCGGGATACACTTACCGCGATTACGCCGTTACTGTCGGTGTCCGCTATTTCTACAAAATCGTTCCCGTGGATAAAGCCGGATGGATTCGCAGATCCGAGAATAATACCATCATCGGAAAAGCTCAGTCGATGCCCACTACCCCGCCATGTTCCTATCTTCAGGTGCTACCGCGCTATCATACCGGAAGCGGAATTACGGTTAGAATCGACAACACGCTTTGCGCGGGAAGGTCCGATCTCGAATATCAATACCGCAAGACAATTGTAGATATTGTCGAGGGCGTTCCCACAATCGATACCACCCTTTCCGATTTTTCCGAATGGACAACGAATTCCTATTATTTCTGGAATACGGATACCTGCCAGACCTACGCTTTTAGCGCGAGAGTCCGCGAAATAGGAAGAGATACTCATGGATGGACGGATTTGACATCCTTCAGAGTGATGTCCACGAACGACAACCGCCCGCCCGGTTGCCCGGAATCGATTACGGCAACCTCGCTCGGTGAATTCGGCATTCTCGTGAATTTTACACATTATCCTGAGAATGACTGTGGTTCCGGCACAAAAGGCTACTATCTATTCCGCGTTCCCGATACCGAATGGGGAGCTGTTATCGATGCCGGCACAGACCCGACTATCGGCTGGGCGGCGGCTTTCGAAGATTACATACTCTGGACTTATCCTCTGAATACAACCTCGTCGCCTCATTATCAGTTCCAAGATGACGGCCCGACCGATTCGATTATCGATCTCGAGGATAGGGCATGCTATTATTATATCGTTTGCCCCTTCGATTCGGCGGGAAATGTCAGCTGGTTCACATGCCCCTATATCGGCGGCCAGATAGATACCGCATGTGTCGATAAAGGTGTCGGTGCACCGTGGCCAATCGCTCTCGATTTTCCTGAATATGTTACCGACAGCATCGTCGTGATGTTCATCGACACAACACATTGCGATGCCGAATCGGTTATAATCGAGTGGGCGAGAAGCGCCGATTTCAGCATCGGATATAACTCGACCGGCCCGATGGCAATTATGGAGCCTGCGCTTGGATTGCCGGTTTGGCGTTACGAAAACACGGGACTTGCTTCCTGCGCAGGATTCGATACGCTCAAATTCACATTCTACAGCGGCCACGAGAATACATATTATTTCCGTGCAAGATTCATCGACGGCAATCTTAACTATTCCGATTGGGGAGTTCCAACTCTGAGCACCACTTTCGACAACACACCGCCGAATGCCGCCGGAGTTGTTAATATGCATTCGATGGCAACCGGTGTCGATCAGGTTAAAATCAGAATTACGTGGTTCGCCGATTCGATTTCCGACGCCGGAATCGGTTTTCAGGGCGTCAAGGTCTATCGCTCGGACGCAGTCGGCACTCTTGGAACCCCAATAGCCGATCTTGCCCCGCACACAGGCGAATACACCGATCTTTCGCCCACAACCGGCGATAACTGGCATAACAATGTCTATACAATCGTCCCCTACGATGCCCTCGGGCATCACAACTTCACCGGCGCGCAGGGCTTCTTCCCGACGCTTCCCGGTCCTGAGGGATTGAATTTCCATCCGCCGCTTGCGCCGGAAATCGACACGGTTATTGTCAGCCCCTATCTCGATTCCTTCACAATCTATTGGGCGGATCCGGGGCCGGGGCATATCACCAACCGCTACACTCTTCGCCATTCGGCAAGTTTGACAGGTCTATGGTCGCCCGACCCGCTTCTTCGTGTCGAGGTCAATGTCGGCACAGGCACGAGATCGACCTTCCCGATCGAAGACCTTATCGGCGGTGTTCGCCATTATTTCACAATGTATTCCCGCGACACGAGATCGCCGAACAACCACAGCGGCTGGTCAACAGTCTTCGAATATAGAATTCCCGAAATTATAATGACGAGCTTCACGGTGCACTGTCTTGGTGGATGGAACCTCGTCAGCTTGCCGGTTATTCCGGGCAATACGAATCGCCATGTCCTCTTCCCCGGCAACGAGGGAGTATTCCAATGGAACCATTACACAGGTTCCTATGAGGATGTTACCAACCTCATTCCCGGAAAGGCATACTGGGTTGTTCTTCGCGACCCGGCAGATTTTATAATCACCGGTATTCCGATTACTCGAATCGATGAAAGCTTCGACGAGTGGGGCTGGTGGACTGTCGGCGCGGCTTACGACACAGTTCCGATGGGATACACATTCACAACCGATGGTTTACTTTGGGGCTGGAATCCAGCAGTTCAGAGCTATTTTGCCAGCGATGCACTCGAAAGTGGTCATGGCTACTGGCTTCTCGCTCATGGTGCCGGCGACTTCTACAGCGAACCCGGAATGGCCGCCACAAAATTCGCTCCGGATGATATTTTCATCGATTGGGAGCTTCAACTTGCGGCTAATGACAAAATTCTTACCATCGGCCATTCAAATTACGCGAAAATAGGTTTGGATAGATTCGATATGCCAGAGCCGCCGGCATCGCCCTATGGCGAAATCGCGCCGGCTCTCATCGAGGATCGTTTCTTGACCTACTCGCGCAGTATCCGTCCCGATGGCGAATGGGAGATTGTTCTTCCGAGACAAACTGTGCTCAGCTGGAACCCGGAAGCGGTTCCTCAGGCCGGACTTACCCTAATTGCAAATGGAAAAACAATCGATATGCGTTCAATCGGATACGCCGAAGTTATAGGAACAGCGAAAATAATCTCCGGCGGCGCGCTTCCGAGCAGTTACGCTCTCGATCCGGTTTTCCCGAACCCCTTCAACCCGACTTGCGAGGTGCCTTTCTCGATACCCGAGGCCTCGAATGTCAGAATCGAGGTGTTCGATATTACCGGAAGGTCTGTAGCAAGGCTCGCAGATGGCGAATATGAAGCCGGCAGACACAGTGTTAGATGGCACGGGGTCGATGATTATGGTCGGGAAATGCCCGGCGGCCTCTATCTATGTAGAATGACAGCGGGAAGCTTCGTCGAGACTCGACGCATGCTTCTCTTAAAGTAATACGAGGTTCGAAGAAATGACTATTTCAAATAAGGAGCGAGCCTTGAGATTAAATATTGCATCAAAAACCGTGTGGTTACTCATGATAGTAATCGCAGGGGCGGCATTGGCTCAAGCACCGCCTATACTCACGCCCGAACCGGCTTTCACTGCCGGATATACCAACACACTGAAGTGGAGCCCGCCGCCATCGGTGCCGGGAATCACTACTGCGTGGGAAATATGGGTTATGCAAACCGAATCGGGAATGCCTGACTGGCCGGATATTCCGGATACTCTCGGCCCGGCGCATATCTCCATTTTTATGATGGAAGATGTCGCCGAAGACTGGGGGGATACCTTCGGAGTGCCCTATGCATATCCGGTGGGCTCCGGTGACCTCGGTCCCGCCGATGACCCGCTGGTCTCCGGTGTCCGTTACTGCTACAAAGTTCGTTATCGCTGGTTGGATGGCCCCTCCTACGGGTTCTCCCCTTGGTCGATAACCTATTGTAGCACTCAGGATGCCGCTCCACCCTCAGCATGGATTAACACAATCCCCACATGGACGAGCACAAGCATTTGTTCGTTGAATTATCGTGTGCAGGATTATGTCTGCTTGGGTATCGACAGCGCGGTTCTTTATTACAAAGCCAATATCGGTGACGACTGGGTGCGGTATGGCCGGAATGTTCCGGCATTGGCCGCAGATACTATAGTTTACTACGAGGGAAGATTCATTTTCGATTCGGATGTCGCATGGGGCGATGGCGAATACTATTTCTACGTCGCCGGATGGGACAGCCTCGGCAACGGGATAGTGCCCGGAGTCGGAACCCATTATCACATGGCTTGGACGCGCATCGACGACGAAGACCCCTCCAGCATGATAGACACCATTCCTCTTCCTTTATATTATAATGGCTGGCCCGGCGGAATCGATATTCGCTTCACCGGAAGCGATACTTACAGCGGAGTTTACGCCGCTTATCTCGATACCGACCACGGCACGGGGCATTCGCACTTTATCGACACGCTGTTCTTCTACGGCAGAATGGATGTCGATAGCTTCTTCTCCTTTACTCCGACAGTGAATGGTGTTTACAATCTTCGTTCGACACTTCAGGATTCTGCCGGTAATATCGAGAGAAAAACCGGCTGGGATTGGGTTATCAATGTCGATACCGAGATTCCGACCTTTAACGGTGTTGTTGTTGTAGATACAACGACAATTTCGCATCGTTACGATGTCCCCGCGATGACCGGATGGACTAATGAGACAGTCGTTCGAGTTCAGGCTCTATCGCCTAACGATCCTCCTCGCGATAGTTACGCCAGCGGCATCGCCACGCTTGAAGCGGCTTCGAATAGCTCTTTCACTGCGGACCTCGACGATTTCACTTTCGGTGCCGAACCATACTTCTGGACTTCAGCTCCCGGCCCCGATGGAATTCGCGACGCCTATCTCCGACTTATCGATCGTGCGGGAAATGTCTCGAATCAGCGTCAGGGACAGATAAAACTCGACACTCAAGCGCCGATGCTTTTCTCGCCCATCGAGCTTCGCAATAGACTTACACCGGGTATGTCTTCAGATACTACGACTTCTTTGACGGTCGATGTTATTGCGAATGTCGATCCCGCCGGCGGAACAGTCAGCGGAATCTATTTCACTCAGAACATCGCGAATCTGAACTCGATAGGCGAGGCGGATTGGTTGCCAATTAGCGGAAGCTATACATACACATTCACAGGCTTCTCGAATCTCGATTGGATGACCCTCTACGCCGTTGTTCGCGACAGTGCGGGCAATGTTAGCGTCGATGCCCGCGATTCCATTAGGTATGTTACAGGGAATAAATTCGTTGAAATCCTCCGCATGAAGGACATCGACGGCCCGGACACAACCGGAAGATATACCGATACTACTTTAGTCGAGATAACTATCCGCTATGGCGATGGCATCGACTCGATTCTTGTTTGGGACGGAAGTTCTATGCTGACACCGCCGGATACCTTCTTCTGGGTTCCGGATCCCCCCGGCGCTGATACTGTGGTAACCATCTACGGCGTTCTCGACAGAATCGACGGTTGGCACACTATCACTGTTCGCGGTGCGGCCGAATATGGCGGTGGCATTTATACAGCCCCCGATACTGCGGCAATCGAACTCGATATTCAACCGCCGAGAATCGGAATTTTCAATGTCGTGGACATCTCAACCGCTCTCGAACCGAGTATTCCGGCTGATGTCGCGGATACAGGTTGGACTAATAATCGTTTGGTCAAAGCCAGTTTCCTAAACCCGACCGATTCCGGTGGCGACCCCTTACATCCCGGAACTGGAATCTACCATTATAAGCTCACTCTCGGCGACACATTGATGCTCGATACCGGCGGATTCCCCACTCCTCATATAGTTAATTTCAATCTGCCGGAGCCTCAGGGAACATACGAAGTTTGGGGTTCGATTCAGGACTCGGCGGGCAACTGGTCATCCGAAATTATTCCCGATGCCTTTGGAGTTACTCTCGATACACATATTCCGGTGTTGGATTCTATTCAGCTTTGGGATAACGAGATGTCGTCGATGTCATACACCGACGACCCTGAGATCGTAGTCAAGTCCTTCGGGCATGACGGCGTCAGAGAACCTTATTATATTGCAATCTTCGAGAATCTCGGAGCATACCCCGGCGAAATTCGCGTTAGACGTATGAGATATCACGAGGTAGGAAACTCATATACACTAACCGATACGAGCACCGGCGGTATCAAGACGGTTTACGCCGCCTTTATGGACCGCGCGGGAAATATCTCCTCTGTCGCGCAGAATCAGATTGTTTACAATAAGAGGATGGATCTTCAGCTCACCCTCTATGATACCGACAGCGATCCTCGGAACACCGAATGCACGAACGAGCGCAATGTCAGCGCTATTCTCCATGTTCCGAGCGGAAGCACACCCGCGGCGAAATATATTCTTACCGAGACACTCGGAGTAGATCCGCTTCCCACCGATCCTCTTTGGCTCGATTATTCGGAAACGGTTTCTTATACTCTCAGTGAGGGTGAAGGCGAAAAGATAGTCTATGGCTGGCTCCTTTCGGTTAGTCTTATTGTTAGTCCGATGGATGTCGATACTATCTATCTCGATCAGACCGCACCGGAGATGGTGGAAGGATTCGAGATTTGGGACACAACCTCGGCGGACAACTTCCCGACAGTCTTCCAAGCCGCTTTGGGTTGGTCGAACGAGCCTTATGTCTTCGCCCAGATTCCCGACGCTTGGGATGCAGGTTGCGGAACTGACAGTATGCGTTTCTCCGGCGGTATCGACCTTAGCCTTTGGCAGGCGATGGATTACAACATCGATGCCGACGAGGGCGCGGTTAGCCTCGCTTTCAGAACCGATAGCATTCCGCTGATTATGGATACCGACAGCGAAGGCAGGAAAGATATCACCGCAAAGCTTCGCGATAGCGCGGGAAATTGGGGCAATCCCTTCGACCCGAACAGTATGATCACGATAAACGGTGGCTATGATACACAGCCCCCCGATTTCCATTTCCTCGACTTTTACGACACAACCATGACCGACAGCATAACCACGCCGAGACCCAGCTATCTGCCGATCCACTTTGTGGACGACCCGGCTCCGGGATTCCTCTGGAAGGTTTGCTGGCAGGTTCTCGGAAATACTCACTGCACGGTTTACGACGACAGCTGGGATACGGACAATCCGGAGATTTTCTTTGCGGCATTCCCCACGGAACTCGCAGAAATTCTCATCCCCGATGTCCACTATGCGCTCAATGTCGTGGCGATAGACTCTGCCGGAAACCCCAGCGAGATGAAAACCGCCGACCTTCTGGTTATTCCGGACACCATCTCCTTCGGGTTCACCGTTGTCGATTCCAATGACACGGACGACGCCGAATACTGCGGCGAACTTACGGTGATGACAAAGATCGACATCGCAAATCCGCCCACCGAGATGAGATTCGGCGAGTCTCCCACAGGCCTCGGAAGCTGGATGCCCTACACTCAGGAAGGCTATTTCAGGCTTGGGTCGAGCGTTAACGGAATGAAATTTGTTTACGCTCAGGTTCGTTTCGGCACGAGCACATCGAAAATAGAGGTCGATTCTATCATTCTCGATACACAGCCGCCTACAGTGGGCAATATCATCGCCTTCGACCTCGAAACCGGCGATCCGAACTATACCGAGAACTTCATAATTGGCCTGAAAGCCACCGGTTGTAGCGATAACTACACAATCGGCTCGATATTCATCGCAGAAGACCCCGCTTTCACAGTAAACGCGGTTCGTTGCGATTTCGATTCGATAACGGCTGGCGGTTCTATCGGATGGACGACCTATGAAGTCAGCCGCGAACCCTATATTCCGGAAGGTTTGGAACCGTCCGGAGCAATCCGTCAGGATGCACGCAGATTTTGGGCGAAACTTCTGGACAGAGCCGAAAATGCCGCTGTTCAGATAAAACAGCCCTCGATAGTGATCGATCTCGATGAATTGACAATCTCGAACTTCCCGAACCCCTTCAATCCGGATATCGAACCGACATTCATTAGGGTGAAGGGAATTGGCGCGGGAGAATCGGTCGAAGTTAGCGTTTACGATAACTACGGCAACCTCGTCTGGAGAACGACCAAAGCCGCGGAACCGAATAGCAAAGCCCTCGATATCCTCTGGGACGGCAAAAACGGACAGGGGGATAAGATCGCAAGCGGTGTTTATATCGCGGTGGTCGAGTCGGGAGGAGAGATCTTCAAACGCAAGATAGCAGTCTGGAAAGGGGGTGAGTAAGATGAGAGAAGCCATGAATAGAATAGCTCTTGCAACTCTGATACTTACCCTAATGGCTTGCGCGGCTTTCGCGCAGGATGGCAGTGCCGGACAGGCCGGAGAGCTTCTCCGTAGCGGTATCGGCGCGAGAAGTTTCGCCATGGGGCGCGCATACACAGTTATGCCCACCGGCGGCGACGGCCTCGCGTGGAACCCCGCCGGACTCGGAAAACTCGGAAGATGGGAATTGCACCTCATGCACGCTCAGGGCTATGTCGATAGTCGTCTCGAGTATGGCAGTTTCGCCATTCCCATCAAGAATCTCGGCGGATTCGGCATCGGTTTCGCCAACGAGGGCGTCAATAAAATCGACGGACGCGACGAGTTCAACCGCACGACCGAAGAATTCTCGTGGGGCGAATCAGCCGTTATCCTTGGTTGGGGACGTGCTTTTGCCCAGAATAAATTCTATGCCGGTCTCAGCGGCAAATATGTGATGAAGAACATGGGCGACGAATCAGCCGCTGGTTTGGGCGGATTCGATGTCGGTATTATCTCGAAGGATATCATGTTCAAATACCGCGCGGCGCTTGTGGTGCAGAACCTCGGTGCCGGCGAAATCGCCGGAGAACCCTATCCTATGACGATTCGCGCGGGTCTTGGTTACCGTCTTCTTCGCGATTTGTATGTTACCGCCGACGGCGAGATGGTCTCTGGAAGAGGAATATCGCCCCGTATCGGCGCAGAATATACATATAGCTGGCTACTTTTCCGTGCCGGTTTCGATGTTATGAAACCGGAGGTTACTTTCGGCCTCGGATTCATGATTGACAACATCGCCGGAAAGGTCGCGGGAACCTACCCGAGACTCGATTACGCCGGCGGCGCGATGAACCCGCTCGGGATGAACTACGCCAGAGTCTCGCTCACTGTTCTCGGCGAAGAAATGACCAAGCTCGATGACATCGATGGCGACCCCTGTGCGCAGTTGTCCTCTATCGAGCCGCATATGTCCAAACGTGGATTCACAGGCGCAAAAGCCAATCTTATCTACGGCATGTGCCGTTTCCGCGACGAGACTTATGGAACGATGGAGACGGATCCGAGATTAGGCGATATTTACCCGTTCTTCAATGAAGCCTACTACGGCAAATATGGTTCGGATTGGCCTATCGTTGTTGTTACGGACACGCTTGCACGGACGATATTCAACCAGAAAACCCACTATATGTATGCTGAAACCCGCATGGCTCGCAGTTTCGATAACGAAACCAAACGGCTTATCGAGAACTTAATCTCGGCGGGTGGAGACAGCGTCCAATATGATGTCCGTCTTCAGTTCGACCTTGCCAGAACTCAGGAAGAACTGGGCGAGACCGAAGAAGCTCTCACGGCGTATAAGAACATAGCGGGAAGAAGCGGAGATTCACCTGTTAAGGTTCTCGCACTTTATCGTAGCGCGCTTCTGATGAGAGACTCGAATAAGGCGGAAGCCATAAATAATCTCGAGAATCTCGTCAATAATTATGCCGCAGGATTCTATGATGAGGCCGGAAACAGGTTGTCCTATCCTATGTTCCCGAAATACAAAGACAACAATGTCGCCGACGACGCGACTATTCTTCTTGCCGACCTTATCTTCAATACCGCAGGCGGCGACGCGGCGAAAATCCGCAGAGCTTTGGGGCTTTATCTTGATGTCTTGATTTTCTACCCCGATGTTGAAGTTTCGAGACGCAAAGAGGCCGCCGAGAAAGCCGCAATCTGCTACGAAGAACTTGGCGACACTGAAAACGCACAGAGAATGCGTGTGAGAAGAGATAATATCTAATTATAATGGTAAACCTAATTAATAAAAGGATCAAGGAGGAGCAAATGAACATCAGGTGCATCGCAACATCAACGATGCTCACTGCATTGCTCGCGATTATCGCGATTTTCACGCCTGTTCAAACTCAGGCGGCTATCGGAGAGCTGGACTCGCTCTGGCTTCATACTTCGACAGCTGAGTTTGAAAAGACGGAAGAGGGTTTCGGCCTTAATATGCAATGGGAGCTCTACCAGAAAAAGGCCAGAGACCGCAGAGGAACCACCTATGGTGATTGGGAACCGGTCGATGCCGCAACAGTAGATTTTACCTATCGCATCGAAGTTTCAACCGATTCCTCATTTAATAACATCTTCAAATCAGAAGAAACCTCGGACTTGAGCGGCTCGATTCGCGGATTGAATTTCGAGCAGTTCTATGTTGCAAGGGTTAGGCTTGTGAATGCGCCCATGAACTACCGCGACGATTTCGCCGCCGGAACGGTTTATAGGCATGAAAAACCTACTAAAGGCGCTGGCCAACAGGAAGAAAACCTGTTCTATTGGGTGAAATTCTTCCTCAAATACGGAGGATGGCAAACCTATTTCATCATCGCCTTCGGTATCGTCGGAATATTTATTCTATGGCCGATTACATGGTGGAAGCTTCGCTTAGCGAATGTTTTCCCGCCGAACAAGCCCGGTTTCCTTTATTCCGCGCTTCCCTTTGATACGGTTGGTAAAACCGACCATCTTTCGGAGAAGGGAAATGTCTATGCTCGCGAGGTTGCCAAATACTGGTCTCGCGCCATGGCCTCCATGGTTCAGGATGCGAGCCAGTGGGAGTCAACCGAGGCTTTCATAAAAGCTTCCATGCAGGAGCAAGAGGAAGTTAAGAAGCGCATGTGGATCGAGGAAGGGCTTCCCGCGATCGAACAGGCTATCGATGTCTGCAAAAACGGTGTTCCCGGAATCAAGCTGAAGAAAAAGCCGCTCGAGTATCCTTTCCCAAGAGTTCTTCTTGCGGCACTCGAAAATCAGCGTGCTAACCGGAATAACTGGTGGGCAAGCCAGGAAATGGACCGTGCGACTGAAAATACAGCCTATAAAGAGATCGATGAGGTCAAAGGCTGGACTATTAATGCTTTCTGGGCGCTTGGTTCTATCGAGCCTATGCTTGGTCTATTCGGAACAGTGCAGGGTATCCAGAACGCATTCATGGGTATTCAGGCTCAGCTGAGGGAAAATCCCGATGCCCAGATGGCAGAAACAGTGGAGAAACTCGCCGGCGGTATTCAGCAGGCGCTCATCACCACAATTTTAGGACTTATGTTCGGTATCCCGTTCATGCTCATGTATTACTACTACCGCGGAAAAGCAGACATGATCTACTCGAAGTGGGAAGAAGTATTAATCGAGATTCTAAATAGGGCATAGTTCAAGGAGGACTACCATGGCAAAGCCAAGAGGGGATTCGATCCCGAGTGCCGACTGGACCTCCATGATCGATATCATCTTCCAATTGCTGATCTTCTTCATGGTTACTATGGCCTTGGGGACGGTTCAACAGCAGTCCTCTGCGGCTCAGGAAGGTGAAGAGCAGGAGAACCTGCCCGATTTGCCCGGTATGACAGACCTTGGCGAAGCGCTCAGCATTTCTGAGGGTATATTGCTCATTCATGTGACGGATGATGCTGATGATCAGGTAAAAGGCGATTTAGCCGTTTATCTGCTCACAAACCAAATTCCGACCGTCGAAGATGCAAAAAAGGACTCCTCGCGTTCTGCAGGTCCTTTCTCCTGGGATGTTGCATATTCGAGACTCGAAAAAAGAATGAGCGATAGCCGTATGTTCGGCGAACCTCTTCCCAGAGTAGAAATGCGCGCTACGAAAAATATGCCTTATGGTTACGTGCTCGATGTTATGAACCTGTGTTACCACGATGAAGAAGAGCTGAGAATCAATCAGGTGTTCTTCAGATTCGCTAAACTTGCAAGAGAGACGAGAGGAGGGTAAGATATGAGAGTCCAGGAAGATCTAGAAAAACAAGACCTTACCCCGATGATCGATATCATCTTCCAATTGATGATATTCTTCATCGTTACTATGAGTATTCTGCCCTCGGTCAAATCTGCTCCGCAGGTCGAAGGTAACATGTCGTTAGCTACACCGAGCCAAGGAAGTTCCGAAGTTTCGCATCTTGTTCAGATAATCAAAATCCCCTTTAAGGGCGATCAATACGGCTATCTTCTTCTCGATGGAACCCCCGCCGCGGCGGAGTTCTATAAGAACGACATCGAGAAAAGCCGCCGTTTCTTGAACGACCCTTACGCCCTCGAGAGCATTATCACGGTGGCGAACAATAAGGGATTGTGGCTTACCGAAGCCAATCTTAAGACGAAATTCCAGGAGGCTTTCAACCAGCAGGATGTCAAGGTCATTCTTAGAGCGTCGAGGGAAACTCCCTACGGCGAGGTTGTTAAGGTTCATTCCGTCCTTTATAATCTGGGCATTTCGAAAATAGCATGGCTCGACGGCCCATTGGGAACTCTTCGTGCCGACATCAGGGAGGTGAGGTAGGTGACAGGGCGTAGATTGATAGGCATAATGCTATGCTCGATACTCATCCTGCCCCTTATTATCTCATCCACCGGATGTAAGACGGGTGCAGAGGGCGAAAGCTTTATCGAGACAGCAGAAGGTCCGAAGATCATCTTCCGCGGCGGCTACGGTAACATCGTTATCAAATATCAGCCACCGCCCGAGCCGATCTTCAAAGTCGGTAATGCGACTCAATATATCGATTTCAACCAATTACAGCAGAAATACGGCGTTGTGGAACAACCACTCGTCGTGTCATTCAATGTTAAAAGCTCTGTTATCGGCGTTACAATCGAGTCGAACACACTCGATCCCGCTTTCGACAACGAAGTGATCGCCATTATCAAGAGCTGGACCTATACTCGATGGGGCTTTGGAAGAGTCAAAGTCAAGGTCGAGATGGCGAGAAGCAGAATCTCGGTCGATCTGACCGGTGCTTCACTCGCTGACCGCGTTCCAAATCAAAGCATGCCCCGTTTCGGGGAAGCCAGAGACATGGTCGCGGCCTATGGGTTCAACAGAATCGTAATGGATGAAATAAGATAACCACAAGCGCCCGTCTTAATGGGCGGGCGCATTTTGAAGAAGTTATTTTACAAAAAAGTAAACGAAATATAACGAAAGAGGCAAAGATGAGAGACATTTTCAAAATCGCACTGATATTCCTTATTCTTATCGGTGCTGTTCTCATCGCTCAGGAGACCGATGAACCTGAGGCTCCGGCTGAGACGGTAGATGATGTTGAGATGACCGAAGAACCCGCTGTTGCAACCTCTGCACCTGTTTCGAGTTTCGGTTCGGCACAGGCAAATATCGGGTCGATAAATGCCGCCTATGAAGCCGGTGCGGACGCGATTAAGGCCGGAAATAAGGATCAGGCTATCAGGTATTTTCAAGATGCCGCAAGACTCGCCGATGAATTTCTCTCCGGAATCGTTCCGCCCAGCGAAGAGGCGCAGGCAAAATATTTCCGCGGACTTGCAAAATACTATTGGGGCAAGCTTGCCGAAGATTCCGATATTCTCCAGCAAGCCTCCGAAGCTTTCGCCGAAGCCGCTAATGCCTTCGTTAGCACCGAAAGACTCGGAAGATTTTATCTCGACTGCAAATACCGCAGAGGATTGTCTTCTTTTAGGCAATACCAGTTCGCCAAGGCTGAGAACATTAAGGTTCGTAAGCTTAGCGAAGCTTTTGGCGATTTCCGTGATTTCCTTGAAGACCCCGCTCTCGCCGATGCTAAATCCGAGATGGCTCCCGAAATCGAACAGGCAAGATACCTTTCCGCATATTCGCTGTTTATGCGCGGTGTTATAAAGCTTTTCGATGTTTCCGAGCAGAAATCGTCGAAGAGCGATCTCACTTCTGCCGCGGAATATTTCGCAGAGCTTAACGACGCGAAAAACGAATATATCGCTGTCATGTCGAGGTTGATGGAGGGTGAAGCACATTACTACCTCGCCCGCCTCTATATGCAGGTGCATCCCGAAGAATGGGACGAGAAAAAGCTCTCTAATCAGTCCCGTGACGATGTTATCAGCAGTGAATTGAAAACGGCTGTGGCGAGGATAAAAGCCGCACAAAGCTCTATTGGCGCTTGGGCGGATGTCAAACCCTACGTTACATTCAGCCTTTATAATACTATGATAGCCCAAGGCGCCGCCGGCGAGACAAGCGAACTTATTGCAGTGCAAGGTGGTATCGCGGATCTTTCGGCATCGGGACAGTGGGCTACCGAACGCGATATTATTGCGGCGAACACGATTCTTCTGCAGTATTTCTCCGGCAGAATCGACCTTAGCGCCGCCGCCGTCAGAAACTGGCAACCTCTTGCTAATCAATCGCTTATGGCGAACTACTGGATTGGGTGGATTAGATATATCGAGGCTCTCGAACAAGCCAATAACTACCCCCAAGCCTCTGCCCAGTTCGCCAATGTGCTCAGCAAAGCCGGAAGCTCCACTCGTGATGCTATCATTCGCGCCGATGCAAAATTCCGCGAGGCGGAATGTATATTCTGGGAAGCCACATTGAAAGAACTTGCCCCGATGCTTCAAGAAGCGAAAGCGTCATATCAGGCTTTGACTTCCAGCTCGGGCGCATATTTCAAATATCTTCCTCAGGAGATTGTTGACCAAGCGCAGGTGAGAATTCAGATTATCGAGGTGCAGGAAGGTCTCACAAGCGGAACAAGCGATATCAATAGAGTCATTACCCGTTTAAGAATGACCGATCTTGAACTTCCGAAGGATGCCAAGGCCTATCTTAACTTCGGACGATATTTCCTCGAAAAGGCAAACCGCGAGGCAGGCCAGGCAAGGCTTCGCGATGTGGGACTTGCGCATGGTTTGTTCAAATATGTCGGCGATAACGGCAGTGTCGCGCAGAATATGCGCAACGAAGCAAAATTCCTCGCCGGTGTTGCATTGATTAAGCAAGCCACCGCCCTCGAATCGCGCAGTGATGCTACAAAAACTATGAACGACGCCAAGGCGGTCCTCAATGGTGTCGAGTCCCCGTTGAATGTCGAAGCGAGCTATGCTGTCGGTATCGGATATTACAATATCGAAGAACGCGACCTCGCCCAGAGCGCTCTTAACGCCTTGAAGGACAGATATGTCAGACCGGCCTACGTTTACGGTATGGCCAACTCCAACTGTGTTACCAGAGGCACTTATCTGAAGAAAGTTACTGCGAGCACGCCCAGAAGCGACACATGGCATCTCAAAGCGCAGGCGGTGTTCGACAGGCTCGATTGCGCCGGTAATGTTCCCCCGCAATCCGGCGGTTTGGTTCCCATCGGCTCGCCGATTACCTACGAATCTCTCGCAGACGCCAAGGCACAGATGGACGAGCTTAGAACCGAAGCCATGCTTATGTGGCAGAAGATTTCCGACGGCAAGACACTCTTCCCAGTCGATAATCTTATCCCGGACGGCCCCCCAAAAACCACGATTTCGATCGAATTCGTTATCCTCGGAACCGATGGCAAACCAATCAGCGGCGACCACAAACTCGTTATCGACGGCGATGAAAATCTTGCGGAAAAGGTCGGCTCGGATAGATATAAGGCGACTTTGAGCCGTGCGAGTCATGATATTGTCGTCGATATGAAAGGGTATTATAAGTTCTCCGAATCGCTTTCGATCACCGAAGAGCAGGATGTTCATATCACGTTGAAAAAGGCCGTGCGCTACGTCAGAAGCTCCTCGCTTAGCGATTCGCAGGAACCGATGGCGGTTGCAACAACCGATAATCAGGTGGTTTTAGCGAACAATCAAAAACGCGCTATTTTCAGACGCGAACCGGGCGGCGGGCTTATTGGTTCGATCCCCTACGAGAAAATCAAAGTAGCCGCGGTTACCGGTATGGCGATCGACGGCGATTATTTGCTCGTCGTCGATGGCAGGCGCGGTCAGGTCAAACTGACCACTACCGATGGCAACGATGTCCAACCTATCGCGGTCGATGGCGAATCCTACGGCGGCGCAAGGCTGGTCAGACCCGCCGGCGCGGTTTCCCACGAGGGAAAATACTTTATCGTCGATTCCGGAAACAAGCGCGTTGTCTATTTCGAGGGCGTGAACTACCGTAATAATTTCGGCACCGATGTCCTCGAACACCCTATGGGAATCGCATATCGCTCATCGGACAACAATCTTCTTGTTACCGATCTCGTTCTCGGCAAGGTTTTCGTGTTCACAATGACCGGTTCGCTGGTCGGTGAAATCGAGCTACCCGAGCAGAGAAGCCCGACAGCAATCTACCTCGATAAAGACGGCTTCATATACGTTGCGGATTACGTCTCCAACTTCGTTTACAAATACACAAACGATTTCAAGCCGATTGGTCTTGTTTCGAGGGAAGTCGAAGCTCCGGTCGCGATGGGACAGGTCGGAAGCGGCCCGGACGCTACTGTCTATGTCGCCGGAAAGAGTGCGGTCGAAATCCTCAAGGGCGCATGGGATAATGCCTATACCCCAAAATAAATCGACCTTACTTACAATCCTTATGGGGGGGCTGTTATTTATAGCCCCCCTTTTTGCACAGCCGCTAATCGATGTTACCGATGGGATATGTTCTCATCGGTTTCTTATTTCCGCTGAAGCCGCCGCAAAGTATTACTACGACGATCTTGGCGTTCCGGCGGATCTGTCCGAACTCATCGGCTCGACCTACGAGAATCGTGACCAGATTACCTCGATTTTGTATGTTTATATCGCTCATTTCGATAAGGGCATGGAGGAAACCTTCAACGCCGATTTGGCGAGAATTCTGAGTCTGTCGACATGCTTTCATATTCCAGAATCGCTCTTCAACCACCATCTGAAAATCAACCCAAGGGATTATCGTGCGATGGGGGATTATGCCCTGCTTTTAGCGCGAAGAGGCGCTTTCGATCAAGCCTCGACAATGCTTAGAAAAGCACTTCCCGACGCCGACGCCGATAGCAGAAAGTCTATTTATGAGGATTTGGGGATTGTCCTCACAATGGAATACATAAAAACCGGAAGAGCGAGAACTCGCGATAGAGCCTTCGAAGCCTTCAGATATTCCCGATATGGCAAAAGTGCCGCGCCGAGCGCTATGAACGCCGCAGTTCTGAACTTCAATGTCGGAAACGCACACTCCGAGGGGGGATGGCGACATAACTACACCATTAAGGTCGGTCACAGCTATGGTTCCGATGCGATAATCCTTTCAATTGGCGCGAATGTTGCTTTTGGGCGCGAGATTCAGACAGGTGTTGCATTGGATAATCCAGAAGAACTCCGAAAACTTTTCGGAAGCATTTACATCGCACCGGGGGATTCACTTGTCTCTAAATACGGAGCTTTCGAACTTTCAGCAGAAATGGGGCAATTTTCACCCTTTTATCATGGCGAGGCAGATTTTGACATCAAAGTTCTCTTTCCTGAAGGTTCGATTGGGACTTTTTCAGGCGGTTCGCCAATCAAATTGACAACCGAACGAACTCTTTTACCCTATTATGATGCCCTCGCCTATGGTGAATATGTTTACGCCGAGTCCGTTCTGACATCCATCGCACAAAGCTTCGGACGCATCGACGCACTTCCCCCTCGATGGCAATCCTCTGTGAAGTTATCCCAAATACTGGAGAATCCCGAATTATGGGAATACGGCCTCGAGTTCGTCGATTCGCTTATAAACGAGGAAGTTGACCCCAATTTATATGTTTACAAAGGCGCATTATTGTATCTTCTGAATAGACCGCAAGAGGCAAAGGAGCAATTTGAAATTGCACTTTTTGCCGATCCGAGAAATTTCTGGGCGGTTTATAATCTTGCCCTCGCCGAATACGATCTCGGCAATAAAGAGCTTGCGGCGGAACTTTTCATCAAAACCCGTCAGATTAACCAGCGCATGTTCCTTGCGGATCTTCTCGCCGGGGTGATTTATGAGGAATTGGGCAGAATAGATAAAGCGTTGGATCTCTACGAAATCGCTCTACGCAACATTGCCTTCCGAAATGATGAAGTCAGAAAATGGATCGATGAGTTAAAGGAAGAATAGCTTCGGCTAATCGACAACGACATCCGGATAGATGTATTGCATCGGATCCACCGGCCGCCCCGAAACTAAGACCTCATAATGAAGATGGACACCGGTTGTGTAGCCTGTTTTTCCGCAGGTGCCGATTAAATCGCCGCGTTTGACCTTCTGGCCGTGTTGGACTTTAATATCTTCCAAATGGCCATATTTGGTTTCGTAATAGGTATGATCGATTCGCACCGTTTTGCCATAACCATGATACCATCCGGCGAATTTCACCCTGCCGTCGGCGGTGGCGTAAACCGGTGTGCCCTTCGGTGCGCAAATATCGATGCCCTCGTGCATTTTCCAAACGCCTGTGAAAGGATCGAGCCGCTTCCCAAAACCTGAGCTGATATATCCGCGCATCGGGCGAATAGAAGGGGTTTGCGCGAATCGCTTTTTGTTCTTCTCGAACTCTTTCTGGGTTTCGAGAAGTGCGCGGTGTTCGATCTCTGCCGCATGAATAAGCGAATCGAGCTTGTAGGTGATAAATCTCGACCTCGCCACCAGAAGAGGCTCATGATCGTTATGGGGAAGCTGAGGGCCGCCGATACCGTATGCGAGCTGTGTTTGGCAAACCGGCGGAAGATCGGCGTAATCCCTAACCTCACGTGAAAGGCCGGAATATCGAGTTAGGGTTTTTTCGAGGGAATCTACGAGGGTTGCGGTGTATTCGAGTTGATTGGCGAGTTTGTCGTTTTCGACTTTAGAAATGGCTTCATCGCTGTATTTGAACCAGAAAAACATGCTGAATCCAAAGAAGAGGATGTTCAGCAATAAAAAGGCGCCGACCCCGCCTATCAGCCACTTAAGATGCTTATCATTGAGCGAAAACCGCTTAACATTGCCTGAGTGGGGCGGGATTATTTGAAAATTGTATTTATCCATATTTAACAACTAATAATAATTATCAAATCTGCACAGGTCAAGCGAAAAAAATCGCAAGATACTTTTTGTCTTGAAAATAGAAGCGAAATTTATGCCGAAGTCGATTTTTTAGGAAAAAAATGAAAAATCCACTTGCGAGAATTCGTTTTGTGAATATATTGTCGCTTGTTTTGGCACTCGAAATGCATGAGTGCTAAAAAGAACATAATCGATTAATAATCAACAACTAACAACAAATAAAAACCAAGGAGGAAAGATGAAAATCAAGCCGCTCGCAGATCGAGTGCTCGTGAAACCCGCCGAAGAACAGGAGAAAACAAAAGGCGGAATCTTCATTCCGGACACTGCCGCGAAGGAAAGGCCCCAGGAGGGCGAAATCATCGCTGTAGGAAAGGGAAAAGTCAACGATAACGGCGAAACCATCGCCCTCGTCGTCAAAACCGGAGATAAGGTTCTTTTCCGCAAATACGCCGGAACCGAAATCGAAATCGACGACCAAAAATACCTCATAATGGGCGAGTCCGATATTCTCGCGATAATCGAGTAGTGAAGGAGAAACGAAATGGCAAAGCAGTTAGAATACTCATCCAATGCCCGTGATCTTCTAAAAACGGGAGTTAGCAAATTAGCCCGCGCCGTAAAAGCCACTCTCGGCCCACGCGGAAGAAACGTCGTCATCGACAAAAAATGGGGCGCACCGAATATCACCAAAGACGGTGTTACGGTCGCAAAAGAGATCGAGCTGGAGAATCCATTCGAGAATATGGGCGCACAGCTCGTCAAAGAAGTAGCCTCGAAAACCAGCGACATAGCGGGTGACGGAACCACTACCGCAACGGTTCTCGCCGAAGCTATATTCCTCGAAGGCATCAAGAATGTTACGGCCGGCGTGAACCCCATGGCACTCCGCCGTGGTCTCGAAGCCGCCACAGGCGCAGTTGTGGACAGACTTCAGGAACTTTCCGTCGAGGTGAAAAGCTCCTCGGAGATCGCTCAGGTCGGCACAATCTCGGCAAATAACGACAAAGTTATCGGCGACCTCATCGCAGACGCGATGGACAAAGTCGGCAAAGATGGCGTCATCACAATCGAAGAAGCCAAAGGCACCGAAACGACCCTCGAAATCGTCGAGGGAATGCAGTTTGACCGCGGCTATCTTTCGCCCTATTTCATCACCGATTCCGAGTCGATGGAAGCCGATCTCGAAGACGCGCTTATCCTCATCCACGACAAAAAGGTCTCGAATATGAAGGACATCCTTCCAATTCTCGAGAAGGTCGCGCAGAGAGGACAGCCCCTGCTCATCATCGCCGAGGACATCGAGGGCGAGGCCCTTGCAATGCTCGTTGTCAATAAGCTTCGCGGAACTGTCAGATGCGCCGCCGTCAAAGCCCCCGGTTATGGCGATCGCAGAAAGCAAATGCTTCAGGACATCGCCGTTCTAACCGGCGGAAAGGTCATCTCCGAAGAGCTTGGGTTCAAACTCGAAAACACAAGAGTCGAAGACCTCGGAAAGGCCAAACGCGTTACTATCGACAAAGATAATACTATCATAGTCGAAGGTGCCGGCGCGAAAGATGAGATTCAGGGCAGAATCAAAGAAATCAAGGCCGCGATCGACAAATCGACCTCCGATTATGACCGCGAGAAGCTTCAGGAAAGGCTTGCGAAACTTGCCGGCGGAGTCGCTGTTATCAAGGTCGGAGCGGCCACCGAAACCGAAATGAAAGAAAGAAAAGCCAGAGTCGAGGACGCGCTTCATGCCACCAGAGCGGCTGTCGAGGAAGGTATAGTTCCCGGCGGCGGCGTAGCGCTTATCCGCGCTTCTGCGGTGCTCGATCAGCTCGCCTTCGAGGGCGATGCAGGTGTCGCGATTCGTATCCTCAAAAAGGCCATGGACGAACCCCTTCGCCAGATCGCCACAAATGCGGGCCATGACGGCGGCGTGGTTGTAAACAAAGTCAGAGAGGGCGAAGGTCCCTTCGGGTTTAATGCCGAGTCCCTCGAATACGGCGATCTCTTTGCCGACGGCGTTATCGACCCAACCAAGGTTGTCAGAATCGCACTTCAGAACGCTGTGTCTATTTCAGCATTGTTGCTCACGACGGAATGTCTCATTACCGAGATTCCCGAAGAGAAACCTGAACCGCAGATGCCCGGCGGCGGCGGAATGGGCGGAATGTATTAATCTCCCAAGGGGGCGAAAGCCCCCTTTTTGACCATTTATGCAAATCGAACTGTCAAATAGGCAAAAGCTCGTTCTGAAAGCACTGCTCGACGAGCATATTCGAACCGCCGCACCGGTCGGAAGCGGCAGAATCACCGAGATGATTCCCGTTAAGCTGTCCTCGGCGAGTGTTCGGAACACTCTCGCGGAGTTGGAGGAGGCAGGTCTTATCGCCAAGCCGCACACCAGCGCCGGAAGAGTCCCCACCGACAGCGGTTATCGATACTATGTTGATTACCTTATGGAGATTTCGACACTCAGCGAGGCCGAAATCCACGCCATTAATTCGATTGTTGAAAAAGGCGGCCGCGATTTTTTCGAGATGCTCGAGAGCATGGCGAGAGTGCTGGCGCAATTAACACATCAGCTTGGAATAATTGTTTCGCCGGCCGGAGGAGAACTTAGACTACACAGCATCGCCCCACATTACCTCGGCGGCGGAAGGGTCGCACTGATAATCACAATGATTAACGGTGTCTCCCGCTCGGTCGTCCTCGATATAGACAGGGAAATCGATCGCGGAAGGCTCTCCTATGTCGTGTCGATTATAAACCGGCGCCTTTTCGGCCTGCCGCTAGACGAAATACGAAAAACAATCCGCGAGCGCCTCGAGGACGTGCTTTCGCTGAGAGATACTTTCATCACAACTATCGTTGATATGGCCGACGCCGTCTTTAGCTACGGCCTTACTGGACGCCTTCATTACCATGGCGCAACCGAACTGCTCGAACAGCCTGAATTTCAGGACTTCTCACGCCTTCGCTCAGTGATGAAACTTATAGAATATCCCGCAGAGCTTGTAAGTGTTGTATCCGTGCAGGAGCCGAACGCGATTTCCGGAGTTCGCATAAGCAGAGCGATAGATGGCGTTGCGATTGTTTGCGGAAGATACGATATCGGTGGCGATGTGGGCGTTGCGAGCATTATCGGACCGCCGCGAATGGACTATTCCCGGACAATTGGAATTCTGACTTGCGCGTGCAAATCGCTCAGCAAGGCCTTTGGATAATAGGGAGGAAGATATGGATTCGGAAGATAGACTGAATGAAATCGAAATAGAAATCCCGGACGACGAAAATTCAGAGGGCGATTCGACAATCGAAAACCTTATCGCGCAGATTGAAGAATATCGCGCCGAAGCCGAAGACTACAAAGACAAATATCTGCGGCTCGCGGCGGAGTTCGATAACTACAAAAAGCGGCAGAATAGAGTCTTCGATGAGATGGTCAGCCTCGCTCAGGATGCCCTTCTTCACCGCATTCTCTTGATTTTGGACAATTTCGAGCGCGCTCTCGAATCCACCAAAGACGATGTGGATAGAGATACCGTCATAGAGGGGATCGAGTTGATCCACAAACAGCTTCTGGACATGCTCGAAGCTGAAAAGATAACCGAAATATGCCCTCTCGGCGAATGTTTCGACCCCAATGTTCACGAAGCGGTTAGTGTGATACCCTGCGACGACGACGACAAAGTAGTCGAAGTCCTGCAAAAGGGCTACAAACGCGGCGAACGGCTTGTCCGTCCGGCGAGAGTAATTGTCGGCAAAGCGAAAGATAGCGATTCCTAAATGAACCCCTACGAGATACTCGGTGTCGCGCGGGATGCTTCCGCGGAGGAGATTAAACGCGCATATCGAACGAAAGCCAAACAATTCCATCCGGATGCCAACCCGAACAACCCCGACGCAGAAGTTCGTTTCAAAGAGCTTTCGGAGGCCTATGCTGTCCTCTCTGACCCGGAGAAACGTCAGCGTTATGACATGTTCGGCTCGATGAATGGTAGCGGCGTCGGTGGTATGGGTTTCGATTTCATGGATTTCGGTCTATCCGAAGCGATGCGGCTGTTCACAGAAGTCATAACCGGCAATAGCTCGGGCGCGAACCGCCGCACAAAGGGCAAAAACCTGCATTACGAGCTTGAGCTTAGCCTCGAAGAGCTTTATGAAGGCGTTTCACGTGTTGTCGAATACAGAAGAATGGCACCCTGCGAAGAATGCGGCGGGACAGGCATCCCTCCTGATGCCGACATCCGCAATTGCCCGGCTTGCCATGGTAGAGGAGTTCGTCATGTCCTGCGCTCGACATTGCTTGGAAGCTTCACTCAGGTAGCGCAATGTCCCGATTGCGGCGGCACAGGCAAAATAGCGAGCCGACATTGCCCCAAGTGCCGCGGCGAAGGCCGTTCCCAAACTTCCGAAAGGATAGTTGTCGAAATCCCAGCCGGCGCCGACCATGGCAACTACCGCGTGATTCAGGGAATGGGCAACGCGGGGCTATTCGGCGGTCCGTCGGGGGATTTGGTCGTCTATGTCAAGGTCAAACCCCACGAGAAATTCCGCCGACCCGTGGAGTCTGTAGGAAAGAACGCGGATTTACTATTCAACCTTCCAATCAGTTTCTCGACAGCCGCACTCGGCGACGATATCGAAGTGCCGACAATCGACGGTGCAACCGCAAAGGTTAAAATTCCCGCTGGAACCCAGTTCGGAACCTCTTTCAGATTGAAAGGAAAAGGGATGCCATATCTCGACGGCGGCTATGGCGATTTGATAGTTACAGTTTACATCCAAACTCCGAAAAAGCTCTCCAAAGAAGAAAAAAAGCTGTTCGAGCAACTCCGCAAATTCGATTCCGAACACGCCACCGAGAGCGAGCATGAAGGCTTTTTCGATAGGCTGAGGGAGCTATTCGAATGACCGCCAAGCATATCCGCAAAATTCATATCTATTGGTTACAATTTATTATTGCGGCCTTTTGGGTAGGGGTAATCGAGGTGCTTATCGCCGGCAAAGTCCCACCTAAAGTGCGTTTATTCGTCGTCGATCTGCTCGTAATGCTCACAGGAATTCTCGCCTTCGAACCGATAGGAAGACACATTTTCAAGTATCTTGCGATATGTTTCGTCGCATCTTTCCTAATACAGGGGTTCCGTGAGCTTGGGCATTGGTATATGGCGCACGGCGGCGGATTTTGGCGACTCGGAGGGCCCGTTGTGGTCCTATTGGCGATAACGATTATTCTTTATGTTATCGGCATTTTCACAAACAAAGACAAAGTTCGAGTCTAATCCGAAGTTTCGACTTTCGTTGGACGGGCGAGGGAAACATCGCCGCGCAACAAAATGTAGAGCGTGAAAACATAGAATATATAGATGAAGAAAGTTATATAGAAGGGGATCATGTAGCCCCTGTTTTTTATTATAAACCCCGAAACCGCAACAGAACTCGCCCATGCGATATTCCACGAAAGACTCATAAGATTCTGTATCAGTGGACGTTTCTCCTCTTTCGACTGCTCCATCACAATCTGATTCATCACCGGATTAGCGGCGTTCATTAGCGAACCTCTAATCCAAAAGGCCGCGACCGCCAGCCATGCCGCTTTCGAGTGAGCAAGTAATAGTATAAATGGCAATGAGATAGTCTGAGGAATTATCATCGCTCTGAGTTTGCCGAATTTTTTCACGAGTAAAGGCGACGCGAAAGTCGCAAAGCCGGTTATCGCCGCCGCACCGGAAAAAATATAACCGATAATGGTAGGCTTCAATCCGAATTCGCTCGAAAAATAGATATTCATAAAGGGCACGCTAAAACCCGCACCAAGGCCGATTATCAAGTTCAAAATCACAAATTTCGAGAAAATCCGCACACTCTCTTTGTCGCTGAAATCTAAGCCCCACTTTGGAAACTTCGGCGGCTCACATCTTATGCCCTCATCGAGGCGAAGCAAAGGAATGAACCCCGAAAAGGCCAAAATCCCGGCGGAAAACAACGTTACACGAAGCGAAACAAACTCGCTGAAACCAAACCAATCTCCCAGCAAATCGGGCACAAAACCGCCAGCAAGTGCGCCAACAACGCCAGAGAGATTTAGAAGTCCCCATGAAAGCGAAAAAACATAATGACGGTTTTCAGGCAAGGAATTCGCCGTAAGGCAGGGGTTGAACGCCGCATTGAACATCATATTCGCGCCGCCGGAAAGGACGGCCAGCGTAATTAGAATCGCCGGTATCAATGTCAAACTCGATATCGCCGAAGACGCGATAATTATCGGCAGTGCGTATAATATTGCCTTTTTCGGGCCGATTTTCGAGACGTAAATACCCGCAGGAATCGCCACCAGCACAGTGGTGAATGTCCCGATAGACGATAGCACCCCGATGAAATCCTCCTGAAACCCGCCCTTCTTGAGATAGACATTGAAGAAAACCCCGAATACGCCTATCGCAGTCGAATAGAGAATGTGGCTCAGAATGAGCAATTTGACATTCCGGCGGAAATTCTTGATATGACGGAGATAATCGCCAAATATCTCTATGATATGTCCGGCAACTTTCGACATAGAGCGAATTCTAACCTTTTTTGCGGAAATATCAAGATGTATTAGCGCGATTCCAAATATGCGGGCTATTTTTCGGGAATACCTCGAAAACCAAAACTTTCGAGCCGCGAAAAGACCTTATCGGCCACTATATAACACAAAAATCCCAGCGGCGCGGCATAGATCACAAAAAAAGGCGGCCCCGAAAGGCCGCCCTTTTCACTTATATTGCGATGTTAGTTTGTGCGAACCGTTTCAAGCTCCAAAAGCACTCGACGGTTAACCGTCCTGCCTTCCGGAGTGGCGTTTTCGCCCAAAAGAACACGCTCGACCGTGCTTCCTGTCCACCTGAGTATTTCGTATGGCTTGCCTTCACCGTGGCCTTTGGCCTTAAGCGAGACATTATGATCGGTAAGCCATTTATCGAGCTGTGCCTGATCCGTCATATCGAGTAGATACATCATATAACGGCGCAGATTGTTCAGCTCGCGGTTCGCTCTGGCATTTGAAAGCTGAATATTCGCGTATTCCGGGCCGATCGAGTCGGTGTGCGCCGAAACGACCGCAGTAATCTGCTGGTTTGCTTTTCCGGCTTCGGCACGGGCGATAAACCTGCTCGCGACATACTCCACGCGGCTTTCGAGGAACTTCGACGCCGGCACTTCCTCATTGAACCTAAAGAGCACGATTACGAGGCTCTCGATGCGCTTCGACTGGCGCGAAACCTGAATCTCCATCGTATCGGAGTAGGTCAGGAAACTTTCGCCCATCTTATCGCGCACATCGAGGCGCGCGAAATATTTATGATCGAAGTCCAACAGTTCGCCGGAATTATTGCGCCAATCCCAGGCGAGTCCCGAGGGAATATCGCCCTTTCCGGCGGCAAGCATTCTCACAACATCGCCCTTATCGTTGACGATGACGATTCCGAAGCTGTCCACGCCGGCATCGACCGTTGCATTCACCTGCACGAGGTTCTCTTCCCTGCCCTCGACAAGATAATCCGTAAACACCCTGTCGCCGATTTTCGGTCTCCAGATAACACCCTCAGAGTTCGGGAAAACCAACACGACATCGGGGTCGGTGTCCGGCTGGAAGTTAGCATGAATCCGAATGCGCTCTTCATAATCTTCGCCAAGCTGGGCTTTGAGATACTTGCCGATTGCGGCGGCCTTCATAAAGGCAACATCGCCCTGTTTGACATCATCGACATTATGATAGGATTCGATGAGTATCACAAGCTCGGGGTTCGAGTTCAGAAGGCTTTGCATAGCCGCGATATAACCGCTAAGCACCGATTTCGCTTCCGCAGACAAAGTAGTGGAAGTCATCGGAACCTCGGCGATAAAATCGCGTCCGGAGGGGAACCACGCCGAAAGCTCTGCGCGCCTATTCTCGGCCATCATAAGCTTCTGGTCCTTCGCAATAACCTGTTCCGAAGGATTCCCGACACGAGACCTGCTCATATTGTAGCCGGTTTCGATTATCGCAACCCTATCCCTCGGAGCGCCGAGAGCGATAAGCTTGTTCCCGACCGCTCTTCCGCGGGCAGTAGCGAGCTGTTCGGCGTTATCGCCCGGCTCTTTTAGCTCGTCGAAATAGCCGCGGATATTGATTACGACATCGGGGTTATCCGTGAGTCTTTCAGCAACCGTCTTCAGCATATCGTCATAGCGGGAATCGATATCCGATTTGCCCTCTTCGAAGAAAACGATTGGGATGATCGGCTCTTCCTCTTGATAAAGCGTAAGTTTGCTAACCGTAAGCTTGCTGTCGCGCGGGAAAATCATGCCTTCCGGAGTGAGGAAGACCTGGAATTCGCCCATTCCAACATTGTTGTCCTCGTCCTCTTCGGGAATTCTGCCGTTGATATCTGGCAGGCGATCACCTTTATCGTCAACCGCTACGAACATAGTGTAGCGTCCCTTCGCAGGGGGTGACCATTTCCACGAAAGCTGACGTCTTTCCGCGACATCGAAATCGTATCTTTCAACCGGAACCGCCAACTGCCACATTCCGGCATCGTCCTGATAATAAACAGAAACGCGGACGTTTCGCTCTTCGATTTCGCCGCGATTTTCAACAACCGCGCGGATTTCGAGAACGTCACCGATAACACTGCGAGTGGGCGTAACTTCAACCTTGCCGCCCACAAGTTCCAAATCGCGAATCGGGGGCGGAGGCGGATCGAGCGTCAGGTTCACAGCAATTTTATGCGTAGTGAAGAACTCGCCGCCGAGGTCGTTAAGCACCGGATAAAGCGCCGCATAATCGATGCCCCATCCAAAACGCTCGCCTATTTTGACATAGGACAATCCCAGCGCCGCTTCGTCGCGGTTGAGTCCGCCGCGAAGTCCGAAGCTTTTACCAAGCCACTTTTCGAGACCGGCGTGGATTTTCATATCAGATTCGCCGTTTATCTCGCGCATCGTGTATTCGATATCGACAGTGGGGGTGAAGCCCTTATAATGAAGCGCTAATCCACCGCGGACTGTCATCGGTTGGAGGTCCATATCGCCGCCCGAGCCGGAAATAGAGATGTCCGGCTGAAGCACGTCTTTGACAGTCGCGCCGATAGAAAGCCAATTCGTCGGCCTGAAAATAAGACCGACATCCGCCGAATAGGCCATACTGGCGTTTCCACTGCTGAAAACTTCGTCGGTAATATCGAAATCGTCGGAGAAATTAGCTTCGTTGAAAGAACTGCGGATCAGCTTGAAATTCGCACCCAGAGCGAGATGGTTGCCGTCGGCTTGCCCATATAAACGCTTCGCATAGCCCAAAGTTACATGCATCTGGCTGTAAACATCGGAGAAATACTGCGAAAAGGACATACCGTAGCTACCGCCGTTGCCGTATAGTCCAAGGTGATTGACGAAACCGGCGAAACCTTCGTTCAAACCGTCATCATCGACACCGAGGTAAAGCCGCGAATAACTCGCAGTGAAGGCCAAATTCCGGAAAGACTCCATCGCGGCGGGGTTCCAAACCGGGGCGTTGGCGTCTTTGGCCAAAGCGGTATATGCTCCGCCGGCTCCCAAGGGTCTCGCGCCCATTTGGTCAACCTGCGCGATGGCCGCCGTCGCAAGGAGGGCCACCGTTATCGCTATCGTAAGGATATTCTTCAATTTCATCTCTATCCCTCCTATCGAGCGACGCTGATGGTCCCGTTACACACCGTCTCATCATCTACCCGAACAAGATAGATGTAAGTCCCCTGGGCGACCGATTGGCCGGCGGTATCCCTGCCGTTCCAACGCCACTCACCCCCCTGTGATTCGGTGATGTCAGCAACCATGTTGTTTCTTAAGTCGTAAATTAGTATATGAACATCGATTCCGGTTTTCCGCATATTCGGGAATTGGAAGATAACCTCGTCGTTTTTGCCGTCCAGAATCCCCGGAGTTATCGGGTTAGGTCCTCTGCGGCACGGGGTTTCGGCAAGCTGGAAGGTGAAGGTCGTATCGAGAAGATTCCCCGGACAACTCGATGTCTGTGGCGGAAAATCGCGAACGAGAAGCCTTACGGTAACCCATTCGCCGTCATTAAATGCGATTCCGGTAGCCGCCGAGTTGAAACTGAAGGTCGGATCCGACCAGGAAACATATGCCGCGCTTCCTGAAACTACCGAGGTGTCACGGTTGCCATTGTGGATTATCTGAATCTGAAGATTCTCATGATCCACCGGAAGCATATTATCCGTGATGTCCATCGAGATTATGAAGCTCGTCGCCGTGATTTGCGGCGGGCTAACCGGAGATGCATTGCTCATCACCGGCGGAATCAAATCGACGAAGAATTGCCATGTCGATGTATCGCCGACCGCACCGAGAGTGTCCGAAACCGGCATAAGCGTGATAATCACGAGGCCGGTGCTGTAGGTATATAATCCGCTCGGACGGAAATAAAGCGTGTCGCGGACAAGCTCCAGCTCCGGATCGTCGATTCTGAAACAATCGGCATTGATGCAAAGCTCGATGCTCGATGCGTCTATCGTCCCACCCGCGCTGGTGAGGTCGATATGGATTTCCTCGTCCTCGCAGGTGGTCGTGTCATTGTTTCCCGGAGTTATAAGAACCGCAACCGGAGGTATGGAAGTAACAAAGCTCCAAACATGGGGTTGCGGAAGGTTCGGCATGCAAGTATCGGGAAGATCATCCGCCCTTGCGACCTGAACTACGACAGAATGTCCGACCGGGAATGAAATCCCCGCCTCTGCAAGGTCGAAGGTGAAATCGCCGGTCGCGGCGTTATAACTCATTCCCGGAGTGGCTGGCGAATAAATCGAACCATCCACGCTAATAAGGAAGGAAGCCGGATCGATACCGGTCTCGTTATCCCAAATATTGCAGGTAAGCACCGGCGAAACAGGCGCGCCGACTCCAACCGGCGACATATCAGTAACATATGCGCCTTCCGAATCGACATAGAAAGTCCAGCTTATCGGGGCTTCCATCTCGTTGCCCTCATAATCCGAAACAGGATGAAGGGTAACATTCACCGGCACATCGTTCGGAAAATCAACCGGCGGAATGTGAATTAGCAAATTCTCTGTCGGAAGCCATGTAAGCTGAGGGTCGGTGGTCCTATATGTTACGCCGTTGACTTCGAGTTCAATAGTCGAGGCGTTAATAGTCTCATCGTCTTCGAGGCGAAGGACAACATCCGTTCCGGCGCAAGCTGTCCAAGAATTCGGAGTCGGTGCAATAGGTGCGGCCACAGGAGGAGTATAGTCCGGAAGCCCGATGCCGTAATATGTGCCATAAACGACACTATCGCCCGGAGCGAGGTTGTCCTCCCACCAGATAAGCACTGCGCTGTCGGTGTAGCCGCTACCGGTCGAGGTGTAATACCAACTCGTAAGACCGCGGAAAGTTCCCCACTGGCCAACCGCGAATCTGTCCGGTGTTACCGCGCGAGGGGCAAGTCCGCCGGGAGAAAGATAGCCGGTGGCTTTCAGGCTCGAAGGATTTGGCATGCCATCGGACAAAGTGTCCTTATATGCCGACCATGTAGAGGGTATATCCGGTGCGATAAAAACATCGTCCCTGCCCGAGAAACCATATATCGTGGCCAATCTTGCACGGTCGTTGTCGTCTATCATCGTGTCCATCTGAAGCCGGACGCCTATATTATGAGATGTCGAGCCGAGGTTAGTAACACGGTATTCGATATAAACGCTCCCAGAAATCTTGCCGTCGCCGCGCTCGAGATACACCGGCATGACCTTCTGAATCATCCGTATATCATCGACCACCCAGCCGCCCTCGATATAACTGCTATCCCCGCTGGCAGAGTGGGTAGTGAACGGAATAGTTGAAGATGCCGCATCGCCGATATAACCCGTCATCCAAGTCTCGTTGAAATACATCGCTGTAGAGGTATTGTCGATATTGAGGACGGTTTCGGAAGTGTAGCTTGCCCAATCATAGCCATAAAGAAGAGTCAGCTCGTCGGGCCAGGTCGCCATGCTGAACTGGCCGGTCTCGTCGTTGATTTTCACCGCAATCGAGTCGTTGTGAAGTGTAACCGTCAGCCTCTCCTCTCGAGGAGGCGCGGAAGCGGCCTTACGACGCGCATACTCGTCCGTCTGGCCGAAAACCACACTCGATAACACGATGATTGCAAGGAGGAGACATGCTCCCTTTCGTGTCATAGTATCTCCTTTGCCCTTCATATAGATTTGTTTCAATTATTATCCGTTAAGATGCTATTATTTGCTAAGTGTTAAAAATTATACAATATATCGATTCAACATAATTGAACATCGGAAAATAAAGTTACGATAAATAAATGTCAAGGGGAAATTCGACCTAAAATCCCACCTTTTTCGAGAGGGCACTTATAAGGTTCGCCCTAAAGCGCATTTAGAATGGAAATTCGCCCGAAAAGCCCCATTCACTTTTTCTTTTTCAAAAATATGAAAAACCCTCAATATCAAAAAAACCTTGCAAAAACAATAGGATAAGGATAGCTTTAATCCGCTATGGATAGATTTGCAGACAGATTAAAACCCTTCCTCGCATATCCCTTCGCAGAAATCGACAGGGCGAAAACCGAGGCGAAGAAAAAAATGCGCGTTGTCGATTTCGGAGTCGGCGACCCGGATATCCCCACAGATAAGCACATTCAGGGCGCTCTCGTAGCGGGGCTTCACGAAAAGGACGCCCACAAATACCCAAACTATTCCGGAGACCCCGAATTCCGCAATGCCGCTGTCCGATATTTTCTCAACCGCTGGCATGTCAAACTCGATCCGGACACCGAAATCCTCGCCCTCATCGGCTCGAAAGAGGGAATCGCCCATCTGCCCTTAGCAGTGCTGAATCCCGGGGACATCGCCTGCTATCCCGACCCCGGATATCCTGTTTACAAAGCGGGCATCGTCTTCGCAGGCGGAAATGCCGTCCCGATAAGGCTTCGCCCCGAACTCGGTTTCCTCCCCAACCTGAACGAAATTCCCGAGGGCACAAAACTCCTGTGGCTCAACTACCCGAATAACCCCACTGGCCAGGACGCCCCCGCCGAATTTTGGCGCGAAGCAATCGAAAAAGCCCGAAAAATGGGCTTCATCCTCGTCAACGATTCCGCATATGCCGAAATCTACTACGGCGAACGCCCCACCGGCCCAATCGCGCAGGGAGGCAAAGATGTCGCAATCGAGATTCATTCGCTCAGCAAACCCTTTTCCATGTGCGGATGGCGCGTCGGGTTCGCAGTTGGAAACGCGGAAATCATCTCCGCTCTCGGCGCACTAAAAAAGAACATCGACTCCGGCGTTTACCGTCCAATCCAACAAGCCGCAATCGCCGCGCTGGATGGTTTTGCGGATTTAATCCCGCCCATAGTAAAAATCTACAAACGCAGGGTCGATAAACTCCGCGAGGGCCTTCTATCCCTCGGATGGGAGCTTTTGCCGACCCCGACGACCTTCTATGTCTGGGCGAAAGTCCCCCATAGCTACACCAGCGCTGATTTTGCGAAGAAGGTTATCGAAGAAGCCGGTGTGGTGATACTGCCCGGAAGCGCAATGGGCGCGGGTGGAGAGGGCTATGTCCGATTCTCCCTCACCCTGCCGGACGAAGACATCGAAATCGGTCTGGAAAGGTTATCAAAAATCCGACTATGAGATACACACTGATAATACTCGCCATGTTGATTCTCGCTCCGTCGCTATTCTCCGCGGTGAACGCCGATTCTCTGCAAGCGGCGATAGCGGATTCTCTGCAGGACAAATTCCTGCGCGGCGAGATTTTAATCCATTTCCCGCTGATGGTTTTTCCGCTGGATTCCGCCGACGGCAAAGTTACATGGTTCCCCGTGCCCGAAATGGGTTTCCGCCTCACCCCGACAATCGGCTTCCATGGCGGATGGTTCGCCTTTCCGATCCGCCTTCTCGGGATGTTCCCATTCACCGACGATTTCGCCGCGCTCGGGGACGCCTCGGTCGGCGCAGAGGTTCATGTCCCGCCATTTTTCCACGGCGGACTTAGCTATCGATACCTTCGCGGCAAGGTCTATGCCGTATCCGGCGAATTACAGAGCCACATTGTCGGCCTCGATTTGGGGCTTCCCATCGAAGAGCTTCAGGGAAGCGGTGTTGCGGTCGATTGGATTGTAAAAACCGAGGTCGAACTCGGGCGAACATTCACCGACAATGAAATTAGCTGGGACGCCTACCGAGGAAGCGCAATCACACTCAAACCCTATTGGAGTTTCTCCCCCGGCGGCTATGGCGAGATGATTCTCGCATACCGATTTTCGATACTTCAGAATTTCGAGGGCTACGACCACGAAACGCAGGCCACCTATCAAGTCGGCAAACAGAGCGTCAATATCCTCGAGTTTCAATACATCTATCCGTAAGGGAAACTCGAATTCCCAAGCCTAAATGCCAGATGAATGTCAAATGACGAAATGACAAAACGCTTCATAAAACTAAGCCTGATAATGCTCCTGGTGCTGTGTTTAAGCGCCCTCGCGCAAAGCATTCACATTACGCCGGTGGATACGATTCGCCCGCCATTCCCTGATAGCTTATGGGAATATACCTCAGTAAGCTGTATTTCGAATATTGGGGATATTAACCAGGACGGTTATGAAGATTTAGGCGTGTCATATAGATTCAATTCCGGTGATATTGCTTATCCATATAGGGTAGTCTTATATATGGGTAATGCCACAGGCCGCTTCGAGCCTTCGTGGAAATATTATTTTCCGGAAGAATCGGTTTATGCGGAAGATTTTAAGATTATATCGACAATTGAAAACATTGGGGATATAAACGGAGACGGTTGGGAAGACATTGCTATCGGAATGCCAGGATATGGTTATGATCACGTCTGGAATAAAGGGAGAGTATGGGTATATTTTGGTGGCGCCTTAATGGATACTATACCCGATTGGGCCTGGTCTGCAGGAGATTCATTTTGGTATCATGGATTTGGTGCCCAAATAGCGGGTGTCGGCGATTGGGATGGAGATAGTTATGGCGATTTCGCTATTTCAGCGCCATGGAACGACATGGGTGGTCAGGGACAGGTTTACTTGGTTTTCGGAGGCAATCCTCCGGATACTACTACTTTTATAGAGTGGAGTGGAACCGAAAGCGAGGAAAGTTTCGGCGGAAACACAAAGGCAACGGATTTAAACGGGGACGGTTTAATCGAACTTATTATATCTAATCAGATCGGCTACTACAGCGATACTCTAACTTTTAATACGTTTAGATATTCCCTCTCCAGTGCTGACACAATATCCAGCATTACTATTACTGGGCTGGAGGATTGGTATGGTTTTCGGAATTATTTGGATGTAGTCCATATGGATATTAAGGATGTAATTTATTCAAGTATTTATGGCGAACATAGATGGAACCTGTGTGATAGTTTTATGCTTTTCAAAATCGAGGTCTTAGATGATTCCATCGAAGAAACTGAAATCGATTTGAGAACTGTGTTTTGTGCACATGATACAAGTTTAGTTCCCATGGTTTGGAACCTCGCGGACATAAAGGATTTAACCGGTGACGGCATTGAAGAATTACTTTGCGAATATTGTTACTCGAAACAAAACGAATCGGGTAGTTATCGTCTTTGCACATCCGGAAGGTTTTATGTTCTCGATCAATCGGATAGCTTGGAAGCAATTTACATCTCCGATTCTCTTTTCGGTTGCTCCTCGTATTTGTTCAGTTATAGTAAGACTGCCGTCTTGGATTTTAACGGTGACGGCAGAGATGAAATATTCCACTCCCTAATATCGTCATATTGCGCTGGAAACGATTGGGAGATTGTTGTTTACACCACAGGCGATTGGGAAGGCATCGAAGAAAACGAATCACTAAAACCGACGTTCTTCGAGATTTCCGCCTACCCGAACCCCTTCAATTCCGCGGTAAGGATCACCCTCGATTGTAGGGGTTTGATTAATCAAGCCCCTACGGTGGAAATATTCGACCTCAATGGCCGGCGCATAGATGTCATTCCCGCGAAAGCGGGAATCCAGCCCCCCCGACAACCCGCTGGATTCCCGATCGGGGTCGGGAATGACATAGAATGCATCTGGCAACCGGATGAATCTCTCCCCTCCGGCGTCTATCTCGTCCGGGCGACTATCGGCTCTTCGACAGGCTCAGGGACCGAACAATCGACATCGAAACGAATCGTGTATTTGAAATAGAACTTAAAATGGGTGAAATTCCCCATATAATGCGCAAAAACGACGTTACCGACATTAAATGCGGCGTTATCAGCTTTATTTCAGGCGTTACTTATCCTATTGCAGGCGTTACCAGCACCGTTGTAGGCGTTACCTACTCCATTGTAGAGAACAACGGCCCCGGTAACGGCTACAATGGAGAAGGTAACCGCTACAATGGATATGGTAACGACAACAATAGCCTCGGTAACCGCGTGGATGGACCCGGTAACGTCGCAAATAGAGTCGGTAACGGCGTGGATGGACTCGGTAACGGGCGAAAATCGAGCTTTGTCATTCGGATTTGATTTGCCATTTGCCATTTTGATTTTGAAATTTCTCCCCTCGGCATTTTGATGAGATTTGTTTTCTTTATAATAGCGGTTTCGACGGCGTTTTTCACAGCCTGCGACTATTTCGAGCAGTCGAATGACCGGTTGCCAATCGAGTATTCCGAGGTTTTCGACACAACAATAACCATCGCCGCGGTTGGGGATATGATGTTCGCCCGCGGTGTCCAGCGGCATATCGACACGACTGGATACGGCCGCCCCCTGTCCAACGTTGCGGGTTATCTTAATTCCTTCGATGTCGCAACCGGCAATCTCGAAAGCCCCATCAGCGACCTCGGCGCGCGTCTCGACAAGATGTATGCCTTCCGCGCGAATCCCAAAATCTTGCCGGAGCTTGTCCGCGCGGGGTTCGATGTCCTTACCGTCGCGAACAACCACTCCTTCGACTACGGCCTCCTATGCTTTACCGACTGCCTCGAACTCCTGCGCGACGCCGGAATCGCGCCAATCGGCGGCGGCAAAAACCTCGAACAATCGCTATTGCCCGCATTCACTGAAGTCAAAGGCAGACGTATCGGTTGGCTCGCCTTCAACGACACGAAGACTAATTACATCGGCAGAGACCGCCCATCCTGCGCACCGGCTTACCCGGAATGGGTTTTCGAGGCCATCGCGAAAACACGTCCATTGTGCGATATACTAATCGTGCATATCCACTGGGGCGAGGAGTATTTCCTTTATCCCACCGACGCCCAAATCCAGCTCGGGCGTGCGATGGTCGATTCCGGCGCCGATGTTATCCTCGGGCATCATCCACACTGCTGGGAGGGTGTCGAGTTTTACAAAAACGGCCTGATAGCCTACTCGATGGGCAATTTTGTCTTCGATCAATACGATTACACGAACAATATTTCCGGAATTCTCGAGCTGAGTTTCCGCAGAGATTCGCTGATTTCGGTGGCCATCACACCATTGGAAATGCTCGACCACCGCGCGGAACCGCATATCGCAAGGGGCGAGCTTGCGGCGATTTTCGCAGGATATATCTCCGAGGCATGCCGAATGTTCCCCACCAATGTCGAGTTTAAAGAAGACAAAATCTTTCTGACACCTATCAAATAGCTGTTTAAGCGATCTCCTTTTAAAAAAGATAGAGTTTCCCTCGTTGTTTCAATCTTTGGAATGACGATTCCCTTCGGAAAATGCCAGCTAATCAAACAAAGAAAGCAGTTGAAAATTCGCCGTTATTCATTATGATTGAATGATTTAGTTTATCCGTATTTCCAAAGATGAAAAAACAGAATTATATATCCATCCTACTCTTGCTCGCGCCGGCTCTTTTTGCATGCACTATAGGTCTCGCTCTGGGCACCGCGACTTCAGACGGCAGGCCTATCGTATTCAAAAACCGCGATATAACTTCGTGGAACCTCGAATACCGCGTGGATACGCCCTCCAGCGAGCATGCCCATGTCCGCAATTCCACCCCCGGAAACTCGACAGCGTGGATGGGCGCGAACGAGGTCGGTTTCGCCATCGTTCAGTCCGCCGCGTATAATGTAACCGGCTCGGGAAGCGGCCTTACCAATGGCACGATGATGAATTACGCCCTTAAAAACTGCACCACAGTGGACGACTTCGAGGCGATTCTCATCGCGACCAACGGCGGCGGACGTAATACTCAGGCCAATTACGCGGTCATCGACGCATATGGCAACGGCGCGATTTTCGAATGCTCGCCATCCATCTATGCCCGTTACAATGCCGACACTTTGGGGATAGTCGTTCGCGCGAATTTCTCATATATAGGAGATTACCGCAGGGTGGGGCAGAACCGAATGGAGCGTGCCTACGACCTAATGGCGGAGGCAATCGCGGGGGATTCCCTCGACGCACTTTTCATCTCGAAAATGGTTGTTTCCGACCTCCTATATCCGGGGCAGGATCCGTATCCTTTGCCGTGGACGGGAAGTTTTCCCGGAATGCCCGCCGGATATGTCAATACGGGGGCTTTTCAGGCGGTTCAAACGATATGCAACTACAACACGCGCGCCTGCGGTGTGGCTCAGGGCGCTCTTCTCGGCGGCGACCCGGAGAACACGCTAATGTGGTGCTTTTTCGGTCAGCCTGTCCTTTCGATACCTATTCCGATTTTCCCCTCTGCGCATGATCAGCCGCCTCAGGTTGTCGGCTCATCTGCGCCGATGCGGGTTCTTGCGCAGGCGAAATCCGATTCAGCTTTCGACCACAGCACTTCATATTACATGAACACAGGTTTTTTGCTCGACGCCTCCTATTCCGGTGTGCTCGATTTCACAATTCCCACGATGGAATGGGCCTTTGACACCGTGAATTCGATTCTGGAAAGTTGGGAGGCAACCCCGCCAAGCGCCTCACAACGCTCCGATTTCCAAGACACAATCGCCGCGAGAATTTACGATGCCTATTCCTCCGGCGAGCCGATGGCGGTTGTATCGGCCTCGAAGCCTCGTGAAACAGCATTCTCGCTTTATCCGAACCCCTTCAATTCGGCTTTGACAATCGAAAAACCCATGAGCGCGAAAATCGAGATATTCGACCTTTCCGGAAGGCAAATCGACGCGCTGAATGCCTCTGCTGGCGGAAATGCGCTTTGGGTTCCTCGTGCGGATGTTCCCAGCGGGGTTTATTTTGTCCGATGCACCTCTGGGGAAACTCGAAGTGTGCAAAGAGTTGTGTTGATGAAATAGTCGGGACCGAAGCAGATTTTTTCCTTCGTGCAATTCTTCCAAGAGCGATGCAAATGTATTCGATTAGTGTAAATTTGAATACATTCGAATACATTTGCATGTATTAGTGTAAAATTGCATCAAATGCCAACACTAAACGAATCGACCAGTGTTACAAATTTGTAACACTGAATAATCAGACCATGCCAGTCTCTGTTTGCGAAGCATTTCTTTTATTTTCAACAGATTAGCATAAATTACTTGATATTAACTTAATAATTATATAAATTTGTCAGAATGGCAAACGAGATTAACATAACACTTTCGATTTTCGAGATTTTCGGCGGAGTTGCACTTTTTCTTTATGGCATCAAAAAGGTAACGAAATCTCTGGAGGACTTTGCCGGCGCGGGTTTGAAGATGATAATTACCCAGCTAACGAAGAGCAATCTTCGCGGATTTGTCATCGGGATGCTCGTTTCGCTGACTTTGCAGTCCTCGGGGGCTGTTATGCTGATGTTGGTCGCCTTCGCGAATTCCGGTCTTCTTGCCGTGAACGAGGCGATAAGCATCATCCTCGGCGCCGGTGTCGGAACGACGCTTACCGTCCAGCTTCTCGCCTTTCGCATCCACGAGTGGGCGCCCGCTATGCTTCTGGCCGGCTATTTGATTCTCGATTTGACCTCCGGCCGTGTTAGGGAGATTGGCAAAGCTGTCTTCTCATTCGGTTTGGTTTTTCTCGGTATGCATCTTATCACAAACGGTGCGGGTCCGCTCTCTAAGGAGCCATTTTTCCCTGCGACCGTCGATTTTTTCCGGCAAACACCCTTTTTCGCGGTGATTGTCGCGGCGGTGCTGACATTTGCATTTCAATCCAGCGCCGTTGTCTTAGGAGTCCTTTTGACCTTGGCTTTTAGCGATATCATCGGCATCGAAGCGGCGATTCCATTTATTGTCGGCGCGAATATCGGAAGTAGCGGGATAGGCTTTTTGGGGGCGACTCGGGGCAAGGCCAACGGCTATCGAATGGCCACCGCGGGGCTTTTGTCGAGACTTTCGGTTGGTGTTTTGGTTCTCATTTTGGCTGATTATTACATCGACGCCGCGGTCTTCCTCTCGAATTCGCCGGCACGCCAGATTGCGCATGTCCACACTCTTTTTGCCCTGACGATGTCGGTGATTTTCCTGCCGTTGTCGAAACTTCTTACTTCGGCTTCGAATGTTCTTGTTCCCAAAAAAGCCGGCGAGGAGTTTTTCCGACCGATTTATATCGATCCGCGATGGCTTTCGAATCCCCCTGCGGCTCTTGGGAGCGCGGCCAGAGAAGTTTTGCGCCAAGGGGATATTGTCCTTTCGATGATGGAGGATATACTTACTGCACTTGGGCAAAACGACAAATCTCTACTCTACGATGTTATCGCCCGCGACGACAAAGTCGATAGGCTTCAGGTGGATATTGTAAATTATCTTACAAAACTCAACGAATCTGAACTGTCAAAATCCGAGGCTGTTATCGAGCGACAGCTTTTAAGCTTCACTTTGGAGTTGGAGCATATCGCCGATGTTATCAGCAAGGACATCGCGCGGCATATGGAAAAGCGGATGGATGCGGGCTATTATTTTTCCGACGAAGGTTGGGCGGAGATTAAGGAATATAGCAATGAAATTCGAGCACTACTTCGGCGCGGTTTGGATGCGATCCCCCTTCGCGACGAAAAACTTGCACACGAGATTATTGAAACAACAAAAGAACTAGTTGTTAAGCAACGAAGATTCACCCGGAATCATATCGATAGGCTTCATGCCGGAGTGAAACTTTCTGTCGAAACAAGCGCTATTCATATCGACCTAATCAACGATTTGGCTCGAATCGCGGTGCATGTGTCCCACATCGCATATGCAATAATGGGGAAGGTCTGATGCGTCGCGAGGACAGGAAACGGTTTCTTGCTCTCGCAATCCGTGCGGCGATAATCTTTCTTATTGTTGTCGCGGCGGCATATATTATCAGCAAATTTTTCTTGTCCGATTTCTCGAATACGCTTCTCGAAGCGACGCTTTCCGAAGCGCTAACCGACACTCGCGAGATGGGGGAGCTTATCTCCGACCGGCTAAATCAGGGGTTTATCTCGCCGAACGACCGCGCACGAATCAGTCGAACGATGGAAAAATACGGCTTCATCTACCTTGTTGCGGCGGATAAGGACGGCGGGGTTGTGTTTAATATGGGATTGAAGGAGGCAAAGGCCTTCTCAAAATTCGATGATGTCGGCATTTTTCCGCGCGTGCTGACCGGCGCTAATATACGGATACCGGTTTACGATATCGTCGTAATGATGCCCGACAACCGCTATCTTCACGCGGGGATTCCTCAGGAGGGTCTCACGCCGGAGCTTGCTAAGGTTACCGATTCGGCGGGGAATCTTCTCGGGATACTTTTCGCGCTGGCAATTGGGTTGATTTCTGTCGCTATTACATATTCTATTGTTATGCTAAGGCGTGTGAAGTTTCTTCGTGGTGAGATGGAACGTCAGAGCAGGCTTGTGTATTTGGGGGAGATTGCGGGAAGCCTCGCGCACGAAATTCGTAACCCTTTGAACACCATAAACATGAATGTTCAACTGCTCGAGGAGCAACTTGTCGATAAGGAAGAAGCGGTGGTGAAAAAAATCCATCGTGTCCGCAACGAGGTTATTCGTTTGGACGGGATTTTGACGAGTTTTCTTCGGTTTGCGAGGCCGCCGAAATTGTCGCTGAAGAAGGTCGATGTTCGTGAATTGCTGATAAAAATCGAGGAATTTTTCGGGCCGGAGGTCGAGGGCGCGGGAATTCATCTCGAAGTGAATCTTGAAGAGGATTTGCCGCCTGTTCACGGCGATTCGGAACAGCTTCGGCAACTTTTCCTAAATCTACTTTTGAACGCCCGCGACGCGACACCTCGGGGCGGAAACATCGTTATTTCTGCATGGAAAACGCCGCGGCGGGTGCATATCGCGGTGGAAGATACCGGATGCGGAATCGAGAAGAAGAAGCTTGACAAGATTTTCGAACCTTATGTAACAACCAAGGAGAATGGCACTGGTGTCGGGTTGGCGATTGTCAGGCGAATTGTGATGGATCATGGCGGAAGTATAAGGGTTGAAAGCACAGTTGGGGCGGGCACAACTTTCACTGTATCATTGCCGAGAAGATAATTAATGATAATAGAAAAGAAGGATTATGGCAGAGAATAATATCGAAAAAGACAGAATCTTGATAGTAGAGGACGACTCTGCGGAATTGGAGACTTTGGCCGAGGTTCTTGCGGCGGACGGCAGAGAGATTCTCACAGCACAAACCGGCGAGATGGGAGTCCGTAAGCTTGAAAAGGGCGATGTCGATCTTCTGATAACCGACCTTATGCTTCCGGGGCAGATCGACGGGCTTGAACTTCTGCAAATAGCGAGGGAAGACGGCAAAACGACAGTAATCCTCGTAACCGGTCATGGCTCTGTGGATACTGCGATTTCGGCGATGAAACAGGGGGCATACGATTACCTAACGAAACCGGTCGATATCCGCAGAATACGAGCGCTTGTGGATAAGGCTCTCGAAATTTCGCATATGGAGAAACGCAAGAAGGAACTCGAGGATATAATATTCTCAGGTTCCTCTTTTGAGGGGATAATCGGCGAATCGGCCGCGATGAGGACTGTCTTTGAGCGGATTCGGCTGGCGGCGCCTATCGATTCCACGGTGCTGATTACCGGCGAAAGCGGGACAGGCAAAGAGCTTGTCGCGGACGCTATTCATAAGCTTTCGAGCCGCGCGGAAGGCCCATTGGTGAAGGTGAATTGCTCCGCTATTCCGGAAACACTTATGGAAAGCGAGCTTTTCGGTTATCGGAAGGGTGCTTTCACGGGTGCGACGGACAGCAGACCGGGCAAATTCGAGCTTTCCGACGGCGGGACAATCGTTCTCGACGAGATCGGCGATGTGCCGTTGAGACTTCAGCCCAAGCTTCTTCGTGTGCTCGAAAATGCCACTGTGGAGAGGCTTGGCGGTCACGAATCCAAGAAGCTAAATCTGCGGGTTATTTCATCGACGAACCGTAACCTCGACGAAGCGGTCGAGATGAAAGAGTTCCGTGGCGACCTTTTATATAGGCTTCGAGTGGTTACGATTGCGCTTCCGCCTCTTCGCGAGCGGAGGGAAGATATACCTTTGCTTATCGACAATTTCCTCGGCAAGCTTTCCGTGCGCCTTGGTAGGAAATTCGAGGGGCTTTCGGAAGACGCGATGGAAATTTTCATGGAGCACGATTGGCCGGGGAATGTCCGCGAGCTTAAGCATGCTCTCGAGCAAATGGCGATTTTTAGCGGCGACAGCATACTTTCGAATGTGCCCGATGCTCTTTTAGGGCGAAGATGCATACAGGTGTCTGATGTGGCGGGTATTCCGATACGCGATTTGGAGAAACAGGCGATTATGCAGACTCTGAAGGATGTTGCCGGCGATAAGAAGCGTGCCGCGCAGATTCTCGGAATTGGCCTTCGGACTTTGTATCGTAAACTCGAAGAATATGGTGAAATATAATCAACGAATAGTAAATTAAATATTACTGGAGGAAAAATGAAACTGTCAAAGATGATCGCTATGATCGCGTTGAGTTTGTTTATCGCGGTTAGCGCACTTGCGGCCGATTGGATGGCTCCTTCGAAAGCGGGAGACAAAGGCCATCTTGTGGGAGATAAGACGAAATGGACCTATCATGAGGTCGATAAAAAGAACCCAATTGTTTGGAAAACGACCGGGCCGCGGACAGTGAGGCTTCTCGTAAGGTCGCCTGAGGCTAAGGAAAGGGTTTTTACGATATATATCGACGGGCAAAAATACAAGGATGTTAAGTTTACGGGCACTATATCCGATAAATACACTATCAGCATCGAAGAGGGGAAGCCGGTGCCCGTTACCGGCGCATTCGGGCAGAGGATAAAGCTTGGCAAGGGCGAGCGGACAATCGAGGTGCGTTCGGACAGGGTGATTTACGTCCGGATGAATAATCTCACAAAAAAGACAAGCTCAATCGCGCCAACAAATTACGGCGAGTCGCTTTCGCTTATCACAGGCGACACGCGGACGACCTATTACACGATAACCCGCGAAAAGCCGGTCGTTTTCGAATATACCGGTTCCGGAACGCTCACTCTTTGGTCGAGGCTCGCTTTCAGCGAAACTATGAAGGGCAAACAGCATTATACTGTCGTAGTCGAGCAGGAAGGCAAAGAAACAAAACGGATTAAGATGGAGACGACAATCTCCGGAACATCGGTTTGGGAAAACGACGGAGGGGTTATCCCCGGAAAGGCGCGCACTTTCGATGTTAAACTCGGAAGCGGCAAGAATAAGCTGACATTCCGTATCGAGGGGACTTCGGCGCCCTATTGTGCAATCAGGTTCAGAGTTTCATAATCGAGAGGTTCGATGTTAGACATAAAATTCATACGCGAAAATGCAGATTTTGTTCGGCAGGCGTGTATAAACAAACGTGAGCCGAATATTATCGATGAGCTGATAGCGGTCGATGAGCGCAGAAGAGAAGCCCAGCAGGCCGCAGACGATCTTCGCCATGACCAAAAGGACATCTCTGCACAGGTCGGCGAGGCTTTCAAAAGGGGCGATTCGGTTGCCGCAGAAGAGTTGAAAGCTGAGGCCAAGGAACTTTCGGATAAAGTGAAAATTCTCGAAGAGGAGCAGAGGAATATCGAGATCGAGTTCGAAAGGCTTATGCTTAGAGTGCCGAATTATCCCTCGGATGATGTTCCTGTCGGTGGCGAGGAAAATAATGCGATTATCTCGCATTGGGGGGTGGTTCCCGAGTTCGATTTTGCTCCGCGAGGCCATATCGACCTTGGCAACATGCTTGGGATTCTCGATATGGAGCGGGGCGCGAAGGTTGCCGGAAGGGCATTTCCGTTGCTTCGGGGCGATGGTGCGCGGATGTCGCGCGCTTTGGTTGCTTTGATGATGGATATTCATCGCGCGCATGGCTTTATCGAGATCGAGCCGCCATTTCTGGCGAATCGCGAATCTATGATTGGCTCCGCGCAGTTGCCCAAGCTGGAAGATGATATGTATCATATTCCCAGCGAGGACTTGTTTCTAATTCCGACCTCTGAGGTGCCGGTAACAAATCTTCACGCGGGCGAAATTCTTTCCGAGTCCGATCTTCCGATTTATTATGCCGGTTTTTCGGCGAATTTCCGACGGGAGGCCGGTTCTTACGGCGCGGATACACGTGGGTTATTGCGCGTTCACCAGTTCGATAAGGTCGAAATTGTGAAATTGGTTGCTCCCGAGACTTCTGTTGCCGAGCATGAAACGCTTCGCGAGGAGGCGGAGCTTGTTCTCAGAACTCTCGAAGTGCCCTATCGAGTGAAATTGCTTGCGACGGGGGATATGTCCTTCGCATCCCATAAAATCTATGATTTGGAAATCTGGGCGGCCGGTGAACAGCGTTGGCTGGAGGTTTCCAGTTGCACAAATTTCCTCGATTTCCAGTCGAGGAGGGCGAATATTCGATTTCGCCCCGACGACGGCGGAGCGTTGAGATTCGTGCACACACTCAATGCCAGTGGTGTAGCGCTTCCGAGGCTCTTGGTATCGCTTTGGGAGAATAATCAAACTTCGCGCGGGACGATTGTAATTCCCAAGGTATTGAGGCCCTATTTAGGCGGACAGGAGGAGATTGCCCTTTAAGGCATATGCAACGCAAAAGGTTTAAATACGGTATTTCCTATCGAAGTCTGCCTCATCTTTATAGGATTATCGCGGTTCTGGTCGCGGCTGTGCTTGTTTTCGGGATGTATATTTATACGGATTATGTCGAAAAGGAGCTTTCGAGCCATAACCGAAGGGTTCTGAGAGCCTATGCGCGTTTATGGTCTCTCGCCGCGACTCGAAGTGTGGGCGCTGAGGAGCTGAATATTATCTTCGAGGAGATTATTCAGAAAAGCACTTTTCCAATGATACTTACTACGAATGAAGGAATGCCAATTCTTTGGCGCAATTTGCCAATCGAGCCTAATGACACAACTGAAAGGGCACGGGAGTATATTCGGAAGAGGCTGAAGGCGATGGATTCTTCTCAAGCGCCGATTCCGATTTTTGTCGGAAATTCAAATAAGATATTGGGATTCATACATTTCGGCGAATCGAAATATATGAAGTGGCTCAGATACCTGCCATTATTTGAGCTGATAATGCTTGCTGGAATCATCGCACTGTATTATATCGGTTATAATCGTCTTCGGCACTATGAGGAACAGAATATCTGGCTTGGGATGGCTAAAGAAACCGCGCATCAGCTCGGGACGCCTATCTCCAGCCTAATGGGCTGGGCGGAACTACTGAGAAGCGATTTGAATAAATGCAATCAAAAGGGAATTAGATTCGAAAGCGGAAGAGACCCATCCGATATTATCGATAAAATCAACGAGGATATCGAGATACTCAATCGAATTGTCGTTCGGTTCGGGCAGATCGGATCGGTTCCCGAGCTAAAACTCACGGATTTGAATGATTTGCTTAAAGGTCTCGTTGGATATATCAGTGAGAGAATCCCCAGTATTGGGAATCGAACGGAGATTATCGAAAAATATGACTCTGTTCCGTTGATTATGGCAAACCGCCTGCTCCTGTCATGGGCTGTGGAGAATCTCATTCGAAATTCTCTCGAAGCCCTTCCGAAAGAGGGCGGGAAAATAACTGTGGCTACTCGCAAGGATGTTGAAGGCAACCATGTGCAAATTATCGTTACGGATAACGGCAGGGGGATAATCACGAGGAATGCCTACAAAATATTCAAACCGGGATACACGACAAAAAAGCGCGGATGGGGGCTTGGGCTTTCGCTTGCGAAAAGGATTGTCGAGGAATATCATTTCGGCAAACTTACAATGCTCGAAAGTGTGCCCTTCGAAAAAACGACCTTTGTAATTAGCTTCTCACTAAACGCTAAGAGGATTGGATAAGGAATAAGCCTATGAATAAGAATATCTTATGGGTAGATGACGAAATAGCGCAACTCGCTCCGCACAAGATCTTTCTCGAAGATAAGGGCTATCGCGTGGACGGCGTGTCTTCGGGCGAGGAGGCAATCGAGCTTATCAAAAGGGGCGAATACGATCTCGTGCTTTTGGATGAGATGATGCCCGGAATGGACGGCCTTACGACTCTCGAAGAGATTCGCAAAATAGACAAACGTGTTCCGATTGTGATGATAACGAAATCGGAGGAGGAGACGCTGATGGAGGATGCCATCGGCAAGGAAATCTCGGATTATCTGGTCAAACCTGTTCATCCTGTGCAGATTCTATCGACGCTGAAGAAGATTTTCGATGCTACGCGAATTCTGGGTCAACAATTGACCCGTGATTATACGACTGAATATCGCGAGATGGCGATGCGCCCTTCGATAAACATGCCCTTCGAGGAGTGGCTTGAAATAGCCTATTGGCTTGCGGAATGGGATGTTATTTTCGATAATCACCCTGAACTCGGCCTTTATGGGATGCATCGCGAATTTCGGCAGGAATGCAACTCGGAGTTCTCGCGTTTTGTCCTTTCAAAATATGTCGATTGGGTCAATTCGGATCGGAGAAACCGCCCGCGTATGTCGGTGGATATTGCAAGCGAGCGAATGGTGCCGCATTTGAAGAACGGCAAAAAGGTGTTTTTCATCGTTATCGATTGTATGCGTCTCGACCAGTGGCTCGCGGTTGAGAATATGCTGTCGCAATATTTCAACATCATCACCGAACCATATTATTCGATACTTCCAACTGCAACGCCCTATTGCCGAAACGCTGTTTTCAGCGGTCTTTTTCCGCGCGAACTTTCCAAGCGCTACCCCGATTTGTGGATAGACCCCGACGACGAATCGGCCTCGCGCAACAGGTATGAGCATCAGCTTTTGGATAAGCTTATCGCGCAGGAGGGTGTAAAACTTCCGGGCGACACGAAATATATCAAAATTCTCGACCCCGAGGAGGGGGAGAGCCTTGTTCAGAAGCTCAAGAGCTATCTTTCCGCGCCCATGTCGAGTGTGGTTGTGAATTTTCTCGATATTCTGACCCATAGCCGCTCCGCCAGCGATGTTCTGCAGGAGATTTCGCCGGATGAATCGGGATATCGAAGTGTTATGAAGACTTGGTTCGCGCATTCGAGTTTGTTCAAAGCGCTATTGTCTCTCGCGGACGAGGATGTCGCTATTGTTATAACCACCGATCATGGAAGCACAATCGGGCGGCGTGGAGTGAAAGCCTTCGGAAAAAAAGATACCTCGACGAATCTCCGTTACAAGCATGGGGATAATATCAACTGCGACGAAAAGGGGGGATTTCTTATTCGGAATCCTTCGGAATGGCACCTTCCGAATTTCACCCGCACAACAAATTTTCTTGTTGCGACCGAGGATTATTATTTCGTATATCCGACTAATTTTTCTCAATATGAGAAGAAATATCGCAACAGTTTTCTTCACGGTGGAATCAGCATTGAAGAAATGATTGTTCCGGTTGCAACTTTGACGCCCAGATGATAGCTTTCGGTGAACATATTGCGAATACGGAAGAGGAAACCGTCAAACTTGGCGAGAAAATTGCCTTAGAGCTTCGCGCCGGCGATATTCTTGGGTTTGTGGGGAATCTGGGTGCGGGTAAAACAACGATGATAAAGGCCATTGCGAAGGCACTCGGTGCAGACGAGCGTGAGACGGCAAGCCCATCTTTTGCGCTGGTGCACGATTACGGCCTTGTGGATAACCAACTCTCCGGCTCTTCCACGCGGGTTTATCATATCGACCTTTTCCGGTTGGAAAGCGGGGAGATAGAGCAGTTGGGGCTTTGGGAAATACTCGACGAGACAAATATCTGCCTTGTCGAATGGGCGGATAAATTTCCCGATGTTATCCCGAAAGGTTCGGTTCGAATAGAAGTTAATCGTATAGGTGAGAAAAAACGTAAAATAAACATATCGAAATGGGACCCAGATGAAGAGTAAGATATTTGCGGCCATAATGTTAGTGATAATCGCCCTAACTGCTTATGCGGGCAAAATCGACCCGAGACTTAGAAGCGTCGGCGAAGAATATGTTACGGCTTGGGTATTTTTCGAGGACAAGGCCGTATCGAAGGGCGATGAGGGCAGAATCGCGCGTGGATACCTTTCGGAAAGGGCAATCGCGAGGAGAGTCTCCGCTGGAATTGCTATCGATGAGAAGGATGTCCCTGTCGAGGAGAGCTATATATCGAGGATCGAGGGTGAAGGCGCGGTGGTTCGCCGGCAATCGAGATGGCTTAACGCCGCTTCTTTCCATCTTCCGGCGAGGGCTTTGGACAGAATAGCAGAGTTGGATTTTGTGCGTGAGATTCGCCCTGTTACGAGATATGTCAGATCGATTCCCGAACCGCGCGAACGCCCTTTCCCCGATGGTGGCCCCGATGATTTTTACGGCTACACGAAGAATCAACTCGAGATGATTGCTGTAACGGATCTTCACGATATGGGGTATTATGGGCAGGGGGTTCTCGTAGGAATGCTCGATTCGGGATTTCGCACAACCCACAAAGCTTTCGATAGCCTCGATCTCGTTGCCGCATATGATTTTATCCACAACGACGAGTCGGTGGATTACGATTCTGTCGCCGGTGATCTCGATTATACAGGTTATAGGCACGGAACCCAGACATTGGGATGTGTAGCGGGATATCTTCCCGGGATTTATATCGGTGCGGCGTATCGAGCCTCGGTGGCTCTGGCTAAAACAGAAGATGTTTCGGCGGAGTATGTTACCGAAGAGGACAACTGGGTCGCGGGAATCGAATGGCTCGATTCTCTCGGCGCAGACATAGTTTCGAGCAGTCTCGGCTACTCGGATTTCGACACGGACACACCTTACACCTTCGAGGATATGGACGGCAACACCGCGATAACGACAATTGCGGCTGATATCGCGGCCTCGCGGGGGATTTGTGTCGTAAACTCCGCGGGAAACGAGCGTAACAGCCATAATTGGCCGCATATAATTGCCCCTGCGGACGGCGATTCGGTGCTTGCAGTGGCCGCGGTTAACCCTCTTAAGATGATAGCTTCATTCTCGAGTCCCGGACCTTCCGCAGACGGCAGAATCAAACCGGATGTATCTGCCACGGGCTATTTGACGGTTCTTGTGAATACTGAAGACACAATCGGAGTTAATTTGTGGGGCGCGGGCACAAGTTTTTCTTGTCCGCTTATTGCAGGGCTTTGCGCGGCGGTGAAGAGCGCGAATCCCTCGCTGGGCGGCTATGATCTCGCGCTTGCGGTTCGATCCAGCGGCGAAAGGGTTAGGGCCTATGATCCGGCATTTCCGGTGGACTCGGCCGACAACGACTACGGTTGGGGCATTCCCAAAGGGCCTGTGGCGGCGGGAATTGCCGAGGGTTTCTATTGTCGGCTTGTCGATGCCGCGAATGGTCAGCTCTTGTGTTTTGTGCAGGCCACGCTTAATTACGGCGGATATTCGCGAACATTTTTTTCCGACACTTTCGGAATTCTCGTCGATCCTATCGCCGAGGCCGGCGAAACCCTTAGTTTGAGCGTCCCCGGTTTTTACAGCACAAATTCGATTCCGATCGATGGTGTCGGAAGGACGATATATCTCGAAAGACTCGGCAATGACGATGTGATACAAGTTTTTCCGAATCCGGCTTCGGAGAATCTTGTGGTGCTCGTTTTCGAGGGTGAAAAGGCGCAGTTCACGGTTTATTCTTCGGATGGCTCGATTGTGCACGATCAGGCATTAGAGTTTTCGACGAACAAGCGTTTTATTTGGGATATGAAAAGCGGTTCGGGGTCAAGAATCGCGAATGGGACATATATCGTTCGTGTGGCGACCGAAAAGGACGAGATAGTCCGAAAAATTGCTGTTGTCAGATGAAAATACTTCGTTTCGTCGCGAGACATTCCTCGCTGATTCTAAATCTGATTTGGACGGCGATATTCCTTGCGGCGATAAGCTCGCCGATACTTCTTGAAATCTCACCGAAAGCGGGCATGTGCTCCTATATGGTTTTACGACCCCTCTGTCATCAGGCGGAGGGGCGTTGTTATAATATCTGCGGCCACAAGATGGGGCTTTGCACTCGTTGCACCGGCGTATTTTTCGGGTTAGCTCTTTTTGGCTGGCTCGCTGTCGGTTATCGAATCAAGAAGCCTATCAGATTCGAGTATTTCGTGCTGAGCATGCTTCCCTTGATTATCGACGGTGCGGGCAACCTTTTCGAGATTTGGAGCACGTGCAATCATTTGCGATTTGTAACGGGAATTCCCTTCGCTTTTGGCGTTGTTTTTTGGATTTATCCTTTTATATTTAAGCTCGAAAGGCCGGAATATCCGGTAGAAGAGAATATTTAGGCTTAATTGGTGTATAACTATGCGATCGAGGGCATTTGGCCTTCGCAAATCATCTCGAAGGGAGTTGAAATGGGAATTGCGGCTATTGTGATCTGTCTGGGTATTATCGCTGTCGCGGTGGTGATACTGCTAATTGTCGGAGTAGGTCTTTATAACAAGCTTGTCGAGATGAAAAACCGCGCCGATAACGGCTGGGCGGATATCGATGTCCAGCTAAAGCGTCGTTACGATCTCATCCCAAACCTCGTCGAGACGGTGAAGGGGTATGCCGGCCACGAAAGTGAAACTCTCGAAAATGTGATTAAAGCGCGTAAGCAGGCAGTCGAGATTACAGGTGATGTCGCGAAACAGGCTATGGCGGAGAATATGCTTACTCAGACGCTTCGCCAGCTTTTCGCGGTGGCGGAGCAGTATCCGAATCTCAAAGTCAATGAGAATTTCATGCACCTTCAGGCCGAGCTTACGAACATCGAGGAAGTGCTTTCGCAGGCAAGACGTTACTATAACGCTGTTGTCCGCGACCTCAACACGATGATCGAGCGTGTTCCGTCGAATTTCGTCGCTATGATTTTTGGGTTCAAGAAGCGCGATTATTTCGAAATCGAGGACGAGTCCATCAGAGAGGCTCCCAAAGTAAGTTTCGACAGATAAACACAACTCGAAGGAAAGGGGTAGAAATGTCGAATTCCGGGCAAAGACGGCTCTGGACGGTTCTCCTTTTTGCCGTTATCGCGGCAACTTCATGGGGATATTACATCGAATCCTTCGATGTGGAAATCAATATGTTCAACGATGGTTCCTATTCTGTTACCGAGATGATAACAGTGAATTTTGGCACCGAACAGCGCCATGGAATATATAGGAACATTCCCTATAAGTATAAAAAGGACTTCAAAACAACCAAGGTTCTCATCTCTGACATTAAGATAACAGATGAGAAGGGCGAGAAATACGAGAGAAAGGTCGAGCGGGACGGATACTATCTTAAAATGCGTGTTGGCTCGCCCGATTTCACGATAACCGGCAGACATATTTATGTAATCAAGTATCATGTCGAGCGTGGAATGCTCTATTTCGACAATTACGACGAGTTGTATTGGAATGTAACTGGTGTTGACTGGAATTGCTATATAAACTCGGCATCTGCGGTCGTTTATCTTCCCAAGGGAATGCGCGGCGAGGATATCGTGAAGGCGCATTGTTTCTCCGGCGCATACGGTGCGAAAGAATCGAACTGCAGTTTCTACACTTCCGCTTCGACTATTGAATTCCGCACAACAGAACCGCTTGGAGTTTACGAAGGTCTTACTATCGGAATTGCCTTTCCGAAAGGGGTTATCACCGGCCCATCTCTTGAGAAAAGGCTTTGGTGGCTTTTTCTGAAAATATGGCCACTGCTTTTATTGCCGCTCGGCCTTTTTTGGACTATATATCAATACCTTACGCGGGGGCGCGATCCTATTAATCTGTCCATTGCACCGAGATACGACCCGCCGGAAAAGTTCACGCCGGCAGAGGCGGGCACTCTTGTGGATGAACGGGTCGATATGCGCGATATGACATCGACAATCGTCGATTTGGCCGTGCGCGGATATATCAAGATTGTCGAGCTTGATAAGAAGAAGCTTTTATTTCTTTCAAATAAGGATTATGCCCTCGTGAAGCTTCGTGATGCTGACAATTATCTGAAGAATCACGAAAGGCTTATGTTGACAGGTCTTTTCCGCAAAGGGTCTATTGTGGCGGATGATAAAGTGATGGTTGGCGCAAAGTGTCCCGATTGTCTAAACAAAGAGATTATAACGATTTCGAGCCTTAAGGAAAATTTCTATACCGAACTTCCCTCGATTAAAAACGCGATATATGTTCAGCTTGTGAATAATAAATACTTTCCATCGAACCCCGAAAATGTTCGCAATAAGTATATGGGCACCGGAATAACTTATATCGCCGTTTCTCTAATCGCCGGTATTATAATCCAGAACATCCTGCTAATTGTAGTCGGCATATTTCTCGGCGCGATAACGATGATAATATCGCGTTTTATGCCACGGAAAACTCGTGAGGGTGTAATGAAAGCCGTGCATATCGCGGGTTTCGAGGAGTTTGTGCGTCGTGTCGAAAAGGACCGAATCGAGCGTATGATTCAAGACGACCCAGGAATTTTCGAGCGTCTTTTGCCTTTTGCGATGGCGCTTGGGTGCGCAGATCAGTGGGCTTCGAAATTCGAGGGGATATTCAAGGAGTCGCCGAAATGGTTTGTGGGCGAGCCGGGGGTTTCTTTCGCGCCATATTACTTTGCGAATCGACTTGGTAATGCGATAAACACAGCCGGTTCGGCAATGAATTCGAGACCGCGAAGTTCCGGTGCAGGTGGTGGAAGCAGTAGTTTCTCCGGCGGCGGTGGATTTTCCGGCGGAGGGTTCGGCGGCGGCGGCGGCGGAGCCTGGTAGAAACTTCATATGCAGTGAAAACCGGTGGGGTTGAGGCCTCACCGGTATAATTTTATCGATTATGCTGATTCCAAGATTAATAGCGTTTATAATTATCTCCGCGATATTTCTTTGGGTCGGATTCAGGAAAAACCGCGTGGGATGGCTTTTCGCGATAAATGCGGTTTGGTGGCTTGTTTCGTTAGGCCTAACATTCATCACTTTCGAGGTTTGGAAAGACCGCGCATATTCCGAAAACTGGGCTGGGATAGGATTTCTGTTTGTTGTGCTTCCCTTTGCCGTTCCGATATTGATAATGTCAATTACAGAAATCTATATCGTCCACAAAAGAAAAATCGAGCCTAAGAAAGGGCTTTTTGCGGTTCTTATTCCGCTGATTGCTTTCCTTTTGCTCCAAATCACGGTCGGGTTGTTTTCGATGTGATTCCCGATAATCGTGAAGCTCTCCGCGAATTGCGTTGACATGGGCGGAAAGGATATTTAAATTTCTTTTTATGAAATTGGTTTTAAAAATAAGTTTTTTATTTCTCGTTTTGTTTTCGTCGATACTTTTCGGCGGGCGAATCTCGGTCGATACCGGCAATTCGCGTTTCGAGCTTGAATATTCGGCCAAAGCGACCGGTCGATATGTTACCACCGACGAGATAGCGAAAATTTCTGACCGCCGTTTTTATAGCCCTGTCAAGCGCAAGGAATCTATCGCAATCGCGGGGGAACCCTATGTATTCTCCGCTGATAACCGTTTTGTTTTAGTCTCCGAGGCGACCTACGATCTCGGAATACCTACTATAGTTACCGGCGAGGCTATGTTTGTGCCTTTGGAGCCATTTTTAAGGATTGTTGCGGCCAGATTCGGAATGGGTGCGCATATCGAGGGCGATATGGCTGTTTTCAATGGCGATCCGATTTTCAAACCTGTCGATCCAAGCTCTGTAGAAAGGCCTTCCGTCGCGCAGAATAACACGGATAACTCATGTCCCGAGATTACGCAAGAGCCGCCGGAATATGGCTCTGATGAAGAACTATTCGATAGCCAAGCCGATGACGGCGATATTGAACTTCCGGAAGCTTCCGAACCGGCGGTAGTCGAAACCCCGAAGCCATCTCCGGCACCGATTTCGGCACCTGTTCGGGTCGAGGAACCGCCGCGGAAAACAAAATGGCGCGTTGTAATCGATCCCGGACATGGCGGAAAAGACCCCGGTGCAAGCGCCGCCGATGCCACGCGCGAGAAGGATATTGTTCTCGAAATTTCAAAGCGTTTACATAAGATACTCTCAGCAGACACACTTTTCGAGGCAGTTTTAACCCGCGATAAAGATATTTTTCTTCCTCTTAGAGACAGAACAAATTTTGCGAATGACAAGAACGCCGACCTTTTCATTTCGATACACTGCAATGCCGCGAGGAATAAGGCCGCAAGGGGCACGCAGGTGTTTTTCCTTGCGCCGGCCGGTTCCGATCACGCGCGAGCGACAGCGGCTCTCGAAAACGCCTCGATTTTCCTCGAGGACCCGGATACAACCGGTGAAAGCGACGATCTCGATTTCATTATCACCGATTTAATTCAAAATGAGTTTCTTCGCGAGGCTTCACGACTATCGGTTTTAGTCGAGGAGTCGATAGTCCAAAAAACGGGGCTTCCGGCAAGAGGTCCGCAGGGTGCCGGGTTCTATGTGCTCAAAGGCTCATTTATGCCGGGCATACTCGTCGAAGCGGCTTTTATATCGAACCCTGACGAGGCCGAACTTTTGAAAAAAAGCGATTTTCAAGACAAAGTTGCCGAAGGCATCGCCGACGGTGTCAGAGAATTCTTACGGGAACTACCAGACTATTGATTAAAAAAGCCATAATAATAGCCCTTGTTTTGCTTCTGTCGAGCTTTTGCGCGGCTCAGTGGAAAGGTTTGCGCGGCAATGTCTTTCTCGATACGGGCTATGATTCTAACATGGGGATTCTTTCCGAGTCCCAAAAAGAAGCTTTCGAGGCGGGCGACCCGTATTATATGAACATGGAAGCCTACGACGATATTTTCGCGAAGGCCGGAGGTGAGATAGGATACAGATTTCTAATCAAACGGGTGCGCTCGGAAGCTTCTGTATTTTATCAATATGCCGGATATGTTTACAATCCCGATTGTTCGTATCATTATATAAAACCGACTTTGAGTTTTCAGCGAAGGTCTTGGCAAAGCTCAATTTATGGGAAATTCGTTTTCGGGTTCGCCACGAGTATTTATAATGATGTCGATTTAACGAACTCTCCACCGGTATGGGCTGTTTATGACGCTTACCGCGGAGGCGTCGAAATCCGGCGTGATATTATTGACAAGCATTCCGCAGGGATAGATTTCGAATATGGATATTCGCTTTATAACGATAATTTTCCCGAATACGATGGCGCTAGTTATCGCGTCGGACTTGCTTGGCGCTGGAGCGGGCCGGTATATACGAAAATCGCATATGCGTATCAAATGTATGCCGCGAGGGCGTTCGATATCGATGGTCAGACTGCCGAAAGCTCACGTAAGACCGATATATCTTACAACGAAGACAGAATAGAGTCATATTTTTCGAGAGGGGTTGAAATCGCGGGGGAGAGGTTCCTTCTCGGCGCGACTATCGACATTTCGCAGAGGTTTTATACCAGCGAAAAAGGTTTCCATCTCGATTATCTTCATGTCGCAAGACGCGACCGTAGAGCGGATTTTTCGCCTTTTGTTCGATGGGATTTATCCAGTAAAATTCGAATAACGGCGAATTACACACACACAATACGCATTACAGATACTCCATATTATGACATAAGCCCTTTGAAAGATTACAACCGGTCGATATTCTCGGTAAAAGCCGATTATTCGTTCCGTTAGGAGCAATATGAAATACAAAATTGTTGCTATAATCACAATTATTATCGCCATGATAGGTGGGTGTTCGAAAAGAACACTTCCGCCCGAGGAATCGCTCGCGGTTCAGCTTAGCTGGCCGGAGAGCGATGAAGTTCTCATCGCTTTGTCGAGCAATCTGAACTGGGCGCCATTCCCCGGACATAGCTATTATCGTGTCCTACTTTGGCGGGGCGGGGAATCCGAGCCGATAATCGATGATATTACACGCGGTTCGAGCTACAGAGTCGATTATGAACTTTCCGACGGCTCTTACGATTGGGCGGTTTGTGTCCGCGACGGCGACCGCGATATATATTGCTCCGACACTATGAGTTTTCACCTTTCGCTGGTGGTTCTATTGAGTGTTCCGCCGCAGGGAAGGGTAATAAATGACACTCGCGTTTATTTCGATTGGCGCTATTTCCCGCAAGCAAATGGCTATAATATTAAGGTCTGGAACGAGGACGACCCCTCGCAGATAGTTTTCGACTATGTGCAATTCAGCAGTTCTACCAAAGCCAATGTTCCGTTTTTCAACGGCAACTATTGCTGGACTGTCGGCACTCGATATGCGGAAGAAACGGAGTTCGGAAGGTGGTCGGATACGCTCTGTTTCGAGGTCGCGCAGTATCCATATAGGATTATAGACACGATGCACACCCGCGCGAATCCTCGCGATGTTCTTCCCTTTATGGATGCCCTTTATGTCGGCGACGGGCATGCGGGATTCCTAATCTGCGACAGAACCGACCCCCGCAATCCGCGACCTATTCGCTGGGATGAGCCATCCGGGCAGGATATAAACCGTTCGATTTGGGCGGATTCCGTCAGTAAATGGGTAGTTGTTTCCGATTATCGCGGAACGCATCCGGTGCTCTTTTACAAAGCAACAATCCCCACAGCGCCAATCTGGTCGGACTGGTCGGGGATATGGGGGCGCAAGAATCAGGATGTGGCGGGCATATGGTATCATGACAGCCTTTTTATGGCGATTGCGGATTACGACGACGGCGCGTTTATCTTCGATTTGAGCGATACTATATATCAGTCGGTATCTTCGCGAGGGCGTTTTATATCACAAGGATACACCTATGGAATCGCGCTATGCGACAGCTTCATGTTTATAGCGACAGGGAATCGCGGAGTTTACATAATTCACCTCGACAATCCTTCTGTCCAGCTTGGATGGGTCGATACTCCCGGCGAGGCCGAAAAATGCGTCGCGAGAGGGCATTACTGCTATGTTGCCGATGGAATTGGCGGGTTTGTGATTATCGATTATGCCGATCCGACATCGCCGCTGATTGTCGGGCGTGATAATCCGCAGGTTGGAAGCGCGCAAAAGGTAAGGATTCAGGGCAATTACTGCTATGTCTCCTATGGTTCCGGCGGCACGAAAGTTTACGATGTCTCAAACCCCGCAAATCCCGTATCTGTGCAGGAGATAGACGGCATGTATAGCTATTCCGCGGCTCCTGATGGGAACATCCTCTATATCGCCGATCGCGACTGGGGGATAATGGTGTTAGAAAGGGACTAATCCCGAATCTCAGGCAAAACAAAAGGCCGCCCTCTGCGCGAAGGCGGCCTTTTGTTATCGTTTGAAAATAGCCTATTCCGAGGCCTGTTTCAGAACCGGGGCGATGGTCTTCTCGACCGCCTCGTCGATAAGCGCCTTCGTCATCGCGCACTCAGAACTTCATCCCCGGCGACATAACGGCGGAGTGCTCACCTCCGATAATCAGCATCACCATTCTTAAAATATGATTCTCTTTTCACTTTTTCCTTGACAAGAGCAAATATTAACCTAAGTTTAAATTACCATGAGCGGGAAAAGAAAAAATACCACCCCTGCAAAAACCGAGCGCCGCCTCTGCCATTTCGGAAGAGGCATTAGACCGACGAGAATTATCCCGCCCCACGTCCGTCATTGCGAGGAGCAAGTTTGGCGATGCGGCAGTCTCCTCGATACCCCAAAAAGATTTCCCCCCTCGGCTCGAAATGACAACGAGGCGGGCACGAATAACAAAAACGATACGACGCGGAGCGTCAAAACCATTGTTCCCTCGCTGAGCGGAGGAACGAGAGGAAAGAGAGGAATACTATGAAAATGTTAGCGATTCTTTTCCTTGTGTTTATCGCCATCGGAACGGTTTATGGATGGCTTGATTTTCATGTAGTCGGAACGGTTGCAGAGGGTGATTCCGTTACCGCCATTGTGCTTGACGATTCGTTACTCTATGCTTCCAACGGAAGCGGTGGGGTTTTTATTGCGAATATCAGCAATCCCACTGCACCCTATCTCGTCGTCTCAATGCCGTCTCTGCATGGGCATGCTAACTACTCCGCCGACCTTTTCCTATACGGGGATACACTTCTCGTTATCGATAATGTTTTGTCTCGTTATGACATATCGAATCCCCTGTCGCCGGTATTCCTCGATTCTGTGTCGGTAACTGCCGATCATATGTATGCCGCTACTCATTGGAGCGATACCGTCGCAATAGTTAGTTGGAATAACTGGATAATGGTGGATTTCTCGGATATTCTCGCACCGGTCGTTTTAGGGTTTGAGAGTTGTCTCGACATAATTCAAGACGTTACAAAAGCCGGAGATATACTTGTTTTCGAATCAGAGCATTCTAACAGGGTTTTTCTTTTCGATATTTCCGTTCCAACAGCCCCCCTTTCGCTCGGCATCCATACATTTGCCGATTCAGTTAAATTATGGGGTGTGCGCGCCATCGATGACACATTGATTTTTCTTGGAGGCGGTGTGTTGAATATCGCTGATCCATTAGCTCCGATATTGGTTTCGGTCGTTCCATCGGTTCCAGGTGAGGATCCTTGGGGAGACTGGTGCACAATAATCAACGATACCGCATACATGGCTAACCCGAAATGGAGAGATACCCTTCGCGGTGACCTTTTAGTTGTGGACCTCACCGACCCAACGACACCTGTCATTATTGGAGAAGACATTCTAGCTGGATGGAGAGGTGCTAATGCTATAGCGGCTCGAAACGACACTGTTTTCTTAGGTTATTATGAGCTTTTCCCTTCGCCGGGCGTCGTCATCCTCGCGAGAGGCACTTTGGATGTCGCGGAAAGTCCTCAAATGCCCTTATTCTCCTCCATGTCGATTTCTCCGAACCCCTTCAATTCATCTATCACGATAAGCCTCGACTTCGGAAGCGAATCGCGAAGCGGTGAGCAAATTGGAAGCGGCACTGCCGCCGCGCCGGAGGGTGCGGAAATCGAGATTTTCGATATGAACGGGAGAATGGTCGATAACATCTCCGTAGGGGAGGGGCTTGTCCCCTCCCGCACAACGGGAGACCACAAGGGTCTCCCCTACGAAACCATCTGGTCGCCGGACGACAACATCTGTTCGGGCGTTTATCTCGTTCGCGCGAAAATCGGCGGCTCGGAGGTTACAAAACGGGTTGTTTACCTAAAATAAGGCATAATTTTGCGTAATAATCCCCAAAATATGGGCATAAACGCAATAAAAAGGCCGCCCTCTTTCCGAAGGCGGCCTTTTGTTGTCGTTTGAAAATAGACTATTCCGAGGCCTGGCGCAAAACCGGGGCGATGGTCTTCTCGACCGCCTCGTCGATTAGGGCCTTCGTCATCGCGCCGGGGGGCGGGGCGATGCGGGTGTAGGCCGTGCGGGTTTCCTCGTTGGTGTGGCCGTGTTTCATGAAGACGCGCGGGTTTCTGCCCTCGCCGAGAAGCATCTCGAGGCAGGCCGGTTTGGCCGAATCGGCGTTCTTGATCTCGACGCGGATAAGCAGGCCGCGGTTTTCGACATGGATGTTGTCGATGCCGGAGAGCGATTTCACGAAGTAAGCGCCCAGCTCGCGAGCCTTCTCGCAGATGCCCTCGTCGCGGATATAACCCAGCGCCGCCACCGCCGCCGCGCTCGCCAGCGGGTAGCCGCCGAAGGTGCTTCCGTCGCAACCGGGGGTGTAAATGCGCATGAAGTCGTCGTTGCCGACCACCGCGGACACCGGAATGATGCCGCCGCCGAGGGCTTTGCCGAGGGTGACGAAATCCGGGCGCGCTTCCTCGCCGTATTCCTGCCAAGCCATGTAGTATCCGCAACGGCCGAGGCCGGTTTGAATCTCGTCCGCGCCGAGGAAGATGCCCTTGTCGCGGGTGAGCTTGCGGATGCCCATGAAATAGTCCTTGTTCGAGAAAAGCGGGCCGCCCTCGCCCTTGTGCGGCTCGATGAACACCCCGACCGTATTCTCGTTGATCGCGTTGGCGATGGCCTCGACGGTGTCATCGACCACGACAACGCCCGGGGCGCGCGGCACGCGCCTTCCCGCCTGATCCGGGTCGAAGAGGGCGTTGGACGAGAAAATCCATGTCCTGCCGTGGAAATAATCCTTGGTGAGGATGACCTCGGGATTGGCGATACCGCGCTCCCCGCCGTGCATCAGAAGGCCGCTGAGTGCCGAGTCGGTGGCCGAGCCGCCGTCGCTCTTGGGGAGGACGCGGGCATAGCCGGTGATCTCGTGAACTATCTCGACGAAATCCGCGAACCGCGAGGTGTAGAGCGCGCGCGAAACGAGGTCCGAGCCGGAGTCCATCTCCTTCTTGACGGCGTCGATAACGCCCTTGTGCCGGTGGGTCAGCACCGCGGAATATGCCGAAAGAAAATCGAGAACCTTGTTGCCGTCGGGGTCGATAAGATATGCGCCCTCGGCGGATTCGACAACGAAGGGATAGGGCGAATAGTTCGTCGCGCTGAATTTGTTTGCGCGTTCGATGATCTTCTTGCTCTTCGGGCCAAGCGGCTCGTATTTTCTTTTACTGTAGGGGATGAACGTCATGAGAACCTCCTGCTAAGTTATTGCAATTCTGGAGCTTAGCTCCATTACTCTTCATTATCCGAGGTAAATAATCTTTACCGCCGGTTTTCCGATATAATGGACATTAAAAAACATTTTGCAAGGGATATTTGCGAGAATTGTTGTCTATTCTTTGTGGATTTTCGCGAGGTTTGCGGAGAGAAAAGAGGTTGAATTTCCCTCGTTCCAAACCTCAAGCTGTGGATGGTGGTTTTTTTAGAAGCTTTGCTTCGATTTCTCTTTTCCCAAAAAGAGCGTTCTCGGGTGCTTCGAGGCCGTTTTCGGAAGACGCGACTCGGCTCTCGGGAGACTCGACTGCCCTCTCGGAAGACGCGACTCGGCTCTCGGAAGCCGCAACTGCCCTCTCGGGAGATTCAACTACCCTCTCGGGAGACAAATATTGGCTCTCGGGAGAAAAATATCGCCTCTCGGGAGACGCACATTGGAACCCGGAAGCCATTTTTAGCGATTTTCACTCGCCACGCCGAGCCATATTTATTTTAATATGTTAATGAACAACAACTTACGGCACCATGCCGCTTTCGTGGCGTTCACGAACGCCCTCTACGCAAGAATCTCCAATTCTTTCTATACGCCCCCCTTTGGTAATTCTTTAATATCATCTCTTCGACCTTATGCTTGGCTTATTGTTTTACTCCGGCTTCTCGCTTTGCAAAGAAAGCTCCAAACGGGCATTAGTTGCTACCTGGGGTTGTAAGGCCGAATAAAATAGCGGTAATATCTTCTGTCCCAATATCCTCTGCAATCTTTAAATCTTGCCCCATAGCGTTAATTATTTTTGAATAGGATAAACGGCTTTCTTCGTTGGTTTGTATTTCCTTTCCCGCCCTATAAAATCCCGCCATTGCAGTAACAACGTGTTTTGATCCGACAAGCAATACATTAGACCTTGCAGTAGTTTTTTTTCGTCGTCTGCGCAAGATATAGAAGAAATGAATTCTGTATATATTTTCGCTTTATATTGTCGCTTCTCGCGTTTGTATTCAACCATTAGCGGGATAAGACCTATAAGAGCGCCCAGAATTACCCCGAAAAAACCAAATAAAACTTGGCTCATCATTTACCTCCAGAAACTCATTTTCTCGGTTTTCGCGATGTCGATAAAAGCG
>CAYWOR010000002.1:95798-284504 GCA_964459995.1 uncultured bacterium | reverse complement strand
AGAACGGGGATTTGCCGGATGTATATGTTCGAGCTGGACGAGCGAATAATCTCCGCCATCGGCGAAACCGCGCCCGTAAAACCCTCCGCCATAGAGATTTCCGCCTATCCGAATCCATTCAATTCCGCGGTAACCATCGCCATCGACGGTGTAGGGGACGGGTCTCCCGTCCCGTTCGACGTCGAGATTTACGATGTGAACGGGCGCAAGATAGACGTCATTGCGAGGAGGGCGGAGCCCAACGAAGCAATCTCGCCGAATAATAGGTCGAGCGTCCCGCTCGACACACGGCGAGACGCCGTGTCTATTAATAATTGCGAATTCGTCTGGCAACCCGACCCCTCCCTCGGCAGTGGCGTCTATCTCGTCCGCGCGCGGGTCGACGGGCGAGGAGACCTCGCCCCTACGGAGAAGACGGCGACGAAACGGATCGTGTATCTCAAATAGCTCGAAATGCCTTAGTGCGGGCGCCATTACAAGGCCATTTCTCCTTAGTTTCATTAATGTTTGACAAAGCAGTTTCCGATGGGTATATTTCACAAACTTGTTTTGTAGGCTAAACTCATTGGTAGGTGCTATGAAATCATATCTCGTTGCTATTGCGATACTTACGGTTGCAATAACCTCTCTCGCCCTCGACGACCCCGAAAGATGGGCACCCGGCATGATCCTAATCGAAATCGAAGACAACGGAAGCGGTGCGCCGGATTTTTCGCCGAACGGCTTCATCACAACAGGCTGGCCGGAGATAGACCTCGCCTGCGAAGAGCTTCGTATTAACGGCTGGCGGCAGATGATACCAATCGCCCCGAACCCGAAATACCGCGACAGATGGCGCTGGACAGAAAGATGGTTTGTCCTCACTTTCGATCCCGATGTTACTACTGTTCCAACCGCTGTAAATCGCATGTCAGGGCTTCCGGGAGTAAAATATATCGAGCCGAATTACCGAGGCAAATTGACAATGACCCCGAACGACCCCTATTATGCCGGTCATCAATGGTATGTCCGCAAAACGAATGCTCACAGAGTATGGGATTTTACGACCGGTCGCCCCGAGATTATCATGTCTGCAGTGGATTCCGGTGTCGATTATCTTCACCCTGATCTTACGAACCGAATCTGGCAGAATCTTGGCGAAGATGCAAACGGCAACGGCTACACCTTTATTCCGGGAGTCGGTTTCGATCCGGGGGATATCGACAGCATCGACAATGACGGCAACGGTTATATCGACGATTTCATAGGCTGGGACTGGGTTGACGGCGCTTGGATGGACGCCTACCGCCATCCGGCACATCCCGATTCGATTCACGAAGACGGCTATATGCCGGACAACGACCCTTCGGATTTCGTATATAACGGGCATGGCACGCATTGCACCGGCACAATGACCGCCGAGGGCAACAACGGCATCGGTATTGCAGGAATGACCTGGGACACGCGCATTATGTGTGCTCGCGCAGGTTATTATTCCCGGACTTGTAATGGCTACAATCAAAATGACGCGGTTGTGCAGGCTTTGCCCTACGGTCTTAATAAGGGTTGCAAAGTATTCAACTTTAGCTATGGCGGGGACGATTCTTCCCATTTCGTTCATGTGATGATCGATTCGGCGGTCAACAGCTGGGGCGCGGTAATTACCGCGGCGGCGGGCAATGACGACCACGACCTCATTCACTATCCTTCGGCCTATCCCGAAGTAATAAATGTCGCCGCGACAGACCAGAACGATTATAAAACCTATTTCTCGAATTTTCACCCAACGGTTGATATTTCAGCGCCTGGAATCGATATCGGTGCGACAGTTCCGCGTCATTATTCGCGTCCACCGTCGCCCTGCGATATGGGTTTCACGAATCCCTTCGCGCCCGGATATGCCGATTTTCAGGGCACGAGTATGGCCGCGCCGGTTGTAGCCGGTGCCGCCGGATTGCTCCTGAGTTTCCATCCGGACAGCTCGAATGAATGGGTGAGAAGACGTCTTCTCGAAAACACAATTTACATTTATGACCGCAATCCAAGCTATGCGCCGGGCGAACTTCTCGGTTCGGGCAGGGTCGATGTTTATCGTGCGCTCGGGGCCGGAATATTCCCTGTGATAACTCTTGATAGTGTTGTGGCGATCGATGCCGGCGGCGACGGCAGATTCGACCCGGGCGAGAATGTCGATTTATATATCCATTTCTCGAACACAGACGACCCTATTTGGGCGGAAGCACGCAATTGCACGCTCCATCTTGCCGCCTCCGATTCACTCGTCGAGATTATTCAGGATGAGGCTTATGTTGGCAATATAGCCATCGGTGCGAATGCTTCGAATTCGGTTCCGGTGCGCTTTAGGATGCGTTCTTCTGCGACCTACGGCCATTATGTGCAGTTCGTTGCAACCCTTCACGGTGCAGAGAATTATTCCTACGTTGCGGAGTTTGTCTTGATGGTTGGATATCCGGAGATTGTGGTCGCATCGCAGGACACGAACGCGACTATTATCGGCAAAGTAACCGAAGCTTTGGAAATGGGACAATACATTTACGATGTTGTCAAAATACCCTTGGAAGGTTTCAGCCTTGAAAGGATGCGCAAACATCGCGCGATAGTCTATGTTGGCGGCAAAGACGAGACAATTCCGCAGATGACCACCGCACTCGAAAATAATCTTCAGACATGGCTTACCGAGCCTGCCGACGGTAGAATGCTTTTTATCAGCGGCCAAAATTTGCCGGAGCAATGCTCAGCGGTTTGGCTTGCGAATAATTTCGGCGCGGTTCATGCCGTCGATTCACTTGGAATTAATTTCGGAATGAATGTTACAGGCTTTGCCGGCGATACTCTTTCCGACGGTTATAGCGCAATGAACATAGTTTTCGGCGGCGGCGGTGCGGGCAACCGCAAATTTGGAAGCTGTCGGACGACCGGTGGGGGTATCCCCATATTCTACTATAATTATCCCGGTGCAACCGACTCGCTCTGCGGCGTTCGTTATGAAGATCCCTCCGGATGGCGCACTGTTATGCTCGAGTTTGGAATCGAGGCGATGCCGGATAGCCTTCGCTATCTTTTCATTCATCGTATTATGAATTGGGGTGCTGTTTGGCAGGGCATCGAAGAATATGATCCCAGCAGAACACCGGCGCGTCTCGAAATCCTGCCGGCTTTCCCGAATCCTTTCAACGATGCCGTAACAATATGTTTCGCGCTTCCGGAAGAATCTTCCGCAAAGGTTGAAGTTTTCGATATTTCGGGGCGTCTTGTTCGCGAATTCAATTTCGAGGCGGCGGCAGAGGGAACGAATTTCCTTCGTTGGGATGCCAAAACCGAATCCGGCGAACGTCTTCCGACAGGCACATATCTTTATCGCGTTGAATCGAACGGGCTTTCAGCATCAGGAAAAATAATATACATTAAATAGCATTAATGGCAAAATATTGACAGAAAGGAAGTCATGGAGGGAATATTTAGCGTATTTATCACCGGAGTTGGCGGACAGGGCATTTTGCTTGCCAGTGAGGTTCTCAGCGAGGTAGCGAGACTATCCGGCGCCGATGTTAAGAAAAGCGAAGTCCACGGCATGGCTCAACGCGGCGGAAGCGTTGTCGGACATGTCAAATTCGGCCCGAAAGTGCATTCGCCCATCATCGCGGAAGCTGAAGCCGATGTCATTCTCGCTTTCGAGAAAATGGAAGCGCTGAGGCATATTAAAGCGTTAAAACCGGGCGGAATGGTTGTCGTGAATAAGCAGGAAATCCCGCCGGCACCGGTCTCAGCTGGCCTGATGGATTATCCCGAGGATATTTGGGATCGTATTAAAGCCATTTCGGACACGGCGGTCATGGTCGATGGCGACAAGCTCGCAAAAGAGGCCGGCACAATCCGTGCGGTCAACATTGTCCTTCTGGGCGCATTGAGCAAATATTTGCCATTCAGCGACGAACTCTGGCTCGAGGCTATCAAACAGCGTGTTCCCGAGAAGTTTATCGACATGAATATGAAGGCGTTTCATCTTGGCAGGGAGGCTGTCTCCTGATGTCGGACTGCCCGAATCTGCAAACCAATAAGGCGATGTGCAATTGCTCATATCCTTGCTCCAAAAAGGGGTATTGTTGTAAATGCATCGCCTACCACCGCGACCGCGGAGAACTTCCGGCATGTTATTTCGATTCGGCAACCGAAGCGACCTATGACAGAAGCGTGGAGTGCTATTTGAAGTCGAAAAAGCGGTAATCGGGCATCTATTCCGCGTATTTCCGGCGTCAGCGCTCTTTTCGGGCACGGGCTTCGGGCGAGTTACAATCGTCCGAGGCTTTTTTAATCTCTATGATTTTCGACAAAGCAGTTTTTCTATATACATTTTGCCCGAAGCCGCGATTCCTTCAACGCCATGACTATCTCTATAACTAATTGCCTTTTATTGCGTTGAAGGAATCACGACACCGGAAAAAGCCGTCTTGCAAAAAAGAAGTCACGCGCTTATATTTATTAGGTTATGCCCATAAAAATACTACATACGGCAGATTTGCATATCGGCGACAAGCGTTATGGGCGTTTTGACCCGGAAAGGTCGATTAACACCCGCCTCGATGACCAACTGCGCTCGCTCTTACGACTCGTCGAGATTGCCCGAGATGAGCAAATCGACGCGGCGGTTGTTGTAGGAGACATTTATCACGGGCGTTCGCCGAACGCGGCTGAGGAGGATGTGTTTGCGGAATTCATTTCCGGATTAGCGGAAACAGGTGCACATATATTTGTCATTGAAGGCAACCATGAGCGCGCCACTATCCCCGGCAAAGCATCGCCATTGACTCATATCGCTACTCTGCGATTTCCGAATTTCCATCACATTAGCGAACCAAAAGTGATAACAGTCGAAACGAAGCACGGCAAACTCGCTGTTGCCGGAATGCCATGGCCGCTTCGCAGAGAGCTTATCGAAGACGGATTTCTTGCAAAGGGCGAATCTCCCATTCCGGAGATTTGGGACGCTTTCATCGGGAAGATCTCGGATAGGCTTGCGGAGGGGATTCCCTCGGATTCTAAAGCGATTTTCGCGGGACATCTTTGGGTGTCGAACGTTATGGGTATTGCGGCGAAAAAGATGCGCGGAGAACCAATATGCCGGCCTGAAACGGTCGCGAGACCGCCTTTTGATTACGTTGCGTTGGGCCATATTCACAAACATCAAGCGCTTTGGGACGATCCACCGGTTGTATATTCTGGAAGCATCGAACGCACTGATTTCAGCGAGGCGGATATCCCAAAAGGCGCTGTAATAACCGAGCTTGGGGAAACGACTCGCTGGAAATTCATTCGAACACCGGCGCGCAGGTTCATCGACTTAGAAATGAACCTGTCCGGAATGTCCGATCCGATCGAGGCGGCGGCTGTCAAACTGGCTAATAGAGAGCTTGAGGGGGCGATTGTTCGCCTTACTGTTACGCAGGTAAAGGGCGACCGCACTTTCGATGCGAGGCATCTGCGTCCCAAATTCCCAGAGCTGTATTACCTCAGAGTGTCCAGAATAGAGCTTTCCGAGGAGAGAACTGAGTTCGCGATTCGAACATATTCGCCGTTAGAAGCGCTCTCAGAGTATATCGACCGGAGCGAGACGCTCAAACCGGACAAAGAAGAGTTGATGGAGCTGGCAAAGTCGCTCGCTGAGGAGATTTGCGAATGATACCTCTCGAGCTGACCATCACTAATTTTCGAAGTTACCATGGACCGCTAACAATTGATTTTAGGGGCTTACGGCGTGTTTGCATTATCGGACCCAACGGCGCGGGTAAATCCTCCATAATCTCTGCGATGTTGTGGGCGCTTTACGGCAAATCAAACACGCGCACAAACTCAGATTTAATAAGGCGTGGGGCGGATTTTTGCGAAATTAGCCTTACATTTGAAGCTGAAAACAATGTATATAAAATCGATCGGCAAGTAAGGTCATCGGGGGTATCGAAAGCGCAAATATACCATATTTCCGGGCGTGGTCATGATCTGATTGTTGATGGTGCTAAAAAGGTTGAATCTTGGCTCAGCTCGAATCTTCGATTGAACTATGACACGACAATCAACGCAAGTGTGCTTCTGCAGGGCAAATCCGACCGATTTTCGACTATGTCGCCAGCCGACCGAAAGAAGTTTCTTTCAGATGTTCTCGGTTTATCTATCTGTGATAAAATAGCAACATTATCGCGTGGCAAAGTAAAGGAACTAACTGCGAGAATTGAATCAAAAAGATCTGAAATAGAACGTTTACAAGCGCTCATTGACGATCTTTCCGATATACCCGACCGCTTAAACATCGCTAAAAAGGAACTCGAAGCCGCCGAGTCTGCCGAAAAGACCGCAAATAGGTCATATGCTGAAATTCGGGAACGCAAGAATTCTGTTGATAGGGATCTTGGAGAGCTAAGACTCTTCGAGGAGCGTTATAACGCGCTTTGCAAAGAGATAAACGAAACGAAATATGCCATAGAAGAGGCTTCAAAGGGAATAGCTGAGCTAAAAGCCATTATTGACAGAGGTCAGGAGATAGAAACCGGATGGGAAAAGCTTGAGCAAGTTCGAGCCAAGCGTGAAAAACTGATCGAGGCAAAATCCACAAAACTACAGCTACAGGGGGATTTGGCGCTGGTCGAGTCCGAGATCGAGAAATGGAAAGCCGCTGTGAAACTCGAAACAGAGCGCTTTCGCGAATCGAGGAAAGGGATAGCAGGACAAATCGCGGAAATCGAAAGGCTTCTTGCTAAAGAATCCTTTATTAGAGAGCGTTATGCGGAACTAATCGACGCGAGAAAGGCTTATGGCGGTCTCCGTGAATCGAAGGAGACAGCAGATGCAATATTAAAGCGCATCGAACAGATCGATGCGATAATCGAGACAAAAAAGGTCGGCGTTGAAAATTCACTTCGTGAAAAGCGTAACGCATTATTACAGATAAAGATAGAAGATATACAGTTCTTAAGTAAAGAACTCGCGGAGATTGAAGAACGCCTTGCGAAAAAACCGCAACTTCGCGCAGATAGAGATAGTCTTCAGGAGCGGGGCGAGGCCGCAAAGGCTCGTATTGAAGCGCTTTGCGCGGAGAGGGGGGAGGTTTCCACAAATATCGCTGAGATTCAGGAGAAAATCACACTTCTGCATGGCGAAGTCGCCTCGAAATGCCCTCTTTGCGGGCAAAAACTCGATAATGAACATCGCGAAGCTGTAATTAAAGACCTTGCAAGCGAAGTGGATTTGAAAAAGGAAAGAATTTCGAAAATCGAGGAGGAATCTTTAAAACTCGAAGCTGAAGTTGTCAAGCTTAGAAAGGCTTGGTTAAAGTCTTCCGGCGAGATTGGCGAACTTGAAAAACTGGATGGAGAGGGTGCGAATTTGCGTATTCGAATAGAAAAGGCAAATGATGCAAAAAGCGCCGCCGCCGCCCTTTCGGAGCAAATCCGCGAACTGGAAGACAGCCTTCAAATTGGCAGTTTTGCGGTCGAGGAACGAAAAGAGGTCGAAAAGCTACGCAAAGATTTCGATAGCAAAAAAATCCCGCATGAGTTGATAGATGCCGCAGAAAAGCGCATCGAAGAGCTTGCAGATAGCGAGTTTATTCTTGGTAAAATCGCCGAGGATAAGGATAAAAAGGGGAAACTCGAACAGGATTTTGACGAAATTGAAGAGGAGATTCGAAAACTTGAGATAAAGCTAGAAAGAGGGGATGAAATATCTGATAAGAGCTTAATGCTTAAAGAGTTACATGCAAGGCTGACTGAAATTGAATTCGAACCGACGCAACTTGAAAATATCGAAAGGGAAATTGCCGCGCATTTAAGGTATGATGATGAGCGCCATAGCTTGAAAGCCGCACGCGAAAAGGAAATGGAGCTTGCCGAGAGAAATAAATCCATGGAAAATAAACTATCCGAATCGAAAAGAAACGGTCTCGAAATGTTGTCGGAAATAGAGAAGAAACGAGGCCAAATTCCCGACGCGGACGAAATCGAGCGCATGTTGAATTCCGCGCAAATGGCTTTGGAAAGCGCAACAGCTTACCACCGAACGGCGGCAGTTGAGTTTTCTCAGGCGAAATCCAAAGAGGAAACCCGCGAAACGCTGATTCGTGAGAGAAAACATGCAGAAAACGAAAAAGGTGAAATCGAGAGCAAAGCACGATTATATAGGCTTTTGGCGGAGGCTATGGGCAAAAAAGGAGTGCCTGCTTTTGTAATCGCAAATGCACTTCCGGAGATCGAAAGGGAGGCAGATCGGCTTTTGGCGCTTCTCACGGGCGATGAGATGTCGCTTAAACTCGCCACCGCACGCGGTGAGAAAGAGCTCGACACCCTCGAAGTCCAGATTTCGACCCCCACCGGGGATAGCCCCTATGAGAATTTTTCCGGCGGCGAGGCATTCCGGCTCGATTTCGCGCTTCGAGTTGCGTTATCAAGATTCCTCGCACGTGGCGGCGGCGGAATATCGACCCTCATTATCGACGAAGGATTCGGGACACAGGACGACGAGGGCCTCGCGCTTTTGTCCGAGGCAATTCGCGCAATCGAGGAGGAATTCGAGCTGATAATAGTTATCACCCACCTCGAAAGATTCAAAGAAGATTTCGACCAGATAATCGAAATCACCAAAACCCCAGAAAAAGGCAGTTTCCCGAAAGTTTACGCCTGAGCGGCAAAAATTATTTTTGTGTTTTTGAAAATTTTTCTTGACAAAGGGGATGTGCAGGTTTACATTCACGAAGCTTTTTCCGATGGAGGAGCGTCTTGAGAGTCGAAACATGCGTGTGGAGGCTCGTTATAAAGCGCTCGCGGAAAAGGATAGGAGTTTTTTAACTTCTATTTTTTGATTTGAACCAGATGCCGACCAACAGGAGGTAATATGGCCCAGCGTATCAGAATAAAGCTGCAGGCCTACGACCACGTGATACTCGACAGATCCGCTTCGGAAATAGTCGAGACTGCGAAAAGAACCGGAGCTTCGATTTCCGGTCCGGTGCCGATTCCGACGCACCGCCGTGTTTACACGGTGCTTCGTAGCACGAACGTCGATAAGAAGAGCAGGGAACAATTCGAAGTCCGCACGCACAAGAGGATCATCGATATCCTCGAAGCGAGCCAGGATACCGTCGATGCTATGATGAAAATCGAGCTTCCCGCGGGCGTCGATATTGAGATAATAGTTTAAACCCACTGCCGATTTAAATTGGAGATAAAATGATCGGACTGATTGGGAAAAAGATAGGAATGACCACAATTTTCGGGGAAGACGGCAAGGCCGTTCCCGTAACGATTCTTCAGGCTGGCCCCTGCGAGATAGTTCAGGTAAAAACCCCGGAAAAAGACGGCTATACTGCGGTTCAGCTCGGTTTCGACCCGACCAAAGAACAGAGGGTCACGAAACCGTTGCTCGGCCATTTTCACAAAGCCGGAACTAAGGTCTATAAGAAACTCAAGGAAATCCGCCTCGATAAGGACGGCGGTTACGAGGTAGGCCAGTTACTTACCGTGGAGCAGTTCGCGGTGGGTGATAATGTCAGCCTTTCCGGAGTTACAAAGGGTAAGGGTTTTCAGGGCGGCGTAACCCGTTGGGGATTCGCCGGCGGACCGAAAACCCATGGTCAATCGAACAAATTCCGCGCGCCGGGTTCCTTGGGACAATCTTCGTCCCCCTCACGCGTTTTTAAGGGCATGAAAATGGCCGGACATATGGGCGCGAGGAACATTACCAGAAGCGGTAGCCAGATAGTCGCTATCGATCCGGAAGAGAATTTGATCCTTGTTAGGGGAGTCGCTCCCGGGCCAAAGAACGGCTACATAATCATAAGGAAGAGGTAACCGAGATGCCTAAGGGAATTCTTTTAAACCGCGAAGGCAAGCGTATCGGAGAGGCCGATCTGCCCGACAACGTGTTCGGCATCGAGCCGAATTCGGCGCTGGTTCACCAATATGTGCTTTTCCATCGCGCGAATTGCCGTCAGGGGACTCATAAAGTCAAAGACCGTTCCGAGGTTTCGGGCGGCGGCAGGAAGCCCTGGAGACAGAAAGGCACAGGCCGTGCGAGAGTTGGAACGATTCGCTCGCCGCTTTGGCGTCACGGCGGAGTTACCTTCGGCCCCGAGCCGAGAGATTATCGTCAGCAAATGCCGCGCAAAATGCGCCGTCTCGCCCTTGCTTCGGTGCTGTCATCCAGAGCCAAAGACGAGCAGGTCTTCATTCTCGAGGACATCGATTCTCAGAATCATCGCACCAAAGAGCTTAGGAGAATCCTTGCCGAAGCCGGAATCGACGGCCGCAAGGTCCTCGTCGTTACCTCGACTCCCGAAAGAAACCTCGTCAAAGCAGGCAACAACCTACCCGGCGTGAAAGTTACATTCACCGGCGAAATGAACCCATATCAGGTTCTCTCCGCCGAAAGCCTCGTCGTAACAAAAGGCGCTTTGATAAAAATCGAGGAGCTGTTTTCAAAATGAGAGACCCACACAAAATAATCATTAGGCCGCTTCTCACCGAGAAGATTAACGACGCCGTCGAAAGCGTGAATACCTATACGTTCAAAGTCCTCAAAGACGCCACGAAAGCCGAAATCCGTCACAGCATCGAAGAGCTTTTCAAGGTGCACGTGCTGGATGTTAGAACCGCTAACATGGCCGGTAAACCCAAGCGTCAAGGCCGTTGGACTGGAAGGACATCCTCCTGGAAAAAGGCGGTTGTCAAACTCGCGGCCGGCGAATCTATTTCCATATTCGAGGGCTTGTAAGGAGTATCATGGCAACGAAAAGATTTCGCCCGACAACACCATCTTTGCGAACGCGCGAGATTCTTACTTATTCTGAGCTGACAGAGGGAGTAAAACCCCAGAAATCTTTGCTTCAGAAGAAAGAAAGAATCAGCGGACGCAATAATAACGGCCGCGTTACAGTGCGTAGGCGTGGTGGCGGAAACAAACGCCGTTTTCGCATTATCGATTTCAAACGCAATAAGTTCGATATTCCAGCTCGCGTTCAATCGATCGAATACGATCCGAACCGCTCGGCATTCATCGCCCTTTTGGCTTATGCTGATGGCGAGAAGAGATATATTCTCGCTCCTCTCGGCGTCCGCGTCGGCGATAGGCTGATGAGTGGCTCAAGCGCTGAAATCCGCCCGGGGAATGCGCTTCCGATGGGGACTATTCCTGTCGGCACCCGTATCCATAATGTCGAGTATAAGCCCGGCAAGGGAGGACAGGTTGTCCGTGCCGCCGGTGCGGTCGCGCAGATAGTCGGTAGGGAAGAGCTTAATGTTCTCATCAAGCTTCCCTCCGGCGAGATTCGCAAATTCCCCAAAAACTGTTTTGCCACAATTGGGCAGGTCGGCAATCTCGATCATTCCAATACTGTTTTCGGGAAAGCCGGAGCTATGCGTTGGATTGGCAGAAGACCGAAAGTCCGCGGCGTCGTTATGAACCCCTTCGATCATCCGCATGGCGGCGGCGAGGGAAGACAGAAGGGCTACAAACAGCCCGTGACCCCGTGGGGACAGCCCTGCAAGGGTTATAAAACAAGAAAGAAAACAAAGAGTTCCGATAAACTCATCGTGAAACGGCGCAAGAGGTAATAATGACTAGATCCCTCAAAAAAGGCCCCTACGTTGACGAAAAACTGCTGGGCAAAATCGAGACCATGAACGACCGTGGCGAGAAAAAGGTCATCAAGACCTGGGCCAGAAGGTCCACAATCTCGCCTGAGTTCGTTGGGCACACAATCGCTATTCACAATGGCCACAAGTTCATTCCGGTCTATATTTCGGAGAACATGGTTGGCCATAAGCTCGGGGAATTCGCCCATACGAGGCTCTTCCGCGGTCATGGCGGCAAAAAGGCCAAGCAGGCAAAGAAAGGTTAAGGGACACCATGATAGCCAAAGCTCAGGCAAAATTCCTGCGTATATCGCCTTATAAGCTTAGATTGGTTGCCGATCTCGTCCGAGGCAAACAGGCCGAGGAAGCTATGAAAATGCTCCCCTTCCTGAATAAACGCGGGGCGATTCTCGTTCAGAAAACGCTGAAAAGCGCTATCGCGAACGCGATGAACCATGAAGGCGAGTCTGTCAAAGAGCACGAACTCGTCATCTCGAAAATCGAAATAAACGGCGGCCCCACTATGGCGAGGTTCAAAGCCGGCGCTCAGGGAAGGGTCAAGCCTTTTAAACACAGAACAAGTCATATTTTGATCGAACTCGACAAAGTCGGGAAAGAGTAACGGGAGGAAGAATTGGGACAGAAAACCCATCCAACCGGCCTTAGAACAGGCATCATCCGCACATGGGATTCAAAGTGGTTCGCGCGCAAGGATCAATACCGCGATAACCTGCTCGAAGATATAAGGCTGAGAGAATTCATCAAAAAGCAATTGGCCGACGCCGATGTATCCAAAATCGAGATACTAAGAAGCCCCAGTAGGGTCTCAATCAACGTTTACACCGCAAGACCCGGCGTGGTTATAGGTCAGGGCGGCCAAAGGGTCGAAGATTTCAAAAAGGAAATCGAGGCGATATCTTCGAAAACCGTTCAGCTCAATGTTCTGGAGATTCGCAGACCAGAAGTCGATGCCCATCTTGTCGCAAAAAGCATAGCCCAGCAGATCGAGGGAAGAATTTCCTATCGTAGGGCGATGAAAAGAGCGATCCAATCCGCAATGAGACTCGGTGCCGAAGGCATCAAAGTGAAATGCGGCGGCAGGCTCAACGGCGCTGAAATCGCCCGCTCGGAAGAGCACAAAGAGGGAAGAATCCCCCTTCATACGCTCAGAGCCGATATCGATTTCGCCAGAGCAACCGCACATACCACTGCTGGATGTGTCGGTGTTAAAGTGTGGATTTTCCACGGCGAGGTTCTCGGTGGTATGAGAGAGTATTGGGATAAATCCTTTGCCGAAGAGAAACGCCAAAAGCAGAAGAACGCCGCTCAGGGGCCGAAGGCAAAAGAGCCTTCCCAGAAAAAAAGACCGCCTCGGAGGCGCACGAAAAAGACCGAATAAGCCCTATGGGGAGTAATTATGTTAATGCCAAAAAGAACGAAGTTTCGTAAGCCCCAGCGAGGAAAGAACAGGGGCGCCGCGACGAGAGGAACTCAGCTCGCTTTCGGCGATTATGGCATGAAAGCTATGGACAATTGCTGGATAACCTCGAACCAGATCGAAGCGGCCCGTATTGCGATGACTCGCCATATGAAAAGGGCGGGACGCGTATGGATCAATATTTTCCCACAAAAAGCGGTTACAAAAAAGGCCGCTGAAACAAGAATGGGAAAGGGAAAGGGCGCTCCGGATCATTGGGTTGCGGTTATTCGCAGAGGAAGAGTTATGTTCGAAATATCCGGAGTCGATGAAGCGCTTGCAAAAAGGGCTTTCCAGCTCGCCGCGAGAAAATTGCCTGTCAAGACTCGCTTCGTTACCAGAGATAATAAGCCCGGAGGTATCCTGTGAGCACTACTAAAACCTGGCAACTGCGCGAGATGAGCGAAGACGAACTTATTCAGAGGCTTCGCGAACTGAAAGAAGAGCATTTTAATCTTAGAATGCAGACCGCTGTTTCTCCTATGAAGAACCCCAAGAGGATTCGTGAAATCCGAAGGGAAATCGCCAGAATCAAGACGATTCTTCACGAGGATGAACTGGAGATACGCAAAATAGGCGTAACGAACCTATAAAACCAAGGGAAACTTTCGGGAGGGCGTAAATGTCTATCGAATCAAGAGTCAAAGAAATCATCGTCGAAAAACTCGGCGTAAGTAATGATCAGGTCAAGCTCGAAGCCCACTTCGTGGATGATCTTGGAGCGGACAGTCTCGATCAGGTCGAACTTGTTATGGCTTTCGAAGAAGAATTCGACATCGAAATCCCTGATACCGACGCGGAAAAAATCGCAAGTGTCGGTGCCGCAATAAAATATATCGAGGAAAAGCAAGAGGCTTAATATGAGAAGACGCGTTGTTGTCACTGGACTCGGCGCGCTTACTCCACTCGGTTTAGATGTCGATTCGACTTGGGCGGCCCTCATGCAGGGCCGTTCCGCAATTAAAAAAATATCGCGGTGGGACCCTTCCGAGATGCCCACACAAATCGCCGCGGAACTTCCCAATGAATTCGATATAACCGTGTTGCTCGACCCAAAAGAAGCGCGTAGGATGGATCCCTACACGCATTATGCCTTTTGGGCCGCAGATAGCGCCATAAAAGATGCTGGCCTCGACGGCAATTTCGATCCAAACCGCGCCGGTGTAATTATCGGCACGGGAATCGGTGGAATTGGAACCTTCGAGGAACAGCACAAAGTCTTCCTTGAACGCGGTGTTAGAAGGGTTTCCCCATTCTTCATCACAATGATGATCGCCGATATCGCCTCGGGGATGATCTCCATTCATTACGACCTCAAAGGGCCGAATTTCTCCACAACAAGCGCTTGCGCTTCTGCCGGTCATGCTATGGGTTGCGCCCTCGATAACATTAGATATGGCAGGGCGGACATAATTATTACAGGCGGCGCAGAAGCTCCTATCGTGCCCATTTCCGTTGCCGGTTTTTGTGCGAACAGGGCGATGTCAACGCGAAACGACGAGCCGCATCGTGCCAGCAGACCATTTGATATAGACCGCGACGGATTTATAATGGGCGAGGGCGGCGCAGTTCTCGTTTTCGAGGAATACGAGCACGCAAAAGCCCGTGGCGCAAAGATTTACTGCGAGGTCGCGGGATTCGGAGCCACCGGAGACGCTTTCCACATCACCGCGCCGCCGGACGATGGCGAAGGCGCACATCGTGTTATGAAACTATCTATCGAAGACGCCGATATAGATTTTAACGAAATAGGATATGTCAATGCCCACGGCACTTCTACGCCAGTTGGCGATATATCCGAGTGCGTCGCGATAAAAACCCTTTTCGGCGAAAATGGCCCGCTGGTGTCATCCACTAAAAGCTCGATGGGGCATCTTTTGGGTGCCGCCGCCGGTATCGAAGCCATCGTTGCGATTAAAGCGCTCAACGAGAACATCGTTCCGCCGACACTAAATCTCGAAAACCTCGATCCCGGTTGCGAAGGCGTCAATCATGTCCTCGAAACCACAGAAATCAAGCTGTCGGCGACGATGTCGAACTCTTTCGGATTCGGAGGACACAACAGCTGTTTGGTCTTCCGTAAACTCTCGTAAATGGGTATTTTCAGCCATAAATATCCCACGTCTCTCGAATCGAGATTGGGGTATAGATTCAAAAACAGGAAGCTCTATCGCAAAGCGCTGACCCATCGTTCGTGGATTCCCGAGGACGGCGACGCCATACGCGAGGACTCGAACGAAAGGCTCGAATTTCTCGGAGATGCCGTTCTTGAACTTGTTGTAGCTGAATTTCTCTTCAACCGTTTTCCCGGAAGACCGGAGGGGGAGCTAACAGAATTTCGCAGAATACTTGTCAACGGCGATATATTAGCGATGAAAGCTCGCGAGCTTGGGCTTGGAGATGAGATTATCCTTTCGCCGGGAGAAGAGGAATCCGGAGGACGCGATAAAGACTCGATTCTCAGTGATGCTTACGAGGCGATAATCGGCGCGCTTTTTCTTGACGGCGACCTCAAAGCCGCGCGCAGTTTCATCTTGGGATTCCACCTAAGCGATTTTGATGAGCAAATCCACTCGGACAGGCATGTGAACTACAAAGGGAAACTGCTGGAATATTTTCAAGCGCGAGGCTCGAGGCCGCAATATTCGACAATCAATGAGACCGGTCCCGATCATGACAAATTCTTTGAGATTGCTGTTGTTATAGGACAAAAGGAAATAGGGCGCGGAACAGGTCAGAGCAAAAAGAACGCCGAACAGGCCGCCGCAAAAGAAGCATTCGCATACATTATGAACAATAAAGAAAACCAGAACACGTCGGAGTAAGCAATGGAAAAAAAGAAGACCACGATAAACATCCGGTTTATCTTCAATTTTTGCAACGATATAGACGAAATGCGACAATTCTATTCCGAGCTTATCGGTCTCGAAGAGGTTAGTTATAAAAACGATGATGAATGGGGTTGGCTCGTTTACGAAAGCGAGGGTCTCCAGTTCATGTGGTTCCGCTCCGATGAGGAATTGCCGGTTATCGACGGTTGGGCGAACCAGCCGGGCTACGAAGGCGGCGAGTATGCGCTCATATCGTGGTCGATAGAGGTGCCGAAGGCAGTTTTCGAGGCTGTTGTCGAACGGTTGAAAGCCTCCGGCCACAAGCTTTTGAGTATGGAACCCGAATGGCGCCAGGATTCATATTGGGGATTCACCGTGATGGATCCGATGGGCAACACCGTCGAAATTTTCTATGAAGACGAAGAAGAAGAAGAAAAGGAATAACAAAGGAGAAAAATATGGATGACATAAAATCATACACTCTCGAATATTGGCGTGAGGACGATTGGTTTGTAGGCCGTATAGTTGAGATACCCGGATTGTTCAATCAGGGTAAATCTCTTGACGAGCTTGTCGGCAACCTTTACGATGCATATTTTCTGATGATGGAAGAGGGAATTCCACCTGAGGGCGTCGAAACCGAGCTAATGGAGTTCGAAGTCGAAGAAGAATAGGAACTTAGATGCCCATTATCACAATAGATGGACCGAAGGTCTGCGATCTCGATCGCAAAAGAGAATTCGCCGAGAAAATCACCAAGCTCGTATCGGAGTTCTATAATATCGCCCCCGGAGCGATCGTGCTTTTGCTAAAAGAAAACGCCCCGGAAAATGTCGCCTCGGGTGGAAAACTAATAATCGATTTTCAAAAATCTTCAGAGGAAAAATAGGGGAGGAGACATGCCCGTATTCACCGAAGAGCAGTTAATGATAAAAGACCTCGCGCGTAGAATCGCCGAGGAAAAAATACTCCCCGTCCGCGAACATTACGACCGCACGGGCGAATTTCCATGGGAGATAGTCGATGAACTCCGCGCCAGCGACCTTTTCGGAGTTTATATTCCCGAAGAATACGGCGGTTTCGGCGGCGGAATCGTGGAGATGGCTATCGTAACCGAAGAGCTGTCCCGCGTCTGCGGCGGAATCGCGCTGGCCTTTTCCGCGACAGGTCTTGGAACAATGCCGATCCTCCTTTCCGGTTCCGACGAGCAGAAGGCAAAATATCTCCCCAAAATCGCCACCGGCGAGACTTTGACAGCCTTCGCCCTCACCGAACCCGACGCCGGCTCCGACGCCGGTGGAATCAAAACCACCGCTATCAAAGACGGCGATGAATACATTCTCAACGGCACCAAACAGTGGATAACAAACGGCGGCGAGGCAAAAGTTTACACCGTCATCGCCCTCACAGATCCAACACGAGGCGCTCGCGGAGCATCGGCTTTCATCGTCGAGGACGGCACCCCCGGATTTTCCTACGGCAAAAAAGAGGATAAAATGGGAATTCGTGCCAGTGCAACCCGTGAGCTTATCTTCGAGGATTGCCGAATTCCGGCTGAGAATCTTATCGCGAAAGAGGGAATGGGCTTCATGGTCGCAATGAAAACCCTCGATTCTTCGCGCCCCGGAGTAGCTTCGCAGGCGGTCGGGATCGCCCAGGGCGCTTTCGAAGCGGCGGTCGGATACGCCCGCGAGCGTGTTCAATTCGGAAGGCCGGTCATCTCGAATCAGGGCCTTCAGTGGATGTTGGCCGATATGGCCACCCAAATAGTTGCCGCGAGAACCCTCGTTTACGATGTTGCCGCGAGAATCGACGCCGGAGAAACAAAAATCGGCAAAGAATCCGCGATGGCCAAGCTTTTCGCCAGCGATGTCGCGATGAAAGTTACCACCGATGCTGTTCAGATTTTCGGCGGCTATGGCTATATGCGCGAATATCCGGTCGAGAAGATGATGCGCGACGCGAAAATCACCCAAATTTACGAGGGAACGAACCAGATTCAGCGCAATGTCATCGCAACCGCGGTAATCCGCGAATCCGCTTCGGGCAAGTAGCTTTTAGAAAAGGCCTTCTAATGCGATTGAAAATCGGCCTCCTCCTTTTTCCCGCTCTCCTCTTCTCCGCCGGAATGGATTTGCCCTGTATAGGCGCAAAGGCCCTGGGAATGGGGGGAGCATTTCGGGCAATCGCAGACGACGGCACGGCGATTTTCTGGAATTCCGCAGGTATCGCAAATATTGACAGTAACGAGATAATAATCCTCGGCCAATTCATCTTTCCAATCAATAATTATACTCCTCACGATACCCTGATAGCCCTAAACGGCCTTTTTCGCGAGGGCAATCAGGAAATGCGGGACAAATTCTTCCTCCTCGGAAACGCCTTCGCCGTCTGGAAACCCATTTTTCTCCCCGATGGAACTTTCGGAATCGGAATATATTCCCCGACCGGAGTGGGGGCGAGGTGGGACATCCTCAAAAACGACTACGACAGCACCATCGCGAAATATTTATCATGGGAACTCTCCGTTTCGGAAGAGCTTCCCGAGGACGATTTCTTCGCGAGAATCGGGGCGTATAACATAGTCCCGACCTTCGCATATAAACCTGCGGATTGGTTTTCCGTGGGCGTTGGATACATCGGCGGCTATGCCCTTCTGGATGTCGATCTGGTGTCGAATAATCAGGAAAGAATGATGGAGGAGATGGGCGTGATTTTCCAGCATGCCGTTCTCACCGGATGGGAACACGGTCTTCAGCTGGGACTCCACTTCACTCCGCGGGAATGGCTTCGAATAGGCATTTCAGGCAAATACGAATCCGACGTCCGCTTCGACGGCGAATATTCGGAGACGGTCTATAAATTCTTCTCCGCCTCCGTTCCAAGTCTATTCCCGGGGGGAATGGAGGAAAAACCCGCAATCGGAGCCAAAGCCGAACTTCCCCGTCCACTTTCCGGCGGAATCGGTCTTGCCGTCGATCCCATCGACAAACTAACCCTGTCCATGGATTTCTCTTACACCAACTGGTCTGTGATGGATTCCATCCGTCTCGAAGCAGACACCGGCGGAGTTCTGGTCGGATTGCCCCTGATGTGGGAAGACAGCTACCGCTTTTCCATCGGCGCGGAATACCGTTTCGGCCAATATTCCACCCTCCTCGGAGCTTTTTACGAACCCAATCCCCCTGTGCCCGAATATCAGAATCTATTTCTGCCGGATCTTAACGACAGAATAGCATTCTGCGGAGGTTTTGCAGTCCATCGGAAAAACTTCACCTTCGAAATTTCCGGCGAATTCGAGTTCTTCGGCGAAAAAAATGTCGAGCCTAACATCATTGACGACGAGATAGTAAACATGCCCGGCAGATACGAAAATTCCGTGGCGGATATTATCCTATCGCTGACTTATAGGTTTTTAACGGCTCCCCCTTAAAAAACCTCCAGAGCATTAAAATAGAACTTTTAGGGTAATGAGATTACCTCGAAAGCTTCTATTTCTTCATCGGCTTCATGTTGACATGGGCGAGCCATTTCCAGTCATCGCCGCTTTTGACAAATACGCTCATTCTTGGCGCGGGTTCAGAATCGAGGCGTTCGCCATCGATTGTCTCTTCGACAGACACGAAATAGGTAACAATCATCGTGTTATCCAACGTCGTAACTTTGAAATCGGTCAATTTATACTCACCAAGGCTAAGCGCGGCAATTAGCACGAGTTGATCTTCGAGATTCCGAGAACCGTCCTGATGCAAGGATTGGAAACCTTCGGCCATGATTTCTCGTAAACCCTCGGCATTGTTCGCTTTCATCTCGGCCCATACCTTCTCGACAAGACTTGTGCCGAGAGCTTGAATATCCGAAGTCTCCTCGGCAATCATCGGGATTGCAAGCAATAATATCAGCCAAAGAGCGCTAATAAGTGTTTTGCTTTTCATTTTTTTCCTCCAATGTTGATTGGCGATAAATTATCGCCGGTTATCTTGATTAGCTACAGATGCCAAATAACGTTCATTAATCTACAAATGTCAATTTCAAAATAGCTCATTACGCCCAGCTTATGAAAAAAAATGGAAAAATCCCTTGACAAAATGCATTCGAGGAATAAATTGAACCGAATCATGGCGAAGGTTCGTCATGGGTTATTGTCGATTTGACACAATTTGGAGGTTAAATGCCAAGGCGCAGACGTCCTGAAAAACGGGATATTGAACCCGATTATAAGTATAGCTCAAAGACTGTTGCGAAATTTATCAACAGTGTGATGAAGCGCGGAAAGAAATCCACCGCACAGACCCTCGTTTACGATGCTCTCGAGATCGTCGAGAAACGCACGAAAGAAAACGGCTTCGATGTTTTCGAGAAAGCTCTCGAAAATGTCAAACCCCAGCTTGCGGTGAAACCCCGCCGTGTCGGCGGTGCGACATATCAGGTTCCGGTTGAAGTTCCGGAAAGGCGACAGGTTACACTCGCTTTCAGGTGGATTCTCCAGTATGCCCGTGCGCGGGGCGATCATGGCTTTGCCAGCAAACTCGCTTCCGAACTTATCGCCGCCTCCCAAGGCGAAGGCAATGCGGTCAAAAAGAAGGTCGATACGCACAAAATGGCGAAGGCCAACCGCGCCTTTGCACATTATCGCTGGTAAATCGATATTCGTGATTAGATATGAAAAGGGCAGGCTGTGAAGCCTGCCCTTTCGCCTTTTCAGGATACTACCAACGCCACCAAAGGCCGAGAACCGGCATCACATAGTCCCAACCATCCCCCGCGGAGTAATGTGCTCCGAGTTGAAGATTGAATTTCTCCCAAGAATGCAGATATGATGCGCCTACGGAAAAAGCCTCGAAAGAGAGGTCATATCCCGCTCCGGCAAGTATCGCAGAATGTTTGCTGAGATTCACCTCGATATTGACCGGAACACTTGTGCCATAGGCCGCACTTCCGGTAACCTCCGTGCTGTCGATGTTGAAATCCGGTATTATTGCATAATTTGCGCCGAGATGTATCTTGAACGCTTCGCTGAGCGGAAACGAAGCGTTGGCTGAAAGGTTAATTGAATTGAAGCTATCATCTCCAAGTTTGAAATACGCCCATCCAGCACCACCGGCGAGTCCGAACCCCGGTTTGTCGAGGAGATTATATTTGAGGTTAGCATTAAAGACACCGAAAATATCGGCCAAGAGATTTGTGCCGATTTGAAAGTTGTCAGTAATGCCATAAGCCAAAGGGCCGATTCCAAGAAGAACCTCCCCCTCATTCAGAGTGTAGGCGGTGGGAATGCTGTGGGCGTCGGTGAGTCTGTGGTCTTCATCAATTATTCCGAAGGCTGAAACCACAATAATAGCCGTAAGAATAACAATCGAAACAACTCTGTTCATCATCTTCTCCTTTTTGTTGAAACCTATCTTTGTTTCAAAATAAATTAAAGTTGCGAACTGTCAAATGAAATTCTTTCGGGAAGATAATAGTTTTATCTTGAAATTAACATGGATTACCATTATATTCCTATGATTAGAGAAAAAAAGACTATGAGAAAATTTTATAAAATAATCATTTCAGCTACTTTGCTTGTCGGCACACTCTTCGCCGCCGAGGAAGAATTGCCTGCCTTGAATTTTAACAAATTGATTCCCATTGCGATCGCATTGATATTCTTCATTTTAACACGCAAAAAGAAACCCAAAATCGACATCGACTCGGAATCGCAAAAAATTGTCCCCGAGGAGAAATACTCTTCGGTCGGCGATAATCCCTCAAATTTCGATGTCGGCTATTCGCAAAAAATCGAACGGCATTACGAGCCAATCGAACCAAAATGAGAAACTCAGTCCTAATCTCGATTTTAGCCCTTAGCATGCTTCTAATCCTCTCCTGCGGAACAGAGCCAACGACTAACTCTGGAAGGGTTCAGCTTCAGAATGTCGAGAACCAGCCCTATATACATATCAGCCCACCGGAAGACCCCGAGGGCGATCCTGTCGAAACGATTTACGATGTCAACTCACATGCCGGCAGAGTTTTCAGCTATAAGAAACGTCTTGTTTATGAGAATATCACCATAATCCGCAGTATCAACGATATTGGATATTACAGCTATTGGTGGTCGAACGGCAAAATAAGAAGCTATCGCGAGACGAGGTCTTTCGAGCCATTTGGCGTGACGAGCTATATTGTTGTCGATAATTGTATCTACAATCGCTATGGCCTTCTCAACAATTATCGTGCGATTGTCGATGGAATGCTTTATTATTTCGGCGATGAGTTCAATCCGGATACTATGGATTACTCAAATCCATTTTGATTGTGGAGTTCACATAAACCCGCAAAAAGAGCCCCATTAATATTCCTGTTTGACAAACCGGAAATTTGGAATAATTTATTCGCACTGCAATGTTTTCATTGCCGAGGTTATTTGTGATGTCTATTAGGAGAGGTGCCGGAGCGGTCGATCGGGGCGGTCTTGAAAACCGTTGTCCCCTTCGGGGACCCAGGGTTCGAATCCCTGCCTCTCCGTATTATTTATAGAGCTGTGATATTGAGTATTGTCAATAACATAACTCGACTCTCAAATTCTCCTTGATTAGACCATTATACTCCGAACGCGGAAAGAACTCCATCTGCTGTTAATTAGCCCGTTCAAGAAATCCTATCCTTATCAGTTTATAGCTTTCTTTGGGAAAATCAGAAATTTGATTTAACCAAAATACCTCTTGACTTATTTGTGGTATCTCTGTATTTTAATACTGTAATTATGAAACAAACAAGGAGAACTGAGCTATGAAGAACATTGTAACCTTTTCTGAAGCCGCTTCGCTCGGGATGCACGCCATGGTATTCCTCGCTGAAAACCCGGAAGTATATTTGTCCACAGAGGAAATCGCCAAGGAGATAGGCGGATCGAAACATCATCTCGCGAAGGTCATCGGGAGGCTTTCGCAAAATGGATTGGTCGAGTCGATGAGCGGCCCCAAAGGGGGCATAAAGCTCGCTAAACCTCCCGATAAAATCAGCTATCTCGACATATTCCAAGCGATCGAAGGACCGGTGAGCACCTCGAACTGTTTTCTCGGAAGATTCTGTTGCAGACGGAAAAATTGCATCTTCGAGGATATTCGCGACGAGCTATTCAATAGAATGAAAGAATATTTTGTTTCGACAACACTCGAGGACTATATAAAACGTTTTAACAATTAAGGAGACGTCATGATTCGTTTTATCGAAAAAGAGCAAGCGCCAATCAAAGAAACGCCCCACGAAGCCGAGGTTCGTGCTCTTCAGGACACCGAATATGTGCAGATGAGCCATATCGAGATCGCGCCGGGAAGGGCATTGCGGAAGCATATAACACCGGTGGACGCGATTTTTTATATCCTCGAAGGCGAGGCGACAGTTCTCATCGGCGACGAGGAAATCGTGGTGGGAAAGGACACTTTTGTCGATAGCCCCGCGAAGATTCCACATCAGGTGCTCAACAACGGCGATTCTATCGTGCGTTTCCTCGTGATAAAGGCTCCGCGCCCAACTGAACAAACGAAAATGCTATAGTTTAGGGGAATAATGAAACGGAAAATCATCGAAATCGACCAAGAACTTTGCGACGGTTGCGGAATTTGCGCGGAGGCCTGCCATGAGGGGGCTATTCAAATGGTGAACGGCAAGGCGAAACTCGTAAGTGATATTTACTGCGACGGCCTTGGCGATTGTATCGGCGAATGCCCACAAGGCGCGATTACGATAATCGAGCGCGAAGCGGAGGCTTACGACGAAAAGGCGGTCAGCAAGAATATACAGGCGAAAACAGCCGGCGAAAAACTTCCCTGCGGATGCCCAAGCACAAACATAATGGACCTTACAAAAGGCACGCCGAAAAGTTGCTGTAGCGAAGACTCTGTCGAGCCGGAGACGATAAGCTCACGCCTACGTAACTGGCCTGTGCAGATTCATCTCGTGCCGCCACATGCACCTTGGCTCAAAGGCGCGGATATTGTCCTTGCGGCGGACTGCGTCCCCTTCGCCTATGCCGATTTTCACCGAAGCTTCCTCGAGAGCGGTCCGGTGCTCATCGGCTGTCCGAAACTTGACGACGCTCAGTTCTATATCGATAAAATTGCTGAAATGATTGATGTCGCCACTCCGAAAAGCCTGACCGTGCTTCGTATGGAGGTGCCATGTTGCGGCGGAATGAGCCAAATCGCACAAAAGGCGATTATGAAATCAGATGTTCAAATCCCTGCGAAAGAAGTAATAATCGGCATTCGCGGCGATATCATTTCGAAAAGAAATCTAATATAACATCAACGAAGGAGAAAAATGGAAAAGGAAAGAATTTCTCACCACGAAAGCGTTGTTAAAGCCTACGAACGCATCAAACGCGACGGCATGACGAACATATGGGACCGCTATGAAGCACAGGGGCTTGGCCACCCCGATAAAAGATGCCCCTTCTGTATGGACGGCGTTCGTTGCGATCTTTGTTCTAACGGCCCATGTAGAGCAGATGCACAAAAGGACAAGCGCGGTGTCTGTGGAATCACTGCCGACGGCATGGCGATGCGAATGATGCTCCTTCGTAATGTTATGGGCGCATCGACTTACCAGTATCACGCTGAACAGACTATTAAGACCCTTCGCGCCACTGCCAAAGGCGAGACGCCATATAAAATTGTCGAGGTTGAAAAACTGCGCAGTTTCGCCGAGAGGCTCGGCCTCGACCCTAATGGCACAAAAGAAGAGGTCGCACTTCGTCTTTGCGATTATGCAACTACAGAATTCGCGAGGTCGCATCAAAGCGAGAGCGATGTCGTCGAGAAGCTCGCCCCGCCGGAACGCAAAAAGCTTTGGCACGATTTGGGAATCTTCCCGGGCGGAATTCATGGCGAAATTATGTTCTCGACCGGCTCTTGCCTCACAAATGTCGATGGCTACTATGTCAGCCTCGCACTTAAGGCAATGCGTCTCGGTATTGCGATGGCATATCAGAGCCAGATTATTAATGAGTTCTGTCAGGATATCCTTTTCGGAATTCCGCGCCCACACGAGATGCGCACAGATTTGGGCGTCCTCGACCCCGATTATGTTAACATCCTGCCCAACGGCCACGAGCCTTTCCTCGGGTTTGCAATAGTCGAAGAAGCGCGCAAGGAAAAGTGGCAGAACCTCGCCAAAGAGGCTGGTGCAAAGGGATTGCGTCTAATCGCGAACATCGAAACCGGTCAGGAGATGATCCAACGCTGGGAGATGGACGATGTTTTTTATGGCTATACCGGCAACTGGATTATGCAGGAAGCGATTCTCGCAAGCGGCTGTGTCGATTTGTTCGTCGCAGATATGAACTGTTCGATGCCCATCGATCCCATATACGCCGAAAAATATAAGTTCAAACTCATTCCAGTCAGCGATTTGGTCGCTTTCGAGGGAGTGGGCGAGAGGCTCGAATATGAACCGAAAAAGGCGCGCGAACAGGCCGAACAGCTTATTCAGATGGCCATCGACAATTTCCCGAAACGACGCGAAACTGTCGAACCGATAACCGGGTTCCCCATGGGCGATGCAGTAGTCGGCTTCTCGACCGAGAGTATTCTCGAAGCCCTCGGCGGGACATTAGAACCGCTACTCGACGCGGTGAAAGCCGGACATATCCGCGGGATTGTCGGAATGGTTTCATGCACAACTCTTCGCGATTCGGGGCAGGATGTGCATACCGTCAAAGTCGTGAAAGAGCTTATCAAGCGTGATATCCTCGTGCTGTCGATGGGTTGCGGCAACGCGGCGGTTCAAGTAGCCGGTCTATGCAGTCCGAAAGCAAAAGAAATGGCCGGCCCTGGATTGAAGGCCGTATGTGAAGCTCTCGGCACACCGCCGGTTCTTAGTTATGGCACATGCACCGACACAGGGAGAATCGCCGACCTAATTCACGCCGTATCAGAAGCTCTTGGCGGTGTTCCAGTTCCAGATCTGCCTTTGGCGGCGGCGGCTCCCGAGTATATGGAGCAAAAAGCCACTATCGACGCCATTTTTGCGCTGGCGTTTGGGTTATACACCTATGTCAATCCTGTTCCGCCGGTTACTGGCGGCCCGAATCTGGTAAAACTACTAACCCAAGATATCGAGAACATCACCGGCGCAAAATTGGATGTCGAAACCGACGCCCAAAAGGCCGCGGACAACATCCTCGAGCATATCGAATCGAAAAGGAAAAAACTCGGGATATAAGCACTCCTCAAGGAAAAACAAAAAAACCCGCCCTCGATTCGAAGGCGGGTTTTAATTTCCCTGTGCGAGATGCTTTTACAACAGGCCTTTGGTGAGGAAAAGCATGATTGCTTTTTGAATATGAAGCCTATTTTCAGCCTCGTCGAAAACCACGCTGTGGGGACCGTCCATAACCTCGTCGGTAATCTCTTTGCCGCGCTCGGCGGGAAGACAATGCTCCACTATAACGTCGGGTTTGGCGTAGGAGAGAAGCTTTTCGTTGACCTGGAAAGCCTGAAGCTTTCGAGCCTTTTCTTCGGCCTTGTCTTTTTCGCCCATGCTTGCCCAAACATCGGTGTAGATTACGTCCGCGTCGGTAACCGCTTCGATTGGGTCGTCGGTAAGTGTGATTTTGCTAACTCCAGCGGCAATCGCTGAATTAAGAATTTCGGTGTCGGGGCGGCAGTCGCTTGCAGTGCCGATACGAAGGTCGATTGCGACCCTTTTCGAGAAATTCAACCAGCTGTTGGCTATGTTATTACCGTCGCCGACATAGGCGATGCTGATGTTATCGATAAATCCCTTGTGTTCCATAATCGTGAGCGCGTCGCCCATGATCTGGCATGGATGGGTCAAATCGGTAAGTGCGTTGACAATTGGCACGCTGGCATGTTCCGCAAGTTCCTCGACCTCAGATTGGGCATAGGTGCGGATAACTATCATATCGACATAACGGGACATCACTTTTGCGATATCATGGACACTCTCGCGTTTGCCGATGCCGATTTCACCATCGGTGATATAAAGCGGATGTCCGCCGAGCTGGGAGATACCGATCTCGAAGCTTAGCCTTGTGCGAAGGCTCTGTTTGCGGAAAATCGTCGCGACAGCCTTGCCCTCGAGAGGTTTTGGGTTTTCGCCCCATTTGCTGAGATGTTTCAGAACTTTTGCGCCGGCAAGAATATCCTTGACTTCCTGCGCAGTAAGGTCGTCGATACGAAGAAAATCGCGTTTCATCAATCCTCCTTATATTAAAGCCGTTAATCTTGTAACGGCCTTCAGTTCAAAATGCCGGAGGCCGGACTTGAACCGGCACGCCCCGAAGAGCGAGGGATTTTAAGTCCCTTGCGTCTGCCCATTCCGCCACTCCGGCAAAATATTGTCATACCACATAAAAACAAGCAACACGTAATAATTCGCTTGTCTATATTTGTATGACTACCGATACAAATTAAACATCATCAACTTGAAAGTCAAGAAATAAAAGGAACTTGGCGGATTCTTGCCGCTCTTTAAAGTAGCAAACATCGATAACTACGCCTTTTCCGATTTTGCCTTGACGACGCCGATCCACATCCCTATATTAATAGGTCATTTTTCTAAGTTCTTGACAAAAAAAGAAACAATATTAACAAAGGGGAAAATATGCCACGTAAGATGATAGCGATGGACGGCAACAGCGCCGCCGCTCACGTTGCGCATGCATGCAACGAAGTCATCGCAATATATCCCATCACTCCTTCGAGCGCAATGGGGGAGATCGCCGACGAGAAGTCGGCAAAGGGCGAAACAAACATTTGGGGAACTGTCCCGAGTGTTGCTGAACTACAATCCGAAGGCGGAGCTTCTGCCGCCATCCACGGCGCTTTGGCGTCTGGTGCTCTCGCTACGACATTCACGGCGAGCCAAGGGCTTCTTCTGATGATACCGAATATGCACAAAATCGCCGCAGAGCTTTTGCCATCGGTGTTCCATATCTCGGCGAGGTCGCTCGCATGCCAAGCGCTTTCCATTTTCGGCGATCATTCTGATGTAATGAACTGCAGAACAACAGGTTACTGCATGATGCCCTCCGGAAGTCCGCAGGAAGTTATGGATATTGCGATGATTTCTACTGCCGCGACTCTCGAATGTAAACTGCCTTTCCTTCATTTCTTCGATGGTTTTCGCACCAGCAGTGAAATCCAGAAAATCGAGGTGCTCACCAAGGACGATATGCGTGCGATGATCGAGGAAGAATTCGTTATCGCTCACCGTAAACACGCTCTTTCGCCGGATCACCCGATGCTGAGCGGAACAAGCCAGAATCCTGATGTTTATTTCCAAGGTCGCGAAACCGTAAACCCATACTATATTGCGGTTCCGGGCATTGTCGAAAAATATATGCGCAAATTCGAGCAGATTGTCGGCAGAAAATACGAGCTCTTCCAGTATGTCGGCGCACCGGATGCCGAAAGGGTAATCGTTGTGATGGGAAGCGGAGCGGAAACCGCCGACGAGACCGTGCAGGCCATGGTTGCCGACGGCGAAAAGGTCGGTGTCCTCAAAGTGAGGCTTTATAGGCCTTTCAGCGCGGAACATATGGTCAAAGCTTTGCCGAAAACCGCTAAGAAAATATGTGTCCTCGATAGAACAAAAGAGCCGGGTGCTTTGGGAGAACCGCTCTATCTCGATGTCGTCGCGGCAATCGACGAAATGATTGTAGCCGGAAAAGCCACTCATTTCGAGGACACGATTATCGTCGGCGGACGTTATGGCCTCTCCTCGAAGGAATTCACCCCCGGAATGGTGAAAGCCGTTTTCGATAACCTCCTTTCCGATAATCCCAATAACCACTTCACGATAGGCATCGACGACGATGTTACGGGTATGAGCCTGAAGTGGAAAGACGATTTCGCAACCGAGTGTGGTGAGGCATATCAGGCGATGTTCTGGGGCCTCGGTTCCGACGGCACTGTCGGAGCGAATAAAAACACAATCAAGATTATTTCCGAAGCCACGAATAAATACACTCAGGGCTATTTCGTCTATGACTCCAAAAAAGCCGGAGCGAGAACAACAAGCCATGTCCGTTTCTCCGACCGTCCGATAAAATCCTCCTATCTATGTCAAGACGCCGATTTCGTGGGATGCCACAACTGGACTTTCCTCGAGAAATACGACATGCTCAGCAGTCTCAAAGAGGGCGGCACTTTCTTGCTGAATTCCCCCTTCGAGCCGGAGGACACATGGGACAAGCTTCCGCGCAATGTTCAACTCCAACTCATCGAGAAAAAAGCGAAGCTTTATGTAATCAACGCAATCGACCTTGGCGTAAAGCTCGGACTCGGCGCGAGGATAAATACAATCATGCAAACCGCTTTCTTCAAAATCTCGAATGTTATCCCGATCGATGACGCGGTGCGGCTTATCAAAGAGCATATCTATAAGACCTACGGCGCGAAGGGCGAAGAGGTCGTGAAGAAAAACTACTCCGGTGTTGACGGCGCTTTGGAGCACATTTTCGAGATAAAAGTGCCCTCCGAACCAACCAGCAATATCGAGATGCCTCCGATTGTTCCCAAGCACGCGCCTAAGTTCGTTCAGGAGGTTACCGCGCAAATAGTCGCACTTAAAGGCGATGAAATAAAGGTTTCTCAGATGCCCCCCGATGGTCAGTGGCCGACTGCTACCACGCAATATGAAAAGCGTAATATCGCAATCGATATTCCGGTTTGGGACAAAGACCTGTGTATTCAATGCGGCTTATGCAGTCTCGTTTGTCCGCATGCATCAATCCGTATGAAGTATTACGATCCAAAGAGTCTCGACAAAGCTCCGGCGACTTTCAAATCGGTCGATGCTAAGGGCAAAGATTTCGAGGGCAAGAAATTCACGATTCAGGTCGCCCCGGAAGATTGCACCGGATGTTCTCTTTGTATGCAGGTTTGCCCCTCGAAGGACAAAGAAAACCCCGCGCACAAAGCCCTAAATATGCAAAGACAATTCGAATTGCGCGAGCCGGAAGCCGAGAATTGGGATTTCTTCCTCGGAATTCCGGAGGTCGATCCGGCGGACATCAAAAAGAGCACAGTCAAGGGCAGTCAGCTAATCAGGCCGCTATTCGAGTTTAGCGGTGCCTGCTCTGGTTGCGGTGAAACGCCTTATGTTAAGCTCGTTACACAGCTTTTCGGCGACAGAGCGCTTATCGCTAACGCGACCGGCTGTTCGAGCATTTACGGCGGCAACCTTCCGACCACCCCATACTGCAAACGCTCTGACGGCCTCGGCCCGGCCTGGACAAACTCGCTCTTCGAGGATGCCGCGGAAATCGGATTTGGGTTCAGACTTACTGCGGATAGGCTCGAAACTCAGGCTCGCGAATGCCTTCAGGCCGCAGAGTATGTTCCTGCGGAGATGAAAGCGCAGATTCTCGATGCCGATCAATCGACCGATCCGGGTATCGAAGCACAGCGCGCAAGAATCAAGCAGTTGAAGAAAATCGCGCTCGAAAAAGGAGATGTTTACCTCGAATCGCTGGCGGATTATCTTGTTCGCAAATCTGTTTGGATCTTCGGCGGAGACGGCTGGGCTTATGATATCGGTTATGGTGGTCTCGACCATGTTCTTGCCGCCGGCAAGAACGTCAACGCACTGGTTCTTGATACCGAGGTGTATTCTAACACCGGCGGGCAGATGTCAAAATCTACGAGCAGAGGCTCCACGGCGAAATTCGCCTTTGCCGGTAAACCTATGCCGAAGAAAGACCTCGGAATGATGGCGCAGAGCTATGGCTATGTCTATGTCGCGCAGATTGCCATGGGCTCTAACCCGAATCAGGCCGTGAAAGCCCTTGTAGAAGCGGAAAACTATGACGGGCCTTCGCTTGTTATATGCTACTGCCCATGTATTGCGCATGGTATCAACATGGTCAAGCAACTCGACGAACAGAAAAAAGCGGTCGATTCCGGACATTGGATTCTTTACCGGTATGATCCGAGACGTGTCGAACAGGGGCTTAACCCGCTTCAGCTGGATTCTAAAGCACCGTCGATACCGGTCGAGGAGTATATGTATTCAGAAAACCGTTATCGTGTCCTTAAAAGCATCGATCCCGAAAGAGCGACTTTCCTTGCAGAATTAGCTCAGCACGATGTTGACAGACGCTGGAATCACTACCGTCAGTTGGCGGAGATGGATTTCTCCTGGGCTAAAAAATAGCCTTTGCACAGAACAAAAAAAGCGGGAGCTTCGGTTCCCGCTTTTTTTTTGCTTCATTTCGGTGTTATTTTGGGACGATAATCTCTGATGGGTCGATTAGGCCGCGTTGCGGATCGACGATGTAGCTACCATCGGCCAAATCGAGCTGTGCTTTGATGTCGGGAATTCCCGTGTGATGTGCCAAGGCTCGTGCGATTGAAAAGGCCACGACAACAGGGTCGCCGTCAACTTTCGCTTTGATGAAACGGACATATATGGGATAATGGCTCACAACCGAGAAACCCTCGGCGCGGAGCGAATCGATTACGAAAGCGAGGCCGGGATCGCGTTTTATACGCGTTTGTGTGTAAGTATCGACCTGTGAAGGTTCCTGACATCTGGGTGTGATAAGGACGAAGAGAAATCCCAGTGCCAATCCGATTAGCAAAGCGTTGCCATATTTTGTCGCATTCTTCTTCCGCAAAATGCCCCTTTTACAGCATATACACGACCGCTACATTTTCCGGAACTCCGAGTTCAAATATACCTTTCGGCAGTTCCCGGCCGATATATTCCTTCTTAATCTCGACTTTGACCTTTTCATTTCGCATCGGATTTATGATAGTAATTTCCGTTGCCCTCGTCATTCCCTGAATTTCCGTAAAGCCGCCGTAGCTAATATCGAGAAGCGAGGTCCCGTCTTGATTGTAAATTTGCTTGCTTCCTAACACCCATCGCGAAGGCAGAATCTCTGCGCGCACGAAATCGCCGTCGTTGAGATAGATCAGTTCATAAAAATTGCGCAGATCCTCGAAGGCAACAAAGGAATCCAATTCGTCAACACCAAATATTCCGGACAACGCCCGAACCAAATCGGCAAATTCCATATTTAGACCTAACACCGGATTTTCTATTCCCGGTTCCGCCACCGCGACATAAAGCGTCCCCTGCCCGGGGAAATAGGCCGCGGTGGAATCGCCGATATTTACAAGAGCACCGGGTGTCGTGCCCAAAAGCCCACGGATATTCGCACGGAAGGAATCCGGCGCAGAGAAATAATAATCCGCCTCAAAAGAGGATTCCATTGTCGGGGTCTCGATAGATATGCTCATGCGCCCCATAATACCGTCGAGGCGGCTGTCGTGGAGTTTCATATTCTCAATCAGCTCGTCGAGTGTGATTTTGGCCGGCTCGAATCGAATAACCTCGCGGCTTCCCGCGCAGGCTAGAAAAAGAAGAGTCAATATGAAAATTAGCGCACGACTGATATCTGCCTCCCGCCGAGAATTCTGCCGTCGTCGCCCCTGACAACCGCAAGATAAACACCCGAGGGCAATTCGCGTCCGGACAAATCGCGCGCATCCCAGACAGTTTCAACCCGGCTTTCATTTATAGCGATAAAGCGCGAGACCAATTGGCCGTTAAGGCTGTATATTTCGACATCTCCCATTGCGGAAATACGACACGATGCATTGAATGGATTCGGATTTACTGATATTAAATCTATTTCGCGAGGCAACCTTTTTTCGGGAATATCCGTCAAGTTCAGAAGGTCATAAATAATCGACCAGATATGCGAATATCTCAGTTCGTCATCGCTGATTGCAGTGGAATAAACACTACTGAGATATCGATGTGTTCCGGCTGTTGTATTTCTTGTGATACGTGGAAATCCTGCGCCCGTGTAAGGGCCGTTAAGCGCAAAACCGACAGTTGTAGATGTGATATTGGAGAAGACATCGACATAATGGTCAGCTTCGGAGCGGTAGTAATAGGGCATTGTATCCGCAATGCTGAATAACGTCGATATCTGCAGGCTCTGAACATTTCCCGTAACAGCGGATTCGCCCTGATCGACGACATCCACACCGAAGAGATAGAAGAAATCCTGAGCCGCGGGCGGTCCGGTCGAATAGTCCGTGCCGGCATCGGGGCCTTCCCAATAGATATTGCCGCCACCGAGAACGAAATCTCTCAATGCGACAAGCGATGCATTATCGATAATCGTGTTTACCCCAAGTCGATTGCCTGTTACCACAATTACAGCTGTAACGCCAACGAGATTCATAGTTGAAACATTGGGGTCTTGGCTGGTTATCGCAATATCGCTAATTCTACCGCTAAGTTCGTTATAGAGAGCTTCCGCAGGGCCGAAACCTCCGGGAATAGGGGTATCGCCGTTGTCCCAGTCGATGATGATTAGCTGGGCGGTTTCAGTCCTCTCGAGGGTGAAATATATTGTCGTGTCCGAGAAGAACATCAATGCGTATGCTGAATCGGGCAAATAGCCGTCATGAGCGGCTGTGACCTTATATAGCCCCGGCGAAAGCCCTGAGATGCTGTAATTACCGATAGAATTTGTAGTTACGGAATATAATGTCGAATCGAGGGTATTAAGAGCGATAACCTGACTTCCGGAGAAATCCGATGTTCCCTCGAGTTCCACGGTGCCGTCGATTGTAAGTCCGCCTCCGCCGCCGGTTGTGTCTGACTCCAAAGCGAACATAATAGTCGTGTCGCTGGCGATTGTCGCAAAAGCACCGGAAGTATAGTAGCCGTCACGGGTTGCCACTATATTATACGACCCCATGGGAATCGTCGGAAACACTACCATTCCCGAAGCCTCCGTTGTGTCCCATATTCCAAGCTCGGTGAATGTTATCTTCGTGCCCGAATAGGATGGCGGCGGCGGAAAACCTGCAAGCATCGCCCAAACGGTTACCTCGAAAATCGAATCCGGAGTTGAAGAACCCACAGTGAATGTTATCGTGTCGGCGACCACATTCGGCGGAGAGCCGAAATCCTGAACCTGCGCGATGGCCGTATATGTATGCCCCGCAGTAAGCGGAAGGAAGGGGGTATATATAACCTGCATTCCTCCGGCGAAGGGCAAACGTGTGCAGAACCAGCTTACGTCGCTGTCGTCGAGCCAAAGCTTTGTATTCCATAATGTTGTGTCGATGCCCCCGCTGTCGAAAGCCATGAAGGAGATCGTTGTGGTGGTGCTAACACCAGTATCGCCGTCCTCGGGAACCCAGTTCGATATAGTGGGCGGGATTGTATCAGTCGGCGACGGCGTAACATTCTGTTCGAGCCTGATGAAACAGAAATAGCCCACAGGAACAACGAGACTGTCGTTCGTGTTCATATCGATCCATGCAAGCGTGGTGTCCGGGAGGGTGCCATAGGCGATGGACATGTGCCTTAATGTATCCGAAGGCACCATCGACCGGCTCCATCTCGCAGTGATACTCGGTGCGGTGAAATTCATGAACTGAATTTTCCAGATATGCAGAGTATCAGTATCCGAGCGGATATCGTTGCGAAGGTTTGTGAGACTGCCTTCGAGAACAGATTGGGCATCGAAAACCATTGTAAAGGGAATCGCGGGGAAATCGAATGTCAAATCATAGCCATCCGTCGCGCCGGGTTCTACGCCGAGGGTGCAACTCGCGAATACCGAAGGGGTATCCCAAAAAACTACCGGCAAACGGAATGAATAGCCGTAGCAAATAGATACAGCAAGAAGAGCAATCGAGAGAAATATCTGTTTTTTCATTATTTGACCTCCAGAATTATAAGTAACAATATAATACGCCTTTCGCAAACTGTCAAGTTCGCTCTGAGTTATCTTTTTTTACGAAGTTCTTTCGCCGAAGTTATCCACATTATGAGAAAAACCTTGCGTTTGGAGCACTCATCTTATAATATTGTAAGTCTAATTAAGTTGCGGAGAGTTATCCGCGTCAGCCCTAAGAGGACTCGATTTGACAAGAAAGATAGCCATAGCAAATCAAAAGGGCGGTGTCGGCAAAACGACTACCGCCGTGAATCTGGCGGCCTCATTGGCCGCCGCGGAGGCTCGAACCCTCCTAGTCGATATGGATCCGCAGGGCAATGCCGGAAGCGGATTCGGGATTCGAGTTGGTTCGCACACGCCTTGTGTTTATGAAGTTCTGCTCGGCAATGTCGAGGCGAAAGAGGCGGTTCAGAAATATCCCGACCTCGAGTATCTTCAGGTAATTCCGAGTCATATCCGACTCGTTGGCGCACAGGTAGAGCTTGTCGAGGATCCGAAAAGGGAATACAAGCTCAGAGAAGCTCTTGACGCTGTCGCGGAAGATTATGATTTTATCATCATCGATTGCCCGCCAAGTCTCGGTCTGCTCACACTCAATTCGCTTATCGCCGCAGATTCCGTGCTTATTCCTATTCAGTGCGAATATTATGCTCTCGAAGGCCTCGGGCAATTACTTACCACCCTTAGACTCGTCCAGAGGGAGCTGAACCCGGAGTTAAAGGTCGAAGGGGTTCTTCTTACTATGTTCGATAAAAGGCTGAACCTTTCGAGGCAGGTAGCCGACGAGGCGCGGAGCTATTTCGGAAACACTGTCTATAAAACCATAATCCATCGGAATGTCCGGCTTTCCGAAGCGCCAAGTTTCGGCAAACCTGTGATTCTCTACGATGTCGGTTCTAACGGTTCAAAAAACTACCTGAATCTGGCCAAGGAGGTTATGAATGGGCACAAGGAAAGCGCTCGGAAGGGGGCTTGAGGCTCTTCTGCCGGGTTCGGTTGCAGAGGTTCTCTCCGGTGATGAAATCCTCAGTATTCCGGTCAATCAGGTCAAACCCAACCCGGACCAGCCCCGCAAAGAGTTCGATGAAGAGGCTTTGCAGTCTCTCGCCGAGTCGATAAAGGCGCAAGGTGTGCTTCAACCTATCCTCGTTGTCAAAACCGATGACGGTTTCGAGATTATCGCCGGCGAAAGACGTCTGAGAGCTTCGATACTTGCCGGCAAAAAACGTATTCCCGCCCTTATTCTCAAAGAAAAAGACCCCTCTGCCCTTTTCTTTTTCAGCCTTGTGGAGAATATTCAACGCGAGGATCTCAACCCTATCGAAGAAGCTTACGCCTACAAGCATCTTATCGACGATTTCGACCTAACACAGGAGCAGATTGCCGGAAAAGTGGGCAAGTCCCGTTCGACGATTGCGAATACGCTTCGATTGATTTCGCTACCGAGGGAAGTTCAGGATTTCATCGCGGAAGGCAAGCTATCTGCCGGTCATGCGCGAGCGCTTCTCGCCGCAGGCGATGAGGAAAGAATGTTACGCCTTGCCAAACTGGCAATATCACGGGGATTGTCGGTCGAAAGACTGGACATAATCGCAAGGAATGAGAAACCCTCGCCCCGTCATCGCCGAGGCCAAAAAAAATCGGACCTACAGACACTTCGGGCTGGCGCGAAAAAACCGCTCTCACCGGAAATCAAATCGCTTCAGGAGGAACTCGAACTGTTCTTTGGAACGAAGGTTGTTATAGATAGCGGATCGGACGGCGGCTCAATTGTTATCGATTTCTACTCTAAAGAGGATCTTTTGCGAATTATAGAACTTATCTCGAATAGCTGATGCCGACAAAAAGCGGAATAACAATATTTCTCGTCCCTCATAACCGGAAAAAGTCTCTGTCGCTCCATTTGGAGGCGTGGCAGGTAACCTTGGGGATTATCCTTTTCGGCGTGGCGGTGCTTATTTTTGTTTTCGGCGTGATTGCGGGCGGCAAGAGCATGAAAATCGTCGCGGAAAATCGCAGTCTGCGCGCACGTAACGAGATGCTTCGCAATGAAAGGCGCAAAATCGCCGATCTCGAACGTGAGCTTGCCGAGACAAATAAGCTCCGAAAATGGATGCAGAGCATGATTGCACCCGAAGGCACCCAAAAATCAGCGGAGGCTAAAACTGCCGAGGTCGGTGGAATGGGCTTTTTGTCGATGCTCGACCGCCCCTTCGAGATGCGAATTCTGCCCAAACTCGATGTTGCGGAGGATAGCCGTCTTCGCAGAATGGATTTCATCCCACGCGGAGTCCCTGTTAAAGGCCCTGTAACAGCACGTTTCGGCGAGATGGGCGGAAAATTTATCTCTCCACACACCGGCATAGATATTGCCGCCCCGAAAGGCACGGTTGTTTTCACAACCGCCGCAGGGATTGTGGTTGCGGTCGATAATGACAAACAGCTCGGCCTCGTGATAACTATCGACCACCTGAATGATTATAAAACCAAATACGGCCATCTTAACAGCGCATCGGTAACTACCGGAGATTGGGTCGAGCGCGGCCAGAGAATCGGAGTTGTCGGCGAAACCGGCCATGCGAGAGGAACTCATGTTCATTACGAGCTTCTATATCGCGGCGAAGCTGTAGATCCACAGGCCGAAAAATCAATTGCAGAAAAGGAAGGATGATAGAATGGCAAAAATGAACGGAAACACTTCGGATAGAGTTCTAAACACGATAATCGGTCCCGGATGCCAGATTAAGGGCGATCTGAGTCTCGATGGAGGTCTTCGTATCGACGGCACAGTCGAGGGCAATGTTAAAGCCGGTGGGCCTATGACAGTTGGTTCGGAAGGCAAGATTATCGCCCCAAAAATCGATGTCCGAAGTGCGACTATCGGCGGTTATGTCGAGGGCGATATCACAGCACCGGAAAAACTGCATCTCGAACCGTCGGCGCATATTGTCGGGAATATTATCACAAAGGTTCTCGTAATCGAAGAAGGCGCGAAATTTCAGGGCAACTCAAAGATACCCGAGTAAGTTTTCAACATCGGGTGTTCATAATTAATCGCTATTTATCATTCTGTTAGATAATGACTTATACAATTTTGTCTCAAGGGTCAGAAAAAGTTATCAACATTTTATTGCCAACATTCGGCATGTTATCCGCCGAAGGTGAGGGATAGATGGAACAAACAATCGAGAAAATCAAAATCGCAGAGGCCGAAGCAAAAAAAACTATCGCCGAGGTTCGCAAAAACGAAACCGCAAGGCTCAATGCCGCTCGTGAAAATGCCGAGGCTCGTAAAATCGAAATCCGGAAAAGAGGCGAAAAGGCTGTCGAAGATGCCGTGAAAGCATCATCGGAGAAGGCTCAGGCTGAAATCGACCGGATGAAATCGAGCCACGACAACGATAACACTCAGCTTCGGAAAGAGGTCGTAACGAAAATGGACAATGCAGTCGAACAAATCGTGGAGGCTTTCATCAAATGGCGATAGTTCCGATGACCAAGGTGGGCATTCTTGCTCACAAAGCCGATTTCGATGAAGTAACTGCGCGTCTTGGCGAGATGGGTGTTGTCCAAATTTCTCGTCCGCGGGAAATTTTCGCCGATTCGGGCAAGGACATCGAAGACCTTCTCGTTCGAATCAAAAGGGCGGTTGACTTCTTTGCGTCATTTTCCGAAAAACCTCCAGAGCCGCTTAAAATGACTTCATCGCAACTTCGCGAGATGGTCAAAGCAATCGATCTTCACGCGATACTTACAAAAACAGAATCCGAACGCCGTGAACTCGAAAATGCAAAATCCCGACTGTCCGAAATCGAAAACTCACTTCGAGATATCCTCCCCTATAGAGCTTTCAGTTATAGCTTTGATGAAATCCGTGGGGCCGGCGATGTTGTAATTCGGCTTGGGTATCTGCCAAAAGTCTCAAAAATAGAGCCTTCACTGGAAGAATACGATTTCGCGGAACTTTTTGCGTCGAGCATTATTAGCAAAGATACGGATGGCAACTATCTTGTTATATATTATCATAAATCTGCCACTGAGCAAACCGAGAAATACCTCTCTGACAACGATTTTGGGGAGTTTCGTTTCGAGAATCTACACGACACTCCCGCAATGGAAATCGCGCGGCTTCAAACTGAGCATACCGAAGTCAAATCCTCGATAGAGGCACTCTCAGCTCGATTCAAAGATGATGCGAAGGGATTGCTTCCCAAGCTTAAGGCCTCTGAGGGCTTTTACCGTGCCGAAATGGCCGAGCAAAGGCTTCGAGACATCGCCGAATCCACCGATCAAACCCTTTATCTAACCGGTTGGACGAAAAAGGCGGATATCGATAAACTGAAAAGCGAGCTTTCCAACGAATTAGCCGCCATGGTCGAGGTTGTTAACTCAGATGAACACGAGGCACCGCCTGTCGCGCTTAAAAACCCGCCGGTAATCGAGGCTTTCGAGGTAATCACCGACCTGTATGGCAGGCCGCGGCCGGGCATGATCGATCCGACCCCCTTCATTGCGCCCTTTTTCCCGCTGTTCTTCGCCCTATGCCTCACTGACGCCGGCTATGGCCTGCTTTTGGCACTTCTCGGAGGCGGCTTCCTCGCTTTCGGGAAACTGGGTTCGGGCGCGAGGAAATTCATGCGCTTCATTCTCTATTCCGGAATTGCGACGGTTGTGGTAGGCGCCCTTGCCGGCGGCTGGTTCGGAATCGATCTCGAAGCCGTTGGCGGGCCGGTGGCCAATGCCCTACTCTCTATCAAGCTGTTCGATCCCCTCGGCGATGCCATCGAGTTTTTCGCGGCAAGCGTGTTTTTGGGCGTGATTCAGGTTTCGGTGGGATTTGTAATCAGCGGTTATGTCGGGGCGAAAGAGGCGGAAAACGTTGCGCTTAAAGTCCGCGCGGTGCTTTTAGCTATGTCGTGGATATCCGTAACTCTCGGTGCGGGTATTTTCATCGCAAATTTCCTTGTGCCGGAATTTATGACGCCATTCACGCCCATCGGCACGGCGGGGCTTAAATACGGCGCTCTCGGAATAGTCGGCTTCTCCTTGATTTTGGGAATCGCCGGTAAACGGGGAATCGGCGCGTCCCTCGGCGACGGCTTGGCCTTCGACGGCCTCTACGGCATCGTCAACCTATTCGGCGATTTGTTGTCATATGCGCGAATTCTCGCCCTCGGCCTATCGACTGGCGTCATTGCAGGCGTGATTAACATCATCGCCGGCCAACTCGTGGAGATGATCCCCGGCGTGGGAATCGTCATCGCGGGGCTGTTGGTTCTGGTCGGGCATGTGGCATACACTGGACTTTCAGCGCTGGGGGCTTTCGTCCATCCGGCGAGGCTCCATTTCGTCGAATATTTCACAAAATTCTACGAAGCCGGCGGAGAACCCTTCGCCCCATACAGTCGAGAGGTAGATGGCGTGGAGATAGTGGAGTGAGAGAAAACTCTAAATGAAAACAGAAGTCAAGACATACATAGAAAAGTTTTCCCTCAATAGGAGTACTGACTTGTTCTCCAGCTCGGAAAACGAAACGGAAAGAACCTATATCCAACTTAGTAACAGGAAGGTCCCAAAATACATCAACGAATTTTGGACTGCCAAACAAAGGCAAGCCGCAAGCATCCATGAAATATCATATCGCGCCTGTTTCAAACCTCAGCTTCCTGAATTTTTCATCAATCTGGTTACAGATGTAGGAGACACAATTTACGATCCGTTTTGCGGCAGAGGAACTACTCCTATTCAGGCCGGCTTGATGGGTCGGAAAGTTATTGCAAACGATGTCAATCCCTTAAGTCTCATTTTGACCAAACCAAGATTGCTGATTCCTGATTATGCTGAAATTGAAAACAGATTAAACGAGGTTGAATACAATTATAGCTGTTCGGCAGAGTTTGATTTATCGATGTTCTATCATCCTAAAACAGAAGCAGAAATTGTCTCCTTGAAACGGTATTTCAAAGAACGGAAAGAAGAACAGACCGAGGACGAAATAGATAGCTGGATTCGAATGGTTGCTACAAACCGTCTCACAGGTCATTCTCCGGGATTTTTCTCTGTCTATACCCTTCCGCCGAATCAGGCAACAACAAAGGAAAGACAGATCAAAATCAATGAGAAGCGAGGCCAGGTCCCTGAATATCGAAACACGAAGGAGATAATTCTTCGCAAATCAACTTCCCTGTTAAAAGGTCTTTCCAAAAGGAGAACAGAGTTATTGAGAACAGCCGGTAGAACGGCGAATTTTCTAACAGAAGATGCTCGATTCACCCATGAGATACCCGCGAATTCCGTAACCCTTACCGTAACTTCTCCGCCCTTTCTTGACATTGTTCAATACGCTCAGGATAATTGGCTAAGGTGCTGGTTTAATGGCATAGATATCGAAGAAATAGGCAAGAAAACTACGGTAACTAAAAATGTAGATGAGTGGTCAATGATCATGGGAAAAGTCTTCGAAGAACTATTTAGAATCACCCAAAAAACTGGCTGGGTAGCTTTTGAGGTCGGCGAGCTTCGTAAAGGCAAGTTGAAGCTCGAAGATTATGTTATCCCTGCAGGAGAAGAGGCAGGATTCAACACCACATGTGTTGTTATTAACCAACAGGATTTCACCAAAACCTCCAATATTTGGGGAATCGACAATAACGAATCTGGAACGAACACAAACAGGATTGTCCTGTTTCAGAAAGTGTGAAATGAACGAAGAATATGTAAATAAACTTGAGGCTGTTATCTCGAAGTTATTGGAGCCGTATAGAGATATACCTTTTGACGTCATTATTAATGGCTTGTGCGGATACAAGGTGATTCCTTTCGATTTGAAGGATCAAAGAGATTCAAAACTTCTTTGTTGCCCGCCGCAGAGGAAGTGTGAATATATACAAAGCGAATGGATGGAAAATCCTTTCTCTGGAGAATTTATATTGTGACATTAAACACGAATTCAATTCGGATAATAAGAGATTGTATTCGAAAGAACTTATTTTGGCTGAAGGAATTATCAATTCTAAGATATAATCAAATTTCAAAAATAACCAACTCCCCAAGGAGGAGAGGATGTCGAAAAGAATTGTTTTACTAATGGTGATTATGGCTCTTTGCACTGCTGTTACAGCATTTGCGCAGGATGAAGCCACGACCAAAGCCCCCGGATGGTTCTCTCTCGATGCCGGCGGATTAGCGCTTATCGGAGTCGCGATTGCAGTGGTTATCGCAGGTTTCGGTTCCGCAATCGGAATCGGTATCGCCGCGAATATGTCCATCGGCGCGATGCACGAACACCCCGACCTGTTTCCGCAGTTCCTTCTGCTGTCAGCACTTCCGGGCACTCAGGGCATCTACGGTTTCGTCGCGGGATTCCTCATCATTCTCTGGACAGGCCTTCTTAACGACCCCGCACAACTCGCCTCGCTAACCCCTCTTCAAGGCTGGCAGTTCCTTTTCGCGGGCATTCCGGTCGGACTCGCAGGTTTGGTCTCGGGAATCCATCAGGGCAAGGTTTGCGCGTCGGGCGTGGCTCTTGTGGTCAAAGACAAAGCCAATGTCGCCAAAGCCATGACCCTCGCCGCTTTCGTCGAGTTCTATGCGATCCTCGGTCTATTGGCGAGTGTGCTTGTTCTGCTGTCAATCAGATAGGGCGGCCGAATGAGTATCGAAGGTATCCTAAACAAAATTCAGGCGGAGACCGACGAGAAGACCGCCGAGATCAAAGCCGAAACCGATAGCGAAATTCGCGAACTCGAAGCCGAATTGAGCGAATTTGAAAAGAGCGTCCTCGTAAAATCGGAAGAGAAGGCACAAGCCGAAGCCAAACGCGCATATGAACAAGCTCTCAGCCGCGCAGAGACAAGGTTCAGAATGGAAACCCTCGCGGTCAAGCAGGAGCTTGTTCAAAAGGCTTTTCAAAAGGGATTCGAGGCGATTCTTAACCTTCCGGCAGAAAAACTGCGCGGAAGATATGTCTCCATGCTTGAATCTTTTGGGGAAAAAGAGGGCGAAATTGTTTATGGAAAAGAGGATAGCGCGATTTTCGACGGCGAATTCGATTCCCTCGCCAAACAAAAAATCGAAGGCGCGAATTTCTCGAAACGCCAATCCGACGATTTCGACCACGGATTCATGCTCAAAGCCGGCAGAATCCAATATGACGCCCGCACGGAGTCGATTTTCGCCCAGATTGCCGAAGATTTCACCGACGAAGTTTCGCAAATTCTCTTCGGTGGAGGTGTGCGGTGAGTTTGAATACTCCGCCGGTAGTATTCGGAGACACGCAATATGCCTTCGCTACAGGTGTTGTGCGGGGCAAATGGGTTAAGCGGCCGGGGCGTGCGGAATTTTTACGGCTTATCGACGCCGAAACAGGAGATATAGGCAAAATACTGTCAGAATGGGGTTTTCACAGCGCTGATGAAAACCCCGAAAAGGCTATCGCCGATGAATGGCTCGCGACTATCGGACTCATCGAAAATTTGTCTCAACACCCCGAATTGACAAGGCTCCTCCGCCTTTTCACGGATTTCACTAACGCATCGGCGGCTGTGAAGGCGGAGATTTTCGAATATGACTATCTTCCGCTTCATCTTTCGGGGGGATTCGCCTCTGCAGAGGATTTGATGAAAGCCGCTTCGGGCGAACCAAATCTCGGTTCCGTGCCAGTCGAAGTCGCGGAATCTATAAAGGTCGCGCGCGAGACCTATTCGGAATCACAACTGCCAATCGTTGTCGATCTGGCCTCCGACCATTATTTCGGGAAATTCTATGTCAGCCAGTTAACCGAAAGCGGCCGTGAATTTCTCGACGAATATGTCCGCAGATGGGCAGACAGCAAGAATCTGACCGCATATCTCCGCATGAGAATCGCTGAAATGCCTATGGAGTATTTCGACCGCTTTTTCATCGAGGGCGGCTATTTAGAACGCAATCGTTACGAACGGTTCGAGACTATGGAACTCGACGGAATCCCCGCGCGGCTGGTCTTTTCATATTATGGCAAACCCCTCGCGGATGCCGTTTCAAAGCTCGTCCACGACGACGACTTCGAGCCGCTGGCAAAATTCTTCCACTATAGCCTCGAAGACTACCTGCGACTGAATATCTATATTAGCTTCGGGCTGGAAGTCCTTCTGGCGTATGCTTTTCTCGTGTGGCGCGAGCTTAGAGCAATCGGCGCGGTTATGCGGATGAAAAAAGCCAAAATCGACCGCGATAGAATAATCGAAAGGGTGCGTTATGGCGACCTATAAAACCGCAGTGGTAGGCGATATCGCCACATGCCTGCCTTTTAGGGCGATGGGCGTAACCGCGATTATCGCCGAGGAGACCGAAAACCTCGCATCAGCGCTTAGAGAGCTTGTTAAATCCGGCGAATACGGCGCAATATTCGTTACAGAGGCTATTTCCGGGAGTATCGCGGAGGTCATCGACGAAACGCGTTACGGCACATTGCCCTCGATAATCCTTATCCCAACGGTGCAGGGAAGTCTGGGGAAGGGCCGAAACGCCGTCCGCGAGACTATGAAACGCGCCGCCGGACGCGACATTATGGGGGAGGAGTGAGAATATGAACCGCGCGAAAGATTGGCTAACCCAGGCTCATTACGACATTCAAGCCGCTGAATCCGCAAGGCAATCAGGATTCCACGAATGGGCTTGCTTTATGGCGCAACAAGCTTCAGAAAAGGCTTTGAAAGCCACAGCTCAAAATCGAAACGCTGTTCTGTGGGGACATAGCCTAAAAGAAATGCTTATGGCATTGAAAGAAAACTGCGAGATCGATCTGGCCGACAACCTCATGGAAAGAGCAAGAAACTTAGACAAGTATTATATTATAGCCCGTTATCCAAACGGCTTTAATACAGGCATACCCCACGATTATTTTGGGGAAAAGGACTCAGAGGATGCAATCAATTCTGCAAAAATACTCATACAGTGGTGTGACTCTCTGGAAACTCGATAATCAAGCGGCTATCGAGGCTCTGAAGGTCTCCGCCCAAAAACTCATAGAAACCCGCGATGATGTCAACAGGGTAATCCTTTTCGGCTCCCTTGCGGCAAAAAAAGCAGTGCCGGGCAGTGATGCAGATATTTTGATCGTCCTCGAAGACTCAAATATACCCCTTTGGTTCGAGCGGATCGACGAATTTGAAACTTTTTTTTCGGGAATTCGAATGCCCATCGAACTTTTTCCATACACAAAATCTGAAACAACCAGCATCCCCTTTGCTCGGACAGCTCTGGAAGAAGGAATCGTTCTTGCCGAGAGATGAAATGACCCAACTTCTCACCGACATACGAAAAGCCCTCGAATCCCGTGTGGATGAAGCCTACAAAATGGGCGCGGAGCGTTATTTCAAAGAGCCGATAAACATCCTCGGCGTCCGTCTGCCGGAAATCCGTCAGATTTCCCGCGAGTTTTATTCGCAAGTGAAAAATCTCGGGAAGACTGAATTTTTCGGCATCTGCGAGGAGTTGCTCGACACCGGAATCGGCGAAGAAACTACAATCGCCTTCGATTGGGCGTGGCGAAGAAAATCCCAATACGAGCTGGAGGATTTTTCCCGCTTCGAATCATGGTTGGAGCGGTATGTTAGCAATTGGGGGCATTGCGACGACATTTCATGCCATTCCGTAGGGTTCATGCTCCACAAATGGCCAAAATTAGCCGAAAATATGCCGAAGTGGGGGAAATCCTCCAATCGATGGCTACGAAGATCGTCGGCAGTATCTCTGATTTATCCTGTGCGCCGCGAAGTCCTTGTAGATAAAGCGTTTGAAATCGCGGACATCCTCATCGAGGATGAAGACGACCTCGTCCGCAAGGGCTACGGCTGGCTGTTAAAAGAGGTTAGCAATGCGCATCCTGAGCGAGTTTACGACTATGTAACCTCGAATGTCGAACGTATGCCCCGCGTGGCCTTTCGCTACGCGATAGAAAAACTCCCCGATGAAATGCGCGAGAAGGCGATGGGGAAGTGAGATACAGATTATACATAGATGAAGTTGGCAACCAGGACCTGGAAAGTGCTGACAACCCTAATGAACGCTTTTTATGTTTAACCGGTATAATTATGAATCTTGATTATGTTGGAGAAATGGTTAATTCATCGTTGTTGAGTTTTAAAAGGGAATTCTTTCAAATTGATCCAGACGAAAAAATTATTCTCCACAGAAAGGAAATCATAAATTGCAAGACACCATTTCACAAATTGCGGGATCATTCTATTAGAGAATCATTTGATAAAAAACTACTTAACCTAATCGGCAGTTTGGAGTTCACTATTGTTTCTGTTGTCATCGATAAATTGGAACATCGTGAGCGCTACCAGGTTTGGAAGTATGAACCTTACCATTACTGTTTAGCTATGCTGATTGAACGCTACTTCTATTTTCTTAAGACAAACAATGCTGTCGGCGATGTTATGGCTGAAAGCAGAGGTGGGAGAGAAGATATGAAACTAAAGGACAGTTTTCACAAACTCTATTCTGAAGGAACTGAATTTTTAAAGGCAAGTAAAATTCAAGAGTGCTTAACTTCCGGACAATTGAAAGTAAAACCAAAAAGTGCTGATATAGCTGGTCTTCAAATTGCTGATTTAGTAGCATACCCTTGTAGAGAAAAGATTTTAGAAGAGAATAAACTTCTCGTAAAAATGGGGATTGCCCCATTTTCGCAGAAAATTCTTGTTATAATAGAAAAAAAGTTCTATAAACACCCCAAAACAGGAATCATTCAGGGATGTGGGCGTAAGCTGTTACCATAAAAAAGGGGCCTTTCGGCCCCCGATAGCTTCGCTATCCACCTCCAGATAACTGGATTAAAGACAATATAATGACGAAACAAAAAAAGTCAAGCAATAAACAGGAGTTTCCAATGGCGGAAGAAAAAATTGGCAGAATCGTAAAGGTTTCCGGGCCGCTCGTGGTTGCGGAAAACATGACCGGTGCGAAGATGTATGATGTCGTCCGTGTGTCGGATAGTCACCTCGTCGGCGAAATCATCGAACTTGTGGGCGACACCGCGTCCATACAGGTTTACGAGGAAACAGGCGGCCTCGGCCCCGGCGAACCGGTGTATCTGACGAACGCACCACTCTCGGTTCGTCTCGGCCCTGGATTGCTGACATCCATTTATGATGGTATCCAACGCCCGCTCGACATCATCGCCGAGCAAGCCGGGGATTTCATCACACGTGGAGTTACCGCAGACCCATTGCCCCTCGATAAAAAATGGGATTTCGTCCCCAAAGTCAAAGTCGGACAGAAGGTTACGGGCGGCGACATCTTCGGCACGGTGCAGGAGACCACGATTATCGAACACCGTCTGCCAATTCCCCCCGGAATATCTGGCGAGGTAGTCAAAATCGAGTCGGGCGAACATGTCATCGAGGACATCGTCTGCGTAGTCCGCACTGAGGACGGCAAAGAGCACGAACTCAACATGTATCAGAAATGGCCGGTGCGTCTCAGTAGGCCGTTCCGCAAAAAATTTCTCCCCAAATCCCCGCTTATAACCGGCCAGCGCGTTGTGGATACTTTCTTCGCGGTCGGCAAAGGCGGCACCGCCTGCGTTCCCGGCCCCTTCGGAAGCGGAAAAACCGTTATTCAGCATCAGCTTGCGAAATACGCCGACGCAGAGGTCATCGTTTACGTCGGTTGCGGCGAGCGCGGAAACGAGATGACCGATGTGCTTTTGGAATTCCCCGAACTCAAAGACCCTCAGACCGGCGAGCCTCTGATGAAACGCACCGTCCTTATCGCAAACACGTCGAACATGCCGGTGGCGGCGCGTGAGGCTTCCGTTTACACCGGCATCACAATCGCCGAATACTACCGCGATATGGGCTACTCCGTCGCGCTGATGGCCGATTCCACCAGCCGTTGGGCCGAAGCTATGCGCGAAATCTCAGGCCGTCTCGAGGAAATGCCCGGCGAAGAGGGTTATCCCGCCTACCTCGGACGCCGAATTGCAGAGTTTTATGAGCGCGCGGGCTGGGTCGAGAATCTCGGTATGGAACCGACCACCGGTGCACTTTCGGTTATCGGCGCAGTTTCGCCTCCCGGCGGCGACCTCGCCGATCCCGTTGTGCAGGCGACACTTCGCGTAGTTCGCGTATTCTGGAGCCTCGAAGCCGAGCTGGCTTATCGCAGACATTACCCTGCGATTTCATGGCTCAATAGCTATTCCCTCTATGGCGACGCCTTCGACGAATATCTCAAAGAGGCCTTCTCGGAAGATTTTCCGGGCAACCGCGCGAAAGCTATGGCATTGTTGCAACAAGAGGCAGACCTTTCCGAAATCGTCAAATTAGTAGGTGCGGAAGCTCTGGACGCCTCGGATAGGCTCACCCTCGAAGCCGCGCGAAGTATCCGCGAGGATTTCCTCCAGCAGAACGCCTTCGTCGAGGAGGATACCTATTGTTCACCCCTCAAACAGGATTTGATGCTCAAAGCCATCCTGAAATTCGAGGATGAGGCGCGCAAAGCCCTCGACCGCGGTGCCCCCTTCGACGCCATCGAAGGCCACGACATCCGCGAGGAGATAGCGCGTATGAAATACATCGCCGAGGACGACGTTAAATCGAAGATAGGCGACATCATCGACCGCCTGCCGAAGATAATGAACGAGATGATTTCCGAGGGATAGGGAAACGCAACCTTCCGGAAAGGGAAGACCAATGAATAACGACATAATCCTCCTCGACGCAATCCGCTACTGCCGCTACTCGCCGAAAAGCGAGGACGAATTCGAGCGCATGATTGTTGAAAATGCAGGGCAAATTTTCGGGGATGAATCGATCTATCTCGACATCAAGAAAAAAATTGCCAACGCGTTGGGCGAGGGAACAATTCCCGACGGCTTTTTGTTCTATCCGGAACAAAAACGTTTCGTGATGGTCGAGGTCGAGCTTTCAAGCCATCCTGTTTACGAGCATATCTCGAAACAGGTGAGCAAGTTTATCAGCGCTTTTGCAAATTATCGCGCACGGCAAAAATTGGCGTCGATGCTCAAAGAGCATATCGAGGAAGAACCCATGCTGGCAAAACGAGTGAACCCGCTCCTCGGAACGAAAGGACTATATGAATTTCTCGAGTTCGAGGTGTTCGAACCGCTGGCCGACGCGAAAGCTTTCGAGGTTGTTGTTATAATCGAGGACAAAACGGATTCGGTCTGTGAAGCGCTCAACTGGCTGAACCCCCGTCCGAAACTCATCGAAGCCGCCGTTTATGCCCGCGAGGGTGCGGAGATGGTCAAAGCCCTAAGGTTCGAGCCGCAGTTCACTTTCGTTCCTCAAGCAACCGAAACCTCCCCTGTTCCGCTCAAAGAAATAAAAAAGCCCGAATCTCTTCCTTCCAATGGCAACACCCAGTTCCCAATTCCCGTTTACGCGACCTACAAGGGCAAACGCTACGAAGCCAAACTCTTCGCCGACGGCTCAATGGAGGTGGATGGGGAGAAGTTTCCTGCACCAAGCAGTGCTGGTTCGGCTGTTCGAGGAGGAAAACCAGTGAACGGCTGGGATTTCTGGAGGCTAAGCCCCGTTCGGGGAGCCGATTCAATCCAGACAGTCCGGGGAAGTATTGATGGGCAAGCAAAGATAGAAAGAAAAGAGCTTCCAATAGGCTATGAAAATGATAAAGCCTTGCCCGAAAAGGCTTATAGATTGCCGCTCTTAAAGGCTATCATCGAAAACGGGGGAAAGATAACTCCTAAGGAAGCCGATGAAAGAGTCTTCGAAATTATGAAGAAAAATCTTTCAGAGGCCGACCATGAAAACTTGGACTCCGGTCCTGTAAGATGGAAAAGATGGATCAAATGGGCACGCTTTCATTTAGCAAAGGAAGGATTATTGGTTCATCCCGGGAAGCGTGGTATCTGGGAAGTTACAGATAAAGGCCGCGATTACTTTGAAAAACACAAAGGTGAGATTTAATTACACAAAGCAAATCCCAACGCCATGAACCCCAAATCAATTTAACCAAAATGAGACAATCATGACCAAAAAACACTCGATAAGCTATCTCTCGATTCAGGTCGAACCCAACGACGACGGCTTCCTTGCCCGATGTGCCGACATCGACGGTGCTTTCGCCGAGGGCAATACCATTCAGGAAGCTATTTTCAACTGTATCGACGTTATCCAGATGATTTTCGCTTACAGAAAGGAACGAGGCGAGACAGTTTCCGAAAAGATAGAGGAATTGCCCGAAAAATATGGTTTGACATTAGCTTTCCCTATTGAGGTTTAAATGCCGCTCAGTCCGTTGTCATATAGTGAGTTAACCAAACGATTGAAGAGATTTGGGTTTCGTTTCTATCGCCAGGGCAAAGGTTCCCATGAGTTATGGGTTCGCGACGAGGACGGCAAAGTCGTGCCTGTTCCAAAAACCAAGAAGGATATTAAGAAAGGCACCGTCAGAGCAATTATCCGCCAGATCGGCGTCGATTTTGAAGAATTTATTAAATAACAACCAACGGAGGCTTAAATGCTGAAAGAATACCGAACAATCACCGAAGTCGCAGGGCCGCTTCTCATCGTCGAAGGGGTCGAGGGCGCGACTTTCGAGGAGCTCGTCGAAATCACCCTTCCCGACGGCTCCCAGCGCAGAGGCAAAGTCCTCGAGGTCAACCGCGACAAGGCCATCGTCCAGCTTTTCGAGGGCACCGACGGCGTCGATGTTTACAGCTCGCGCGTCCGCTTCCTCGGGCGCGGAATCGAGATGGGGCTTTCCGAGGATGTTCTCGGGCGCGTTTTCGACGGCTTCGGACGTCCAATCGACGACGGCCCGGAGATTCTCCCCGAAAAACGACTCGACATCAACGGCGCGCCGATTAACCCCTTTGCCCGCGAGTTTCCCAACGAGTTCATTCAGACCGGCGTCTCCGCAATCGACGGATTGAACACGCTGGTTCGCGGCCAGAAATTGCCGATTTTCTCGGCGTCCGGACTGCCGCACAATCTTCTCGCGGCGCAGATTGCCCGTCAGGCGAAAGTCCGAAGTTCCGGCGAGTCGTTCGCCGTTGTTTTCGGAGCCATGGGCATCACCTTCGAGGAAGCCGAGTTCTTCCGCAACGAGTTCGAGAAAACCGGCGCGCTGGAGAGGGCTGTCCTATTCCTCAACCTTGCCAACGACCCCGCAATCGAGCGTATTTCGACCCCGCGAATCGCTCTGACCACTGCGGAATACCTCGCTTTCGAGAAAGATATGCACATCCTCGTCATCCTCACCGATATGACAAACTACTGCGAGGCCCTTCGCGAGGTGGCCGCGGCACGTAAGGAAATCCCCGGAAGGCGCGGTTTCCCCGGATACCTCTACACAGACTTGGCGATGCTTTACGAGCGCGCCGGCAGAATCAAGGGACGCAACGGCTCGATCACCTTTATTCCGGTGCTCACCATGCCCGAAGGCGACAAAACCCACCCGATTCCCGACCTCACCGGCTATATTACCGAGGGGCAGATTTATCTTTCGCCATCGCTTCACAAACAGGGTGTCGCGCCGCCTATCGATGTCATGCCCAGCCTCTCAAGACTTCGGCAGAAGGGGGTCGGCGAGGGCAAAACCCGCATCGACCACGACGACCTTTTCAACCAGACCTACGCCGCCTATGCACGCGGCAAAGAGGCTCAGGAGCTGGCGGTCATTCTCGGCGAGGCCGCTCTTTCGGACATCGATAAGCTCTATCTCGGGTTCGCTCAGGATTTCGAGGCGGAGTATGTCGGTCAGGGCTATTACACAAACCGCGACATCGATGGCACGCTGGACCTCTCCTGGCGCCTTTTGGCAAGATTCCCGCGAAGGGAACTCAAACGTATCAAAGCCAAATTCCTCGACGAGAAGCTGGAAAAATTTGCCCAGGAGGCGGAAAGTAAGTGAACCAGATAATGTCCGAAGAAGGAGATCAATGGAATTAGGAGCCTTTTCAGTAAGCCTCTCGGTAAAAGACATTGCTGTTTTTCTCGTTACATCAGCTGTGCTGTGTAACGCAAATTCCGAGGGAGCTGTGCTCCACGTAATCGAAAGCCGATCATAGCAATCCTCTTCGATGTGAAGAAATAGTAATAGAATAACAGCGAAACCCATGGATTGGCTTTTTTCTCGTTACATCAGCTTTGCTGTGTAACGTAAATTCCGAGGGAGCTGTGCTCCACGTAATCGAAAGAGATTAGAGAGATTAGAAAGATCATGCGAACTCGATACAAAGTTTACGAAAAGCAAAAACCCCATTTCATAACACTGACCACTGTTGAGTGGATTCCCGTTTTCATCGAAGCGAAATACTTCGATATCATCATCGATAGTTTCATGTTCTGCAGGGAGAACAAAGACCTCAAAATTCATGCTTATGTGATAATGTTAAATCATCTTCACGCAATTTTGAGTTCTCCAAGTTTGCCGGATCTAATGCGGGATTTCAAAGCCCATACCGCGAAAGCAATAATTGAAGCCATAAAGGCTGAGGATAAAACCTGGTTAATCAACCAATTGAGATTCTTTAATAGACGCGGGGACGAGGGAAGCGTTCATCAACTCTGGCAGGAAGGATATCATCCTGAAGAGATAATTAGCCGTGAGATGTTCCTCCAGAAGGCGGAATATATACATGTAAATCCCGTAAGGAAAGGGCTTGTCGAAGTACCGGAAGCTTGGAGATATTCCAGCGCTGGTAATTATGTTAATGGAAAGGGCGTAATCGGAATCGATATGCTTTAACACACGGAGCAAAGCTCCACCCACAAGCCCATTGCGCAGTGCAACTGCGCAACGAGAAGTTTTTCTCGTTACATCAGCTGTGCTGTGTAACGCAAATTCCGAGAGAGCTGTTTTTCTCGTTACATCAGCTGTGCTGTGTAACGTAAATTCCGAGGGAGCTGTGCTCCCCGTAATCAAAGGCCGATCACAGCAATCCTCTTCGATGTGAAGAAATAGTAATAGAATAAAAGCGAAACCCATGGATTGGCTTTTCAGACACCAACAGGAAGGTTCTAGTGCCGAAGAATAGGCAAATCAAATCTCGTAAAACCCGCGCGGTTATCTTCTCAATCGCGGGTTTATTTATCATCCTCGGCATCGCTGTTTGGATTACCGGCGGATGGCGATGGGATATGCTCGGAAACAAAGTCATCCTCGAACGTGCAAACCACCCCTTCGCTTACGCCCTCTATCTGATTCTCGCAGGCATAATCTTCACCAAAGACCGTCTCGGATTTCGCGCCTTATGCGAACGAATCGGAAACAAACCGATCGGCGTGATAATAGCAGTGTTGGCTGGGTTGACCGTTTTCTTACTCGCGGCACATTTCATCGCACCCCACAACCACCCTCTCTGGAATCTCGATGTGCAAACTGATCTCGGAACTTACTACCATAGCATTTTGCTCTTCGCCGGGGGGATGTTTGTCCTTTCGATATACGACTTCGAAAAATCTGCGAAGAAAAAGGCGGTTTGGGGCTGGATTCCTATTCTCGCAGTGTTCTGGGGCATTTCCATCGACGAGCTGATAAGCTTCCACAACGGAATTCCGCGTTATCTCGAAAAGACCGGACTCTACAGCGGAATCGGCGACTCGAATCTCCCCGAATGGCCGATTTTACTTGCGCCAATTGCTATTATTGTTGTAATATATTTCGTCGCCTTCGCACGGTCGAGACTTAGCGAAAACAAAAATCTTCTTATTCTCGGCTCGTTAGCACTTGTTATTTGGGTTTTCGCATTTTCTGCTGAGATGTTTCTCGCGACATCTATGAACCACAAGCTTCAAGTGGGCATCGAGGAGGGCGCCGAGCTAATTGGTTCATCGATGTTCACGCTTTTTTTTATTAAATATTTCCGCAAAATAAAAGCAATAAAAACTTGACAAATATCGATTCACCAATTTGTCAAACGTTTCAGATAACTTTTAGCCTTACCCCGCAAACCTCTTCTCGAAAGAAGTGGAATCTGTTTCATATTAGAATTGCATCGACTGATTCTATCATTATATTTATTCTAAGCTGTAACTTTTTAGGAGCGATAATGAAAAGAACAATCCCCGCAATCCTCGCGTTAATCATTATAAACACAATATTTGCGGCACAAATCGATCGGGTTCTCGAGGAAAAGCTTCGCATCGCACTTCCTACAGATATGATGGAGATTGCAATTCAAATCGATAGACCCGGCCTTCACGATGAAATCGCACAATGCAAAGATATGTCCGGCTCCGATAGGCGCGATAAGGCGGTCGAAATTCTTCGCAATCACTCCGAATCGGCTCAAGCTTCAGTTCTTAGGCATCTGTATTCGCTCTCCGCAATGGGAAAGGCCGAGAATATCCGCGCTTCCTATCTTGGCGGAACCGTTACTTTCCGCGCAGTTCCCGATGCTGTTCGCGAGATTTCCTCGCGAGAGGATGTTCTTCGTGTAATCGACAATAGTCCGGTTAAGGTTATCCAATACAACCCTCCCTCGCAAAACCCCTTCACGAGGCCCACCGAGCCTATGGCGACAACATGGTCGGTTATCAGGGTGAAAGCGGATAGCGTTTGGCGTGCCGGTTTCCACGGCAACGGCGTGGTTGTGGGCATTTTGGATTCGGGCATAAGATACACCCATGTCGATCTCGCCCCGAATATGTGGCAAAATACTGCCGAGACTAACAACGGCGTGGATGACGACTTCAACGGTTATATAGATGACATTTTCGGTTATGATTTTGTAAATGGCGACGGCAACCCGATGGACGACCACGGCCATGGCACCTCCTGCGCCGGTATTGTAGCTGGGATCGGTGTGGCGGCGGGAGAAACCACCGGCACTGCACCTGGAGCTAAGCTTATGGCACTCAAAGTAATAGACTCAGGTGGAAGCGGAATGCCGGGAGATGTTATTTATGCAATAGAATATGGAATCGACAACGGAGCGCATCTTTTTTCGATGTCGCTTGGATGGTCGGATCCTTCAAATACACTAAAGAACTGGTTTCGAGCGAATCTCGAAGATGTTTATTCTGCGGGAATAGTGGTTGTAACATCTGCGGGCAATGACGGCACAATTTCGCGTCCCCAGAGTATCAGCGCGCCAGCCGAGTGTCCCTCGCCGGCTCAGACAGGGGCGAGTTCTAATACCGCAATAATTTCTGTCGGATCGATAAGCTCGCTGAATGTCATTATGAGTTATTCATCTCGAGGTCCAACTCATTGGAATACAGGGACTTATACCGATTTCCCTTGGCCGCCGGGATTGATGAAACCCGAATTATGCGCCCCCGGCAATCAAATCACAACCACGAGCTATCTAAGTGATTATAACATAACAACTTCCTTTGGCGGAACAAGTGCCGCGGCGCCATGTGTGGCTGGGGGAGTTGCCCTTGCATTATCGAAAAATCCCTCACTCACACCCGAGGCAATCGACATCCTTCTAAGGAACACAGCTTTCGATTTAGGCCCTGCCGGCCATGACACAGCCTATGGCGCTGGAAGGCTCAACTGCTATGCGCTTGTCAATTCTACGCCGATACCGACATTCCCGATAATCAGAATTCAATCCCATAATACGGACGATTCGCCTCCAGTGGGTGGCGGTAATGGCGTTTTTGACGCCGGAGAAGATGTGAAACTCGTTGTCGAGGTAAAAAATCTCGGCGCGACATCGAGCGTTACAGGAACCATCTCCGCTCTTGGAGACCCCTATGTCAGCGTGATAGATGCCTCGACATCATGGGGAACGGTCGCAACCGGGCTTTCCGCAGTCAATTCTTCCGACCCTTTGATAATCTCCGCAGACGATTTCACTCCGCCCGGTCATACCGCGTCAATAGAAATTACAATCTATGCCTCCTCGGAGACTTATGTCGAGACCCTTCAGGTCAGTGTTGGTCAATATCCTCGTCAGGTCGCGAATCATAATACATCGGCCATCTCGACAACGATTTCGAACTTCGGAAGCTTTGGCTTTTTCAATCCCTCGGCGGCATCGCCTACCGGCAACGGATTCCGATATAACAGCACACAGACCCTCTACGGCGGCGGATTTTTCTTGCGCTTGGCATACGATAATGTTATCACATGGGAAAATGGAATGTCGAGCGAATTTATACCGCTGATGGAAGCTGTCGCTGGCGGTTGCCCCGCCGGAGATTGCTATTATACCGCATATATCGACCCGAACTCGCTCATCAAAGTCATCCAGCAGAGTTTCACCTTCAATGCTACTGCAAATCAGGACTTCATCATATATCGAATGTTCATCAAAAATTATAACACGACAACGTTCAATAACGTCTGTATCGGCTTCTACACCGATTTCGACATCCATGTCGAATCCGGGCCGACCTGGTATGACCGTGCGCAATGGGTGCCAGCCCAAAACTGGGGTTATATGTGGGAAACCGCCGGTTCACCGCTATTTCCGGGCTATGTCGGCCTTGTGGGGCTGGAAGATTTCGGTTTCGGAAGTGTGGTCGAAAATGCCGTGCATGTTTATCCAACCGGCATGGGTTGGGACGATACGGTGAAATCGAATTTACTGATGGGCCTATTCTCGCTCACAAGCGGTTCATCGGGTGACGACTGGTCGCTGATAATCTCGAGCGGACCATTTGACCTCGCGCCGATGGAGAGTCAAACATGGGCGGTTGCGGTGGTCGCCGGCGATAATCTTGCAGATTGGCAGACCAACGCAGGTCAAGCTATATCGCAATACACAACACTCGAAATCCCCGAAGAGCTTTCCTCGCGCGCCCTGCCGAAGAGACTCGCCCCTGTTGCGATTCCAAATCCATTCAACTCGCGATGCCTTATTCACGCACCCGGAAATAGCTCGGTCGAAATTTTTGACCTCAACGGAAGGCGCATATCCACACTTACACTTGAAAATGGGATAGCTCTGTGGGAGGCGAAGGACCTTTCCAACACTGAACTGCCGTCGGGTATTTACTTAATTCGCGCGGTTGAAAGCGGGATTGTCAGCAAAACTATCCTAATTAGGTAGGTTCGCAACATTCATCGATGAGCTCTTTTAGTGGAGTGCCCAGAAGGTATCTTTTAAGGAACTCCTGACCCTTATAATACAGCCCGAAACTAATGCCATATCTTCGGATAATTTCACGGTCAGCACAATCGTGTTTTACAATACGGTTGAGACATCCGGAGAAACAATTTTCCTTGCTTATTTTGTAATTAATCAGCACATGTAACGGGCAATGCGGTGAATAAAAATAGTGAAGCCGTTCGTCCTTTTCGCCGGGGGCGTTTCGAGATATTACCGACGGTGAGGGGCAATCTTCGGTGAGTTTGAGGGTCAGAATCGAGTTAAACCTGCCACTCAGCCTTTCGAGTTTTCCGGTCTGCTCGAATCCAAAACTCTCGAGAATATTTGTTTGGTTCATCCAAATATCGTCGGAAAGAATAACAACACCGCGAGTTTTGCCCTCTACATCACCGATTATGCTCTCTAAAAGCTGATGAGCAAGCATCGGCGCGGCGTGTTTATGCGCCATCCAAATACATGGAATATACCACAGCGATTCGCCAGAAAGCTCGACAGGGGCAGTTTCGAGAGGAAGAGCGGTTATCTGCCCAACAATCTCGCTGTTCGCGATTGCGGTATGAATCATGATCCCGCTTCGAAGACGGCTGTAAACCCACTCTGTTCTGCGAAACCATGTGGCGGAAATTAGATGCTTTTCGAGAATGCCGTTGCCGCAAACCGCCGATTTTGACGGAAAATTCTCGCTGGTGGTTTTTTGAATAATTATCGGCATTCCAAAAGGGAAGGTTGCGTTTTTTGATTATCTTTATATAATAAAGAAAGATACCGAAAAAGCAATAATCAAAAAAATCGGGCTTGAATGACGACAATACTTGCAACAATAATAGTTCTGGGCACTCTGATTTTCCTTCACGAGTTGGGGCATTTCCTTGCGGCGAAGCTTTTTGGGGTAACGGTCGAAAAATTTTCTATCGGTTTCCCGCCTACGATTGTCTCGAAGAAACTCGGTGAGACCGAATACGCACTTGGGGCGGTTCCGGTGGGCGGTTATGTCAAACTTGCGGGCGATAATCCGCTCGAAGACGACTATGTTCCTTCTGACAGAGATTTGCCCTCAAAATCGATTGCCGCGCGCGCTGTTATAATATCTGCCGGCTCTATAATGAATTTGCTTTTAGCCCTCTTTCTTTTCTGGACTGTCCTCGCATTCCATGGGATGGGCGAAATTTCAACCGCGCCGGTAATCGGCGGTGTTTTCGAGGGTGCGCCTGCGGATTCCGCAGGGCTTCTGCCTGGAGACAGCGTGGTCGCAGTAGCCGGTATTCCAGTCGAAAAATGGGGGGAGCTATCGAAATTCGTCCACCCTCGCGCAGGAATTGTTACCGAGTTCGAGATAATCCGCGGCGATTCCTCCTTCGCGATCGCCCTTACGCCTGCGCCGCATTCCGCGATGACCGACAGCGGTGAAATTCAAATAGGTCTTATTGGAATTCAGCCTTCGGTGAAATATTTGCCAATGGGGATTTTCAGGGCAATTCCCGGCGCTTTCTCGATCTTTGGCGAGATGTTTCTTTCGATGGGGATTTTTATTAAAAGACTGTTCTCTTCCGGGCTGGAAAAGGGAGATGTCGGTGGGCCGGTGCTGATAGCAAAAATGGCCGGCGTTTCCGCGAAAGCCGGATGGGCGGCACTGTTATTCTTTATGGCCGCATTGTCCATTAATCTCGCTGTGCTGAACCTCTTCCCCTTTCCGGTTCTCGACGGCGGCCATCTGGTCTATCTTTTTATCGAAACAATCCGGAAAAAACCGGTTTCGATTAAATTTAAGCTCGTCGCACAACAGGTCGGTTTTCTGATACTATTCGCGCTTATGATTTACGTTACTGTTAACGATATTTTCTTCGTCGCGAGGGGTTAATGGCCGCTATTCTCGTTATAGACCCTTCCGAAGAATTTCGGGAAAACGACGCTATTGTCGAGCTTAATGCCGAGGCTGGCTTCAGAAGGCTAAAAACTCAGGATTTTTCCATTCTTGTGATAATGTCGGGGGAGATAGGTATCGCCCGCGATTCCTTCATTAGAAGGGCTTTGGCCAAATCGCCGCTGATGGGGGTTATTCTTGTCGGCGAACCTTTCCCGAAGGAAAATATCGCTGGACATTTAGTTGATATAGAACTTCCGTCCGATGTATCGCATGAGAGGCTTCACGCCGAAATCGAGCGGCTTGCGGAGACTTTGCGCCTTCAGCAGGAATGCGATCTCGTCGGCAAATCCGCCGAGCTGAAGGCTATTACCGAGTTGATATTCCGTGTCGCCCCGACAGATTTGCCCGTGCTGATAATCGGTGAATCCGGCACAGGCAAGGAATTGGTTGCACGCGCAATTCACAGACATAGCGGAAGATTCCACAAACCCTTTTTAGCGGTCAATTCGGCGGCCATCCCTGAAGGCACTCTCGAAAGCGAGCTTTTCGGTCACGAAAAAGGTTCCTTTACTGGAGCTATTTCGCGCCATGAGGGGTATTTCGAACAGGCAAACGGCGGAACAATCTTTCTCGATGAAATCGGCGAACTTCCTCAAAGCACACAGTCAAAATTGCTACGTGTTCTCGAAACCGGCGATATAATCAGAGTTGGCGGCAAAGGCTCTGTTCATAGTAATGTCCGCCTTATCGCCGCGACAAACATCGACCTTACCGAAGCGGTCGCCGCGCGCAGATTCCGCGAAGACCTTTATTATCGCCTTTCCGCTGTCAAAATAAATATTCCGCCGCTACGTCAACGCCGAAGAGATATTCCCACTCTGGTCAACAAATTCGTCTCCGAGGTCGAAAAATCTCATAGCGGGGATTTTGGCGGATTCTCTAATTCCGCGGTTTCCGCGATGATGGAATATCATTGGCCGGGAAATGTTCGCGAGCTGAAAAATCTCGTGGAAAACGCCCTTTTGCTTGCCGGAGAAAGGATTGTCAAGGCCGAAGATTTGGAAAGCTATTTTTTGGATCATCAAAGAATTGGCAGAGATTTGCCGATGTTGGCACATGAGGGTCGATTTTACGAGCAGATACACAACGACAAAGACCGAATCGAGGCAGTTTTATCTTTGATTTACACCGAGTTGAAACAGCTCGAAGCGCGTATCGAAGAGCTTGCGGACAGACTCGAACCTATTCGCCCGCTTTCCTCGGAGGAGGCCGAAGAGATGTCTCTTCGCAAAACATTGTCCGAAAACGGGTTCGACAAGAATATCGCCGCAAAGCGCCTTGGAATAAGCCTTCGAACTCTCTATCGCCGAATGAAAAAATACGGTATCGATTGAGATACCCGACGCTAAAACAACTTAATATAGAATTAACTCATTATTCACTTGACATATTGTTGCAGATTTGTAAGTTATTCACCGCTCAACGCGAGGTGGCAAACTGATAATCGCCCTGTATATTTTGCTTGCTTTTTTCGCGATTATCGCGTTTATTCTCGCGATTCTGCTCTTTGTGCCGTTTTTTGTCCATGTCGAATTGGCGAATAGTGCCTTTTCAGCGAAGGTCAGTTTTCTCGGGTTTTGGTTCGTTACCGACGGCAGAAAAGGCCGGAGAGGCTTTCTTTGGAAGGAATTTCCGCCCGAAAAGGCAAAATCGATAACTTCCGAAGAGAAATCCGAAGACAAGCACGAAAAAAAAACCGTTTCGAAAAAAGACAAATCAGCCAAGCCCAAAAAAGAAGCGCCGTTATCTTTTTGGTTGAAACGAAAAGGACTTTTTGTTAGAATTGTGTCGGCTGTCTTACGGTTTGTGGCCGATGTCGCAATGAGTTTTCGGGTCGTGAGCCATCATTTGTTCTTGAAAATCGGAAACGGTGAACCGGAGATTACCGGTGCGCTATACGGCTGGATGTTCGCTATTAAGGCTGGTCTGCCAAAAATGAATCTCGATTTTGGCTATGATTTCAGGCCATCGGCAAAATGGGATTTCTACGGGCATGTCGATTTGAGAAATTCATTATTTCGACTATTACTCTGGCCGCTTCTCAAGCTTATTTGGCGGCTTCCCAAGTTGAATATGATCTCGGCATATCGAGAACACAAAAGAATCACCAAGGCCGAATAAATAACTTTTTTGAGTGTATTAACAGGTGTAACGATCGTTGAATCAATCACCCTGGAGGAAAAATGTTTGCAGAAGATCTGCTGAAAGTCATTCTTAGCAATGTCGAATCGGTCGCGAAAGCCAAAACGATTCTTGGCGACCCGATCGAGCTTGGCGACAAAACCGTAATCCCGGTTTGCAAGGTCGGGGTCGGTTTCGGCGCCGGCGGAAGTGATGTCAAAGGGGATAAAAATGATGTAGCTTCGGGCGGCGGTGGCGGTGGTTTCAGCGTCGAGCCGGTCGCTTTCCTCGTTCTGCAGGGCGACGAAGTCAACCTTCTGCCTATCAAACAGAACATGGTTGGCTCGTTCGCGAGTGCAATTCCGCTGACAATCGACAAGATTTCCGAGATGGCGGAAAAGGCGATAAAAGCCAAATCGTGCAAGAAAGAAAAAGAAGAAGAATAGAAGGAGTAGTCAGTGCCAAACACACAAGTTAACAAATCGGCGGAAAAGCGCGTCCGGCAGGACAAGCGCAGAAGAATCCGGAACAGAATCGTCAAGGGTTACACCCGCGACGTTATCCGCACGCTGAACGCCGAGAGCGACCCCGAAAAGGCTCGCGCGATGTTGCCTCATATCTACAGCACACTCGACAAAGCGGTCAAAAAGGGCGTAATGCACCCGAAAACCGCGGCGAGGCGCAAATCGAGGCTCACGATTAGGCTTAATAAAATCGAAGGTTAGTTTACTCTCCGGTTGGCAAAAGGGACTTGAAGATGTTCCAGATAAGCCCCTTACGGCGAAGGATTGCCGCGATTGTGCCGGGGATATCGATAGCGTCGAAGCTGTCATGGCCGAACCGCTCGTCGATGAAGTCGCAGATGCCCTCTAATTCGGCATCCGGCAACTTCGAGAAAACCTCTTTGCCCTTAACATAAAGGGACATCTGTTTTCCTTTAGCCTTATCCCAGATGTGGTTGTAATCATCCAGAGCGCTTTCGATGTGCTCTGGTTTTTTATTCATGACAGCCTCTGCGGCTAATTTGCCGGCGATTTTGCCGGAAAGAAGCGCGGTTGCTATTCCCCCGCCTGATATCGGATCGGTAAGCCTGCCGGCATCGCCCACAAACAGCACGTTGCGGTAGGCGATACGGTGAAGTCGTTTCGCAGTCGGGACATTCCCAGAGGCGATTTCTATAATTCTTCCCGAATCGCCGAATCTACTATTTATAAATGTGCGGAGTAATTCCCATGCGGTTTTGCCATCGGTTTCTTTGAGCGAGGGATTGATTCCGAGACCGACATTCGCGATGCCGGTGCCCTTTGGAAAAACCCAGGCATACCCACCCTGAGCGATTTTCCGGCCGATATGGAACTCCGGAAAGCCTTCTTCGCAATCTACACCGGACATTACAACCTGTGCGGCGACATGGATTTCGCGTGAAGAGAGCCTGTCTTTTGGAAAAACCCATCTCGCGACATTCGATTCTACGCCATCGGCGGCGATAATGACCTTGCATTTAGCCATTCTGCGAGTGCCGAGATGTTCGTAACCCACGCCGACGATATAATCGTTCTTCCATAGAAGCGATTTTGCGGGCGCAGTGGTTATTGTCGATGCGCCAGCTTTTGCGGCATTTGCGAAAAGGCTTCGATCGAAAATTCTGCGTTCAAGGATGTATCCGGCCTTTGGATGGCGCACTCTTATGCGGTTGCCTTCGGGAGAAACAAGTATCGCGCCCTCAATTGTTGTGGAAATCCATTCCGGTTCGATTTCCGGGTAAACATCGCAAAGACCCGTTGTGCTGACCCCCTCTGCACATAACTGGGGAATTCCCACAACCGATTTTTTTTCGAGCAGAAGGACTTTCGCGCCGGCAGAGGCCGCAAAAAAGGCCGCGGTTGAACCTCCCGGGCCGCCGCCGATAACAACGATGTCGAACTCGTCGTCGGCGGGGCGAATCTCGTGAAGTTCATATTCTTCTTCAAAACCGAGCGCGCCGTGGGGGCATACAGGGAAACAAAGCCCGCAACCGGTGCAGTTAGAGTTCACAGTTAAGATGGAATTGGATACTTCGAGCGCGTTTTCGGGGCAGATGGGCACACATCCGCCGCATGCGACACATCGAACGCTGGAGACTCTAATCATTCACAGACTCCAAAAAAGAAGCGATTCGCCTTGTATCTCCGGCGAAAACGAAGAAATCGCCCTCGATAATCTCAAAATCGACCTCGCCGGGGAAGGCTATTTTCACGAAACCCTGTTCGATATAGCGTCTCGCAATGAATAGAAAATGAAATCCTTTTCCGCTGATTTGAATTTCGGAAAGCTTTTTGCCGATGAAATTTTTCGGGGCAATTGCCCGCACGATAGAAGTGTCCGGCGACAAATCGATTTGCTCCGATTCCCTGAGAATGAGCCTTTCGGCGAGATTATGCCCCACTTCATCCTCGGGTGTAACAACCATATCCACACCAATCCTGCGGAAAATAGTGCCCTGCTTTGGTGTCGATGCACGTGCGACTATGTAGGGTATATTAGCTTGCTTCATGTAAAGACAAACTAAGAGTGCGGTGGAAAAATCATCGCCGATGGCCACCACTCCGGCATCGAAACCAGTATTTTCAATTTCGGGTAGAAGGGTTTCTCTATCCACAGCATCGAGAATGAAAACATCTGAGACCATCGACCTAAGGGCGTTTGCGCGCCTTTCGTCCCGTTCCATTACAACAACCTCAGCCCCAAGCTCCGAAAGACGGCTCGCGGCAGTGTATCCGAATCTTCCAGCGCCCACTATGAGTATTTTTTTCATTTAGCCCACCATAACCGTTTCTTCGATGTATTCCATGCGCTTGACCTTGAAATGTCGAGACACGGCAAAAAGGAAGGTCAGCGGTCCGACGCGCCCGAGGAACATTATAGCCGTTATCACAAGCTTGCTTGCGGTCGAAAGGCCGAAAGTAGGCCCTGTGGATAGCCCGACTGTTCCGAATGCGCTGACAACCTCAAAAAGCATATCGAGGAAACTCCATTCCGAGTTCGAGCCAAGCTCGAAAATGCATAGCAGATATGTTCCAATCGATATAATTATTAGAGCAAGGACAATAATCATCGCGGCAACTGAAACAACACCCGAGGAAAGCGAACGGTTGAAGACATTCACCTTGGTATGACCACTCAGACGTGCTCTCACCGAGGCTATCACAACAGCGAGAGTTGTTGTTTTTATTCCTCCACCTGTGGAGCCGGGAGAAGCGCCGATGAACATCAGGATAATCAAAATTAACAATGGCGCGGCCGATAACGCCCCTATATCGATTGTATTAAAACCGGCTGTGCGTGCCGTGACAGATTGGAAAAAAGCGGTTAACAGCGCAGTCGGCCAATCCTTCCCGAGGAATTGTTTGTTAGTGTCGCCCAACAGCAATAAAGCCATCCCCGCGATAATCAAAATCAGGGTCATCGAAAGGACCGTTCGAGTTTGAAGTGTAAAATGCGTGATTTTACGTCGCTTATTCCTGAATGGGCTGAAAAGATATTTGCCAATATCGCTGACAACAATAAACCCAAGCCCGCCGATGATTATCAATCCTGCAAAAATAAGGGTCATCTTCCAGTCGGAAGTAAAACGGCCTATATTGTCGTTCCAAAGTGAAAATCCCGCATTGCAAAAAGCGCTTATAGAATGAAACGTCGCCCAAAAAAACCTCGACTCCATGTCCTTAGTGTATGGCCCCGAGGAAATATAAATAAGAATCCCCCCGATAAGCTCCATTCCAATTGTGATTCCGACAATCGAAGCGAGGAGCGTCTTTATCTTGCCAAAAACCTGCACATTTAGGACATCGCCGAGAAGCATTCTTTCACGAAGGCCGAATTCCTGCCGGAAAACCAGCGCGAAAAAAGTTCCGAAGGTCATAAGACCGAGCCCGCCGAACTGGATTAGTGTCATAATGACAATGTGCCCGAACCGTGTAAAAAATGTCCCTGTCGGCACGACAATGAGTCCGGTAACGCATGTTGCAGAGGTCGCAGTAAAAAGTGCATCGACAAATTTGATGCTTTTCCCCACGGTTGCGCCCGGCAACATCAGCAAAAGCGTGCCGACCGAAATCAAAATCATGAAACTAACCGCGAATAGCGCCGCCGGTGGCAAGGGCAAACTCGCCATCCGCGAGTTTATTCGGCCGACCTCGACTAATAGCTCGATGAAAATATAGGCCTGCATCAGCACGATATAAATTTTCGTAATACCAACGAGATTCAGCTGATTGAGAACATATTTGTAGCCGATGTCGGTCAGCAATAACCGCGCGATGAGTATCTGCGACAGGAAAAGCAATATGAGAATGTATTGAACCGGATGCGCCTTGATGAACTTCCACCAGTCGCGAGCAATGACAAGCCGCGCAATGGCGTTTGCGATAAAAAAGATGATTATCGCGGCGTCCATAATATAGAAGGTCTTGACGAAATTCTCGCCAAGTCCGAAACCGGCCTTACCCACAAGTGAAATCACCGCGAGAGCGCCGACCGCCATCATCACCAAATCAAGCCGTTTTTCTATCTGTTTACGTTGCATATCGGTTCATCCGTTAATTATTCAATTTAGGACAGAAAGGGCGATTGTGCAACAAAGAAATAGGAAACGGGGAAGGAGTCGAGAGTGGAGAGTAGGTGTGAAGGGTTGAGAATGTGAGTAATCGTTAACAATGAGATAAATAAGGCGGCTCCGTATGAAGCCGCCTTTGTGGTTTGGTATTCGAATCGAATTATTCGAGCGGGCCGACAGTTCTTTCAACCTCTTCGAGGATTTCGAGTGATTTGACCAGCGCTTTCATCTTGTTATGATCCGAATAAAGCGGCCTATCGACATCGAGGAAATCAACATGCCTGCGGACAACCTCTTTCGCCTTGCGAACCCCCACACCCGGAGTAAACTCGCGAAAATCGAGCGCTTGCGCGGCGGCCATGAACTCGATTCCCAGAACGCCATAGGCGTTATCGAGAATCATGCCGTTTTTGAGCGCGGTGTTCATTCCCATGCTAACGAAATCCTCCTGATCCGCCGCCGCCGGAATCGATTGTATCGAAGCCGGCATGGAAAGTATCCTCTGCTCGACAATCTGCATGTCGGCTGTGTATTGGCTAAGCATAAGGCCGGAGAACATTCCCGCGCCTTTGGTTAGGAAGGGTGGCAACCCCACACTTAACGCCGGATTGAGAAGTCTGTTGAGCCTGCGTTCGGACAACACGCTCGCCATAGTAATCGCCGCGCCGGCCATATCCATCGGAAGACTGACAGGGCTTCCCTGAAAATTCGCTCCGGTAAGTGTCAGTTTTTCTTCAGGGAAGAAAATCGGATTGTCGCCAATGCCGTTCAGCTCGATTTCGACCTGCGAACGTGCCCAATCGAGGGAATCGCGGACGGCACCGAGAACCTGCGGGGTCGAGCGCATAGAATAAGCATCCTGCACCTTGACTTTGAGTTTGCCGGTAACGAGGTCGCTTCCGTCGATACACTTCATAATATTGCTCGCTGAGCTGATTGCGCCTTTGAACCCGCGTGCGCGATGAAGCTTTTCGTTATAGGGTTTCATGTTGGCCAAAAGTGCTTCGAGAGTCATCGAGCAGGCGATTTCAGCCTGTTTGAGCCAACGATAGAAATCGTAAAGGTGAATGGCACTCATCGCAGTCAGAAGGTTCGAGCCATTGATTGTCGCCAATCCGTCACGAGCCTTAAGTCCGGGGATTTCGATTCCCGCCTTTTCCAGAGCGACTTTGCCGGGAAGACGCTCGCCCTTATAAAAAGCCTCGCCCTCGCCCATCATGAGCAATGCGATTTGCGACATTGGCGCGAGATCGCCGCAGGCACCGACAGAGCCTTTTACGCAAACCACCGGCGTGACGCCTCTGTTAAGCATTTCAACAAGGGTTTTGGTGATATTGATCCGGCATCCGGAGTTGCCATGAGCGTGAACATTTATTCTGCCGACCATCGCGCCGCGCACATGCTCTATCGGCGCAGGTTCACCGATGCCGGCGGCGTGGTTGTAAATGAGATACTTTTGGAATTCCTTAATCTGTTCGTCATCGAGAACGACCTCGGAAAACTCGCCGATACCTGTGTTGACGCCATACATAATCTCTTTCGCGACAATCTTTTCTTCGAGAAGCGCGCGGCATTTATTAATTCGAGATTCCGCCTCTGCGGAAAGCTCAACTTTTTCACCAGAACGAGCGATTGCGACTACTTTTTCAATTGTGAGATTGCTACCATCAAGAACGATAGGCATAGTTATCCTTTCAGTTAAATAGGATTTAAGTTATTTTTTTAGATTTAGAATCAACTCGCAGTATTTAACACATTGATAATGAATAGCATAGACATTGACAATCTTCCCTATTGAGCATCTGAAACGAGAAAGCGGAATTATTTTATTACTATCGACCCTATAATATTATACAATAAGAATGCTAATAGTAAATAATACAATGCCCACACTGCGCTGAATTTTGGCATCTAAGGGTATCTTATTTTGTCTTTTCTCTTGTCGAACATATCACATAAAGGTGTTATTAAAAACCAATATACAGAATTGGCTGGCGGTTTCAAGATGAATTTCTCCACCGCTCGAAAGCTCAAATTATCGATACCTAATCCGCAGAAGAAATTCTCTCGAGAGTCTCGTTAATATTCCCGCTAGCGTGACGCTCAACTTGAGTCTCGACATATTTTGTTACGATTTCGAGATGCGATTTACTGACCGAAACGACCCCGAAATCCTCCTCCCAGACGAGTTTTTCGTTTCGCCCCATCCCATCGACGAGTTCCGATGTCGAGTCCGCGAGGTGATTTACTATTTCATCTGGGGCGATAATCTGCGGGAGTTGCACCAGAAGATGCGCATGGTCGTTCATTAGATTGACCGATATATTCGCCCCGCCAATGCTTTCGATTTCCTCTTCGAGTTTGGCCTGCACAATCTTTCGCGTCAACTCATGAAGCTTGACTTCACTAATATTAATTTTCATTACAATGTGGTAAAAGAGTTCAGAAAATGGCATTATTTCACCTCAGGGTTTTGATTACTTTGTTGAGAGTGCAGTTTATTTTGGGCGCAGTCCATTGCTAAAAGAGCGCCTGCTGTGCCGGGGAATTGGGCAATTACATATTTACATGCCGGCATAAGCCTATCATCGTCTGGAAATTTATCGCGCATAAGTTCAATAAGCTTCATATAGCCGAGAAGTTCTATTGCGGGGTCTTTCGTGGTGCGAACTATGAGCGAATACTGATTCAGCGCGCCACGGTAATCCTGCATGAAAAACCAATATATCTCAGCTATTCTCATCCGCGGACGTTCATCTTTGCCTTCGCGTTCACGGAACTCCTCGCGGTAACGGTTTATCGCCTCCAAATACTTTCCTTTCAGGACAAGCGCTTCGATTTCAGAAAAATCGTCACCCTGAATCTCGTCAGTATTTTTCCCGATGTAAAATTCGCGCAAGCCTTTGACAAAACTAAGAAGAAGGCGTATAAGTAAGAGCATCCCAAAATACACACAGCCAAGAAAAACCCAGCTTACGACAGGGCTTAGGTTGTTTCTTTCCGCAACAAGTTTCCCGAGTGGAATGAAAACAGCCAAAGTTAAAATATAGAAAATTGTGCCGATAGCGTAGAAATAAGCGAAAAATCTCTGGTCGGCGGGGTCGGAACCGAGAATCGCCTCCTTGATTTTTTCGCCGGAAGTCCTTACATTTCTTTTGCGTTTCATAATATTAAATTAAACACGGAGGACAAAATGGTCAAGGTAAAATGGTTGGGACATGCCGCATTTGAAATTAAAAGCGACAAATTCACAATACTCATCGATCCATTTCTCACCGGAAATCCAAAAGCGGCGGCCAAAGCAGAGAGTTTGCACGCGGATTTCATTCTGCTCACACACGGCCACGGCGATCATGTGGGCGACGCTTTCAATATCGCGAAAAGATGCGGCTCTACGATCATCGCCCCAAACGAGCTTGCGGTATATGCGGGTCAAAGGGGGCATAAAACCCATCCGATGCACATTGGCGGTGGATTCGATTTTCCTTTCGGAAGGGTGAAGCTAACCCCAGCGCTTCACGGCAGTGCTATCATCGAAACGGACGGCACAATCGTATATACCGGCATGCCCTGCGGATTTCTTGTCGAGATAGACAGTGTTACAATTTATCATGCCGGCGATACCGCGCTGATTTCCGAGATGATGTTCCTTGGGGATTTCGAGGAGGTCGATCTCGCGCTGTTGCCAATCGGCGATAATTTCACAATGGGGCCTCGCGACGCCGCAATCGCTGTAGATATGATCGCTCCAAAGATTGTCGTTCCGATGCATTACGGCACATGGCCGCCAATCGACAGTTCGTCCGAGGAATTCGCTGAGATGGTGGATTCGGAAGAGGTAGAGGTTAGGATACTTCAGCCCGGAGAGAGCATCGAGCTGTAAAAAAGGCGGCCCAGACGACCGCCCGAAATTTAGCCAGCAAACGGATTCGAACCGTTGACCTGCTCATTACGAGTGAGCTGCTCTACCGACTGAGCTATGCTGGCATATTCTAAAAAGGCCCTTGCGGGCCTTTAGTTTTATGGCGCCCCGCAGAATTGAACTGCGGACACACGGATTTTCAGTCCGTTGCTCTACCAACTGAGCTAGGGCGCCCTATAAATCGAAAGAACGAATTTCAAAAATATGCCTCGACATCGGTGGTGTCAAGATATTTTTCGTGCAATTTTCGATTCCACTAAATAGATTCCAGAGAACCTTTGATTATAGGGGCGTCGAGCACCATGAGCATCGCACCGCTATGTTTTTCGAGATCGCCGGTAACGGCTTCGATTTTGAAAATAATATCGTCAACTTCATCGGCTGGAATCGTCGTGATTATCGTTCGATGGTAATCCCCTTCTGATCCGAGGAAGTTAATAAAATCGGCGAAAAGCGGCACGCGCGAAAGCATCTTGCCCATACTCGAAGATTCGATTACAGAAGCGCCGCGCAGTCCAAGCTCGATGAATAGCTCGATTATCGAAAGAGTCATATCCTCGCCCTGAACAACCATAATTAAAAGCTTTTTTTCGCGTGTCTGGGCTTTGCACTCGCCCATGCAGTGCCGGGTGAATTCCTCAAAAAGTGCGGTCTGAGTCGATGCGGCGATTAGGGCGCGGCGAACTGATTCCTCGCGAAGGACGAGTGAGATTTCTGCAAGAAGTTTGACATGCCCCTGCGGCTGATTTGCCGGACCGACAATAAAACAGAAAAGGTGAACCTTGCGGTGGTCGATAGCGTCGTAGTTAACACCTTTTTTGGAAACTGCGAGACCGATCATAAATTCATCTAAGCCGTCGAATTTACAGTGGGGGATGGCCAAACCTCCGCCGAAACCGGTCGAGCCGAGCATCTCGCGCTCCATAAAGCCACGAGCGATTTCCTCTTTTGATATCCCTCTTAGTTCCGGCTGTTGTGCGAGAATTTCGGAGATTTCCTCGAGAACAGCGTGCTTTTTACGCGATTTTAGCGCCGGAATGCAAAGCGATTTTTTCAACGTTTCGAATGCATCCATAATTCTCCTAAATGTCAGATCCCCTCAGAATGCCGCGTTTCGATAACGGCGGACCAACTAATTCGTTGATTAGCACAGCAAAAAGGATGATGTTCACCATTTGATCGAAAACAAATTTAATGTCAGGTGTGGCACCGACATAGTAAGACGTTGTTTGTATGAAGAGCACGAGACCAATCGCCACTCCGGCTTGAGGTAACATCGACAAACCAAGGTTGTTTCGTATTCTTTTTTCCGATTTTGCCGCGGTGGTTCCAAGCCAAACACCGCCGTATTTGCCGACAGCTCTCGCAAGAACATAAACGATTCCCCAGATGAGAACTTGCTTGCTCGCGATGATATTGAGTTTCAACTCTGTTCCGGCGATTGCGAAAAATACAGCATATAAAGGCGGTGTTAATGGGGCTATTGACCGTAATGCCCTTATGCCTCTGGGCGATGCATTAATCACAACTGCGCCGGCCATCATGTTAGCCAACAATGGAGAAAGATGAAGCGAAATAGAAACAGCCGTAATTATTAGAATCATACTCAGAGACAGGATCAAAGTCTCGTTTTGATTTGTCTTGCGATAAGTAAGAAAATGGAGACCCAAACCACCAAAAAACCCCACCATAAGCGAGAAAACAATCTCGAGAAGACTTCTGCTGATTATCCCCCAGAAATTGGAAAAGTCGATACTTCCGCCACCGAAACTTGAAACGACAGCAAAAGCCATCGCGAAAATCGCCACACATCCGGCGTCGTCGAGAGCCACAATACCATATAGAGTATCGACATAATCACCCCTTGCACGAAGCTCCTGAATAATTGCCACAGTTGCGGCAGGTGCGGTAGCTGTGGCAATCGCTCCCAGAAGCACGGCATAGAGCGATGGCATTTTGAAAACATACAGTGCGATGCTAACAGCGAAGAAGGTGGCGAGGAGTTGAAAAACCGTTATAATGACAATACTTATGCCCAATCTGCGCAGTTTTGCACGGTCGAATTCTGCGCCGATGGTTATCGCGACGATTCCGAGCGCAATATCGGTGATTAACCTTAGGTTTGCAGTCATCTCGACATGGACGAACCCAAGAATCGAATCGCCCAAAAGCAATCCCGCGACGATATAACCGGTAACGGCAGGAAGACTAAACCTCTGCGCGAGCTTTCCAAAAAAGAAACCGCCCATCAGAAGCACGCCAATACCGAAGATTACATGCTGATTGAAAATATCGCGAACCGCGATGAATATGTCCGGTAGCCAATGCATGCGCAAATATTAAATATAATCTATGAGTTTTGCAAGGTGATAGTTTTGACTTGATTTACGGCACGAAATTCGCAATCATATATATTCGTATATATTGAAATACGGTTTAAATAATGAGGAGAGAGATGAAAAAGGCGATTCTTATCACATTCCTAATCGTGATGGTTCTTCTATCCTTTGGATGCTCCAAAAGTGAAGAAAAGCTGAAGGTCTTAACTCTGTATGAAGGCCCGGATACTACGAAACCGGCCTTCGAAGATCCCCCGCACATAGTTCATATCGCCATTTTCGGGGATTCCGAACGCGAACAGGTCGCAAATGTTGGTGTGGAAACACTCAAACAGTATATCGAAAAGAATCCCGGAATGAAAAGGGCGAGTCTTGCGATTCATACCGACACAACGAATTTCGTAAGGCGCAGACCGGAGGTCAGAGTATCATATTACGGCACCGGCGAACCGCATGTTGAAGTAAATCGTTGGCCATCAAGAAGATAAACATAGAAAACAGAAGGGAAGACGATGAAGGAAATTCTCGAAAAATTCGGTCTCACCGGCGAACTTAAGGGAGGTTTCAACGGCGAATGGTTGGGCAACGGCTCTCCGCTGGATGTCTATTCGCCGATAGACGGTTCAAAACTCGCGACTATCCGTCAGGCGAACGGCGAAGATTACCAGAAAATCGCCGATGCGGCACAAGCGGCATTTCTAAAGCTTCGCGAGATACCCGCTCCGAAACGCGGCGAGATTATTCGCAGGCTTGGTAATAAGCTTCGGGAGCGTAAGTCCGATCTTGGCAAGCTCGTAACTCTTGAAATGGGCAAAATCGCCGCCGAGGGCGAGGGCGAAGTCCAAGAGATGATCGACATCTGCGATTTCGCCGTCGGGCTTTCGCGCCAGCTCTACGGCCTCACGATGAAATCCGAGCGTCCGGCGCATTTCATGATGGAGCAATGGCATCCATTGGGGATTATCGGCGTGATTTCTGCCTTTAATTTCCCTGTCGCGGTTTGGGCTTGGAATGTTGCGCTCGCAGTTGTTTGCGGCGATTCGAATATCTGGAAACCCTCCAGTAAAACCCCTCTCACAGCCATCGCATGCACAAAGATAGCCGAAGAAGTCTGTCGCGAGATGGATGTCGATCCGGCGATCCTCAGCCTGCTAATAGGGCGCGGCTCCGATGTCGGCGAGATGCTCATCAATGACCATCGCGTGCGGCTGGTTTCCGCTACCGGAAGCTGTAGAGTTGGCTATCATGTCGGCAAAGTTGTCGGCGAAAGGCTCGGCAAGACAATTCTCGAGCTTGGCGGAAACAACGCCATAATCGTTACCCCCGATGCCGATATGAAAATCACTGTTCCGGCAATCGTATTCGGTTCGGTAGGCACCGCAGGCCAGAGATGCACCTCGACACGCAGGATTATCGTTCACAAATCGAAACGTGCGGAGCTTGTAGAGAAGCTCGTATCCGCCTACAAACAGGTGCGTATCGGAAACCCGCTTGACAGTAACACCCTAATGGGGCCGTTGATCGACACAGGCTCGGTCGATGAGATGATGACCGCAATCCAAAGGCTCAAAGAAGAGGGCGGCGAGGTTATCTACGGCGGCGAAAAGCTCGATTTACCGGGCGGATGCTATGTTACGCCATGTATCGCCGCGGCGAAGAACGAGTTCAAAATCGTTCAGGAGGAAACTTTCGCCCCGATTCTCTATATAATCGAATATGAGAATTTCGAGGAAGCCCTTCGTGTCCATAACGATGTCCCGCAAGGACTTAGCTCAGCGATTTTCACGAATAATGTCCGCGAGGCGCACAAATTCTTATCCGAGGTCGGCTCGGATTGCGGCATCGCGAATGTGAACATCGGCACGAGCGGCGCGGAAATCGGCGGAGCTTTCGGCGGCGAAAAGGAAACCGGCGGCGGAAGAGAATCCGGCTCCGACTGCTGGAAAGCATATATGCGCCGTCAAACTAATACGGTGAACTATTCGCCCGATCTCCCCTTAGCGCAGGGAATCAAGTTCGGATAGAACGAATGACGAGGGCTTTGGAAGGGAAGAGAAATTCCTTCCGAAGCCTTCTTTTTTGAAGATTTATAATCGAATTCAGGAGTCAATCATGGCACTTTCGCCGCTCGAGATTCGTAATCAGGAATTCACCAAGGCCGCTTTCGGCTACAAAACTAGCGATGTGAAGCTCTTTTTGGGACAGGTCGCCGAGGGTGTAGCGGAGTTGAACCGAGAGAAAGATAATCTCTCTCGAAGGCTGGACGGCTTGATGAAACGCATCGGGGAGCTGGAGTCCCAATCGAGCGCTATCGGACAAGCTCTCGAACTCGCAAAAAAAGAGGGAGAGCAGATAATTGCACATGCCGAAGAAGAGGCCTCAAAAATCGGCGAGAAGGCCGATGCCGAAGCCCAGAGAATCATTTCTCAATATTCCGTCCAGATGAACGAAACCAAGCAACAGCTTTATGAGCTTACAACAATTAAGGACGCCTATTTCCGAAAACTTCTGCGTGTGCTCGAGCTTCAGGAGGAAGCGCTGATTAAATTCGACAAAGAATACGAAGCGCGAAGAGTCAATAAAACCGTGTCAGAACTTCCGATGGATTCACGAGTGGAATTCCCGATTCCAGATACCGAAGCCTTCTCGAATTCTGTTCACAGACGCCGACGCGAAGCGCTTTTCGAAGATTAATCTTCCTTTTTTTTGAATGAAATGAATAATAAATAGACGAAAGGAAATCAGGATGTTCGCAATCAGAAAACAGCTTCAGGATACGGTTTCGTTTTTACAATCCAAAACAAGCATTCGCCCGAAACTCGGAATTATTATGGGCACCGGAATGGGCAAAGTCGGCGAACTTATCGAGAAAGACGCCGTAATACCATACGAGGAAATCCCCCATTTTGCGACAAGCACCGTCGAGAGCCACGCAGGAAAGCTCATTTTCGGGCATCTGCGCGGCGTGCCGGTTATGGCTATGCACGGCAGATTCCATTACTATGAGGGTTACGACATGCACACGATAACCTATCCGGTGCGCACAATGAAAGCTCTCGGAATAGGCACAATGATGGTATCGAATGCCGCCGGCGGGCTGAACCCCTTTTTCCGCGCGGGCGATATTATGCTGATGACCGACCATATCAATCTCATGGGCGATAATCCTCTTCGCGGTGTGAACGACTCCGAACTCGGCGTGCGATTTCCCGATATGAGCAGGGCATACACCCCCGAACTTCGCGAGCTGGCCGAAAATGTAGCGCTCGAACTTGGAATCCGCCTTATGCAGGGAGTTTATGTCGCGTTGATGGGGCCGAGTCTTGAAACAGGCGCGGAATATCGGTTCTTGCGTGGAATCGGCGCGGACACTGTCGGGATGAGCACTGTGCCCGAGGTTACTGTCGCGGTGCATGGCGGGATGCGCGTGCTCGGATTTTCACTCGTTACGGATATGTGCCTTCCGGACGCACTCGAACCGGCGACACTCGAGAAGATACTCGCAATCGCCGATTCTGCCGATGCAAAGTTGTCGAGCTTAGTTGCCGAAATCGTTCCGAGAATAAAATTCCCGGATTAACCATTACCCTCTCTCAAAGGAAGAGCATTATGAGGGAGAAAATTTACGCGAAGCGTTCAAACGAAATCGAAGCGGAGATGAAACGGCTGTTTTCGAACTTCTCCCAGATGCGGAACGCAGGAATATTGAGGGCAATCAATATCTGGCATCCTCCAACCGATGTTTGCGAAACCGAAATGGAATTCTGTATTGTTTGCGAGCTTGCCGGAGTGCGAAAAGAAGACATTCGCATTCATATCGAAGATAATATTATCACGATAGCCGGAGCACGCACACAGAACGGGAGCGTCGAGAAAACAGTCTTCCACAATCTCGAAATAAACTACGGTCCTTTCGAGAGGAACATCCAACTCCCCAGAAAATTTATCGGCTCCGAACCCAAAGCCACATACAACGACGGTTTCCTCAAGGTTACAATTCCCGCGAGGGTTCTTCAGGAGACGGTTGAAATAGATGTTAAAATAGCATAATTCCGGATATTGCAGATATGCCCGAAATCAAAGAGAAAATGGAAGAACTGTCTATCATACCGCTTGTCGATAATGTCGCCTTTCCGGGGCTGATTATCCCTTTGGTGCTTAACGAAAAGCCCCATATACAGCTGGTTGACGATGTTGTGGGAGACCATAAAGTCTTCGCACTCGTTTCGACCAAGCCCGGAACGGACAAGAACGACAGTTTCGAGAGTATCTATAATGTCGGTGTCAAGGCTGTCGTGCTGAAAATGTTGCGATTCCCGGATGGCTCGCTTAGAATACTCGCAAAAACCGAAAACCGGATAAAAATCGAGGATAAGATCTCGGAAAAGCCCTATCTCAAGGCTATATTCGAGCCGATAACGGAGAGGGTTATCGAGACACCCGAGGTTGTCGCTCTCACCAGGACAATCGTCGAGCAATTCAAAGAGGTGATTACTCTCGCTCCATATCTTCCTGACGATTTACCGGTGGATTCGATGGATTTAACCGACCCCGGCGGTGTTGCGGATTCCATTGCGGCCGCTTTGAATTTTGGGATTCAAAAAAAACAGACTTTACTCGAAACCGCAGAGATTGCACAAAGGCTTAGGTTGCTTCAGCAATATCTTGCAACAGAGCTTTCCGTTCTGCGAATCTCTAAGAACATTCAATCGCAGGCGGACGAGTCGATTAGAAAAGGCCAACGCGAGTTTGTCCTTCGCGAGCAGATGAAAGCCATCAAACGTGAGCTTGGCGAGGAAGACGGCGCGGAAATCGAGGATCTGCGGCGAAGAGTCGCGGAAAAGAATCTGCCCGAAGAGGCGCGTCAAGCCGCAGAACACGAACTCGAACGTCTCGAACGCATGAATCCCGCTAGCGCAGAATACACCGTGTCGATGTCCTATATCGACTGGATTCTCCAACTGCCATGGCTGGAAGGCACCGAGGATCAAATCGACATTCGCGAGGCGCAGAAAATTCTCGACGAAGACCATTATGATCTCGAAAAAATAAAGGAACGCATCCTCGAATTTCTGGCGGTGCGAAAACTGAAGCCGGACGCAAAATCGCCGATATTGCTCTTCATCGGCCCGCCGGGAGTTGGCAAGACGAGCCTCGGCATTAGCATCGCAAGAGCGATGAACCGTGAGTTTTTCCGAATGAGTCTCGGCGGAATGCGCGATGAGGCCGAAATACGCGGTCATCGTAGAACCTATGTCGGCGCGCTTCCGGGACGAATTCTTCAGGGGATAAAACGTTGCGGCTCGAACAATCCGGTTTTTATGCTCGACGAGGTTGACAAAATCGGACAGGATTTCCGCGGTGACCCATCCTCAGCGCTTCTCGAGGTTCTCGATCCGGAGCAGAATTTCAGCTTCGTCGATCACTATCTCGAAGTGCCATTCGACCTGTCTCGCGTGATGTTCATCGCCACGGCAAACTATATGGACCCGATTCCCCGGGTTCTGCTGGACAGAATGGAGATGATCAAGCTTCCGGGATACACCCCTGCGGAAAAGCTTGGAATCGCGGTGAATTATCTCGTCCCGAAACAGCTCGAAGCCCACGGCCTCGGCAGAGGCCAGCTTCGTTTCGAAGACGCCGCATTGGATACCATTATTGACAGCTATACCCGAGAGGCTGGTGTTCGCAACCTCGAAAGAACAATCGCCACTGTATGCCGTAAGGTCGCAAAGGAAATCGCCTCGGGCGAGAGGAAATCCGCCGTGATAACCTCAAACCGCGCAAAGGAATACCTTGGCCCTGAGCATTATATCGAGGACAGATTGCCGGACAAAATGCTTCCGGGGATGTCGATCGGGCTGGCTTGGACGCCGGTTGGCGGTTCGATTTTGATTATCGAGGCCACCGCGATGCCGGGTAGCAAATCTCTTATCCTCACCGGCTCGCTTGGGGATGTTATGAAAGAATCCGCGCAAGCCGCGCTAAGCTGGCTTAGATCGAAAGCCGGGGCGATGGGACTCGATACGAATTTTGACAAAACTGACATCCATCTTCACGTCCCCGCCGGTGCTATCCCCAAAGACGGCCCATCGGCGGGAATTTCCATTGCGACATGTTTGACATCCCTCGTAACAAAACGACCCATGCGGGAGAAAACAGCGATGACCGGCGAGATTACCCTTCGCGGAGAGGTTCTTCCTATCGGCGGGGTCAAAGAAAAGGTGCTCGCGGCGGATCAGGCTGGGATACGGCGGATTATCCTTCCACTTCAGAACAAAAAAGACATGGAAGACATTCCCGACGAAATCGAGAGCAGAGTTAAATTCATTTTTGTGAGAAGAATGGAAGAAGTGATCGAGGCGGCGCTCGAGTGCAAGCCACTTCCCGAACCGGACAAACTAACGGAGTGTAAAGATGCGTAAGTATTTGTTATTATTGATATTAGCGATAACTATATTCGCGGGTAATCCAGAAATTTACTCGCTGATTCGTGTCGATTGGGGATGGATGTCCCAGATTAAGGGCGATATCGTGAACTCCCGTCCCGGAGTCTGGGCAGAATATGCCCTCTCGGAAGGCGAAATGGCAAACCTCGATTTCAATCGAATCCCCTATGATATGATTATCCCTGATATGGCCGAGTTCTATCGGTCGAGGTTAAACAGCTCGCTTGATATGGGCGGATGGCGCACCTACGAGATGATTATCGCCGCGATGGAATCTCTTCATACAGCTTATCCGGCGCTGGTTTCGGTTCCGGAGACAATAGGTTGCGGGCACAATGGCAACGCAATCGTAATGATAAAAATTTCCGACAATGTCAATATCGACGAGGACGAGCCGGAGGTGCTTATCGGCCTCGGAATCCACGCCAGAGAGGTTATCGCACCGGAGATAGTTATCCAATATGCGCAATGGCTCGTGCAGAATTACGGCATCGACGAACGCGCGACGCATATTGTCGATACCCGCGAGGTCTGGTTCATTCCCCTTATGAATCCCGACGGCTACCGTTATAATGAGGTTATGAACCCCGGCGGCGGCGGAATGTGGCGCAAAAATCGCAGAAACAACGGCGGCGGAAGCTACGGCGTCGATTTGAACCGCAATTTTCCACATATGTGGGGTTTGGACGATGTCGGAAGTTCACCCGATCCCTCAGACGAAACCTACCGCGGCCCAAGCGCCGGAAGCGAGCCGGAATCGCAGGCGATTATAGACTTTGTGAACTCACGAAACTTCAGGACTTTGCTGGGATTTCACAGCTACAGCAATCTATACCTGACGCCGTGGGGATACACCTATGACCTCTGCGAAGATCACGATTGGTTTATTCGAATCGCATACAGATATGCACGCAACAATGGCTACATATACGGCGCAGGCGCGGCGACAATCTACCCCACTAACGGCGACACGGACGATTGGTTCTACGGAGCTACCACCGCCCATCCTAAAATTCTCGCGATAACCCCCGAAGTCGGCGGCTCTGCTGATGGTTTCTGGCCGTCCTTAAGCAGAAAACAGCCTTTGGTCGATGAAAATCACGAGGCGTGTGTCGTATCCTGTCAGGTTGCCGGAAGCGCGCCGTTTTTGGCGAAGGCTTGGATCGACGATGCTACCCCCTCCGGCGATTCCAGCGGATTTGCCGACCCCGGCGAGACATTCAATCTCATGCTCGAAATCGAAAATCTCGGCTGGGACGCCTCTGTGGCATATGTTCTCAGCTATTATGAAGGCTCCGGAGTTACGATTAGTCCCGATACGGCATGGTGCGCCGAAATTCCATCACAAGGCTACGACACGACTCAATTTTCGGTCTATCTCGACCCGACGCGATTTGAATCGGGCGATCTCGTTACAATTCATTTCGAGATTCGCGATGTAAATGGGCATCTCACCTTCGATTCCACCAGATTCATCGTAGGGACGCCGGAAATTGTGATTTTATACGATTTCGAGTCCGGCAACGGCGGATTCTCCCGCACAAACGACTGGGAATGGGGAATCCCAACCTCCGGTCCGGAACAGGCGCATTCCGGCGAAAAGCTATGGGCGACAAAACTCGCCGGCTCCTACACGAACAACACCCGCTCGGTGCTTTCGATGCCATCTTTCGTTGTCCCAACCGAAGGCATAATGCCCCGTTTGAGCTTTTATCATTGGTATTCCTGCGAAATGCCGGACGACGATGTCTATGACGGCGGCAATGTGCAAATTTCCACCGACGGCGGATCGAGCTGGACCGTTCTTAGCCCGTTAAACGGTTACGACGGTGTGGCCTATTCATATAACACCCATGTTGGAGGAGACAGCGTATTCACAGGCTCCAGCAACGGATGGAGATATGAAGTCTTCGATTTGGCAGGCATGGAAGGATCGACCGTGGAGATTCGTTTCGTTTTCGGTGCGGATCCCTATGTTCGCGCACCGGGATGGTATATCGACGACATCGCCGTAATCTACTACGCCGAGACCGGATTCAAAGCAGGCGAACAGAAATTGCCCCACTTCATCGAGCTGAAAGCTTTTCCCAATCCCTTCAACGCCTCATGCCGCATTGATGTAACATCTTCGAACGCAGTGAAAAGGGATATCGAGATTTTCGACATGAACGGCAGGCTCGTCAGAAGGCTTTCATTGCCTAATGGCAACGGCTCTGTGCTCTGGAACGGCCTTGCAGACAATGGCGCGGAACTTCCGAATGGGATATATCTCGCACGCGCGGCGTCTTCTGAGGGTAAAACAACCAAATTGGTGCTGATGAAATGATGAACGAAGAAAAACAAAGAAAACTCGAAGAAACCGCCGCTATATTGCATATTCTCGGCCATCCGGACCGTCTTCGGATTCTCGTTTGCCTTCTGCGCGAAGAATGCTATGTCAAAGATCTCGCAGACAGAATGGGCTTGCCGCAATCTACAGTCAGCCAGCATCTCCGTGTGATGACCGACAGGGGGATTCTCGAAAGCGAGCGACGCGGGGTGAAGGTATGCTACAAATCCGCATGCACCATAGCGGAGCAAATCGCAAAATTGCTCATGGCGAACTGCGAATAGAACAGCTTTAACATATCACAAACGCGATGGGAGAGCTTACGGTTCTCCCTTTTCTAATATATAAGAAAACCCGGCGACCGCGTTGGATCACCGGGGAACATAAAGACTGCAATTCGTCGAAGCAAACTGCAGGAGCATAAATTTTTCGCTTCTAATATATACGCGGAACAGAAAAAGTCAAGGGGAAAAATCTATAGTTTTATTGAATCGATTAATTCATGGTTAATATGAACCCAGTCATCACAGGCCTGTTTTAACTCATTGTGAATCCTAAACCCTTTATCGTTTTGCCGACGTGGATCAGCATTTCTTTCGTAAAAGCATAGGGTAACTACAACACCAGCATCCTTAGCAATTTGAATCGCAGGAACATAATCACTATCGCCCGCAATAATAATTGCTTTCTGAATTTGGTGTTCTAATGCAAGTCTAACGAGGTCGAGAGAGAGCAGAACATCTACCATCTTTTGTTTGTATTCATTATCTATCTTTTGTAATCTGCCCAATTTCGCCTCAAATCTGGGCTGATTGACAAGATATGTTATAAATCTATCAAACCCGGATTTCCGATCTCTCTCACTTTGAGTAGGTTCTGAGCTAAGATATGGAGGACAATCATAATAGTAAGTTCTTAGTCGATTACAACTCGAAGCAAGAATCTCGGATAGTTTCAAATAGTCCACTTTGATGTTGAAATCATCCAAGACTTTTTTAAAGTATCCAGCGTCGATGAAAATAGCAGTTCTTTCCACTCTATCCTCCTATCCCTTTGCCATGAAACGTGTTCGCCCTACGCCACCGGTGGGACGAACTCGAATTCGGGACTGCGGACAGTTAGCACGGGACAATGCGCTTTGCGGACAACCTTCTCGGCGATACTTCCCATAAGCATATGCGCCATGCCGGTTCTGCCATGGGTGCCGATAACGATTATGTCGATGCCGTTATCCTTGGCGTAATGAACTATCTCGAGGAAAGGGTTGCCGTTCGCCAGCACCGGATGAATCTTGATTCCGCCAGTGTCGAGCCCGGAAAGAAGCTCGTTAACCTCATTCTGAAAACCTTCGCGGAATTTCGTGAAATACTCGTCGGCCTGCCCCGCGTAATTGAAGAAAAACGCCTCGATTGCCGCCTCGTCGAACACATGGATGATGTGAAGCTCGGCTTTGTATTTCTTCGCGAGGTCAACAGCCCAGGGCACAGCGACCTTGGAGTGCTCCGAAAAATCCGTTGACAAAAGAACCTTATCGACCTTGTGTATCATAGCTCCTCCTTAGGATTTGTTCTCTATCATCTCTTTGACTTTCATCAAGCGGGTCAAATTTCCGCGCTCCAGCTCGTCCAATTTCTGCTGAATATACTTAATCGTCTCCTGCAAATCGGGGATTAGCGTATATTCGAGAGCATTCACCCTGCGACGGGTGCGGTCGAGTTCGTCGGCGAGAAGCGCCATCTTTTTCTCGGCCTCGGCAAGTTTTAGCAGAAGTTCCAACGCTTGTGTTATCTGCCTTAGAGCATAATCGACATCGGGGTCAGTTTCGCGAAGTGAATAGGCGAGAGCGTTCCCCTCGATATAAGCTTTGAAAACCGGCACACGAAGGTTCATCAGCCGCTGGGTCTCGACCTCCAACTGGAATCTCGCGCCCGGATGCGCAAATAGATTCTTCTGAAGATCCGGCGAAAGCTCGCAGGTGGCCATCGTGAAACGCTGAAGCGCGTCGATGGTCGCTTTCTCGGTGCGGGCGCGAAGCCCCTTGATGACATCGATTAGTTCGAGGAAATTCCGCATAAGCTCGTCCTGCTTGTCTTTGAGAAGCTTATGCCCGCGTTTTGCAAGCCCGAGACGCTTCTTGAGCTTGAGATTCTCCATTCGATTCGCAGATACCTTCATTTTCGCCATATAAACCCGCTTTTATAAACTCGTTTTCGTCCTGAAATCAGGCGGTTTGTTCATTCAAAATCTGTTCTATAAGGGCTTTTAGCCCCGGAACATCTGTCTCGATTGTATCGACAATTCGCCTTGGATCGATACCGATATAATCATGTGCAATGATATTCCGCATTGTGTAGGACAACGCAATAGGCAATTTTTCCCTTATCGAAGGTTCGTCGATTTTGTTCATCACTTCGCCAATCTGCAAACAGCACATCATAACCGCATGAAAACCTTCAAAATCGTCGATGGCTTTTGCAATCCCTGCATGCCGCGCGCCGATCTTATCGAGGTCCCCGATTAACTTGAGAAGGAACTCCAGCCGCGCGATATTCGATTTATGAGACATAAACAACCTCTGGAAGAATATATTTGCGCCCTATTTCGGAGAGGCCGTTTTTATCCACAAGGTCAACTTTGCGGTTCAGTTCGCTCTCAAGCTCTTTCTTCACACGCTCATAAAGGGAAAAAAATCGAAGCCCCGGATATTTGGCGAAGGAAACATCGGTGCAACTGAAAATGATATCGATGTCGCTGTCCTCGCCCTCTTCACCACGGGCAAATGAGCCGAAAACCCCCTCGATGACGAAACCATCTTCAATAAATCTCCGCTTTATTATCTCGATTTTTCTGATGATTTCGGCGTCTATTATTGACTTTTTTGGGGTATCGGACGATGAAGAATCCTTGAGATTCTCCATTCGATTCGCAGATACCTTCATTTTCGCCATATAAACCCGCTTTATCTAAGCTTCGATCAACCGTCGGTAACAATATAGGCGATAATTTGCGAGATACAATCTTTTTTGTGCCGCTTGTCGAATATGCGAGGGGAGCGTTTCTCGCCACGAATCGTCCAAACGAGGATAGCCACTTGCCAAACCGCACGGAGAATTGTATATTTGAAGTGAAAAAGGAGAAACTATGAACGAAATACCGCTTTTGTTGAAATGCCTTATGGAGGAAACGAATATGAGCGTCGCGGAGCTCGCGCGGAGGGCGAATGTTTCGCAGGCGATGGTATCGAGGGTGCTTTCCGGCCGTTCTCAATCGACGCTTGGAGGAATAGACAAACTCCTCGCCGTCTTCGGATGCCATGTTACCGTGCGCCGAATACAGACTCTCACGACGGATTTCGACCCTGAGACGCACAAGCACAGGCTGTCGTTTGACGATCCAATCGAGGGGAATCCTCATGTGCAGAGTTTGAGGGATGAGAAGCGTAAGACGAAGCGTCCGTGAAGAAAGGCCGAAAAATAACAAGATATTGGCAGTGGCGATAAATTTCTCGGCAAGAAACACATATGAAGAGGTAAGTAATATGAATAAAATGGTAATAGTCAATAATAAATGTGACGTGGTTGATCATAGTTTTATGCCCAGTTGTATATTCCGCCTGCCCCGATATAACTGACCACCGCAACGATATTATGAACCACTGCCAAGAAATGTATGACCATTACCAAGACATAATAAACCATTGCCATGATATTACATAACATTGCCAATATATTAATGACCATTGCGAAGATATTATTGCCCACGCAGGCTTTTTGGAGGGAACTCTCATGAAAAAAACGATTCTCAGCTTACTCGCTCTCGCCCTGCTTTGCGGGGCGGCTTTTGCCGAGTTCCGCATAGCCAAAGACCAAACTCCCGGCGGGCTTTATGTTGTGGGCCCGGATATCAGCCCGGACTCATCAGAAGGCCAGTTTTTGTATTATTCCCCAGACGCTGGAACCACTTTAATTGTTAAAGATTCCGGAGAATATGGTGGAGAACCATGGCCTTATTCAGCAATTGCGGCAGATTACAGCAATGGTAATGTTTATAAAGTAGTAAGAGAGATGCTCTACCATAGCGACGATTATGGGGCTTCTTGGATAGCTAGAATTGGTTATGTTGGTTCCGTGGTCTCAGGTTTTGAAGCAGGAGAAGCTTATTCTTCAAGACATGAGTTTTTTAGAACCGAAGATTATTTCGAAAGTTATGATTCAATTCCTTTCCCTGTTTCCGCAGGAATAGGTTGTTTGGGCTGGCAAAACGGGGAAGCATTCCTAATTAACCCAAGTTCTGGCATACTCTATTATAGTGATGATACTTTATCAACTTGTGAGTTAATTAACGACTTTGGCTACCATGGGTTTGATTTATGTGCAAGTGGTTCAATAGGAGAAGTATATTTGCTTTCTTCTGATTCTATCTTTTTCTCGGCTGACTACGGCACAACCTTCGTTGGAACAAACACGTTCGCGATGGATTCCGATGAAAATTCCTTTATGGAAATAGTTGGAGGAAATTCTTCCGGTGGATTATACGGCGTATTCGTCGATTACTATGTCGATGGCTCTTATGTCCAGCGAGGCGGAAGTATCCGAATCTGTTTCTCGGAAGACTACGGTGCTTCTTTTGATTGTTTAACTCATACAGCGGAAGGAATAACTTACGATACTTTGACCGCCCTCGCCGAAACAGCGCCTATAAAACCCTCTGCCATCGAGATTTCCGCCTATCCCAACCCGTTCAATTCCGCGGTAACCATCGCCGTCGATGGCGTAGGGGACGGGTCTCCCGTCCCGTTCGACGTGGAGATTTACGATGTAAATGGCAGAATGGTCGAAGGCGGAACCGTAGGGGCGTATTGCATACGCCCGTTCGACTATCTCGTGAGGGCACGTGTCGGCGGGCGAGGAGACCTCGCCCCTACGGCCGGCGATGGCGCGGCGACAAAAAGGATCGTGTATCTGAAATGAGAATATGAGAATAAACATATAAAACAAAGGCGAGTCGCCGCAAATGTCGAGCGAATCGACTGTGGCACTGCAGTAAGGAAACAATCATGAAATACGCAAAACTGCTTATCATCTCTCTCCTCCTCATAGGCGCGGCGGTTGCCGACTCGGAGATTTTCGACATACGCATGTCGCAGGCCGACGACGGAAGCGGCCTCGTCAGAATATGTTTCCGCGCGCGGAACACTACGGATACAGTCCTCGCGGTCAATGTGCAGGCGCGATGGGCGGATTCCACCGACTGGCATATCCCCGTAGTTACGCTCTGGGACACCATCTCCGAGTTCGCAGGGGTCAAGCCGAACCACGGCTGGCGTTGCAGTGCGGATTCGGTCGGCATCGAGCATTGCATAATCTGGGACATGACCACCGACCTCGGTCCTGTTGAAGCGGACGATTTCCTCGGCCGGATTGTAACCTTCGACTCGCTCGTGTCGAGTTTTGCGGTCATCGATTCTTTTTTGGTGCGGGATACCCTTCGCCCACAGGTGCGCGCCTTTGGGCTATGCTACAAACGCGGCCAGCTCTGGGTGCTTTATCACAACGAATGGACGCATGATTGCTGGATTCGCCCCTACGACCTCCCCGAAATCATCGAGGGCGACAGCATTCATATCGGCACGGTTACGGTTGGGCCTTCGGATATGGCTTTTGCCGGCGACAGACTTTTTTGGGTGGAGGACACGCGGCTTTTGCTCAAGGAGTTCGATTTCGCCACCGGCACATCGCACACAGTCCGTGGCGATTGGTGGGGGCTTCCGGGCACTGAGGTTCATATCGCGGGCGCGGCATTCGACGGCCAGCATTTGTGGGTATGTTTTTCGCGCGGTGCATTTGTTGCGTTGGACACCTCTGATTTTTCGTTAGTCGATACGATGTTTTTCCCGGTGTTCGGCATTTCTGAGCCGGCGACCTCTGCGGACGGCCTCGCGTGGGGGCTTGGCCTTTTGTGGTGTTACAGCAACGACAACATAGCCTACGGTATCGATGTCGATATGGATTCCATCATTCACGCGGTTCCCACAGGCGAGGTTGTGGAGATGACCGGCGCGGAAGGCGCGGCATGGGACGGCATGAACCTTTGGGTGGTCGATTATGGACGCGGCTATGTCTATAAGCTCTTGCTTTTCAATCAGATAAAGCTATATCTGTCCGACCCCTTCAAGTTGGACAATATTCCACCACGAGTTGAGTGGATTACACCCTCCGCACCGGATTACTCGGATACTTTCCTGACATCGAGCCTTGCGGAACTTCTTTGGAGCGCGGAGGACCTCAATCTTGCCGGCGGTTTTTCGACCATTTGGCTCGGTCTCGACACAATCGGAGAAATCGCCTCGACCGACACTTCGCTATTCTGGGACACCTACCCATGGCCGGGTTTCCGAAGCCATTTCGATTTGGCCATATCGGACAGTTTTGGGAACAAGACAGCCTATCTTTCTCCCTATTTTGCCATTTCTGAGCCGGATGGAATAGAAGATAGAGAATTGCCGGGCGATTTCACACTCTCCGCCTACCCGAACCCGTTCAATTCAGCGGTAACCATCGCCCTCGACGGTGTAGGGGACGGGTCTCCCGTCCCGTTCGACGTCGAGATTTTCGACCTGAACGGGCGAATGGTTGAAGACGGAACCGTAGGGGCGTATTGCATACGCCCGTTCGACGGGTCAACGCGGTTGACCCCTACAACCCAAGAATATATCTGGACGCCGGATAAATCCCTACCCTCCGGCGTTTATCTCGTCCGCGCGACATTTGGCGATTGCGAAATGGCGCGGAGGGTCGTATATTTGAAATAGCAGGAGGAATATTATGAAAACGAAAGCTATTTGCTTACTCGCCCTCGCCCTGCTAAGCGGGGCGGCGATGGCGAACGAAAAAGAGACCACTTACGACAGCCTGAATGTGCGTGTGGTGTGGACTTTCCATGGAACGCGCGAGTTTGGCGGGCTGGCAATGGCGCCCGACACGACGCTATGGACTTGCTACCCCGGAACAAATACGCTTATCAAAATCGACGCATCCGACCCCGATGCCATCGACACGAATTTTTATGAGATGGATAGCACATTTGGGATTGTTATCGATATTATCGATGATTCGATACTAATCGCGGTTCGCCATGAGCAAATGCATTCTATCAATATTAATCTTTCGCCACCCGAGTTGGTAGCGACATATCATTCGAGCCACATGTCATATAAATGGGGACAAACGGCATCTCGAATAATCAACGATATGTATTTTACCATGGATCGCGCAAGTATCGGCGATTTGGCTATATTCGACCTTTCGGATCCGTTTGATATAGATACTATCGCAACTGCGATCGACCGCGGAACCGGCAAGTGGTTCGAAATTATAGATACTTTTCTTTATGCGTCGTATTTCGAGGGCGAAGATATTGGAGGTGGATGGTATTCTAACAGATATAAAATTAAGCTGATAAACATATCGAATATTCATAACCCGTTTTATGACACCACATTGTCATTTATCAGTAGAGTAGGTACTGGCCCAACTTTACAATGTCCTTCCGTAATCGTTGATACGCTCATGTTCGTGGCCGCGAACTACTATGAAGGCCCGCTTGCCGATGTCTATAGCATTGCCGACCCGACCTCGCCGGTGTATTTGGGCGAAATAGGCGTGTCTTCTTGGATGTATGACAAATATGTAATCGATTACCAGAACGGCTATCTCTATTCAGGCATGTGGATACACGATGTCACCGGCTACCCGACAACGGACTCGTTGGTGGGATATATAACCGACGAACCAAAGTTCCAGATAGTAAACGGGCCTTATATTTATTCAATAACAGGCCCAAGTTTCGGGATAGTAGAGTTTTACGAATACGACCCCAATCATGTATTTGTGCCGGAAATAAAAGCGCCGGCAAGGCCTTCCGCCATCGAGATTTCCGCCTATCCGAATCCATTCAACTCCGCGGTAACCATCGCCATCGAGGGCGTAGGGGACGGGTCGCCCGTCCCGTTCGACGTCGAGATTTACGACGTGAACGGGCGCAAGATAGACGTCATTGCGAGGAGGGCGGAGCCCAACGAAGCAATCTCGCCGAATAATAGGTCGAGCGTCCCGCTCGACACACGGCGAGACGCCGTGTCTATTAATAATTGCGAATTCGTCTGGCAACCGGATAAATCCCTCGGCTCCGGCGTCTATCTCGTGCGGGCGCGTGTCGGGGACGGATCGAAATTGCGAAGGATCGTGTATCTGAAATAGCATATTGACAAATAAGCCGCCGAAATCTTCGGGCAAATAGAAAGCGAAGCCGTCGCTAAATCTCCTGTCCCTTATACTGGAGCTGATACAGCTTGTAGTAGATGCCGCCTTTGGCGAGAAGCTGTTGATGGTTGCCCTCCTCGACCACACGGCCTTTGTGCATCACGAGAATTCTGTCAACATGCTGGATTGTTGAGAGCCTATGCGCGATAACGATGCTCGTGCGACCTTCCATCAACCGCCAGAGAGCTTCCTGAATAAGTTGCTCCGTTTCGGTGTCGATATTTGCGGTGGCCTCGTCAAGGATGAGAATCGCCGGGTCGAAAGCAAGTGCACGTGCGAATGACAATAGTTGGCGCTGTCCGGCGGAGAGCGTGCTTCCGCGTTCGGTAACAGGTTCGTCGAACTTGTTAGGTAGTTTTTCGATGAAATACTCGGCGTTGACTATCTTCGAAATCTCACGAAGCCTCTCGTCCGAAATCTCGGAATTATTAAGGCGAATATTCGTCTTTATATCGCTCGCGAAAAGGAATACATCCTGTAAAACCACGCCGATATGCCTTCGCAAAGCGGATTTATCCCAATCTCGGACATCGACGCCATCGACAAGAATTCGCCCTTTCTGAACATCATAGAAACGCGACAGAAGCGAAATAATAGTCGTTTTGCCTGCACCAGTCTCGCCAACAAGCGCGACAGATTCGCCCGGTGCGACTTTGAAGCTGACATCGCGAAGAACCCATTCCCAGTCCGTGTCCTCGGGGAGGCGTTTGTAGGCGAAGCTGACATTCTCTAACTCGACCTCGCCCTTTATTGGGTCGATGGCTACAGCGTTTTCCGGTTGGACGATGTCCGGATTTGTGTCCATAATCTGGAAAATTCGTTCCGAGCTTGCCATCGCGGATTGCATAACATTAAATTTTTCCGCGAGGGCGTTTATAGGCTGGAAGAACATTTCGACATAGCTCAAATAGGCCACCAAAGCGCCCAACGGCAGAAGATTCTGAATAACCTGTCCGCCGCCGAACCAAATAATCAAGCCCAGTCCGATATTGCGGAAAAGCACGATTACCGGCGAAAATAGGCCATGCACAATAAGCTGATAAATATTCGCTTTGTAATAATCGTGGTTGATTTCGCTGAAACGCTTTATATTCTCGGCCTCGCGGGCGAAAAGTTTTATCACGCGGATACCGCTGAAGTGCTCGCTGAGGGTCGCATTTATCTGAGCGATTTTCGTGCGGACTTGGCGATACGAATCGCGGAATTTTATTCTGAAAAGAAGCGTTACAATAAGAATAATCGGCATCATCGCCATAAGAATTAGGCCGAGGCGCCAATTCATATAGAGCAATATCACGGCGATGCCAACCAGTTTAAACAAATCGGAAAAGAGGGTTATCAGAACGCTTGTGAAAAGCTCATTTAACACATTCACATCGTTAGTGCTTCTTGTAACGAGTCTTCCGACAGGGTTGCCGTCGAAAAATTTCAGCGAGAGGTTCTGAATATGCTTGAAAACGGCGTTTCTGATGTCGAAAAGGATGCTCTGGCCAATCCATGCCATCAGATAAATCTGGCCGTATTGCATCGCGAAGGTTAGCAATAGAACCACAAAATAGATGATACCGACGATAAGGATTCCCCTGCGGTCGTGGGCGCGAAGTGTCGAAAGCTCCTCACGGGGAATCTCCTGCAAATTATTATAGCTGATGATGTATTTTTCCGCGTGGTCGGTCGGTTCGAATTGGCCTGGGAAACGCGCAACTATCGCTTCGACTGAATCACGTTCAGGGCTTTTGTGTTTATCGAAGTCGATGATGTAGAATTTCTCTTTGCCTAAAACACCTCGAGTTTCAAGCTCGGCGGCGTCTTTCGGGTCGAGTTCGCCATGATCGAATAGGAACCAGCCATCATCGACGAGGGGGAGAAGTTCCTCGCCGTATTTCTCGCGAATCTCGGCGATAAATGGGTCGGTGGAATCGGAAAGGTCGAGCTTCGCGTTGCTGAATATGATGAAGCGGTCGATGCCGATCTTCGTAATATACGGCTGGACGATCTGAAGCGCCGACAGAAGCAGAACAATAAAGACAGTCAGAATGATGAGCTTTGAATAGGGCTTGGCATAGACCATCAACCTCTTAACGAGTTTGCTGTCGTAGATTTTGCCGAGGTCTTTTTCATCGTGGAAATCGGAGTAATCTCCGCCTTTTCCCATTCCGCCACGGCCGCCGCCGCCGCCCATTCCGCCGCCACCGCCACCGCGTGCCATTATTTCACCGTCCCGTTTTCATCCTGAAGCATTCTCTCGAGTTTTTGGCGTCTGTCGAGATCGGCATAAATGCCGCCATGTGCGAGAAGCTCGTCGTGTGTTCCTTCTTCCGCGATTTTCCCCATGTCGATAACGAAAATCCTGTCTGCGTTTTTCACGGTGCTTATCCGATGGCTGACAATTATGTTCGTTCTATCTTTCATGAATATTTTTAGATCGTGAAGAATTTTTTCCTCGGTCTCGGTATCCACAGCGGAAAGAGCGTCGTCCAAAATCAGAATTCTGGGCTTCACCAGCAATGCCCGTGCGATAGAAATCCTCTGCTTTTGGCCGCCGGAGAGCGAGACACCGCGCTCACCGACCATAGTGTCGAAACCGCGTGGGAATTCCATTACATTGTCATATATCTGCGCGACCTTCGCCATCTCGATTGCTTCCGCATCGCTCGCGTCCGGTTGGCCGAACTTGATATTATCCATGATCGGCTCTGAAAATAGGAAAGATTCCTGAGGGACCATGCCGACCTGTTTGCGGAAACTTTCCTGCTGAATATCCCTGAGGTCGTTGCCATCGATGAAAAGCGAATTAGGCGAAACATCGAAGAGTCTTAATATAAGGCGTAGAACTGTAGTTTTACCCGAACCGGTTTTACCAACCAAAGCGACGGTCGAACCGGCTGGGATTTTCATCGAAACACCCTTAAGAACCGGCTCTGAATCTGCATCGTAGGCAAAAGTTAGATTGCGAAACTCGATATCGCCTTTCACTGGATCGAGGATGACAGGTTTTTCCGGCTCGATTATGTCCGGTTCGAGGTCGAAAACCTCGTTGAGTCTTCCCATTGAGGCTTTTCCGCGCTGGTAAAGGTTAGCTATCCATCCGACTGCTATCATCGGCCAAACCGCAATCCCCAAATACGAAGTGAATGCGACATAATCGCCCATAGACATCGCCGAAAGGATCACTCTATCGCCGCCCAGAAGTAAAACAAGCCCGAAACTTATGCCGATAACGAAACCGATAAGCGGGTCAAAAAGCCCCCAGATGCGCACCAGATACATGTTCTTCCACCGGTAGTCATCGTTGAGCACCTGAAAATTATCGAATTCGGCAAGTTCCTGAACATAGGCTTTGATAACGCGTATTCCGCTGAACGTCTCCTGAGTCTTATCGGTGAGCTTCGCGAAACTCTCCTGCACCTGCTTGAAACGGTCGTGCATCTGTTTACCGAATTTCATAAAGATTACCGATAGAAAGGGCATCGGTATCAAAACGAAAAGGGTTAGTTTCCAGTTTATCGTGGCCATGAGCACGAGGCTTGCGATCAGCATGAAAAAGGAGTCGAACAGCGCGACAATGGACATTCCGGCCATCATACGAACAGCTTCGAGGTCGTTCGTGGCGAGCGCCATCAGGTCGCCGACCTTTGTTTTATTGAAATAACCCACGCTCATTTGAAGGAGTATCTGATAGAAACGGTTGCGCAGGTCGAACTCGATTTTCCTCGATGCCCCTATAATAAGGTATCTCCAGAAAAAACGCATTATTCCGACACCGACAGCGAGCGCTAAGATTATCAAAGCGTGTCTAAGCAAGCCGCCCGAGGTCGCTTTTCCGAAGGTTAGCTCGTTGACAGCAGTTCGCATTATCTGCGGGACTACCAATTGGAAGGCGTTGACGAAGATTAGCGAGAAAAGGCCTATTTTATAGTAAAACGAGTATTTCCAAAGATAGGGTTTGAGAGTGCGGAAGACCTCGACCTTGCGTAGAAACGCCACGATGAGTGAATAGAGAAGCTGAATCAGTCCGATGCTCATCAACAACACGGATAGGGCGGACATGACGAAGAATACTGCGCCGCCCCTTTGCGCGGAGATTTCGCGAAGGTTCGAGAACTCGTCGAAAAGCGGCCGCCAGTATAGTAAATAAATCGTCCCTATAAGCACCAGCGGAATTAGAATATCTGCGACGAGGGCTAAAACGCCCTTTTTATTTTTTTCTTTATTCAACATAATTATATGACTGAATGGTCATAACCGCGGAATATACCGATGTTTTACCGATATTCAAGAAAAAAATCCCGATTTAGGGATTTTTTTTGCGTTTATGTCGTAAAAGCTACCTCAATAGGGTTATGCGGAGTATTTCGCCACCGGGGAAGCATGCGAAATATATCCCCGAAGCGGCTTCATCGGGGGGAGTCCAAACAGTGCGATTATTTTTGAATTCCGAACTTGCGATTTTACCGACGATGTTTCCCTTGATGTCGAAAATCGAAAGATCGGAGCCCTCCGGAATATTAGCGAAATGAATGGATACTGCTGAATTGAAGGGATTTGGATAGGCATAGGCCGTGAATTTCTCCGGAAGCCTTTCATCGGTTATTCCGGTTGCGCGGATGAAGAATGTCCAGCAAGTGTCGAGAACATTTGGATCGCAATATTCGGGCATATCCGCCGCCAGGATACATATCTCGACCGAACTACCCGGCGAGAAACTTCCCATAGGTGTGCAGACGAAGGTCGGCGGAGTAAAATCGAGATAAATGCTCGAGGGGGAATAAGATATACCGTTTACAATTATCCTGAAACCAGCTTCGTCGAGGCCTGACGGGCCAATTTCGGCGACAGTGCCGACAATTTCGACAGAATCTCTATGAACAACCTCGCCTGCGGAAGGGCTTACTTCGCCGAGAATCGGTGAATCGAAATCGAGTAGAACGGATCCCCATAGCCCTAACCCGACGGCTAAGCTTCCAGCGACATCCTCGAGAAAAGTAAGGGTCGCGCGCGAAGTGTCGAAAGTCGAATATGAGGAACTACCCAAATCGATGCTGATAACACCAGAATCGAAAAACACTCTCGGATCGGAACCATCAACAGGAGTGCCGTTGACCTCGATAACCACGCTGGATGTGTTAATCGGGTTTGATCCGGGCGTATAAAACCATTCGAAATAGGGTTCGCAGGAGCTGATATGTGTTCCGCTTGGCCGAATAGAGTCGATTATTGCAGGAATGTGTGTGATAACAGTATCTGTGTCAGAGCCGAACGCATCTGTGGTCATAATATAGAAATTGCTCATTCCCGCCACGAAAAGCGTGTCGTTACGAACAAAGATACCGTTTATCAAATCGGAAGTTGCCTGTGAGACCACCAAATAGGGATCCGTCGGAGTAGATATGTCGATGATTTTAACCCCGCCTTCGCCATCTGCAAGTGCGGTTCTTGTATGAGGTGCAGGAGTGTGCGTTTCGATTGCATCCCCACCGAACTGCACCCATGCGCCGAGTTCGGTTAGAGTTGTCGGTGTAGCGATGTTGAAAATACGGATACTCGTGGAATCCATTCCGACATAAGCGCCGTCCGCAACGACCAGTTTATTTCCCGGCAGAACCTCCAAATCGATTTTGCTTCCGGGCGTGGCGGCGGTCATTCTAATCGAGGGCGATGCCGGATTTGTAACATCTACTGCATATAGACTGCCGTTGCCGTCGCCGACGAACATCGTGGTTCCGTTTATCTCGATACACCTGACCATCGGGAAAAACCCAAAAGGAAGAAACTCGCCCCTATAAGTTAGCGACGTGCCTGTAATCTCGGCAATAAAAGCCCTATTCTGAGCGGCGACATAAACCATCGAGCCGTTAAGTGCAACATCCCAGCCCATGCTTCCGACCCCCACTGAAAGACTTCCAAGCGCACTCATTGCCGATGGCGTGCTGATGTCGATTAAATAGATATTCGATATTCCAACAACAACCGCTTGTGTGCCGTAAAAATCAATCTGGCGGACATATTCCCCCAAATTCAGCGTATCGACGAAAGCCCCCGAAAGGGTGCTGTAGGCATAGACATTATAATAGTCGAGAATATAGATATAGTCGCCATAAGCCGCGCATGCCTGCGAATTCGTAAACCCCGGATAGGTTGCCCGCACGGTTATCGATTGCCCAAAAAGTCCAGTAACAGCAATTAGAAGTAAAATTACAAAGATTGTTCTGTAGTTCATTTTCATCCTTTCAAATATGTTCATCCGAATTATACGCAATTTCAGTTCGCGAGGCAACAAATTTCAATTTCTATGCGCACAGGGGGCGTCGCGCGCGTTTTTTCTATCGATAGGAATCTTTTGCCAAAGTCTTCGTTTGGCGACGATAGAAAAAACGCGCTTCCTAAATCGGCCTTATGATGTATGGAAGAGCTACTCTGTTTTGAGGGAGGAAGGTTTGTCCGAATTAGGCTGTTGCTGATTGGAAGGCCGATTTAGGCGGCCTTTTTCGAAGAAAAAGGCACGACGCCCCCAATGGTGTAGTTAGCACAAAATTTGTGCGTCAAATAAGAGATATGTGCATTTTAATCGTGATGTAAAAAGCCTAACTTATTAATAATCAACACGTTATAGTTTGGCACGGTCGATGCATTCTTCTTAGCGAAAGATAACTTTGGAGGTTACTATGAAACAAATGACTGCAATAGCGATAACGGTTCTGGCGATAATCTTCGCGGGATGCGATGTTTTGATTGTCGATAACCGTCCCTACTACGACGACTGCAGTTCTTGCTGGTGCGACAACACACCGCCGCCTATACCGCGTAATGTCCGCTCGGTAACAGGGGATAACTCGGTTTATATCTATTGGAACCCAGTATCCTGTTGGGATTTAGATGGTTACGATGTTTTCCGCGGCAACGGACCGACTGGATACTACGATTATCTCGGTTCGACAAGGTCTGCATCTTTTACCGATTGGACTGCGGTAAACGGCAGAACCTATTACTACGCCATTTCCAGCTATGACTACTGCGGGAATGTCAGCGAACTTTCCACCGACATGGTTTATGACACTCCACGCCCCGAGGGCTACAGCTATTTTCTCTGGAGTGCGGAAATCTACCCGAACGATGCCGGCTACGACCTCTCGCACTATTCCGCCGTGCCCTATGATTACCCGACCTGCGATTTCTATTTCGGGCACGATGCTTTGGGGTATTATCTCAATGTCGGAAATGACTACACGGATATTATGGAATGGGGCTATGCTTTGAGCTTGTCCGATGTCGATTTCGCACCTTCGACCGGATGGAGCCCCTATGCCGATGTCGTTGCGCGGCCGGGATACGCATATATCATTTGGACAGCAGATAATCATTTTGCAACGGTGCTTGTTAGGGAAATTACTGGCGAAAGGCTCAGGTTCGATTGGGCTTACCAGACTGTCCCCGGCAACCCGGAGCTTAAAGCGGCGATGGAAAAGCCGTCGTCGATGATAGGAAACAAAATCCGCCAAGAAGGAGAATCGAGATGAAAAAGCTTATATTTGTCATCATCCTCGCGGGAGTTATACTCTCGCTGACCCCGAAAACCGCTGAAGCGGGATGGTTCGTCGGATACAGCAGTGATTGCTATTGTTGCTGGGGAACACCCAGCCCATGGGATCCATGGTGGGAATGCCCGGGTTATTGGGATGTCTGGATTTGGTGCCAGCACCGCCCTTACTGGATGTGGCCGTGGTGGGCCAGAAGATGGGTATCTCTCCACTACAGTTCCTGCGGACGCTACTACTACACCTACTATGACTACTATATTCCCGGCGCGCGCAGAATCTATGTCGATGGAAGATACCGCTACCGTTACTCGGTGCAGTTGGATAGAACCTATTCGACATACGACCGAATTCCTCGCCGAAATGGCTTCGAAAGGCCGGTTCCTGAAGTTGTCGAGAGAACCTTGGCATCGAGAGGAACTGAATATCGCGTGCGAGAAACGCCTTCAGAATGGACTTCCAGAGAATATCGCGAGGTTGTATCGAGAAGAAGCACCTCGCCGGAGGTCTCGACCACTGCTCCATCTCATAGAAGCGGAACATCACCGATAGAAACTGTAACTCCGGACAGCAAAAGAAGCGATTCAGTTGTGCCATCTACTCAGGAAACCAGAAGAAGCACTGCAACGGTGCCTTCCACACCTTCGACAACAAACCGCGGAACTTCCGTGGAAAACTCTCCGGGCAATATTCGCGATTTCACATCGCCATCGACCGAACCGGAAAATATTACAACGAAGAGAAGCTCGGAGACTATATCGACAAGGCCAGAGCCGCCATCCACCGAACCCGAAAGAGAATCCGGCAGAACAATCGAGACAAAAACAGGTTCGGAATTGAAAACGACACCTCCGACGGTTTCAAAAACAACATCGAGTGTCACAACCGAGAGTCATTCGAAAACAACGGTCGAAACCGGAACTAAAACAACGACGAGCAGAAGCACCTCGAAAAGCACGCCGACGAGCGAAAGTTCATCGACGAGCAAAAGGAGTAGGTAAGTCTTGACAATCAGGACTCAACATCTTATAATTGGAAAGATGAAAAAAGTCGCCTACATAATCTTACTCGGAATCCTCACGATGACGCCGCTGTTCGCGCAGACCGAGGACACGCTCGACCGTAAGGCAAAAGAAGAATCAATCTCCTCCGATGCTGTGGTTGCTCCTCACGATGAAACGCAGAAAACAAACCTCGGCGGCATAATAGAGACCCTTTTCCGTGGCGCGGCGGAGGTATATCAATCGGCCAAAGAAGCTGACCGTGAACCTTCGGAGAAAAGCTACAGAAGCTCGCCGACAACAAGCGAACCAAGCAGAAGAACAATCTCTACATCTTCAACCGGCAAATCCTCTTCTGCACCGGCTCTAGCTCCATCGGCGGCGTCGGAGGCAAAGGCTACAAGCTCGAAGTCACGCGATGTGTTCATCGACGAGAACAAAAACGGTATAGACGACCGCCTCGAAAAAAGTTCGGGCGGCACCTCGAAGCGAAGAATCGAATAACATCCGGCAATGTAGGGCGGGCTAATCACCCGCCCTTTTTTAAATTATGAAACACACGACCACAAATTTTTTTGTTCCGCCAGAGAATATCCAGAACGGCAGAGTGATTTTTCCGCAGGAGGAAAGCCACCATTTGGCGAAGGTTCTTCGAGCCGGTGTCGATGACGAGGTAATAGTTGTCGATGGCGCTGGGAAAACATACCATGTGATAATCACTCGCGCCGACAAGGAATTTTCCCGCGGCGAAATCAAAGGCGAAGCTATCGCCACTCCCGAACCGGTTATTGAATTCACGATGTGCCTCGGTGCGATAAAGCCCAAACAGCTCGAATGGGCTTGGGACGCCTGCGTTCAGCTTGGAATATCACGGCTGATTCCAATACATGCTGATTACGGTATCGAGCGGATTCGTCCAGACGGCAAATTTTTCGAAAGATTGGAAATTGTTGCTATCCGAGCTATGAAGCAGTCTCGAAGAGCATTTTTGCCACAGATCGAGCCGCCCAAAACGGTCCATGAGATAATTGCCGAAAAGCGCTATGATCATCTAATCATAGCCGACGAAAACGGACTTCCGAATTTTCCGGTGAATTTGCCCAAACTCGGCGAGAAAGTATGGCTTTTTGTGGGCCCGGAAGGCGGTTTTTCCGCCGACGAGCGCAAAGCAGTCTCGAATGCCGGAGGAGTTCCGGTTTCACTCGGGCAACGACGACTTCGCGCCGAAACTGCCGCAATCGCCCTTTCGACCATCGCACTTCGCTGGACAGGCGATATCTAATGTGCTTCCGCACCCCGCGGTTGTCATGCTTCGTGCTACCCTTCGGGCACGAATCACGCCAACCGCTTCATTTATGGTAGCTTTCGCCGCGCATAATCGTCATTGCACGGTATATTTGTTCGAGAAGAACGAGTTGTGCGAGATCGTGCTGGAATGTCAAAGGCGAGAGCGAAAGAAGCAAATCCGCTTTTTGTTTGACCTCGTTGGAAAGCCCAAAGGCTCCACCTATAACGAATGTAACACATCCTGCGTAGGTGCGCGCCACAGAGAGCCAGTTGGCAAATTCCACAGACCGAAGAGTTTTCCCCTCCTCGGAAAGCGCGACAATACAATCCTCACCCTCGATGGCTTTTAGCAAACGTTCGCCTTCAATCTCGACCGCTTTGTCATCGGGCATATTTTTCGCCTGTTTGACGCTGACTATCTCCAGCTCGCAATAATGGGAAAGCCTATCGGTGTAATACTGCACCGAATCTTTGTAGCTAATGCTTAATTTGCCGATATGGATGATTTTAATCTTCATTCAGCGACTATAACGAGTGATTTGCTCGAACCGATACGCGTCGCGCCGGCTTTGATCATTCTCATTGCGGTTTCAAAATCGCCGATTCCGCCGGAGGCTTTGATTCCGAGTTTATCACCAACAGTCGAGGCCATGAGTTTTAATACAGATTCTGTCGCGCCGCTTTTTGAAAATCCGGTGCTCGTTTTAACATAGGCCGCCCCAGCAGAGCCGCATATCGCGCTCGCACGAACAATCTCGTCCTCGGCGAGAAGACAGGTTTCGAGAATAACCTTCACCGCAATTGGCGAAACCGCCTCGATTACACTCACGATATCGGAGAAAACAAATTCCCATCTCCCGGACTTGACTGCTCCAATATTGAGCACCATATCGATCTCCTCCGCACCGTCCTCGACCGCACGCACAGCCTCATTGGCCTTTATCTCCGGAACATTCGCGCCCAAAGGAAAACCGACAACCGTGCAGACCATCGAAAGCTCGTCTTTGAGAAACTCCGACGCCAACCGCACCCAGCAAGGATTCACGCAAACACTCGCGAAACGATTTTCCAAAGCTTCTTTGCATAACTGCTCGATATCGACCTCTGTAATATCCGATTTAAGAGCGGTGTGATCGATAAGCGGCGCAACACAGGGAGGAGCACTCGCTTTGTCGCGAAGCATAAGCCGCGAATCCTCCATCAAACGCCAATCAGGTGAAACGACAGGGCTGACCATAACCCCGAATTCCGATTCGACCTCGTCGATAATACGTTGGATAAACTCTTGTTCCATTGTTCCTCACTCGCAATTGGCTGAAATGTTCCATATTCCGCGTCCTGCGGCAATCGCCTCGGTCTCCGCGGCCTCGAATAAAACCTCATAATCCCATCGGACAGGATAAGAATCCCAATCTTCGCTCCATCCGGCGCGGACAATCTCGACATTTAGGCAAAGGCTGTCTGGAAGAATATGCACGAAAGCCAATGTGCGCCCATAATAGTCGATAGAATCGCCGACTGAAGTGTTGTAAATCAAATAACAATAACGATATAGCGCGTTGCTTCGAGTGTATTCCTTCGCCTCGACAGCGCAGGGTTCGGGGGTCCCGCCATGGTTCATCTCGGGGGTGTCGATTCCCACAAGCCGTATAGTCTGGCCGTCGTCGAGCCGGACAGTGTCGCCGTCGATAACATCGACAATTCGATATGTGATGCCCTCGTCATCGTTTGGATTGGGTGGATTCGGCCTCACCGAGCGGTCGCAGGACATCGCGAGAAGTGAAATTGCAAGTGCTATCGAAATCCATCTCTTCATAACGCTCCAATCGTCTTTCAAAATATACAGACTTCGTGTCGATAATGCAAAGCCTTTTGTCGCAGAATGAACACGCGTAGGCGGTTGATTACAGAGCCGAATGGGATTATCGAAGTGAATTTACCCTTAAAAATAAATTACGACCTTAATAGCCGAAGAATGGCGGAAATCCCCTTTACCCAAAACGACGGCTATGAAGAGGGTGGTGTATTCGAAATGAGAGAGGAAAAAAATAAAAACAACTCTTGACATTAACATTCATTTCCCCTATTTTATTCTAAGAAATAGACAATAATGCTTATGAGCGAACGAAGCGAACATAAGGAAAAAGCGACAGTTGTTCTGAAGCGCATAGAAACTCCTAAAATATATGGGGGGGGGCGTCAACTATCTCTATTCTTAACGGAAAGACTAATTTTCATTTTTTTCGCCTGCGCGAGGTTATCTTGCGCAGGCTCATTTATTTGATGACATATAAGTAAACAATTATCAAGGAGTATTATCGTGAATAAAACATACATTTTTGCCGTATTGGCATTCGTGTTCATCGCAATCACTGCAGTGGCAGATACCACTTACGTCTGCGAGGACGTTGGGGATTGGGATATCTGGAATGTCCCATATGCAAAACAGCAGGAAATGGTTCAAGAGGGATTTGTCATGGAGGTAACATATTATGATTTATCGAACCAAAGCAGTATAATTGTCTATTATGTAAACAATCCCAACAATCCCCTGAATATATGTAAACCACAAAACCAGTGTAACGAAGTATGTGAACCAGCGGATTACAGCATTCCCAAAGGATGCCCCTGTTGGACGTGTTCAACTCACCAGGATGGCACAAGTGCTATGGTCAATGATATTGTTGATTTAGTCTTAAATCAATAATCATTTTTCGCCCCCCTTTCAGGAGAATTAAAATGAACATTCAATGTAAAATAATAATAATTGTTGTCCTGTTAGTATGTTGTCACACTCAAGCCGGTTGGGAGCGCACCTACGGCGGAACAAGCAACGACCGGCCCTGTGACATTATCCAGACAAGCGACAATGGGTTCTTAATAACCGGGATAACAGAATCCTTTGGATACGGCGAAGAGGATTACCCTGATGTATTCCTAATCAAAATTGATTCAAAGGGCAATGAACTATGGTCAAAAACATTTGGGCATTCTGGCCAAGTTGATGAAGGGAAAAGGCTTATCCAGACAACAGGTGGATATTATCTTATGGGAGATATGTTCAATCCAATGAGTTCGAGCAAAGACATGTTCCTGATGAGATTAAACGAAACCGGAGATCCTCTGTGGACAAGATTCTACGGAAGCTACTATTCGGATCGCCTTTATCATTCATTAATGTTACAAAACAATGAGATACTATTGGCAGGAACCGCCGGAGATGGAAGCTTTGGAGATGCCTGCATATTATTAACGGATTCTATAGGAACACTAATATGGTCTCATCAGTTCGGGGATTACAATAGCTTTGAATATATAAATAGTGTTGCGACAACGAGCGATAGTTGCTATTTGCTTTCAATAACAAAAAGACAGCTCAGTCCTTCGGTAGGTTACTTCAAGCTAGTCACAATGAAAATGACCGAATTTGGAGATACCGTTTGGATTAGAGATTATCCAGCCCCATACAATAATTATATGAGGGCAATATCACACACAGGTGATGGCGAATATGTGCTTTCGGGTGCTTACGACGTAGCTCCCTTCGCATCGGATTGGTGGTTACTAAAGATAAACGAAATGGGCGAAACGGTATGGTCGAAAAGATATGCCATGGGATACAGTTGTAGTGCCTACGATATAAAGCTATTAGACGATGGAGGATTTATAGCAATCAATTCGATTCAGCCTACTACATCATCGGCAAGCAATATTATGGTATCTCGTCTTGATTCAGAAGGAGACACTCTCTGGAATACATATTTCGGGGGCGATAATTACGATTTAGGTAGCGCTGTTATCCCTACCGAAGACGGTGGTTTCGTAATAGCAGGCGCAGTATCTTCATTTGGGGCAGGGGATTACGATTTCTTCGTAGCAAAACTCGACTCCCTCGGAAGTTCGACAATCGAAGAAAATCAAAACCTTCCCCGAACACCTGATATTTCCGCCCACCCCAACCCATTCAATTCCGCGGTAACAGTCACTGCCCCCGCGGGCGCGGAAATCGAGGTGTTCGATGTGAATGGGCGAATCGTAGGAAGAATCCCTTCTGCCCCACTTATTAAGGGGGGTGCCGAGCAACGCGAGGCGGGGGGATTGTTCGTCTGGCGTCCCGACGAAATTCTCCCCTCCGGCGTATATCTCGTGCGGGCACGATTAGCGGGTGGGGATACTGCCACGAGAAGAGTAGTTTTTCTCAAATAAAAAAGGGCATGACGTCCGCCATGCCCTTGTGCATACCAAGGCCGTTGGGCCTCTACGCCACCGTTACGTCATCGCAGAGATAGACGTCCTGAATGGCGTTGAGGATTTTGACGCCGTCCGCCATGGGCTTCTGGAAGGCTTTGCGCCCGGAGATTAGCCCCATACCGCCCGCGCGCTTGTTGATTACCGCCGTCCGAACCGCCTGCGCGAGGTCGTCTTTCCCCGACGCGCCCCCCGAATTGATGAGGCCGATGCGTCCCATATAGCAGTTCGCCACCTGATAGCGCGTAAGGTCGATGGGGTGGTCGGTGGTCAGCTCGGAATAGACCTTTTCATGAGTTTTCGCGAATTTTATCGCGTTGAAACCGCCGTTGTTTTCCGGCTGTTTTTGTTTGACAATATCCGCCTGAATGGTCGCCGAGAGATGGTTTGCCTGGCCGGTCATATCGGAGGCGAGATGGTAATCTTTGTCCGCCTTGAAAGCCGGATTGCGAAGATACGCCCACAGAATGGTCGCCATTCCCAGCGAATGGGCGTGTTCAAAAGCCTCGCTGATTTCGACAATCTGCTGATTGCTCTCCTCGGAGCCGAAATATATCGTCGCGCCGACCGCCACCGCGCCCATATCGAAAGCCTGATCGACGCTGGCAAAAAGGATCTGGTCGTGCTTGTTCGGGTAGGTCATCAATTCGTTATGGTTGATTTTCAGAATGAACGGAATTTTATGCGCATATTTCCTCGCAACGATTCCGAGAACACCCAAAGTCGAAGCCACACCGTTGCATCCGCCCTCGATTGCGAGTTTCACGATGTTTTCCGGGTCGAAATAAATCGGGTTTGGCGCGAAACTCGCTCCTGCAGTGTGTTCGATCCCCTGATCCACCGGAAGAATGGACACATAGCCGGTTTTCGCGAGTCTGCCATGGCCGTAAAGTTCGCCGAGACTTCGAAGAACAGGCGCCGGACGGTCTGACTGTATAAAAATTCGGTCGATGAAATCCGGCCCGGGCAAATGCAGACTCTCTTTCGGGAAAGTGCTCGATTTGTGGGCGAGGAAATAATCCGCCTCGTTGCCCAACAACTGGACGATTTTGTCGATCATTATTGCTCCTTATTTGTTTCGTTATAGTCTTCGATTAGCCATTTTAGTTCGATTTCTCTTTCGCCGCTAGCGGGGATTTCCAATTTCCAGTGATGCAAAAGGCTGGTTTGCTGATAAATCCGCTCGAATCCCGATTCGGAGTTGCTCACCGTCTCGATTGGGGACATCCAGAGGTCGCATTTATCGCAAACGCAAAGGATTTTCCAGCCGTCGGCAAGCTCGTGAAGTTCATATCTTCTAACATCTGAGAACTCTCGGCGCTCGCCGGTGCGAATATTAATCAGGTCATCGTCGTCGAAATGAAAATGCACGCGCGGATGGTCGCCGCTCATCAGCGAGAAATGGGTTTCCGTGCCGAAATGGATGTTCAAAGCTTCATCGTTCGGATTTATCAGTTTGAACTTCGCGACGAAACCCTCGCCTCCATCGAGTAGAATGATTTCCTTTTCAATAGCGAAATTTGTGCGGATATCGCCATGGAATATTCCGCCGTCCCTGCGCATTTTGACCGATTGGCCGTCGGGGTTTGATTTCGGGCCGTCGATAATGTCGTATGGCTGATTCGCGAAATCGCCTAATTCGGGGAAAGAGCCGTCGCGGAAATTTTCCGGAGTCAGCCCCTCGCCGAAAATGAAATCGACCAGAAAACGGCGGTTATACCAGTCGTAATGCAGGAGTTTCGATAATCCCGCTTCTTTCGCCTGCACGATGTCGTGAATCGAGGCTTGACCATCGCTATCCGAGGGCTCGTCCGCAATCTCGACGAGGTGGTGATAGCCCTCGGGTCTTCTGCTGAATGTGTCGGTGATATTGCGTTCCCATTTCAGAAGGTCGATTTCGGCGATTTTCCCGCCCTCGCCCGGCTTGAGGAATATTTGCAAATCGCCGTCGCGAAGAATAACCTCATCGAAGCCATCGATGTCCATATCCTCGCGGATGGCGAATTTCTCGTCGTTTCTTGTGATGAGCTTTTCGCACCGAAGAATGTTATCGAAAATTCCTCTGCGAAGATGGGGGAGATACAGCCCGCCGAAAACGCCATGCCAGTAAGCGCAGTTGCATTGGGCGCGGTAAAGAGCGCGTGCGCCTTCGCCGAAAGGAAGACCGGAGTCCGTAAGTTGCTTGCTGGCGTGCATCATACGTTTGTGCATCCATGCCGATTCGGGGTATTTGGTCAGAAAGCCGCGCCAAAATCCGCCCTTCAGGAAGGATCGCCATTCGTCCATCTTCCCCTCTTCTTCGAGGGCGTGGGCTTTGCGGTGAAAATCCGCGGCGAGATTCGCGGGAAGTGTCCACTCGCTCATCTCGAAATAACTGCAAGTCGGCAGATAGACATTTCCCACCGGCGGATGGGTGTCGATCCAGTCGTCGAAACGGCTCATTTTGATGACATCGCGATTTTCCGAGATGCTCCGAAGGAAATTCGCCATCCAGCCCTCGTCCCAGACCCATTTTTTCGTCCCGGGCCAAAGACCGAATTTCTCCCCGTCGTCGCCGAAAACGAGTGCGCGGCTGTGCGTCCTGTCGGCTCGCTGAACAAGGAAATCGATTGTTTTCTGTGCGTCGGCAAAGGGAATTGTGTATCGTAAATCTTGCGAGATTGGGAAAATAAAAGCGCGATGCCCGCCATCGTCGGTGATGTAATGGCCGAAAAGCTCATCGCCAACGACACCTATGCTCTTAAAATGATAATCGTCGGTGAGGGTGTATTCAACTCCCGCAGTGCGAAGCAATTCCGGCAGGTGCGGCTCCCAAATCCTCTCGGTAAGCCATATTCCGCGCGGTCTTTGGCCGATATTATCCTCGATATAGTCGGCCATCATGTTTAGCTGTCCAATAGCGTCCCTTCGCGGAATAACCGCCAAAATCGGCTCGTAGAAACCGCCGCCGAGAAGTTCCATCTGCCTTCGCTTCACAAGCTTTCGGATGATGTCGAAAAGCTCGGGATTATTCTTCTCCCAATATTCCCAAAGCGGTCCCGAGGCGTGGAAGGCGAAGGGGAACTCCGGATGCTCTTTCATCGCCCGCAAGAAAGGGTTATAGGCAGTTTCGGTGGCGTATCTGAAAACGCCCTCGAAATTCCCCACCGGCTGGTGAAGATGCACTGCGAATAGGAAATTTATAGTTCTCAAATCGGTCTCCGCTATTTTTTGTATGGTATCGGGTCTTTCATTCCAGCCTCGGCAAAGGCTCTTTTACGCATCAGACAGCTCTGACATTCGCCGCAGGCCTTATCCTCGCTCTCGTAACAGCTCCATGTCATTCCGAAGGGGACAACAAGTTCAATACCAAGTTTGATAACCTCGGCTTTTGTCATATGAATAATCGGCGCGGCGATTTTGCAATGGGATTCGGGTTTTCGCCCGAGATTAATCGCCCTTTCCATCGCCTCGATGAATGCCTCGGTGGTGTCGGGGTATCCCGGGCCGTCTTCCTCCATCGCGCCGATATAAATCGCCTCCGCACGAATCGTTTCCGCCCATGCCGCCGCCATCGCGAGGAATATGCCGTTGCGAAATGGAACATATGTCGTCGGAATTCCCTCCGGTTCGCCGTGGGGAACTGGAATATGCTCGTCGGTAAGGCTTGAATGCCCTATCCACTGCAGATAGCGGACATTCGAAATTTCCTGCCGTTTCGCTTCGAAAACTTTGCCGATTGCCGCAAAACAGCTTCGTTCCTTGCTTTCCGTGCGTTGGCCGTAATCGAAATGGAGCATATACAGCTCGTAACCGTCCCTTTTGGCGACCGCCGCTGACACAGTCGAATCGACGCCGCCAGAATGCAGAACCACAGCGCGTTTGAGCTTTTTCGGCATTATTTTATCCCTATGATTTTGTGAATTTGTATCGAAAGCCGAAAGGGCATTTTCGTCTCAAGTATCCATTCGGCGAGAGTTTTCGCGTCGATTTCGCCCCAAACAGGCGAAAAAACTATATCAGCATCGGAGGAAAACTCGAATTCATCGAGCCGACGGAGCGACCACTCGAAGTCATCCCGATTCGCCACAACAAATTTAAGCGTGTCTTTCGATGTTATAAATTTCAAGTTCGATTCGAGGAAACTCTCCGAATGCCCGCTGGATGGCGTTTTGACATCGATAGATTTTATCGCATCGGGAGGGATTTTGTCCAAAGGAAGGCTACCGTTTGTCTCGACGACGACCCTCAGTCCCATTTCCAACAATTCAGCGATAAGTTCTGGCGTTTCCTCGCATAAAAGAGGTTCGCCGCCGGTAATCATGACAAGTTCCCTGCCAGTCGACCGGATTCTCCCCGCAAGCTCCGATACGGTTAATCTTTCGCGGACGAATTTATTATCAGTCGTGTCGCACCATTTGCAGGCGAGGTTGCATCCGGCCAAGCGCACCAAAACACAGGGTCTGCCAACCTCCGGAAGCTCTCCCATAAGCGTTTCGACCATGTCGTTCAAAGGTATCAAAACGCTTCCTCCGAAGGGATGTATTCCACGCTCGAAGTGTCAGATTCGAAAATCTCGACTGTAGCGAGCTTAAGATGCGAAGGCAGTTTGGACGATATACTGTCGAATATCTCCTTCGCGATTCGTTCCGAGGTCGGGCAACTATCGCGAAAAATCTCCATATCATTGAGATAATGATGATCCCATCTCATAAGCTCTTCGCGCAGGATATTCTTCGCGACTCGGAAATCGCACGCCATTCCCAATTCGTCAAGCTCCGTTGCCGAAATGGAAATCTGCACCTTCCAGTTATGCCCGTGAAGATTCGCGCAATCGCCATTATAACCGCAAATACGGTGCGCCGCGGAAAACTCGCCCTTTACTTTTATCCTAAACATGTTCTCAGAAATGGATAGTTATTGTAAGAGAAGGTGTAACGACATGCTGATGCTTCTCACCGACCTTGTCAGGATAGAAATTCAGATTGAAGACCTCGAGGGCGGTCGTTACGACCGGTCCAATAAGACCGAGCGCCCAAACATCCGTGCCCTTAGCCGCGCCGTTGAACCCGCTCTCGATAGCGCTATAAACCATCCCACGGGCAAATTCCGGCCAAAAAATGTAGCGAGGATAGTAGGTATCTACGCGGACATCGGCAGAAATCTCCATAAAAGGCGTGTCGCCCAAATAAAACCCAAAACCAAGCTCTTTGCCCGAATAAAGATGCGGCTTGCCGGTTCGAGCTTCGATATCCGAAGTATAATCCGCAAAAGTGCCGGTTACCGAGTTATCGGGATCCATCGAGAGAATATACAGCCCCGAGCCGCCTCCCTGCCGAATCGAAATATGCTCTGCCGGATGCACAGAGAAAGAGTTCGAAATGCCGAAAGCATTGAATACGAGGTTCGCATCGTTGCTTTCATAAGCCGTGCGGATGTATTCGAGCGCTATCTGTCCATTTATCTCGGGGACATCGCCGTAGCTGTAAGCTCCAAGACCAGCACGCGCGATTATTGTCGGCACAACAGGGTCATAATTTTCTGCGATGTCGAAATCCGCGGGTTTTTTATTCAAATTAAGCGGCACACTGTAACCCGCTCCAACAGAGATGTCCAGACCTAATCGGGTCGATTCCCTATCGAAATTCCAAACCCCGAAATTCAGGTCGAATTCTCTTTCCGCGAAAACCGACATCGAGCTTAAACCAAGAAGTAAAACAACGAACACCGTTTTTTTCATTTTTCCTCCATTTGATGCATATAAAATAACCGATTCACGCAATTTCCGCAAGCAATTAAAGCAGATAGGTTCAAACACAACTCGGCGTTGACATCCGTATTATTGTGTCTATATTAAATAGATTTAATTGGAACTTTGGAGCATAGATGTATCGTTTAATATTACCGATTCTTCTTCTCGCGATATGCGCCGCCAACGCCCTTATCGACCCGGGTTTCCCGACAGGTGACCACTTCGAAATTCCCGATGTCGCCTATTCGGTTGAAAACGGCGCGATGACCGGCAGAATCCCCGGCCTTAACGGCGCGACTTATTATTACCCGCCGGAACCGGTTTTCATCGCCGGAAAAACCGCAGAAGAGCTTGACCGTAACTGCCGCTCCTTCGTCGATAATAATCCGGAGATTTTTGAAATATCCTCGCGCGAAATAACCTTGCTTGGTGCCGAAAACCGCCTCGGCCGATGGTGGATAACCTATATCCAATCCGAAAACGGCATACCGGTCGAAGGCGGAAGAGTCGATTTCCGTATCTTTGGCAATGGAAGACTCGCCTTTTGCGGCTCACAAATAATCTCGGTCTTCGACGGCCAAACTCCCATAATTCAGCAAACTCAGGCAATCTCGATCGCAAAAAATAAATACATCGAACATAGCAATATCGAAAACATCGACCTGATTTTCTGGCCGGATTTCGATGAAATGCTGACCATCGGCCGTCTCGCATGGCGAATCGACCTCTCCGGAAACCCCGGCCAAAGATGGCGTTGCTATATCTCCGCAATCGACGGCGCGCCGTTGTTTCATTACAGCCTCGTAAACTTCTACGACATCTGGGGAAACGCCCAAATCGATTATCTGCCTCGATATTGGGACGACCCCTTCGAGCAGGGCGATTTTCAGTTCGGCGACATGAACCTCAATTATTTCAACAACGGCCGAACCGATGTAATTGGCCAATACATGCTCTCGACGATACTTAGCTGGGAGATGCCCCTTAAAGCATATCTTCGCGGCCAATGGGCAGAGGTCGTTAACAATGTCGGCGAAAATGGTGTTTATCAAGCATGGCTGACACCTCCGCGCGAGCATAATTTCGTTTTCAGCGTTAATTGGGCGGATTCGGCACAGGTAAATCTTTATTACCACACAACTTACATACACGAATACTATGAAAGACTCGATCCGCCGCTAACCGCGCTCGATTATGCTGTCCCCGCCCGCGCCGGTATCGCCGGAACCACCGAAAACGCCTTCTGGGACGGATATGCTACAAATTACGGCGTCGGCGGAATGACAACACGAAATTTCGCGCTATTCTCGAACATCATATATCACGAATACACTCACGGCATCACCGGCTCGATGTATGAGGGCACACATTTTCCCTACTCCGGCCAATCCGGCGCGATGAACGAGGCCTTCAGCGATTACTTCGCATGCACAAATAACGACGACCCACGTGTAGGCTACAAATGCCAACGCGGCGGCTCGCAAATGTTCCGCACCATGGAAAACACCCTCCAATACCCACGGGATTGGCAGGGGCAGGTTCACGCCGACGGAAGAATCATTGGCGGTGCATTTTGGGATTTACGCAAACGCATCGCTGTCGGTCGTTGCGACACTCTTATTCATTTCACTCGATACGCCACGCCGAACACCTTTCACGGCTTCGTTCCAGAGTGCATTTTTACCGACGACATCGACGACGACCTCACCAATGGCACCCCGAATTACTTCGACATCCTGATGGCCTTTCACATGCACGGCATTGGCCCGGGAGTCTTCCCGAATTTCGATGCTGTGTATCGCATGGAGGACATCGGCGACGGCGACAGCTATCTCGAAGAGGGCGAACAACTTAGAATAACACCCGAAATCACTGCCGACGACAGCTTCGCCTGGCCGAATATCGAAGGACTTCGGGCTGTTTTACGTTTCGTCGGCCCTCAAACTGCGACGATAATAGACTCGACGAGCACCTTCGCCCCGAATATTCCTCCCGGCGAGGCAAGTATCGGCGACGCCTTCATCATGGAAGCCCCGCCCAGTTTTATACCTCATATGGCCAAACTCTGCGTTACCTATTACGCTGATAATTCGCCGCTTGTGGTCGCTGACACTTTCGACATCTATGTCGGCCATCCGCAACTTCTGCTCGTCGATGACGACCCGGACTCCTTCAGCCAAATCGCCCCATTTTTCCGCGAGGCACTCGAACGCCTCGGAGTAACATATGTTTACCACCAGACGCTCACACGCGGAAGACCGACCTCTTTTGAGGATTATCCCGCGATGCTCTGGTTTACCGGCGGCGACACACTCGGCAACGCGATTTCGGATAACGATACCTCCGCAATTGCCGAATTCCTCGACGGCGGCGGGCATGTCATTCTAACCGGCCAGAAACTCACCCACCAGTTCGCTCCAGGCTTTCTTTCGAGCCGATTTGGCGCGAATCATTTGTCCACCGGCGCTTCGGTGATACTCGATGGATTGTCTAACCCATGGCTCGACTTTGTAGATGCCCAGATCGCCCTTTTCGGCGCGCCCGGAGCCGGCAACCAACGCCCTGAGCGACTTACTAAACTTACCCCGACATCGGGCGAGGCCATTTTCCAATATTCCGACGGTGCAACCTCGGCTGTGGCTTCTTTCAACGGCACGAACAAAACCGTGCTCTTCGGTTTCGGAATCGAAGCCCTCGGCGGAATTGCATTTTTGCATTTATCCGAGCTTCTCGAGGAAATTTTCGAGTGGTTCGGTATGCAGTTTATCTCGATTGAAGAGCCGCGTAAGCTTCCCCAAAGGCACTCGATCTCGGTCTATCCGAACCCGTTCAATGCAGTTTGCAGAATCGAAACAGGCTTATCGATCGCGGAAATAGAGATTTACGACTTAAGCGGCAGGCTTGTCGATAAAATCGATTCCTCGAAAGATGGCATAACCCATTGGCGGCCAGCAGACAGCCTTCCAAGCGGAGTTTACTACATTCGCGTGTCGAGCGGTTCAAATAATACAACTACAAAAGCTGTGCTTTTACGATAATGTCGGAAATCATCGATAGGACAGAATTTGTGAAACGCACCGCCGTCTCGGCCGGGAAAATCCTGATGAAGCACTTCGGCGGACGGCAGAATTGGCGAATGAAATCGCAGAGAGAGACAGTAACCGACGCCGATATCGAATCCGAGGAGTTCATCCTCCAAGAGATCGAGCGCGAGTTTGGCGAATCGGTTATCAGCGAGGAATTCCATCCGAAGACCGCTATTTCGGGTGCCCAGTGGATCATCGACCCTCTCGACGGCACGAATAATTTCTCTTGCGGGTTCCCATTTTTTTGTGTTATCATTGCCTTTGCAATCGATGGCGAGACGAAACTCGGTGTAATTCACGAACCTATACGCAATGAGACTTTCTGGACGGATGGCACAGCTTCCTTCGTTGGCGATGTCAAGTTGCAGGTCAGTTCGACATTCAAGCTCGAAGAAACCTTCGCCGCGACAGGATTCCCCTACAATCGCGGGTTTGACGGAGAATCCAACCTCGAAAATTTCGTCCGAATCGCAACCGTTTGCAGAGGAATTCGCCGTGCGGGAAGTGCGGGACTCGATTTAGCATACACCGCCGCAGGTGCTTTCGATTTTTACTGGGAATTGGGGCTGAAGCCGTGGGACATCGCCGCAGGGGAGCTTCTTGTCCGATGCGCGGGTGGAAAAACCGGTCTTTTCGACGGCTCGCAGTGGAAAATTCACAACGACAAAATACTCGCGGGCAATCCGGCAATATTCCCCAAGGTTTCTAACTTATTATGGGATGCAAACTTATAGCTTAAAACAAAGATTTTATCTCCTCCTCGCCGGGACGCTCATCCCGGCATTGATTTATTGTTTCGGCCTCACATGGCGTGTGAAATTCGTTAATGCCGAGGCCGAAAAGGCAGGCCCGCCGCTTGTTTGGGCATTTTGGCACGCAAGATTATTGCCGCTCGTATATTATTATCGCAATCGCGGGATTGTCGTCTTAGTTTCGCGAAGCTTCGACGGCGAAATCATCGCGCGAATTCTCGATCGCATGGGTTTCCGCACGATTCGCGGAAGCACGACTCGTGGCGCTCTTCAGAGCTTGCGCGAAGTTCTGACCGAACTCAAAAAGGGTGCGTATGTCGCATTCACCCCCGATGGCCCGAAAGGCCCGCCCGAAGTCACCCAGATTGGCGCTTCTGCCGCCGCAAGACTCGGCAATGCACCGCTGATTGCTGTCGCTACGGCGTCTGACAGGAGCTGGCGGCTAAGAAGCTGGGATAGATTTATCATCCCGAAACCCTTTTCGAGAATCGAAATACGCCAGTCAGAGCCGATATTCCCCGAAAAACGCGATCCCGAGGAGATAAACGAGGAGCTTCAAATCTCACTCGACGAGGTAACCCGCCTCGCCGAAGAGTCGGTCAGACAAGGGAGGCCAACCTGATTATCCTCCTCGACATAATATTGACGTTTTTAATTATAGTTTCATGGCCGATTCTCATAATCTGGGTTCTGATTGGCGGGCATGGCCTTGCCCATCGCCTCGGATTCCTTCCGAAAAGCCTTCAAAGGCCGATATGGATCCATTCGGCGAGCGTCGGCGAGGCCGGTGTTGCGGCTGTTCTCCGCGATATTCTTCACGAAATAACTCCGAACACCCCCGTAATGATAACATCGACAACAAAAATGGGTTGCCGCAGACTGGAGAAAATCCTCACAACGCCGGACAACGCGGCGATTCTCCCCTTCGACCACCCGTTATTCGTTGCGATAGCTTTCCACCGCGTCGATCCGCGAGCGCTAATAATCGTCGAAACAGAGCTTTGGCCGAATTTAATCCTGACCGCGAAAAGGCGGCGTATTCCAATTATTATGGCCAACGGTAGAATTTCCGCGACCACACTAAAATGGTCGAGACGCCTCGGCGGAGGTTTCAAATCGGTTGTCAACTCGATCGATAATTTCTTGATGAAATCGGATTATGATGCAAGAAATCTCGTCTCTACCGGCGTTCCGGAAGCAAAAATCGAGATTCTGGGTAATCTGAAATTTTCCGCGCTCCCCGGAAACGCAGACCCTATAGATTTCGGAAGGCCATCGGTGGTTTTCGGAAGCATTCGCCCCAAAGAATATGAAAGCATAATAAATGTCTGCTGTAAATTGGCAAAGTCTTCGCCGGAAACTCTGCAAATCCTTGCGCCGCGCCATCTAAAAACCGTCCCACAGCTCATATCCTTCCTCGAAAAGGCTGGTTTAAAATTCGCTCTCCGAAGTCAAACTCAATCCCCGCCGAAAGAAATAGGCATCTACATTATTGACACGATGGGAGAGCTTTTACGATTTTATGCCTCCGCGCAAATAGCCTTCGTTGGCGGAACTCTCGAAAAATACGGAGGCCATAATCCTTTGGAACCCGCATGGTTCGGCATTCCGGTGCTTTTCGGCGAGCACATCGACTCTAATCGCGAGGCCTACGAAGCTTTAATCGAAGGCAACGGTGGAAAAACCGTGTTTAACGGCACAGAACTTGCCAATGAAATAATCAACTTGCTCGAAAATCCCCAAGAACGTCAAGAAAACGGCATTTCGGCAAGAAAAGTTGTCGAATCTATGGCAGGTGTTCGCGAAAAATATCACAAAGCGCTTGAGGAATTTATCGAATCATGAGATGGCTTACAGCGCCAATATCATGGGCTTTCGCGGCGATTAGCTTCATTCGTTGGAAGCTTTACAGATGGGGAATATTCTTGCACTCCAAATCTGCGCCGGCTCCCGTAATTTCCGTCGGCAACATCGCTCTCGGCGGAACCGGCAAAACACCATGCGTAATTTGGCTCGCACGCGAGTTAAAATCCCGCGGGTTCGACCCGATAATCCTCACGCGCGGATACAAACGCTCCGTGAAAGACCGCCTATTCATCCTCGGCGACATCCCCGAAGCTCGTCTCGCAGGGGACGAACCGGCAGTGATGTCGGCTCATTTGATTGACATACCCATCGTAGTCCATCAGGATCGACTTGGTTCGGCAAAGGAAATAGGCACCGGCAAAAAACGGATATTCATCCTCGACGACGGATTCCAACACCTCAAAATGCACCGTAATGCGGACATCGTCCTTTTCCCGGCGGACAATCCTCTATCCGATGGTCATCTCTTCCCACTCGGTAAGCTTCGCGACGGCAAATGGCGAATCGAAGAAGCAGATATAATAATCCTCGTCGGCGAAGGCAAAGAAATCCCTATCGAGTTTAACCATTTGAAAGACAGAGTCTTTCGTGCGGAAAAAATTCCCGCCGGATTGTTCACCCTCGACGGCGTCAAAATCCCATGGAAAGCCATCGAGAACGAAAAGGTTGTGGCGTTCTCCGCGATTGGCGCGCCCGAAAGCTTTGTCGCAACACTTAACTGCCTCGGGGCGGAAGTGGCCGCAAACAAAAACTTTCGCGACCATCATCAGTTCAAAATCGGCGATATTCATGCGATAGAATCCCTCGCGGAAGCGAACCGCGCGGACATCCTAATCACAACCGAAAAGGATGCGGTCCGTCTCGCGGGCATAAAACCGCGCCTGACAACATATTACATTCGAATCGAATTACAGCCGGAAAAGCCGGATGAAATATTGCATAGATTAATGAAGTTATTGCAGAAAGAGTCTTGAAATGATGTCGCTAAAAGAATACTCGGAACTAACCCATGAAGAGCTAATTGACCGCATCCGCAGAGCGAAAGCCGCGAAAAACGCCGTCATACTTGGCCACAACTACCAGCGCGACGACATTCAACGGGTCTGCGACCATCTCGGCGACAGTCTCGGCCTTTCACGCGTCGCCGCGGGCACAGACGCCGACGTCATCATTTTTTGCGGCGTAATGTTCATGGCCGAAACAGCGAAGATTCTTTCGCCCCAAAAAAAGGTCTATATCCCCGAAAAGAGCGCCGGATGCCCTCTCGCCGCCGGCGCGAACATGGAAGACGTCATCGCACTCAAGAAAAAGCACCCAGACCACATTGTCATCTCCTATGTCAACACCACAGCCGAAGTCAAGGCCGTTACAGACATCTGTTGCACTAGCGGCAACGCTTTGGAGGTAGTCAAATCCGTTGGAGATGCACCGGTGATATTTCTGCCGGACATCAACCTCGGAACATGGGTCAAGGAGACTTTGGGCAAAGACAACATGATCCTCTGGGAGGGCGGTTGTTACGTCCATTCGATGATGCGCCTCGAACACATCGAAAACGCCCGCGCGAAATTCCCCGACGCCACGATAATGGTGCATCCCGAGGTGCCCTACATTGTCGCCAAAGCCGCGGATGAAGTGGGTTCGACCTCGGCGATGTTCAACTATGTCCGCGACCACGACTCGCATGTCATCCTCGGCACGGAGATCGGTCTGATAGAGCGCATCCGCCGCGAGTTGCCCGAAAAACAGGTGTCCGCGCTCAAACCGGACGCGATATGTTTCAATATGAAACAAACCACCCTCGCCAAACTCGCCCGATGCCTCGAAATGGGCTTCTACGAGGTCAAACTCGACGAGGAAATCCGCGCCTCCGCCGAAACCGCAATCCGCCGAATGATCGAAATAGGTTAGGGCAATTGAGACTTGAAGGTGGATAGGGGAGAGTGCGCTCTTCAAAGTGCTGAAATATGGCAAAACCGCCACAGACGGCCATCAAACAGTCGTGCCATTCACTCGAAAAGTCGCGCCATATCATCGAACAGCCGTGCCATATCTATAAAAAGCCGCGTATGTCAATCTAAAAGCCGCGACAGATGGTCAAAAAGGAACTGTTTGATATCATGTCGCAACTTTTTTTGCATCATTCCCGACTTTTCGCATGATCGACGCAACTTTTTGATAGGCTAACACGGCTTTTTGCCGAACATTCGCGCCTTTTTGCTGATTGTGCTCGGCTTTCGGACGAGAATTTTCGGCAGGACGAGTAATCGAACCGACTTTTTGAGCTGTTCATCGCCCTGAGAGAGTGCAATTCTACTCTCGTCGTATAATTTCGGCTATACCATGGGATTGCGCCAAAAGCTCAGCTGGGGCTGGATGAGAGGAAGTCGAGCTTCCAAAACATCAGCGTTGAAAAGCTACGAGAAAAAATCCTCATTTGCCTTTCGCCCTTAGGTGCTTATATTTTATGGCTATGAACTCGCTGTATCGACATAATCTCCCGCCGAATCCCTGCAGAACCGCCATGCGTGCGGCGGAATCCAAAATCGGGCCGGAGAATACTCTCACAAACCTCGTGGCTTTTTTTCTTCACGAAAACCCCACTCTCGCGCGTAAATGGGCGAATTTCCTCCTATCGAATGTCGTTGTGCAGTGCTCGATGTTCGCGGAGGAAAACGTCGAGACCAGCGTCCAGCCTTACACTGGAAGCGATCTGCCGGATATGGCACTGACACTCGGTGCAGATTCCCGAATTATTTTCGAGCACAAACTCGACTCCGCGGAGGGCGAGGATCAGGTCGAGCGTTATCTTCGACTCTGCGCCGACGAAGAACGCAAAACCGGCCTCAAACATTATCTCGCCTTTGTGGCACCTGCACCGCACAATTTGGTCGCGAGCTGTTATGCAAGCGAACGTTTTATCACGTTTGGCGACAGACACCCGCTCTGGAGCGATTTGGGCGAGATTATCGAAATCCTCGCCGCGCAGGATGAATCCCTAAAACAGCTTTTCGAGCTGTTCAAGCATCTTTTCCTTCTGCCCTATCAGAAAACGATCGAGCTTAAACCACTTCTCATGGAAAAGCCTGTCAAAGGCGAGTTGACAACGGAAGCCCTCGCCGCGAGACGCGGATTTCAAACGATTCTCCATCGCGCGGCAACTCGATGCGACTGGCAAACATACGCCTATGACCGCAAAATAAGCATCTCTCCGCGTTTCGGAGCAAAACTGAATTACGACTTCAGTATCGAGTTTTGTGTTGATGTTTGCCCGCATAGACGCGTTATTGCCGGCGAAATGATGCCCTACCCATCGATTGTATTGACGATAAGCTTGCATCATCACAGGAATAGCTACATCGGCCTCGAACTCGAGGGCCTCGAAAAGCGGTTCGGCTTGTCCAAAATTTGTGAATACAAACCGGTGATCCCTTCCAAGCACAAAACCCGTAGAACATTGACTTCAAGAGATTTCGAGGCCTATTACCCTCTTCGCGAAATCTGGGAAAAGGGCGACCTCGAGAAATTTCTCGACGAGCTTGTGAAGTTCACAATCGGACTTATCGATCCACCTATGAAAGGTTTTTAGATGAGAATATTATCGTGGAATGTCAATGGGATTCGCGCGGTGCTTAAAAAGGGATTTCTCGATTGGCTCGGCTCCGAAAAACCCGATGTCCTCTGCATTCAAGAGACAAAACTTCAGGCCGATCAAATTCCCGACGAACTGCTGTCGCCATTTGGATATCGAGCATTTTGGTCACACGCCGAGAAAAAGGGTTATTCCGGAGTAGCAACTTTTGTTCGAGATTCCCAGCCAAAGTTCCTCGACGGTTTCGGCGACCCGAAATTCGATTCGGAAGGCCGAACTGTTATCGCAGATTTCGGCGATTTTGTTCTACTAAACTGCTATTTCCCAAATGGCGGAATGGGACCGGAAAGGTTAAAATACAAACTCGAATATTACGCCGCATTATTAAAATTCGTCGATTCACTTCGCGCATCCGGAAAGCATGTCGTTATAACCGGCGATTTCAACACGGCGCACAACGAAATCGACCTCGCACACCCCGAGTCGAACCGCAACCACTCGGGATTTATGGACATTGAACGAGAATGGGTCGATAAATACATAGAATCCGGCTTGGTTGACACTTTCCGCGAGCTTCACCCAAAAGAGGTCGCCTATTCATGGTGGGATTACCGCACACGTGCCCGTGAACGCAATATCGGCTGGCGTATCGACTACTTCATGGTTGACGAGCCTTTCATGGAGCGCATCTCGGCGGCATTTATGCTTCCGGATATTATAGGGAGCGACCACTGCCCTGTGGGAATCGAGATAGAAAAATAGAATCGCCAATTTCGCCGAATCACCCTCGATACAAAAAAAACCGTCATCGCGGTTTTGCAATAACGGCTTTTCGAGCTTCACAACTCGAATCTTCAAGATTTGAAGCGGTTCATCAGAATTGCCCGATAAACCTCAGATCGTTTGAATAGAGCAAACGGATGTCGTCGATGTTGTAGCGGATCATCGCGACCCTTTCGACACCCATTCCGAAAGCATAGCCGCTGACTTCCGCCGGATCGTATCCCACCGCACGGAAAACCTCGGGATCGACCATCCCCGCGCCGGAAATTTCTATCCAGCCGGTGCCCTTACAAACTTTGCATCCGCTTCCGCCGCATATGCAGGTGAAATCGTATTCCACACTCGGTTCGGTAAATGGGAAAAAATGCGGACGGAAACGAATCTCCGTTTTCGGCCCCATCAATTTTTTCGCGAAAGCCGTAAGAACGCCCTTCAAATCCGCCATGGTAACATGTTTATCGACATAAAGCCCTTCGCATTGCCAAAAGCTGAAATAATGCGTGGCGTCGGGAGTGTCTTTACGATAACACCTCCCCGGAGCGATAATTCGCACCGGCGGTTTTTGAGACATCATAGTCCGAACCTGCACAGGGCTTGTGTGTGTGCGCAGAAGATAGGGATTCGCATCGTCCGGGCCGTTGCCTTTCAAATAAAATGTATCCCCGATATCTCTGCTGGGATGATCCTGTGGCGTGTTCAATGCATCGAAATTATTGTGCGCAGTGTCAACATCCGGGCCGAGAGCCAATGAGAACCCCATCCCGTAGAAGATGTCGATAATCTCGTCCAACATCGCACGGAAAACATGGCGTTTCCCAACGATAGGGCTTCTCCCCGGAAGTGTGATATCCGCAGGAGTCCATCGTCCGCCCTTAGTTGTTGCCTGTTTGGAAATTTGCGCGCCGGATTTAATTTCTTCGAGCCGCTTCTGAAAAAGCTCTTCCAGCTCGTTTTTTATCCGGTTGGATTCCTTGCCGACTATCGGCTTTTCCTCTTTGGAAAGCGATCCGAGAGAGCTCATAATATCGGCAAGTTCACCCTTCCGCCCGAGATACTTCGCGCGGATATCGTCCAAATCGGCTTGCGAGGAGGCGGCCTTCAGCGCCGAAAGCGCCTCCTCATAGATTTTTTCCAGCCTATCGATCATCCTTATGCTTGGCTTTTCGCAATTAGAACCAGCTTCGTGAAAGCCTCACTGTCGGTAACCGCAAGGTGCGCAAGCGCTTTGCGGTTAAGATCGATTCCAGCAAGCTTAAGACCGTGGATCATTTTGCTATAGGTAAGCCCATCGTTACGCGCCGCGGCGTTGATACGTGCAATCCAAAGCCTTCTAAAATCGCGTTTCTTGGTTCTGCGATGTTTGTATGAGAAGGTCCACGCCCTTTCGACGATTTCCCTGCTTGTGCGATAGAGCCGATGACGCGATCCCCAATATCCTCTGGCGGCTTTCAGATACATTTTGCGCTTGTTACGCGCCGCTACTGTTCCTGTGCTTCTTGGCATAATTAACCTCCGACTACTTTAACTTTCCGAGTGAGCGGCGAACTGCCCTTGCATCACAAGCCTGCAGAACACAGACCGTCCGAAGAGAACGTTTACGATTGCCGCGTTTGCGCCTTCCGAAATGAATCGTTCCCGAACGGTGATGCGAGATTTTGCCCGTGCCGGTAACCTTGAACCGTTTCGCGACAGCCTTCCGTGTTTTGATTTTGTTCTTTGTGCTCATATCTATCCTTCCTGTTCGGCCGCTTTCTCGGCGGCTTCCTTTTTTGCATTCAAACGTTCGTAATCCTTGATCTTCTTTGGATCCGGAGCGAGCATAAGAGTCATCGTATTGCCCTCGAGTTTGGGCTCCTGCTCGACCCTTGCAATATCGTCCGTGTCTTTCTTCAGTTTTTCCATGATTTCTTTGCCGAGTTCGACATGGGTGATCTCGCGCCCGCGGAATCTCATCGAGGCCTTAACCTTATCGCGATTCAGAAGGAACTCCCTGATATGCTTCATCTTGTAGCCGTAATCGTGGTCGGATATTTTCGCCGAAAAGCGCATCTCTTTGACTTCCTGAGCATGCTGTTTTTTCTTCGCATCGCGAGCCTTTTTTGTCTGCTCGTATTTGTATTTGCCGTAGTCCATGATTTTCACAACCGGCGGACGGCTGGTCGGCTGTATCTCGACCAAATCGAGCCCGCGGTTGTAAGCCATAGATAATGCTTCACTTGTGGGGAGGACGCCGACTTGGTTCCCCTCGTCGTCGATTACACGAACCGGCGAGATACGAATCTGCTCGTTAATCCTCTCGGAGTTCTTGTCGTTCTTCTTGATAGTTTACCTCTCTGATAAAAGTTATCATTTAGGCGGTTTGCTTTCCGCCGTTAGTTTCTCGATTATCTGTTCGATAGGCATCGCGCCGAGGTCGCCATCAGAGTGACTTCTCAGGCTCGCCGAACCGCTTTCCTCCTCGCGCCCGCCCACGATAAGCATATAGGGCACCTTGCCGGTCTCCGCCGAACGAATTCTATACCCCATAGTCTCCGGGCGGTTGTCCAACTCCACGCGAATATATTTCTTGCGAAGCTCGGAATAAACCGATCTCGCATATTCCTCGAATTTCTCGGATACCGGAATAACAACAGCCTGCACCGGAGCCAGCCACATAGGAAAATTGCCGCCGTAGTTCTCGACAAGACAGGCAAAAAACCGTTCGAGGCTTCCCAAAAGCGCGCGATGAACCATAAACGGCCGAGCTTTCGCCCCCTTTTCGTCGATATAAGTAACATCGAAACGCTCAGGCTCGTTAAAATCGAACTGAACGGTGCTTGTCTGCCATTCGCGCCCGATAGCATCCTTTACCTTAATATCTATCTTCGGGCCGTAAAATGCGCCGCCGCCTTCGTCTATTTTATAAGGAAGACCCTTCTTGTCGAGAGCTTCGCGAATTGCTACGGTCGCCTTTTCCCACCACTCGTCAGCGCCGACCGATTTCTCCGGCCTCGTCGAGAGATAAATCCCGAACTCGGTAAAGCCGAAGCTCTGAAGGATATCCAGCGAGAAATTGTAAACCCGCAGAATCTCTTCAACCATCTGATCCGGTGTGCAGAAAATATGCGCATCGTCCATGGTGAACCCACGCACGCGCAGAAGGCCGTGAAGCACCCCGCTCCGCTCGTAGCGGTAATCCGCGCCAAGTTCGCAATATCGAATCGGCAAATCGCGATAACTGCGAAGTTGCGAATTATAAATCGCAATATGGAAAGGGCAATTCATCGGACGAACATAATAAGCGCCGCCCTCTTCGAATTCCATCGAGGGATACATGTTCTCGGTATAAAATCCGAGGTGCCCCGATGTTTCCCAAAGCTTCGCTCTTCCGACCAGAGGAGTATAAACCGGCTCGTAGCCCTCTTCCCAGTGGCGTCTGCGCCAAAAATCCTCGACCACCTGACGAACAATCGCCCCTTTGGGATGCCAAAGCACCAGCCCCGGTCCGATGTCCTCATTTATCGAGAAAAGATCGAGTTCCTTGCCCAGTTTGCGATGATCTCTTGCGCGTGCCTGCTCGAGCATTTCGAGATATTCATCCAGCATGGATTTCTTCGGGAAACTGATTCCGTAAATCCGCTGAAGCATTTTCTCCTTCTCGTCGCCGCGCCAATATGCCCCCGCAACGGAAAGAAGCTTGAAAGCCTTGATCATCTTAGCATCGGGGATATGCGGCCCTCTGCAAAGATCGGTGAAACTTCCCGAGGTGTATAAACTTACAGTCTCACCAAGCGGAATTTCCCCCACGAGTTCGACTTTGTAAATCTCACCCTCTTTTTCAAAGCGCTCGATAGCCTCTTCGCAACTAACCTCGCACCTTTGGAACGCTCGTCCATGGTCGATAATCTCGCGCATTTTCGCTTCGATGGCCTCCAAGTCCTCCTGCGAAAATGGCTCTTTGCGGTCGAAATCATAATAGAAACCCTGCTCTATTGCCGGGCCGATAGCCACTTTGGTTCCGGGGAATAGCTCCCGCACAGCCTCTGCCATAATGTGCGAAGTCGAGTGCCAGAAAATATGCTTCCCTTCGCCATCGTCGAAGGTCAGTACTCTGAAATCGCCGGATTTAGCGATAGGCATCGCCATATCACGCTTTACCCCATCGATTTCGTAAGCGATAGCGGCTTTAAAAAGCCCCGCGCCTATCGACTGGGCGACTTCAGCTCCGCTAACTCCGCTCTCGAAGCTGAGAACATCGCCATTGGGAAGTCTAAGTTTTATCTCATCAGCCATAATTGCCTCATAAAAAAAGGACGCATACGCGCCCTCGAGTTTATGGTGGGCGATACTGGGCTCGAACCAGTGACCTCTTGCATGTCAAGCAAGTACTCTAACCAACTGAGCTAATCGCCCAAAAATTGTCGTTTCCTATTCTATAGGTCGCGTAACTCTCTATTATTTTCGTCGCCGTTTGCGCGAGGGCGATTCCCGCACCCGAGGCTCGAAGCGTCGCTTCGCATTAATGCCCGCCCGCAGGGATTATTCGCGAGCCGTCATAATATATGCCTGCTTCGACCTTTGTCAAATAAAAAAATGCGTAATGGTATTTTTTTGTTCGAGGAGAACTATGTTCCAAAACCATGTTAATGGTTATGAAACAGTGCCTCCGTTATTTTATGAGTTATCTCGATCAAACAGAAAAATTTCCCTTTGCAAGCCTTCGTTGAATGGCCTATATTTTGCTTCGAGAAAAATATGGAAGTGTTCGAAAAGAAAATAAAGACTGCCGCCTTGATCTGTAATGTCGGCAAAGAGGGCATCGAAGGATATATACGGCGCCTCGCTGAGATTCTCTACGCCTCGAATGTCGAATGGTTCATCGAAAAGGACTCTGCCGAATTAATCGGAATGAAGGGCTTCGAGCGAGATTCCCCACCCGATGTGGATATCGCGTTCGTCCTCGGCGGCGACGGCACAATGCTCTCCGCGGCAAGAGCGATTCGAGAGAAAGAAATCCCAATTCTCGGAATCAATCTCGGAAGACTCGGATTCCTCACAGAACTCGACGCTGACGAAATCGAAACCGTCGTCCCGGAAATAATCGAGGGCAAATACTCCATAGATTCACGCATGATGCTCGATATCCTCATGCCCAATAACGGAATACGCCAAACCGCATTGAACGAAATTGTCCTCGACCGAGGCCAAAGCCCACGCTTCGTAAATCTCGATATCTATGTTTCCGGTCAGCTTGTCGCACAGGTCGCCGCGGACGGCCTCATTGTTTCGACCCCCACCGGAAGCACCGCCTACAACATGTCCGCCGGCGGCGCAATTATATCCCCCGAGATGCAAGCCTTCCAGATTATCACATTAAGCCCATATACGCTTTCAATCCGCCCTGTCGTTGTTGGCGCGGACGAGATTGTCAGAATCGTGTATCATTGCGACAGTAGAGAATTGCCGCGAGTGTCCATAGACGGACAGCTCGGCCTCGAAATGCCATTGCGCGGCGAAATAATCGTCCAAAAAGCTATTTTCTCGGCGCATTTTGTCCATTATCACTCTCGAAGTTTCTACGGCGTCCTTCATCGCAAACTCGGATGGGCGCTTCCCCCCGGAAAAAGCATCAAGGACCCATTCTGAAGAATCAAATAGGAGCATAATGAAATTCGACGAATCGATATTCAAAGCCTACGACATACGCGGAATTTACCCCGAACAGCTCGACGAGGACATCGCGAGGCTGGTCGGCGCTGGTTTGGTCGATTACCTCGGTTGTCGCGAGGTCTATGTCGGCAGAGATATGCGGGTATCGAGCGATTCTATTTTCGACGCTCTCGCAGACGGCATTACCTCCGCCGGCGCGGATGTTGTAGATTTGGGCATGGTCTCCACCGACGGAATCTATTTTGCGGTTGGCAAATTCGGCGCCGACGCTGGAATCATGATAACAGCAAGCCATAATCCCCCCGAATATAATGGCTTCAAAATATGCAAAACCGGCGCGGTTCCATTATCCGGCACCGATGGTTTGCCCCAAATAAAGGAGTTCGTCAAAAAGGGCGAGATACAAGCAAAATCCCGCCGCGGCGAAATCAAAGTCAAAAACATCGACTTAGCTTACGCACAGCACTGCCTGAGCTTTATCGACGTCTCGAAAATTAAACCTTTTAAAATCGCAGTGGACGCCGGCAACGGTATCGCCGGAAAAACCTTTCCAACTGTGTTCAAACACCTTCCATGCGAGATTGTGCCGATGTTTTTCGAACTCGACGGCTCCTTCCCGAATCACCTCGCAAGTCCCATCGAACCGGAAAACACAATCGAACTTCGCGCGAAAATCGCCTCCGAACCTTCAATCGACCTCGGCGCGGCTTTCGATGGCGACGCCGACCGCGTTTTCCTTGTGGACGAAAAGGGAGAGCTGGTCGGCGGAGACATGATTACCGCTCTCGTCGCCAAACGCCTTCTCGAAAAGCATCCGGGAGAGGCCGTTGTCTATGCTCTAATCTGCAGTCGCGCCGTGCCGGAAATCATTAAAAAAATGGGAGGAAGGCCGATTCGAAGCCGTGTCGGCCATGCGATAATAAAACCGATAATGAAGCGCGAAAACGCCATTTTCGGCGGCGAGCACTCAGGACATTTTTATCTTCGTGAGAATTATTTCGCGGATAGCGGTCTCATAGCTCTACTACTCTGCCTCGAACTCCTCTCGGACGCTGGAAAACCTCTGTCTAAGCTTATCGCGGAGATTGACCATTATTACCGAAGCGGCGAAATTAACTCGAAAGTCGAAAACCGCGACGCGACAATCGCGAAAGTCCGTAAATACTATGAAAACAGAGGGTATTCGATTGATGATCTCGATGGAATCACAATATCGGATAAAACATGGTGGGTTAACCTTCGTCCGTCAAACACAGAGCCGCTCATTCGATTAAATGCAGAGGCTGAAACCCCCGAGAAGCTCGAAGAAATTGTCGAGCAAACGCTTAAATTGATACGCGAGTAACATATGAAGAGATTTTTTGTGATATTGACGATAGCCGTAACCTCACTCTTTGCGGTGCCTATGCTTCTCGAACTCCCCAATAGCGCTACTCCGAACACCCCGGCTATAGTGCTTTCAACAGGCAACGATTCCCCCCCCTCGAATGCCATCGGCGACATCGAATACAATGCCGCAAACGGCGATATCTGGGTCTCAACCGGCAACGGTATCGCTGTTTCGCGCGATGGCGGCGCGACATGGGAATCCAAGCTCGAAGGCCGAGGTTTCTCAGCCCTCGCGGTTCTCGGCGAGTGGATTTTCGCCGCTGAAAGTTACAGCGCCTCCGACCCCTCCGACCCCAACGGAACCCTTCCTGCAGGCAATGGTTTCTACGCAAGTTATGACAACGGCGCTACTTTCACTCATATCGACAGCTTCGTCGATCAGGATGTTCGGCGCGCAAGCAGAATCGGACAGCTCGCTTACGACATCGCAATCGTCCCGGAGGGCGCGGACACGGGCATTTACGCCGCATGTTTCTACGGCGGCCTGCTCTATTCCCCCGACGGCGGACGCAGTTGGGAAGAACTTCTCGTTGACGGCAGTGATTCCCTGAATTTCACTAAGCTCGCGCACAGGTTTTTCTCTGTGGCGGTCGATACAAGCACGGATCCGCCCTTGATTTGGGCTGGAAGCGCGCGCGGTCTTTTTGCCGGGCGCAAAGGAGATTTCGCGTGGCGATGGTTCGATGTCAACGGCAATTGGGTTCCAGAGTCGGTGGCCGTTTTCGATACAACATGGTTTGACGAGGACTCCTTTGTGGTCGATTCTATCAGCAATTTTAATGTCGTTTGGAATCTCGATCTGACCACCGAGGGCAAAATTTCGGGAAATTGGATCATCTCGATCGATTTTCAATACAGTCCTGCGTTAACCACCTTTTTCGGGTGCACCCGCTCGACCGGCGACGACGGCGGTTACGACGCTATTTCCTATACATTCGACAACGGTTCAACTTGGCGAAAAACGGGCGTTTCCTATGTCGCTTGGAATATGGGGTTTACCGGAGATACGCTCTGGGCGGCAACTACCCATGGTCTTTCGCGAATTTTCGGCACGGGCTATGATTCGGCTGACACCTTTTCGATTTCTGGAATCGATCTTCTGACAAATCTGCCCGTGGATGTCCTAAACAACGAGGTCGTAAGCGTTACGCACTGCGGCGATGCGATATTTGTCGGGACATATACCGAGGGCATCGCAATCGCCCCCGATTCGCTTGATTACGAAACATGGTTCATACTTTCACACTTTCCTGACCCTTCGGAAGCCTCTCAACAGGCCGGATACACCGCAAATAGCGACTTTGTCTATGTTTACCCGAATCCATACTCCCCAAGAAAGCATGGCGGGTGTTTCTTCGTCTTCGAGCCTCAGGGAGATTTTACCAAAGGTTCCGACTGGGAGCTCGAAATAGAACTTTTCGATTATAACATCAAGAAAGTTAGCACGATAGCCAGCTTCGACAGTCCCGGAATCTCGGATTACGAGCCGGTTTTCGGCGAGGGCAAAAAGACCCGCGTTCAATGGAACGGCATCCTCGATGACGGCTCATACCCCGAAAACGGCCTTTATTTTTACAAAATAACGACTCCAGACGGCGATTTCTGGGGCAAACTTATGATTGTGAAATGACAATGAAATTAAACTATATTATTATAATAATCGCATTATGTGCAATGATTACATTTGCCGAAACCGGCCGCACGACGGTCTTTCTTCGCATGCCCGTGGGATGGAAACAGACCGCGATGGGCGGATGCGGAACCGCGATAGGCGGAGAGGCAAATTCGGGGTGGTTTAATCCGGCTTCGTTGCAGATGTTCAAGGGCTGGGGCGGCTCTTCGGGATACTCCATGCTCGCGTTGGACAGGTGGTTTTACTACATCAGCGCGGCGGGCAATCTCAAAGACGACGCCGCGGTAGCGCTGACCTGGGTGCATGCCGACGCCGGCGAAATCGATGGAAGAGACATCAGCGGAAACCATACACAAATGCTTTTATATGGCGAAGAAGCGATATTTCTTACATTCTCGAAAATAATCACAAGAGAATTCACTATCGGCGCAAACGCGAAATATGTCCAAACCAGGCTTCACGATGCCATGTCCTACATGGCCGGGTTCGATGTAGGAGCGCATTTGCGCCTTCTGCGAGGTCAGTTGCTTGTTGGAGCCGCCTACACCAATATCGCGATGGAACATCAGTGGGATTCAAAAACGCTCTATGGCTCCGGTTCCGGCTCGACTGTCGATGAACCTATCGCCGGATATGCGCGTGTCGGGGCGGCATATGCACCAAAGCAGATTTCCGGCAAGATTACCGGTGAAATCGGTTTTTATGACGGTGGCGATCTGGAATACCGTTTCGGCGCGGCTTACGAGCCAATCGAGAATGGCGAAATCGCTGTTGGCCTCGACGACGGTTTATTCACTGCTGGTCTCGGATATCGTTATGACGCCGGTTTCGCAAAATTCGGCCTCGGCTATTCTTTCAGAATGGAGCGCGAAGGGTTGCCGGCGCGTCATACTTTCGATCTAACAATTGGAACAAAATAACATGAACGAATTTGATTTCGATAGGTCGATCGAAGAATCTGTTGCTTCGATCGAGTCTTTGCGGGATTCCCGAGAGGCTATATTCCACGCCGCGAAGACTATAACCGAGGCCTTTCTGGCGGGACGGAAGGTCTTTTTTGTAGGAAATGGCGGAAGCGCCGCGGATGCTCAACATTCAGCCGCAGAATTCGTGGGCAAACTTGGGTTAGGCGTCTCCAGAAAGCCTCTTCCGGCAATCGCACTTACAACAGACACAAGCGCAATTACAGCAATCGCGAATGATTTCGGATTCGAGGAAATCTATGCAAAACAACTCGAAGCCCTGGGCAAATCCGGCGATGTGCTCGTTGCTATTTCCACAAGCGGCTTCTCCGCGAATGTGGTCCGAGCCGCCGAATGTGCGCAGTGTCTCGGCATCGACGTCATCTCACTTGCCGGCCCGAATCGCAATTGTCCGCTATTAGCGTTATCAAAAATCAAAATTTGCATCGAAGCGTCCACCACGCCCCGAATTCAAACCGCCCACAGTGTCGCTCTGCATCTCATTTGCGAGATCGTAGAAAAAAATATCGCGAAAAACCCCCAAGGATAGCCATCATGGCCGGCATCATCTTTTTCGCGACAAAAAAATATGCTGAAATAAAATCGTTCTACTTGGATAAACTCGGCCTCGAACTTTGGCTCGATCAGGGCGGGTGTGCTATTTTCCGATCAGACAATCTTTTGCTTGGATTCTGTGAGAGGAATTTTTCGGACGCGCAGGGCTGTATTACAATCTTTTTCAGCAATAGAGAACAAGTCGATTCGACTTATTCCATGCTATCAGATATCGCAGACGCCCCGCCGCGCGAAAACCAAGAATACAAAATCTACCATTTCTGGGCGAAAGACCCCGAAGGCCGGACCCTCGAATTTCAATCTTTCGATGATCCTATTCCAGCAATTTTTCCGTAACACACAGTGGGGGCATCGCGCCCCGCACCCTTTTTTTATCGGACAATTGCCCTGCAAAAACTCATATTACATCATTAAACATAACTGCACAACATAAAGCGCGGGGCAGAAGCGCTCGCGGCGAGAAATATGTAATTCTTTCTGGGAAAGGTGTTCGTCGCGAGCGCTTTCCGCCTTCGGCGGACGATGCCCCCTTTTAGGCGATACGCTTTGCGATCCAATTGAGATCGAGCTTGACAGCTTCCTCGGGGCAAAGTTCCATACAACAAAGACAAGTGATGCATTTAGAATAATCGAAGTCCGGCAATTCTTTTCCATGCATTTGAATAGCATCGACAGGACAATGCTTTGCGCAAACGCCGCAACGAATACACTTTTCGTCGAGCGGAATGGGACGGTATTTTATAAACCGGGCGAAAAACCGCAGAATCCACGATGGGATTACCGCCTCGGGCATCATCGGCGGAAGCTTGAAAGGCTGTTCGAGAACGAAATCCTCGATGTTGCCGCCTGCAATATCGATATTTGCGAGTTTCCCGTTGCCCAAACCTTTCTTATCCGCGAAAAGGGTCGTTTTTACACGACCTTCTTTGATGCCGATAAGATGACACGCGACCGCATCCAACGCCACACCGTCGGTTGAAGCGAGAAGCAGATTCGAATCGCGCAAATCCCCACTGGATGGCCCATTGCCCTCCATTCCAACAACACCGTCCATGATATGGAGCGTTACCGGCGATTGCTCATAAACCGCAACAAGCATTCTCGCAAAATCGCTTGGCAAGGGGAATAGCTTGTGATAGGTCGCCTTCCGAAGTCCCGGAACGAGACCGAAAAGGTTTTTCACCGCGCCCGTGAATAACGTAAGCGAGTGAGTTTTCAGCTTCGGCATGTTTATCACATGGTCATAATCCGAGGTCGCCTCCGTAAGAAAAAGAGTTAAGCGGTCATCGATTCTAACCTGCCTCGTGCCGGCTGTCTCGAACTTTATCCACGGGATTCCAAGCTCTTCCGCGACCGCAATCATTCCAGTATTGCGGAAAACCCTCTCAAGCCCCTTGTCCGCACCACCGGGAGAATCCCCGAGAGCAACCTTCGCACCAAAATCCAGAAGACTCTCAGCAACCGCGCGAACAACCTCGGGATGTGTCGTAACGCCACGTTCAGGCTGTCTCGCAGAAAGAAGATTCACTTTCAGAAGGACACTATCGCCCGAACGAACAAAATTCTCCCATCCGCCAAGATTGTCCATAAGCTCGCAAACACGAGAACGGAGAGCATTATAGCCCTCCGTTCTGACGATCGAAACAACGCTGTTCATCGATTATTTAGACTTCTGAAGCAGATGCCATGCGTTGCGGAATTGAGCATATTTGCTTGGGGGATCGCCGTTCTTCTTTCTGCGGTAATCCGAATATCTGTCCTTCAATGTGATTAACGTTAAATGCTTAATCATTTCATAAGGAATGATATAATAGGTATAGCGTTCTTCGTCCTCTTCCTCGCCAAGATCGAGAACGAAAATGCAATAATCCACCGGCTTGCTCGTAATCGCAAAACGATAATAAATACTCGGCCTGCGTTTCCGCGGAATGTGATAGATAGTCTCGGTATTCGTTCCAGAAATGTTGACAAAGCTGTCATTTATTCTCATCTTAACAGCACTGTTTCTGTTAGCGATAAGCTCGACTTCCATCCCGAGTTTCTCTGCTTTTTCTTTGATAATTCTTGTGTAGTAAGTCTTCTGAGCCGAACGCTCTTTCCCGAGCTTCTCATATTCCTTAAACCTTGCACTAAGATCAGTCGAGCGGCGCTTGATTTCCTTCGCACGCTTGTCTTTGCGCTTCGATTGAATCTTGTTGTATGGTTCGCCGAAAAAGCTCCGATACAATCCGGCAGTGTTCTGACGGCTGAAACCGAAGTGCTGACCGATCTCTTCGAGAGTGGAAAGGCCCTTTACCATCTCCTCGAATTTCTTGAAACCGCCCAGATCTTTGTATTTCTCATCGAATCTGGCGATTTTCCGTTGTTTGCTCATCTTCATGCTGTGAACTCCTTTCGTGCACTTCAACGAAGTCTTAGAAATGCTCCATAAACGTTAGTCAAAAGACCTGCCACAGTTACCGGGCCAACTCCGCCGGGAACCGGTGTAATAGCCTCAACATAATTTTCAACATCGGCAAAATCTACATCGCCGACCAGCCCATTTTCCGTATAATTCGTGCCAACATCGATAACAACTGTTTTTTCAGAAACAAAATCCCTTCCGACAAACTCGGCCTTGCCCATAGCAACAACCAAAATATCGGCTTGCTTGGTCAATTCCGCCATATTTGGCGTTCTGCTGTGACACACCGTCACCGTAGCATCCGCGCCGTGGCCTTTTCGCAGAAGCATATTCGCAAGGGGAAGGCCGACAGTTCGGCTTCGTCCGATAATAACGACATGCTTGCCAACCGTATCGATTTTATAATACTTTAAAAGCTCGATTACCGCCATAGGAGTCGCCGGATAATACAAAGGATCGCCGCTAATTATTCTTCCGAGATTGGCCGATGTGGTGCAATCCACATCCTTCTCCGGCGGAATCGCCTCGCGAAGCGGGAAAGGGTCGATGCCTTTTGGCAAAGGTTCTTCAAGAATAATGCCGTGAAAATGCGAATCGGTGGAAACATCCTCGAGTTTGAGAAGAGCTTCAGCGGTCGAATCGACTTCGGGGTGATGGATAATCTCGACATCGATGCCCAGCTTCTCCGCGCTTTTTGCCTTGGATTTCGCGTATGCGAGGCTTCCTTCGTCCCCGCCGAAAATTACAGCCGCCAACACCGGAGTTCCGCCAGACTTCTGAATACGGGCACGCAAGTCTTCCTTCATTGAGTTTGCAAGTTCTTTGCCCGAAATTAGTAGCGTCATCCGTTGTTCCTCAGCGATTGGTCGTTAAATGAATATATAGACTCGCGAAATCCACTCATTATATTGATACTCGAATGCCTGTCAAGTATTATTTTGAAATTTTTCCCAAAAAAAATTCGCCACAAGGCGAATCCAGCAAGAATAATACTTTGACGGCTTTGCGAAAGAAAAATTAAAGGAAACGAGTTATCTTGTCCACTAATTCTTCAGTCGAAAAAACCCTCTGAAAATCCACCGGAAGGGAGTTTGTAAAGGCCTGCCCGTAATACTTTGTAACAAGACGTTTGTCGCAAAGCAGAAGAACACCGACATCCTCTTCGCCGCGAATTAGACGCCCGACCCCCTGTCGGAATTTTATCACCGCGCGCGGAACCGCATATTCACGAAAAGAATCACCCCCGCCGCGTTGAATCCGCTCGCATTGAGCCGCAAAATACGGATCAGTTGGAACCGAGAAAGGCAGTTTTGTCAAGAAAAGAATCTGAAGCGCATCACCGCGGACATCGACCCCCTGCCAAAAAGATTCCGTGCCCAGTAGCACTGATTCCTTATCGAATATAAATTGTTGCGTAAGCTGGCTTCTGCCGCCGCTGATACCCTGCGCAAGAACAAGAATACCCTCTTCCGCAAGGGTTGGTGCCAAAAATGAATAAACTTGCGTCAAAGCCTTGTAACTCGTGAATAGGGCCAGAGATCCAGCGCGCGTCTTTGAGCTTATTTTCGCAATTAAATTTGAAAGCGAAGCAAGAAAATTCTTGTCGTTCGGATCCGGAATAAAATCCGGATACAGAACCAATAACTGCGATTGAAAATCGTAGGGGCTTCCAAGTTGAATATCGAAAACCTTGTCAGTATCGATCAAATCAAGTCCCAGGCGATGTTTGATGAAAGCGAAATCCTTTTCGACAGACATCGTAGCACTGGTGAAAACGCAAGACCGCTTCTGAGAATGAAGCGCTTCGAAAAGCCTCTCCGCGATGTCCAGCGGTGCCCAGCACATAACGGAATCTATTGATTCCTGCCTCGTCGGTGATTCCCACCAATAAACCGCATCCGGATCGATAGGCTCGCCCATGAATTTCAAAGCCTCGCCGGCCTCGCTTATATTAAGCATTTTGCCGGTTATTTCCCGCGAAAGACGGTCTATCTCGTCATCTTCGTTCTCGGGAAGCCCCGATAGAAAAATCCCAAGATCGCCGCAAAAACGCGAAGAAGCCTCTGCAAGACGCCTTACCGAGTTTTTCACCAACTCGAAAACATCCTCGCCAGCAGTAAATCTCTGATGAAGAGAATAGGGCGAAATCCGCCACTCATAAAAAAGATCCAGCTTGTTTGTGATTTCAGTAAAAAGCGACTCCGAAAGCTTCCGTAATGTCTCGACACCAGAGCAGACCGAGTTATAGGTCAGTTGAAAATCCTCTTCAATCTCAAAATTTGCGCTCAAACGCTCCATCAGCTCTGGAAGAAAACCGCTTTTCGTAATTCCGTCCAGAAGAAGCTCCGAAAGAGGAACCGCGAAATTCCAATTCGAAACCCTCGCCCCAAAATGCTCAGCCGCAACCTCCTCAAGCTCGTGCGCTTCGTCGATAATGGCATGATCATACTCTCCCAAAACCGACGAATCCGCCATCTCAGCAAAAAGGAGGGAGTGATTAACGACAACAATCTGCGCGTCAACCACCGCTGACCGAGCCTTTTGAACAAAACATTTCTTACGGTTAGGGCACCTGTTCCCAAGGCAGGCGGGTCCTTCGCTTCTAATTTTCGCCCATAAGGGCAGAAATTTGCTCAAATAAAAGGAATTCGCCTCGGAGACATCACCCGATTGTGTCTCTGCGGCCCATACCGCCAAACGCGCGAGCATCGCCCGCTCATCGAAACGAAGAGAATTATAATCCGAAACGAGCCGATAAAATCGCTGAAGACAAAGATAATTCCCCCGACCCTTAAGAAGCACGCTTCGGAAATCGAAATCCAGAGCCTCTCTCAGCGAGGGAAGATCTTTGTAAAACAACTGTTCCTGCAAATTTTTCGTCTTCGTCGAAACGACGACCTTCGTCCCCTTTTTCGCGGCGAAAACAATCGACGGAAGCAAATACGCGAAGGATTTCCCTGTGCCGGTGCCCGCCTCGGCAACCAGCGTAAGGTCGTATTCGAGGCTGTCCAGAACCGCCTGCGCCATTTCGATTTGAACATCCCGTGCCACAAAGTCCTCAACCACACCACTTAACGGCGACAACGGGCCGAGAAATCCGATTACATCCCCCTCGGTCAGCTTACAATCCCCAGGCTCTGTGGGCGCGCCGATAATATTGTCAAAATGGCTGATCATCGTTTCATCGAACTTAGGCGCGCTAAATTTCCCCACCCCGCCACAATTTTTCGCCGCCGAAATCCAATTGATTAGCTCCATATCCCCGCTCGAACGGCCGATGTTATAAACAAGCTGAAAAAGGGATTCATCCATTGCGAGAAGCGTCTGCCAGAGCCGTTTCGAGACCTCGAAGGTGGTTTGTGCGTCGCAACCGGCGCGATGCGGCGAGTCCATGCGAATCTCGAAAAGCAGTGCGAGATCAGAAAGGCCGTATCGCAGAAGCCGTGGAAATAGCAAATTCGCGATGGGTTTCGTGTCGATACGTTTGCCCGACCAAACCGGAAGGCCATATTTCGCGCTCCGTTTCGTCAGAAAATCGATGTCGAAACCCACATTTTGTCCGAGAATCGGGCGCTCCCCGATGAATTCTCCAAGCTTTTCGAGAGCCGATTTCTCGTCGATTCCATCGATTACCATTGACTCGTCGATGCCCGTAAGTCGTTGAATATTATAGGGAATCGCTTTGTCGGGCTTGACCAAAGTGTCGTAACTGCCGGCAACTTCGCCGTCGATATAAAGGTAGGCTCCAACCTCGATTATCGAGTCGAAATCAGGCTCGAGGCCGGTCGTCTCGAAATCGAGGGCAATGATTTCCTTTTCGTTCAGAGGATTCATAACCGCATAAGATAGGCTAAAATCGCGAAAATTCAAGCAAAAAAGAGAACAAATGTTTACTTCGATTCTATTCCGAAATCATCCTCCGCGCCGCTATTTGTAGAGAATTCACGCCAATCGCCGCCCTGAAAAATAAAAAAACGCGCCCCACTCGGGAAAATTTCCTGCGCCAAATCTAACTTTACAGACGAAACTCTCCCAATTTCATTTATCTGGACAATTTCAAGTTCGAGGCCGTCTTGGGTATGAATTTTTTCCCCCGCGGAAAATCCTCTCTTTCCGATGAGATAATCCCTAACTCTCGGCGCGATATAATCTTGCGCCGAATCGAGCGTGATTTCCAATCTCGAACCTTCAAACTCGAATTCGCAACTGCGGTAATCACCATAATGCACCGACGGCAGAAGCTCGACCATAGGCCTTTTATCGCCGGAGACCGCCTGCAATGTCGGAACATAACCGTTGGTGTAAGTCGAATTTCGATGGATTTTCGAGGGCAACAACATGAATACAAACCCCTCCGCTTCAGGATTCGCGGCAAGCACCTCGGTTCCCCTTTTTATAAGCTCACGAGCGAAATCCGAGCTTCTCGCGATATGGCTTCGCAGAATCGCAAAACCAATCGTGAAAAGAATGAGCACAAGTCCGTAAATCCCCACCGAAAAGGCTTTCGGCGGTTTCTTAAACAGCAGAACACCTGCCGTCAAAGCCATCAGCGCCGAGGGCAAATACATATGCCACCGCATCGCCATCCCCATAACCGGTAGAATCGACACCACAACGCCAAGACTCAAAATCAGCGCGGTCCTATTCTTCCGCAAAACGAAAAAGGCAATGCCCAAACTCACCAAAATAAAAACCACACCAATCGCAAGAAAAATCCCTCTGTTCGCGAACATAAACTGTTCCGCGCCCTCATGCCCAAAGGGGATAAACAGAAATCCAAAAGCCTTCGCCGCGTTAACCGCGAAAAATCTTCCGAAAGCGAGGTAATAATCCCCGCCTCCAGCCGCGGACATCCCAAGAAACGCCACCCTCACCATCAAAAAAACGACTGCCATAATCCCGGAAACCGCAAAAACCCATCGAACGCTTCCTCTACGAGCTTCGACCGGCACCGAAACAGCCGCAAGAACCGCAACCACAGGTGCAGTTATCGCCATCTCTTTGCTAAAATAGGCGACAAGAAAAAATATACCTGCAAGAATAATCTTCAATCTATCGCCGCCGAGCAAATACCGAAGCGAGAACAAAATCCCCCCGAGATAACCCGCCGTGCAAAGCAAATCGCCACGCGCGCTTATCCAATGAACCGTTGCGGGATGGGCGGGATGAAAGAGAAACAATAACGCCGTAAGAAAGGCGTAAATTGGCTTTTTAAGGAAGATTTTCGCGATAAAATAAAGCAGAACCGTGCATAGCGTGTTCAGCAGGATGTTTACAAGATGATACCCCGCCGGATTCAGCCCCCAAATTTTCCGCTCGAAATGGAATATCGTCAGCATCAAAGGGCGATAAAGACCGCCTTCGCCGCGTTCGCCCGTAAGACTGCTTCCCCAGATTCTTGCCATCGCCCCGCCGAAATCGAGACCATCGCCCGTCATAATCAGAGGAACATCCTCGCCGATAAAATATAGGGGGGAAAAAATAGAGAGAGACAAGAAAATAAGAACTGCAATCGCCACGAAATTTTCTACCGAAAACCCCGCACCGCCTATAGATTCGAGCTTTTCAGCACACTTTTCGACCTTCAGCTCCCGGCTTTGTAACCGAACCGCCGAAGAATATCCATCCGCCAGGCGATTCCCTCATCGTCCTCGATTCCCAATGGCGAATTGCCGTCGAAAACCCCCAAAATCGCGCCGGCATCATTGCGCCTCGCAACCACAACCTCAACCACATTCGCGGTCGCACAGAAAATATTACAAACTTCGGGCACGGCTTTAATAGCATTTAGCACATTTATCGGGAAAACATTTTCCATAATTATCAGAAAACAATGGCCGGCGCCGACATTCATAAGATTTTTTGCCGCAAGCTTTTCCAATTCGGCATCTGTGCCGATATGACGCACCAAACGTGCTCCAGAGGCCTCCGAGAAAGCGATACCGAATTTCGGATTCGGCACCGAATTCATCATGGCCTCATAAAGGTCCTCGACCGTTTTCACAAAATGCGATTGCCCGAGAATAATATTCGCACCTTCGGGAAATTTCAGCTCAACGCTTTCGAGATTCATTTTCAACTACCGCCTTTTATAATTCTCCCAAAGTTTGCCGAGATATTCTTCGAGCCGAGCACCGAGAGCATCCCCGCGCCCGGTCGTTATATCGTCCTGATTCGGAAAAGTTACATATGGCACGCGAACACCCTTAACCTCGACATAACTTGGGTTGCCCCCGACAAATTCATCCCAATCGACATCCTTATATAATGCTTCCATCTTGTCGTCGTCGAGTCCATGCTCCAGAATGCTGTCAGGCTTGTCAGGATTAAACCGCTTCCGATTTTTCCTCAAAGATTCCTCGTAACTGACATCGATAAAAAGAATCGCCGCCCGGCGAAGAATCTCCTCTGAAAGGTGCTTGTAGGCATATTTATATCCGCCGTGCTCCGTCCCGCGTGAAAACTCGATTATCGTCGTATAAAAATCATGATAACCATCGACATCCCGAAAACGCTTGCCATATTCAAGATTAATCCGCTCGATGAGCAAATCCCACATATGAACTTCCTTAAAAAATCCGTCAGAAGTCGTGTGAAGACGCGGTTTCCCCATTTTTTCGAGAATATCATCTTCCTCGAACCAAGTCCACAGCATCGGAAAATCGTCGATTTCCTCGAATCGGTCGATATGAAAACGATGCGTCCGTCTCGGCGCAGAAGTTTTTTTCAAATAGTCGATTATCTCCGATTTGCCCGAAGCCGGTCTGCCATGCAACATCAGAATATCGAAGGTCTCTTTTCCCATTTCTACTCCTCGGTCGATGGGGGTTCATTCGCATTATAAAACTAATGCCTCGAACACACATTGTCAAGGGGCGGCTTCGAGAGAAACCATGAAAGAAAAATTTTTTTTCAAAATCCACAATCAGGACCTACACCACACTAACTTCATAAATAACAATCGCATACGGAAAAATCAAAATCCACATCTGGTTAAATTCCCAAAAAATCCACACACCCGCCCGGAAATTTGCCGATTTCCCCTTTTTCTTTTTCAACAATGCTATTATCTTAGAAAAAACCAAAAAAACAAGAGGCGTAAATGGCAAAGAAAACGAAATACATCGTTATCACCGGCGGCGTTCTAAGCGGCCTCGGCAAAGGCATCGCGACAGCCTCCATCGGCCATCTTCTCGGCTCGAAACTCCGAATCATACCAATTAAATGCGACGGCTATCTAAACACCGACCCAGGAACGATGAACCCAATCGAGCATGGCGAGGTTTTCGTCCTCGACGACGGCGGCGAGGTCGATATGGATTTCGGCCACTACGAACGGTTTCTCGGCGTTACATGCAAATTCGACTGGAACCTGACAATGGGCAAAGTTTACCAGTCGATACTCTTCAAAGAGCGGCGCGGTGATTATCTCGGAACAACCGTCCAGCTTATTCCCCACGTTACCGATGAAATCAAATCATGGCTCCACGCCATCGCAGACGAAGAAAAAGCCGACATATGCCTTATCGAAATCGGCGGCACAGTCGGCGACATCGAAAACGAGCTATACATCGAGGCCGTTCGCCAGCTCGCTCAGGAAGAGGGCAAGGAAAACGTCGTCTTCGTCCATCTAACCTATGTCCCCCTCCCGAGCACGGTCGGCGAGCAAAAATCCAAACCGACACAGCAATCGGTCAAGCTCCTCAACGAACGCGGAATATTCCCCGATGTCATCATCGGAAGGTCGAAAAAGCCGCTCGAACCCGATATCAAAGCAAAGATAGCCCGATTCTGCAATGTCCCCATCGAGGCCGTAATCTCAGGCGAGGATGTCCGAACGGTTTACGAAATCCCCATCAATTATGACGACGACGGTCTCACCGAGATTCTCCACAAACGACTGAACATATATTCCCCACCAAGACACGACAACTGGCGACGCCTCGTGGATGCAATTCTAAAACCAAACAGCGAGGTTACAATCGCAATCTGCGGCAAATACACACGCCTTCACGATAGCTATGCCTCCATTATCGAAGCCCTGACACACGCCGGCGCACATAACGACTGCAAAGTTAAAATCGCATGGCTCGAAACAACTCGCATCGAAAGCGGTAAAATCACCACCGATGAGGCTTTGGAAGGCATCGACGGCGTAATAGTCCCCGGAGGTTTCGGTGCACGCGGAATCGAGGGCAAAATCGAGATAATCAAACATTGCAGAGAAAAGGGAATTCCCTTCCTCGGAATTTGCTACGGCATGCAACTCGCCGTGGTCGAATTCGCTCGAAATGTCTGCGGAATAGGTGGCGCGAACACAACCGAGGTTAACGAAGACGGCGGCGAGGTCGATAACGAGGTTGTCTGCATCTTGCCATCACAGCAAAATGTTACCCGAAAGGGTGGAACAATGCGCCTCGGCGGCCAAAATGTCAGCATCAAAAATAAAACCCGAACACGCGAAATTTACGGCAAATCCGAAATCCGCGAAAGATTCCGACACCGATATGAGGTTAACCCCGAATTCGTCCCACAACTCGAAGATAAGGGGCTTGTTTTCTCCGGAACCACGCCAGAAGGCGATATCATGCAGATAATGGAACTGCCAGAACACACCTTCTTCTTCGGAACGCAATATCACCCGGAACTTCTTAGCCGTCTCGAAACGCCGGAACCGTTGTTTAGGGAATTAGTGAAAGCCGCGCTTAAACAAAAGGGTGATTAACCCAATTCTTTGATCGCGTCCTCCATATCGGCGCGTTTGAGCGCCTCGATTAGATCGTCGAGATAACCGTTGAGAACCTCGGGCAGATTGTAAGCCGAATACCCGATACGGTGGTCGGTAACTCGATTCTGTGGATAGTTATATGTCCTAATTTTATCAGATCTGTCGCCCGAACCCACCTGCAAACGCCGCGTATGAGCGCGTTCCGCCGATCGCTTTTCAAGCTCAGCCGCATAAATTCGGCTTCGAAGCACCTTAAGCGCTTTCGCCTTATTTTTGTGTTGTGATTTTTCATCCTGACAACTCACAACAATGCCGGTGGGAATATGCGTGATTCGAATCGCCGATTCTGTCTTGTTAACATGCTGTCCGCCGGCACCGGAGGCTCTAAATGTGTCGATGCGAATTTCTTCCTCATTAATCTCGACATCGAGATCCTCCGCCGCGGGAAGGACCGCCACCGAGGCCGCACTGGTATGAATCCTACCGCCGGATTCCGTCTCGGGAACCCTCTGAACACGATGAACTCCCGATTCAAATTTCATCAGCGAATAGGCGTCGTTGCCGATAAGCTCGAAAACGACCTCCTTAAAACCGCCCAGCTCCGTAGGGTTCGAGTCGAGATTGTTCACCTTCAGTCTGTTGCGCTCCGCGAAAAGCATATACATCCGATACAGCTCGGAAGCGAACAACGCGGCCTCCTCGCCGCCGGTTCCCGCGCGGATTTCAACAATCACGTCCTTGCCGTCGTCGGGATCGGGCGGAATAAGGGCCATCATTAGCTCATGCTCGAGTTCGTCGATTCGCACCTCGAACTCCGAAAGCTCTTCGCGCGCAAGCTCGACAAGCTCCCCATCGTTGCTCTTTGCGATTATCGCCTTCGCCTCGTCGATTGATTTTAACGAACTTTCATATTCGTCGATGAGCGGCATAACATTGTCGATGTTCCTAAGCTCCCTGCCAAGGCTCGAAGCCGTCCGCTGGTCGGAAAGCACCTCCACCTTGGAAAGCTCCTCGACAATCTCCGAATAACGTTTGCGAAGCGAATTTAGCTTATCCAGTAGCATTTGCGCTCGTATCTGTTGGATTTATATTTTCCGGTTCGTGCCCGACAGCGGCTTTTAACGATGCTATCGCGACCTCGAGCATCTCGTCCGTAGGCTCTATCGTTGTAATGCGCTGAACCCAAAGCCCCGGCCAAACAAGAAACCTCGCCCATCGGAATTTCGACGACAGGAAGGCGGAGAATTTTAGCGCTTCGTAACAAAAGCCCACAAGCAAAGGCCAAAGCGCAAGATGAATCGCGAAACGTATCAAAATGGGGGGGATGTAGTCGAAAATCAGCGCAATCAGCGAATCCGCAAGGGCAAAAAACAGAATCGAGAGCCCCGCGACTATGATAATAAAGCTCGTCCCGCACCTCGGATGATGCGTCGTGAACCCGCGCGCAGTATCGACTGAGACATCCATTCCCTCTTCAAAGGCGAAAATAGTCTTGTGTTCCGCGCCGTGGTATTGGAAAAGCCTCTTGATATCGGGTAGAAAACTTATTCCAATAAGATAAGCGAAGAATATCAACAACCGAAACCCGCCGGCGATAAGATTGAACAAAAAGGCATGCTTCTCGAATCCGAAAACCTTCGAAAGCAACATCGGAAGCAGAACGAACAGCCCGACTCCGATAACGAGCCCAAGCATCATCGAGGGCCATGTCGCGGTCTTTTTCGCCTCTTCACCGGCGGCTTCGCGTTCGTCGGCTTCGGCGATTTCCGCTGACCAATTTAGCGAGGAGATGCCCACAGATAGCATATCGATAAGGTTTAGCGCGCCGCGAATAATCGGCAGGCCGAACAGCTTATTTTTCTTCGACAGCATTTTCCGAACCTCGGTCTTGGTCTCGATTCGGCCGTCTTTGCGGCGCACCGCGGTCGCGATATTCTCTCCGGCGCGCATCATCACGCCCTCGATAACCGCCTGCCCGCCAACGCTCTCTATTTTGCACTTTTCACTCATAACCCGCAAATATAGTTATTTCAAGATACACTGTCAAGGTCAATGACAACTCGCGAAGATGAATGCTTCCACGCCGAAGTGTTACAGAATTGTAACAGGGTGTTACAAAATTGTAACATATGTCGAAACATTTCTGCGGTTTTTTTGCAGAGCGATCGAACAATCGGCTCGCCACCGAATGGGATATATCTGAAATTATTTGAATACAATAGAGGACAAAAGAGTAAATCTGCATACATTTGCATGCAAATAGTGTAAAATAGTGTAAAATTGCATCAGACCGAGTGTGAGATCTGCCTTCAAGAAAAAAAGCCCACACAGACCCTATTCAATGCTGTTGACTTTGCCAGTAAATGGCATTAAATTACTGCAAATAAACAAAGGAGCGAAAATGAGCCCTGTAAAAGCAACAGTAACAACAGTCATCACCGCGATAGTGATAATCGTGGTCGCGATAATCCTTCTCGCCTCGTTAACTGTAATTCCGGCGGGACATGTCGGCGTAGTGGCGCTTTTCGGCAAGGTGAGAAACACACCTATTCAACCGGGACTTCATCTGGTTAATCCCCTCGCAAATGTTGTGAAAATGGACACTCGGCTACTCGAATACACTATGTCCATCGCCTCTGCCGAGGGCTATCAGAAGGGCGACGACGCCATCGACGCGCTTACCTCCGAGGGTCTCAAAGTCCGTCTCGACCTTACCGCATGGTTCCGCCTCGACCCGGCTTTAGCGCCGCGGGTTTACAACGAAATCGGGGTCGATTACGAGAGGAAAATAATCCGCCCGACCCTTCGCACCGCCATCCGCGATGTGGTGGTCAAATATACCGCGGAAAGCATTTACTCCGTGAAACGCGACACTGTGGTTATAGAAATCAACGAACGCGCAAAGGAGCTAATCGGCGATAGGGGCATCATTCTCGACAATATTCTCATGCGTAATGTCTTACTGCCGCAGAGGATTGCCGATGCCATCGACTCCAAACTCGCCGCGGATCAGGATGCACGGAGGATGGAATTCATTCTTCAGAAAGAACACCTCGAAAAGGAGCGCAAAATTGTCGAGGCCGAGGGGATACGCGAGGCGAATCGCATTATTGCACAAGGGCTTACGACTAATTACATTCAGTGGTATCGAATCGAAATGCTCAAACAGCTTGTCAATTCGCCGAATAATACCATCGTAATTCTGCCGGAAGACATGAAATCAGCGCCATTGATGCTAAACACAAAATAGATAAATTTGGAGTGAAGATGTCGAAAGAATTTCAGGAAGCCGCGCGAGTGGCTGTGGTCGATTGTGCCGCTGTAAAGCCTTCGGATTCGGTTTTGGTGATAACCGATACGAAACTTCAGAGAGTTGGGAATGCGCTTTTCGAGGCCGCTCTCGAACAGACCGATAACGCCGCAATCATAACTATACTTCCGCGGAAAAGCCACGCTGAAGAGCCTCCAGAGGCTGTCGCAGAGCTGATGAAGCACTATGATGTCCTTTTTATCCCCACCTGGCGTAGCATGAGCCACACCGACGCCCGCAGAAACGCCTGCAAACTGGGTGCGAGATGCGCGACACTGCCATGTATCCTCGAAGAGACTTTCCAAAGGGCACTAAAAGCGGATTACGAGCGAATCGCCGCGCTGTCCTCCAAAATGGCCGATTTAATATCAAATGCCTCCGAAGCCCGTGTTACAACACCTGCCGGCACCGATCTGACATTCTCGCTCGAAGGCAGAAAGGGTCTCGCAGATACCGGACTTATTCGCAACCCGGGCACATTCACGAATCTTCCGGCGGGGGAGGCATACGCCGCTCCGGTCGAGGGCACCTCGAATGGCGTGGTTGTAATCGACGGCGCGATAGCCGACACCGGAATCCTTTCTCCAAGCGACTTCATTCGCGTCGAGGTTGCGAACGGCTACGCGACGAAGATAACCGGCGGCAAATCCGCGGAATACCTGCTATCGATTATTGAGTCGCACGGCAAAGAGGCGCGGAATGTTGCGGAGCTTGGAATCGGCACAAACCACGAAGCAAAATTAATCGGAAGCATTCTCGAAGACGAAAAGGTTCTCGGGACGGTTCATATCGCTTTCGGTGATAATAAATCCATGGGCGGGAATATCAGCGTGGGAAGCCATCTCGACGCTATTCTGCTGAAACCGAGCCTTTATTTCGACGGCGCATCAGTTATGCTCGACGGCGAGATAGTGGTGAAATAGTCCATCTCTGTCAGAATTCGGCACGAAGTCTGTATTATGCTATTATATAGAAATGAGTTGACTTTGGAGACTCAGGATATTAAATTAGCTAAAACGCATCATTAACAACCTAATCTCTCGAAGGAGGGAACGATGAAAAAGGCATTGCCTATCATTTTCGTAGTAGTCTTGGGCGCTGTGCTCTTCACGGGCTGTATGCAGACCGAAGGCTCCGCGGCGTTGCAGGAAGAAATTCAGCGTCTCGGCGCCAGAATCGATAAGCTCGAAGAGAAAGTAGTCGAGCTTGAAAAGGTTATCAACGATTTCGAAGCGGCCAAGACCGAAGAAGTCAAAGAGACCAAAGTTGTGGAGACCAAACCCGCCGATACTAAGCCTGCCGATACCAAACCAGCAGGTGGTGGGAAGCCGGCCGGCGGCGGAACCGCTAAAGGCGCCAGAGTCGAGTAATCGAACAAAACAATAGAAAGGAAAAAAAATGAAGAAACTATTCCTAATCCTTCTTCTCGTCCCATTCGTCCTTTTCATGGTCGGTTGTGAAGACGAACCTACCGAGGACCTCGTTCCGCCAACCGCGCTTCAGCTTGTCGGCGGCACCGACGGCCTTAGTCTCGTTCTCTCATGGAGTCCGAGTAGCACTATCGATCTCGACGGTTACCGTATCTATTTCAACGGCACCGAGATTTGGGAAGGCACCGCTACCACATACACCCATGCAAGTCCAACCCTCGGCGAATACCAGATAGTTGCCTACCGCGGTTCGGAAGAATCCGATCCTCTGGTCAAGAATACGACTACGACTGTTACAACCGGCACCGGCATGATCTATGCTTTCTATGTTTCGGGTCAGCCCTCCGGCTACGGCTGGAATCTTTCCGCCGGCACCGGAAGCTCCTACAGCTTCACCTCCGGTAATGCTTCGTATATCGACTTCTACTATGACAACGACGAAGACCTCACCAGCGCGAATGTTTATGGTGGAAGCTTCACGAACGAAACCGGTTTTGCAGTCTCGGCCACAACCTACAACGACCTCACCGTCGTTCCCTCGACCGCCGCGGCTTCATACACCAACTATGTTACCCCCGGTCTTAACCAGACCTACTCTGTAATCATCAAGAAAGGCCGTGCCTACGGCAATTTCGCCAAGATTCAGGTTACCGCAGTCGATGCCGCCCAGCATTCTATTTCTTTCCGCTGGACGATGCAGACAATCGAAAAATGGCGTGTAGTTGGCAACTAAGCTGATTATATAGCTTGTTCTAACCGGATGTCTTCGGGCGTCCGGTTTTTTATTGCCAACTAATGCTGGAATGTTTATATTACAATCATTAAACAAACAACAATGCCAAGGAGGCCAGTATGCACAAGTTTAAGTTCCCTCTCCTGATTCTCGCTGTAGCCCTGATTATTTTCGGGTGCAGTTCCACGGATCCCGAACCGGAGCCCGAGCCGGAGGTTTTTGACCCTCCGACCAGCCTCGTTTATCTTACATATCAAGATTCTGTGAGGCTCTCCTGGACAGCCTCGGTCGATGAGAGCGAAACCGGTTTTTTGGGCTACCTCGTGTATCGCCGAGAAAACGCCGGTTTCAGCGGGCTATCGAATGAGGATTTGGTGGGATATCTTGTTTCAGCGGATCATATTGGAGGCGTTGCAACGACTATTACGGGGATACCCAGCGATAGGAAGCACTTTTTCACGGTGAGAGCAATTAAGGTCGTCGGAAGCGATACGACTCTCTCAGCACTTGCGAATACGGTCGATACATCGCCGACAATTTGGTTCTCCGACACGATTTGGGAGGTTGCCGGCGGCACGGGTGTTATGTGTGCTATCGATTTCGACAATCAAATAGTTTATCCGATGGAGCTAACATATCTGACTCAAATCGATATCTATCTCGGTGTGGAGGATTCGAATCGTCTCGCGCTCAAGTCGCCATCGCTATTCGGCACCGAATGGAGCGACAGGACAGCTGAGGTTAAACGCCTTGGCGTTCCCATCGCGGGATTGGCCTCTTTCAATTCCGCAGGAACAACCGGATGGACGAATGAAAGGCTTCTTTATCCGGGTGAATCATATGCGGTCAAAATTGGAAGCAATTACAGCAAGATATTCGTCGAGGGATTTACAAGCGGTGTTTATCCGAACCGTGGGATAATTTTCTCGGCGGCATATCAGAATGTCGATAACTACGATAGATTCTAAAAATTAGAATAAAGTAGGTTTCGCAAAGACGCGAAGGTTTACCGCCTTCGCGTCTTTTTTTGGGGGGGGAGGGCGATATGCATGCGAGTTCTTTTTTGCGCGGGTGTGTGGGAGGATGAATCAAGATCGAGTTTAAGCTGTTACGCTCGTCTCAAAGGGCGTTTCGACAAAGCTCTGTGGGGTTTTATGATTTCGTGAATGCACATTGCCTAATTTCAAGATTGAAAAATATTCATCCATAAAAAAAGCCCGCCGAGATCGACGGGCTTTGATTTTGGTTTTGGGCAGGTTTATCTCAGATAAACCATTCTGCCGCTGGCGGAGAAGCTTCCCGCGGTCATTCTGTAGAGATACATACCGCTGGAGAGCTGTCTTCCGGCCTCATCGGTGCCGTCCCAGATAACACGGTGGGTGCCGGCCTTGAACTCGGTGTTAACGATTGTGTTAACCTTGCGTCCAAGCATGTCGAAAACCTCGACACTGACCTTGATGTTCTCGGGAACGTCGAAAGCGATTGCGCAGGCCGCATTGAAGGGGTTCGGGGAGGCCGAACGAAGCGCGAACTCAGTCGGAATATCGACGCGGCGTTTCGCGGTGTAAACACCGGGATAAAGAACCGCATCGCCGTCTCTGTCGAGTTCGTAGCTAAGACCCATGCCTTCGAGAACCATACCGGTCGGGGCAGTGCCCTTCCAGTTGACATTTACCGGCTCGATCGAGGTAACTACGATAGTCCACTCTTCGTTGCCGCGGATGTCTTTGGCCATTCTGGTTTCGCTCTGAATGAAAACGTCGAAGACGGAGCCGGGAACAGGCGGCGGGATCAGCATGTCGAGACCGCGGTCGAAACCGTTAGTCGCGACTTCGAGGCCGCCGATAGTGAGTGTTCTTGCGCTCGGGCCTTCGAAATTGATGTCCAGAGTCCAATCGGGTTTCTCAGTGATTCCGAGATCGGCTTTTGCGCCAACACGATAGGTGGCGTTGACCGTAATCTGCGCGCTACCGAAGGGGTGCGGCGGATCGATGTATGCCCAGTAACCGACGCCTGCGACGACCTTGTCGTCGAACATATAACCGCCGGTAGCGGCATTGAGATAGTAAACGATATCGCCGGAGATCGAACCGGAGGGAACCGTCGAGATACTCGTAACGGGAACTCCGCCGAAGTCGAAGACTCCACCTATCGTAGCCCAACCCTCATTAATGGTGCGGGTATAGGTGCCGACAGGCTCGCCGGGGATCGTGTAATGAATCGGATCGGGATCGCTGGGACCCGGGGTATAGAGCACGAAATACGCGCGACCGGGCTGAGCGACCTCAGGATGGGTGTAAGCACCCGCGCCGTATTCCCACACATCGAGCGGATTGACCATCGGGAAGACCGCCGCGATCGCCGGATCATCCGGAATTACGGGGACTGAAACGAGGTTCCAACCGCGATAGAGAGCGAGAATTCTACGTGTAACGTTGATCTGAACAACCTCACCGGGGCCGAAGCAATAGGTATCGACGCCGCGCATATCGATAACATCGTTGATAACGAAGCTACCGAGAGCGGGGAGAGTCGCCGGGTTCCAGTGGATGCATCCGGTCTGGGAACCTGTCCAAATCGTCCAGTTCCAGGAATCCGTGTCGAGGCCCTGATAATCTTCCTTCAAAGGTGTTCCGGCAACCGGAGTGATGAAGGAAATCGGGGTCTCGGTGGGCGGCGGAGGCGGAAGGAGGATGTCGAGACCGGCATCGTATTCCGGGGTGCCGCCGACGAAAGCGCCAAAGGCATACATATCGGTCGGAGGCTCAGCCGGATCGTAAACACCAGCGTAGAATTCGACATCGACATGCCAACCCTGATCGACGCTAAAGTCGAACTGGAAGGGCGCCATTGCGTTTGCCGCAGGGCAAACATAGTCGGGAAGGTCTGCGCCGTTAACAACGATGAAGACATTCCAAGCCTCGAATGCGAAATCTATTCCAGCGGCGGCCAAATCGAGCCAAAGCTCGGAAAGGTCAGCATCGAAAAGAATCGCGCCGGGATGGGTCGCTTCGGTGATGTTGTAAACCTCGGTCGGAACATCTTCGCCCGGAGCATAAAGCTCGACATCGAACTGAACCGCGGCGACATCGATGCCGGCGGGATCTACGATGCCAAGAGCGAAGAATTCCGGAACTCTCGTAACGATTTCGCCGATGGCGGGGGAAGTCCAGCCAACGATCGGGCCGGAGTAGTCGGCGATGAATGTCCAGCCGGAAATCGGGCTGGTATCGACGACTTTGCCGGCAATATCGCCCATGCGGGCTAATGACCACTCGACAACGCCTTCAGGATAAGGAGTAATCGGGGTGTAGGTCAGGAAAGTGCCGTCCCAAGTGAGTCTCGGATCGCCCCAGTTGATGACGATTCCGTTGACGATCATCTGGAAGTAGGTCGGATCGACGCCGTATTCATCGGTAACCCTGATGATGATCGGCAGGTTTCCGCAAGCGCTGACTTCGCCATTCAGAGGTTGAATAACGGTGGCAACCGGCGGGTTGTTATCGACCGTGAAGTTCCAGCAGAAGGGCAAGTCCTGTCCGGGGTTACCCCAAACATTGCAGATATACTGCGGAAGGTCGAAAGCCTGAGTAAGGCAGACATTGACAGTAGCGCCGTGGGGCCACGCAACGCCGACAGCATCGCTACGAACGGTGATTGTTCCGCCGCCCGGGAAGGGATCCCAATCCACGCCCGGATGAATGAGCGGGTTGTAGTTGATTCCTGCAACGCGGATGTTCACACCGGCCGGATTGACGATACCGCAAACCGCATCGTGAATGTCCATCGAGAAGGTCGGATACGGTCCGGCGGTTACGCCGCCATGGACGGGATAGGTTGCGCCGGGATAGGGACCGGAGTAGTCGATCCAGAAACGCCAGGAGTATGGGCCGCTCCACATAGGATTGCCAAGGTTATCCTCGGCATAGAGGATACGGCAGTTGATTTCCATGGCATCGGCGAAATCGATGATACCGGGAGCCAACAGCGCGGTATTGAGATTAAACACGCCGGGGCTAGCCTGATAGAAGGGATAAACAATGGTTGTATCCACGATCATAATCGGGCCGACCCAGAATGTGTCGATAAACAGGGTCTGGTAGGTGATATCGAAAACGATACCTTCGACCTCGAGAAGAACCGTTGTCGGATCGATGCCATCCGGATCGAGAAGCTCGAAGCCGATTATCTGATTCTGGCAGGCGGTGAATTCGTCGTCGCCGGGGATAACTTCGCCAACCATCGGGCCATCGGCAACAAAGAATGTCCAAATATAAGGAACGTGCCTCATATTGTTGGGATCACAGAACTCTGTGGAGTCTTTGATGTTCCAGATGGTAACAGTGATGGTATCGCCCTGCGGCCATGCGATTCCTGCGCGCGCGGGGTCATAGATGAAGGTAAGGCCGTCCCAAGTAATCTCGGGGAAAGCGACCGGATGCCAGAAAGTGTATTCGATTGTCGGCATACTCGGAGACGCGATGGTCATGTGAAGCGTCGTAGGATCGACTCCGCCATACAAGTCGGTAACGTTGAAGCTAATCGGCTGTTCGAAGTCGAGAGTAACATAGCCGGAGGTCGGGAATGGGTTCGAGACCGCGGGACCGGTTCTGTCGAACATAATTCTCCAGCTGGTCCAAGGGTAAGCTCCCCAATACCAACCCGTGCCGACGTTGCCATAGATATCTTCGACATAGGGCGGGTGAATCGTGTAAACAACACTCTCATACCAATAAGGATTAGGCGTGAAACGGAAAAGTGCCTCGGTAACATACCAAGCCGTCGGAGCACCGAATTCGTCCCATTCGTAGGGGTTGGTTGCGAGAGTATCGACTCTGATGCGATAGTTGCCCCAGTTATAGGTCATCGAATTAATCTGAATTCTGAAGGAGCTGAGATTGATTCCGTTTTCATCGATAACATGCCACTGAAGCTGAAGATCGGAACATCCAATCCAAGCCACCGGGCGGAAGAAGGGGATAGGATAGACCGGCGTGCATTCCGGACCATCGGAATCGACCCAGAATCCCCATGCGTTTTCAGGATCGGCCTGAAGGGCATTGGGCATTCCGTAGTCAGGGCTATCCTCGGCGGAAAGCAACTCGACCGCGACCCAGTAATTCTCCGGCCAAACGACACCGGCACCTGCCGGATCGAACACGAACTGGTAGCCGTCGATAATCGGGTCGATTGTAACACCGGGATCGCCGTTACCATAGATTGTTCCATCGATCATGACGGCGATCGAAGCGACATTGATGAAACCGATGTCGTCAACGATGTCGATTGTAATCGGCTGAAGAATGTTTGTAGTGGTGATAGGCTCGGCTTCGCCCATTGCGCCGGGAGTTCTTGCGCTCTGGTAGGGGCCGGTAGCATCGACGTAGAAGATTGTTGCAAGGGGGGTTCCGGCAATCGGACCGCGATCGCCGCCGCCGCCGCCGCCACCTGTCGTTGTATCTTCTGCTGTGATAGAAAGCTCGTGCAATCCTTCGGTCCAAGCCGGGTTCACATCATAATGAAGATTGATGATTGACCAGGTGATCCGCGGACTGCCGACCATGTAATTAGTTCCATCGACATTAAGAACGATCGAAGCGGGATCGACCGCGCCGGGTTCCGCGAAAACGTAGGTGACCCGCTGGTTAATGTCGGAGGTGATCAGACCGTCAAGGGGTTGCGTAATGGCCACTCCCTGCGCTACTAAAGCGCCTGCTACGATGAGCGCCATTACGAAAGCTTTAACTTCGGGCTTATGCATTACGCACCCTCCATTCCTTTTGTTTGGGTTATACTTGTTCACTCTATTGCTTTTTTTGAGGGCATACTCCTGCCCAATCAAATTAAGTTGAAATAAGTTAAATACCCACGATGTTCATGTCAAGCATAAAATCACGGTTTCTTCGAGTTCTTATTTCACAACTACACTACCCTTCAAATTAATGAATCTAACTGAAAAGCGCAATAACAATTTATCAAAAGAACATTAATATTAAAAAAAAGCCCCCGATTTCGGGGGCTTCGAAAATCCCAAAGGGATGGTTTTATTCGGCGAGAGACTGCGGGGGAACGCCTTCTTCCGGCTTTCCTTCCTTCTCCATTATAAAATCGATTACAACGCGGCGGTTAACCGTCCTGCCTTCGGGCATTTCGTTATTACCGATTGTCTCTTCGACCAATTCATTGTTGACCCATTTTGTGATTTCATAGGGTTCTCTATTTGAGTAGCCCTGATAGGTGAGGGTCGTGTTGTGCGATCTCAGCCAGGCGTTCAGTTCGTTATTATCGCCGAGACCGAGGAGATAGATGAGGTAGCGGCGAAGATTTTCTTCTTCCTTCCTCGCACGGTCTATTGAAAGCTCTCTGTTGCGGTGTTCCATGCCGATAACGTCGGTATGACCGGAAACCACTGCGGTAAGGCTCTTTTTCGGTTCGAGGGCTTTCTGGATAAATTTCCGTGCGACATATTCGACTCTGCTCTCGAGGAAACCGGATTCCGAAATTTTCTCGTCGAATGAGAACTGGACGATAACGAGTGTTTCCAGCTGTTGCTGTCTTTTGGAGACATTAACCGCGATAGGTTCGGAAACGGTTGTGAAGGTCTGTCCAAGCCTGTCTTTGATTTCGAGTTTGCAGAAATATTCTTGATCCGGGCTGATGAGGTTGCCCTCGGCGTCTTTCCAGTCCCACGGCGCTCCGGAGGGGATGCTTCCGGTGCCTGCGGAGAGAACGCGGAAAATCTTGCCTTCGCTGTCAACGATAGAAACGGTGTAGGTATCGACACCGGCTTCGACATCGCTTGTGATATGGACAAAGTTGGTTTGATCGTGATTCAGTTCGTAGCCTTTCGCGGCCATTCTGCCCTCGAGAGGCCTGTAGATGAGGCCTTCGCCATCGATAGCGACCTCGACCTTACCGCGGTCGGCGTAGGTGTCGGTGTTGCCTCTGATGAACAACTGCTTGCCGTATTTCTGGACGAAATCGTCGCCGAGAATTTCGCTGAGTCTCTGTTTGACCCTAAATGCTCTGTCGAAGGAGAGATCGACTTCTTTGGCACGGTTAGCGACCTCGCCCGAACTAACGAAACCTTCCATCTGGAATATGACCTCGGGGTTGCGACCCATGATTTCTTTTATCTGAGCCGCACGGGTTCTAAGTTCGCTAAGGCTTGTGGCTTCGACTCTATCGGAAGATTTGTCGAAGAAAATGACCGGCTTCCATTCCTCGAAACCGCGGACACGGGTAACCATTTGCACACGACGGTTCTCAGCCATCGCCAAAGGAACATCCTGCGGTTGATGTTCGGTCGGCAAACCGGCTCTCGAACGGCTTGCGTCATATTTGAGCGGGTCTATAACATGGATTCTTTCTGAGGCAATCTGCTCGAAACGCATGAAAACGCTTCTAACAGCTTTTGCACGGTTTTCCGCGAGGCGGTCGCCCAAAGCGGGGGTAACGCCGTCGGATTCGGGATCGTAGAATCCGTAAAGATCGATATCGATGTCTGGGTTATCGCGAAGCCTTGCGCCGAGAATCTCCTGAAGCCTATGGAATCTTTCTTCGACTCTGTCTTCGCCGGGATTAAAGAAGAAAATCGGGATAACCGGTTCTTCTTCGCGGATGAGTGTAACCTGGCTGATTTCGAGGGTGTTTTCCACGGGAGCGATAGTTCCCTTTGGGAGTCCGAAAACGTCCACTTCGATAGCGCCGGTGTTGTTTTCCTCGTCGATTTCGTCGATTTGGCCTCTGATAGCCGGAAGCATGGTGCCGTCGTCATCGACAGTGGCGAAAAGCTGATAATGACCGCGGTCGGGAGCGATCCACTTGAATTCGATCTTCTTTTCGGCGCCGATTTCGAGTTTCTCGTCAACCGTAACATGTTTCGTCGCGCGTGTCCAGCCGTGGTCTTTATCCTGATAGTAAAGGCTAACGTTGTAGCTATTTACCGCACGCTCGCCGAGGTTTTCAACCACCGCAGTGATTGTAATCGTCTCGCCGATTTGGGCGTCGCGGGGGTAGATCGTCATTTTAGTGCTTCTGAGAGCCAAGTCATATAGTTTCTCGGGCGGTGGGAGGAAGCGAAGGCTTGCGGAGATTTTGTGGCTCGTAGCGCCGGTTTCGCGAACTTCCGAAAGCGGGTAGATAAAGGCGTAATCGACCTGAAGATCGAGCGCTTTTTTGCTACGGTATGTGAATCCGAAGGCTAATTCTGTCGGATCGTATCCCTCGCCGCCGAGGCTGGCGTTGTATCCCGCGCGAAGCGCCATCATTTTGCCGGTGAACCACCATTCGAGGCCGTTGTAGTGATGAATCTGATTGCCGCCGTTGACCTCTTTCATCAGATATTGGATGTCCATCGCCGGAAGAATCTGATCGTGGATCCAATAGCTTGCTCCGGCGCGGATGCTCATCGGTATCTGACCGGTCTCGCCGATTCCCGCGAAACTCATGTCCGGCTGAGTGAGATTTGCCGCCATAAGTCCGACAGCAAGCTGGCGGTTAGGCCTATACATAAGGCCTACATCGCCGGTGAATCCCATCTTGTTCCAGCCGTGATTGGCGAAGAAGGGGTCGTTAATCGGGTTGATAATGCCGTGATCAGAGGCCCCGGGCTGATCCGAGTATGTGATGTTATTCTGAAGAACCTCGTTTCTGAGGAGTCTTCCGTTGACACCGAGGCTCAGGTGGCGTCCGATGTTGTGCGAATAGCTCGCCGTGATACGGGTTTCCTGCCAGAGATTCGAAAAGAGCATAACGGCGTTAATACCTACATCTCCGCTCTTTCTGAAATGGTGGACATAACCGAGTTGCCCCTCACCGATGGCGTCGTTATCGATGCCCCAGTATAGCCTCGAGAACATACCGCTGACGATACGTTCTTTGTAGAAGCTCATTCCGGCTGGGTTCCATAACGGCGCGTTGCCGTCATCGGCGATACCGACGAAAGCGCGTCCAAGACCGAGGGGGCGAGCGCCCATGTTATCCTCGATGTCCTGCGCGAAAACCGTCGCCGCCAATAGAATCGTTAGAAGGACGAAAAACGTGCGCATCTTATTCATATCACTTCCTCCGCAGTTGGGAAATGTTTACTTCAATCGGGTAAATATTTCTCAATGAAGCCAATTGTCATAATAATATAGATAATAAAAAAGCTGAACGCAAGCCATTTATAACTTCAATGAACTTTCGCGACCCTTTAATACAAATTTCAATATTAGTTGTAAAAAAGAAAAAATCAAAAGGTTTTTTATATTTTCTCGTTTTGATTTCAAATTATTTGATAACCTCGATTTTCACGATACTGATTCCGGATTGGATCATCTCCAGCTTTTCTGCGGCTCCGCGGGATAAATCGACGATTCTTCCGTCCACGAAAGGGCCTCTGTCGTTCACTTTTAGGATCACACTTTTTCCGTTTTCGAGATTCGTAACACGAACTTTGGTTCCCAAGGGAAGGGTTCTATGGGCGCATGTTAGGGCGTTCATGTCGAAGATTTCGCCACTTGCAGTGGGTCTGCCGTGAAATTCCGCGCCGTAATAGCTTGCCATTCCGACCTGCTCTTTGAAAGTGAACTGCCCCGGTTTGCCTTTGACGGCGCGTCTCGCGACATATCTCGGTGCAGAGGCGCATCCGAAGGCCATTAGAATCGCGATGAGTGCGGAAAGAGTTATGAAATGCCGCATTTTCAATTTATTCGATAACAATGCTATTTGTTATTTCGGTAATGCTATCATATTCTTTCGCAATACAGTATCCTTCGAGGCTTTCGAGGATGTAAAGCGGCAGAAGTGGATTTGGAAACTGCCCCGATCCGATTTGAATTGCATTCGCGCCGGCAATCATTATTGCTATGGCATCTCTCGACGAGGCAATCCCTCCAACACCGATAATATGGGCTTTTGGAAGCGCGCGCTTCAATTGATAGACCTTCGCCATTGCGATTGGGTGTATCGCCGGCCCGGAGAGGCCAGCCATTACATTGCCTATCATAGGCTTACAAGATTCGACATCCACTTCCATCCCCTGAACCGTGTTGATTGCGGTCAATGCCTCCGCACCGGCTTCTATTGCGGCTTTGCCGGGGGCTGTAATGTCTGTTACGTTCGGGGTCAGTTTGACCCAAATCGGTTTGGAAGTGGATTCGCGGCACCTTTTTACCAGCTCGGCCACGACTTCCGGTTCTGTCCCAAAAGCGATTCCTTTTTCGACATTCGGACAGCTGACATTCAGCTCGAAAGCATCCACAGCGCTTTGTTTGTCAAGTTTCTCGATTACTTTCGCGTATTCTTCGATTGTTTGACCGGCGACGCTCACAACGCGCAAGGTGTCCAGCGCTTCGAGGAAGGGGATTTCTTTCTCGATGAATCCTTTCACTCCGGGATTTGCGAGTCCGATGGAATTTAGCATTCCCGCGGGAGTTTCCCATAGGCGAGGCGGTTTATTGCCGGTTCTCGGTTTTAGGGTAACAGTTTTTGTAACGATGCCGCCGAGGAGCGAAACATCGTATAACTGCGAATATTCCCTGCCCACGCCGAAACATCCGCTGGCCGTCATCACCGGATTTTTTAGGTTGAGCGATCCGATTTTCACGCTGAGGTCAATCATCGAGAGCCTCCCAGATTATCTCGGAAGCCTCGAACACTGGGCCTTCCGAGCAGACCTTTTTATAGCCGGTTTTTGTTTCGATAACGCATCCTGCGCAAGCGCCTATTCCGCATGCCATCTTGGCCTCCATCGAAACGAAGCACTCGGTGCCGTATTCGGATGCAATTTCCGCAACGTGTCTCATCATAGGCATCGGACCGCAGGTGTAAACCTTGGCGATGCCCTTTTTCAGCTCGTTTTCGAGGAAATCTGTTGCCAATCCCTGCTGTCCTACGGAGCCGTCCTCGGTGGCGATAATTTTCTCGCAGATGCCGTTGTGAAGGGTGCAGATGTTATCTTGGGTGCGTTCGCCGTATATTATAACCGTCTTTTTCCATCGCCCTGCCGCGAAAGCCAAAGGCGCGATACCGGTGCCTCCGGCGACTAAAATCGCCTTGTCGATGGGTTCAGGGAAACCATTGCCCAAAGGTCCGAGGATTGGAATTCTCTCTCCCGGTTTCAAATCTGCCAAAAGAGCGCTTCCCCAGCCGACGACACGAATAATAAATTCCACGCGCCCGAATTCCGAGTTCGCGAAAGACATCGGACGACGCAAAAAGGGATCGAACAGCGGCGATTCGAAACCGAGCATGGCGAATTGCCCTGGAATCGCAGTTTTTGCGATATCCGGACATTGAGCGACTACTCTAAAAGTCATATCGGCTATTTGCTGAACCGCCGTTATCTCCCCGATTGATTCTATAGGCATTTGACCGCCTTTGTTAAATTGACAGAATTTTCATAATTTTGTTCTATAAAAACTCTATAAGCATCAATTGCATCGAGAGTTTCCTTCGCGGAAGTTGCATTGAAAACCTCTATACGAAGGCTTTTCGCCATTGGTAACCCGGATGTGAACCATACTATGTGCTTTTTTGCCAGATTCGATCCGGTATAAGCTCCAAAATGATCGACCAATTCCTCGACATATTCCCTGCAGGCTCTCACTATCTGCGAATTTGAAGGTCGAGGCGGCGCTGTAGTGCCTGCAAGCGCTGAGGAGATGTCCCTGAAAATCCAAGGATTACCCATGCTACCACGGCCTATCATTACGGCGGCGCAACTTGTTTGCGACACCATATTCATGGCATCCGAAGCGGATAATATGTCTCCGTTGCCCACCACAGGCATCTTTGCCATTTCCACCGCGCGTGAAATTAATCTCCAGTCGGCCTTTCCGCGGAACATCATCTCCCTGCTTCTCGGGTGAAGCGTAACAAATGCCAAATCCATAGGGTTAAGCGCTTCGATTATCTCTAAGGCTGACTCGTCGCCTTCAGACCATCCGGATCGCATCTTAGCAGAGACTGGAATCCGAACCGCCTTCGCAACGCTCTCGACCGCTTCGACGGCTTTTGGAACATCCCTCAGAAGCGCCGCGCCGGCACCTTTGCTTACGACTTTCTTCGCCGGACACCCCAGATTCACATCGATGCCGTCGAAACCGAGATCCTCGACAATTTTAGCGGCGTCGAATAAAGCTTCGGGCGAATCATCGAATATCTGCGCGAAAATGGGGCGCTCGAATTCAGTGTAGTGCAACAAGTTATGAGTTTTGCGGTCGTTTCTGCGAAGGCCTTCGGCAGATACCATCTCTGTAAAAACAATATCCGCGCCGAATCTTCGCGCCCATCGGCGGTAAACGGAATTTGAGACACCCGCAAGCGGCGCCGCCAAAGTCCTATTTCCAAAATCGAAAGGCAACTACGCCCCGCCTTCGAGGCTCTTTTTCAGGTGCGCCACTCTCTGTTCGATTCGCGCTCTGTCCTCTTCGATATCGGTTCTTTCGAGAATTTTGTCGTAAATCCAAACAGCATTTTCGATTTGCCCCTGCGCGGCGTATATTTCGGCCATAGTTACAGTGTAAAGCTCTGGCTCCGGTTCGTCTTCCTGTTCCTCGGGTTCCGGTCGATCTTGTGAATCCGGCACAAACTCCCTATTTACATCCAATCCTTCGATTTTTTCGAAATCGGTTTCGACGATTTCCGGCACGAATTCCTCACGTGCGAGAAGCCCTTCGATGCTGTCATCGAGGACCTCGGGGCGTTTAAACTCGCCGCTTTTAATAATTCCAGCTATCTGTTCTTTTTCTACATCGGAAGACGCTTCGAAACTGTTGTGAGTTATTAGCCCGTTTATTTTTTCTTCGTCGTCAGGTTGTTTGGCAGAGAGGGTTCTTTCCTCTATTTCGATTTCTTCAATTTCGGGATTTTCGGTTGTGTCGGTTTTTTCTTCAACCTCTAAATCTGCAAATTCCGATATTCCTATTTCTGAAGGCTCTCCAGCATCGTCCAAGACTAATTCTTCAAATTCGGACAGGTCAAGTTCGTCATTTTGAGGTTCGGGTTGAACAGTTTCAACTTCCGAAGGATTCTCGGCAATATTTTCGGGCAATGGTTCTTCAATTTTCTGGGGTTGCTTTTCATCAGAAAAGAGTGTTTCAGTATCGTCAACGAAAATATCTTCGGTGTTTTCAATTTCCACAGGCTCTTCGCCGAAGAAATCCGGGAATTCGGTATCGGGGTCGTCAGGCTTGGCTGAAAAATCCTCTTCGATTGGCTCTTCCGAGACCGCTTCTTGCTCTTCTGTCTCGGCGGTCTCAACAAGATTTTCTGCGCCGGCGATAAGCCTCGCCAGTTCCTCGGGGCTTGAAACCTCGATAACCTCCTCCTGTTGGGTGTCCGGCAAGCTTTCATCGATAATCTCAGCTTCCTGACGGCTTTCTGCAACAGAGGGTTTTTCGCTGAAATCCGGAGTAAAGGTTTCGTCGAAAACAACTTCAGAAGCTTCTTCTGAGCTTTCTGGCGAGGGGATATTCTCCGTTTTTGGTTCTCTTTTCTTAGACAATGAGCCGAAATCGACTAAGTCTTCTTCATCTTTGTGGAGAGGCTCTTCATCTTTTGTCTCCTCGAAAAGAACCGCATTCTCGGAGATAATAATTTCTGCGCCTTTTAGAAACTCTTCTTCCGCGTCCTTCGATTCGACAGCCCAGATAGGCTTTTCTTCATCGATTTTGGGCGGAGTCTCTTCTTTTGGTGTCTCGCTTCGAGCTTCGGCAACAACTTTTTCAGCGCTTGCTGTGGGTTCTTCAATTTTTTGGGGAGCTGTTTCGACAGACGGAGCATTGGTTGGCTGTTTTTCGAACTCGTTCAAACTCGAAGATTCTTCCGCGATTGGCGCATGCTCGGTTTTCGGCGCTTCTTCGACAACCTCCATTTCGGAGACATCCATCTCAAATAGCTCCTCGAATTCTTCCGATTCTGCCGGTTTGGATTCCTCAGTATGAATTTCCGGTTCGGGTTCGGCGGGTTCTTCCCGAATAACTGCCGATGCTTGCTCCGTGGCGGCAACAGCAACCTCTTGAATCTCTTCGAGGTCGTTTTCGAATTCCTCTTTGTCCTTTTTGATAACAATCGGGCCTTCCTGTGCGGTTGGGACAGGGAGTTGCGGCTCGATTTTCGGTTTCGGCGGTTGAGGGGGGCCGAATTCTTTGCCGGTGCGGTTTTTAAGCTCGTTGCGAGCCTCGGGAAGATAGGGGTTTATCAGCATTATTTTTTTTAAATTCCTGATGCCCTCATCATCTTCGCCCTCTTCGAAAGCGATCGAGGCTAATTGCCACAAAGCCGCAATATTCGATGAATCGAGGCGTAGAACGACCTTAAGACGCTCCTTCGCTTGCGGAAGATACCCCGCCTGTCTTAGGCCATGGGCGAGGATTAGCTGGCCGGTTGGGTATCTCGGATTCGCCTTAACCCCACGTGTGAGAACGGCGAGGGCATTTTTCAAATCGCCCATTTCTAAAAAAGCCTCGCCAACCCTCGCAAAACGTGGGTCGCCGGGGTCTTTCTCGATATACGGCCTGTTTTTTGTAATTACTTCGCTGGGTTCCATATTCCACCATCCCTTCGATGGCTAACAACTACTCGTTCGTAGTCGAACGAATTGTGCTCTGCGGGTTTTTGAGCCTTTCCAACCAATTCGGATCGTAGTATTCGCCGGAGGAAGTCGAATGAACGAGCCGCCAGCTATTTATCCCGCGGATGTCCGCGAAAACGAATATCACGCCGCCTTCCAAATCGAAGTATTCCCAAATCTCATATGGGTTTGTTTCCATCTCGATCGGTTTACGTTCAATTGAATTCGGCTCGCCAAACTTAATATATACTCTACCGCGCTCAGTTTTCCAACCATTTAATTCGATACCGCCGCTTTCGTCGAAAGCCGAGTTTGCTACATGCCATCTTCCGATGACATCGCGCCTGAAGACGTTTTCAGCGATGTCGTTCAATGTGTCGCGTTCTTCCCAAAATCTACGAATAAATTCGCGCTTGCCGTCATCGGTGAGGGCATTGTATAGGTCTTTATCCGATTTCGTCAAAAAATATTGGATGTAAGGGAATTCTTGCTCGACGTTCCATGTTTCGGGCGAGGGGCTAAAGACGAACTTCTCCGGGATTATGAAGCTTTTTCTTGTGTTGATTTTTGCATCGGAAATCGAAGCTGTAACCTCGATATCGAGATGATATTTACCCGGTTCCAGCGAGGTTACGTCCAAACCGTTAAGAATGAACAACTCTGGCGATTCCACGGCAAAATTTTCGGGTTCGGATTCGTGGATTAAATTTTGCTCGGAATCGAAAATTGTCCATCTCGCCGTTATTTCGTCGCCGGGATTCGCCAAATAGACTTCGAGGTAATAATAGAGAATCGGAAATGCACCGCCGAAAATGCGCGAAGGATTCGGTATCATTTTAATGCCATTGCGCGTGAAAAGGCCATCTGCGGCGTTATGGTCTATTTCGCCTATCAGCATGATGTCCGAAAGGGCAAGCTCTCCATGGAAATCGGGCATCCAAAATGCTCTCTCGATGCTATAACTGCGCCCTTTGCCGATGTCGCGCATCTCCATTGCGAGGATATAGGACCGGTTGACGGGGAGCACAGCCGATATTTTATCAAATAGAAGAAAACTTTCGGTAACCATCGAACCGCGAGTCATTTCGACAATGCGACGAACAGTATCGACCGAAACTACGCCGCCGCCTTCTGAAATGGAGATTACAAACTCCAACGTGTCCGCCCAGCCGTTTTGTGTCCGCACAAAACTCAAATCTCCACGATTTACCGACCAGACAATCTCCGCGATTCCCTCGGTTTCGATGTCTCTGCTCGAAAAAACATTAACATCTACAGCAAAACCCTGATTTGCTATAATTCCAGTTGAGGCAATAATAAATAACAACAGGATTCGGAATTTCATAGTGTCCTCATCATTCCTGATAAATTAGTTCGTAGGTTCCATCCCCGATTCGATCCTCGAAATAGAAGGTTCTGCGGGGGTTGTAATAATACCATACCTCATGTGCGCGATATTGAAGGTCGAAGGGTCGTCTTTCGATTTCGTCCGGCTCGCCGTAAAGGATGAATATTCGGCCTCTTGAGGTGCTCCACCCGGAGCGATAGCCGCCATAGCGCTCATTCGCGATTTCAGTTCGGCGATAAAATTCTTCGCGCACCTCATTGATTTCCGTCTCCGGAGTCGGGTCGCGTTCCTGCCAAAATGCCTCGATTAGGCTATCTAAGGCATCCGATTTTGCATTTAGAGCTTTTCTTAACTCACGCATCTCTTTGCCGGTTCCGATTAAATCCAATTGCTCAACCGCTTCGGAGTCGTTAGAGGCGTTTTTTCGATATCCAGTGCGGACGAGAGTTATCTGTTTCTCGGTTTTTGCGAGCGATTTTCCTTCCGAAAAAAACTCCGCGGAAAAAACAAACTCGGCGATTTCGTTCGATACTGGCAACCAACCTTTAATTCGATGTTTGCCGTGTTCGGAAATCGATGTTGTTTCGGCGAGATCGTCCTCGGAATAGAGAATTTTGCAGATAACCTCCCCAAAGATATTTTCCGGAACCGAAATCTCGAATTCGTATTCAAAAACGCCGATAGCCGGATATGCGCTTGCACGGCGATACTCCGCGTTCTCGACCGGAACAATCGAGCTGAATTCGACCCTGTTTTTCGTGTCGAATCGCGGAATTACAATTTCCGAAGTTCGAGTATGCTCATTGCGAGATTCGCGGTCTTTCATTGTCATGCGTAAGGTAAATTTTCCGGGGTCGAGATCGCGCAGGACAAAGGCCTTTGGAACGAAAATCTCCGTAGAATGCGCGTCGTAATACTCTTCCGCGTAAACAGAATCCGCTCGATCCGTGCGCATTACAAGGCGATTACCGTCTAAAAGCGCTACGAGAACATCAATCCGCGCGATATAGCCATCTGAGATTTTCAGAAATTGAAGCTTGTTTTGGGGAATTCGCAGATACACCTCCAGATTGCTTTTGCCGAAAGAGTCTCCCGGGAAAAATGCGAAGTCCTCCTCAAAAAAAGGCACACCCAAATTGCCCGAACCTCGAACCTGCGCGTAAAGCGGCATTGCAACAACCACAACTGCGAATATTATAAGAATAGCTCTTTTCAACTTTGTCGATTTCCTCTCGGATGAAATTTTTGATAAACTCCGTGAAGATGTTCTCTACTTATATTCGTGTAAATCTGCGTTGTGCTGATGTCCGCGTGACCGAGCATCTCCTGAACAGCCCGCAAATCGGCGCCCCCTTCGATTAGATGGGTGGCGAAGGCGTGGCGGAAAGTGTGCGGGTGCACCTCCGGCAAACCGGCTTTATCGCACCATTTGCGGACTATCTTATAAAGCCCCATTCTGCTCAGCTGGCCTCCGCGTATATTTAGAAAAAGCACCGGCGTCCTTTTTTCCGATGTTAACCCGGGACGGACATCCCGCCGATAACGGCTAATCCAATGCAAAGCCGAATCGTTGATGGGCACGAGCCGTTCTTTGCTACCTTTGCCGAAAACGCGCACGAAAGCTATGTCGTCGTAAACGTCCTGTGTTTTCAGGCCGATAACCTCCGATTCGCGCGCTCCGGTGGCGTAGAGGGTCTCCAGAATAGCCCTGTCGCGAATTCCAAGCCCTCTCGGATGGGTCAAATCGACTCCGTTCAGGATAGAATCGACTTGCTCCGGCGAGATGACGTCGGGAAGAGGCTTTGGAAGCTTTGGCATATCCACGCCCTCGGTTGGGTCCTTTTCGAGCTTGCTTTCGAGAAGAAGGTATCTGAAAAAGCCTCGAATACTGCTAAGTTTCCGTGCCACCGATTTCGTCGATAGGCCTATGTCTGTCAGCATTCGCAGAAACCCAATTATATTGACCTGAGAAATATCCGTAATATCAGAAATCTCTTTATCGCGAAGGTGTTGTGTGAAATCGGCGATGTCCTTCTGATAGCTCTCTATGGTATTTTCAGCCAGTCCGCGTTCGGTCAGAATCCAGTCCATAAAGCCATCGACGCAGATATCGACGTTAGTGGAATTTCTCTGCCGACCTCGGAATTCGGTCATCTCAGTCGAATTCCGGAACCGTGAAATCAGTTATTCGGCGGAATTCTTCCATGCGTTCGATGATGTCGCCGATGTTGATAGCGGCTAATTTTTCGACGCTGAACCCCTCGACATTCATGCTGGCGACAATCGATCCTGCCACCACGGCACGTTTTATCTCCTCGAAGTCAACTTTCCCGCGCGAGGCCAAATAGCCCATAAAGGCTCCCGCAAAGCTATCTCCCGCGCCGGTCGGATCGACAACCTGCTCGATAGGGAAGGCCGGCATCACGAAAATATCGTCTTTTGTTACAACCATCACGCCCGATTCGCCGCGTTTGACAATAAGTATCTCCGGCCCCATCTCGAGCACCATGCGCGCGCCGGCCAACAGGCTTTTTTCGCCGGATAGCATTCGGACTTCGAGTGCGTTTATCAGAAGCATATCGATGTCCCTCATAAGCGCTTTTAGCTCGTCGAGTTTGCCCTCGATCCAGAAGTTCATAGTGTCTGCCGCTACCAGCATGGGCGATTTGACCTGCGCCACAACTTGCCGTTGAAGCGATGGGTCGATATTGCCCAAAAATACGAAGCTCGAACCGCAATAGTGTTCTGGAAGCACCGGCGCGAATTTTTCGAAGACATTAAGTTGTGTATCCAAAGTTCGCGGGTCGCCGAAATCCTCGCTATATTCGCCCGCCCAGCGGAAGGTTTTGCCCTCGGAGGTCATGAGACCGTCGAGATTAATACCCTTACCCAAGAGCATCTGCGTGTGTTTTTGGGGGAAATCGTTTCCAATGACAGCAACCACGTTGACATCTTTGGAAAACAGCCTCGCCGCAAGCGAGAAATAGGTCGCGCTTCCGCCGAGAGCGTCATCGACGCGACCATAGGGGGTAGAAACAGAATCCAGCGCTACAGAGCCGACAATCAATACAGACATTATTTCCTTTCAGTTTGACAATCCAAATATCTCAATATTATATAGGTAGGCATGCATATAGTCAAGTAAAAGCCGCATTTGCACGGATAGGCTGGAAAAGAGGCCGATTCGATTCGAGATAAATTCGATGTAATCGATAAATAATGCTGGAAAAAAAACTTCCAATGATGTAAATTAAATAGTTAGACCACCTTCCCGAAAGAACGAAATGGAAAAGAAAGAACTCTACAGATACTACAATAAATTCAAATATGGGGAAGATATTTTCCACCGGCTGATGCCCGCCAAAATCCGCGAGATTCTTCTGGTATCGACTTTCTACGACGCATTTATTTTCGAGCAGGACGGCAGATTTTCCGAGCAGGTTTTTGGGGAATACCACCAGCTAAACCTGACTTCGGTTCCGCGGATTACCAGTGTCCCGACCGGCAAAGAAGCTCTCGATATGCTCGCCGAGCGAAATTTCGACATGGTAATAACGATGATGCATATCGGCGAGGTTACACCTTTCGAGCTTGCGAAACAGGCCAAAAATAGGCGTCCGAATATGCCCGTGCTTCTGCTTCTCAATGTCCAATCGGACACCTCGCTTATCGATAAAACCAGCCCAGAGATGGAGTTTATCGACGATGTTTTCCTTTGGAGCGGCGACTCGAAGGTTTTTCTCGCGATGATAAAATTCATCGAGGATATGATTAATGTCGAACACGATACAGAGGTAGGTCTCGTTCGTGTTATTCTGCTTGTCGAGGACAGCATTTTCTATTATTCGCGATTTCTGCCCGAATTATATAAGGAAGTTATGCTTCAGGTTCAGCGCCTTATTTCCGAAGAGCTTAACGATGTTCAGAAAAACTACCGAATGCGGACTCGCCCGAAAATCCTTATGGCGCACACATTCGAGGACGCCGTAGAAATATGCGAGAAATATCGCGATAATTTGCTTTGCGTAATCACAGATATCCGCTATCCAAAAGGCGGCGAGATCGACGAACGTGCTGGAATCGAGCTGACACGATTGCTCAAAGATCGCGGTTACGATATGCCCATATTGATGCAGTCTTCGCAGGATCAGATGTCGGAAGAGGTTGCTAAGCTGGATGTCGGGTTTATTAGAAAATATTCCCCCTCGCTTTTGCAGGAACTTAGCGATTTTATTCATTACAATCTCGGCTTTGGCGATTTTATCTTCCGTGACGCCGAGGGCAACCAGTTCGCGAAAGCCTCGACCATGCATGAATTCGAGGCGATGCTCCATGAAATCCCCGACGAGGTATTGCTTTATCACTCCGGCAGAAACGACTTTTCAAGATGGCTGATTGCCCACGGCGAAATCGAAGTTGCAAAAGGCATCAAACCCCTTACTATAGCGGATTTCAAGGACTCCGAAGCTATTCGAAGTTTTCTGATAAATCTCTTTCAGAAAGTTCGCAACATCCGAAGCCGCGGCAAAATAGTAGATTTCGAGAAAAGCAATCTCAACCTCGACAGTGAAATTACGCGTCTTTCACAGGGCTCTCTGGGGGGAAAGGGAAGAGGAATTGCATTCCTGAACGCGCTTTTGACCACGATGGAGTTTGACACGAGATTTCCCGATGTTCGTGTGAAAATCCCTCGCACCGTTTTTATTGGAACTCAGGAATACGACCGGTTTATCCGCGATAACTGCCTATTGGTCAGCTCTTTGGGGCACAATTCTGACGAAGGCGCGAAAATTCAAGATGAAGAGGTGAAGCGGCGTTTCGTGGAAGGCGATATCTCCGAAGAACTTAGAAGCAAACTCGTTGTCTATCTCGAACACATAGACGAGCCTATAGCAGTTCGTTCCTCCGGGCTTCTCGAAGATTCGCTCGCACAGCCCTTCGCTGGAATATATCAGACATACATGTTGCCGAATAATCACACTGATCCCAATGTCCGGTTGAAAAATCTCGAGACTGCGATTAAACTGGTTTTCGCATCGACCTGCCTCGAAGACGCCCGCGGATACACTCGCCGAATTCACTATCGCACCGAGGAAGAAAAAATGGCTGTGATAATACAGACCATTGCAGGCCAGAGGCATGGCGATTACTACTATCCGCATATTTCCGGGGTCGCGCAGTCATATAATTATTATCCTACATCATATGTCAAGAATAATGACGGCGTGGCTTCCATTGCGCTGGGGCTTGGCGCGTGGGTTGTTTCCGGCAAAAATGTATTTCGCTTTTGCCCGAAATATCCCAAAATAGATATACTGCCGCCCGAAGACATCGTCCAAAACTCACAAAGGCAGTTTTTTGCGATCAACATGGCAAAAGGCGATTTCGACCTTATGAGCGGGGAAGAGGCCACCTATTCGATTCTCGACCTTCAAACTGCGGAAGATCAAGGCGCACTAAGATACATCGCTTCGGTCTGGGATGTCCAAGATAAGCGCATCCGTGACGGCATCGATCATCCCGGGCCGCGAATTCTGAATTTCTCAAATATTCTCAAATTCGACTACATTCCACTCGCGCAGATATTGACGGAGCTTCTGGAAATCGGCGAGCTGGCTTTCGGAGTTCCGGTCGAAATCGAATTCGCGGTCGATATTTCCGATAATTCAAATGAGAAATCGATCTTCTACATTTTGCAGATACGCCCGCTGTCGGTTCATTCGGATAGAATTCTCACTCCGCCGGAGGAGATAGACCACTCCAAACTTTGGCTTTTTACTGAAAAAGGGATGGGCAACGGCGTCATCGATTATCTTCGCGACATCATCTTTATCGATCCTGACAAATTTGATAAAACACGAACAATAGAAATGCTCGAACAAATCAAGTTATTAAACGGAAAAATGAACTCGGAAAACCGCGAATATATCCTCATCGGCCCCGGGAGATGGGGCTCACGCGACCGTTTGCTGGGTGTGCCGGTTCGATGGTCGGACATCGATTGTGCGAAGGTCGTCGTCGAAACCGGAATCGAGGGTTATTATGTCGAGCCTTCTCAGGGGACGCATTTCTTTCACAATTTGGTTGCGATGAATGCCGGCTATTTCAATGTGCCATATGTTTCGGAGATGAGTTTTATCGATTGGGAATGGCTGAAATCGCAGGAAATAATCGGAAAAACGGAATTTTTTATCCATATTCGGCGCGAAAAGCCCTTCGTCGTGAAGATGTTTGGGCAGGCAGGCATAGCAACAGTAAAAAAGTAGGCAAATATGAAGATTGAAATCCCCTATGCGGGCGGATTCCAGACTGTCGATATTCCAGAGCGCAATATTGGTGCGGTTCTGTTCGCTAACGATGTCGAAATTCGCGATGAAGCCGAGACTATCAAAAAATCCATTGACTCACCTCCAAATTCGATATCACTATCAAAGTTTCTATTAGGCAGTGGAATGACGCTGATAATCGTCAACGACGGCATGCGTTCGACTCCGACACCGCTTGTTCTCGATGTGATTTTGCCCTATCTCGAAGGCGGCGATTTCGGATTTATCGTCGCCACCGGAAGCCACCGGCCACCAAATGATGACGAAATGCGTCAAATTTTCGGACATCATCTCGAAAAATTGCGCGAAAAAATTAAAATCCACGATTCACGCGCGATCGATCAGATGCTCACTATCGGTTTCGCACGCGAGGGCTATCCAATACGCATCAACCGTAAAGTTCTCGAGGCCGACAGGCTGATTACGATAAACTCGGTCGAGCCACACTTTTTTGCGGGGTTCACCGGCGGAAGGAAGTCGATATTGCCCGGTGTGGCGAGCTTCGAGACAATCGAAAGCAACCATTCTTTCGCCATGTCTCCCTATTCGAAGCCGCTTGCTTTGGATGGAAATCCTGTTCACGAGGGGATGGTCGATGCTGTCGCCTGCCTTGCAAGAAAGCCTATATTTTCGGTTCAGATTATAACCGACAGGTCAGGAAAAATATTTTCAGTGGATTCGGGGAACATAGTAACCTCATTCGAGGCCGCAGTGGAGCGTGCCCGCGAGGTTTATTGCCTCGAAATCGATCGGAAATACGAAATTGTCGTCGCGGTTGCTAATAATCCCCTCGATGCCGATCTTTATCAGCTTCAGAAGCCGCTCGAACACGCTCTTTTAGCCCTCGAAGAAGGCGGAATCCTAATTCTCGTGTCGGAATGCCGCGATGGAATCGGCCCTGATACTTTCCACAGGCTGATGTCCGCCTGTAAAACACAAGGTGAAATGCTTGCGGAAGTTGCAAAAGGTTATAAATTAGGATATCACAAGATAGTCAAGCTTATAGACGCCGCAAACAAATATCGAATGCTTGCAGTAACAGGACTAAAAGACAGTGTTGTCCGCACGGCGCTAATCGAGCCTGTAAATACTGTGCAGAAAGCAATCGATATGGCTATGAAAGAAAAAGGCTCCGATACGCAAGTTCTTTTTCTGATGCAAGCGAGCATAACCGTGCCGTTTCTTCGCTAAGTTATTCTTGACCATTCCGTGTTTTGCTGAGCGACAATTTCGCCGTCAAGATCGATGTCGATTCGAGAAAGCGAGCCTTTAATTCCGCGTTCGGACATTTCGAGAATAGCCGGGGCAAGCTCTCGTCCGCCGATCGATAAAACCGCCGAGAGACGGCTTCTACGGGAATAATTCATCTCCAAATTAAGTTTTTTAAGGCCTCTTAGTCGCGATTTCAACTCGGTGAAACGCCGTGAAAGATCATCGTGCGAGAGCATTCTTTCGCTCTCGAAGGGGGAATGAGGTTTGGGAATAAAGGGGTTGATACTGCATGAAATGCGCATATCCACAGCATTTGAAATTCTGGAAATTGTTTCGGCCAAAATCTCGATATCGCTCTCCGATTCGTCCGGCAGACCGAGTATCCAGTATAATTTCATTTCTTCGAACCCTAAGCATGACAGTTTTTGCGCGTGTTCGATTATAGAATCGGGGGGAATCCATTTTCGAATGCGCTTCGCAAGGCTTTCGGACGCTGTTTCCGGCGCGAAAGTCGCTGTTTTTGAGCCTGCTTTCGCTAATAACCGCACGACCTCGTCCGAAACACGGTCCAATCGTATGCTCGAGAGGTGCACAGAAATTCCGCGTTCCGCAAAACGTCGTATCATAAGCTCCAGTTCGGGGTGTTCCGCGATTGCAGATCCGACAAGCCCAATTCTTGAAGCCTTTTGGCCGAATTCTTGGTAAATTGTATCGATGTTGTCCGCTGGAAAGTTGAAGAATGGCTCGTCAAGCCAAGAACTGGTGCAGAAAGCGCATTTGAATGGGCATCCGCATTGAGCCTCGACGAGAAACATATTCCTGAAATGACCGAAGCTCGTTAGAATTGGCGAAAAAGCTGGATTTACGCGCTTGGGAGAAGCTCGTTCGATTTTTTTACCGCTGTCGCGAGATGGAATCCAAAGCCCTTCGATTTTCGAGCAAGCATCGAGAAACACATCTTTTGCGACAAGTCCGGGGGGGGTATTTTGGGAGATTTCAGGAAAACTTCGCGCCCAGTCCTCACCGTCGCCGAGAACAATCATGTCGAAGAAATCGGCGAAGGGAAAAGGGTTAATTGTCAATGCATCTCCGCCACCGATAATCAAAGGCTTTGCGTTTCGATTATCCGCCAAAGGCTCAATACCGGCGCTTTTCAGCATTTCGACAAAGTTGAGTATGTCGATTTCATAGGGCATCGAAACCGCAATAACTGGAAACTCTACAAGAGGTCGGCCACTTTCGATCGATAATATATTACTATAAAAAAAACGCTCTGTTAAAATATGTTGTTGTTTATTTAGAAGTCCAAATATCCATTGGAAGCCGATATTTGCCATGCCGACCTCGTAGCTGTTAGGATAAACCATAGCCAGAAGTTGGCTCCAACCCATCGGGTGTTGTTCAAAGGGGGAGAGTTCGGCGCGCAAATAGTTTTTGTTTGAGTCTTTCCGCGCCATTATAAATTTACGGGAAGTTTCATATAATTAGGAAATAAAATCGTGAATAATGCATGATATACTTTCCGAATCGAGGGAGGTTATCTTTTGCAATTCTTCGCGTGAGCCGTGCTCGATGAATCGATCGGGAATGCCTATATTCTTGATTTTGCCCTGCCATCCACGGGACATGAGATATTCGGTAACCCCCTCGCCGAATCCGCCGGTGAGGATGTTTTCCTCGACAGTAATAATTCTGTTATGTTCATCTGCGATTGTGTCAAGCAAAGAGAAATCCATTGGTTTGATAAAACGTGCGTTGACGATTTTGGCAGAAATGCCACTGTCTTTAAGCTTCTTTGACGCCAACAAGGAGTTTTGCACCATACTTCCGACCGCGAGGACAGCTACATCGGAGCCAGCGCAAAGAGTTTCCCATGAGCCGATTCTGATTTTCTGAAGTTGTTCGCGTTTCGAAAGACCTGTTCCGCAACCACGCGGATACCGGACAACAAAGGGAAATTCTTCTTGCGATATGCCGGTGTATAGCAGATGGCGAAGTTCTTCTTCATCCTTTGGCGCGGCTATGATAATGTCAGGAACGCACCTAAGAAAACTGATGTCGAAAGAGCCATGATGTGTCGGGCCGTCGTCGCCGACAAGGCCAGCACGGTCGAGAGCTAAGACGAGCGGGATTTTCTGAAGTGCAACATCGTGAATTATCTGATCATAACATCGTTGAATAAAACTCGAATATATTGCAACAACCGTAGGAATACCAGACAATCTTAAACTCGCGCCGAAAAGGACTGCATGACCTTCTGCTATGCCGACATCGAAAAACTGATCAGGATACTTTTTGTGAAACTCGTCAAGTCCGGTGCCAAATTCCATGGCCGCTGTAATTGCGCATAGGCGAGGGAACTTAGCGCGAATTTCGATTATAGCATCGCCAAAGGCTTTTGTGTAGGATATCGGTTGGTCTTGCGACGATTTGTTTTCGCCTGTTTCGGGGTTAAAACAGCTGATGCCATGGAATTTGCTCGAGTTGGACTCCGCCGGATAATATCCTTTACCCTTTTTTGTCATCACATGCAGTAATTTAGGGCCTTTGACACTGTCGATTTCGTTGAGAATTTTGATAAGTTCGCTCGTGTCGTGGCCGTCGATGGGTCCGAAATAATCGAAGCCGAAACCCTCGAAAAGCATCCCCGGTTGCACGGTAACAAGTGATTTGAAGGAGCCTTCGAGTTTGTGGCCGATATAGCGAAGCTGTTCTGTGAGCGGCACTCGTTCAGTAAGATTCCAGATGCCGCCTTTGAGTTTTCTATAGCTTTGTCCTGCAATGATTTCCGTGAGATAGGTGCTAATCGCGCCGACATTTTTCGAGATGCTCATCTCGTTGTCGTTAAGAATCACCAGCATGTCTCTGCCGCTCGCGCCCGCATTATTGAGGCCTTCGAGGGCAAGACCGCCGGAAAGAGCGCCATCGCCGATAATTGCGATAACTTTATTTCTTTCTCGTTTCAAATCTCGCGCGACCGCCATACCTAAGGCCGCGCCGATACTTGTCGAAGCGTGACCTACACCGAAAGCGTCGTATTCGCTCTCCGACATTTTTGGAAAACCGGATAGCCCTCCTAATTGACGAATTGTCGAGAAGCGGTCACGACGTTCTGTTAATATTTTGTATGGATACGCTTGATGTCCGACATCCCAGACGATTTTGTCGTAGGGGGGTGAATAGAGCGAAAGAAGTGCGATTGTCAGCTCGACAACCCCAAGTGAAGGCGCAAGATGACCTCCGGTTTGAGAGACCGTCTCGATAATGAATTCGCGAAGTTCCTGCGCGAGGGTTTTGCGATCGGAGGTATTCAGACCCTTTACGTCGTCCGGTTTGTCAACTCGCGATAGAATCGGGTATTTGTCAGCAAAAAAGGCCATCCTCTATTTGAATACCCGTTTGAAAATTGTATCGACATGACGCATATAAAGATCGAGGTCGAACATCGCCTCGATTTCCTCTAAGGACAGGTATCTGCGGATTTCACCGTCTTTGATGACCTCATCGCGGAAATCGTCGGAACGCTTAATTGCGGACATCGCTTTGCCCTGAACCATCGTATGCGCTTTATCGCGCTCCATTCCGGCGCCAACAAGCCTCAGCATAAGCCTTTGCGAGAAAACAAGGCCTTTTGTTTTGTTGATATTCGCGGCCATATTCTCGACTTTAACCGCCATACTATCCATAATAAAATCGAGTTGTGTTAATATATAATCGAGGCCGATACACACATCGGGAAGGATTATCCGTTCGGCGCTCGAGTGGGAAATATCCCTCTCGTGCCAAAGCGTGACATTTTCCATCGCGGGAATCACAGCCGAGCGGATAATTCGGGCTAATCCGCAAATCTGCTCGGATTTCACCGGATTACGTTTGTGTGGCATCGCGCTAGAACCCTTTTGTTTGGCCGCGAAAGGCTCTTCGACCTCGTCGATTTCTGTCCGCTGAAGGTTCCTAACTTCGGTGGCGAGTTTCTCGCAGGTCGAGGCGATAAGTGCCATAAGCGAGACAAATTCGGCGTGCCTGTCGCGTTGAAGTATCTGATTGCTGACTTCGGCGGGTTCAAGACCTATTTTCCCGAGAGCCGAGACCTCGACCTCCGGTGAAATTTGCGAATAATTGCCCACCGCGCCGGAAATCTTACCGACATTAATCCGTGGTTGCAGTTCTTTAATCCTGTCTTTATGTCGCATGAATTCAGAATAGAAAACAGCGAGTTTAAGCCCGAAAGTCGTCGGTTCAGCATGGATACCGTGAGTTCGGCCAATCATCGGCGTGTATTTATATTTCGTAGCAACCCGCTTGATTGTGGCGAGGATGTTTCTGACATCCTTTTCGATAAGATCGAGTGATTCGACCATTTGAATAGCCGTGGCGGTGTCCATAACGTCGCTGGAGGTTAGACCCATATGCAAGAAACGCGCGTCTTTGCCGATGTTTTTCTGCACAACTTGAAGGAACGCGAGGACCTCGTGATGGTTCTCCTTTTCTTTCTTCAGAATATCCTCGATTTCGAAATCCGCTTTTTCCTTTATTTTAGCAAGGGATTTTTCCGGAATCTCGCCGATTTCTGCGAGGGCTTCACATACGGCCAATTCTATGTCGAGCCATTTGCGGAAACGATTTTCCGGGCTCCAGATGTTCGACATTTCCTGATTGCTGTAACGAGGGATCATGTTCGAAGACCTCCTTCTAACTTTATTTTATTTGTTTATATTCAGAGAAAATTTGCAATAATTTTGCCCGGTTCTAAAAGCCGGTGATCATCTGATAAGGGTAATCGAACCCTTACAGACAGTCTTGCCGCTTACTTCGATAATATAAACATAAACTCCGCCCGGACAATCCTTTCCACTGTCGTTTTTGCCGTCCCATGCGGCATCTTCGATTTTTCCGGCGGGGACATTGTAGGATTTTACTGGAACTCCCCGCATGTCGAAAACACGCACAGTTGCGCCATCCCGGTAAAAATGAGGCCAAAAGAAAGCGACCTCATCGTTGAAACCGTCGCGGTTAGGCGTAAAGGGATTTGTGCTCGTCGAGCATTCCACATGCGGTTCTATCCAATATGAAAAACGCACACATCCGATGTTCGGCGGGCAGAGATCGGGATTGTCTCCAGCGCAGACATCTACGACGAGAGAGTCTCCGTCTTCCAAGGCAAACCGCGCGCTCCCTGCATTGAAACTCAGCTCGAAATTAACCCCGTCCCAATTCAATCCGGCGGAATCAATTGTCATATAATGAGTTGCGCCGCTATTTACGGTTATCGTCGCCTCGATATAATTCGGATTGATTCCACAACGATTATCGAAAATCGAAAGAAGGAAGCCGTAGTCGCCGTCGGGAACCATCTGCCCCTCGGCCGGCCTTAGAAGTTGGAAATCGGGCGGCTGAGTATCGACATAGAAAACCCATTCAATAGGCACAAAGAGGGGATTTCCCAATTCGTCATGTGCCTCAATAAGGCTGATATAAACCGCGCCGTCCGAGAAAATATTACTCGAAGGTGTGTAAACGAAAAGGCTGTCCCCAAAAGCCGTGAAATTGGGATGTGCGGTAGTAATAACTGCTCCATCTATCATAAAAACGCAGGAGGCCATGTCCAAAGCCACCTCGCCGGAAGTTCGGAACTCGATCGTTTGATCTCTGCATGAAGTTACCCATTCCGGCTGTGGGAGAACCATTTCGACATTCGCCGGTGCGACAATTTCGATGAACCATATTGGCGAATCCCCGCGAAGACGGTCGTCCGCACGCATATAATCGAAATCGTCATCCCAACAAATTGCTATAAAATGTATATCTTCGTCGGAATCAGTCGAGAAAATGATGTTTCCGGTTTCGAAAGTTACCGTATCGGCATTTACAGACACGAAATTTAGCCAAGCTGTGTCGCAGGTGGCCGCCAATTCTCCGTCCGTGTCCCAAATGATATATGCGGACTGAGGATCCGGCGGGTCGGCGATATATATCCCCGAGCTGTCGAAAACCCTGCAGGTAATCGAAAATACTGAATCCGCAAGCCATAGCGCAGGCGAGTAGTCAATCCAAACCGGCGGAATTGTGTCGTCATCGGGAACGAAGAATTGCCATGTTGTATCGACAGAATTCGGGGGGCAATATCCCGCGCAGTCCGATGCAGTGATGCGAATCGCGGCGGTGTTGCCTTCGGTATAATTCAGCATTGCCGATGCCGGATCGAAAACAAGCGTGTCGCCGCTCCAGAACAACCCCACGCTAAATGGCACGAGGTTGCCGTCGAGGTAGAACCGCACAGCGTCGATATTAACTCCGCAACCGTCGTCGGTAACTACGGTTCGTGCAATGTCAAGCGGATGGACATCCAAAGCGCCGGGGAGAGGTGAAACTATCTCGATTTCCGGTGGAACAAGGTCGATAAACACAGTGGTGCGAATCGTGTCCTGAAGGGGATTTCCGACAGAATCGTAGGCCGAGTGAAGCTCGAAGGTAACGGCGTCGAGATGCCCCCATGCAACATCCGGTGTGAATATCAGAGTGTCGAATATGTATTCGAGCTGTAAATTCGGCCATCGGACAGCGGAACCATCGACCAGCACGACAATCGAGTCCATTATCAACCCCGAGGGATCGACGACTCGAACCGCAAAGCCCTGTGTCGAACAGCTCGACCAAGTTCCTGATTCCGGCTCGATTAAAAATGCGCGGGGGCCGAGGTTATCGATAAAGAAAACCCACGAAGTATCGCCGCAATTCGGGCCGCAAAGTTGGGCGGCGTCGCAGGCTCGAACCGTAACAACCACGCTTTCCGTGTCGAAATAATGCCCTGCGATATATGGGTCGAAAATCAAACTGTCGCCGGTGAATCTAAGTCCCGGCGGAAGCGAGTCGTAGCCCCAACAGTCGTCATTGGCGCAGAGCACGAGGCCGCTGTCGGAAATGCCCGTTTCGTCATTTATAAGCGCGATTATTAAGGGCTGTACCGTATCGACAACACCATTGTGCGGCGGTGAAAAGGGCGTGATAACCGGCGGCAGGAGATCGACCGTGAAGCTATAATCGCAGGGTGTTTCGAGAACGTTGCCGAGGCTGTCTTCAGCTTCGGAGATGAGGACGCGCACAACCTGTCCGTGAGTCCACGGCGTCGGCGGCGTGAAATCCACAGTGTCGCCGATTAGAGTAACTGCCGAGCTTGAAACATTGTATAGAACTCCATCGACACTGAACCTGATAGTCGAATGATCGACTCCGTTTGGATCGGCTAAGAAAAAGCGGATATGGAAATCGTTACAACCGCAGACCCAGCCGTCCAGCGGCGAAATCGGCACGCATTCCGGCCCGCGAAGGTTTACATTGAAGAACCAACATGAGTCCATCGAATTCGCGCCGCAACCGCTCGCATTATCAGCGGAGTGGACGCAAACCGCAATCGAGTCGTTGTGCTCGAAAGCCCACCCCAGAGTAGAGCCGTTCATTACAAGCTCAGAGCCGTCCCAGGTGATCCCTGTGCGCGGCAATGTGTAAACCGTGCCGTTTACTGTGACCGCAATCGAATCGGCGTTGACGCCGCTTAAAATGTCAGTAAGCCGAAAGCGGATAACTGGGTCGGAAACGCCCACAAAACCGCCATTCGGTGGCACAGCATTACTCACGAAAGGCGGCGATTGATCCGCCACGAATTCCCAACTGTCGCCGGAGCGGTTATTTCCGAGTGCATCTTCCAAATTTGTGAATACAATCTCGAAAGTATCGCCGTCGGAAAGTGCAATCCCCGGCATGAGATAAAGGGTGTCATCGATGAACGACATTCCATTCGGATAAACTCTTGGCGAACCTGCGGCGGTCAATGTCAAACTCGATGTATCGATCCCGACCAAATCCCAGATATAGAATATTGCTTCGAGGCTATCGCAACTGATATAATAATTCTCCGGCGAGACAAGCTCAATAACCGGCGATGTCGTGTCTATAATCACCACAAAACATGTTTCGGCCATGTTCGGACCGCAACCGATTGCATTATCACCCGCGCCGACACATACGGTTACGGAATCGATGAGCGAAAGGCCCGCAATGAAGGTGCTAAGCGTAAGCTCGCGTGTGGTGCCGTTCCAGCTAAGCCCCGCATCGCCATAACCGATGCTGTCGCCGTTCACACGCCAATAAAAAGTCGAAGGTGCGGCTCCGGAGGTGCTGTCGTAAACATTCACGCGGAAAAGGGGTGTAGTGTTCGATATCGCAACGCCGTCGCCGGGGACAAAATTCGTGATAGTCGGTGGACGCAGATCCGCAGTAAAGCTAAAGAGCGTGTCGCCGAGCCTATTACATCCTGTTTCGCCGGCAAGCTCCAAAATTGCCCCAGTGTAAAGAACTCCGTGTTCCCAACATGAAACCGGCCCGAGGAAGCTGAAAGTCGAATCGGCAGAATTCCATACACATCGCGAAGAGCCATAGGGAGTGGAATTCACCTCGATATGTGCCGAAGAAACCGAGATGCCACTCTGAGTATGCACATCCCAAATAACAGATCCGCAGGAACAGGAATAGAAGCTCCCCAGCGGCGGCATCACAAGTTCCAGCTCTGGTTTGGGAAGGTCGAATCGCCATGTAATCGAGTGCATCACCGGCCTGTCGCCGTAGATTCCGCGTTGCATAATCACGCGGTATTTGTAGAAAGGCCCCGCCGAAAGCAAGGCTGGAATAGGGGTCAAAGGTTCGACAATATAAAAATCGCTCCAAATCGTACCGTCGGGGGAGGAAGCCAGCTCGACACTAACAATAGCCTCTCCGGGAGTATCCGCGTCGATTTCAAATCTTGTCAAACGCCCGGGACATTCTGCAGTAAAAACAGGGCTTTCGTAGATGCCGGAACCTCTGCCGCCGTAATAGGCGTAATACATCGAGTTTATCATTGCCTTGCCCTCGAACGCGGAAGGCCGCCAATCTGAGAACCCGCGAGTGGCGAAATGCCCTGTCGAAAAATAGGCCGCGTAACTGCCATAGGTGCCGGAATGATAGGTGTGCATAAAGATTCTGCCATCGATGCTTCTGAACCAGACCTGACCATCGACATAAACCTCGCCAAACTCATGGCAAGCGCTAATTGCGAATGTATCCGGCAACTCGAAAGGTGCGTGGAGAATAGGAGAATCCGGCGTGGTGGCGTCGCGATGGACCTCGTAATAAAGGTCGTCCGGTTCGTCGCAATCGACCCATTCCGCGCCAAGTCCTGTCACATCGGTGATAGAATTAAAACGCTCGTGCTCGAAATTGCTCATGTCGGTGCATGTTATTGGATATGGCCAACCGCGTCTTCTCGCGATGGTATCGTGGGTAAGGATTACGCCCTTTCCAAGCCCTGCGAACTCCCGAACCCGAGACCTTCCGCCGTTCGAGAGGTCGTAACTTCGTCCGCCGTAGCCGTTAGCGATTCCGAAAAAGATTATGTCGTAGAACATAAGGTTGCGATTGAACCACCCGCCAGCAAGGTTAGCGGGATCGGTAACCTGAAAATTGTTCGTGAGGCTGGATATCGAGTTGAAACGGTTCAGAGTGGTAACTTCGATCTTAAAAACGATTGGGGGCTCGCCGAATGGGGACAGCGAATCGACGATGATATAGAAACAATCGAGACAATAATCCTCCATAGGGGTTATCTGAAGGACTTTTATTGTGTCGAACTCGTTGAGAATAACGGCGGCGTCGGGATAAACCGGATCGGGAATGACCTGCGTGTTGTTGAAAGCCCCCCCAATAAAATCCGCCTCGGTTGTCATAACTAAGTCCCATGGAGCGGCGGCGGCGAAACAAACGATAAACAAAATCAGCGCAAATTTATTTATCATCGATGCAAATTTCATATCTCTCTCGCGGATAATTCCTATGATTTCCTATAATATAAAAAAGGTTGCCAAAAGGCAACCTCTTTTTTATAAGTTAATATCAAACAATAAATTACATGTCGAACATTACGCCGAGATAGGGATTATAGGTCGAAATATCCGAGAGATTCACCTTGAATGTGAAAATTCCAGTGATGCCTTCTTTGATCGGCATCGTTGCGCCCAGGGCCAGATGAAGTTCCAGACGCATTTCAGCAGGCTCTTCGTTTGCGCCGGATTGGCGTTCGTCAAGCTTCGTTATGTAATAGTGAAGCCCCAAACCCCCGCCAATATAGGGGTCGATGGGCAAACTTTGAATGTCCGGCATGACCTTCACCGTTACGATTCCAGAAAAATCGGAGAGCGAATTCGTGTAGGTCTCCAAAATTGTCTTTGTCATCCGCTCATACTCGATTGCCGCTTCGAGGCCGATAACCTCGTGAAGCTTGCCCAAATCGGAATTAATCGCGAAGGCGAAACCGACATTATATGGGCTGTCCGGAATCGCAGGTCCAAGTTTCACGCCGATCTTTTTGAAACCGATGTCGGGGTAGTTTGTTATAACCGTTTGCGCGGCGGCGAAACCCGCCAACAACACGATAACTGCAAAATAAAACAGGACTTTTCTCATATCTTCCTCCCAAAAAGTTATTTATCGAAAACTATTGCTCCAAAGGCACAATGTCAATAAAATAGTTACGACTTTGACTGGAGGACGCATGAATTCTAATTTTTACGAGATTTTAAAAAAACGCAGAAGTGTCCGCAAATATGCCGACAGAGCGGTTTCCGATTCCGAGATAGAGCGGATACTCGAGTCCGCGCGGCTTGCACCAAGCAGTAATAACACGCAATGCTGGCGCTTCTTGGTCGTCCGTGACAAGGGAAAAATCCGCGAGCTTGCCGGCGCAGGACCACTAATTTCAAAACCGGTGATTGGATTTATCGAAAATGCGCCATGCGTGATAGTCTGTTGCGCCGAACCCAAGGCTATCTATCATAAAGCCGCGAGCAGTTTCATTCCTGCGGATTTGGCGGTTATGGACGTAACGATCGCGACGGAACATATCGTCCTTTCCGCGGCGGAAATGGGGCTTGGCACATGCTGGATTGGGTGGGTCTCCGAGAAAAAGGCAGAGAAGATTTTGAATTTGCCGAAAAATTGGAAGGTAATAGCCCTCTTGGCTGTTGGTTGGCCGGATACTCCTCTTGAAATTCGTGAACCTAACCGCAAGCCAATCGAAGAAATCGTTTTTCGCGAAAATCCGTCAACCCCTTGGAGATCAGAGGATTAGGAAATCGCGGAATTCCTCTTTTAGCGCAGGTTCGATGTCGATAATTTTCTTTGTGCCGTTCGGCGATTCGAGAACCATTCGCACAGACTGTGCCTTTGCGCCTTTGCCGTGAGATGCGACTAATCTTGCCGCGGTCTCGCGTTCTTCGAAGTGTGGTTCACGGCTTAGGGCCGCAGTGGGTCCGGGAACTGTTTCTGTGTAAATGATCCATTTTTTGCCGGCGGCGAGTTCAGCAATTTCGTTGCTCTCTTCCTCGTCGCGGGCGATAATGACGCGCAAACCACCCGGCAGTCTGTAAAAGCGACCGTTCTTTATCAGATGAATATCCTCTATTTCAATTCGCCCTTCATGACTTAGTATGTCCAAAAAGCGCTCACCATATGATTTTTGTGTAATAAGACATCCGCCTGCCGGAGCCGGGAAATCTGTAATGCCAAACTTTGCGGCAAGCTCCATTTGGTTTTTTCTGCCTCGCCCGCTCAAGCTCAAAAGCCTTTCGCGGTCGATCCATCCGCGCACTTCGGCCTCGGTGGGAGGGAGAATTTTCCCCGACAAAGGCCGGACAATTTTCCCGCGAAGATTTGCGCTGTTCTCTATCTGGTTGATATAGTTTCTCATTTGGCTCATCGGCCTCTGCCCGACAACCTCGCCGGTAATCAGAAATTTACCGCCGACCATATTCATCATGCGCTCAGCTCTGCGAAGAATGAAAGCTTTGCAGTCTCTGCAAGGATTTGCGCCCTTACCCCTGCCCATTTTGGGCGAGATAATCATATCCAAAAATCCGCGGTCGTCCGTATCCTCGATAAGGGAAATTCCCGCCTCGAAAGCCGCATGTTCGGCGGGGAAAAGGCCATCGGCGCGGGGAGTTGATTCGAAAAGATGATGAAAATTATATCCCACCACCTTAATGCCCGGATGTTCGGCCATAATTTTCGCGGCCAAAATGCTGTCGAGACCGCCGGAGATGAGTGCCAGAGCGAGAATATCCATTATTTCAGCAGAACACCCTTCACACTTTCCCGCTGACCCTCGATTCTGAAAAGATAGACACCCGATTGAACATCATTGCCACGGAAATCCTTCCCGTCCCAGGCTGAGGATTTGTCTAAATCGACTTTCTTCACCAGTTTTCCTGAAATGTCGTGAATTTCGACAACCGCGCTTAAACCGCCTAATTCTATATGACATATCGAATTAAACGGATTTGGGAAGACTCGGAGCGATATTTTGTCCGGCCTATCGTAGCCGTTTTCTGCAATATTGGTATAATCGCCTCCAAAAGCTCCGATATCGCTTCTCGAGCCGTCGGCATCCAGAATAGCGGGATCGCCGGCATCGATACAGGAGCTTCCCGAAGCGAGATGATAATCGAAAGGTGCCCCGCCAACGAAAAGTGGATCGCCGTATATTATATTCGCACCGATATCGATCGGTCCCCAAGTATTCACACCGTTGTTGTGGAAACAACAATAGTCTAGCTCCGCAGGCCACATTTCGCGGACATCCACACCAGCACCGCAACGATTGAAAATCGCATTAGTAACGCGAAGATTACTCAGTGTGTCAACCGAAACCGCCGCGTAGTAAATGCTGTCGAAGGTCGCGTTGACAATCTCCACATTCCCGGCTTTTAACGCCCATATACCGGATAGAGCTGTGAAATCTGCACCCGCATCGTTTATGCTGTGAAAAAGAATTTGCGATGCAGTAAGATTCGCATTTCCGGTAATAAGGATTCCGGTTTGGACATCGCGAATCTCCGCGCCGGATATTTGAAGGTTGCCCCTCGCAAGATTAATCGCCGTATCTGCATGACTTATAACGATATTGCGCAGAACACGCGGTGAATAACTATTGATAAATGTAATGCCGCCCCAATTATCATATGGTTCTCGAACTCCAAAAGAAACCGGCTGTTCCGGCGTCCCTAAAATTTCGATTTGCCCCTCGACAATCAGCCGCGAAGTCCAATCCAGCGCGAATATTTTCACTCCGGGCATTATTTTGAGACTTCCGCTGGCTTTAACCGACATATATCCGATGTAATGCGGCCAGGCTGTGTCCGCCCAAACCTCGTCGTGGTAGATGTCTCCTTCGTGTATCGGCCACAAAGTCTCCACCTGATCGAATCCGCTGTCGAAAAGCTCCGAAATTCCGCTCCAGTAAACTCGCACAATCCGCCCGACTTCTATCTCCTCGGCCAGTGCGAAGGTCAACCGCGCACCTTCCAACGATGCGGACACTATTCCGATAGAATCCTCCTCCGCGGTAACCGCCCATCTGCTCAAATCCGTGATGCTCGCGTCGGGAGGCACAGCGAAATCGAGATAAACTGTGTCCAGCGCTGTTTGGACTGCGCGATAGATAGTGTTTCCCGAATAATCGCTATACCACTCGACCTTGATTGTATAGGGCATTACTATGGCGAGGCATTCAACACGAAAATAGACATCGCCGCCGCGCACAGGAAGCGCTGAGCTTCTGTTTAAGACAATCTCGTTTGCGCCTGTTGCGACTGAAATAGTAGTGTCGAATGCTGTGAAACTCGCCGGTGCGCCGTATCTGACCTTTAAATTGCCATTTCCTGATATGACATTTGCCGTTATTCGGATTTCGGAGACATCATGCGGAATCGCGGTATAAAAATTATCGGACAATAGGATGAAAACTGTATCACCATGAGTTTCGCCGGCGGTCAAATATTTAGCCGAGGAGGCCGACAATGCCTCGAAAGCCGCACCGACATCGAGTTTTCCCGCGCCCCAATCGTAATTCGGCACACTTCCGACATGCGAATCGACTCTCGCGGTCGAAGCCAAAAGCGAACGGACGCGGTCGGGAGTCAGAGTCGGATCTTTTTGCAGAAGTAATGCAATCGCACCTGTAACATGCGGTGCGGACATCGAAGTGCCCTGCATCATTGTGTGTTCGCCGTCGAAAGTGCTCCACCAGCCGGAGAAAATCCCGCTCGAAGACCTCGCCGCACCGATGAGTTGTCCCGGAGCTGTGATATCTGGCTTTAGATTCCCACCACGCGCCGGTCCCGGGCTGGAGAAGCTCGATAGCTCTTCGAGACCGATCCAATCGCGAGCGGAAGTGTCGCCATACTCATTTAACCAGCGGTTTTTCGTGGCATAACTCGCGACCGTAATCGCCTCGGGCATCGTTCCCGGAGGGCCTACAATATGGGTGTTTGTTACGTCCTCTTCGAAAAGATATGCCGAAATCGAAGCGGCGTAGAGCCATCCATGGACAGTCCCCCTGCCGGAATAGATGATAAGCCAATCCCCTGCGGCTGGCGGCTCGCTCTCGACAGCATCGCAGAGAGCGAAAGTAAAGCATCTGTCGCCGTTCGGAGCAAGACCGAAACTTGAATTGTCGAGCCAAACGAGACCGTCGCCGTCCGAGGCGAAAAAGGCATCGTCGCCGGGAAGAATAGGGCCATAGCTTCTTCCGCGTGGCGATCGGATATTGATTGCAAGCGAATCCCCACCTCCATACCAGCCCGAAATTAGAAGATAATCGTTCAGTGTTCCGGGTGAAGAATAGGGGTTCACAACCACACGAAGCGTGTCGCTACGCAATTCTGTGATGTCGAACTGATAATGGCGGTTGTTCCCGCGCGAATTTCCCGCCGAAATAGAAGCGATTTTTCCCGGGCCGGTGTGATTGCCCATGACCCGTTCATACAACAAACTGCCGTCATGCGGGCCATAGCCGCCGCCGATTGACATATTGATGCAAATCGGTTTGCCCTGTTCATCGGCAAAATCTGTCAACCATGAGAATCCGTTGGCGATATTATGACTGTAAAAGTAATAATTGCCAGCTTTGGCGAAGGCTATATCCGCGCCGGGAGCCATGCCCATAAAAAGCGGATCATTTCCGGCCGCTGTGCCCGTAACATGGGTCCCGTGGCCATGATAATCCTCCTGAGTGCAAAGTCTGTCGCGAATATCGTCCGAAGTCCAGAACATTCCGTAATCCCAGCCGCTTGGGTGAACATCCCCTTCGACGGTCAAATCCCAAATAGCAAGGATGCGCGAATTTCCGTGTTCGTCGTCGAAATCTGAGTGATAGATGTCGATTCCGGTGTCTAAAACGCCTACTATAACGCCCTCGCCGGTTCCGCCGTTTGGAGATGCCCAAATGGAAGGCGCACCAGTTGCAGGCACGCTGACATCGCAAAGCGGATCGCATCTGCTCGAAGCCTCGACCCAGATAACATCCGGCAAATCGACCATTTCGCGAAGCCCCTCGATTTCGATGTTCATAATCGCCAAACCGTTACGATCGTAGTAAACTTTCGAATTAAAGGGCGGAGTCCAGCCCTGTTTGTGCGAAACGATGACATCGATTTTGCCATCGACGACGGAGAAATTTTCCTGAACGAATCTAGATTGAAGGCCCTCCGCACTTTGGAAAGCCGGATGTTCGAGAATCATTCTAATATGGGGATCTGCAACGGCAAGCAGTGTTGAACAAAGGATTACAGCGAAGAGAAAGGGCGAAAATTTCATTTTTACCTCGTTTGAGAAATATTCCCTAAATATAGGCCTTGTTCAATCTTTTTCAAGGTAAAAGACAACGAAAGCAATCGAAAGATATTGACAAACTCCCTCAAAATAGCGATTCTCTATTCATGTTTTTCAAATTGTTGATATTATTCGTCCTCGTGCCCATCGCCGAACTCGCCCTGCTGATTGAAATCGGCAAGGCCATCGGCACATGGCCGACCATAGGGATTATCGTCGTAACGGGCATAATAGGAAGCTATCTTCTGAAATGGCAAGGCGCTTCGACATGGCGGAAATTCCATCAAAGCCTCTCGCGTGGAGGATTTCCGGGCGACGCTATTGTCGAGGGAGTGCTGATTCTCATCGGAGGCGCTTTTTTGTTGACTCCCGGAGTCGTTACCGATGCCCTCGGGTTTATCCTTCTAATCCCCCCAAGCAGACGCCTCGTCGTGAAAGCGGTCAAAGCCTATCTAAAACGCAAATTCGATCTCGATGACCTTATCGTAATCGAACCGGACGAACCCCAACCGGACGATATGTATGGCTCCGGCAAGCGGATTTGATTAAATCCCGAAACTCCACACGGCGGTTATTGCGAAATTTATCCCATTCTCCCAAGCATCATCGAGATATGGAGCGTTTCCCCATGTGTCGAGATTTCCGTCATAATCCAACCGGAACCCGACCCCCAGCTGTCGATGCGGATAAACCTTCAACTCGCCCCATGCCACAAGCAATTTGCCCTCGGTGAGCATCGCACCGTCGAAAATCACCCATGGCCTTTCGAGGAAAAAAGTATAATCGGCAACGAAACGAATACCGGCGACGAAATCCACGAACTCGTAACCCCCTTCGAGCCGCGAAATATGCGCCCCGGCCGCCATTTGATATTGGAAAAGCCCACCAACCATCTCGAGATTTCCAACTGCACCGATAATCTGAGCCATCGTGTATGCGCCGTATTCATCCTCGTAATCGCGGACGAAGAATTTGCCCATCATACTATATCGCGGACGGATTTCGATCCACTCGAAATCCCCTGAAGGCTCTTCCGCGATGGCTGTAAGCGATGCGCCGGTGCCCCGAAAAGCCCCAACCCCGATTTCCAGATTTCGGTTGAAACCGAATGCGGAAAAGACGGCAACCAAGACAATTAGCGTGGCAATTTTTTTCATTGTGCTTCTTTCGGTTCTATTCGATTGCAATTCCAAGCCCGATTCCGCCATCGGGGGAAATCTGCGGACTAATCGAAGCCTCCCTGCCCAAAAGACCGTATCTATAGCGGACAGCATCGCGTTTATACTCGATGGCATAAATTCCGTCGAGCCAATCATAAACCAACTGCCCGACAACAAGAATCCCGCCGATCCCCAGCAAAACCGCGCCACCGGTGGATATTTGCTGATAAGACTCTTGCCGCTTAAGTTTGTATTCTACTTCGGTGCCGGTAATTGAGATTGGGATTTTTTCGTAGCGGTTACCGTCGATTTGAGCTATTTCATAGTCCGAGTCCGGCCATTTCTCGTCACCGGTTAGCAGTGCGCCGGTAATCATCGACGCCAATCCAAGTCCTGCGGCACCCACGCAGAGCCAGCCTTTGGTGTCCTCGCCGGCATAAAAATGGAGCATCCCCGGCACCGGAATCGACATCAGCATAAGCCCCACGGAAATTCTTCGGTTGGCATCGCGGTATTCCTCGAAACTCATGCCTCTCGGAACATCGTGGAAAGGCGTTTCGCTCAGAACATCACTTCCCGAATGAATGGTTACATTCTGACCAAAGGCGCATAGGGCGATTAAAAACAGCAGAAAAGCTTTCATTATTTCTCCTTCCATTTTACGAAATATGCATATTTTTTATAGAATAGTCAAACATAGACTTGACCATTATTGTTAATTTGTATATTGTAATAATATAACCGAATAAACTTAAGGAAGAATAATGAAAAGTCTGATTTTCGCTTTAATCCTTATTATATCAGCCTTAGCCTTCCACCCCTTCGAGGGACTGGAAATTACCGATACCCCGCGCCCCTCGCCGGCGTTCGGCAGTGGTAAAATCGATGTCCTCAACTACGATCTCTCATTCTCCACGGATACTGCCCCCACAGGCTTATACTGCGACGCTTTCATCCAGTTTATTTCCCACACAGACGATTCCATCATACCCCTCGATTTCGAAGGCACCTCAGTCACCTCCGCGAACAAGCAAATCCCCTTCTTCGGCGATTTTGTGGAGATCGATTTCTCCTTCGAGGACACTCTTCTCCTTCTAAACTGCGGCGAAATTTCCCCGGGCGACACCGTCGTCCTCTGGCTGACTACCTTCTCCGATTTCGGCGCTGGTATTTACCACGAGAGTATTCCCGACGGCGAGATTTTCTACACCGTCTTCTGGCCGTCCCTCGCGCGAAGAGCTTTTCCCTGCGTAGATCACCCCGCAGACCGCGCTTCCTGCACCCTAAATCTGACCTTTCCCGAAGGTCTAACAGTCGTCGCCGGCGGAGAAATGATTGACAGCACGGCCGTAGGCTCGACAGTTCGGTGGACATACCGCTACGACGATCCGATTTGCACCTACAACATAGCCTTTGCCGCCGCTAACTACGCGATAATCGAGACCACAGCCCTCGGCGGCTCCCTGCCCATCAAATCTTACGCCTATCCCTCGAACCTCGCAAATACCGAATACGATTTCGCCCGAATCCCCCAGATGATAGAACTGTTCGATTCCCTCTACGGCGAATATCCCTACACCAGAGCGGGTTGCGCCGTTACACCCATGTCCGTGTGGGGCGGAGGCGGCGCGATGGAGCATCAGACAATCCCATGGATAGGTTCAGCTCTAATCACCGGAAGCAGAACCTACGAGGAGATAATCGCTCACGAACTTTGCCATCAATGGTTCGGCGACTGTATCGGAATATCCGATTGGGCGGATTTCTGGCTCAACGAGGGAATGGCGAAATACTCCGAGGTCCTCTGGAAAGAGCATGTCTCCGGGCCTTCCGCCGCCAGATCTCACATGACGGGCATCGAAACAACTTATCGCAATTATGCAACCTACACCGCCGATTTCCCAATCTACGATCCCGAAAGCTTCCTGTCGCCCATCCCATACCACAAAGCCGCCAGCTGGTGGCGCATGCTCAGATGGATGATAGGCGACGAGGATTTTTTCGACTTTCTGAAGTATTATTGCAACCGCTTCGCTTTCCGCACCGTTGTTACGGATTCCATTCACATAGCTCTCGAAGATTTCACCGGCGATGATTGGGGCTGGTATATGGACCAATGGATTTACTCCCGCGGCTTCCCAAAATATGGCTACTACTTCGAGTCGCGCCAGGATTCCGCCGGATGGTTCCTCGATGTCTGGCTCAAACAGACTCAGACCGAACCGATGTGCACCCTTTTCACTATGTGGGTTCCCATGGAGATAAATTCCCCCGATACCGTCTGGGAAATGGCACTCTATCCCGACTCAAGAGCTTACTACGAGCGAATCCGCATGCCGGACTCCGTAAACTACATTTACTTCGACAGAGACAACGCCATCTGCGGCACTTTCACCTTCGATTTCTCCGCGAACCTCTCTGAACAAAGATTTCCGGAGAACATCGAATTGAAAATCTCGCCTAACCCCTTCAATTCGGCTGTGAAAATAGAAACGCCGGCAGGCGCAGTGATTGAAATCTTCGATATCCTCGGCAACAAAATTACCCGCCTGCAAACCCCATTTGGAAAACCCGCTTCCTCGACGGAAACCCATATCTGGACGCCGTCTGAGGACATCGGCACAGGGATATATTTCGTGAAATCAACTCTGCATGGAAGGACAGAAGTCCGAAAGGCAGTTTACGTCAAATAGGAGCGTATCTATATGAGATACATAGCATTAGCATTGATTCTCGCAACTGCTGTTTTCGGTGCCGTCATCGAAACGGATTGCTGGAGAGTTCAGATTACCGATGGAAGCCTCAACGCCGGTTATGATGCCGTCCCGTTTCCGCCGGATTCGCTTTATGTAAGACTTAAAGGCGGTTGGTTCAATGCGCATATCGGCGAAAGCCGCTGGTCAAACATGGAACTACTCGGAATGATGTTTCCCGATGTCAACATTTGGGAAGTCGGTGTTTTCGATTCCGATTCGTTGTGGACCTCGCAGGAGGAAGCAATAGACGGCGATGGAGTTA
>CAYWOR010000002.1:0-95698 GCA_964459995.1 uncultured bacterium | reverse complement strand
GATTCCGATTCGTTGTGGACCTCGCAGGAGGAAGCAATAGACGGCGATGGAGTTAAGGCGGCCTGGGAAAATCGAGTTCATTCGGAGGGAGATTGGGAAGTTTTTTCAAATCTCATGGTAATCGAAAATGAGTCAGATACGTCAATGAATATTAGGCTCAATACTCTGATTGACCCAGCGGGAATCGACAGCATAATCGCCTTTTTCCATTGTTCGGCTGTCTATGTCGTTCCGATGGGCGCGGCTTCCGTGGTTTTTTATCCGCCCGAACCCATCGATTCTTTCACCTTCCGAGTCTATTCTCTGGCCGACAGAGTCGATATTCGCGGGATTATTATGCCGAAAAACATAGAATATGTTGCGTGGGGCGACTGGAGAGATTTCCTTGGCCAGTTCGACGGCTTCGATTCATTGGCAACAGGTTATATCGACGATTTTGGAATCGCGATACAGTGGGCCGACATCGCAATCCCGCCCCATTCGGATGACACATTCGGCGTCCAATTCGCAATCCTCGATTCCGCCGACGGCATTTCCGAGGAAAACCGGCCGGAAACCCATAATTTACGGGTGTTTCCGAATCCGTTCAACTCGAGCGTAACAATAGAATCAGCGATAGAATCGGCAATCGAGATTTTCGATGTTAGCGGAAGGCTTATAGACAGGCTTTCTGCGGGGGAGAGGAAATGGTCTCCATCACCGGAAACCCCGTCTGGAGTGTATTTGATAAAATCGTCATTCGGCTGTGAGACTATCACCCGGCGCACGTTGTATTTGCGCTAATCGAACCGCCCCTCGGCGAAACCCTGCAGAACAGCGGGATAGAGGGCATGTTCGGCTTGCAGAACCCTCTGTTGAAGGGATTCCGGTGTGTCGCCCTCGAGAACCGGCACCGGCGAGGTCGCGATAATATCTCCTTCGTCATACTCCTCGGTCACGAAATGGACCGTCGCACAGGTCTCCTCCAAACCCTCTTCCAGAACAGCTTCGTGGACTCGTAGCCCGAACATTCCCCTTCCGCCGAAATCCGGTAATGGGCCGGGATGAATATTGACGATACGGCCTTTATATTTTGATATAATTTCTGGTGGTATCTTCCGCAAATACCCGGCCAGAGCGATAAAATCGACTTCGTTATTGTCAAGCAAAACTTGCATAGTCGAAACGAAAGATTCCCTGCTCTCGCAATTGCCACTTGATATCACAACAGTGGGGATTCCAGCCTCTTTCGCGCGGATAAGGCCATAGGCAGAGGGGTTGTTCGACAGCACAAGCCGTATTTCGGCTTTCAACTCGCCAGACTTCACCGCGTCGATTATCGACTGCAAATTCGATCCGCCTCCCGATATAAACACGCATAAATTAAGCTTCGCCATTTTTATTCCTATCATAAAGTATTTCTCCGCCGATTATTGTCATTTCAATTTTCACCGATTCCGGTTTTTTTTCAATATCGCCGCTAAGCACTGTAAAATCAGCCCTTTTCCCCGGTTCTATACTCCCGGAAATATCGTCGAATCCTTCCGATTTAGCCGCACCGATTGTGAACATCGCAATTGCCTCATCTGCGGATACCCTCTGCGCTGGATTCAGATGCCTCATCGCGGCGCAAATGCCCGCCATCGGGTCGATCGGCGTGATATAACTGTCCGAACTCCCCGCGATAACGATTCCTGCGTCGAGAATATCGCGGAAACGGTTCATTTTGCGCCATCGCTCGCCGAGACGAGTGGCATAAAGCCCAGAATCGCCGCCCCAAATAGCGTCGAAAACCGGTTGCATAGCCAGCGAAACCCCAAGACGCTCGATTCGCTCGATCTGCTCGTCCCGAAGAAGCTCGGCGTGCTCGATTCGCGGTCGAGTAGGCCGTAAATCTTTTGGCAGAGCATCTATCGCTTCCAAAACCATATCCACCGCACCGTCCCCGATAGCGTGAACAGCGGGGGAGAGGCCCAGTTCCGCCGATTCCGCCAACCATTTGTTCAGCACTCCCTGGTCGATTTCCCGTGTCCCGAAACAGCCGGGGCGGTCGTAATATTCTTCGCTCAATAGCGCGCTATGGCTACCGAATGCGCCATCAGCCATGGGCATACACCCGCCGACGCGCTTCAAACCAAGCTCTGCCGCCTCGATAGGCCGCAAAGTCTCCAAACGCGGGACAATTTTTATTGGTAAATCAAGCTGTAAAAGCAATTCCATCCAATCCACGCGCGGAACGAGGGCAACGATTGTCCCGCAACCCACGGACAAAGCCTCTTTCGCGACCGCATGAGCCGCCTCGACAAGCTTCTCCTTGCCAATTCGGGATGCCGCGAATCTATCCGCGCATATATGCGCCTCGCCGAAAAGCCAGCCGCGATGTGTATCCGCGGATTTCATCTCGGCGACTTCGTCGCCCAGAAGCCTCAACATCGAACTGTTAACGCAACTCGAATGCCCATCGATTCTCCGAAGCAAAATCGGCAAATCCTTTGAAATGCTGTCTAATTGGGCTTTTGTGGGCAAATCTCCGCTGTCGGCGGGATCGTAGCCGTAGCCGTTCACTTCGCCCTGCTCGCAAACCCAGTCCCTGAGCATATCCAACAGCTCGGTTTCGCATTTTGCCCTTCCGCCATCGAACTCGATATTCCGAATGCCGGTTTGGAAAAAGTGGACATGGGCGTCCCAGAAAGCCGGAACCACGGTCTTTCCGTCCAAATCCAACACTTGGCCAATCTGCGGGCAACCGACGGTTTCTCCGACTCTGTCAATTTTGCCGTTGGAAACGATAATCTCCCGCGCTGACGGCTGAGACAAATTCGTCGTGCTAACTAATGCATTTTTTATCAATAGATTAGACATTATTTACTCTTGAATAATTCATATTTCAGGTTAGTAGAAAAATATAAAGTTGTTATGTCATTCTCGTCGATATCGTGCCATTCAGGCGAATAAATAGCGATAAAATCGAGCCGCAGACGTTCATTTATCCACCAAGACGACATCGCGCTGAACTCGACAAATCCAAAATTTGAGTAGTAAGCGTATTCATCCGGAATGTCGCCTTTGTAAACCCTAAAGCCGGGTTCGATTGTTAAATCAATCCAAAAACTTCTATATTTTAGCCAGTTAAAAGCCATTTCAAGAGAATACTCTCTGTAATTATCAGATTCCGATAAATTGGACCAACTGACAAGGTATTTTGGAGCTAAGCCGGCATACAAAAATGCAGAAAAACCCCATTCGACAGCAGATATCACGGCGATTTCATCGCGATTCGGGTAAACAGCGGAAGCCATATCATAACGATAACTTTCCGCTATAAGTTTTGGCTCGATGGAAAGTCGTTCGCTTAAGCCGATTTTTGGCGCAATATTCCAATAAGTTCGCCAGTTATTTCCGCTCAAATCCCCTCTATTATAAACTCTGCGCTCAGCCTCAAAATCTGCCCGCCAATAATTCCCGCCAACGAAATAATCCCATGACGCAAAAATATTATTACGCTGATAATTAGCCTGTATTGTGTCAGGCGCATATCTAAAGGAGAACTGATAACCGAGGGAAAATTCGTCCCGCTCTGCAACCAAAGGAAAACCGAAATCAAATCTTGCACGAGTCAAACTGTAATCATACGAATAGTTCGATTCCGAAGTGAAACGCTTATTCTCCCAAGAAATCCTCGCTGAGCCGCGTGAATCGTCCCATTTCTTTCTCGCGCGGAAATCCGCCGAAGTCTTGTAATAACCCGGAATATCCTCTATTGTGTAGGGTTGCCGAATATCCATCGCAAGATCGGTCTTAAGTTTTAGATTCGCAGGACCTGTCCACTCATGGCCGCCTTTCAACTTCCCCCAGAAGGTTTGTGTGCCGCCGGAAAAGATCGTGTAGCAATCAAGCTCGTCGTTGCCGTAACGTTTACGCCAGATGCCTTCTATATAGGCCTTTGCTTCATTACTCGAAGCGATCGTGTCCTGCTCGAAAAGAACGAATCTCTGCTCCAGATGTGTCAAGCCGACACCGCCGTTGACGCCTGTTTCGCAAATTGCAGAGGAGGCGAAAGCAATTATTGAAAGAATAATGAAAACCATTCTAATATTATAAGTCCCACTATCGCCATGGTCAAATCAAATATCATTGAGAAAACCTATCAACTTAAAAATTCTCAATTCGCTCTTGACATTTCCGTTGCGAAGATTTATAATCAAACCGCTTTTGAAAATACGCCGGTATCGTCTAGGGGTTAGGACAGGTGGTTCTCAGCCATCAAACCGGGGTTCGATTCCCCGTACCGGTATAAATTTTGGCCCGCCTTGCGGGCTTTTTTTATTCAGGTCGATCTATTCAACACATTTCGAAAGGTAAACCCAAGAACAGGTGAATTAGCGGTTGACATCGCACGGCTTTACCTTATATTTTATACTAATATGTTTTATCCGAGAATCACAGGAGGTCAAAATGCCTAAAAAGGTTTCCATGCTATTGTTAATCACGCTTATATGCGCGGGATTATTCGCTCAAGTCGATGACGAATACGCCGCCAGAAAAGCCCTGATGGGCGATATGAATTCTACACGCGCGATGATTGCGTCGCAAAATTCTATCGTCAGGGTCAATATGGACGATACCGACGGCCAATTCGTTATCGGTAAGGTTACCGGCGAAAGGCTTCTTTATGGCTATCCCAGCAGTCCCTGGTCTTCTTGGACTTGCTTCTATATCGATGGTGTCCACTACAGCAACGATTTCGGCGTTGGTTCCGACCCTTCCGGTTCTGTGCAATTGGCCGGCGGCACCGTTACATATCCGTTCGCGCTAATTCCACACACCGGCGATTCGAGCTATATCTACGGCGGATGGCGTCAGAACGGCCTCGATATCAAACAGACACTTCAGCCGGTTTACATCGAACATTCCGGCTACACCGACGGCTTCATCTTCATTAAATATGAAATCGCGAATACAGACGCCACATCACACACAATAGGCGTTATCCTTCAGATGGACACGATGATTAACGGCAACGACGCCGCTCCCCTCGGAACCCTTTCCGGTGTTAGTGCTTTGCAGACTGAATGGGCCGCGGACGCGATACCGCCGTGGTGGTTTGCCTGGGAAACGACTCCCGGCGGAGCTGGAATCACGGGAATGGGTATCCTCAACGGCTTTGACGCGGTCCGCCCGGACAGATTCGCAGTCGGATCATGGCCGACTTTCAACAGCTCCGGAACATGGTCCTTTGTTGTCGGCGGTGGTTCCTATGGCGACAGCGCGGTTCTCTATCGCTGGGGACTCAGGACTCTTGCACCGGGCGATACAATGGTCGTCGCGACATACTACGGCATCGGAAATCCATTTACAAGCGGAAGCTTTGTCTTTGTTACCGATCCAATTGCTGTCATCAACTGCAATTACGTTCCGAACCCCTTTGATTTCTCGGTTTTCTTCACCAATGAGTCAGCACTCACTCTTGATAATGTTATCGTCCATCTCGACCTTCCCGACGGCATTGTTGTCGCAGTGGGCAACCCGGACACACTGATGACCGGCGGAAGCCATCTTTCCAGCTTCGGAAGCGCGGTTATGGGGTGGAGATTGGCGATTGTCGGCACACCTTCGAGCGACACTATCCATGTATGGACAACTAATAGTAGCACAAGCGACACCTTCCACGGCTATTATATCCTCACCGTTCCGCCGGTCGGCACACCTCCGCAGGCTTCGCTCGTTCATCCCTCCAACGGCGCATGGACAACCTGCCCGAATCAAGCGATTACCGTTTGGATGGAAGCCGAGAACGGCCTCATGCTCGATTCTGATCTGGTTTTCGACATGAACGGAACATATATTAACCTCTCCAGCCCGAACCTCACATGGGACGGCGAAACCCTCAGATATGTTCCCTCCACCCCTTGGCCTGACGGCGCGACAATATCATGGGGGCTTATGGAGGTCGTCGATGAACTCGGATGTTCATTGGTAACACCTGTTACTGGTTATTTCCGTGTTGATTTGACACCACCGGTGGCCGAAAACCCATGGCCGGAGGACGACAGAGTGCTCGGCAACACAGTTATCCCGGGCATTTGGGTCGAGCTTTACGACGAGCTTCGCGATGTCGATCCGGCAACCATCGAATTTGAGATAAACGGAGTTACATATACGGTCGCCGATCCGGAACTGACCTATATCCGCGACAGCCTATTCTTCGATCCCGATTTGGCCGGTATGGTTTTCGAGGACGGCGATACGGTTTGCATCGGCATTTACGGCGTTACCGACATCGAACCGGATTATTGCGATGTTAACGAAATGAGCCCCTTTGAGTGGTGCTTCTCCTTCCAGATTATCGACCTTTGGTTGCCCGATACACAGCTCTGCCCGCCCGGCGACACCTTCCTGATTCCGGTTTATACCGAGAACCTCGCGGGATTGGGGATTACTGATATGCAGGTAACCATCGGTTATTTCAGCGAGATAATTCAGGCTATCGGTGTTCAAACCGGCGGCACCGCCACCTCGCCATGGACGCTCACCACGCTTATCACCCCCGGAAGAATCGCTGTCAGCGGTTCCGGAGTGGAACTTACCGGCGGCGGAATACTGTTCTACATTGAGGCAATCGTTCCCAGAGAGGGCACCGAGGCCTCTTTCTCGCCGCTTACCTTCGTAAATGCGGTCTTCAATTCCGGCGAACTCGTCGCAAAGCCGGTCGATGGTTTCGTTACAATATGCCATACAACCCACATCTGGACAAATGACCTCATTTTCTATAAAGACGCTCAGAATCAGAAAGTTCTCACGCTGGGCGGAGTTCCGGGAGCCACCAATATGTTCGACGGCGGTCTCGATATCATGTGGGTGCCCGCACCGATTGGCAAAGTTGACGCATGGTTCGATCTCGCGGACCCCGCACATCCGGTAATTGACAAGCTTCTTCGCGACCTACGCGGAACATCGCCTCTGCCGATTGTTTGGACTGGCCACGCTGGCAGAGCCGGCGCCGACACCATTTCGATACTTTGGACTCCGGCGCATTTCCCCGATGGCCGTGTCATTCTTCAATACACCGACGACGGCGTCGATCACTATTACGACATGCGCAGAACCAATAGCGCTAAATTCACCGACGAGATAGACTTCATAATCACATACTCCCAGCCGGATTTGGGTCGCACAACCCTCTCGGTTTGCCCCGGATGGAATCTTGTTTCCTTCCCCTTCATTCCCGGCGATGGAGTTAAAATTAGCGAGATGGTTCCCTCATCGATCACCCCCGGATACTGGTTTAACCCGTCGATCGGAACCTATTCGATTACCGAGCATGCCGAACCCGGCAAAGGTTACTGGGTCTATTGCACCGCTCATGATACCTTCGACATCGCGGGAATGCTGGTCTCGGCTACCGAGTTGCCACTGTCCCGCGGATGGAACATGTTCGGCCTCCCATGGCATCTTTCGGGACGAATTCCGGTTTCAGCTCTCGATATTACACCGGATGTCCTCCTTGGCGGCAATATCTTCGGATTCGAGCCATGCACCCTCGGCGCATATTACGGCGAAATCTCGCAGTTCGAGGTCGGCAAGGGCTATTGGCTACTGGCGACAGGTTCCGCGGGGATGTTTATTCAGGGCGACACATCGGTCGGAAGAATAATACCGGTCGAAACCCCCGAATTCCTTTTCAGATTCGAGATGGACGGCTCTATCAGAGAGATAGGCATCGATTCACGCGCGGAAAACGGTCTCGATAGATTCGACCGTGTAATTCCGCCCGCCGACCCCGACGGATTCCGTTTCGAGGGACTTCTAACCGAGGGTCTTCCGATGTTCCGCGATGTCCGCCCGGGCGCGAATGCCGAATTTATCATCGAAACCGGTGGCACAAATCTCGCATGGGATCCGCGCACGATCCCATCAGATGTCGAAATCACTCTAATCGACGGTTCCGCTCGTATCTCGATGAAACAAACCGATAGAGCGATGCTCCACGGCACTGCGAAAATTATCGTCGAAAGACAGCTTCCGGTGAGCCTCGCGCTCTTCGATGCCGTTCCGAATCCCTTCAACCCGGCGACGGAAATCCGCTTCCTGCTTCCCGAAGAGTCGAATATCGACCTCGCCGTTTACGACCTGCTTGGACGTAAAATCAAGACGCTCCACTCAGGTGATAAATCGGCGGGAATGCATACAGCAGTTTGGACCGGCGACGACGAAACAGGAAGGGAAATGCCCACGGGCGTCTATTTCTACAGACTCGTGGACAAAAACTCCGGTGAATCGAAGACCAAATCCATGGTTCTGTTGAAATAGTCGATAGTTCATAAATAGAAAGCCCCCGGTGAGAATCGGGGGCTTTTTTTTTGCGGTGGAGTTAGATTTCTCTAATATCAGATGCTTTTCAAATTGCCTTAGATGTTGTATCCCATCCCGCGAAGGGTTTCTTTGCCTTGCTCCGAGATATTATCCACCGTCCAGCGCGGCTCGAATGTCAGCTCGACATTGACCTCTTCGACTCCGTCGAGTTTGCTGACAGCTTCGTTGACCTGCCTCGTTAAAATCTGATGCATCGGGCATCCGGGGATAGTCAGCGTCATCGAAACCTCGACCTTCCCGCCATCGATTTCCACGCCGTAAATAAACCCCAAATCGACGATATTGATGGGAATTTCAGGGTCGTAAACTTCCCGAATAGCATCCATGACCTGTTCTTTTGTAACCATCTTGAACCTTTCGGTATGTGTTAATTATTAAAAATCTTCTTAATTCCGCCGGTTTTTCCCATGTCAGCCCATACAGCCCAATATAATAAAGGAAAGGCGGCAATCAATACCCCATCGGTAAAAATCTTCAGCCCCTCGATTGCGCCGGTGTCGCCCATCGCCTGCCACCATAAAATAACACATGTAGCGAAAACATGGAGTCCGAAAGCAATCGCCAGCCCGATAATCGCGCCGAAAATCCGCTTTTTCCATTCGGTAGGTGTCGCGAAAATCAGTGCAACCAAAGGCACGACATTCGTCACAATCGAAGAGACCTCTACAACAACCGTTTGCCGCTTTTCGAAAAGATCGAAGGCTATTTCGCCGGCATTCGGTGCGATTCGGTTGCTCAAAGCCGCTTTTCCGTAGGGGAAAATTGCCCCCAGCTTGGCGACGATGAGTCCCAATATCTGTAAATAAGGCCCCTGAAGCAAAAATCGCCATATCGGAAAGAACCCGAGCGCGATTGCTATGCCGAGTAAAATAAATTTATTTCTTCTTTTCAACTTTGGCTTTCACGCTTTTATGGGATTTCTTTTTTTCGACGAAAATATTTATCCAAATAACCCACATCGCCAACACCAACAGAATGAAAGTGGCCTGCCACAAGTATTTGTGAATGAAATCGAAAAGGTCGCGGGCATACAGAGCAGAAAGAGAAAGCACCAACAACCGTCCCATATTGATGACGAACACGCCGATTATTCCGAGAACATGCCCCCAAATCTTGCTGAGAATCGTGCTCGGGTAGGCGATTACACAGGCCGAGAAAATGAACATCGCGAAGCCGCCGGTGCATTCGTAGATAATTATCAAGTCCATATCGGGGAAATGAAGCCGCGATCCGCTCAGAACAACGCCTTTCTCGAAAATGGATACTGTCCAATGAAGCATTTTCGCTGTAACTTCAATTAATCCGGATGTAAATAAATCCGGCGCGAAATGATAGAATATCAAATATTCCACAGCCGCCACAAGGACGAATATTCCCGCAAAGCTCAAAGGTTTTTTTCCGCCAATTGTTTTCATATCAATAAATTTAACATAGGCCAGAAAAGTTTTCCCGACCTCTTATATGTTTCAACACATTATACCCAGCTATTTCTTTTTGCCAATCCTATAAATACCATAGCCAACAGTGCCCACAGCTAGAAGAGTAACCGCAATAGGCCCAACCGGAACCGACTCCGAAGGCGCTAACTGCGCGAAAAGCGGAGTTGCAATAACAGCGAATAATCCGATTAGTTTCTTCATTTCCCCTCGTTATTTTATTAGTGTCATCTTGCGAGTTTCACAGAAATCGCCGGCGATAACGCGATAGAGATAAACTCCGCTGGGAAGCTCTCTGCCGGCATCGTCGCGGCCTTTCCAAACAACTCGATGCCATCCGGCGTCCATCTGGCCGTCTATAAGCGTTGTTACTCGTTTGCCAAGTAGATCGAACACCTCGACACGAACATCGCCTCCTTCCGGAAGCTCCAGAAGGAACTCGGTGGAAGCGTTGAACGGATTCGGCATGTTCGGCCCGACCGCAAATCTGTCCGGTTTTGGCGTCTCGGTTACATCGAGCCAAATATCATTAAGCGTGATAATAAACTCCCTCGGTGCGGAGGCATAAACGAAGCTATATGAAGTATCCGCGCGCATATTGACCGTGATTCCGGCGACATTGTCCCTAAGTGTAACCGACCACCGCGGGTCGAGGTTTTCGACTCCACATGAAGCGTCATCGCCTGTGGGAACACGGTTTCTCGGCCAGGCGAGTGTAACCGCCATTCCGCTGGGGATATTACGAACTCTGAAAGTCCAGCTCTTCGACGATTCGCTGAAATTTTGCCTTGTATCGCGCGAAAGATTTAATGCTTCTAATCTAAAATGGGCGTCGATAGCCCCAGCAGGGGGCGTTACAGCAGGCTCGCGGACATCATAATCGTCGAAATCATCCAGAGCGAGGTCGTGAACGCTGAAATAATTGTAATTATCGTAACGGATATCGCTTCCGCTGACGCCTTTCACAGAAACCCTCAGCGCGAAAGGCTCAGGAGCTTCGGTTACAACAGCTGTGCCCTTTGCGGGGGTTTTGATTTTCGACAAGAAAGTCGGCATTGTCCCCACAGCCGGGTATGTTATGTTCGTGTAAACCGCCGGATTTCCGCGTCGTGTGTATATAAAGAACCCACGCCAGGCATCGATAAGATTATCCTCGCCGCCCCCGCCGACAATAGGGCTATACCATGTCCACCCGTTTTTGCGGCTCCAGCTGAAATATTCCGCATCGAGATAGGTGAAATCGTTGTATGCATAAACAGCGTCCCAGTCGAGCCTGCGGTTGAAGGGATTCCCCAAAAGCCACCATCCCCAGTTCGGACTCGATTCCGGGAAATAGACCGAATGGGTGAAGTTCCCCTCGGCAAAGGGCGAGCCGTAAACATCCCAATATGTATTGTCGAGCCACGAAAGCAGGAAATAGCCCTTGCCGCGGATGAAACCTGTCGGAAGTTCCAGCGTGCCGGCATCCTGATTGTATCCATAAATATTTGACGATGTCGGATCGACCGAGAATGGAGTGATGTCATCGACAAGCTGAATATAGGGGTTATTCGGGACAGCGTTTAGCGGCACTGTTATAAGCTCCCAACCCTTATTTGCCCTCGGTTGAACCTGCACACAGGTCGGTATCGAATAGGGAACGCTTAAATCGCCGTAAAAGAAGTCGATATCGAAGCAATAATCGCCAACCGGTGTCATCCAAGCATTATTGACCAGGCCGAATGTATGACAATCACCCGGAGCCAAATATCCGGTATTTGGTTCGACAAACATTCCGGCAACGGGGCCGTCGATAACCAAAACCTCATTTGCGGCTTGATCCACAACCCAAAATCTGCCGCGCTCATCGAGTTCCAACCCGGCGAGAGCGTATTCTGCCGAGGCAGGAACTGTCATTGTGTTTATGATTGTATTCGAATTCGGGTCGATTTCTGCCAAAGTATTAACAGGGCCGTTCACCGCGAACCATATCGTCCTGCGAAGCGGGTGATATGCTATGCCCGCGCATCCGGGAGCAGAATAGCCGGTGATATGACGTCCCCGCATTGGCCAACTCGGCCCGTATATTTTGTATATCGAATTCGAGTTCCAGCCGCCGATGTAGAATATATCGTTATCGGGATCGAAACCGACCCCTCTATGCGAGAAGGAATTCCAGAATCCCGCTGGGTCATAGATAGAATCTACAACAGCGCCGGTGGTGGGGTTTATTGCATAGAGATTGCCCGATCCGCCGACAGCAAGTTGCCACACAACGCCGCGAATCGGATCCCAGCACATATCCGCCATCCAAGATGCGCCGCCGATTCCGGACACATTAAATGAAGTGCCGGTGAAATATCCAGTCGGACGATGATAAATATAATCCCGCAAAGGCGCGACAGCATCGCCCACCCAGAATTTATTCGCAAGAACCGAAACTCCCCAGGCAACCGCACATTCCGTGGCAGGGTATATCTGCCATGTTTCACCCGGCGAACGCGGCCTCGAAAGATCGGACGACGAACCCGAAGACCTATCGTAAGCTAATGGATCGGAAGGATTCGGACCAACATCGAGCACGATGCCGGAACTTCGCGCGTCGCCGGAAAGATCCATCGGAAGCGGCGGGAAGGAGAACCAGACAGTGTCATCGCTTGTGTTGCAAATCTCGAAATAGACTGTGTCATCCTCGCCATAGGCCAAATGCCCGCTAATTTCGGTGGTCATAATCGGGCAAATAGGCAAAGAAACCATCACAGTATCGTCGATGAAAACGGATATATTTGTGTTATTTGCGAAATAGCCATATTTGATTGCGATTAGTTCTTGATTGCCATAAGGCACGTTATCGATGAAGAAATATCCCGCGGAATTCGTCATTGTCTCTCTTCCGGCAACCGTAACGCGGGCGTTGGCGAGGACTCCGTAAGTTCTGCAATCGTAAACATATCCCTCGACAGCGCCCTTAAATGGCCCAACTCTCGATATCGCGAAATCGTCAAGATACCATCCGGCATCGTAAGAGGCGTAATCATCGATTCCGAAACGCATCAGAATGTTCGTAACCGGCCCGAAATCTGTAATGTCGATCTTCACCTGTTGCCACCCTGAAGGCCCTCTTCCCCATGCACTTTCGCCGCCCATGGGATTGCCCCACGCGTCGTCGATAATGCCATTGTAAGCTGGTTGCGGATCGGCAATCGGTGTCCATCCCGCACCGCCGTCCGAGGAAATCCAGAAATTTCCGCCGTCTTCCATCTCGCCGCCGAATTCTTCGGTCTCGATCCACTGCCAGAATGATAGCTCTGTCCCATTAATCGATGGAACCGGAATATTCAATGTGTATATTCCTGCGGGGGGAGTTCCATAACCAATTGTGTAATAATCGTTTAGCCTCGTAGCCCAACATCTCACACCGCCATGCGCACTCGGCGGTCCGACAACAATTGGCGCACCCCATTCCCATAGCCCCGAAGACACCGCACCGCCGCCGGTGGCCTCAAAACCCTCCGACCAAACCGGCGTAATCGGTTCGAGTGCGAGAATACGATATTCAGATTCAGTATCGAGAGTCTCACCGTCAGCAAGCGCAATAACAGGCGTGTAGTCCGGAACATACCCCGGACGCGAAGCTATCACCTGAACATCGCCAATACGAACGCCATCGATGAAAAAGTATCCAGAAGCATTAGTAACAGCGGTCAACCCCGTTCTAAGCTCGACAATTTGGATTCCGGGATCGCCTACAGGCCCGGTATCTGTTAAATCAGCCAGTCCCTCGATGAAACCTACTGTCCGAGGTTCGAGCGAAAAATTCAGCTCCACCGAATCGCCGACAGAAACGACAACACCGAAAATTGTGTCGGGGAAATAGCTTGGATGGTAGCAATATATATCATATGTCCCAAGCGGAATCGTTTCGAGCCGATAATTTCCTGTGTGCGAAGACAACGTCGAATATGGTAATCCTACACAACCGATCTCTGCGCCGGAATTGTCGCTGGAGCCTTCGAGATTAACATTGCCATAAACCAGCCCCGATGGCGGTGGCTGAGTGGAATAACGTATCGTCCTCTGTCTGTGGAAACTGTATGAAGGATCGCCGAAAATCCCGCCGGTGTGATGAAAAGCCTTGCCGATCTCGCCGGTGAGATTCTCGACTCCCATTTCGAGATTGTTGATATTCCTCGGGAGCTTGTTAAAACGGACATCGATAGCCGAATTACCGCCGGGTTGATGAATAACAACAGGATTCCAAATTTGAACCTGAACATTAAATGCTGTGTCGTAAATTCCAAGCTGATGCCAGCTTTCGAAGCTAAATATGATATAATCGCCCGCCGGATGCTCATAATATGTAGCTCTCGGAGTATATGACCCCTCCGGAGAACCTATCAGATCGTCCCAAGCCCAGGCGAGGAAATTATTCATAAGTCCGTTGATTGTCGGGATGAATTCCGTCCAAAACCAGTCTCCACCCGGGTCTGAGCCGAATTTCATCCAACCGTTGGAGCAAACCCAAATGCTGTCGAATTCTCTTCCAAAGAAAACCACGGGGAAGGGCAGTCCGGTCTTTAACAGACGGGCATCGTCAGCTTCGAGAGCGTCGAGATCATGAGTGAAACCCGTTACCCAATGAGTGTCAGGCGACATTGGCAATCCGGAATTATTCTGATATATATAATACGGTCCCTCGACAATAGTCGAATATACCGGCGATGTTGCGGTGTTGGGCGGAGCATGTAAATCTCTCGCCTGCATATAATAATCGAGTTCGTCCCACCCAACAAGATCGGGGATTACATAAGTATAATTGCCACATCCATTAGGAAGCCCTGTTTCGTAGGTCATGCGATGGCATTCGTAAGGTTCGCCGTTTACTCTATAGCAAATCTCGACACTGTTGGGGTTTACGCCCGAAAAGTCGTTTACATACGCAAGCACCGGCACAGAGGTAGTCCCATAGGGATAGAGCACCTTCGGCCCGAGATGAGAGATACACGGTGGGGCAGGCTCAGGTTGGGGCAAATAGCCAAAAATCGCCACGTTGTCCAGTGCCCACCAAACGTCATAATTATTGTCATACCAAAAACAGACCTTGGCGTTCGCGCTACTTCCAGCCCAAAACTCTATGCGATAACGATTTACAGCCGCGTCAATTCCGGTTCTGCCGTATGTCCAGCCTTTCGACCAAGAAGTTCCGCCGTTGGAACTCACAAGAATATATGCAGATCCGGATCCGCCGCCGCCAAAAAGCTCGTAATCCTCTAAAACCTGCACAACAACCGAATCGAAACCCGCGGAGGCGTCAAAATTAGGTGTGAAAAGCGAATCGTCATTATTTGTCTCGTATCGCACCATAGCACAGTTCGACCCGGTGCCCGGAAAGGTGCCCTGATGCCAGTCGCTGTTGCTCGAAAAAGGAGGATTCTGCGACCATCCCGAAGGCAGATATGTATTAAAAGGCTGACTCGCAATCAGAACAACTTCCGTCTGAGCCAGAACAGTAATTACAAGTGCGAAAGCAAAGATATAGATACACTTTTTCATTTGAACCTCTCGAAATAACGCCATAAAAAGTAAAATAAAACACCATTGGCTGTTAGTCAAGTTGTTTGTATGTAAGGAATGTCGGGGGAGGAGAGGCGGTTATTCTCCGTTCATTCCGATTCGGAATAATTGCCCGACCATATCGGCGCGATAGTCGCATGTCGAGCGGAAATCGCTTATAGGCGTGCATTCTGTAACGAGAACTCCTGCGGCGCGGTCAATTAGTCCGGAAGATATCTCGCGACCTTTGAGGATCTTTTCCGATTCAAATGCGCGGATGACCCTCGGCGCAACAGCAGAAAGTGCGATTCTAACGCCTTCGAGACGGTTCGATCTTCTAACAGAGGCCATCGCGACGCCGACCTTTGTGATTGTCATAGCCTCGCGCGAACCGAGCCTTTTGTAAAAACCGAAAAATTCCTTCCCTACAATGGGAACCTCGAACCCTATTACCAATTCGCCTCCAGAAAGCGCATTTTTCCCCGGCCCCAAATGGAAATCCTCGATAGCAAGGCGTCTTTCGCCGCGATGGCTCATCAGAACAACCTTTGCGCCATGGGCTATCAAAGTTGGAAAGGATTCCGCCACGGGGCTTGAATTTGCGATATTCCCGCCGATTGTCGCGCGGTTTCGAATCGCCGGACCGCCCATAACGGCACTGCTCTGTGCTATCAGCGGCGCATAAGTCTGCACGATTTCCGATTTTGCGATTTCGGAGTGAGTCTCCAAAGCTCCAATAAAAAGCCTTTGACTTTCGAGATGTATTCCGCGCAATTCCGGTATTCCCCAAATGTCCAACAATCGTCGTTTTGACGGCGCATCCTGAAGTTGCACCATCAAATCTGTTCCCCCGGCGATTGGCTTCAATTCGGGATCGGAATCCATCGCGGAGAAAGCCTCATCGATGCTTTTTGCGCGAACCACAGCTTCTATTGCGAGCATTTCGAAATCCTCTCGACATGGTTTTTCACTGCAAGCATCTCCGCGACGACCGCCACTGCAATTTCTCCCGGCTCTACAGTGCCGACATTCAGCCCGATGGGAGCGTGAACGCCTGAAATAAGCTCTTCAGCGATTCCAGTCTCGCGAAGGTGCGAGAAAACCTCTGCAATTTTATATTTACTGCCCATCATACCAACATACACTGGAACAATTTCATTCGACAATATATTTTTTAACACAACCTCGTCGCCACGATGCCCTGCTGTAACAATCGCAACACAATCTTCCCGCCCGATTTGCGCCTTAGAGGCCATTTCAGAATATTCGCCGGTGCGATATTCGTCTGCTTGAATATTTTCCGGCTCAGCCGCTCCGGGACGGTCGTCGCAGGCTACCACAAACCATCCGGCAGTTCGAGCTACCTTCGCAATTTCTCTTCCGACATGCCCCGCGCCAAAAAGCCACAATTTCGCTTTTGGGTAGATCGGCTCGAAATAAATATTAGCTTTTCCACCGCATTCCGCGCCAAGCGCCCCGTCTTTCCCCATTTGGTATTCGACAATACCCGTTTCTTTCGACGCAAATCGCCGCAAAGCCTCTTCGATAGCGGTTGTTTCAAGAACTCCGCCTCCCACGGTTCCAAAAGCCGAGCCATCGGGCAGAACCGCCATCTTTGCTCCCGGACGTCCCGGCGTAGAGCCTTCAACGTCGATTACAACAACAAAAACACCGCCCCTTTCCAATGTCAGCGCGATATCTTTCAACGTCAATACGCTCATTTCGCCTCCCTAAGCCGCTTTGAAGCGAGGGTTACACCCTCGATAATTTTTCCATAGCCTGTGCATCTACACAGGTTCCCCGACAGCGCAGTTATAATATCATTGCGTGATGGCGATGGATTCATGCGCAATAGAGCCGTTCCAGCGACAACAAAACCCGGTATGCAAAAGCCACACTGCACAGCGCCGCAATCTGCAAATGCCTCTATCAAAGCTTTCCCAATAATCGTCTTCGCGATTCCCTCAATCGTTTCGATTTCTGCACCCTCCGCCTGAAAAGCCGGAATAATGCACGAATTTGCTAATTTGCCGTCTATAATTACCGCGCACGCCCCGCATTCACCCTCGCCGCAACCTTCCTTGGTCCCTGTTAGAGCAAATTTGTTGCGGATAATGTCTAATAGCCTATCTGAAGACGATATCTCGGCAACTATATATTTGTCATTTAGCTTAAATTCTATCTTCATAATAATTATCCTTTAGTCCAGTCCAAACACGCTCCGGAATAAACGGCTGTTCCCGGAAACGAACTCCGACAGCGTTGTAAACAGCATTTGCGACTGCCGGTGCGATACCCATCAGCGGCTGTTCTCCGAACCCCTTTGCCCCGAAAGGCCCGTCCTTATAAGCCGCTTCGACGATAATGGGAACAATTTCCGGTGCATCGGCGGTTGTCGGGATATGATAAAATGAAAACCTCGGATTCAACGGCCTGCCAGCTTCGTCGATCAAATACTCCTCGATGAGCGAATAACCCGCGCCCTGCAAGGATCCGCCCTCGATCTGGCCCTCGACCAACTGCGGATTTATTGCCTTGCCCATATCATGCGCGGCCCAGAGTTTTTCAAGGCGAACAACGCCGGTGCGCGTATCTACGGCCACCTGTGCAACATTAACCGCCCATGAGAAGACCACATAAGCGTCGCCATGGCCAGTTTCAGCGTCCCAGCTGGTTGGAGGGCTGGAATCATGCCCAACTACAGTCAGTCCGGCCTTTGCCCGCCATGCCTCCGTTATAGCTTCTTGCCAACTTAGAAATCTCGAAGGCTCATCGACCCTAAACACTTTACTCTCACCAAAACCTATATTCACAGCCTTTGTGGCAAGTTTTGCTTCGATTGCCTTCGCGATATTTCCCTTAATCTCCGCACAAGCGGTCAACAGAGCGCGTCCGCTCATCGTGGTTGCGCGAGATGCAACAGTAGGGCCGCTGTCAGGAACTCGGCTGGAATCAACCGGCAGACAGTAAACCCTGTCAACATCGATCCCAAAGGCCTCCGCGACAATCTGTCCCAGAACCGTGCGCATCCCTTGCCCCATCTCCGTGGTGCCGACTGCAAAATGCACGCTTCCATCCTGCTGAACGCTCACATAAGCCCCTGTTCGCGCCATATGAGTTCCGCCGGCCCCCAATCCGACGCCGTAATAAATCGTCGAAACCCCAACTCCTCGCCGAATTGAACCCGTTTCCTCTGCAAGTCTCTTTTTTAACTCAAAATAATCGCTCGCCTCTAATGCTCTCTCAAAGCACTCTTGAAGGCCGACCGATCCCGAAAGAACCTGCCCTGTAACAGTTGCATCGTTCTCGTGTAGATGGTTTTTTTTGCGAAGTTCGATTTCATCGATCCCAAGTTCCTTCGCAAGCTCGTCAATCGCAGATTCAATCGCGAAAAGGGTTTGGGGCGAGCCAAAACCTCTATAAGCTCCGCAGGGAACTTTGTTAGTAGCTACAGCTCGTGCATCGATTTTCGCATTCGCGACCCGATACGGCCCGCAACTATGCACAATTCCACGCCAAAGAACCACCGGAGACAGCGTTGAATAAGCACCGGCATCGAAAATTATATCGATTTCTGCCGCAATTAGTTTTCCCTCCGCAGATGCCCCGATTTTCACCTTTGTCCGCGATGGGTGCCGTTTACTCATCGAAAAAAAATCCTCATTTCGGTTCAAAATAAGCTTAACCGGTTTGCAACTTGATATTGCTAATAAAGATGCCCATCCAGCAATCAAAGATGGCACGTCTTCTTTGCCGCCAAAAGCTCCGCCCGTTGTCGTTTGCACAACCCTAACCTTGGATTGCGGGAGCCCCAAAACATCGGCGACAGCGCCATGGACATAAAAGGGGCACTGCATCGTCCCGTAAACATCGATTCCGCCCTCTGATGAGGGCACGGCGAGCATTCCCTGAGTCTCCAAATATGCATGTTCCTGATATCCGGTGCGATATGTCCGCTCGATAACAGCATCGCATTCGGCGAAGCCTACTTCCGTATTGCCCCGCCTGATTTTGTGGTGCGCGAAGACATTATTCTCGCCGAAAAGCCTCGGTGAATCAGCATCTGCGAATTTTTCCGGATCGATAAGCGGGTTTTGCGGCTCGATTTCAAGCTCGATTGCTTTCAAAGCCTCGATTGCCTTCGTCTCGCTTTCCGCCGCCACAATCGCAATCGCCTGGCCGTAGAATCGAACCTCATCTTCCGCTAAAAAGGGCATGTCGTCGAAAACAATATGGCAGATATTCTTCCCCGGCACATCCTTCGAGGTAACAACTGCGAAAACACCATCGATACTGCGCGCGCGCTCGACATCCAGCCGAAGAATTTTCCCGTAAGCCACTTTCGAGAATAATACTTTCCCCACTAACATCCCAGGCAAAATCATGTCCGATACATACTTAGCCTCACCGGAAGCCTTCGCGACAGCATCGACCCTTCGAACACTTTTCCCTACTGCCATGAGTATTCTCCATTTATTGACCCAATATATTCCTGATATAATTCCGGTGTGTTTATGTCAATACGAATACCGGGGTCATCAACCGGCACAAAACGCCGCAATTGAGGATTTGCACGGACAACATGCCTCGCGCCGACCTCGAACGGCGCACTCTCCAACTCGCCAAAAAGGATCTTTGGAAAAACCACAGGATGTCCGCCATGGTTCTCATTTACCGGCGAAATAATACACTCCGGATGCTCCCGATGCTCCTCGACAAGAGCACGATAAGTCGAGACCTTAACCAAGGGATAATCAGAAAGCGCGATAAGCGCTCCGGTATGCTCTTCGAAGGCGCATTTAAGGCCTATCAACAACGAAGACAGCATATCCTTTTCCGGTGTCGGATTAATCATGGAACGAATTCCATGCGGCACAAATGGCAACACCTCATCGGCGTGAAACCCCACAACCACGGCTATATCCTCGATTCCGGCATCTTTCATCGAAGATACGATAGCCCCCATGAATGTTCCATCGCCGATTGGCAAAAGAGCTTTCGGGCGCGACCCCATCCGTTCGCCCTTTCCGCCGGCCAGCAAAATTCCAATGAGTTTCGTTTCTCTCACATCGCCTCATTCGTAAATGTTATTCCAATAATACAGCGTGTTCAGGTAAGAGTCAACTCTTTCATGTGAACCTGTAGGGACACTTGTGAAATTTCGGTTCGCCTCAACTTCGATAATCCTTGAGTCATAAATTTGTAACATTATGTTATTCAAGGCGTTATAGGATATGCGCACTGTTGGCACGAGGGGTGCAACCTCGTGTTTCGAAGATTGCATCGAACAAATTTTCGATATTCTTCTTTTGATACGAACGCCGGTAGGGGACGAGATAACTTTAACGCCGCGGCCACGGACTCGAGTTTGTCGTCCCCATCGGTTTTTTTTGTCGTCGGCAGTCTATTCGCTTAAAAAAGGTTGCCAAAACCGCTCCGACCCCTTATTTTAATAGAATAAAAGAGGCAAAATGACGATTCTGATAACTAACGACGACGGAATTCATTCAAAGGGTATTCTCGAACTTGCGAAGGACTTATCCAAGCTTTTCGACGTTCTGGTTATGGCTCCGGACAGAGAACAGTCCGCGGTTGGCCACGCCATTACCCTCTCCAACCCACTCCGGATTACAAAAGTCGAAAACTCGATTGAAATACCCCTCTTTTCCTGCAACGGCACCCCTGCGGATGCCGTAAAACTCGCAATAAAAGTCCTCATGGACGAACCGCCCGAGCTATTAATCTCAGGCATAAACCACGGAGCCAATGTCGGCGCGAGTCTCATATATTCTGGAACAGTTTCCGCCGCTACCGAAGGCACTCTCCTCGGAATCCCCTCGATATCTGTATCGATTGACAACAGACTCGGGGGCGATTACTCGACTGCAATAAAATTCACTGAACTCATCGCCAAAAAAGTCCTCGCAAATGGCCTTCCCGAAGGTGTGCTACTGAATATCAACATTCCCGATATTCCGCCTGATGAGATAAAAGGCGTCAAGGTTGCATCGCAGGGCAACACTAATTTCAACGACTTCTTCGAAAAACGAAAAGACCCGCGAGGACAAGAGTATTACTGGATGACAGGCGCGATGGTGGCCGATGATTCCCACGCAGACCACGATGTTACAGCGCTCAGTAACGGATACATCACAATTACGCCGGTTCATTACGACTTGACTGCAAGAAAGTTTTTACCTATTTTAAATAGTTGGGGACTCGACAATTTATGGAAGGCCGATGTTTCTTAATATCTTAACATTTATAGGAGGTATCCTAATCCTCTATGTCGGCGCAGAGGGAATGGTTCGCGGTGCAAAACGAATCGCTCTGTCATTAGGAATTCATCCTCTGATTGTCGGTCTTACGATTGTTGCCTTCGGAACCTCGACACCAGAACTCGTCGTGTCCATGACAGCCGCGCTAAAAGGTTCTCCCGCAATCGCATTAGGCAACGCAATAGGCTCGAACGTCGCGAATCTCGGTTTGATTCTCGGCATATCCGCACTCTTAGCACCTATGCGCGTCGAGGACCGAACCGTCCGCCTCGAAGTTCCTATAAGCATTTTCGCAGGCATTTTCCTTTTCATTTTTGCAGGCAACCTCGAGATAAGCTCCGGCGAAGGCATCGTCCTTCTTATAGGATTCGCTATTACCTTCTTCGTAGCAGTCTTTCCACAAATAGTGAAAAGCCTTAAAGTCCTTCCTGAAGAATTTAACCTCGAACTTCAAAACCCTGTTACCCAAGAGGAGATTAACGAAGCCCGCTCAAGCCAATCCTGGTTCGGCGATATCCTTATGGTAATCTTAGGGATAGGCGGATTAGTGCTCGGCGCTGATTTCACCGTCCGCTCGGCGACAGTAATTGCATTAGAATTCGGCATTAGCGAAATGGTAATCGGCGCATCGGTCGTTGCCCTCGGAACAAGCCTTCCGGAGCTTGCAACATCTGTCGTGGCCGCTATAAAGAACGAGCCGGATATCTCTGTCGGCAACGTTATCGGCTCGAATCTTTTCAATACGATGATAGTTATCGGCCTTCCGGCTTCTATCACAGGCTATTTGCCGGTCGAAAAAGATGTCCTTATCTACGACTTTCCGGTTATGATTGGCCTTTCGATTTTAGTCCTGCCACTTCTTAGTTCTGACAGAAAACTCGACAGGGCCGAAGGAATGGGCCTAATACTCGTATATTTAGCCTACCTCGCATTGATTATCATCCGCCCTCAGATGATACTTAACGTCGAAACACTTTGGCCATATTAATTCGCCTGCAAAACCCCTTCGATTCCAAAAGAATTATTTTGTTTGACAAAGCGCTAAGATAAATATATCTTGCTCGCTTGTTCGACCATTTTCATTTTTTGCTTAATTTGTGGTCAAAAAATAAGAGAGAGGAGTTACCGTGGCAACTAAGGAATACGCCACCGAAAACATCAGAAACGTCGTGCTTCTAAGTCATGGCGGTGTCGGTAAGACCACCTTCGCTGAAGCCGTAATGTTCACCACCGGCGCTGTAAACCGCATGGGCGGCGTCGAAGACGGAAATACGGTCAGCGACTATCACCAAAAAGAAATCGAGAGGAAAAGCTCGATTCAGCTGTCGCTTCTTTACGCCGAACATAAAGGCATAAAAATAAACATCCTCGATACTCCGGGATATGCCGATTTCGCGGGAGAGCTTATTAGCGGCGTCCGTGTTGCCGAAGCCGGGATCATGCTCGTCGCCGCGCAAAATGCTGTCGAAGTCGGAACACAAACGGCTTGGGGGCATCTCGCCGGCAAACCCTGTATGTTCCTCGTCAATCGCATGGATCGCGAAAACGCCGATTACGGCAAAGCTCTCAAAGAGCTTAAAGACGCCTTCGGAAACGGTGTTGCGCCAATCGCGGTGCCAATAGGCGCAAGCGAATCTTTCAACGGCATCGTCGATATGCTCGCAAATAAAGCATATTCATACGAAAGCGGTGGCAAGGGCAAAGGAACCCCCATCGATGTCCCTGCGGATATGCAGGGTCAAATCGACGAATATAGAACGCAACTCATGGAATCGGTCGCCGAAAGCGACGATACACTCATCGAAAAATATTTCGAAACCGGCGAACTCAGCCACGAAGAACTAATCAGCGGACTTCGCAAAGCGGTTCTAAAGGGCAAACTCTTCCCAGTCATACCTATTAGCGCGTCGAACAATATCGGGGCCGACATTGCCGTCAATTTCATGGTCGATCTCCTGCCTGCGCCAAATCTGGTCGGATTAGTAAAAGGCAAGCCGAGCACCTCCGCCGAAGAACAAACCGAAACCCGCGAGGTCTCGGAATCTGCGCCAACATGCGCTTTAATTTACAAAACCTTCAGCGAAGAGCATGTCGGAAGACTTACATATTTCAAATGCTACTCCGGAGCGGTTACGAACGGCCAGGAACTTTTCAATCCTAACCAAAACGGCTCGGAAAGAATCGGAACGATATACATCGCCAGAGGCAAAGATCGTCAGGAAGTGAAAAAAATCGCCGCCGGAGATATCGGTGTTACGGTAAAACTCAAAAACTCGAATACTTGCGATACCCTTTGCGATAAGTCAAAAACTGTCGTGCTTTCGCCAATCGAGTTCCCCAAACCGGTAATCGATGTCGCAATCGTCGCCAAACAAAAGGGCGAAGAGGACAAAATCGCCACAGGACTTGCAAGATTGGCCTCGGAAGACCCCACTTTCACCTATGCCGTCGATTCCGAACTCAAGCAGACCATCCTTTATGGTATGGGCGAGCTTCAACTCGATCTCATCGTCGATAAGCTCAAAGAACAGTTCGCTGTCGAAGTCGAGCTTGAGCGCCCCAAAATCAAATATCGCGAAACAATCCGCAAAACCGCAGAATCCCAAGGCCGCCACAAGAAGCAAACCGGCGGCAGAGGCCAGTTTGGCGATGTTTGGCTAAGACTTCAACCGCGCGAACGTGGCGAGGGATACGAGTTCCTCGACCAAATCACCGGCGGGGTTGTCCCCGGCAAATTCATTCCTGCTGTCGATAAAGGTGTCGCCGAAATCATGGAAAAAGGCGTTCTTGCGGGCTATAAAGTAGTCGATATTGCGGTCGCGCTCTACGACGGCTCTTTCCACACGGTCGATTCCAGCGAAATGGCATTTAGAATCGCGGCACATCTTGGTTTCAAAGCCGCATTCGAAAAAGCCGACCCATACATTCTCGAACCGCACGACAATGTCGAAATCATTGTCCCCGAAATGTTTACCGGTGATGTTATGGGTGACATTTCCTCGCGCAGAGGCAAAATCTCCGGAATGGAACCCACCGGCGCTTTCACGAAAATCAAAGCGCTTGTTCCTCAGTCCGAGCTTTACAAATACTCGACAATCCTCAGAAGCCTGACACAGGGGCGCGGATTTTTCACTCGCGAGTTTTCGCACTATGAAGCCGCACCGCACGACATCCAGCAACAGATTATCGAAGAATCCAAAAAGCGCGACGAAGAAGAATAAAGCGCAAACAAGCGAAAAGGGCGGACTCGATCGAGACCGCCCTTTTTTTTCGCAAAATTTCCCCTATAGCTCGCGAACTCGTCTAATAACTTCGCCGTAATCTCTCGCGCCATAGAAAGCCGAACCCATCACAAGAATATCCGCACCAGCTTCGATCACATGCAAAGCGTTATCCGGCGAGATTCCGCCGTCGATAGCGATGAACATGTCCGGTTTCATACTGTTGCGAATTTGATCCGCCTTGACAAGATTCTCGAATCCCTCTTCGAGAAAACTCTGTCCGGCAAACCCTGGAAAAACTGTCATTATTAGCACTAAGTCGATGGAATCGATAATTTTTTCTAATGAAGATAAATCGTTGTCCGGATTGTAACTTATCCCCGGTTTTACGCCCATATCACGTATCTTTTCGGCAATCTCGATTGCCTTCTCCGGCGATTCGCATATTTCATCATGAAATGTGATATACTCACAACCTATTTTCGCGAATTCAGGTGCCCATTTTAATGGATCGGTTACCATCAGATGGGCATCGCAGGGCAGAGCGCTATTTTTCGTGACGAAACTCGAAACCTTGGGGCCAAAACTGATATTTGGCACAAAATGGCCGTCCATAATATCCAAATGAATCATATCCGCGCCGGCTGACTCTGTTGCGCGTATCTCCCTTTCGAGATTCCCAAAATCAGCCGCCAACACCGATGGCGCAATCAAAACCTCTCTATTCATAATTCACAGCTCCAATTCGAGATAGCCTCTTTAATATGGCCGAACCATTCCTCGGCTTGATTTTTCCGTGAATACCGACCGGTAGGTGTGATCCTACCAAGAGACTTTGCGGCAAATCTGTCCTTTAATTCGATCAAAGCAATCTTCGCATAATCCTTGTTTTCCGGCAAAATCATGGTAGCATTGGAAACATCGATTAGTAAATCCTTTGCTTCTCCATCCGGTAAAAAGGCAAGTATGGGATTCCCCAAACCTATATATTCGTAAGCCTTGCAGGTCGTCAAACCGCCGCCGCCCGGACGAGGATCGATATATAATAATGAAACATCGGAATCGGCACCCGCCTGAAGAGCTTCCCTGTGCGGCAAAAAGCCCAACAGCTCGACCCGTTCCGTCAATCCAAGTCTGGCGATATCGTCTAAAAACCTCTGCGGATAACGCCCCGCGACACGAAGGCGAATCCCCGGCACCTCCGCCATAGCCTCTAAAACCGGCCAAGGATAGCGAATATCCGAGAAAATCGTCCCCAAATAAAAGAGTGTAAGCTCGTCATTCTCACGCGAGAAATCCAGCCCCTCGAAATCCTCCGGCGCGTAGCCGTTTGGAATACAGATAATCTGCGATTTCGGCGCGAAACGCCGCATTTCATCGCAAATTGCCTCGTAAACGCCCGAGATTAGCGCCGCACCTCTCACAGTTCTTCGGGCGAGGCCTCTGTTGACAAGTCTGTGCGGCAATGGGAGCCGCGGACGAATTGGATTTTCCGTCCACGAATCGCGAAAATCGAGCACTAATGGTAAACCGAGAGCCTCCGCCGCTCGTTTTGCCGCGATTGCCGCCGAATAGGGCGGGCATGTCGCCCAAACGAAATCGGCATCATCGGTTGCCATTATTCCAAGCCTCGAAGCCGGACGAATCCACCAGACCTTATTGTCCGGAAGAACAAAATAATCGCTAATAGGCGCGTGAATCGCTCCGGGTTTGCGTTTGCGGATAAAGCTCAATGGATCGAGCCGAGCAGGTGTGCGCAGAACCTCGAAAGATTCCGGCACCTCGGCGGCCAAGCTGTCGTCGCGAACATTGTAATCACCTTCCGCCGCTGTAATAACAGTGCCCTCGAGACCCAAAGCCGAGGCATATTTAAGCATCTTCAGCGGACGAATCGCGCCCGGGCCGCCGTGTGGAGGAAAATAAAAACTGTAAACGAGAGCTTTCATACATAAATAATAAACAAATTACTACGCCCGGTCAATTTATAATCCGTTGCGAAAGCGAGTTTTTTCATTATCTTTTTATATTATGAGAAAATTACTCGCAATATCAATATTCATCGCAATTTCAGCCTTTTCACAGGGCCTTCCTGTGGCGACGACCATCCTTCCGCCCTCCGACGACGGCACAATTCGATGGTTCGGATGGTCTATAGCAACCGGCGATTTCAATGGCGACGGCTATGGCGATGTTGCAATCGGCGCGCCACGCTCCGACCGCCCGCCGACTCACCCCGATTCCGCTCTTGGCTATGCCGGAAGGGTCGATATTTACTTCGGCCCAATCCCCGAAGGCTTCCACGATGGCACGACTTTGCGACCAAGCCTTACCCTTTACGGCGCAGATTCGTCAGGACAGCTCGGAATCTCGGTCGCAAACGCCGGCGATTTCAACGGCGACGGCTACGATGACCTTATCATAGGCGCGAACGCCGTCCGCGGAATTGGCGAGGCATACATCTATCTCGGCGGCCCCTCGATGGACGACATCCCCGACTACACCTTCTCAGGAATAGCCACTGCGGACAATTTTGGGTATTCCTGCACCGGCATTGGCGACCAAAACGCCGATGGTTTCGACGACGTTCTCGTCGGCGCGCTTTACAACGACGCCATCGGCCCGCGAACCGGCCAATGCTACATTTATTTCGGTGGCAATCCGGCGGACACCTCCGCAGACATAGTAATCACGGGCATCGACAGCCTCGACGACTTCGGCGTGACGATGGACGGACCCTTCGATTTCAACGGCGACGGCCAGCCCGATTTCGTTATTGGCGCGGTGCAGGCGGGGGGATATTGGTTCAAACCGGGGGAGGGCTATGTCTTCTTCGGCGGCGCGCTTCTCGACGATATCCCCGACTGGACAATTACCGGCGGCCACCCAATGGAATTCTTCGGAAGCGGGGTAGCGGCTTTGGGCGATGTTGACCGCGACGGCTTTGACGACGCCCTTTTCGCGGGGTATAATCACCACATCCCGCCCGATTCGGGTCTCGGACGTGCGATTCTACTTTTTGGCGGTTCCGGCGACACAATCTCCATTATCGGAGATAGGCCAAACCAGTTCCTCGGCGGCGAAATTGCCTCAGCAGGCGATCTCGACGGCGATAACCGCGCCGAATTCGCAATCGCCCAAGCAATAGACGACAACGGCGACGACTACGGCTTCGTCAAAATCTATGGAGTAGCCACTATGCCGGATTCCTCGCGCGTCTTGCAGGTCGATACGGTTATATACAATCCCGCCGCGCGAGGCGACACTTGGTTCGCATACAGGATGAGCGCTTTGCTCGATATCAACGGCGATTCGCACCCCGATTTCGCTATTTCAGACCCTCGAATCGACAATGACCCCGGTCTTTATACGACTCAGGGCCGAATTTATATTTACCACGGTTGGCGCGTTCTCTTTCCGATTTTCGCCGAATTCATCGATCCGATCGAAGGCGGAAGGACAGCATGCCCACGTCAGGGCGCAGAAATACGCCTTCGGCAGGAATTCGGCCTCGTAAACCTTTCTGTTACAATGTCCGTGCAATCAGATTCCGGTGTTACAACCCTAACGCTCGATTCCCCCGAACTGGCTATGCTGAATGATTCGACACTAATATTCACACCGAGTCGCGATTGGAATCATGGCGAAAATGTCCTAATCATGCTTGTTTCCGCCTCCATGCCCTCCGGAGAGGAGCTTGCAGAGCCGGTTGACGATAGTTGGACCGCGCATTTAAAGCCTCCCGATGTCGAATCGATGATTGTCGATGCCTCCATCGACGACCCCTATCCGGTGTTTTATTGGCGAGCCACAACCGGCGTTTTTGGCGAGGAAATCGCCGGCAGAGAGTATATTTACGCCTATTCCGGCGCAGATACAGTCGCCGTCACCCATATTTTCAACGTCGAAAAGGGCACTCTTCCTCGCGAAATTATCATCGCCCTTCCGCTCTCAGATCTCGGCATACGAGCTGTTTACGGCGATTCCGTAACTGTCTGTCTCGCCGGTGTTCATGATGACCCCGATCTTCCCTGCGGCCCGAATTTCGCCGCGCCGGTTTGCCAGACTAAGTTCTTTTTCCGCGATTGGACCGCAGATTTGACCTTCGAATCCCCCGGTCTCGATCCCACAATCCTCACCATCGGCGCGCGCGTGGGGATGTCCGACGCCTACGACCCCGGTGGAGACATCCTCATGCCGCCGATCCCGACAGGCAAAGTCCGTGCACGTCTTAGCCTCTCCGGCGAAGGCATTCCGACCTATAATTCGCTTCTTCGCGATTACCGCCACCCCGACGACGACACCATTCTATGGACTGTAATCACCGAGGGAAGCGGCTCTGCGACAATTCGATGGAGCGCCGAACGCTTGCCTTCGGGCAAAATCATAATTGGTGGCAAAGCCGATATGCGCGCAACAAACGAATACCAATTTTTCCTCGGCGAGACACTTTTTGTCGAGTTCACAACCGGCGCAAAATCGGTCTTTGCGGTTGATTTTAGCGCGATTTCACCGCGATGGCATATGGTTTCTTCGCCGCTTTTTCTCGACCGCACCGAGATGTCCCGCGCGGAGGCCTTTATCGACGCAATTTTTGCTCCGATCGACAAATGGATTTACACATATGATTCCGAAGCCGGAGTTTATTCGATTCCGGATAAGTGGCCATCTGGCAAAGGATTATGGCTTTATTTAGCGCCGCATGGGATTTCCGGCTCTTGGCGTTTGCCGCTTGTTCAGGCCGGTTGGCCGATCGATACCCTCCAAACACCTATTTATCGCGGTTGGAATCAAATAGGTGCGCCTATTTACGATGTTCCGGCGGGGGATATAGGCTCAAATCCCTCAGGGGCAATAATTTCCGGCACATTGTTCGGTTTCGCCGAAACGGAAGACTATTACCCCGCGAGTTCCTTAATCCCTGGCGAAGGCTATTGGATTCTCGCCCTTTCCAGCGCAGAATTGCGCGCGCCATGGTCTTCAGGTGGCCTATATAAAGCTATCTCTGCCAACGCAATCCTTGAAAGCTTCGGTGGAGGCCCGCCGCCGCCGCCTTCTATTTCGGTCATCCCCGAAAAACCGGAAAAAGAAGTTCTGTGTATTTCGCCAAACCCTTTCAACGCCGCTTGCAGGATAAACCTTCCGCACGAATTCGTTTCAGATGTCCTTATTTACGACATCTCCGGGCGAGCAGTTCGGAAATTTGTCTCGCCGAAGAGCGAAATTATCTGGTATGGCGATGACGACTCGGGAAGAGTTCTTCCGAGCGGGATATATCTCGTCAAAGCCGGTGATAATGAGCCTTTCAAGGCGGTTCTACTTCGATAATCACATAGTCGAGAACAGCTTATCAACATCTTGTCCACGTGCTTATCAACAAATAACACAATAACTTACGAAAAATTCCACTTGCCTTAACCGGAAAAAGCCCTAGATTGTTCGATCATGTCAAAATTCTGCGAAAATAACCCCGAAAAAATCCTCAAACGCCTTATAGATATGGGCGAGGACGAGATTCTCCTTTATCTCGGCAAAACTCAACCCGAAGACGAACCTGTTGAACAAATCGGCGACACTGCCGAAATTGAAAATGATGCAAATAGAATGCAAATGAATGCAAATGTATGCAAAGAGTGTAAAAGTGATGGCAATTTACCTCTAATTGCATCAACCCTCGACCAACTCGAAGAATCGATAAAAGCTGGCGAAGGTTGCGCCAAATGCCGTCTGGCTGAGGCGCGGAACAAAATCGTGGTGGGAATGGGTGATCCAAAGGCGAGCATCGTTTTTATCGGCGAAGGCCCCGGCGCGGAGGAGGACAAAACCGGCCTGCCCTTCGTTGGACGCGCAGGCCAGCTTCTCGACCGCATTTTCGAGGCGATGGGCTTATCACGCGAAAGCGGAATCTATATCTGCAACATCGTGAAATGCCGTCCACCGAACAACCGAGACCCGCTTCCAGACGAAGCCGCCGCCTGTATTCCCTATCTGATGACGCAAATCGACATCATCAAACCCGCAGTGATATGTTGTTTGGGGCGAGTCGCCGCGCAGAATCTATTGAACACAGACGCCTCACTGGGCAATTTGAGGGATAAAATCCACTATTTCAGGGGTATTCCGGTGGTTGTAACCTACCATCCGGCTTATCTTTTACGAAATCCAGCCGGTAAAAAACCGACATGGGAAGACATGAAAAAACTCCTCCAGATTGCCGGATTATCGCTCCCAAACCCTAACAAAAAGTGATTATGGAAGATAGATTGCCGCCACAAAATATCGAGGTTGAACGCGCGGTTCTCGGCGCGATGCTTATCGAACCGGAGGCCTTTTTCCGAGGCCTCGAGCTTCTCGAACCCGACAGCTTTTATCAAGAAAGCCATGCGAAAATTTTCAAGGCCATGAAGACGCTGGCGGAGCGCGACAACCCCGCCGACCTCGTTACAGTCGCCGACCAGCTTCATCGCGATGGCGAACTGGAGCGCATCGGAGGCAGAGGTTATCTCGCATCGCTCACAACGGGGGTTGTAACCTCAGGGAATCTCGAATACCACGCCGAGATTGTCCGCGAAAAGGCGATTTTACGAAGGCTAATTCAGGTTGGCGGCGATATTGTCGCGAAATGCTACACCGAACATGATGAGATAGACGCCCTACTCGACGATGTCGAATCGATGATCCTGCAGATTGGCGAACAGAAGCTACGCGGGGATTTCAACTCGCTGGAAAGCTTGATTGGCGGCACATGGGAGAATCTCGAAGAAGCCCGCAATAGCACCCACGCTGTAACCGGCGTATCTACGGGCTTCAGTAAGCTTGACGACCTCACAAGCGGCCTCCATGGCTCGGATTACATCGTTATCGCGGCGAGACCCTCGTTGGGAAAGACTTCGCTGGCACTTGGAATGGCACTGAATGTTGCCATCGAGGAGGGTGCGGGTGTCGCGATATTTTCCCTCGAAATGGCCGCAGAACAGCTTGTAATAAGGCTTATGGCCAATAAGTTCCGCGTCAACGCTCATGACCTCCGCACCGGGAGGCTTCGCAAAGCCGAATTCACACGCATCGGTCATAAATTAAATCTACTTGCTAATGCAAAAATTTTCATCGACGATACACCTTCGCTAACCGTGCTCGACATGAAGGCAAAATGTCGTAGATTAATGAAACGCAATAAGATAGGCCTTCTCGTTGTTGACTATATCCAACTGATCACAACCGGCGGAAAACGTATTGAAAACCGGCAACAAGAAATTACCCTTATTTCTCGACAACTTAAAGCACTCGCGCGCGAGCTGGACATCCCCGTCATTGCGCTATCTCAGCTATCGAGGGCTGTCGAAACGCGCGAGAATAAAAGACCGATACTCGCGGATCTTCGCGAATCGGGCGCAATCGAACAGGACGCCGACGTCGTCATGTTCATCAACCGCCCTGAAGTCCACGGTGTGAAGACTATCGATGTTTACGACGAAGGTGCGACACCAAAGAAAATTCCCAGCGAAGGAGTGGCTGAAATTATTCTCGCGAAACAGCGAAACGGACCTATTGGAAGCGTTTTCATGGCTTTCCACAAAGAATATGCGACCTTCGAGGATCTTGCGCCAACTGCGCTCGACGAACTTGCAGAAAGTTATGATGGCGAAGAATATGGTCACGGCGGCACATAAATGTCGGAAACTGCGCCAGATACGACGTATGATAGACAATTTGAAGCCACATTCGGACTCGCGGAACAGTTGACTTCAATATTGACATATGTCTTTACAATTGCATTACTATTTCTTCTGCAAGTCATTATAAAAGAAGGTTTCCTCGACAGTTCGATTCCGTCATGGGTGTTTCTCATTCCAGTTCTTGCTGTAGCGGCGATTTGGCTCTATTCTCCCCGTGAATATGTTTTCAGAGATGAGTATATTGAAATTAAAAGAGTTGTTATAATAAATAAGATATATTATCATCAAATAACTCAATATATAATAAATAATCAATCCAATTCTGAGTTGAGAGCATCTTCAATATTGCCTATTCAATTTTTACCACACATTCGAAAAATCCACGATTCTCGGTTCTCTTATGTAAAAATTTACGCCAATAGAGTTCTACCGTCAATTATCCTGAAAACCTCTGATGGGGCGTATTTGCTCTCCTGTGAGAATATTTCTGAGTTCGCCCAAGAACTTCGTAGCAAAATAGACCTTTCCAAGTCTGGGTGTCCCTGTGGGGACACATTATAACATTAAGGAACGATATTTATTATCGCAAACTCAGGTAACACAATGTAACATAAGAAGTTAACCCTTTGGCACCCCTCGTGCATAAATTCGATGATGAGAACTCTAAATTGGAGTCGAATTATGCAAATTTCTCAAAAAAAAGTTGACTTCTTCTTCGAAATACTCTTCGCAAGCATCCCGGTAATCATATTCTTCGGACTATTAATCTTCACAACCGCAACTATAGCGGCACCTACGGTCGATGTCGAGCAGGAAATCGAACAGACGGAAATGATTCTGCAGGATGTCGAGGACGACCTTCCGGATAATCCGCCGTCGCAGATAATCGAGCAATTGTCAATCGCGCGCGGAATGCAAGCTGATGCCTACTCTGCCTTTGCGAGAAACGAGTTCATGCTCGCATTACATATGACTATGCAGGCCCGTGAAATCGGACGTCGAGTCGAAGCGATGATGGTGAAGATGGTGAACGGTCAAACGCAAGTTCCCGAGGCCCTTCTGAGGCTTCTTGAAGGCAATGCGGAGATGATCGACGAATTAACTCCATCGGTAGATGAATATGGCGACGAGGTTTCGCGAACGAATTTTGCGGCGGCAATCGATCTACACAAAGAAACATGGGTTTCCTTTAATGGAGGAGACTACGATGTTGCTGGACGACTCGGAAGAATTGTAAAGGATAAATTAACGCAGGTAAGTAAAGCAATTGTCGTCACGGAAAGGCGCTACGATAACGAATATGTTCGAGCCGAATTTGATAGAACAGCCGATCTATTAAGCCGTGCCGAGGATAAAATCCCCGAAGGTGCGGTCGAAGCAATGGAACTCCTTAGAACAGCGAAGGACATGTTCGCAGAAAGCGAAGTTCTTATCGCGAAAGGCCGTTCCAATGAGGCTTCACGGGTGCTTCAGGAAGTTGTTGCGATAACACAGAGAGCCGCTAGGCTTTCGGAAAAGCGCGGCCTGCGCTCGACCGAGCTTCTCGAAACCCTCGCCCGAACTGACGATTATCTCGATGTTGCACATACCAAAGTGCAGGAGTCGGGCCGCAAAGACGCCATGGATATAATGCGCCGCGCTGAAGATATGCAGGCCGAGGCGAAACACGCCCTAAATATTGCGGATAATGCTAAAGCCGAAAAATTAACTCTCGATGCTCGCAGAATAGCTGAGTTGGCGGTTCGGACGACGCAGGATGTTGACGAGATAGAGTTCGATAAGGTCCAGAGTGCGATTATCAAAACAGACGATTTGATTGCGAGCAAGGGTTCAGATATTGAGAGAAGTGGCTCGGAAGCCGCAATGGTGCTACTTCGCAGGGCGGAACAATATCAGACGGATGCTGGAATTTATCTTATTCAGAAAAAATACAAAGAGGCTCTGACTTCTACAAGAGCCGCATCGGAATCTGTTCTCAGAGCGGCCAAAGCGGCCGGTTTGGAATAAAGGCTTGACAAAAAAAGGGGGATTAGAAGCGCTCCCCTGTATCCCCCTTGAGAGAAACGACCCTTTTACGAGGGTCGTTTTTTATTGTAAATACTTCTTATTCCGGCCAAATCTTCACGAATGGATGGCGCAAAGATTTTACTTTTACTGTAAGTTAATATTGTCTTGCCGTAAAGAGCTTTTATTTGGAAATGAGCGTGGATAGTGTCGAGCGCGAGCGGCGTTCCAAGTGTATCTTTCGGATGGCGGAGGGTGTATGCCATCAAAAGTCTTTTCGTGCGATGACGCTCATTTTCAGTGAGGATGTTTCTCCCCGTGCGGTTTTCGAGGTCGAGAATGCTGTCGATGTGCAATATCGCGCCGACTGTCGAAAAGCGGATCGCTCTTTGAGCTATAAATTCGAGGGTTATGCCGATTGCACTGCGGAGAGTCCGGTCGTCGAAGCTCTCGGCCATGCCCCAAAGAGGTTCTTGGGGAGGATTTCCCGAGAAGGCGGCCTCATTGAACAGATTCTGAAGCTCGGTTCTGGCGCGAAAGTAGTTTCTGTTGCGCAATGCTTCGACGAAAACCTCACCGTTAGAGCGCAAACCCGCATTTTCAGTATTTAATGGCAAAATATCTCCGGTGTTCTGATGCCGAAGTATTTACCGGTGTTCGGCAGATACCCCAGCGGTTGAAGTTTGGCGGCGTCGATTTTACCGTCGGTTAAAATTTCTTCATCGATATGAACCGCGACAATTTCTCCTACGAAAAGGTCGTGCGAGCCGAGATTCAGGACATGCCGGACGACGCATTCAAGGTTTATCGGGCATTCCGCGACGAGGGGGACTTTTACCACATCGGCTTTAGCGCGTGTAAAGCCGCAAACCGCGAATTTATCGATACCTTCGCCGTGGATGGTTCCAGATTTCGCGACACTATCGACATGTTTTTCGGATGGGATATTAACGACGAATTCGCCATTTTCTTGTAAATGCTTGTAGCTGAATCGGTTATCTCTGCGCACGCCTATCGTAACCTGCGGCGGTTCGGACGCGGCCACGCCTATCCATGAGATCGCGATGATATTATCACCAAGGTTCTCGGATGCCACAGATATTACAGCGGCGGGCACCGGAGCGAGGAATGGAGCTATGTTGTCGAGTCTTTTTTTCATAGTCAAACCTTTTGAATAGCCATAGAAAAACTTTGCACTCATTATATTGATAAAACCCCCGATGTAAACACCAAAAATTAGATAAAAAGCCCTCCATTTATAATGAAGGGCTTTAACGAGAGGGGCAATTTAAACGCGCCGCAGTATTATGGTTATCAATAAGATGCGGTGTTATTTTACAAATGTTACCTTTCGAGTCTGGTTCCATTGGCCACGCGAAAGCTTGATTAGATAGGTTCCCGAAGCCACAGGATTGCCGTCGGAATCGGCACCGTTCCAAACGATGCGGTTATTGCCGGGAGTCATTCCGCCATCGGCGAGAGTGGTAACTTTTCTGCCCAGAAGGTCGAAGACCTCGAGTTTTGCGTCCTCGAAGGGTGTCGAGAAATCGATTGCAACCGCCGAGTTGAAAGGATTCGGGCTTGGCGATTTAATCGCGAAGGTTATCGGGCAGTTCGGGAAAATCAGCTCCGGAACATCCGCGCCCGGGTAGGTGATACTCGCCGCCATCAGGAAATTGTAGTCGTCGCCCCACCAATAATCCATTGTTACCCATTCGCCTTCGTCGTCGGTCGTGATGTTGCGGTTGCCGTCGCCGTGAGATGTGGAGGCATCGTCAACTGCAGTCAGCACAAAGTCGTAATTCGGCCAGTATGGGTCGGAATCCGGGCAATGAGCTACCGCGAAGAAATCGGTTGTTATGGCCTCATCGAACAGCGCCGAGACAACATAGCTGGTCTCAGAAACCGCTCTCCAAAGCTCTACATTAGGTATCGTGGAAAGCGCGATGGCCATATTCGGATAGATTTCTCCGCCCGATGAGTAGGTCGTGCCGAGATACATATCCATATCCGACATTGTCCAGCAATATGCTATTCCGATATGGATAGCGACGACTTTGAGGCCGGGGATGGAAGGCGGGGTGAACCTTGCGGCGCAGGCGTATTGGTCGAAATAGTGGGTATCCGGCATGTAGAATGGGTGAATATCGACAGCGTCTTCGTTGTAAAGATAAAGGAAATCGCCGTCATAGGTTGGGGGAGGGGTTCCACCGCAACCGGCGTCGAGACCGACATCTCTAAAACCGTTGCAAATCGCTGTTTCGATATTGCTCCAATCGCCCGCAGAGCCATACAAATCCTGCGCGGCACGACGGACATTCACGGCTCCGGCGGTAAAATCGCTTGTCTCGGTGAGATAATAGCGAAGTGCGCGGAACCAGATTTCCCATCCGCGGTCACGGTTTAGATAGCTGTCAACCATTCGAACGAAAGCCAGCGAAGGAATCGAGCAGTTGATATGAACGCCGCCCTGATCCATGCTCTCGGGAAGATTATTGTATTCGCTCATATGTGCCGGCATGGGCGGATCGCAGGCATGAGGATTGTTCATGAAACGCATCGCACTTGTCCCGAAACCCGGACCGACGATGTCCTCGCCGATTTCCCAGTTTCTGTCGAAGGTGCTCGCGGCGATATCGCTATATGCCTCGTTCAGTGCCCCGGATTGGAATCTGTATTCGAGTCCGGCAGTATTCGTTGTAACGCCGTGTTGGAATTCATGGCACACAACATCTCCGCCGCCGCTCAGTGGTTTGAAGATCACGCCATTGCCGTCGCCATAGAAAAACGAGGTTACAGCCGCGTTCCAAAAAGCGTTATTATAGCTTGTTCCCATATGAACATATGCTCTAATGCTGTGTCCGGCGTTGTCGAAGGAGTTCCACGATAATGCAGTGCGGTAGAAATCATAAACCGCGCTGTGAAAATAGTGGGCATCCACCGCCGCGGGGTCGGATATCGTTGTGCTGGAAGAGCTTACAATTGGTTTTACCGTGTCGGCATAGGCCTCGAGTTCGCCGTGCCCCATGTCTTTTGTGATGATCACGCCGTTGTAGAGCGTTCCCCCGAACATAGGTTTTGTAGCATCGACGCATTTGTAACTGCTTCCAATTTGATAGAGATTGAGTGTGCGCGAAGCGCCGTTGACACCGATTCCGGAGCCGGTAACCGGGCCGTCGGTGTAAATAAGAGTGGTTTTTCTGAGAATCTCGCCCGATTGTGCGCAAATTCCGATTTCAAAGGCCTCATCTATTCGTTCACCCTGAATTGTGAAGAACCATGCGAGTTTTGCCTCGCCGTTGTCCGGAAGAATGAGCAATTCGCTTTTAAGCCATGCTATTCCGGCCTTAGTGGTTTGCAAAAAAGCCTCTCGGGCGCGCATTTCGGCTTGTGATTCCGAGAGAACGGGCGAAGTCGAGATGTCCGGTGTGCGGATATAATTGCCATTGATGCAATAAAGGCGGTTATCGCTGTCGAAATGGAAAACGAGCTGTTTGCCCTTGATACGAACGCCATCGAGCCTTTGCTGGAGTTTGAGATGAACAAAGCCCATTTCATCGTATTGCAGTGTCCAGATGTAGAATTCGCTTTGGGGGGTTGTGATTCTGAAAAGTGCCTTGTTGCTGGAAAGGAAATCCAGCGCGGTTTTCATGTGATCGTTGTCAGTAGCGGTTCCGAAATCGCCCTCGATGTAATATGGCGTGCCATACTCGACATCGAAATAAGCTGTAACGTCTCCAACCTTTGATTGCAGAGATTTCAGCGCAATTCTCTGATGCATCGCCGAGAGATTGTCCTCGAACAGACCAGCTGGCTGAGGCCCTCTGGCGGCGACAATGGCAGTTGCGATGATTAACAACAGAACAGTAAACTTCTTCATTTTGCTCCTTTCATAGTTTTCAAAAAATAAAATAAATTAAAAAAATTTGATGGTCAATAGAAAAATATATTATGATTTAACATAATACTTTAAAAATGAGGATGTATCTCTATTGTCGATAAGAAGAAAGCGAAATAAATCTTGCGAAAACGGCTTCAGATTATTATAATTATAACAATTAGCCGGAGAAGTCATTTAATCCTGAACTAAACACTCCGGCGATGGAGGATAAAAAGTGCGCAAACTATCCATATTATTGCTTTTGCTCTTGATTTATTCAGCTCTTTCTCTCGATACATCTCCACCCCATGTCGAGCTTCTGTGGCCCGATAGTGGCGCTTATGTCAGTTGCGCGGATATCATTGTCGAGATGCTTATCGTCGATAGGGAATTTTGGGTCGATAGAAGCTCTATCTTGCTTACTGTCAATAACTTACCTCATTGGTTCTCGGCAATCGACGAATCGACTTTCAGCTGGGTTGACAGCTTTTATTATTTTCCTTTCAGAAGGCCAGTTTTCGACGGCGACTCTATTTGGTGTTTGATGAGCCCTGTTGCGGACTATGACGACAATTACTCCGACGGCTTCAATTGGTTCTTTTATATCGACTTTACCGGGCCGGAAATAACAAATCTTTCTCCAGCGCCTTTCAGCGAGGTAACGAATCCGCATCAGCCAATATCTGCAAGAGTTTACGACCGCGCTGGATTGACCGAAGATAGTTGTTATATCACAATAAATGGAATGGAATTCGACCTATTCGAAGGCTCCGCCGCGTGGATTGCGGATACCTTCGTTTTCTACTCCGGATTAGCCGGACTTTTCTTTGCGGGCGGCGATACCATCGATGTTTGCGTTCATTCTGCTGATGCCGCGGAAGGCTGTGGCGCTAACCATAGCGATACATGCTGGTGGTTCACATTGCCCCAGGGCGGTCCCACAGCTGAATTCGTCTGGCCGAACAACGGCAGATGGGTTTCCTGCGTCGATACGGTTGCGGTTTTTCGTATAATCGATTCTGAGGGGGTCGAGGAGGATTCGATTCGCATCGTGGTCGGTGCGGAAAGCTGGACTACAGCGGATCCGGAGCTGACATGGTCTCCGCCGTTTCTATATTGGAATCTTGCAGGCCGCTCGGAGGGAGCCATCGCCGGCACGCTATACGCTTCGGACATAATCGGGAATCCAATGGATCCGCCGTTGGCTTTCAATTTCGGCCTCGATTTCTCTCCGCCATATCTGCTTAATGAGAATCCTCCGCATACATCTGCGGTTTACAATCTCAACCCAGTTGTATTCTTCGAACTCGACGACATTCTCGCCGGAATGATGCACAGCCCGACTCTTGCCGGAGTATCTGTTGACGGCTCTCCTCGAAGCTGGTTCAGTCTTTCCTCCTCCGAGTTTTCCTTGACAGGAAGCACCTATCGTCTCGATTCGTTGGCGATTCCGCCAATTCGGGGCGGAGATACAATATCTGTGCGTGTTATCGCCTACGATTCGGTCAGCATATGCGCCACAAACCGTCTCGATACGACATGGTTTTTCTATATCCCTTATACTCCGCCTGTCGCGCATCTCATTCTGCCGGACAGCGGCTCTGTAAGCGCCTGCGCGGATCAGGGGATATGGTTTTATCTCGGCGACGACGAGGGGATTCGCGAGAACACAATTCTTGTGCGCATTTCCGGCTATTTCTACAACCTCGCTTCGCCGGAGCTAACCTACTCGAACGACACGTTAAGGTTCACGCCATCGACCCCATGGGCGCATGGTTCCTATATTTCCGGCTCGCTCTATTATGCTGAGGATGTTTTGAGCAACCCTCTCGCCGAGCGCGTTCGTTTCGGTTTCTATGTCGATCTTCGAGGGCCGGAGATTGTTTCCTATTCACCGCCGGAGTTTTCGCTCTCCTCTGATACGCTTCGTCAGGTGCGCATTCGAATCGAGGATGTTCCCGCCGGACTCGACCCCTCGAGTGTTGTGTTGACGGTTAAGGGGGTTCCGCGCACTGTTGACGGCACATCTACGCGATGGGAGGATCCTTTCCTAATTTATGATCCGCTTTTTGCGGGTGCTTGGGACGATGTCGATTCTGTGGAAATATGCCTGACATCGGCATTTGACGCCCCTGACACTTGCCCTGCAAATCCAGCGACACCTTTCTGTTGGACATTCTATATCGATGCGCGCGATCCTGTCGCAAGCCCGCCTGAGGGCGCGATTGTGGCATGTGTCGATCAGGCGATAAACCTTTATTTATGGGCACCGGGGGGGATTATCGACGGTTCGATTTTGATCGAGATTAACGGCACGCCCTACACAACTGCCGATCCGCGCCTTTTCCTAACTGCGGGCGATACTCTCGTTTTCGAGCCGGATTCTCCGTGGCCCGACGGCGACAGCGTCAGATGCCTTCTGGTGCACGCCGAGGGGAATCTCGGTTCCTCTATCGACTCGGTTTATTGGGGTTTTCTGATGGATTATTCCGCACCGTTGTTGATTTCTGCGAATCCCGCGCCGGGTGAGGTTGTCTCGATTGTCGATCCGCCGGTTAATTTCGTATTGATAGATTCGATTTCGGGGCTTTTACCGGGAGCATTTCAGTTGACATTCAATGGAAGCTCTTTCGGATGGGGACATTCCGCACTGAGCATCGCCGGGAACTCCTTTACGCTGAATCTACCGACGGCTGGAATCCATATCTCGGGCGGAGATACGGCGGTTGTCTGCATTCACGCCGAGGATTTCGCCTTCCCCGAATACTGCGGTCCGAATGTTCTCGACACCTGCTACAGCTTTTCTATCGAAGCCGGCGGCCCTGTCGCAGAGCTTGTTTCGCCGCCGGGACTTATACCTTACGCATGCGATTCGAATATTGTGATCGTCGTGGATGACCACAATGGCTATCTCTGGGCCACTTTGGAGATACTTATCGACGGCACGGCCTATCATTATGGCGATCCGGGGCTGTCGATATCGGGAGACACTATAATTATAGCGCATAGCCACATTTCGGGCGATACTTTGCGCGTGGTTTTCGCACAGTTGCAAGATTCGCTCGAAAATAATTGCACTCCCGCCGAGTGGTTCGTCCTTTTTGACCACGAACCGCCCGTTTTAGAGTGGGTTTATCCCTCTGCAGGCACGACTTTGACCTTTACTGACCTGACCGCAATCGCGGTTGTTCGCGATAATGTAACCTCCTCGGGCATAAATGTTTTGGAGGGCTATCCCTACACGCTTTCCGGCGATACTCTCTTCTTTGATTTTGCAAGTTTGGCCGATTACGACACGATCGAGATCACGCTTGAGGTTTTCGATTTCGCTGACTGCGCGAACCACGATACTTCGGCGATTAGATTCTATATCGATGCCGCGCCGCCGGTGGCCGATTTGATTCTCCCTGAGGATTTTTCATGGACTCTTTGCGATCCCCAGCAGGTGCGAATCCTACTTACCGACCCCTCCGGAATCAACCCATCGGGGCTTCAGGTGCGGATTGGCGGCGATGTTTACGGTATGACCGACCCGAATCTTCGTCTATCAGGCGACACGCTTATTTTCGATCCCGATACTGCCTTCCTGCCCGGAAGCGTCGATGTGGAAATAATTTACGCCCGCGATCGCTGGGGTAATGTTCTTGACGATTATTCCGCGACATTCTATCAACAAGAACCGCCGATTATCACGAATCTCGACCCCGGTCCCGCTGGAAGTTCCTCGACGACATCGCCGGAAATAATTGTGGATTATGCCTTTGCCGATTCCGCATGGATAGAAATCGACGGTGCAATTTATATAGAATCCGACCTTGGTTTCGCCTATACTCCCGACGGATTAGCCTTCGACACCGATTTGGCGGGGCTTTCGTGGACAGCGGGGGACACGATCGATGTCTGTGCCTTTATCCTCGCTGAAGCCGATTATTGCGGCCCCGCAGTGGCCGAAACTTGCTGGAGCTTCTATATTCAATATTCTCCGCCGGTATGGAGTTTCATTTTTCCTGAATGTTCGAGTTGGACAGCTTGCGAATATCAGAATTTCGTCCTTTCGCTTTTCGACGATGACGGCATCGATGAATTTTCCATCCAAGTCTCGGCAAATGGCGTTATATATGACATTTCCGCGCCGGAGCTGGTCTATGACGATTTTCTCGGGGAGCTTGAGTTCACACCCTCAGTGCCTTTCGTCGAGGGCACGGTAACATTCTGCTTACTCGCTGTTTCGGATGTTTTAGGTGCTAATGCGGGCGATTTGCCGGCATGTTGCGAGATGTTCCTCGATCAAACGCCACCAGATGGCGTATTTATGCCTTCTCCGGGAGAGTATCTGCCGGTCCCCGGAACTCCGGTTGAGATCGAGGTTGTCGATATGGGCGCGGGAGCTCGTGTGGACAGCGCTTCGGTTAATGGAGTTTGGGTTTATCCTTCCGACGACGAGCTTATCTGGAGCGACCCGACCGCTTACATTGACATTTACCCCTTATTGGCTCTTCCGACGCCGGACAGCGTGGTGATTTGCCTATATTCAAGCGATTTAGTCGAATATTGCGCGCCAAACGACACAGTTTTTTGCGCGATTTATCCGCTAAACATCGACGGCCCGATAATCGATATGGTTTCGCCCGGAAACGGCGCGGTTACCTCATGTGCGAACGGCCCGCTCGAATTTACGGCGGTAGATACGCATCTCATCGACTCAACGACTGTCCGATTAGTGCTCGACGGCATCGAAATCACACCGCCGGATTCACGGCTTACTTTCCCGAATGACAGCACGATTGTTTTCACACCGGACACGGCATGGCGCCACGGCGCAACGATTTGCGGCACTCTCACTGTCGAGGACACCCTCGGGGCGATGTCCGAGCCATACGATTTCTGTATCACAATTGACATCGAACCACCGCAGATATTGTTCTACAGCCCCTTTGCGGATATTATCGACACTTTTAGCGCGATGAGAATTCTTGTGGAGGATGCGCCCGCCGGAATCGATTACACTTCTCCAATTATAACTGTCGGTGGTATAACGGTTTATCGCGAATGGCACGGCGATACTATCGTCATCCCGCGCGATTCGCTGAATTTTTGCGAATTCGACACTCTCGAAATAGTATTGACCGGGCTTTCCGATATGGCGGTTGTATGCGGCGCAAACACTCTTACTGACAGTGTCTGGAGTTTCGCTATCCTCGACGACGACACACTCGGCCCAATAGTTGGAAGTTTTTCGCCGGGTTCGGCGAATTCGGGGATCGCTTTCGTTGTAACTTCGCAGATAGTCGATACCAGCGGCGTTCATAGCGCTTATATTCTTTGGAGCGCGGGGGAGGAGCTTACTGTCGATGCCGATTCTGTCGCGATGAGCGAATTCACGCCGGGAATTTGGGCCTCGATCGACAGCATAGGCCCCGTTTTCGGCGATTGGGCGACAGTAGCTGTTTGTGCATGGGATAATGATTTCGATTGCGAAAACCCACTCGATAGATCGCTGGCCTGCGATACCTTCCTTGTGCCGCTTTACCCGCTTTCGCTGGTGCAGGTGCCGATATCGCACGGCTCGTGGAATCCCTCTTCTCCGGGTGATCCGCTCTGTGTCGGCGAGAAATTCGGCGGCGGTGTAATGTTCGTAAATCCCGACACAATAACACTATACGCCGATTCCATTTGTCTTTCGATAGGCGAAATAATCTCTGTGCGCGCATGGTCGGACACCGCGTTAGCCACCGGAGAGAGCCTCTACGTTCCCCTCGAACTGCTCGGTGACACCGACGGCGATTTCGTCGATACTCTGAAAATATTCGATCTGCGATTCACATACCCAATCGGTATGGATACGGTCTTCGCGAGCCTTATGTTCTGCGATTTTAAGGCCGGTCCAAACCCCTTCTCGCCCAATGATGACGGTATTTATGACGAATTCAAACTCGAATTGCCGCGCACTGGCGATATCGAGATTAGCTTCTATCGCCTCGAAGGCCAGCATGTGGCGACTTTGCGAGGAAACGGCCGGCTCTACGCCTGGAACGGACGCGATGATCGAGGTCATCCACAACCGCCAGGAATCTACCTTTGGGTCGTGAGAATCGACGGCGATGTCTATAAACATGGATCAGTTACATTGGCGAGATAAGCGAAAATGAGGTTCTTTATGAAATTACAAAAAACCGCGATAATAATAATCGGCATAATTGCAACTATATTTGCGGATGCCGGAGATTTCGGAGTCAAAGAGACCGGCGCCGGTTTAACCGGTGTTGCTCGCTATTACGACGCCGGAAGCGTGCTGATGAACCCAGCTTCTGCAGGACTAATCAAGGCGAACTGCTTTTCGGCGGGCTACAGCAGACTCGCATGGGGAATCGGCGGATCGAAAATCGAGCGTGGAACGGGCGGATATGTATTCAGAAGACCCGGATTGGGCGGTCTCGCGCTGAATTTCAATATTCTCAATCAGGATGTCAGCTATTATTCGAGGATGGGGCTTACAATCACCCCCGAATTCGACCTGATGGGGCGTCGAATGGCCTTTGGGATTACTGGCAACTGGTATCAAACCGGTTATCGACCTTCTCAGTTTCAGGGGCACGATGAGGGAACCGACCCGATTTTTGCCGACGGAACTCAGCAGGACGCCTTTGGAATAACACTCGGGCTAATGGCGAATGTCTATCGCGAGCTATGGTTCGGCGTTACAGCGAGGGACATCAACGAGCCTAACCTTGCATTTCAGGACACAGTCGGATATGGCAAACGCCCAATGGAAATACAGGCGGGCGTTTTTTATCCGGTCGATTGGTTTTTACGCCCGAGCCTCGATTTCATTTGGCGCGACGAGACAATTAACGATAAGCAATACATGCGGCTTCGCGCGGGCACAGAGATGTATCTTCCGCGCGGAATCCGTGTTCGTGCCGGCTATGACGGCACCGGCATAGATTTGGGGATGACACTTCGCGCAGGATCGCTGTTTGGCGGCCTCGATATGGACTACGCCTTCGTATATCCCCTCGAAAAAGACCTCGCGGAGGTGGGTGCGGTAAGCCACCATTTCGGAATCTCGGTTTGGGGTATCGAAAGAAAGCCAAAGACCGTGGATTTGGTCGCTGAAAAACTTTCGGTTCCAGAACCGGTTATGCCCGGTTCGGAGACCATCGTTACGGGATTGTTATATAATAAGGGAAGAGAGCGTTCAACAGGATTCTCGGTCTCCCTTGCCGAACAGGATTCGACAGGTAAATGGAAAATTATCTATCCGGTAAAATACCTTGACGGCCTTCCGCCGGACAGCATGGTTGCGCTGACTTGGCCTTGGACGCCGAAATCGCCCGGGAAATATGTCCTTAGGATGGCTGTGGACGACGACGGCAGAATGTTACCCGATATCAACGGCATCATCGACGAGCGCAAAGAGGACAACAACATCGCTTTTAGAGCCGTGGATGCGATGTTCATGGGCAATATGGAATTCGTTATCGACGAACGCAGAGGCTGGGTTGACAGAGTCGATTATCTCGTCGAGGAAATGCCGCTGGTGCCCATTGTTTTCTTCGACAAAGTGGGCATCGAGATTGATTCTGTCGAACATGAGATGCTGAAAGTTTATGCTGAACGTCTCAAGCTTAATCCCGACGCCGGATTAGTGATAGAGGGCTTTTTCGACCCAAGCGACGATGTTGCCTGCACATCTGGAGCAGAACTGGCTTTCAGACGCGCGGAAGCAGTCCGGAACGAGATTATCGCTATCGACAAATCGGCTGAAGAGCGCGTGCGAATCGTGAATGAGATTAACTGCGCAGAGCCGAAACCGCGAATAGTTCCTCAGGGGGCAGTTCGCGACCCTGAACTGGTGGCGGAAGAGAATCGAAGAGCGGAAATACATGTCGAATTCGCCGGTGCGAAGGAGAATTTCGCCGAATATGCCCTCGAGAAAGGGAAAAAGGATGTTCCGGCGAATATTCAGTTCGACGAAACCACAATCGCGATCCTCAAACGCAACGATGATGCGATTTTGCTTATCGAGGGCGGTTTTGCGGCGGGTGAAGATTCAGTAGTTGGGCTTGCCAGAGCGGAAGCGCTTCGCGAAAAGCTTATGAGCTACGATCCGACGATACTTCCGGGCAAAATTCGCCTCGTGCCGGGTTTCGACGGCCCGATTGTCCGCGCTACACTTACCGGCGAGGGGCTTGTTTGGTCGCCGACGCTGTCCTTGCCGAGCATCATCGCCTATGAGAACCTGACCCCCGGCGAGGTCAACATTCAGATAACCTCCACCGGCTTCGAGGGCGTCAAGGTCGATAGCAGTCGCGTCGATATTATCTCGCCCGAAGCGAGCCGAATCCGCACAATTTACCGCGGTGCCGGTTTGCCGCCGAAAAGTGTCAGCTGGGATTGGAAGGACGAGGGCGGACACCTCATCACGCCGGATTCATGGACGAAAATTCGCGGTATCGCTTATATCGGCGGTGAACCTATGGTTTACATGTCCGAGGGAAAAGAAGGCAGTATGAAGGTAGCTGTCCGCAAGATAATCCGCAGGATAAATAAACTGCTAGTTGTCCAGTTCGTGTTCGACGAATCCGCTCCCACAAGCCATTTCCTCGAGAGCCGCCTCGACGGGCTCGCGCACGATCTTATCTTCCAATCGAAACGCGAATTAGCGCCGGGAGCTAAGCTTGCGGGACATACAGACGCGATGGGCACTCCAGCCTATAATCAACAGCTGTCCGAACGCCGCGCGAACCGCGAATTGAGGATACTTCGGCTTTATCTGATGCACCATCTCGGAATAAGCGACCCTACGAAACTCGATTCTTGGCTTGCCGAAGAGAGCGCTTCGATTGGCGCAATCGGACATGGCGCGACAAAACCATACACTGTCCAGAGCATCTCTGCGAGAGGAGTTCCGGTTGTTCTCGGCGATAACGAAACACCCAGAGGACGAACTGTAAACCGCCGTGTAACAGTCGAATACAGCATCGATGAAGATTCGGTCTATAAAGATCGATAGCGGTAAACAAGCTCTTAAGGCTTTTATTGCGGGAATTCTCGCGATTGTCCTGCTATTCCAGTGTTTCCACGCCGAGGCGAGGTCGGTTTTCACGACGATTATCTCGCACGATTACCACCGTAAAAGCTGGAAATTCCCGAGTCTCGTCTATTCGGATTGGCTCGAAATTTCGCAAGGGGAAGCGCTCTCACCGGATAGACTTCGCGCGACGCTGTCCGCATATTCTTTCGAGGAGGTTATCTCTCCGAAAAAACCGATGCATTTTTCCCTTCGCGACGGCATCTGCGAACTCATTATTCCCGTATTCACCTATCCTGACGGCGATTTCCCATATGGCAAAGTCAAAGTAAACTTCGACAGCAGATGGCGTGTCAGGGCAATTTTCGACTCGAACGGCGACGAAACAGACAGGCTCAGAATTCCACCGGTATTGTTGGGTCGGATTTGCGACGAAGACCTTATTCTTGCGGATTATGCGCTGTATGAAGAAATTCCCGAAGACCTCGTAAACGCGATTGTCGCTTGCGAAGACCGCAGTTTCTGGAATCACCGTGGGTTCACATTCGAAAGCATTATCCGTGCGGCAAAGGAGAACCTCTCGACCGGCAAAATCACTCAGGGCGGCTCTTCAATAACCCAGCAGTTGATGAAGAATCTCGTGCTCACGCCGGAGCGAAGCCTCAAACGCAAGTTCCTCGAACTTCTGTGGGCGGTTTCTGCGGAGTTTTTCTTCGACAAAGAGACGATCCTCGAGCTTTATCTCAATCAGCTTTATCTCGGCCAGGATGGCCCCTACAGCATTGTCGGGGTGAAAGAAGCGGCGCGGTTTTATTTCGATAAACCTCTCGCGGAGCTTTCCACAGCAGAATGCGCTTTGTTAGCGGGTATTATACCAGCACCCGCGCGGTTCAGCCCCTATAAGAATCCTGGGCTTGTGAAACGACGGCGCGACAATGCTTTGCGCGATATGGCAAGTTACGGCTATCTTTCAGAAGCCCTCTACGACTCGCTTTTAACGACCGAAGTTCGACTAAAGCGTGGTGAAAGGCCAGTCGGGAAGTATCCAGATTATGTCGAACTTGTTCGTCGCGAAATCGCAGAACTATATGACGAGAAAGCACTTGCATCGAAAGGCTTCACTGTTTGGACATATCTCGATCCATATCTTCAGAACGCGGGCATCGAGGCAGTGGATTCCGGAACCTCTGCAATGGACGAAATCACCGGCAATCACCCTGTGCAATCAGCATTGGCGGCATGCCGTGTCGATGACGGCGCAATTGTCGCGATTATTGGCGGGCGTTCTGATGTCGAAACCGAGTTCGTCCGCGCTCTCGATGCGCATCGTCAACCGGGAAGCGCTTTCAAAATCTTTGTATATTCGACAGCGGCGGAGTCGCCTTTCAGAACCGACGGCGGCGCGGTGTTCTCGCCATCGACAATTCTACCGGACACGCCGAGTGTTTATTTCGTGAAAGACACAATCTGGTCGCCGCGCAATTATGTCGATGAATTTGCCGGCGAAATCTCGGTCCGACGCGCTTTGGAGCGAAGCCAAAATGTCGCCACGGTGAATCTTGCGACAGCATTAGGATTGGAGAACATCATCGCCCTCGCGAAAAGATTTGGTATCGAATCGCCGCTCGAACCGGAACCATCGCTTGCTTTAGGGGCTTTCGAGGTTAATCCACTCGAAATGGCGGTGGCATGTCTGCCTTTGCCGAGAGGGGGGATGAGGCCCAAACATGGCTCAGTTAAGTATATCGCCGATTATCGCGGTGTGCCGATTTATAGAAAAACCAAAACGGAAACTCGAGTAATGCGCGAAAATGCGGCCTATATCGCGACAAATCTTCTTAAGGGCGTAGTGATTTTCGGTCGTGGTAACGATGTCCGCGAGCTTGGATTTATGCGCCCCTCAGCCGGCAAAACCGGCACCACGAACGACGAACACGACAGCTGGTTTGTCGGATTCACTCCCGAATACAGTATCGCGGTTTGGGCGGGGATGGACGATAATTCCCGCCTCGGGTTGACTGGCACATACGGCGCGCTTCCGATTTGGACGCATTTTGCCGGAATCGCCCACGAAGGGCTTCCGTATAAGGATTTCGCGAAACCCGATTCGGGATTGGTTTATAAATGGATCGACGAGCGAAACGGCCTTCTCGCCGCACCGGGATGCCCTGTGCAAATAGAAGAGGCCTATATTCCGGGCACAGAGCAGACTCGAGTTTGCACAATCGATCACTCTTTGCAGGATTCGATCGAAACAAATCCTTGACAAGCACCGAATAATAGACTTCTTTCATGTGAATTATTCTTCGACTCGCTTGTATAGCAAATACACGAAAAGGAAGAACATGACAAATTCGTTATTGCCGATTAGTATAGGGGTTGCGGCCTTTTCACTTCTGGTCGGGCTGATAATTCTGCTTGCCAAATACTCAAAAAAGATGAAAGCTAAAGTCGCCGAGGTCGCCTCGATGTTGGGCGCGAATTTTGATCCCGGCGATTGGAAAACACAGCCTTCGATGCATGGAACGCTTGACAGACGTGATTATATTCTTACTTTTCATGTTGTCAGCACTGGAAAGTCTAATGTAACATATCTCGACTTAAAAACGCCAGTAACCACGCATATTTTGAAGCTTGCGGTTCGAAAAGCGACCGGTGCGGGAAAATTCTTCAAAAAACTCGGACTCAACAATCCTCTCAGTTCCGGCGATCCATATTTCGACGAAAAAGTTGCTGTGAAAGGCGAACCGGAGCAGGATGTTCTATCGATACTATACGGCGGATATTTCAAAGAACCCGCGATACAGCTGACTCAGCGTGGTTTCGTCGTCGATTTGAAAGACGGCGACATCGTTGCGAGCAAAATCTATAATTTCAAAAAAGACATGGACGAGATAGTAATTCGAGGCGATTTGGCCAATCTCATAACGCTCGCAAAATCTATGGAGAAGCGCTGATGCCGACATCCACAGTGATTGGCATTATTTTTTTCGCGATAGTTTTTGTTGTTTTCATCGCATTTCTGTTCAAATCGCGGAAAGAGGCTTATCATAAGGCTTTCGAGGCGATTGCGAGCGATTTAGGAGGAACATATTCGCGCGGAGAATGGTCGTTCGAGGGCAAAATCTCGGTGTCAATGGAGAGCGATTGTGCTGAAATCGAGCTTAGTCAAGGCGATAGAGTTAAGGGTAGAATCATCCTTCTGATTCTTCGCATCCCTCAAAGCCCCTATAAAGGCGATTTCGAGGTAAAGAAACGGGGAATTATCTCTCGCGCCAAAGTCAAATCGCCCATGCAGACGACCGGCAATACAGATTTTGATTCGCAAGTAGAACTCAATACGGCCTCGGAAGGCTTTGTAATGGACTTCGCCATGAGTAGCGAATTTCAACGCGCCGCTCTATACCTTATAAATAGGGGATTTACGATTGTTGCCAAAGACGGTTCAATTACCGCAACCAAAGCCTACGCCGAAACCCCCGACCGAAGCTCGACGCTACTGAGAGAGGATTTGCAGAACCTCGTATCTCTCGCAGGAAGCGCGAAAATCCTCTGAAATCGAAAAAGTAACGAAATAAAAAAGGGGCCGTCTTGCGACGACCCCTCTTTGCTCGTGGGCAGGATTTTTCAGACCATGCACCGATTCAATTGCTTTTCACAATCGAATTTTTCCGGTCCGGGTCACACCGTAGTCGAGATTTCTCCCGCGGGCTTTCCCCGCAGGCCTCGAAAGGCTCGATTTCGTTGATTCCCGGCTTGCGAACACGTCACTTAAGCGTGTTGCCAGCGGGTTTTCCTCGCTTGCGCTTCCGGATTTGCATCCGGCAGACTTCGCGTGGAATTTTCGGAAACATCGGTATCGGCTTTGCCATCGCATCCTGTGAGGGAGCGATTTTTCGTTGGTGGTTCCATTTGTCGCGGTTACGGTTACAGCGTTGCCTGACAACCTTTCGGTTGCTTCACTTCCGAAGAAGTGCGGTTTCCATCCATCGATTCGCGGAACTCCCCGAAATCGGCTAATGCCGGCTCGAAACAAGCCGTGGTAAAGGTAAGATTGCATTTCTTCGACGATGTCGCCATCGCCGAACCCGAAGGCGCAATTTTTCTTGCCACGCCGGAAATTCTTGCGAGGTCATCCGCCTTTCGCGCTTCTCTTTCGATAAGCGGCCTTACGGCGCGGGTTGCCACGGTCGAATCAGCACGCCTATCAGCTCGATATCTCATACCGGCTCCGTTTCCGGCTCCGTTGTTCGATTTCCAGCCGATTCACCGAATTCGCGATTAGCGTATCGCTTTGCATCGACAGCTATCACACCGTCGAACTTCCCGAAGGAAGCGCGTTTGCCGGTCGCGTGCGGTTTAGGCGAATCGAGTTGCCTTGGCTCTCTTTCGAGAACCTCTCTTCGAAAAGTCGATTCCCCATGCCGCGAGGCGAAGATTTCCGAGTTGCCTCAAACGCCTTTCAGCGCTCTCTCTCCCGAAAGAGTCGGTTATCTTTCCCATTTTATGTCCGCAACCTCTCTTGCTCCAACAGCTTACGCATGTCGGACCGATCTTCGAGTGTCCTGAATCCTTTTCGGATTGCGAAGGGCCATGTTGCCTCGGGCACCTTTCGATGCCGTCTCTTCTTGCGAAGATGGTCTTCGTTTCCATGAAGGATTTTCGGACGCCGTGCGAAGTTCGGCAGATTTCTGCGAACATAAACTCGGCGATGAACTACGAATCCGCACAATCTCGGGCTATCGTTTCCAATAACCTCCCCTAAGGGCGTGCGGCTCGGTTCTTGGCGGCCTCGGCACATTCACGCCATCGCGATATTTCCCGGCCGTTGTTTCCAATCGGCCGACCCGAAGGTCTCGCGAGGCTTATCGAACGGTTCGTCCGTCTTCTCAGACGGCGTCATCGTCCGGCGTGCCGGACACGGACGGGTTTGCTTTTGTCATCGCGGTTTTCTCACAGCGGGTTTTTCTCCGCGCTAACCCCGAGGGGCAACCGTTCAGCCGAATCACAAATTTAACGGCGAGTTTTCATCGCCGCCCGTGCTCTTTTCCGAATCCCTATAGCACTGGGTTCTTTAGTCCGTTTTCAATTCCGCCGGTGGGCGAATCCCACGAGCGTCCTTCGACTCGAGTTTGTCGGTTTGCTCCGAAGAGCATCGATTTCACTCATTTTCAAAGATGCCTGACGGCATTTTCCCGAAGGCGAGAATAAGATAAACATGACTTTTCGTTCGACAATAAATATTTCTAAAAAAAGTTTTCAACATCGATAGGTATTCCGGTAAAGCATTGTCAATTAAGCATCTCAAGTTTAAAAAAAACTTTGTGAAAAGTTGAACTTAAACGCTCCTCTTCTTTTTATGGATATTAGCTCTTAAAATGGGGTTAATTCAATGTGGATAACTTCATAACTTATTGATAATAAAGATGATATACTATGGATAAAATAGGAGAATGGATTTATTTGTATATTAACAATATATCAAATTATGATATACTAATATTCATTTTATGTAAAATTATGCCGGTTTTATCCAGCAAACTCTTCGAAGATGGATTTCCGAATTTCTGTGTCGATTTGGAAAATCTCGTCAAGCGTTGGATTTGCAAGGATTTCATGGGAATTCATCGCGCGGTTTATAATTCGAGGGATTTCGGCAAAAGAGATTCTTCCCGCGAGGAAAAGCGCCACTGCGGCCTCATTGGAGGAATTTAAAATGCAAGGAGCGCTTCCGCCGGCCTCGAGAGCATCGTAGGCGAGGATAAGGCTGGGGAATCGCCTGAAATCAGGCTCTCGAAATTCGAGACACCCAATTTCCGCCAGATTCAGATGGGAGATTGGGCATGCAGTCCTTTCCGGATATGTGAGGGCGTATTGAATTGGCAATCGCATATCGGGAAGGCTTGCCTGAGCTATTTGCGAGCCGTCGATGAACTCCACGATGCTGTGGATGATGCTTTGCGGATGGACGACAACATCGATTTTGTCAGTGGGAATTCCGAAAAGCCAGTGCGCTTCGATAACCTCGAGGCCTTTGTTCATCATAGTTGCGGAATCTACCGAAATTTTTGCGCCCATCGACCAGTTCGGATGTTGGAGAGCTTCCATCGCGGAGATTTGCTCGAAATCGACGTCCTTATCGAGAAATGGGCCGCCGGATGCTGTCAGAATAAGCCTGTGAATCTCGCGTTTTTCTCCTGCAAGCGAGGCCTGAAGAAGCGCAGAATGTTCGCTGTCGATTGGAACCAGCTCCGCGCCGGATGCCTCGACCGCCGGAATTAGCAGATGACCGGCGATTACAAGCGATTCTTTATTCGCACTGCAAAGCCGCACTCCTTTGCGAAGCGCCGCAAAGCTTGATTTTAACGCCGCCGCGCCGACAATCGCGTTGACAACAATATCTGCTTCCGAACGCGAGGCAAGCTCAACAACTCCATCCTCACCATAGAGAATCTCCACTCCGCTGTCGAAAACCCTACTTTCAAGAATCTTTCCCGCCTCCGGATCCGCCATAGCAACCGCCTTCGGGCGAAATCGCTCTATTTGCTCTGCAAGAATATCGACCTCATTCAGTGATGCGAGGCCGTAAATCTCGAAGCGTTCGTCGAGACGGGAAACAACGTCCAGGGTCTGTTTGCCAATCGAGCCGGCGGAACCCAGCAGGGTGATTTTTTTCATTTTTCTCCTAATCTCATTGATTCAAAATAACCATTAGACGGTCTTATGCAAGAAATAAGCTATCACACTTTGATAAATAATGTAAAAAGGACTTGACATTTTGTTGATAATACTTATCTTGACAACGAGAATGGAGCGATAACGATGGCAACAAAGCTGAAAAACTGGATCAAGATGCACCGCGCAAAGCTGGACCTCACTCAAGAGGGCCTCGCAGATATTGTCGGGTGCACAAGGCAGACGGTTATTTCGATCGAAAAGAACCGATATACGCCGAGCGTCGAGCTGGCGATGAAAATCGCTCAGGCGTTGCAAGTGCGCGTTGATGAGCTTTTCGAGCTGGTCGAGGACGACGGTTCGATCGAGGAAGAATAAAAGGTTATCGGAGCAAATATGGACGCGATACAGACATTCGTTGCGATTTATTCAGTGATTTTGCTTGTGCTGTTTGTTTTCTTCGTTGTGAAACTTCGCAAGGTTAAGCACGAGGGCGACGAACGGCAGATCGCACTCTTCTACCGGTCGAGTTTCGACGGCATGTTGGGAGGTATTTTCGGCTATCTTCTGGCGGTCATAATCAAGCTATTCAAGATGAAGCTTGGCGTTCCAGAGGTATATTTCGCGTGGGTTCCCAGCCCAATCGTAATCGCCGTGCTCACGATGTATATCGGCTATCAAATTCGCTCCCGAATCGAATAAGCATGTAATACTTGCCCACAGCGAGTTATAGGAAAAAATCTGATTTTCCACTCGCTAATTCTATCTTCCAAATAGAAATCTTCCTTGACTTTTGCTTCCGTTAGAAATAGCTTAAATTATATATAACGGTTATTAAATGACCATATAACACCAAATGGAGGTAAGATGACTCATAAGAAGCTTTTCATTCCGGGGCCGACCGAGGTTCTGCCCGACATTCTCGATGCTATGGCGATACCAATGTTCGGTCACAGAAGCAAAGATTACTCGAATCTTCAGGGCGAGGTTACGCCGAAGGTTCAAAAATGCCTTTACACAAAGAACCAGATTATTTTCTCGACCAGCAGTTCGACAGGCCTTATGGAGGCCGCTGTTCGCAATTTCGCGAACAAAAAGGTTCTCGCATGTATGTGCGGTGCTTTTTCCGACCGCTGGGCGAAAATCGCAACTTCCAACGGCAAGGAAATTGTCGAGCTTAAAGCCGATTGGGGTAAGGCAATCAAACCCGAGATGGTCGATGATGCTTTGTCCGCGCATAAGGGCGAGATCGACCTTGTGGTCTTCGTATTTAACGAGACATCTACAGGCGTGATGAACCCGCTTAAAGAGGTCAAAGAGGTTGTCGATAAATACGACGACGTCCTTCTCGCGGTGGATGCCGTAAGCGGAATGATGGCTGTTCCAATCTATGTCGATGATTGGGGTCTCGATTTCGTGCTCGCCGGAGTGCAGAAAGCATGGAGTCTTCCCCCCGGTCTCGCTATCGCGACGATCAGCGAAAAGGCTATCGAGAAGGCGAAAACGGTTCCCAACAGAGGACTCTATTTCGATCTCCTCGATTATGTGAAGAGCAACGAAAAGGATCAAACCCCCAGCACGCCTGTTATCAGCATTCTCAATGCTCTTAATGTTATGTGTGATAGAATCCTGAATCAGGAGGGGCTTGATAATCGCTGGACGCGTCATCAGCGTCAGGCCGAGATGGTTAGAAACTGGGCGTTATCGAACGGTTTCGAGATCTTTGCCGAAGAGGGATACTGGTCGGTTTCGCTGTCCTGTATCAAAAACACTCGCGGCATTTCGATCGGAGACCTCAATAAAGCCCTCGCAGAACGTGGGAAAACAATATCTAACGGCTATGGCAAGCTTAAGGACGAAACTTTCCGCATCTCTCACATGGGGGACATCTACGAAAAGGATATCGAGGAACTTCTCGCCGACATGGACGAGATTCTCGGACTCTAAGATTATAAGCGCCGGCTCTGTTTCGGGGCCGGCTTTTGATTTACTTAAAAAAGAAAGAAAAGGATGCCGAAATGGAAGATAAAACGAAAAGAAGCAGACGTGGAAGACCCCCAAAGGCTAAGTTTTTTACCGATGGTGGACAAAGCGAGTTGGTTGAACCGAAAGATAGAATTAAAAAGGTCGCTATAAAGCTTTTCTATATGAAGGGCTTTCACGGAGCGAGTATTCGCGAGATTGCGGAAGCCGCAGAGGTTACCAAGCCGGTGATTTATTATCACTACGAGAGCAAAGAGGGGCTTTACAAAAGCATTCTCAGAGATTCCATGACGGAAATTTTCGAGATTTACGCGCGGCATGTTAGCCACCTCGACGAGGAAGTCCCCTGCAAGATCCTTAAAGCGGCGACGAAAGAAATTTTCGGATGGACGTCGAAGAACCGCGAGAGAATGAACATGATAATATTCACATTGACAACTCGCGACGAAACCTTCAAGGACATTTGCGAAGAATACTTGTCAACTCGTAAGAAAATTATGTGGCCAGTTTTCGAAAAAGGAATCAAGACTAAGAACCTGCCATACAAAGATATTAAAACAGCGGTTTTAGCCTTTTCGAGCCTACTCGTCGGTTTCGAGATTCTTTCTTCGATATACGAAGAAAACTACACTACCGAAGAAAATGCAGAAAATATAGTTGACATTTTAATAGGTCAATGCAAATAAATATCACACTTTAATCTTTTCAAAAAGGAGCATGATGGCCAAAATACTCATTTGTGACAAGATGGACGACGCGTCTGTCAAGGTAATTCAAGAACGATGGGGTGTCGATGTAAAAACCGGACAAACCCCCGAAGAGCTTGCCGAGAATATCGGCCCATACGAGGCGGTTATCATCAGAAGCGCAACCAAGGTGCTCGAGCCTGCTATCGATGCGGGTAAGAATCTCAGAGTAGTAATTCGCGGCGGTGTCGGAATCGACAATATCGCCCATCAGTATGCACGGAGTAAAGGCGTAGATGTTCGCAACACTCCATCGGCTTCAAGCGACGCCGTCGCAGAGATGGCAATCTCCCATATGTTCGCTTTGGCGCGTAATGTCCACAAATCTAATGTTACAATGCGCAAAGGCGAGTGGAACAAAAAGCAATACAGCGGAATCGAGTTGGCAGGGAAAACCCTTGGTCTCATCGGTTTCGGCAGAATCGGCCAGGCGACTGCGAAAAAGGCTAAAGCGCTCGGTATGAACGTAATCGCCCACGATCCCTTTGTCGAAAAATCCCCGCTGGATTTCGTGAAAATGGTCGATAAGGACGAAATATTGGCCAAATCGAAATTCATTAGCCTTCATATTCCGAAGGTTCCGGAGGGATTTGTGATCGGCAAAGCAGAGCTTGAGAAGATGCAAGACGGGGCTTATTTAATCAATGTAGCCCGCGGCGGCGTGGTCGATGAAGACGCCCTTCTCGAAGCGCTCAATTCCGGCAAACTCGCCGGCGCAGGAATCGATGTTTGGGCGAAAGAACCTACTGAGAACACAACCCTCGTCAACCATGAGTGCGTGTCGTGCACGCCCCACCTCGGAGCTTCCAGCAAAGAGGCTCAAGCGCGTATCGGCGGCGAGGTTATCGAGATTCTTGCCGAATATTTCGGTTAGATTCGTAAAAAATTGGTGATCGGAAAAAAGCGGCTGAATACCAGTCGCTTTTTCTTTGCCGGTTCGATGATCTTGTTTCAGATTAGTTCAGTATCGAAATCCTCGATGATAATCTCTTCATCTTCGTCCTCGGTGTGGCCACCGTTGACGAATTCAAATTCGGCAAGCTCTCCGGCTTGTTGAAGTTCGTCGAGGATCTGCTTAGCTCTTTCGATAAAATCGATGGGCACGACAATTTTCCAGTCGGCGACGCCTTTGTCCGAGCCAAGTGCCGAGGTGATAGAATCCCCGGGCACCAAGGCCGCCTCGATTCCCTCATTTTCGAGGATTTCGATTACCATTTCACCGAAAGCACGAATGCTAACATCGAGATAGATTTCTTCTTTATCCATATTGGCCCCGTTCACAAAGCGGTTTTCCACTTAAAAATTACAAATATATGCGTTGCGTTTCAACAAAAAAAACCGCCGAAAGACCGGCGGTTTCGAAAAAATATGCCTTCGATTAATCCAGAAGGTGAACGACCATCCCACTGCGGAGTTTCGGCTCGAACCATGTGCTTTTTGGTGGCATAGTTTTACCTGCGTCGGCGATCTTCATCAAATCGACGATGCTTGTGGGAAATAGCGCAAAAGCGACTTTCCAGCCCTGTTTCACGCGCTTCTCGAGTTCGCCCAATCCGCGGATGCCGCCCACGAAATCAATCCTGTCGTCTGTGCGGGGGTCTTTTATCCCAAGAACCGGCTCCAGGAGGTTATCCTGAAGAATAGCGACATCGAGGCTGTTGACCGGATCATTCTCATCGAAAGTGCCTGAATTCGGTGTGAGTTTATACCATTTGCCTTCGAGGAACATCCCGAATTCGTGCTTGTTTCCGGGTTTGAACTGCTTTTCGCCGGCCTCTTCGACTGCGAATTTATCCATTATCTTCGCCATGAAATCACGCGGCGAGTTGCCGTTAAGGTCTTTTACGACGCGATTGTAATCGAGAATCATCATCTGATTGTCCGGGAAAATTACACTTAGGAAGAAATTATATTCCTCTTCGCCGGTATGATTTGGATTCTGCTCTTTGCGAAGTTTTTGCACACGGCTTGCGCTGGCGCTTCTGTGATGGCCGTCGGCGACATACAGTTCAGGAATTTGGCGGAAATTCTCGCGAATAGTCTCGATGTATTCTATATCCCTGACAACCCACAGTGTATGCCGAACACCGTCCGGTGATGTGAAATCCGCATCGGGCTTGCCCTTTGTCAGTTTTTCGACGATTGAATCGATTTCCTCGCGATGTTTGTATGTGAGGAAAACCGGACCAGTTTGCGCGTTTAGAGTGTTAATATGGCGTGTGCGGTCGTCTTCTTTGGCTTTGCGCGTAAGCTCGTGCTTTTTGATAAGGTCGCGGTCATATTCATCGACACTTGCGCAGGCGACAATTCCCACCTGAGAATGATTACCCATAATTTGGCGGTAAAGATAATAACATGGTTGCGAATCTTTGCACATAAGCCCTGCGCCGATGAACCGCTGAAGGTTTTTTCCGCCGGTTTCGTAAACCTCGGGAGCATATAAATCGGTATTTGGCGGAAGGTCGATTTCCGGTTTGACGACATGAAGGAAACTCATCGGATTATCTTTTACCATCTCGCGCGCTTCTTCGGAATTGAGGACATCATAGGGCGGGCTGGCAATTTTGGATGCGTTCTCGGGTTTCGGCCTCAAGCCGTAAAAGGGTCTGATGTCTGCCATTTCTATCCTTTCATTTAAACATGGACATCAACAACAAGTCATTCAATCTATGATTTGCCCCGGAAAAATCAACCGAAATTAAAAAAATCTGCCCTATCGTGAGAGCAGGGCGATAGAAAGCACCTCGATAGCTCTTTCATGGCCGACATCGCCAAGTTTCTCGCCGGTTTTCGCTTTTACGCTTACCGAATCCGTAGGAATTTTCAAAGTTTGTGCGATTCTCTCCTGAATCGCCGGCATATATTGTTCGAGTTTCGGTCGCTGAAGCAGAATTGTGGAATCGACATTAACTATCTTCCACAGCTTGCGCCTGGCCATTTCGGCAACTTCGGCAAGTATTCTCTGGCTCGATATTCCGCGAAGGGATTCGTCGGTGTCCGGAAAATGGTGTCCGATGTCTCCAAGCGCCGCCGCACCGAGAATTGCGTCCGCTATAGCGTGGCAAAGTGCATCGCCGTCCGAGTGCGCGACGCAACCGAGGTCGGATTGTATCTCGACACCTCCGAGAATTAGTTTCCGCCCCTCCGCCAGTTGGTGGATGTCATAACCTTGTCCCACATGTAGTTCCATTCGTCCTCCATTTCAATCGCGCCGATAAGAATATATATCAATAAGGTAAGGGAATTTCACGAAAAAAAAAGGGAAAAACAGGGAATCGAAAACTTGACATTTTATGTCGAATCGAATAATTTTAAATGTATGTAATTCAACAATATATTAACGCATTCCTGAGCAAGGGGCCGCCATGCGTGATTCGGAAAAATCCAACTCCCAGCTTCTCGACGAGTTGGTGTTGCTTCGCGAACAAATCGAGAGTCTGAACGAGAGCGAAATTCGTTACAGAAATCTGTCCGAAACGATTTTAGAAGCCATCGCTATTCACGATGAAGGCATAATCCTCGAATCCAACGGTGCTTTCGCGAATATTTTCGAGTATTCGCCCTCCGAACTGATTGGCAAAAATATCCTCGACCTGATAGCCGAAGACTCGAAAGAGCTTGTTGTGAAGCGGATGAAAAGTGGCTATAACAAGGCCTACGAGGCAAATGTCCAAACGAAAAACGGAAAAATTCTACAGGGTATTCTAACAGGTGTCGATGTCCCCTACAAGGGCAAAACAGTTCGAATGGTTACAATCCGCGATGTTAGCGTCGAAACCCTCGCCAAGGCAGATCTTAAAAAAGCAATGAACAAGCTCATGGACATCGAAGCCGCTGTAAATCGAAGCCCTGCGATACTTTTCCTTTGGCGCGCCGAAGAAGGCTGGGCGGTCGAGATAGTCTCAGATAATGTCTCTCAGCTCGGATATTCCCCTGATGAGTTTATTTCCGGCAAGCTCGGCCTTCCTGATATTACACATCCCGAGGACTGCGAACGCGTTCAGAATGAAATTCTCGATTACCTCGCAAAAGGGGTAAATGAATGGGAGCAGAGCTACCGCTTCATTGTTAAAAACGGCCAAATCCGATGGATGCGCGATTGGAACCGTGTGCTTCGTGATGAAAAGGGAAAGGTTACCCACGTTCAATCGGTCATTCTCGATGTTACCGAGCAGAAAGAGGCCGAACTCGCCCTCGCGGAGGAAAAGGAGTGGCTCAGGACAACTCTTCGATCCATCGGCGATGCTGTAATCGCAACTGATTACAACGGCAAAGTCACGCTTATGAACACACTCGCCGAAGAACTTACCGGCTGGTGCCTCGATAACGCCCTCGGAAGGCCGCTTGCAGAGATTTTCCGAATCGTAAACGAAAAAACAGGAAAGCCCTGCGACAATCCTGTCGAGAAAGTGCTCCAATCCGGTGCGGTAATAGGTCTCGCGAATCACACAGCTTTGATTACAACCGGCGGCGAACTGATCCCTATCGAGGACAGTGGCGCACCCATACGCAACCGCGACGGCGAAATAATCGGCGTGGTTCTCGTTTTTCGCGATGTTCGAGAGAAAAAGCTCGCCGAAAAAGCTCTGAAAGCCAGCGAAGAGAGATATCGCACACTATTCCAAACCGCAAATGACGGCATATTCCTCATAAAGGATTATCATATAATCGATTGCAACGAGAAAGCCGAAGAGCAATACAGGCTCAGCCGCGAAGAAATCGTCGGCAAATGGCCGCACCAGCTATCCCCGGAGTTCCAACCTAACGATTTAGACTCCTACGAAAAAAGCATCGTCTGGATGGACAACGCAATAAATAAGGGGCCACAATACTTTGAATGGACGCACACTCGCGGAGACGGCACCACTTTTGTCGCAGAAATCAGCCTGAATAAAACCGTCATCGACGACGAAAACTATATCCTCGCGCTTATCCGCGATATTACCGAACGAAAAGAAATGGAGCGAGAGCTTCGTCAAAGCGAGGAACGCAATCGTATGCTCATCGGGCGGGCGCCGCTGGGCATTTTCCTTTCTGACATTGCCGGAAATTTGCAGATTGTGAATCAAGCTCTCGTCGATATTCTCGGATCGCCCTCGCAAGAAGCCACAATGCAGATAAACATTCTCGAATTTCCGCCACTTGTCGAAGCCGGAATTTCACCGAAAATTCGACAAGCTATCGAAAAAAATGAACTCCTTCGAAGCGAAGTTTCATACACGTCGAAATGGGGTAAATCGGCCATTTGCACGCTCTATCTCGATCCCGTTCACGGCCCAAACGGCGAAGTTATCGCAGTGCAGGGCATTATCGAGGATATCACAGACCGAAAAGCCGCTGAAGAGAGACTTCGTGAAGAGCGAAAACAGCTTCTTTCAATTTTCGACGGCATCGGTGAGGCGGTCTATGTTTGTGATCCCGAGACCTATGAAGTTCTCTTTGTCAATCGCTGTTTGAGAGAAATGCTCTCGGATAATCCAATCGGCAAAAAGTGCTATAAAGAATTTCAGGGGTTCGATAAGCCTTGCTCATTTTGCACGAATGATATTATCATGAAAAACCCAGGCGAGGTATATCAATGGGAATTCTTCAACACGAATCTCGATAGGCACTATCTGCTCTTCGACCGCATAATCAAATGGCCTGATGACCGAAATGTCCGTTTCGAGATGGCTATCGACATCACCGACCGCAAAAATGCCGAAATGGAGCTTGCCGCAGAAAAGGAAAGGCTTGCGGTTACTTTACGCTCCATTGGCGACGGTGTCATAACCACGGACACCGAAGGTCGTGTTGTTATGTTGAACAAGGTCGCCGAAGAACTTACCGGCTGGAAACAATCAGAGGCTGTCGGAAAGCATATCGAGGAAATTTTCGATATTGTGAACGAAATGACCGGCGAAAAGCGCGAAAACCCCGTGGACAAGGCACTTAATACCGGCGAGATTGTAGAGCTGGCAAATCACACAAAACTCATCTCACGCGACGGCACAGAACGTATTATCGCCGACAGCGGCGCGCCAATCCGCGATAGGGAGAGCAAAATCATTGGTGTGGTGCTGGTTTTCCGCGATGTAACGCGTGCAAAAGAACTCGAGGAAGAACTTACCCGTGCGCAAAAACTCGAATCGGTAGGTTTGCTTGCTGGCGGTATAGCACATGATTTTAATAATATCTTAACCGCGATTATCGGCAACATCTCTGTCGCACGCGAGCGGACAAGCGTTGACAGCGATCAATTCGACATCCTTCTCGACGCCGAAAAGGCTTCGTTGCAAGCACGGAACCTTACACAACAACTTCTGACATTCTCGCGGGGCGGAGCTCCTGTCCGGAATGTTTGTTCTATCAAAAAGATTCTTGACGAATCCTGCGGGTTCGCACTTCGGGGATCTAACTCCGTCTGCTCTCTCGATATCGACGAAAAGCTCTTTAATATCGAGGTTGACGAAGGCCAGATAAGTCAGGTTCTTCATAATCTGATAATCAATGCTGATCAAGCTATGGATATGGGTGGTGAAATACATATCTCGGCTAAGAACATAAAGATAGATGACAATCTATACTTGCCGCTTCCTGAAGGAGATTATATCATAATATCTGTTAAAGATACCGGCAAAGGAATCCCCAAAAGGGATATCGATAAAATTTTCGACCCATATTTCACAACGAAAAAGGATGGCACAGGGCTTGGTCTTGCAGTTTGCTACTCGATAGTAAAAAATCACGACGGCTATATCACGGCAGTATCAGAACCGGGCAAAGGAACTGAATTCCAAGTCTATCTACCTGCATCGGCGAAGCTGGCGACGTCAGAAGAGCTTCAGGAAGCTAAATCAGGACGTTTCCATGGCCGCGTGATTCTTATGGATGATGAAAGCATCGTGAGAAAAGCCGCAAAGGCCATGTTGACACATCTTGGATTAGATGTAATCTTAGTCGATGATGGCAGTAAATTAATAGAGGTGTTCCGTGCGGAAAAGGAAGCCGGTCGGCCCTTCGACCTCGTTGTGATGGATCTCACCGTCCGAGGCGGAATGGGCGGGGTTCTTGCAATCGGCGAGCTGAAGCGAATCGATAAAGATGCCACGGTTATTGTCTCCAGTGGCTATTCAACCGACCCGATTATGGCGAGATACCGCGATTACGGTTTTTCGGGAGTTCTAACGAAGCCGTATAAAATGAGCGAGATAATTTCGGTCTTGGAATCTCTTCTGGGTGAGGAATAGCGATATTAATCGGCCTACAAAAAAATAGAAAATATCGATCTATAATGAAAAATGATAAATATCGGGTTGTCAATGAACCTGTATATGGTAGATTTATGTTTCGACAAAACAGGTTTGTCTGCGATATCGAATCTGAAGGAGAGTCTATTCAAGCTTACCTGCCGAATACAGGCCGCCTCGAAGAGCTTCTGATTGCGGGTCGAAAGGTTTTGCTCGAAAAGAGAAGAGCAAGCGGAAAGACTCTCCACGACATCATAGCGATAGAAACCGACGCCTACCCAACCTCAGAGCCTATCTGGGCGAGTCTTGACAGTAGGTTGCCGCCAAAGCTCCTCGCATGGGCCATATCGACAGGAAAGATTCCCGAAATCATCCCATCTGGTGAAATCCATTTTGAACCGCCCTCCGTCGGCGGACGCTTCGATTTGGCTGTCGAAACACCTGCGGGAGAGGTTTTAATCGAGACAAAATCTGTGAATTTGGTCGATTCTGAGGGCACCTCACGCTTCCCCGACGCCCGCACCATTCGCGGCACAAGGCATATACGCGAGCTGGCAGACCTCGCAAAATTGGGCATCGGCGCTTATGTTGTTTTCGTAGTAACACGCGCAGATGCCCTTTGCTTTGCACCTTTCGCCGAGCGAGACGCTGATTTTGCAGAAGCTCTCGTGCAAGCATTAAAAGAAGGTGTCCGCATTGTCGCTTTCGCCTTTGAAGCAGGAAGCGATTTTCGGTTCATCGGCGAAATTCCTGTCGAAATACCCGGTCGGCCTTTTCCCTGTTTCTGGCCGAAAACCGAAAGCTGAAACATTGAAATGTCAGCAATGCCAACAATAAAGCACATACCTACCGGTCGGTATGTTGAGATAAAATTGCATTTGACACTGCGCATCTAATTCTATATTATACATACTTTAGTTTTCGCGAGGCAATTATGATCAGAAGCATGACAGGGTTTGGCGAGGGCGTCTCGGAATCGGGCGGGATTAAGGTCTCCGCAACGGTGAAAAGCGTCAACAGCAGGTTCCTCGAAGTCGGTGTCAGAATACCGGAGATTCTCGGAACATTCGAGCACCGAGCTGTCGAGATTGTTAATGAGTCCATCTCGCGCGGCAAAGTGTCGCTAAACATCTCGATGAACTATGCAACAAAGACCGATGTTTACAATGTTTCTTTCGACAAGCCGCTTCTTGAGAATTATATGAAGACCCTTAGTTTGCTTGAATTTTTTTCGGGCAAGATTAGCGCTTCGGATATAGTGGTCCTTCCGGATGTTCTTATCTCTTCACCGCGCGAGGATTTCGTCGAGAAAGCGAAGGAACTTCTCGAAAACGCAGTCAGAAAAGCCATGGACGGCCTTCTCGATATGCGTGTCCGCGAGGGTGAGGCAATAGGCGAGGATATCCGCAAACGCTTGGACTTGGTCGTCGAGTTCGTCGATGAAATCGCGAAGAATAAGGACATGAGCCGTGAATATTATCTTTGCAGGCTCCGTGAGCGAATTAAAACTTTGCTCGAAGGCACTGCGCCGGTTGATGAGGACAGAATCCTTCAGGAGGCCGCCTTTCTCGCGCAGAAATCCGACCCGACTGAGGAAGTAACGCGGCTAAAAAGCCACGTTCAGCAGTTCCGCGACGCTATGGACGCGCAAGAGGCGGTGGGAAGCAAGCTGAGGTTTATCCTTCAGGAATGCAATCGCGAAACCGACACAATCGGCGCAAAGGGCGACACCGCAGAGACTTCGCGGCTTGTGATTGCCATAAAAGAGCAATTGGAGCGAATCAGAGAACAAGTCAGTAATGTGGAATAGGGGTGAAAGAAAAGGGCTTCTGCTGGTGATTTCCAGCACCTCGGGCGGCGGCAAAAGCACAATATACAATGCTTTGCTCGCGAAGGGCGATCCTTTTGCATTCTCGGTTTCCCTGACCACACGTCCGCCGAGAGCGGGCGAAATCGACGGCGTTCATTACAGATTCATCGATGAAAACGTCTTCGATGAAATGGTTCGAAATGGCGCACTTGCCGAATGGGCTGTTGTCCACGGCAATAAATACGGCACGCAGAAAAAATTCGTCGAAGATGCGCTTGAAAATGGTAAGATAATGATCTTCGAGATCGATGTTCAGGGCGCGGCACAGCTGAAGGCGGCTTATCCGAAGGATTCGGTGCTGGTTTTTATAGCCGCACCCTCCGCTGGGGAGACCGAGAGACGCCTTCGAGGGCGAGGAACGAACAGCGAGGAAGATATTCAGCTTCGGCTGAAGAACGCCGCAGAAGAGATTTCGAGGTTCAACAACTACGATTATTTAGTAATTAACGATGTTCTCGAGGAAGCAATCGAGGATGTTTTTGCGATTGCCCGTTCAGAACGTCTTGCAGTAAAGAGATTTAAAGGCGAAATATGGCGTTAACCGCCAAAATAAAGGGGTAAGATGATTGACAACAAGTTCCTTTATGATGTCAAAATCGAGGGGCTATCGAAGTATGAAATGGTGCTCTTAGTTGCTCGTAGAGCGCGCCAGATCAACGATATGCGTATTGCCTTAGAAAAAAAACATGAAACGCGGCTTATCGAAAAAGAAAAGCCGACAACCGTCGCCATGAAAGAGATTCTTGGCGGCAGACTCAACTTTGAGTTCCGCAAGAAGAAGCAAGAAGATAAGTCCGAACAATTCAAGCGCGGAATGAAAAAGACGCTTTAAACCACTTGGTATGCAAAGAGTTATCTGCTAACAGAACGGATTTACGAGATGCCGAAAAAGATCGTCATAGTCGAGTCTCCAACGAAATCGAAAACCCTTAAAAAATTCCTCGGTGCGGATTTCGACGTCATCGCCAGCGGAGGGCATATAATGGACCTTCCGCCGGACAGGCTTGCTGTCGATATCGAGGGGGGATTTGTTCCGCAATACGAGCCGATTCGGGGCAAGGGCAAATTAATCACCAGCCTGAAAAAGGCCGCCAAAGAAAGCTCAGAGATTTTCCTCGCCTCAGACCCCGATAGAGAGGGCGAGGCGATTGCATGGCATATTTCCCAGTTAATCGGCAGTGATAAAAAAGTTGGAAGGGTTCGTTTCAACGAAATCACCAAAACAGCGGTGCTCGAAGGCATCAAACACCCTGACAAGATAGATTTGCGCAAGGTAGATGCCCAACAGGCAAGGCGTGTGCTCGACAGGCTCGTGGGATACAAAGTCTCGCCGTTACTTTGGAAGACTCTCTATAAGGGGCTTTCCGCAGGAAGGGTGCAGAGCGTGGCCTTACGGCTCATCTGCGAGCGCGAGGCGGAAATAGACGTTTTTGTGCCTGTGGAATATTGGCATATACACGCCGATTTGGAGCATGAACAAGCGGTTTTCACTGCCAGAGCAGTCAAATATCAGAGCGCTAATCTCGAAATTGCCGACGAAGAGAGTGCAAAAAAACACGAGGCCGCGCTGAAAAACTGCGAATACAATGTCGAGTCGATCGAGACAAAACGAATCAGCAAAAACCCCTATCCGCCATACATTACAAGCTCACTTCAGCTTGTCGCGGCACGCACATTGGGTTTCTCAGCCAGCAGAACGATGCGGATTGCGCAGGAACTTTATGAGGGCATCGAACTTGGCAAGGAAGGCCCCAGTGGTTTGATTACCTATATGAGAACCGATTCGGTGCGAATTTCCGACGAGGCGAAAAGCGCTGTCGCGGCCTTTATCACTAAAGAATACGGTTCGGAATTCCTCCAAATCCGCAACTATAAGGCCGGAAAGGCCAGTCAAGATGCCCACGAAGCAATTCGTCCAACAGACGTTTTCCACACCCCCGAATCGATTAAAGATTACCTTACGAAGGAGCAATTCAAGCTATATGAGCTTATTTGGCAACGTTTTGTAGCATGCATGATGTCTTCCGCGCTTTACGACCAAACAAAAGTAACGATTGTAGCTGGAGATTACGAACTTGCCGCAACCGAGCGCGCCTTGGTTTTTGAAGGTTTCCAGAAGGTTTATACGGATAAAAACGGCGACGAAGAGGAATCTGTCAAACTTCCGAAGCTCAACAAGAAGGATAAATGCCGGCTACTTGAAATCACGCCGTCGCAACATTTCACAAAACCTCCGCCACGATTTACCGAGGGCACATTGGTCAAAGAGATGGAGGATAACGGCGTCGGAAGGCCATCGACCTACGCACAGATAATTAAAACGCTTCTTACGCGCAAATATATCGCAAAGGAGAAGAAAAGCCTTCTGCCGACATCGCTTGGCAAAGAGGTCTATCTGCTTCTTATAAAGCTTTTCCCGGGGTTGTTCGAGGTTGGTTTCACAGCCGATATGGAAGAGAAACTCGACAGGGTCGAAGAGGGCGAGTTAAACTGGATTGCAGTGGTTTCGGATTTTTATAAAGGTTTCGAGCCTCTTTTGGAGAAGGCGAATTCCAATCGCGCAAAGCTTAAACGCGATCTCGAGGAAAAGACCGAGCATATTTGCGAAAAATGCGGCTCGCCGATGATAATCAAGTGGGGAAGACACGGCCGCTTTCTGGCTTGCACAAATTTCCCAGAATGCAAGAATACAAAGCCCATCGACGATGCGGGAAAACCGGTGGAACAGGAGACGATCGACAAAAAATGCCCGAATTGCGGCAAAGCGCTTATCGTGAAACACGACCGTAGAGGCAGAAGATTCATCGCCTGTAGCGGATATCCCGACTGCAAATACACCGAGCCATACGACATGGGATTCAAATGCCCGAACGAGAACTGCAACGGCCATGTGCAGGAAAGATACACCCGCCGCGGGAAGGTCTTTTACGGTTGTTCTAACTATCCCGACTGCGATTTTGCGAGCTGGGATCCGCCGATAGAGGGGCCTTGCCCGACATGCGGCTGTGAGACTATGTTCATGAGAGTTCGCAAAAACGGAACCAGCAAGGTTTGCGTCGCATGCAAGTATAGAGAAGCCGTGGAGGTTTAGGCCTCCTATGGACGTAGCCGAAACCCCTCTGGATGGCTTCATTGCAGAATTTCTGCTTTATCTGGCCAAAGACAAACAATATTCATCAAATACTGTCGATTCTTATCGGGTCGATCTTGCGCAATTTTCCGAATACATTCGCGAACAATTCCACGAGGGATCCGAGGACCTCTCAAAGATCGAGATTATCGATTTCAGAGGATTTCTGGCGGGGCTTCGCAAAGGCGGATACTCTGCGAAAAGCATCCACAGAAAGATAAGTTCGGTCAGAAGTCTTTTTAAATTCCTTCACAATAGGGGCGTCGTGAGCGCAAATTATGCGCGCGCGCTCGTTTTACCAAAGGTCGAAAAGAAATTGCCCTCCTTTTTGGATTTCGTTCAGGCCGAAAACGCACTCGAAATGCCCGATTTATCGACTGGGCTTGGAATACGCGACAGGGCTATTCTGGAGCTTTTTTACGCCACCGGTATGCGTGTTTCGGAGCTTCTCGATTTTCGTTTATCGAAGTTAAACAGAGCTACGAAAGAGATAAGAGTGCTCGGCAAGGGAAATAAAGAGAGGGTAGTAATTCTCGGAGAGCCGGCGCTGAAAGCTATCGACGAGTATTGCATAACAAGGCCTTCTCTTGCGGGGGAAAGTTCTCCGGCGGAATTTTGGCTTAGCGAAAAGGGTAAACCACTCGCCAGAAGCGATATATATTGTATTGTGAACAAGTATCTTTCGCAAGTTACAGATGGCAAGGCGTCTCCGCATGTTCTCCGCCACACTTTTGCGACGCATCTTCTCGAACAGGGAGCTGATTTGGTAGCTGTGAAGGAGCTTCTGGGGCACGAATCGCTATCGACAACGCAGATTTACACTCACACTTCGATCGAGCATCTTAAGGAGGCCTATCGCAAGGCGCATCCCAAGAGCAAAATGAAATAGGGAAGGAAATTCGATTCGAGGAGATAGATGTTGCGAAAGGGGCTTATAGTAACGATATTTTACTGAGTTTTCAGAAGTTCGAATCCTCATTTTGAATAGCAATATTGAAAAATAATTTCTTGAAAAACTATTGTCAATTAAATATAATCGTAGGATATGAAAGATTAGAAAAGAGTTTGTTGCAGGGGAGGCACAAATGTTTTGGACAAAGAACAAAGGCGATAAAAAAGCCGGAACAACGATTATTGGACTTGTTCATTCTGGCAAAGCGGCCATTGGCACAGATTTCGACGAAGCCAAAAAGCAGGGCGATGAAGTCGGTCTTGTTAAGAGTTGCCCTGATTTTCTTATTGGATTTACAGGGCTTTGTCAGGCGACTTCAATCGCGGAAAACTTTGTCCATAAGCTCGATACGAGAGAGGATTTCGAGGAGACCTGCCGAGAGATTTGCCAAGATTGGCAAACAGACGAAGCCCTATGTCAAATACCCGGCAAACTCGTCGCTCTTGGTCGCGATTGTGCCTATATCATAACCGCCGGAAAAGCTGACAAAGTGGAAACTGGAATCGTTGCTATAGGCCCGGGTGAGGAATATGCACTGGCCGCCATTAGGGCGATTCTTGCACAACCCGATGTTGCGGAATCGGTCGAGGAAATTGTCAAACGTGCTTTCAAAGTGGCGGCAGGAGTATGTGTTCTTGTCAATTCTAATGCGAACATAGTATCGCTCAACTGATATGAATTCATCAAATAGCGGAGCTTTCCACGGGACGACGATCATCGGCATGAGGCTTAACGGCAAGGCCGCGATCGCCGGGGATGGGCAAGTTACATTCAATGAGATGGTCTTCAAAGCCGGAGCGAAGAAGATCCGCAAATTCGACGATTTCGATGTTTTGGTCGGTTTCGCGGGCGGCGCGGCGGATGGACTCGCTTTGCTTCAACGTTTCGAGGAGAAACTCTCGGAGCATCATGGGAACATCCCGAGAGCGGCGGTCGAGCTTGCCAAAGATTGGCGCACGGACAGGTATTTGCGTCGGCTGGAAGCAATGCTGGTTGTAGTTTCGCTCGAAAATTGCTTTGTAATTTCGGGAACCGGCGATGTTGTCGAGCCTGATGACGGAATCTGCGTGATAGGTTCCGGTGCGGGTTATGCCCTTGCCGCGGCACGAGCGATTTTATCTTCGAAAAATCCGCCCACAGACCCCGCAGTTATTGTCCGCAAAAGCCTCGAAATCGCCGCGGATATATGTATTTATACCAATAATAAAATATCGGTTATTTCCCTATGACATCGAATAAAAAAGCGCAAAACAGGGAGTTGCTAACTCCCGGCGAGATAGTTACGGAACTGGATAGATATATTATCGGGCAGGACGATGCGAAAAAGTGCGTAGCTATTGCGCTTCGCAACCGCTGGCGCCGTCAGATGGTCGAGGGACCTCTGCGCGACGAGATTCTTCCGGCGAATATTCTCATGATTGGCCCTACAGGGGTTGGTAAGACCGAGATTTCGCGTCGTTTGGCCGCTTTGGCGGGCGCACCTTTCGTGAAGGTCGAGGCAAGTAAATTTACCGAGGTCGGTTATGTTGGCAGGGATGTCGAGTCAATGGTGCGCGATTTGGTGGACATCTCGATGAATCAGGTTCGCGCAGAATACGAGAAAAAAGTTCAAAAACGCGCCGAGAAGAATGTTCAGGAACGACTTCTCGATCTGCTCGCACCAAGCAGACCCAAACGCACCGCAAAAAATTCCGCCGATGACGAAGGCCGTGAGGAGCGGATTCGCGAGAAACTACGAGGACAGCTCGAAGTCGGCCATTTGGAAGACCGGATGGTTCAGATCGATGTGCCGGAGAACTTTACGCCGATGGTCGAAATTTTCTCGCCGATGGGCATGGAGGAGATGGGCCTAAATTTTTCCGAGATGTTCGACGGGATTATGCCAAAAAAGACCAAACAGCGGTCGGTTACGGTCGGCGAGGCCCGTAAATTACTTCTGCAACAGGAGATAGACGAGCTTATCGACCACGACAAAGTCGTCGATATGGCACTAACTCGTGCCGAAGAATCGGGGATAGTATTCATCGACGAGATCGACAAAATCGTTGCCGGACCGAGCTCCCATGGGCCGGATGTTTCCCGCGAGGGGGTTCAGCGCGATCTTCTGCCGGTTATCGAGGGCACGAATGTCGCGACGAAATACGGCATGGTGCGCACGGATCATATTCTTTTTATCGCGGCTGGAGCGTTCCATGGGACAAGCCCGAGCGACCTTGTGCCGGAGCTTCAGGGCAGGCTTCCAATTCGGGTTGAGCTGGATTCGCTTTCGGGCGAGGATTTCGGGCGAATCCTTGTCGAACCGGAAAACTCGCTGATAAAGCAATACACAGCTCTAATGAGATCGGAAGGTGTCGAGCTTGATTTCACTAAAGGCGCGATCGAGGAAATTGCCCGCATCGCGGATCATGTGAACAGCACGACCGAAAATATCGGTGCTCGGCGTTTGCACACAATAATGAGCACGCTTCTCGAAAATATAATGTTCGATGCGCCATATGAGACAGCCAAGAAAATTAGAATCACGAAGAAATTCGTCAACGACGAGCTTAATGCGATTCTGGAAGATAGCGATCTCGCTAAATATATTTTATAATATATATTGCGATAAGGCAATAACATGAAAGTTGTGGGGATTATCGGAAGCCCCAGAGCAGTGGGCAATACAAGCCTTCTTGTCCAAAAAATCCTCGATGGCGCATCCTCGAAAAGCGCCGAGACTAAGATTTTTATCCTGAACACACTTCAAATTTCGGCCTGCCAAGCCTGCAACCACTGCAGACCTAAGGGCGATTGCATCTTAAACGACGATATGCAAGACATTTATCGGGCATTGGAATCCGCTACTGCTATCGTTGTCGGCACTCCTATTTATATGGGCCAGATGTCCGCGCAAACAAAGCTTTTTGTCGATAGGCTTTATGCCCATTATGTCGCGAATAAGGGAAAAAACGTGCCTATCGGATTAGTATTCACATACGGCGCTCCCGGCCGCGATGTATATTCCGATTACATCGCCTACACCGCGAAAATCTTCATCTCGCTCGGTTACGATGTGCGCGGTGTAATAACCGCCGGAAATGCTGGTGCGCCGGGGGTTGTGCTCGAAGATGCCGATGTTATGGAAAAAGCCGTTGCGCTTGGCGAATCGCTCGTTTCCGGTCTATAACCCAAGACCGGGAAAACCTCCGGCAAGGCCGCCGGTAAGTTTCGACATCTCGCTTTGAGCCATTTCGTTGGCATTGCCCATCGCCTCGTTGACCGCCGCGATTATGAGGTCCTCGAGCATCTCGGGGTCTTCAGGGTCGATAACTTCGGGGTTGATTTTCAGATCGACCAGCTCCATTTTGCCGTTGACAGTGGCTGTAACCATCCCGCCGCCCGCGGAGGATTCGACCTCTTTTTCGGCGAGTTCTTCCTGCATGCGCTCCATATCCTTCTGGAGCTTCTGCATCTGTTTGAACATTTTGTCCATTTGCGACATTTGTTATCCTTTCGATTTATTCTCTTTTTTATTAAACCTCGATGCGTTGAAGAACGCAAAATAAATAATCACTATAAACAAAAATGCCTCTTCCATTCCGAAAACCGGAATTAGCAGGACTCCGAAGAGCGGCGCCGCGATTGCCGATCCAACGAGATCCGCACTGTATATTACAGCAGGGGCTTTGTTGCGGAAAATGCCCCTCTCATCAGCGATATAGAGCAGAAGCGGGTAAAGCGCTCCGACCACCGAGCCGATAAGAAAATGATAAAAACCGAAGATAAATATTGCAAGCCAAATCGGAAAATCGGGAAGAGCGCTTAATGCTGTTGCCACCAGCGATATTCCCACTGCTATGTAAATTATCCGCCAGCCACGAAATCTAATTTTCCCGGATGTTACGAGGCTTGCACCGCCGATTGTCCCAACTATGAAAAGCGCAGAGAGAAGGCCGATGGCGAGATAAAGCTGGCCTCCAACCACTTGAAAATAATACATCAGCCATATCGAAGAACCCATTCCAAAAGCGCCTGCGGTAAATGCAAGAAGAAATAATCTGAACTTCTCGAACTTGCCGGATCTCGCGGTGGATGTTGAGAAGGTTAATATAAAAAAGAAAGAAAGATACCAAATAACATGGGGAATTGCCGCGAATACAGAGAGAAGTCTTCCGCCGGCGAGTTTTTCCCACCTGCGAAGACCGAGGAAGAGCGCGAAGGGTTTTGCCCATGAATTTGCTTCGATTTTGTATCCCTTTTGCTCTGAGGCGGTTTCGATTCGGCGGCGGAAGTCCTCCTGACGGAAGTCTTCGAAGATTGTTGTCAGCACGGAATAGGGAATCGGGAGATGTTCTACTTGAGATGGTTCGAGCGATTGGAGCTTTCGACCGAATTCACCGCTGTCAGGAAACGCGAGAAGCGCGGTGTTTTCACCGAAATAAGCGGTAACATCGCCGAAGGGTGCTATCGCCATTCGGACGCTCGCCAATAGTGCGGCTTCATCGTCGGTGATGATATTTGGCGCTGTCGGGAAACCAACGAAGAGCTTGCCTTCAGGCGAAAGATGTGTGGCAAGGTTCTCAAAGACGCGCTCGGTAATTAACCTGCCGTCTCCGGCGGATTGTGGAATGCCGGGAAAAATAAGGATGTAGTCGAAGTTTCCTTTGAGTTTGCGGAGTTCGCGTGCAGGATCGCCTATGATGATCTCTATCTGTGGGTCTGCGAGTTTTCTGAAGGCGGGGAAGCTCCTTGCGCCCTTTTCGAGGAGCTTTTGGTCATTTACTATCACTGCGATTTTTTCCGGCTGATGCGCCATAACCGCTGAAATATTGCCCTGAAGGATTCCGCCAATTATGAGGTAATTCGATTTCGGAGGGGCTGTAGCGAGTAGAGCGTGAATTAGCGGCGCGGAATCGACTGTGTCGCTGGTGGAACCTAAATAAGCACCCCCCTGAAAGAGATATGTCTCATCGAAACGGCTCATAACCTGTATTGCACCGTGAACCGACTCGAATCTTTCGACTTCATAGCCGCTGTAAAGCCTATTTTCGATGGTTCTTTCGATTGAGTTCATAGCTGGGATTGTTAGAAAGGCCGCGATAAAAGCAAGGGCGGAGATAAGCCCTCGCCGAGTTCTCGCTGTGAATACAAAGATTCCGCCGAAAGAAGCGCCGGTTATTATCGATATTGAAACCTGCGGCGGCAAAAGAGCCGCTAAAATCAGCGACAATACCCCGCCGATTAGAGATCCGAGACCTTCATGAATATAAACCCTTGCCGGATCGCCGTAACGTCGGAAAGAGGCTGAAAAAGCCGCGAATGCCGCTCCGGTGGTCATCGCGGTCGGTGCGACCGAAAGCAAGATCAATAAAATCGTTTTGAGGAAAGGCCAAATTTGACCGAAGCCCGGATTGAGAAGGTTAGCGGCAAATTGCAGGATTATCAGTGAAACAAATGCCGCGGATGTCTGCGCGAAATAGCTTCGGAACCATCTCGTGCCGAAGGGGGAGAGGATGCTTCCGATGCCCGCCGAAAAGAGCCATAGCGCGAGAACTATTCCGACAATTAGGTCGTTCGAACGAAGGATAATCGACAACTCTCGAAAAAGCACAGCCTGAGTGAACAAAGCGACCGATCCGGTCGAAACCGCGCAGGCGAGAATCGCCCTTCGTGTTTGCTCGTGAGTCATCTAATTTATTATCTTATAAATAGTTACGCTCTTATCCTTGGCGAATGCGACATACTCTTCGGTTCCCAAACGAAATCCCGTCATTTTGCCGTCGAATTGAACCGGCGCAAGCAAATTTCGATTAGAATAGGTCATTAATGTTGTGTGCAGTTCGAAATCCGGAAGATGCAATGTGAAGGAAACCGCAAGCATTTCGATGCCCGGCCATACTGTCGGTTCGGTATCCAGCGACATGAAAAGGCGATTGTCGTAGGTCATGAAATCGTCGCAGAAATCCAAAATCGGCTCTTCGGAAATGCCGAGGATTTTCGAGCAAATCGCCCCGTGGGTAACAATGTGTTCCCGCGTAAGAGTCGGTTTCATAACCTTGATGTCCTGATCGGCCTCATTGCTCCAGCGCAAAGTGCCATCGAGAGAGTAGCAGAAAACGCCGGGGCTTCTGCAAACCTTTGTCAGCACGAAAAGGGCATCGTCGATAAGGGCGAATTTGCCTTCCTGCATGATGATTGGATTTTCGGCCTCGGTGAGGAGGCGCTCCATCTGGATTTCATTAGAATCGAGCTTTCGGATTACTAAGTAGCGGCCGTTTTCACGGATTTCAGTTGCGATGAAAACCTCATCGCCGCGAAAGATATCGAAAACCGCATTTTCGATTGGGTATTCAAGCTCGATCTGCTCGAAATCCCTATTATATAAGAATGGGATGTAGGAATCCTGGCGGATGTAGCCCTGAAGGGTAAAATGTGTTCCTTTTGGCGAGACGCTGAGCCATTCGGCGTATTTAAGCAGATGGGTTTCTTCGAGGACATCCTTTCCGCTTGAATCGAAAACCCAATTGACCGGCGTTTCGAGAAGTCTGTCCCATCCGCGGACAATCACGATTTCGCCCCGTTCGGAAACTCGAAGACAGAGCGGATTTGTGTATTCTGCGGTTAGCATCAAGCTGTCCCCGAAGGAGCGAATTTTCAAACCTTCAATCGAGAAAACATCTACAAAGAAGCGCCGGTTCCCGATAGAAAGGACATAGAGATTCCCCAGCGCATCTGTTTCGATGTCGAGGACAATATTTTCAAGATTTACAGAATACTCTTCCGATATTTCGGGAAAAAAGTCCATCCAAGGTTGATTCGAAAAGAGGATTACCGGCATAAGTAGTAGCACTATCAAAAAATTTCTCATATTGCCTCCCGATAGACGAACTCCCGTGCGCGAATTACGGCGTCCATCCAGAAAAGGTCGTATTGTGGATTATATCTAAGCTCGTAGGCCTTTTTTTCGAGGAATTCGACAGCTCTGCCGATAGGTTCAGGATTTGGGAACTTCTCAGCGGCTCGGATAAGACGCTTTGCTATAGCTCGATTTGCGGCTATGTCTTCCGCGCCTATTTGGTAAAGGATTTGGTCGCGAAGGATAGAAATCACAGTCTTGATAACCGCCAGCGATTTCGATCTGTCCTGTCCCATCGCCTCGACGAAATCCAGCGCGAGGGCTTCGTTTTTTGAGTGAATTGCGGTCCATAGCTTTTCTGCAAGCTCAATTACGCCTCCCGAGCCTTGTTCGAGGAATTCGAGAGCTGTGGAGATACTTCCGTCGGCGTAAAATGCGGCATTCTCGGCAGATTCGGCGTCAATGCCACGTGAGAGAAGGATTTGCATGATTTGATCCCGAGACATCCGTGCGAAAGCGATGGACTGGGCGCGGCTTCGAATTGTCGGCAGAAGATAATCCGGATGGGAGCTTGTCAGAATGATATGTCCGTTTTCGGGCGGCTCTTCGAGGGTTTTCAGAAATGCGTTTGCGGCTTCGATGGTCATCGTCTCGGCGTCGCGAATAATCGCCCATCTACCGCCAATAGTTGTCGAAGACAGCGCAAGCCATTCGGAAATTGCGCGGACTTTGTCGATGCCGATGCTTGCGGGTTTATCGAAAGACAGGCTGATTAAAGGATCGGCGGCTATTTTGGCATGCATTTCACCCGTGCTTTCGGGCGAATCCGCGATTTCCTTTGGCAGGGGGATTGTCAGCTCGATGTCCGGATGGTTAAGGTGTGCGATTAGTTTGCATGAATTGCATTCGGCACCGCAGGTTTCCGGGGATTTGCATTTGAGCCATCGGATGAAATCGAGTGCAGAAGCGAGTTTGCCAACGCCGGCCGGCCCACGGAAAAGATAAGCCGATGCAATCCTTTCGGAGCGAACCGCGCGATAAAGCATGGTTTTAGCAGTCTCCTGCCCAGGTATCGACACGAGGAAATCATACGGTAATGAGCCACTCAAGTGGATTTACCTCCTCTTTGCCCTTTCGGATTTCAAAATGTAGTTTCGCGCCTTCGAGCCAACCGTCCGCGGCGGTATAGCCTATTGTATGGCCGTTCGAGATGTCCTGCCCCTTGAGAACCTCGACCTGCCCGAGGTTGCCATAGACAGAGAAATATCCCCCTCCGTGTTCGAGAATGACGATACGTCCGTAGCCTCTAAGCCACGAAATCTGCGCCACACGCCCCGGCGCGACCGAAAGCACGCGCTCTTCGGGTTGTGTAGCAATATCTATACCGGCATTTTTAAATTCCGTGCCGAATCTTTTCTCTTTCACTATTCCAAAGGGATGGAGTATTGTTTTTGATGTTGTCGGCCAAGGGAGACTGCCCTTGTTGCGCTCGAAATCGCCCGGCATAACAGCTTGCGGCATTTCCCGCGTAAGCTGGGCGAGGGATTGTTCCATTTCGGAAATAGCGCGCTGATAGGCGGATTTATCCTGTCGGATTTTTGTGATAACCGCCATCTTGCGGTCTTTTGCGGCGCGAAGGCTGTCGAGTTCATTTTCTCGGGCACGCCTCGTTTCGATGACCTCGGTATGAACTCGGGTTGTCGAGTCGATTAGAACTGCAACCTGCGCCGCGGCAGAATCCGCTAATGCCGAGATTCGCATTCGTGCCTCGGCGAGATAGACGAAATACCCCACTCGCGAGACGAAATCGCCAAATCCATCGCTGTCGAGGATAAAGGCATATTCCCCTCCCTTGCCGCGGATGAACATTGCCCGCAGAAGCTCTGCGCGAGTGGCGTTTGCGGAGTCAAGCTCATCTCTCTTGATTCTAAGCGAGTCTTCGAGGACATCGAGTCGACGGCTTAATGTGGAATCACGCTCCCGAAGGGCATCCACGAGGTCGTTAATCAGAATGATTCGGCGCGAAAGGGCGTCGAGGATACCTGTTTCATTCGCCTCTTTGCGCTCGAGCTCTTGAAGCTCGGACTTGTTCTTCGCGATTTCGGCGCGAAGCGGTTCGGTCTTATCGCCAAAAGAAGTAGCGGCGACTATTAGGAGCAATATGACAAAAAAAATTCGCTTCATTTGGCCTTTTCAAGAACAACCCACCTGTTTGCGACCGCCGCCTGAGCACGCCTGTATTCGCGGTATTCAGGGTATTTCTCCGGAGCAAAAGCCATTCTCGAGCGGCTGTAATCGTCGTCGAAAATTAGATGCCCCTTTTTCTCTGTAAAAACCGCAGTATAACTTATCGAATCGGCCTCGAACCGAACATTCTCCGGAAGGTGATAAAGCCGGTATCCCGAAGGAAGCTCTATGTCGATCTTGTTTTTTTCGCGATGTGGTGAATCGAACCAAACCGGCCATTTACGGGTTGTTGCGCCGGTTCCCCATGCCGAATAATCTATACCGGGAAGTTTAAAAGCAAGGAATTTCCCGCCGGCGTCGATGGCGTAGTCTGGTGCAGAAAACTCGACAATAAGCTCGGGAATCGCGTCCAAATCCGATATATTCTGAAGCCGCCAGCCGTCGAGATGCGCCGAGTTGTGGATTTTGCCGACTCGCTCCTCCATTGCTTGCCGAATTTGTTCCTGTGTAACATATCTGAAATCGCGGATGTTCTCCTGCCGGTTGCCGAAATATTTTTCGTGCAATTGGCCCTGAATAGAGCCATCGGGGCTTAGGCGGATTGTCATCTCAGCCGATTTGCCTTCCTCTGCGGGAAACGGCATAGGAATAGACGAAATCTGGTATTTCCCATTGCTGAAAAATACTGCAGGCTCGCCCATAATCGAGGTTTCCACCGTGCCCATAGGCAGAAAATCGGTTGACAGATCGATAATTATGCGCTGGCCGTCGAGGGTCGCGAGGACAATCGGAACAGGCACCGAGAAAAGCGAGGGAACTGTTTCGGAGAAACCATCCTCGTGTGCCGAAGCAAAACCGATCGAGACCTCGATACCTGAACGTTTTGCCAGACAATAAAACAAAAAGGCACGGTCGAGGTCGTTTGCTGACTGCTTTCCGACAATCTGAGAGAGTTTTTTCGGCGTGAAGCCGTAAATGTAGGCATCCACCGGAATGAAGCCAACCTCGGTGGAAATCCAAGTATAAATCGCGCGCGCCTTGTCTTTCTGCGATTTTCGTCCGGCGAGAATCCGCTCGAGAACGCGGTCGATTCGCGGCGGAGAATCATCTGCAGTGCGGATCGCCATATCGAATTCCACTGCGATAGAATCCCAGCTTATGCCGTCCGAAATGAGCAAAGTCGGCGAATAAAGGGCTTCCGGCGGCATATTGGATTCCGGCAAAACCGGTGGAATGTTCTCGATAATCCAACTATATTTCGTGAATGCCGGTGTTGTCTCTATCTTTGCGGAAGGCCAGTTTTTCGGCCAATTTGCCACATCGAAGGCCGGATTTGTGCCGGTCTCGCAAATAAGATATACCTCGCGACGCATAGCCGGGGCATCTGAATAGAATTGCACACTCAGGAAAAATGGATCGAGCGGCGAAGTGCCACGCCGAATTGTCTTTTCCGAGACATCGACCACGCTCCCAACAGCCATTTCCCCGAGCGCGTATTTTAGGATGTTCAGACGGTCGTAATCCGGAAAATAGGGGTTTATCGAGCCGCGCTCGATGGCGGATTCGTCCAGATGAAGAACTTGACCGGAGGGCGAGATGCTTCGCGCATGGACTATCTCAGGCGATTCGATATCCGGGAAAAAGTAAATCTCGTTCAGCGCGACATAATCCTTTGCACCTTCGGCGAGAACCTGCGATATGCGTCTATGGCTGGTTTCAATCGTGCCGTCGAGGCGAAATTCAATGTGTCTGCTATCGTAAAGGACTATGTAATTAGCTCCCGCTGAGACTTCTGGTTCGGGGATTTTCCCAAGGACATCCAACAGAAGCTCGTCATCGATGTCGTCGATTGTTCGCCATGTGTCTCCGGCGCGCTCTTTGCCGAATTCGACGCTTAGCACTTCGTTGCGGTTTAATCTAAGCATGCCCTGCGGTGTTTGGAAAAGAACCTGCACAGGCGTGATTTCGATAAGCTCGCCACGGGTTTCCTCACCGTCGGCAGTATAAAGGACATCGCGCAAAGACTGACCTTGCGCCGAAATCGCGATGCCAAGAAAGATGATGAATGCCACGAGGGCTTTTTTCATTTGGGTTCTCCGGAGGAGTCTTCGGGGTTTTCGATGCCGAAAAGGATTGTTTTTGCGTTCTCAATTGTCGGTTCATAAATCGATGGTGGGTTTTTCACTGCGATAATTCCGCGAAGAACCTCTTTTGCCGCGCCGGTATTGTTCATCGCGATATATACGCGGGCGAGTTCGAGCTGGAATTCGAGGTTTTCCTTGTCCTGTTTTTCTGCTTGGCGGAGATAATAGGCCGAGCTATCGATGCATGCGGCTCCGAGACCGCTTGGCTTGCGTTCGAGGAGCGGTTTAGGGCAGACCCATTTATGCCAAATTCCCATTAAATAAAGGGCTTCGGAGTTACTTGGCTCTTTGTTCAGGACGAGAACAAGCTCCTCGCGAACTCTTCGTGCGACGCGGTTGTCGTCCCAGTCGGGTTTAAAAAGCGCTAAGTTTCCCAGCGCACGGGCATATTCGAGATGAGCCATGAGGATGCCGGAGTTCTGCACGATGGCGCGATTTAGGTAATTCGTGGCGATTTCGAGGCTATCGTGCCGCGAACTGCCCTGAATTGTAAGCGCGAGACGGGTCATCGCCGAACCGATGCGCCATAGGACTTCGGGGTCGTTAGGATTCTCGGCTTCGGCTTTGCGATATTCCGCTAAGGCTTTCGAGTATTCGCCCCGCGACATAAGATGATCGCCCATTCTTATAGGGCCGGCCTTCGCGAAAAGTATCGTGAAAGATAATAGTAAAAGCGAAAGGATTTTTAACCTAAACATCGCGCCTCTCTCATGGATATTTCGTGTCGAGTCTCATCGAATAATAAACCCTACTTCCTGCTATAACTATAATCAGAACAATGAAATAGGGGAAAGCATAGAAGCAGACCCAAAGATTCATAAGCAAAACAGCAACCTTGTTTGCAGTAACAAATCTTCTGCCACCTTTGATTGCGGCATAGACATAAAAGGGCACTGCGAAAAGCCCTGTGAGAAAAACCGCCGGCTCTTTCAGAAATATCGAGCCGACTGCCGCGACACCGATTAGTGCGTAGGAGATTATCGTAGATATTTTTTCGCCCTTTAGAACGGCCAGAGTTGTTTTGCCGGTCGCGCGGTCCCCCTCGATATCGGGTATCGTCGTTGCGATAAAGACGCCGGCGTAGGCCAGCGCGTAGGGTAGCATTCTGTAGAGCACCTGCCAATGAAGCTTGTCGATCGAACTCCAGCCGATTACATAAACCAGCGCGCCGTGGCCGAGGCCGTTAAGAACAATCGATTTCCAGGGGCTGTCCTTGAACCGGAATTTCGGATGGGAATATAAAAACCCCATAAAAACCCCGAGTGCGGTAAAAAGTCCGGTAAATGGCGTTATCCAAAAAGCAACCGCGAGCGCTAAGATGTCGCAGAGAAGGGTGATGATCCATGCAAATCTCTCGGAAACAAGCCCGAGCGAAAGAGGTAGATTTTTACGGTTGATCCGGTCGCCGACGATGTCATATATCTGGTTGAGGCCGTATATTCCGCCGCCGAGGAAAATCCCCAGCAGAAGCAATTTTACGAAAAGAAAATCGAGACCGCTTCCGCCTGCGGCGTTGTAGCCGAGAAGCAAAGGCGCCCAGATTGGCAATATCAATAAAGGCCGCAGAAAAAAGATGTGGTCGAATATTCGCGCGAGAAGGCCGCCTTTTTTTATGTCGAGTTCGGGTTCGTCCAAAGTTCTCTACCTTAGTTTGAAATCGTGTTCGTCAAATTCGACAACAGTGTATTTGAAAAGCTGAGTGTTCGGGTCTTTGTAGCAATCGGCTCGTAGCCCCGCTTTCTGAGAGCAAAGTTCCTGAAGAAAACGCTCTTTGCTCCAGCCGGTTTCTCGTCCGACCTGCGGCAGAAAAACGCCGCTACGGTTGCCATTTGTGAGCCATATGCCGTGAACGCCCATCTCGAAATCGCGCCAGTCCTCAAAGGGTTGCATCGGCGAGAGGACGGAGATTTCGATGTCGATTGAGTCCAGTTCTTTGGTGCTGACCGGTTGGAATCGGTGATCACGAGTCGCCGCGGAGATTGCCATATCGCGCACCGCTAGATAGAGCGGCCCCTGCGCAATCATCTGTCCGATACATCCTCGAAGCAAACCATCCCGGTGCAGGGTTACGAAAACCGCGCCATCATTCGCGAGGATAGCGTCTTCGGGCATTTTGGGGGTGTGAACTTTGCCGTCACGGACATAATCTTCGATTGTCTTTCTTGCCAATTTGAGCAAATATATTTTTTGCTCATCAGTTAAGTTAAAATCGGCCTGTGAATCAGTCTGAGCTGAGTCTTTCATATTGCTCCCGAGTTTGTGTTCCTTGCCGGTATTAAGAAATAGCGCGGCAAGATAGCCGACGACCTGCGAGGAATCGCCATGCGGGACATCGCCGGAAGTGGCATAACGAAGCTTTTCGATGCTGTCCGCGCCGAGACGACCCGCGCATTTCATCAACGTCAAGACGGCGTTGTATCCGCATGCTTCACATTTTCCGGAGCGGACGACTTTGCGAAGGCTGTCTGCATCGCCGCTGAGGACAGCCTCGGTGAAAATGCCGTCGAGAGATTGCGCTTTGTTCTGCGGATGATAGTGCGAGAGGTCGGTGCTGGCGAGGATGATAGTTTTCTCATCGGCGATTTCGGCGATTGCGTTTGCGAGGTTATCTACCATAATGTCCAACTGTGAACCTAAGACGATGGGGACAATCTTCAAATCATTATCCAGAGCGTATTGCAGGAAGGGGAGTTGAATTTCGAGGGAATGTTCTACATTGTGGACATAGGTGTTAAAATCGGCAGAGGGGCCGAGTTTGTTCAGCAGTGCTTTCGCAAAATCGGTATCTATAGGGGTTCTGCCGAGAGGAGTAATCCATCCGCCGTCCGCCCATATGCTGATTCCCGAGAAGCCCGCCGCACGATGGTTCGGGCCGATAATCACTACGGTCGAGCTTTTGTATTTGGCTTTATCGCGCTGTAGAGCTTTGAAACCATATGCCGCCACAGGTCCCGAATAGACATAACCGGCATGCGGCGACACCATTCCGACGATGCGTCCTTCGATTTTTGGAGGATCGGCCTTGCGGAAATAGGATTCGATTGTTGCACGAAGTTCTGTTGAATCGCCCGGATACCAGCTTCCGGCGAGAACCGGTTTTCTATCCATATTATTTGCCTCCTCGACCTTGGCTTCGGGTGTCGCCTCGCCATTCGCGCACCCGACGAAAAGCAGACATAGCGCTATAATCAGCTCGACCAGCCCTTTTTTTCCGATGTTGCGTGTTTTCATATCGACTCTCCCTTAGCTACATATTTTATATAAATTACAGGCAGAACACTCTCAAGTCAAGTATTGAAGATTCAGAAAAGAACTTTCACAAATAAAATTTGAGGTTTATGAAAATTCTCTTGACTATGGCAATCTGCAAAAATATATTGGGTCTCTTTGAAGCACTGGGGAGTCGTCCAATGGCAGGACATGCGGCTCTGGACCGTAGAATTGGGGTTCGAATCCCTGCTCCCCAGCCAAATTCGAAGAAGTAGTCCCCTCCACAAAAAAATAAATCTCAAACAACAGAAAAAATCAAGTCGAGGAGAATCATATTCTACCTCATCTTTTCCAAAAGGTCTGTATTAAAGGGTTTCGCGAAATTGGAAAAAGATGAAAATTGGGTTGAAAAATAACCCGCGGGTCATTATAATAATCGTGAGTATAAAAATGAACCACGGGTAACCTAAGGGGGAAACATGAGGCAGAAAGAAAAAGACAAAATTCGGAACAGGGAGTTACTTATCGATGCGGCCGAAAAACTCATTGCTGTCCATGGGTTTGCGATGACCAAAATCGAGGATGTTACCGAAGAAGCCGGTTTTTCCAAAGCGACCATTTACAATTATTTTGAGAACAAGGAAGACCTTTTTATCGCACTAATCGACCGGAAATTCGAGGAAATGGTCATGGAGGGTGAGGATGTTTTGCTTCAGGATGGAACTTTCGAGGAAGTAATCGAGAAATACGTTCGAAGCTCTCTGAATATCATAAACAAAAACCCGAATTTTTACCGCATCATGATGTCGGAGTTTTACCGTTTTTGTCCCGAGTTCATCGTCGATCAGATAAAGCCGCGCATTCACAATGTTGTTATGGAATTCCGGATCAAATTGGGGATGTATTTTAATAAAAATAAAAAACACCTCAGGAAGGGAATTTCGCCGGAAGACGCGGCATCGGCGCTTTCGGGGCTAATTTCTTCTTTCATGGGGGATTGGCTTTTTTCGCCTGAAGAATACGATCTGGGGCTTAAGGCGGGAGTTATATTTCATCTTTTTATGAATGGTGCTGTGAAAAAGACCGAATAGATTACTTTCTAAGGAACAGAAATGAGAAAAAAACTGTTAATAATTGCTTGCATGCTCGCTACTGCCGCATTCGGGCTAACATTGGACGAGGCGATTGACAGGGCGATGAAAGCCAATTCAGAAGTTCTGATGTCCTATAATTCGCGCCGTGCCGCAGAGATGGACGCGAAATCGGCTGTTACCGGATTTTTCCCGCGTGTGAAGGCGGAGGCGTCATACACCCGGCTCGACGAGGTGCCAACTTTGGTTATGCCCGATGAGCTAAGTATGTTCATGCCCGAAGGCGGGATTCCGATGGGTGATGACGATAACTATCGCATAGCTTTCGGAGTTCAACAGCCAATTTTCACAGGCGGGAAGATATTTTTCGGACAGAAGGCCGCCAAAGCCGCCGCTCAGATGGAGACTGCAGGATATGAGGGCAGTCTGAACAAGGTCGGCAAACAGGTTGCGACTGCCTATTTCGGGGTTATCAAAGCCGAGCTGTTCAGGGAATCGATGATCGACGCCAGAGGCCGTATGGACGCGCATCTTCGCGTTATCGAGGCGATGTATGAACAGGGTCTCGTCTCGCGAAACGACCTTCTGAAAACCCGCGTGGCAAGCTCAGAAATAGACCTTCTGCGGATTCAGGCCGAGAACGCTGTAAACGCCTCGAGGCTTGGGCTGAATTTCATCCTGAATTTTCCGGATGACACCTCGCTGATCCTCGATCCTGACACAGCAATCGGCGATATTACCATGCCGGATTACCACGGGGATATCTCATCTGCAATGGATAAACGCACGGATATTCGGCAGATGGCGAAGGCGGTCGAGGCTTCCAGAGCTGGAGTAAACATCGCCTATGGCTCTTTCTCGCCGAATATTGTAGGTATATTTAACTACCTATATCAGCGGCCTAACCGCTCATATGAGCCTGAATTCTACGATTCCTGGAATCTCACCCTCGCCGCGAGCTGGGACATCATTTCTTTCGGCGAGCGAATTTATGGCGTGAAAAAGGCCAGATATAATAGCAATAGAGCCGAAGAGGCCTACAATATGATGCTTCGCGCCGCCCAGATGGAGATTCGGAACCAGTTCAACGCGCTCAAAGAAATCGAGCAGAGGCTCAGTGTCTCGAAGGTCAAACTGGAACAGGCGCGTGAGGGTTACCGTGTGGCACAAGCCGAGTTCGGCGCGGGACTTGCCACAAATACCGATGTTCTCGACGCTAATTCCGCGCTGATACAAGCTCAGAATGAATATATCGCCGCAATCGCGGATTACAAAGTCGCCCGAATCGAATACGATGTCGCAATCGGGAATAATTTCAAGGAGAGATAAGATGAAGTCGCGCAGTGTAGTTCTTATTCTATTTGTGGTTATTATGGTTTTTCTTGTCGGATGTCAGGGCAATCCGGGCAATGCCAAACAAGAAACCTCTCGCAACAAGATTGTTGTCGGTATTATGAAACCGGATGTTCGTAATATTGAAGAGTATGTTACCTTTTCCGGACGGTTGGAGGGTATTCGCGATGTGATGATATTTCCGCAGATACCCGGGACTATCGATAAAATCTATGTCCGTGTGGGTGACAAAGTGAGTTCCAGCCAGCTTTTAGTCAAAATGGACGAGGAAAATCTGAATCAGGTTCGCGCGCAATATGAGGCCGCCAAGCAGACTTTTGAGCGGATGCGTTCGCTCTATCAGGACAGCCTTATATCTCCTCAGAGTTTTGACCAGGCGAGAGCCGGATTCGAGGCCGCCGAGGCAGGATTCCGTCAGGTGCGCAATAGCACAGAGCTTCGTGCACCCTTCGCAGGAACGATAGTCGGGAAATATTTCAACGAGTTGGATGTTTACGCCCCCGGTCTTCGCGGAATACTTCGCCTTGCGGTCATCGAGGAGCTGAAATTGCCGGTTAGCATCTCCAGCACCGATTTTGCGAAAGTCAGTGAGAACATGATCGTGCGTATTTTAGCTGATGTCGCACCGGATAAGGAGTTTGTCGGCAGGCTTAGGAATATTTCTCCCGGCGCGGATCCTATCACCGGACTTTTCAAGGCGGAAATAGTGATCGACAACAAAGAAAAGCTTTTGCCGGTTGGGGTTTTCGTCGAAGCGAGGGTAGTAGCAGAGTCGCGTGAAAATGCGATAATCGTTCCCCGTTCTTCGATCGTTATGGACAGCATAGCATTCGTCTATAACGGGGGAAATGTTTCGCGCAGAGTTGTGCAGACAGGGATTGTCCGTTCGGATTCAGTCGAAATAATCTCTGGGATCGAACCGGAAGAAGAAGTCGTTTACCGCGGTGCTCTCGGGCTTCGCGACGGCGCTAAGGTCGAAAGGATGGAGGAGGTGAACCGGTGACGATACCCGAATTTTCGGTCGATAGGCGCGTTACAATTGGGATGTTCGCGCTGATTCTCGTCGTGATGGGAATCTGGGCTGTCTGGGGACTGGGGCTCGACCTTTTCCCCGATATCGAATATCCGATGGTTACCGTAACTACCATTTACAGCGGCGCGGGAAGTCAGGAAGTTGAAAAGAACCTGACCGAACCACTCGAACGGTTTGTTGGAACCGTGAATAATCTCAAAAAAATCACCTCGGTCTCCCGCGAAGGCATCTCAATATTAATGCTCGAATTCGAGTGGGGCACAAATGTCGATTTCGCCGCGCAGGATGTCCGCGAGGCCTTGGATGCCGGCATGGCGTTCCTTCCCGAGGGCATAAACAGGCCGAATGTGTCGAAATTCGATATTACCGCAATGCCTGTTATGACAGTGCCCATTTATGGTATGGAAGACACGCGAGAGCTTAAGAAGCTTGTCGAAGAGCAGGTTGCGGAGAAGCTCAAACGTGTCGATGGAGTCGCAAGCGTTCTCGTTTTCGGCGGCGAAGAGCGCGAAGTGCAGATTATGCTCAACGGCTTGCGTATGCGAGAGTTGGGCATCACTTCGGATAACATTGCCATGTCCCTTGCCGCACAAAATTTGAATATGCCAGCGGGCTACATCGAAGAGGGGCACAAAGAATTTCTTCTTCGGACCGTTGGCGAGTTCAAATCGGTCGAGGAGATTGGCAATATTGTCATCGGGGCATCGAGTTATGGAGAACCGATTTATCTTCGCGATGTCGCGGATGTTCAGATGGGCATTGCCGAGAATCGTTCAGCTGTCCGCGCGAATACAAAGCCGGCGGTTGGGATGGTCGTGTTCAAACAGTCGAACGCGAACACTGTCTCGGTCGGAAGGCGTGTAAAAAAGGCTTTGAAAGAGCTTTGGCCTACTCTGCCGGACAATATCGAATACGACTACGGCCTCGACATGGAGGATTGGATAACCGATGTCGGCACTCAAACCGGCTCGAACGCTGTTATCGGCGGGTTGCTGGCGGTTGTGATGATTTGGCTTTTCCTTCGCAACTGGCGCCCGACCTTTGCAATCGCGATGGCGATTCCCCTTTCGGTTGTGGCGACATTTATTCCGCTTCGCCTTGCCGGATTTACATTGAACATTATGACACTCGGAGGTATGGCGCTCGGGGTTGGGATGTTGGTCGATAACGCGGTTGTCGTTATCGAGAACATATATCGCTTCATCGAAAAGGGCAAAACCCGTATCGAAGCCTCGAAACTAGGTGCGAGTCAGGTTGGAATGGCGATTACAGCCAGCACACTTACCACTATCGCCGTTTTTATGCCGATGGTCTTTTCATCCGGTCTCGCAGGGCAGTTGACGCGGGGTCTTGCATTGACAATCACCTTTGCGCTTCTATGCAGTCTCCTTGTCTCGATAACCATCGTGCCGATGATCTCCTCGATCATTTTCCGCAAGGACAAACAGCGCAAAAAATCGCCTATATTCGACAAAATCAGAGGCGTGTATAAAAGCGCACTGACATGGGCGGTTACTCATCCGGTGAAAATGGTTATCTTTCTCGTTATCGCGATTGTCCTCACCGCGGCGACTGTTCCGCTGGTGGGCACGGAGTTCTTCCCGAAAGCCAACGACGATATGATAATGATGACCATAAAACTCCCCGTGGGAACCAGAGTGGATGAGACCGACCGCTTCGCCAAAGAGATGGAGGATTTGCTTTTCACTCTCCCCGAGACCGACCACGTGATGACGATTGTAGGCCAAAGCGAGATGATGGGCGGCGGTTTCGGCCCCGAAGGCTCTAACGAGGCTTTCTACATGATCGCTCTCGAAAAAAAGCGCGATATCACAAGCGGCGAATACAGCGAGAAAATCCGTGCGACATTCCCCGATTACGACGGATTGACGATTCAGATGTCCGAAATGGGCATGAGCGGAAGTTCCAACGGCGATATCGACATCAAAATCTTCGGCGAGGATATCGCGCTCATGCGCCAATACTCGCTTGAAATCGCCGAATTGGTCAAAGAAGTTCGGGGTGCGAAAGATGTCCGCTCCAGCCTCGAGCAGGGTAAACCGGAAATCGAAATCCGCATCAATAAAGAAAAAGCCTCCCGCCTCGGTCTCCCCGTGGCTATGGTAGCGTCGCAGATTCGCACCCTCACCCTCGGCACCGTCGTAAGCCAGCTTCGCGAGCGTTCGGGGGAGGAAATCGATATGCGCGTCAGGCTTCGCGAATCGGAAAGGCTCACCCTCAAAGACATCGAGAACCTGCCTATCTCGACACCAATGGGCGAAAAAATCCCCCTCAAAGAGGTAGCGGATTTCGTCGAGATGCTCGGCCCGGTGCAGATTCAGCATGAACAGCAAACCCGCGTGGTGCATGTCTATGCTAACCGTCAAGGGCGCGACGTCGGAAGCCTCGTTGCGGACATCGAAAAGGCGATTCAGCCCGTAACATCGCGTTTCGGGCCCGGCTACGATTACGAAATCTCCGGCGAGCAGGAACAGATGCAGGACGCCTTCAAAGACCTCGTTCTGGCGATGATTCTGGCAATCATCCTCGTTTACGCCATCATGGCGTCGCTGTTCGAGTCGCTCGTTCAGCCGATGGTTATCATGATAACCCTTCCGCTGGCGGCTTTGGGGGTGATGTGGATCTTCCTAATCACCGGCGCGACGCTGTCGGTTGTTTCCTTCGTCGGGGCGATTATTCTTGCGGGAATCGTGGTGAACAACGGCATCGTGCTGGTTGACCACACGAACAAGCTTCGCGGAGAGGGGCTTTGCGAGGAGGACGCCATCATCCAGTCCGGCACGGACAGAATCCGTCCGGTGCTGATAACCGCGCTGACCACGATGATAGGCATGTTCCCGATGGCCATCGCGACCGGCTCCGGCTCGGAGATGAGCTCGCCAATGGCGCTGACCGTGATAGGCGGCCTTTTCACTGCGACTATCCTCACATTGTTCTATGTCCCGATTTTCTACAAGGCCGCGAATAGGCTCTCTCTGGCGACCCAACGACGTTTCGTGCGCGCGCTTCACGGCGAGGACGAAGCCAACGGCGTTACCGACGGCAAAGACTGCAAAACCGGCGTTCGCGCGGATATATAGAACGCTCGATATACAAACGAAAAGGGGCGGGATTTGAGATAATTCCGCCCTTATTTCATGGTATTTCGTTGCTTCCATTAATCCACAGTATTGAGTTATGCGACGAGCTGGAGCAAATTGATGCTGACTCCGATAGTTACGCGTCAGGATAAAACTCTTCGCAATGCCGAATTCCGCCTTCGCCATTCGATTGACCCAATTCACGAACAAATTATACCGCAACATGTGCAAATATTGCGAAAATTCGAGCATATTATCGTAAAAATGCGTAAATTTACATAATAGATGCGCATAAATATTATTTCTTTGCTAATTCATGCTATTTTGATGCGCAACAAATAACACCGTGCGTGCTTCAAAAAGCATCGTGCGCGCAAAAAATAATACGGTGGCCGCTAAGAATAGCATCGTATGCGCAAAGAATAACACGGTGCCCGCAGAAAATAACACCATGCCCGCTAAGATTAACACCGTGCCCGCGAATAATAATACCGTATGCGCAGATAAAGACATCGTGGAGACTGCAAAATAGGCCGTGCAGGACGATTAGTTGTTGAAAATCAAAATTCTGAGAGGTTTTTTCCCCATTACAGAGCAGGAGATATGCGATGTGGTAGAAGCACATGCGACACTCCGGATTAATCCTATCAAGGCCTAGGAGGAAAGTCTATCTGTTACTATATTTTTCCTTTTCCCTTGCATTCAGGACATTTTTCTTGTACCTTGCAAGTTCCACTACAATTAGAGCATTCAATAAATGCTTCACCTTTTCCATGACAACGCGGACATTCTTCGTGGTATATGCCTCGGCCCCAGCATTTATTACAGGTAACAATCCCGTCTCCTCCGCATTCAGGGCATTTTGCGTTTTTATATTGGGTAGCTGAAACACAATTTTCACCACTACCTGTTACTATTAGTCTCCCACCCCGGCATTCGGTTTTATAAGTATAGTCATTAATTATACCGCAACGATACATTTTCGAATATGTGCATTTGATATCACCTTCTCCGACGCAATTATCACAGCTATGCTCGATATATCCTTTACCTTCGCAATCTGGGCATTTAGCTTTAACCTCTCCAGTCCCATTACATATTGGACATGTACCAGAAATCTCACCAATTCCTTCGCATTTTGGGCATATTTTCGCACATCCAAATAGGAATACATGCAAGATAATAGCAAGCGCGATTGCTGTAATTCTCATTTGCCGATCCTTTTCGTTGCCTTAGCGATACAAAAAGATTATTCTCGTTTTATCGCCTCATGTCGTTGAATTCACATCCTTCCACGCCGTTTTTGGCGGGTTGGGGTGATGGATACGGGTGTATCCTCATCTTTAAATGAAAATTAAGCGAATTATTCATTTTGTCAAGCAAAGAAAATAGAACGCGGAAATTGTTTCGGAGGTCGTGCGTCTTAAAAAAGATTACATCGCAATAACTGCGCTTAGTGAGGGAAATCGAATCACGAAAAAGGGCGGCTCTCAAGAAACCGCCCGAAAGTAAAGTCTAAGGACAAACGTCAACCAACCTCTACGGCAGATAGACTCCCCATCGGAGTTTCAGGGCGATGCGGTATTCGAACTCGGCCTCCGGCGGGTAGCATGGATGGTAGGCAGGTGGAGAGGCGATTCCCACGAAGAGGGTCATATTGTCCCCCGGAACGAAGGGGGATTGCATGAATTAAATCTATGTATAAGAACGAAACATTCATTAATAGGTCGGGCGTCTCGCTCGATGTTCGTGGTGCACGGCGAGACGCCGAGCCTATTAGATTGAGATTTTAAAGACCGAGATGACAGCAAATGGACATTGGACATTCTACATTATTCATTAATAGGTCGGGCGTCTCGCTCGATATTCGTGGTGCACGGCGAGACGCCGAGCCTATTAGATTGAGATTTTAAAGACCGAGATGACAGCAAATGGACATTGGACATTCTACATTATTCATTAATAGGTCGGGCGTCTCGCTCGATATTCGTGGTGCACGGCGAGACGCCGAGCCTATTAGATCGAGATTTTAAGACCGAGATGACAGCAAATGGACATTCTAAATTCTGCATTATTTGAGATATACCAGCCGTCGCACATCCGTTTTGCCCGACGCGGTGAATCGCGCGAGATAGGTTCCCGAGGGGTTTTCCGCGCCGTCCCATGATATTCGATATACTCCGGCGGGCATTTCCTCATTGTCGATAAGGCGGGACACCAGCCGCCCGGAGATGTCGTAAATATCCAGCTCGACCGCCGTCTCCTCTCCAACCTCGAACTCGATTTCGCATACCGGGTTGAATGGATTGGGCGACACCGAATTGATACCGAAGGCCAGCGGTCTTTCGGGGTCGGGTTGGCGTTTGGCTGTCGAGGCCGATGTTTGGGTTGATGGCGCAAGGACGGTCATTTTGTTCGAGGCGTCCTCGGCGGAACCCGCTACCGGCAGGCCTACCGACGACCGCACGGTGTAGATCACCTCGGCCTCGGCGCTCCCGCCCTTCTCCTGCGCAAATGACACGCCCGCCAACGCGAGGACAATTAGAATTAAAGTTACGTATTTCATATTAGCTCCTTAATTTGAAGTTTTATTTGAGATAGACCACCCGTTTGGAAAGGGTTTGCGAAGCTAACTTCACCCGGATGAGATAGACGCCGGAACCGATGTTTTCATCCGGTTGCCAGATTGTCTTCGTAGGGGCGAGGTCACCTCGCCCGCTCGCCGACGGGACGGGAGACCCGTCCCCTACGGGAATGACAGCCACGATTCGCCCGGTTACATCGAATATCTCGATTTCAGCGCCCATTAGTGCGGCGGCAGTGCCGCTTCCAATTTGCTCAACGCTTCGCGATTCGCTTCCGAAGTCGAGGCTTATCGTGACAGATGAGTTGAAGGGGTTCGGATAGACTTCCAGCGAGAGTTCCTTTGGCCTCGTCGAATATGTCTCTTCGATTTGCGTGTAGCCGAGGGAATCGGTTTTAATGAGATAGACGTCGGTGTGCGGCCCCTGGTCATAGACCCCGGCGATAACGTAGCCGCCGTCCTCCGTTTGGGCGACGGAGTAGCCTTTGTCCTCGCCTGTGCCGCCGAACGTGCGTTCCCATTCCAGATTACCCAGCGAATCCGTTTTGATGAGATAGACATTAGACGAATCCGGTGTGCCGACCCCGTAGGAATATGTCCATCCGGTGATGATATAGCCGCCGTCGGTGGTAGGCCGAACGCAACGACCGACATCGCTGTGATCCCCGCCATATTTCCGAGTCCATAGGGTGTCCCCGTCGTCGTTGATTTTAAGGAGATAGACGTCGAAGAGGGTGCTATAATAAAGGCTGGTTTGTCCCGTGATGATGTAGTTGCCATCGAAAGTGGTATCGATAAACCACCCTCTATTTGTGCCCACGGTTCCATAGCTTTCTTCCCAGAGAGTTTCTCCGATACTATCCACCTTAACAATATATAGATCAGGGTCAGTGCTATTGATCCAACCTGTAATTATGTATCCACCATCATGAGCATACGTCATGGCGTATGTTGCTCCGCCCATATCACCTACCATATCACCTACAACGCTTGTCCAGATAGTGTCACCCAAAGAGTCCGATTTGATTATAAAAACATCATCCCAGTGCCACAAAGTGGTATATTCTCTATTACCATTGTGCATTCTCGATAAAACAAATCCACCTTCGGCTTCAAGTTCATAGGTCTTTGTCCAGAGTGTATCACCATTTAGATTTGTTCTTACGAGATAGGGATAGTAATCGTGGCTTATGCTTCTGATACCACCAACAATGTAACCATTATCGGTAAGTTCAATACAATATGCCGAACTACTAGATGTTGTATCTACATAGGTTTTTGCCCAAAGCGAATCCCCATATTGGTCGGCTTTTGTAATGAAGAAATTGCTTCTCCCAAAGTCGCTTAGTCTTTGAGCCCCAGCCATTATATAATCTTTACGGTTATCAATTTTTAATGTGGGTATTCCCTCATTATATATCCAGCCGTAGGTTCTTTCCCAGCCTGCATAGATTGAACAGGAGATGATAAGCATAGAAATAGCAATTAGGAAACGAGGTATTTTTGCATTTTCCATGTTATTCTACCCATTACCATAATGGTTGCCAGTCAGAACCATCCCAAACGTAAAGCATATTTACTAAGGGAGGACCTACGTCGTAGTGGTAATATATTGTTCCACGGTCTCCGGTTCCCAAACCAGCAGGTGCGGTACCCCTTGTTTCAAGTTTTAGAATATCTTCTATCTTTACTGTTCCGACTACGTGTAGCGCTTCGTCCGGATCTGGTTCGTTAATTCCGACTTTGCCAGGGTAGCTATCATCGTAGAACGCCGTAATGTAATCGTCATTGACAGATACTGAGCGGCCGAAGGCTTGGGAAAAGTTAGCTGAAACGGTATTATCGTATCCACCAAGTATAGCGGAAAATGTTCCATAGATTTCGTTTTGGCCACCACCTGCTATGACGTTTTGGCCTCGTTCCAACGCTCCGCGTAGGAACGCTCTTTCGGACGCTCTGCGTCGAGTGCCTATTTTCGAGTAGTATTTCATTTTTATTATTATACCTCCTCAATCGTTATCTCGCAAGGGTTATTGTCCCTTCGCATTTGATTCTACCTTCGGCGCGGATGGTGTAGATGTAGATTCCCGGGCGTATGGGGGTGCCTGTGTCGTCTCTGCCGTCCCATTTCGCGGCCTCTTTGGCACCACTGCCGGTGGGCACCT
>CAYWOR010000001.1:49049-339971 GCA_964459995.1 uncultured bacterium | reverse complement strand
TGAGGCGATGAAAACGAAGCTGTCGATTACCTCCATACCACAGCCGCCGAAGAAACACGGAGCAGTGCAAACGACGAAAATCGATTCGGGATTGGCGATGTTGACGCAATGGAGGCCGTAAACATCCGTGCTGGCCGTAAAGAGCAGGCTATCGCGAATTTTCGCGTAATAAAAGGAAGCGAGAGGAATATAAAGCATATCGAGAAAGGTTAACGAGTCTTCAGAATAAAGTTTACTATTAATTTGCCCTCCCCCCCCCATAAAAGTAAAGGAATCAGATAAAGCTACTCCCCTGGCGCTCATTGAACCAAAATCCCGACTCAATGTCGTTTCTACCTCTGTCTGATTTAGCGGGTTAATGAAATAGTAAATATCTGTTCCGGGCAACCATACGAGAAAGGAGTCTCCCATAGCCATATCCCAGAGATATGGCCCTTTGTAGGCGTAACCGCCCGGGTCGTAAGGGCCGTAGTCAAGGGTAGTTCCCGGCACGTCCAGCCAGTCCACCGTGCGGCAGGCGAGGGAATCCGGCGCGGCAAACGCACAACCCGCAAGAAGGGCGAAAAACAAATAAATAATCGCAGTTCGCATGATAATTCTCCCCTATCAAATTAACCCAGATACAAAATAAGGAATTTGCCCCGAATGTCAACAAATATCCCCGTTTCCGCAAATTCCCGAATATCTCCTTGACATTCGGGTTGTCGATGGGTTTATTTATTAACTTATTATAGATTGAAAAGGTTCGATAATGAAAATTGCAATTGGAAGCGACCACGGCGGATTCAGGCTCAAAGAGTTCCTCAAAAAGGAGCTTTCCGCGGACTACGAAATAGTCGATTTCGGGACTAACAGCGAGGAATCAGCCGATTATCCAATCCATGCCGCCCGTGTCGCAAAGGCAGTCGCAAAGGGCGAATGCGATATCGGAATCGCAATCTGCACCTCCGGAATAGGTGTGTCAATCGCGGCCAATAAGGTGCGAGGAATCCGTGCCGCGCTCGTATGCGACATTCATCGCGCCGCCTCCGCGAGAAAACACAACAACGCCAATGTCCTGTGCCTTGGCGCAAAACATATCGACCCGCAAATCGCCCTCGAAATCGCGAAAATCTTCCTTTCCACCGATTTCGACGGCGACAAACCCGGCGAGGAACGTCACCGCCGAAGAGTGGACGAAATGACACAACTCGAAGATAATCAATGAGTTATAGGAGGATAGAATGGAATATTTAAAAAATGACGCCGAAATTTTCGACGCGGTGATGTGCGAACTCAAACGTCAGCAGGAGGGTCTCGAACTTATCGCGAGCGAGAATTACACCTCCCGCGCTGTGATGGAGGCCAACGGCTGTGTGATGACCAACAAATACGCCGAGGGCTACCCCGGACGCCGCTATTATGGCGGTTGCGATTGCGTCGATGTCGCGGAGAATATCGCCACCGAACGTGCTAAAAAACTTTTCGGCGCAGAACATGCCAATGTCCAACCGCACAGCGGCTCGCAGGCGAATATGGCGGTCTATTTCGCCGAGCTTCAACCCGGAGACACCATTCTCGGCCTCAATCTCTCTCATGGCGGGCATCTCACGCATGGCCATCCGGTCAATTTCAGCGGAATTCTATACAACATCGTCCAATACGGCGTCAGAGAAGAAACCGAAACTCTCGACTACACCGAAATCGCCGATCTCGCGAATGAGCATAAGCCAAAGCTTATAATGACGGGTGCCAGCGCTTATCCGAGATGGTGGGATTTCGCAAAATTCCGCGAGATTGCTGATTCGGTCGGTGCAATTCTTGTCGCGGACATGGCGCATTTTGCGGGATTAGTCGCGGCGGGGCTACACCCAAGCCCGATTCCCTATTGCGATTATGTTACGACAACAACACACAAAACCCTTCGCGGCCCGCGCGGCGGAATGGTGCTTTGCAAAGAAGAGCACGCGAAAAAACTCGACAAGGTGGTCATGCCCGGAATGCAGGGCGGCCCGCTTATGCACGTTATCGCGGCGAAAGCGGTATGTTTCGGCGAGGCGATGAAACCCGAATTCAGGCAATATCAACAGAGGGTTCTCGACAACGCGAAGGCTCTCGCGAAATCCCTCGAAAGCGGCGGGCTTCGCCTCGTTTCCGGTGGAACCGACAACCACCTTATGCTCGTAGATTTGCGCCCGAAAGCGCTTACGGGCAAAGTCGTCGAGAAAACCCTCGACGAAGCCGCAATCACGGTGAATAAAAATACAATCCCCTTCGACCCCGAAAAACCCTTTGTTACAAGCGGTATCCGTGTCGGAACGCCCGCCGTTACAACGCGTGGAATGGGAACTGCGGAGATGGAAAAAATAGGCGCGCTTATCAATAGGGTAATCGATAATGTCGATAATAAGGCGGAAATAGAAGCCGTTCATCGCGATGTCGTCCGGCTTTGCGCAGATTTCCCGATCTATCCGGAGCTTGCATAAGCGTGGAATGGATTCGCCGAATGCTCGAAAACAAAGCCCTCCGCAATATTCCGGAGGGCGGTCTCGAACTTCCGGCAGATTTACAATTTCTCGATAAAACCGCGATTTTATGGCCTCTTAATCCGGATGGGGCGGCAATCGAAATCGCGAAGAAAATGCACGAGTTGCTCGGCACAAAAATTGCCGTTGTTATTGGATATGCGGATAACTGCCCCTTGAAAAACATCGAATATCGAAGAATCGACGCGAAGGAGACCCTGTTTTTCGGCTATCCGAAAAGCTCTGCAATCGAAAAAACACGCGGATTTACGGCCTCTATCGACCTTTCGCCGATATTCGAACTGAAATTGTCAGGATTGCCCGCAATTGCTGGGATCCCCCTTCGACTAGGGCGCGATGCCTCAAAATCGGGAGATTTTTACAACATAATCCTGACAAGCGGAAGCGGAGCGGAAATTGAAACACTGATTGGAGCGATGAAAAAGTAACCAATGGAAGAAAGAAACGAATTCAGAAAACTTCCCAGCCATTATTCACTGTCGGTGATTGTGCCGGCTTTCAACGAAGAAGACAATATCGAGCCGCTTGCGCACGAGTTCAAAGGCTTCCTCGCCGACCAGAGATTCCGCGCAGAGGTCATCATCGTCGATGACGGCTCCACGGACTCCACCGCCGAAAAAGTTCTCGAACTTTCGGAAAAATACGAGTTCCTCAAACTCGTGCGGCATAAGCAAAATATGGGTAAAACCGCCGCTATCGAAAGCGGATTTGCTGTCTCGCGCGGCAAACGAATTTGCATCTTCGATGCCGACCTGCAATACGATGTGCAGGACATCAAACGTATGATGGACAAGCTCGACAGGGGCTACGGCATCGTGTCGGGTATCAAAAAGGGCAAATACCAGAAGCCCTTCATCAGCAAGATTTACAATAAGCTCACAAGCAAACTTTTCGGTGTCGAGGTTCAGGACATGAACTCGCTGAAAGTCCTTCGCCGCGATGTTATGGCGTCGCTGTTCCTTCGCAAGGACTGGCATCGGTTTATGGTTGTTCTCGCCGCCGAACAGGGTTTCAGGGTCGCGGAGATTCCGGTAACGCTACGTCCGCGTCTGCATGGCGAGCCGAAATACGGCGGTTTCGGACGAGTGTTCATCGGTTTCACCGACCTCATCGCCGTGTGGCTTGCCGAGCGTGTTTTCCGTAAACCTATGCTGATTTTCGGAAGCATCGGCTTTGTAACACTCGCAACCGCATTATTACTCGGTGTTGCTCTTCTGCTTCTGCGATTTATTTGGCATTGGGGTTATCCTCCTTTGCAGACGCTTCTCGTCCTACTTATCTCGGTAGGCGGATTTTCGCTCACTTTGGGATTCTTGGCCGAGGCGATTGCGAACCTTCGTGATAGACTTGAGTATCTGATGTCGAAAGTCATCGAAGAGGATCGCCCAAAAGTCGAAACTGCGAGGACAACACAGATTCACAAACGCAAAGATGGTATTCAGAACAAGCCATGGAGCGAGGACAGAGACAAGCGCGACAGACCTCGAAGGGAGCCAGAGCGCGAAAATCGCCCTGAAAGCTCATCGGAACAACGTCAGCCGGAAAGACAATCCCAGAAACCTCCTCAGGAACAACGTCAGACGGAAAGACAATCCCAGAGACCTCCTCAGGAACAGCGTCAGACGGAAAGACAACCCCAGAGACCCCCTCAGGAACAGCGCCAGCCGGAAAGACAACCCCAGAGACCTCCTCAGGAACAACGTCAGCCGGAAAGACAACCCCAGAGACCCCCTCAGGAACAACGCCAGACGGAAAGACAACCTCAGAGACCCCCTCAGGAACAGCGCCAGACGGAAAAGCCGCCTCAAAAACCGACACCGGAACAAACTGCGAAGCCTTTGGCGATTGCATCTGAGGAAAAATCCTCTGCAAAACCCGATCGCGAAAACAAAATAAAATCCGAGGCGAAAAAATCGGACAAAATAGAACCTCAGAAAACCCGCGAAAAGGTTGATAAACCAGCCGAAAAGCCCGAAAGAAAGCCCCGGCGTAAAAAGGAAGAATCACAACCTCAAAAAGTCGCCGTAAAAGAACCTGAGCCGACTCCGCCCGAAAAAAAGGCCGTAACGGAGCCTTCCGAGCGGATATCGAAACTCGAGATTATCCCCCCAAACGCCGAACCCTCATGGGGCAAGCGCGAACGAAAAGGAAGATCGACGGTCGGCAAAGTCGCGGATAAAGAGGCTATCAAACGGGCGAAGGAGATCGCCCAAAGACTCGGCGGAGATGCATATATCGGTTTCAAAGAAGAATCGGAGAATACGGATGAGACCTAAAAACACATTGGTAACCGGCGGCGCCGGGTTTATCGGAAGCCATCTTTGCGAAGCGCTTCTGGCCAAGGGCGACCGCGTTACCGTTATCGACGACCTTTCGACAGGAAGAAAAGAGAACATCGCCCCGCTCATCGGAAGGCCGGATTTTCTTTTCTTCGAAAACTCGATCATGAACAAAGGCTTGATGGACCATCTCGTCCGTGAAGCCGATGAAATATACCATCTGGCCGCTGTCGTGGGTGTGCAAAACATCGTTGACGACCCTATCCGCACACTTCACACGATAATCGTCGGCACCGATACTGTATTCGAATTAGCGCACAAGCACGGCGAAAAGCGGATTTTCCTCGCGAGCACATCGGAGGTTTACGGCAAATCACCGAATTGCCCCTATTCCGAGGAAGACGACCGCGTTCTCGGCTCGACAACGCGCAACCGCTGGAGCTATAGCTCCGCTAAGGCCGTTGACGAGTATATCGCACTGGCATATAATCATAAGCACAAGCTTCCTGTAGTTATCGGAAGGCTATTCAACACTGTCGGTCCGCGCCAGACAGGCCAATATGGCATGGTTCTCCCACGCTTCGTCAAGCAAGCGCTTATGGGCGAAACTATTACAGTTTACGGCGATGGCGCTCAGTCGCGAACCTTCAGCTATGTTCACGATGTCGTCGAAGCAGTTATCAAGCTCATGGACAGCCCCGGAACAATGGGACAGATATTTAATATCGGCTCCGAAGAGGAAGTTACGATAATGGAACTTGCCGAACGTGTCAAGCGTATCACGGGGTCGAACTCTGATATCACAACAACCCCTTACGAAGAGGCCTATGGCGAAGGATTCGAGGACATGCTCCGGCGCGTGCCTAATATCGAAAAAATACGCAAAACAATCGGTTTCGAGCCGAAAACCAAGCTCGACGATATAATCCGCGCGGTCGCTGGATGGATCGCCGAAACAGGCAGGGCATAGATGAAACTTTCTGTCGTCATTCCGGTTTACAACGAACAATCGACTATTTCGGAAGTTATCGAAAAAGTCCGTCAAGTTCCAATCGAAAAGGAAATTATCGTTGTCGATGACGGCTCCACCGACGGCACCGGCGCAAAACTCGATGTCCATATCGGCGACCCCATTGTCAAAGTGCACAAGTCGATGGTGAATTTCGGCAAAGGCGCGGCGGTGCGAATCGGCTTCGAATATGCCCGCGGCGATGCTGTAATTATTCAAGATGCCGATCTCGAACTCGACCCGAACGAATATCCGCAACTTCTCGAACCAATCGCTCGCGGCGAAGCGGATGTCGTTTATGGAAGCCGATTCCTGAATCTTAAAAAGAAGGTGAAATTAATTAACCTTCTCGCCAACAAATTTCTGGTTTTCCTCACCAATGTCCTCTACGGCGCGAAACTGACAGATATGGAAACCGCCTACAAAGTTTTCCGTATCGATGTCGTCAAAGGCTTGAAACTTAAAAGCATGGGCTTCGAATTCGAGCCGGAAGTTACTGCGAAAGTTCTACGTGGCGGATTTAAGATTGTCGAAGTTCCGATAACATATCACCCTCGAACAGTCGAGGAAGGCAAGAAAATAAGCTGGAAAGACGGCTTCAAAGCCATTTATTACCTCTTTAAATTCAGATTCGGTGATCGATGACCTTTCGCGAGACAAGCGGTTCAGAAATTAACCCATTGGCGCGTATCGCATTATCTATCGACTTGGAAGATTTCTACCACGCCAACTACCCCGGGTATAATTATCGAACGATGGCAAATTCTCCATCTCGCCTTGTCGAACCCACCGAAATGATGCTCGATATATTCGACCGGCACGGGCATAAAGTAACTTTTTTTGTTTTGGGCGAGGTCGCGAAGAAATTCCCCGAGTTGATTCGAAAAATCGCCGGAAAAGGCCATGAGATAGCATCGCATGCCGACAACCATACTCTGATTTTCGAGCAAGGTCGCGATAAATCTATTCACAGTATTCGTAATTCTGTTTATTTCCTTGAAGATTTGGTCGGCAATAAAATTTATGGCTTCCGCGCTCCGAATTTTTCGGCAAGCCCGAAAAGAACACCATGGCTCTTCGACGAACTCGCCGATTTAGGTCTAACCTACGATTCGAGCCGATTCCCTGCAAAAACCTACTATGGTGGCGAGCCTGGAATTCCAAAAATCCCCTTTCCTATGAAGCTTCCAAATGGCGACCATCTGTGGGAGGTTCCTGTTTCATGTCTCGGCCCGCGCGGATTGCGTTTCGCATGGTCGGGTGGTTTCTATTGGAGAATTCTTCCCCTGTCTTTTATTGTCAAATCTGTTAATAAATTATTATCGCATAATAAACCGGTCGTCTTGTATTTGCACCCAAAAGACATCGACCCACATAACCCCCCCCTCCCAATCGGCAAAATATCGAACTGGATACATCAAGTGGGCACGAAAAGAGGTTTCGCAAAACTCGACGAAATGGCATCACAAATGCAATTCAGTCGAATCATCGACCTATTACCTGAAATAAATAATGGCAAAGAGCAACAAAATAAAAAGCGCACAGTCGAGACCGAAACAGCAGTGGCTTAACTCGACCCTGCGCACTATAATCGTTATGGTTCTCGGCGCGGTTATCCTCGCGCTCGTGTTCAATCCTTCAATGTTCACCGGCGGTGACAACGCCCAATACATAACGCTCGCAAAATCCCTCCTGCAGGGCGAATACCGCAATCTCGCCTTCATAGGTCAACCGATCGAAATCGAAATCCCGCCCGGGTATCCTATACTGATAGCCCCATTAGTAGCGCTTTTCCCGAATTCTTTCATACCGACGAAACTTCTCTCCTTTTTCGCAATGCTCGCGGGAATTTGGGTAACTCTGCTTCTGTTTGATAGATTCAAAATCCCAAAAATCGCAGGAATGCTTTTCGGGCTTGCACTGCTCGCAAACCCACTGTTTAACGAGTTTTCTCATTGGACGCTCACCGAAGCCCCCTATTTTGCCCTTAGCATTTTCGGCGTTTTTTTGTTCGATAAATTCTACGATTCCGACAAAATGCCTCGATTCATAACCGCTTCAGCTGTGATTTTCCTGTCGATGTTTATCCGTCCCGTGGCAGTTCCGTTAGTTTTTTCGGCAATTATTTTTCTACTTGTTCGCAAGATGTTCAAACGCGCTGGGATATTCGCTCTAACCGGCGCAATCCTCTATGGCCCATGGTTTCTCAGAAATGTCCTAACAAGACAAGGCGGCGAGGAAAGCTTCTATTTGGTGAATTTCTTCGGAAGTAACACCGGTGGTGACACCGAATCTCCCGGCCTTGTCGATCGTGTTCTTTCGAATCTCAAATCCTATCTCTTCAGAGATTTGCCAACAGTTTTCACCTCGATTGGCGGAAAAACCGGCACAATGTTCACTATCCTCGGCCTTGTTGCAACAATTATTATTATTGTCGGACTAGTCATTTTATTTAAGCATAAAAAGTCTTTTATGCCATATTACATCGTCCTATATTTCGGCATGCTGATGGTCTATAATCCGCGTTTTGCGACGTTCAGGTATCTAATGCCGATAATACCGATTATGCTTATCTCGATTTGGATAGCTTTCGGAATTGAAAAGCCCCTAAATCTTTCCATATACAGAAATTGGGCTATTCACGGCATTGCCTCAGCGATGATCCTAATGTCGATGATTGCCTATGTTCCAACAGCCCGTGCTAACTCGAAAGTCCTGAAATCCTATTCCGCAGGCAACAAATACGCAGGTCTGCCGCATGTCGCATGGGTGAGATTCATCGAAGCTTGCGAATGGATAAGGCAAAATACCCCCCCCGATGCGGGTTTGATTAGCCGGAAACCCCGCATAAGCTTTATCTTGTCAGAAAGGCCCGGCAAGGTTTACGAATTCACCCAGAATACCGCTGTTATTATGGCCGAAATCGATTCTATCGGTGCGAATTATGTCATCATCGATAGAATTTCCGGAACGACGCAGGCATATTTGATACCCACTATTCAGGCCTATCCGCACCGATTCGAGACTGTTTATCAAACCTCCGAACCGAAAACCTTCGTTCTTAAAGTTCTTCCGCCGGTTCAACCTCCACGCTTAATTGATGATGCTATAATAGAAAGGAATAGTCAATAATATGTCCGCCTCGGTAATGCTTCTCGTCGGAACACGCGCCGACGCCATCAAAATGGCGCCTCTCATCCGTGAAGTCTCTCGGCACAAGGATCTGAAACCCCTCGTCGTCGCCACAAGCCAACACAGAGAAATGCTCGATCAGGTGCTCGAAGCCTTCAATCTGAAAGTCGATATCGACCTCAACATTATGCGCCCCGGACAGACACTTACCGACGTTACAATCCGCGCTTTGGAAGGCCTCGAAAAGATACTCTCGGAGCACAAAATCGACATCACAATCGTTCAGGGCGACACCTCGACATCATTTATCGGCGGACTCATTTCATTTTATCATCAAATTCCCGTAGCGCATGTCGAGGCCGGCCTGCGAACTTATGATCTAATGCGTCCTTTCCCGGAAGAGGCTAATCGCCGCCAGCTCGACGCCATCTCCACATTGCTATTCCCTCCAACGCAAACCGCTAAAAAACAGCTTCTCGCCGAGAATCTGCCGGAAAATGCAATGTTCGTAACCGGCAATACAGCCATCGATTCCCTGCTATGGGTAACCGGCATCGATAGACCGATTTCCGACCCGAAGCTTCAGGAAATCGCGCAAAATAAGAGCCGCAAACTCATCGTCGTAACCGCGCACAGACGCGAAAGCTTCGGCGAGCCTTTCCAAAGGCTTATTCAAGCCTTGTCAAGAATTTCTCGCGAGCACCCCGAGACCGACCTCGTTTATCCTGTGCATCTCAACCCCAATGTCGATGGCCCGGTGCGCAATGCTCTGTCAAACACACCCGGAGTCCATCTTGTCAAGCCTTTAGATTATTTCGATTTTGCTAAACTAATGCAAGCCAGCGAGTTAGTTCTTACGGACTCGGGCGGAATTCAGGAAGAAGCCCCGGTTCTCGGTAAGCCTGTCGTGGTCATGCGCGAGGTCACGGAGCGCCCGGAAGGCGTCGAGGCGGGCGTTTCAGTCTTGGTTGGAACCGACGAAGACCTAATCGTGAGAACAGTAGGCAACCTTCTGACCGACGCCGTCGAGTATTCAAAAATGGCCAAACGCGCCCTTCTCTACGGCGACGGACACGCCTCAGAACGCATTATTACAGCCGTTCGCAGGCATTTAGGCCTCACAGAAGAGTATCCTCAGGAGTTCACCCCGAAAATTGAGGAAATCCTGTGAATATCCTCGTCCACAGCATCTATTTCCCCCCCGAGGTAGGCGGGCTTGAAACCCACGCATACACCCTCGCCCGCTCGCAGGTCAAAATGGGGCATGAGGTTCGCGTCGTAACAAGCCGTTCGGGCGATTTCCAAAAACGTGAAAACATGGAGGGCATCGAGGTCGAGCGAGTTTTCTGCCCGAACAAAAAAATTACAGGATGGGCAATAACATCCTACGCCGCAAAACCGGTCATGCGCCGAAATGCCCCATGGGCGGATATCTGCCACGTGCATACCTTCCCCTCGATTATCCCGGGCGAGGTTGCACATAAGCGCGGGGTGCCCTTGGTCGCAACGATTCACACAAGCCATTTTCTTCGTCTCGCCGCTAAGGGAGGATTCTGGCGCAATTATCTTCGTAGTTTAATTTCAAAACCGGACATTCTCCTGACGCCATCGGAAGAAATCCGCGATGTCTGTCTAAGCCTCGTCCCAAAAGCGCGTTGTTATGCCATGGTCAACGCCGCGGATACCGACAGATTCAAGCGCACAGAGCCGAGCATTCCCCAACCTTCCGAAAGCGCGAAAATGCTTGTCGTGCCGAGACGGCTTTTCGAGAAAAACGGCGTCGAATACGCTGTTCGCGCGCTTCCATTTGTTCGAAGGCGTCATAATGCGCATCTCTATCTCATCGGCGACGGCCCCGAACGTGCAAAGCTCGAAAGAATTGCAGAAGAACTGCAAATCATCCCCTATGTGCATTTTGAAGGCGCTAAACCTAATGATAAAATGCCCGGATTCCTGAATTCGGCTGACGTCATTGTTATACCTTCGTTGATGGAAGCCACGAGTGTGGCCGGTTTGGAGGCGATGGCCTGCGAACTGCCAATCGTTGCGAGCAATGTCGGCGGCCTGCCGGAAATTATCTCCGCGGAAACAGGCCGTCTCGTCCCGCCGAGGCAACCGGAAGCTCTCGCTGAGGCAATTTCCGCTATCCTCGAACTCGATGAGGCCGAACGAAACGAGATGGGTGCAAAGGCCAGAAAGAAGGTCGTCGAAAACTGGTCGGTCGATAGACTCGCCGAGCAGGTTCTCGAATACTACGCCGAGGCGGCGGAAATCTTTCGAAAGGGCAAAGCTTGAAGCTTCTAAAGGGCATAATTATAAGCCTTAGGCCGCACCAGTGGATTAAAAACGGTTTTCTCTACGCCGGAATCGTTTTCGGCGGTAAGTTTTTCGATCTCGAAGCCCTAATCCTCGCCACCGCAGGCTTTGCCGCATTCTGTGCCCTCGCGAGCGGGATTTATTACCTGAATGATCTTCGCGACATCGAGGCCGATAGAAACCATCCGACTAAGCGCAACCGCCCAATCGCCGCTGGAATTGTGCCGAGAAGTCTCGCACTCGTGATTGGAATCCTCTTGATAGCGGGAGGTCTCGCCCTTTCCTTCTCTCTTGGAATCCCATTCGGAATTGCCGGCACAAGCTATGTCGCCCTACAATTCGCATACACACTGTTTCTCAAGCGTCTCCCGATACTCGATATCCTCGCAGTAGCCGCGGGTTTCGTAATCCGTGCCGCGGCGGGGGGAATCGTCGTCGAGGTGCCCATTTCCTCGTGGCTGTTGGTCTGCACAAGCCTAATCGCGCTGTTTCTCGTTACCGAAAAGCGAAGACAGGAACTTGCCAGAATCGAAGGCAACGACATCGCCGATGTGAGAAGCCGGCCACTCCTCGAAAAATACTCGATCGAATTTCTCGACCAACTCGCGATGATAGAAATCGCCGCAACGATAGTGGGATACATGCTATATGTCTTCGCCGCCGAAACCCGTGCGAGGTTTGGTTATGGCATGGGCGCGACAATCCCCTTCGTTTTCTACGGCTTGTTTCGCTATCTTTGGCTGGTAAATCTAAAAAAAGCCGGCGAGTCGCCTACGAGAATATTCTTGACCGATTTACCTTCGATCATTAATATGATCCTTTGGTGTATAACCGTATTCGTCGTTTATTATTCGACTTAGGAGATTTGGCTTGAGTCTATAGGAGTGTTTATGTCAGATAAAATCGAAAAATCCCTGCCGAAAATCCTCGTGGTTATGCCCATGGTCAACGAAGAGGGCAATATCGAGCGTATAGTCCCCGCTGTGCTGGAGTGCGGCCCGGAATTCAGCATCCTTATCTGCGAAGACGAATCCATCGACCGCACCGCCGAGCTTGCAAAGGAACTTTCGCAACGCTACGAAGGAAGGGTTTTCGTTATCCATGGCAAAAGACAGGGACTCGGCCCCGCATATGTGCGCGGTTTCAATTGGGCGCTCGAACACGATTATCAGCTAATTTTCGAAATGGATGCCGATTTTTCGCATCAGCCGAAATATCTCCGCCCAATGGCCGAACTTGCCGCACAAAACGACATCGATATGGTCGTCGGAAGCCGGCGCGTCGAGGGCGGCGGAGTCGAGAATTGGGGGCTTTACCGCAGACTGCTCTCATGGGGCGGAAGTTTTTATACGAGGCTCATCACCGGCCTTCGCGTTAAAGACGCCACAGCGGGATTCGTCGTTTATAACCGTGAGGTGCTCGAACATATCGACCCATCCAAACTCTCCGCAGGCGGATACGCATTTCAAATCGAAACTAAATATCAGGTGCAAAAACTCGGATACAAAATTGTCGAATACCCTATCATCTTCCCCGACAGGGAGATAGGCGATACTAAGCTCACCAAAAAAATCATCACCGAAGCCTTTGTAATGGTATGGAAATTGCGGTTCGGCAAAATGGGCAGTATCGACAGAAAGGGTGATTGATGAAATCCAGAGCTATTGCTGAAACCCATACCGACAGAGAATCCGGTGTTACCATCTCGAAACTCTCCGTCGTAATTTTATCATATAATACAAAGAACACGACTGTCAAATGCATCCGATCGCTTATTCAGCACTCCCCCACAACCGCCAAGCTTGAAGTCATCGTTATCGACAACGCCAGCGCCGATGGCAGTCCCGAGGTAATCGCAAAAGCCTTCCCCGATGTCAAACTGATACGGAACGCCCGTAATAGAGGCTTTGCCGCGGCATGTAATCAGGGGATACGCTCCACAAACGGCGAGGTTGTTCTTTTACTCAACTCGGATACCGAGCTAATCGATCAATCGCTCGATATCATGCTCGATTTTATCACGAGAAACTCCGACGTTGGAATCGCAGGTGGAAAACTTATCGGCGAAGACGGCAAGCCCCAGAATTCCTGCCAGCATTTTCCCACTTACTCGAATCTATTTTTTACGAAACAATCTCTTTTAACATCGATAAAGACATTTCGGCGCGGCTACAATAAATATCGCAGTATCCCCAACGCCGTTACCGATGTTGACGCTCTCGCAGGCGGTTTTATGTTCCTTCGGCGCGAAGCGCTCAAACAAATCGGTCTTTTGGACGAGCGCTTTTTCTTCTATGTCGAGGATTTGGACATCTCCAAACGCATGTCCGAGGCGGGCTGGCGAGTAGTGTTCGTCCCGCAGGCAAAAGTTTTGCATATCGGTGGAAAATCCACCGCGCTCAAACCGGCGAAATGCTACTGGTGGCACCACAAAAGCCTTTATAGATATTTTGCAAAACACAACAAGGGCTTCTTCCTGCTGAACTGGCTTCTTGGGTTGGGGCTCGTCGGCCATTTCACCTTCTGGTGGCTTTTCCGCAAGCTCGGCCTTTCGAAAAACGGCTCTAAATAAACCAGTGGACATATATTTATCATATATCGTCGTCTCGATAATTACCTTCGCGCTGACCCTACTTCTAACGCCCCTTTCCATCCGTTTAGGCAGGCGAATGGGCTTCCTTTCGGCATCAGAAGACCCCGAAATAAGCCGCCCTCCGGTTCCCAACACCGGCGGCGTCGTAATCCTGGTTTCAATCTTTGTCGCGATTATAACCGCTCTAATCCTTTATCCATCGGTTTTCAGCGGATATATTCCCGCGCTGATAGGCCTTACTGCGGGCACCTTTATCATCGCGGTTCTCGGTTTTATCGATGACCGACGCGAACTTTCGGCCGGAATCAAATTCGCGGTGCAGATTATCGCATCGCTTGTGGTTACAGCCTTTGGCGTGAAAATTACGAAGTTGACAAACCCCGCCGGGCTTCCCTTCGAACTCGGTTACCTTTCGATTCCAGTAACTTTATTATGGATTGTCGGTATCACAAACGCTGTAAACATGACAGACGGTATGGACGGCCTCGCACCGGGGGTTCTCGCAATCGCATCGATTGCGATTTTCGTAATAAGCGTTTTCATAGGCTTCCCCTTCCTTGCAATTATTATGATTGCCATATTCGGCGCAACTTTGGCATTTCTTCATTACAATTACCCACCGGCGAAAATAATCCTCGGCAACTCCGGAGCTTATGCTCTCGGCTTCATCGTTGCTACAGCCACCATCGTCCAGCCGCTCAAGGCTTCCGCTTTTGTAGTCCTATTCGTGCCACTACTTGCGTTGGGATTGCCGGTGTTGGAGATGCTAATAACCGTCTTCCGAAGATTAGCACGAAGAAAAAAAATCTATCACCGCGACACGGAGCACCTCCACCACGTGCTTCTCGCGCTGGGACTGCCGCCGCAGGTTATCAACTGGATATTCTATTGTCTGAGCTTTCTCTTCGCGACAATTGCAGTCGGAATTGTCTCCGGCCAAGGACTGCTTTTAATGTCATTTGTATTCATACTTCTGCTTGCATTCATCGTTTTTTCTTTTAAATTGCATACTCATATAATTAAAAAGGAGGGAAATTGAGTCCTCCGGAATTTCATTTGGATTTCGAAAAACCGCTCGTCGAGCTTGAACGCGAAATAATCGAGCTTGAACGGCGTGCCGATAAGGGCGAGGCCGATCTCGCCGGCGCGATTAAAGCGCTAAAAAAAGAACTCTCTCGGAAACGCGAGGAAATATACGGCAGTCTTTCGCGCTGGGACAGGGTGAAAGTAGCACGGCATCCGCGACGCCCCTACACTTTGGATTATGTCAACCGTTTGACAGAAGGCTTTGTCGAACTTCACGGCGACCGCGGCTTCCGCGATGACCCTGCGGTGGTCGGCGGTTTCGCGAAAATGGGCAACCATATCGTGATGATAGTCGGCCAACAGAAAGGCAAGGATGTTAAGGAAAATCTCCGCCGGAATTTCGGAATGATGCATCCCGAGGGCTATCGCAAAGCCCTTCGCCTTTTCCGACTCGCCGAGAAATTCCACAGACCGATATTAATCTTCATCGATACCCCCGGTGCTTATCCCGGCATCGGCGCGGAAGAACGCGGTCAGGCCGAAGCCATCGCGAGGAATATTTTCGAGATGGGAAGACTGCGTGTGCCGATAATTATCTCGATAATCGGCGAGGGAGCGTCCGGCGGCGCGCTTGGAATCGGCGTCGGCGATGTTATCCTTATGCTCGAGAATGCATGGTATTCGGTCATTTCGCCGGAGGGCTGTGCGGCGATTCTTTGGAGAGACCGCGCCCATGCAAACAAAGCCGCAGAAGCTCTCAAAATCAGCGCGCACGACCTCCTCAAACTGAAGATGATCGATAAAATCATCCCCGAACCGCCCGGCGGAGCACACAAAGATCCCATAGCCGCCGCAGAGGAACTCGGAAGGGAAATTCGCGCACAACTCGACAGACTCACAAAAATCCCGCCCGAAGAACTTCTGAAAATGCGGCTTGCAAAATATAGAAACATGGGCGAATTCACGGAGGAAAAACGATGACCGAACCGGATTGCAGGCTTCTCGAAATAATCGTTTGCCCAAAATGCAGAGGGACAGTAAATTACGATACCGAGAAGGAAAAAATAATTTGTGAATCATGCAGAATAAAGTTTGAAATCCTCGACGGCATTCCTATAATGCTACTCGACGAAGCAGAGAGTTATTAAAGAGGCATATGATGGATCTTTCGATTTTTTGCGGCACAAACCTGATAGAACTCGACCTCAAATCGACATCGAGAGACGAGATTCTCGAAGAATTAGTCGAACTCCTATCGGGTTCTGATAAAATCTCAAACTCGGAGGCAGTATTAGAGGCTTTCAAGCGAAGAGAGGAACTCGCCTCGACCGGAATAGGTTTCGGGGTAGCGCTTCCACACGCACGCGCCAAGGGTGTAAAGGGCTTGGTGATAGCTTTCGGGCGTAGCGAAGAGGGAGTTGAATTCCACTCGCTCGACAGAAGACCGGTGCACCTTTTCTTCGCCATCGTCGTTCCCGAAACAGCGATTAACACTCATCTAACCGCTCTCGGAAAGCTCTCCCTTCTGCTGAAAGACAAAGAAAACCGCCAGTTCCTCATGGACGCCACTTTCCCCCAAGAGGTTCTGGACTTCATGGATCAACATTGATCCTTTGCCGACTTTGCCGCCCCGCTTCTACAGGAGACCGCCTGTGCGGGGCTTTGTATTATAGCATCTATCGCTCAAGATGATATCATTTATCGATTTCATAAGACGTCATTCGAGAAGCGCGGCGTTCATCCTCGTGTTGGTAACGGGCATCCTCCTCTCCCAAACCCCCCTCGAATTCCGCGCCGGAGTTAGCTCTGCATTCATGGATACTATCTATCGCCCGTTCTCGGCGCTCAGCACATCGTGGCACCTGATGAAAAACCACCGCAAAGAAAATCTTCGTCTAAAAGAGGAACTCATCAACGCCCGCCTCAAAGTCGAAGCCCTCAAAGAGGCCGAGCGCGAGAATCAGAGGCTTCGCAAAGCGCTTCAGTTCTCCCAGCAGGTCGAAATCTACACTGTCCTCGCGGAGGTTGTCGGAAGAGGCACTCCGCGTATGCCATCGTCGATTACGATTTCCGCCGGCTCGGATAAGGGCATCATCGTCGATCTGCCGGTTATAGACAGAGACGGCGTCATCGGCAAGGTTCTCAGCGTCAACGAACGGTCAGCTGTGATTCAGTTGATAACCGACCCGAACCTCAAGGTTAGCGCCATGGACGCTCGAAGCCGCGTGCAGGGTATCGTCTCCTCCGCTGGCGGCGGAATGCTCAAAATGGAGAATGTGCCGATAAACGCCGATGTCCGACAGGGGGATTTGATAATATCCTCCGGCCTCGGAGGGGTTTTCCCGAAGGGACTTATGGTTGGCACAGTTTCGCGTGTCGTGAAACCTCAAAGTGGGCTTTTCATCGGCGTCGAGATCGAGCCGTCCGCGAAAATTTCCACTCCCGAGGAGGTTTTCGTGGTGTTCTCGAGAATCGTCGGCTCGGAAATAGGGCAAAACGAGGGTGGCGATAATGACTAAGCGGCTCGTTTATCTCCTTATATTATATATAGTTATCGGACTGCAAATTTCGCTTGCCTCGCCGATTCCGGGGCTTTCGTGGGATATCGACCTCGTCCTCCTCGGATTAGTGATTCTCTCCTCGCGAACCGGCCGCGGCGAGGCGATTCTCTGGGCGGCGCTGGCAGGGCTTGCTCTCGATTGTTTCGACATTCCGGCGATGGGCGGCCATATTGTCGCGAAAAGCACCGCAATATTGATTCTGGGCCTTGTCCACGACTCGATGAACCTCGAACAACCCGCACTTTTAGCGGCGACTGTTTTCGTCCTCGCCATCGCGGACAGGCTTATTTTCAGGCTCTTCAGCCCCTATGGCGCGACTTTTATCTGGAATTTCCTGCGGTTCGACCTCCCCTCGGCGCTGTTGACCGCGCTCGTCGGATGGGTGATACTTATGATCGCTATTCGCCTTGGCATCTTCCGTCCGCGGCCGCAAGACGATTATAATGCCTGACCGTTTTGATTTATTATAATGAAATCGAGTAGATTCGGCATAAAATCAAACCGCTATATTTTCTATACGCTTAGCGTTGTTTTTCTATTGCTTTTCGGCAATATCGCCTATCTGCAAGCTGTAAAAGGCGATTACTATTATCGCCTCAGCGAAAGCAACCGAATTCGCATAGTCCCGAAAAAAGCACCGCGCGGAAGAATCATTGACCGACGCGGTAAAGTTCTCGTCGATAACCGGCCAACATACACGATTAGCCTTATCCCCTTCGAATTCCGGAAATCCAAAGAAATCCTCGCACGCCTTGAAAAACTCCTCGGAATAACCGAAGAGCAAATCGATAAAGCGATGGAAAAGGGCGGAATCACGCGCTATTCTCCGGTGCCCGTCGCACGGCAGGTCGATTTCGAGACGGTCAGTATTATGCAGGAACACCTTCTCGATTACCCCGGAGTGATTTATCAAATCGACCCGGTGCGCGTTTACCCTTGGAAAAGCCACGCCGCGCATGCCATCGGTTATGTCGGCGAAATAAATGTGCCCGAACTTCGAGCATTATACACGAAAGGCTATAAGGCCGGCGATTTCGTCGGCAAGCTCGGTATCGAAAAGGCCTACGATTGGTTTCTTCGCGGCAGAGACGGCGCGGAATATCTCGAAGTGCGCGTTACCGGCGAGGTTGTCGGTCCGGTCGAGGGAAGGGCGAACATCCTAACTATCCCCGGCGCGGATATTGTTACATCGATCGATTTGGGACTTCAGGCCTATGCTGAAACGCTGATGGCAGGCATCGACCGCGGGGTTTTCATTGCAATGGACCCCACCAACGGCGAAATTTACGCCATGGTCTCCCGCCCTAGTTTCGATCTCGAGCTGTTCACGCGGACAATCACCGATAGCATTTGGCGATTGCTCAACGACACGGAAATCCACCCGCTTCTCAACCGATGCACACAGGGAACCTATCCGCCGGCATCCACATATAAGCTCGTAACCGCGATGGGCGCAGTTGACGAAGGAATCGCAAATGCAAATACAAGGCTCGAAGCCTGCCATGGAAGCATATTCTACGGCGACCGCTGGTTCAGATGCTGGAGTCGCGGCGGCCATGGAAATGTCAACCTCATAGAGGCAATCGCCCAAAGTTGCGATGTATATTTCTATCAGCTTGCCCTTTATCTCGGAATCGACCGATGGAGTGAGCTTTCAAAAGAGAGCGGTTTTGGAAGGAAGACCGAAATCGACATTCCACCAGAAGCTACAGGTTTCGTTCCGGATAGGGAGTTCTTCAACCGGCGTTTCGGCGGAAGATCGGGTTGGGGAGGCGGAGTCCAGCTTAACCTAACAATTGGCCAGGGAGAACTGCTTGTAACGCCTATTCAGCTTGCTCAATACTATTGCGCAATCGCTAACGGCGGCACTATATACAGCCCGAAAGTTGTCAAGGAAATCCGTCCGCCGATGGATAGGCCGCTCATCGTCGAACCCAAGATTACCGGACGGCTTCCGGCATCGCGCGAGGCATTGAGAATCGCCAATAAGGGCTTGATAGAGGCTGTTAACGGACATCTTGCAACAGGTGCATGGGCACAGCTTCCCGATGTCGTCGTCGCCGGCAAAACCGGCACGGCACAGAATCCCCACGGCCATGACCATGCATGGTTTGTCGGATATGCCCCCGCTGAAAGTCCGCGTGTGGTCGTGCTAATCCTCGTCGAGCAGGGCTATTCCGGCGGCGCATGGGCCTACATCGCAAGGGATTTCCTATGGTATTATTTTAACATTTACGAGCCGAGGGCATGATGCGCACTGCAATCGACTGGACATTGCTTATTGTTGCGCTTCTTCTCGCGGTTATCGGCATTTTGCTTATCTATACGGTCTCGCCGACAAGCCGCTTTTGGACAAAACAGGCTATCTATCTCGGAGTTGGCCTCGTTGCGATGTTCATCGCATGGCGAATCCCGATGCGCGTCCATTATTCCATCGGCTGGATTTACTACGCCATCTTGATAGTCCTTTTGGGTGCGGTTTTAGTCCAATCCGGCGAGGTAAAAAGGTGGCTAAACCTCGGATTCGTTTCCTTCCAGCCTTCCGAATTCGCTAAGGTATTGATGGTCTTCGCGATAGGAAGATTTCTGTATGACCATAAAAGGGAAATCGAAACGCCCAAAGTAATCATCGGCGCGATTCTGCTGACCGCAGTCCCCTTCGCAATTGTGATGGGACAGCCCGACCTCGGCACATCCATGGTTTTCACCGCCATCCTCGTAACCATGCTTTACACCGCGGGCCTGCAGGAGATAACGCTCTTAATCCTCGCAAGCCCCTTTCTGTCGATGGTTTCTGCCGTCCATTGGATCCCTTGGGCGATATATTTTGTCCTGTTAATTTTAATTTTGTGGTTCACACGCACAAGACTTGCGCTGTTTTTGCCGGTCATTATTGTGAATTTAGCGCTAGGGGTGCTGACTCCGGCAATTTGGCGAAGTATCCACGATTACCAAAAAGAGCGCATCCTCGTTTTCCTCGACCCCGGGCGCGACCCCTTCGGCGCTGGCTATCAGATAATCCAAAGCAAAATCGCACTCGGAAGCGGCCAATTCTGGGGCAAGGGTTTTATGGCTGGCACACAGGTCAACCTCGCCTTCCTGCCGGCAAGACATACAGACTTCATCTTTGCCGTTCTCGGCGAGCAATTCGGCCTTATCGGATGCACAATCGTCCTCGCGCTTTTTGCGGTGCTATTCTATCGGATTCTAAGAATCGCCGACGAGGCTCGAAACCTTTACACACGCATGATTGCCATCGGTTGCGGATCGATTCTATTTTTCGGCGCGGTGGTGAATATCGGAATGGTAAGCGGAGTCATGCCGGTAACAGGTCTGCCGTTGCCATTCCTATCGCTCGGCGGAACAAGCCTTATCTCTTCGATGTTCATAATCGGATTATTGCAGAATATCTACGCCCACGGGGTCGAAGGCCCATAATAGCATATAAATTGGGAATTACAGATCGAGAAGCTCCCTGACCTTACGAGTCAAAAGCGCCGCAGTGAAAGGTTTCTGAAGGAAATCGGAACGGGTATTTTTCGCAATCAGCGGCAGGGAAGAGCTATTGTCATAACCGGAAATATAGAGAATCCTCAAGTCCGGCATCGCTTCCAAAAGCTTATCTGCAAGCTCTCTGCCGTCGATGTGCGGCATCACTATGTCGGTAATCACAATATCGAAACGGTCATTTGAGAGCGCGACCTTTTTTATAGCCTCTGCGCCGTCCTTTGCCTCGACAGCAAAATATCCGGCACCTTTGAGAATTGTCATTATCGTCTTGCGCACAGCAGGATCATCCTCGACAACGAGTATTGTCTCGTTTCCGGCGGTAATTCCGGATTTGTCGGTTTGCGCTTCCAACTCGATTTCACCCTCGACAGATGGCAGATATATGTCGATTCGAGTTCCGCGCCCTTCTTCGGTGATAACATCCAGAAAACCAGTGCTCTGTTTCACAATGCTAAAAACGGTCGGCAATCCAAGGCCGGTTCCGCCACTCTCCGATTTCGTTGTGAAGAATGGATCGAAAATCCGATCCCGAATATCGCGGGGAATCCCATGGCCGGTATCCGAAACGCTCAGAATAATATATTCGCCGATAGAAACCCCGTTCTGAGAGGCCAGTGCGATGTCTTCGATTCGAGTTTGGTGGGTTCTGATCTTCAGCTGACCGCCATCTGGCATAGCGTCACGGGCATTTACGACCAAATTCACGATTATCTGCTCGATACCGCTTCTATCCGCAAGCACCAAATCTAAATTCTCGTCGAGATCGAGCGTGAACTCGATTTTTTCGCCGATGATTCGTTTGAGCATATCGGACATCTCGGTTACCACATGGTTCAAATCGAGGGCAATCGGCTCGAGAACCTGTTTCCTGCTGAAAGTCAAAAGCTGTTGCGTAAGCGCGGACGCCTTCGTGGCGACCTTTTCTATCTCGTCGATATAGGTCTGAAGCTCGTTGTTTTCGTCGATGGAGTATTTCAAAATATCGGTATATCCGAAAAGCGCGGTCAGTATATTATTGAAATCGTGCGCGATACCGCCGGCGAGTTGCCCGACAGCCTCGAGCCTTTGGGCACGGCGAAGCTGTTTCTGCAGATTATATCGCCTCGTGATATCGTGAAATGTCGCTAAAATTCGCTCCTCGCCACCAAGTTTCACTTTGCTCATCGAGAATTCCACAGGCACCTTTTCCCGTGAGGAATTCAATATCAACGATTCTGTGGGGTAATTCTGCGCGAAAATCTCTTCCATCCGAGCGGCGATATCTTTGTATTTGTCCTTGGGGAATATATCTTCAAGTTTTTTGCTTAGAAGTTCACCCTTAGAAATCCCGAAAAGCTCGCAGGCCTTTTGGTCGGCATCCAAAATCGAGGTGTCTCCAGACAAAAGCAAAATCGCCTCGGAGGAGCTATTGAAAAGCATACGATATTTGCGCTCCGACTCGATCAGCTCTTTTTCGTAGCGTTTGCGTTCGGAAATGTCCTTCACAAAAACGAAATCCGCCGGCTCGCCCTGAATATGGATTAGACCGGCGTTGAGTTCTGCATCGACTATCTCTCCGGATTTTTTGAGAAGCTTTGTGTCATATACCGGCGGGACATACTCGCCACGCATTCGACGCATGTAATTCTCTCTGATTTCGACTACCACTTCCGGTGCAAGATATTTTTCGAAACTGCTTCCTATCATCTCCTCGACAGAGTATCCGACAATCTCGGCAAGACGAGGGTTTGCATAGGTCATCAAACCGCCCACAACGATACAGATGCCGTCATAGGCTCTTTCCACGAGGCTTCGGAAAAGTTCCCGGCTCTCACGAAGATTTTGCTCGATATCTTTCCTGTCCGAGATGTCTTCGATTGTGCCTTCATAAAAAAGCACGTTGCCGGAATTATCACGAACCGCAGTGGCGTTCTCCCGAACATGCATAGAAGAGCCGTCGCGCTTTTTCCACTGCGTCTCGAGTCCCTGAATTAGGCCGTCTTTGTCGAGCATAGCCTTGAATTTACCGCGGTCCATATCGCCATTATAACACTGTTCTTGCTCGAGATTCAGCTTGGAAAGCTCTTCAAAGCTATCATATCCGACAAGTTCGAGAAGTTTGCGATTGGAAAAAATTATCTTGCCGTCTGGGGTAGTCCGGTAAATCCCGATGGGGACATTCTCGACGAGGCTTTCGTATCTCGCCTCGGCCATATTCAGCGATTCTTCAGTGCTCTTCTGTTCTGTGATGTCCCGAAGATAGCCAATTACACCGATAATCTCGCTATCGACCTCGAGGGGCGATAGTATTATATCGTGCCAGAAAACACCCTTCGGAAGGGCGACCTGATACTCCTCGCGGAAATTTATGCCAGAGCGGAAAACCTCGCGCACTTTTTCGAGTCTTTCGTCCGCAATTTCTTTTGGGTTTATGTCGTGAAGTGTTTTGCCGTAAAAATCCTCGATACGGATTCCATAGCGTTCCTGAAGAAGATTGCCGCCCCAAGCAAAAACAATCCTGCCGTCCCAATCGTAAACGATAATAATATCCTCGTTCATCGCGTTGAGAACGCGCTCTGCGATCTTAGATATATCGATGTCTTTTTCGAAAGGGGTTGCCGGTTTCATTTCGATACTCTTAGCAGGGTAACATTTTTACCCTATATTAATAACAGGTAATTACGATTTATGCAAATCATAATTTATGGCTCGAAAGATTTTTTTTACATAGAGCTTTTTTATTCCATCGTGGCATATACACTGCTTCATACTCTTGATTAAGAAATCCTCTTTTGCGATAGAAATGTGTTGCGAAAGTTCCCTCGATTGCTTTATTTGGTGGCATTATGGTATTTATCAAAAAATATGGAAGAAGTAGAGGCGTGACGGAATCAGGAACAAAAAGCATAATGGCGAAATTTCCTCGGGGATTGCGCTCTATTCTCGAAGCGGTCATTGTTGTGCTTATCTTACGATGGCTCGCTGTCGAGGCGCACGCTGTCCCCACCGGAAGCATGATACCCACGATTATCCCGCATGAATATCTTCTCGCGGAAAAAATCTCATATCGATTCTACGACCCACAACCCGGCGATGTCGTCGTTTTCAAATATCCCGTGGACGGCAGAACCGACTATGTCAAACGCTGTATCGCAATCGAAGGCCAAACTGTCGAATTCCGCGATAGGGTGCTATACATAGACGGCACAGCCGTCCCTGATCCGCACGCGCATTTCTCCAACGACGAAGACCCTGTGCCGTTCCTGTTCGACATCTCGTCCTCCGAATGGCAGAAAAGATGGGAAGCAAGAGGCGAGGGCACAGGCGCACTCGTTCAATATCTCGATTCGCGAATAATGAAGAACCCCCAAGAAATGCTCCCATATTTCGGATACTATTTCCTCATTCAAGCCGAAAAAGAGGGTTTCGAAATCGACACCGAAGGCTTTATGAAAACCCTCGCAAAACAGCCTATAAAGGGCAGAACTTGGAAAGCCGCGGGCACGATAGCAATCTCCGCCACGCTCGAAGAACTTCTTGGCAAAGATTATAACCCTGCGGAATATTCCGGCGTTGTCTCGCGCGGAGTGGATTCCGTCCCGAACAAATATGCCATCATAAACTACGCCATAGCCGACAATTTCCCAAAAATAACCGTGCCGGAAGACATGATTATGTGCATCGGCGATAACAGGTGCGAGAGCTTCGATTCCCGCTATTGGGGGCCGGTTTCGACCAATAAAGTCAAAGGGCGCCCAATTATGCTGTATTACTCGCTTATCAATCCGCCGCCGGATCCGAACAATCCGCCATCGATGGTAGATAATGTTCTTGTGCTATTCAAAAGCTTTTTCCGCCCGGCGGATATACGATTCGATAGATTTTTCAGACTGCTCTTCTGATTTCGATGCAAAACTCCGTGACATTCGATATCCGAGGAATCGGGCTAAAAAAACGCCGGTCGAAGGATGAAGAATACTCATGGATTCTCCGCAACCTCGATCTGATAGTCCATTCCGGCGAAAGACTCGCTTTGGTGGGCAATTCAGGGTCGGGAAAAACAACCCTTCTGCGCCTTTTGGCCAGCCTCGAACCCTTTTCCGAAGGCGAAATCCTTTTCGAGGGCAAGCATATTGAAGAATTAGAGCCGCGCAACTATCGAAAGACGGTCGGCTTTGTCCGTCAGACTTCGGCTATGTTCGACGGAACGATCGAGGACAATCTGCGTTTTGCTATGGAGGTCTCCGGCGCCGGATTTGAACGTGAAAAGGCAGAAAAACTCCTCGCGAAGGTCGGCCTCGACTCAAAACTCCTTTGTGCCAAATCGGACACACTTTCTGTAGGGCAGGCGCAAAGGGTATCCATCGCAAGGACTCTCGCCACCGAACCGCAAGTTTTGCTTATGGACGAGCCAACATCCGCCCTCGACCCGCATTCCGCAAATGCGATTGTCCAGCTGGTGGAAAATCTTGCACGCGAGATGAATATCACCGCAATATTGGTCCTGCACAATTTGGAACTTGCAAAAAAGGGCACCGACAGAATCGCACTGCTTCATTGCGGAAAAATCGATTCTTTCGCACCCACTGCGGACTTTTTCGCAAACCCTCCAACAGAACTTGCGCGGCGTTTTGTCAACGGCGAACTTATAGACGAGTGAGATGTCCGAAGTAATCAACATATCCCTTCTCGAATTGGCCGCGGCGGCGGGTATAGTCGCAATTGCCGCGCTGATAAGCTATCTCCTTCGCCTCAAACTCGAAAAAGAGATGCTTATAGCAACTGTGCGCGCCTTTGTCCAGCTGATGGCGGTCGGTTACATCCTCGACCGAATTTTCGCATTCAATAAATGGTATTTGGTTTCCGCATGGCTTCTAATGATGATAGGTATCGCTTCCTACAACGCGATGCGCCGTCAAACAAAGCGATTTAAGGGTCTTCTGCCGCGTCTCACGTTGGCGATAACCTCCGCGAGCCTAATCTCGATAATTCTCGGAATCGGCCTCATCATTCGTCCGAATCCATTCTGGAGTCCTCAGTATTTAATCCCTATCGGCGGCATGATAATCGGCAACGCTATGTCCGCCGCGGCGCTGGCTATCAACCGGCTCGACTCGGAGATGAAAAGCGGCAAAGACCGTATCGAAGCGGCTCTTTCCCTCGGCGCTTCGGTGCATATCGCCTCATTGCCCGCGATAAAAGCCTCCGTGCGCGCCGGAATGCTCAATGTTATTACAAACACCATGGTCGTCGGCCTCGTCCATTTGCCGGGGATGATGACCGGCCAAATCGTAGGCGGGGTTGTTCCGGGCGAGGCTGTGAGGTATCAGATATTCATCATGTATATGTTGATCACTTCGAATGCCCTGTCTTCTCTGATGTCAACCATGCTTATCCGAGGATTGTATTTTAATAATAGATCGCAACTTATCCTTCCCGAATAGAGGTTATTATGAAGAAATATAATCGAATACTCGTCGTGTATTATTCTCGAACCGGCAATACCCGCGCAATGGCCGAGATGATCTCTGTAAAACTCGATTCTGAAATCGAGGAGCTAAACGACGAGACCAACCGCGACGGAATTTTAGGCTATTTGAAAGGTGGTATGGACGCCTCGCGGAAGAAGACAACTGCTATTGCGAAAACAAAGCACAATCCCGCCGACTTCGATCTCGTAATTATCGGAACACCGGTATGGGCATTCACCCTCACACCTGCTATAAGAACTTATCTGGAGACAAATTCCAACTCGATCAAAGAGGCGGCATTCTTCTGTTCGATGGACGGAAGCGGCCACGAACGCACATTCACAGCAATGGAAACCCTCCTTGGCAAACCTCCTGTCGCGGTCATCGAGACCGACAAGAAAGACCGCGCGAGTGGAATTGAAGACAAAATCCACGCTTTCGTCGAGAAAATACAGGCCTAACTCGCGCATCTCATTTCAGAAGACAGGCTGTTGTTTGACAACAGTCTTTTTTTATCTATATTTAGATCAATAGCTTATTTCACTCGGAGGTAAAAAATGTGTAAGTTCATATCTTTCCTGCTCATATTCCTTTCGATGACAGTCTTGTTCGCCGCGATGGGCGGCCCGGACGGTTTCGGCTATATGTGGGCCGATGAGGACGAGGATATTGTGTCATTCAATTGGCTCGCGCCTGATACAGCCACCGCCGCAAGAGCAATCTTCCCGGGCGATGACGACGAATCCGTCGCCATTCTAATCCCTTTCCCCATAACATATTACGACACAACATATTCCGACAGCATTTTGGTTACGACAAACGGCGTCGCCGGATTCGACGCGACCCTAATCGAAGCATATATTAACGTCGCAATACCATTCTACGAAGCACCCAATGCGGCGATGTATCTTTATTGGGACGACCTAATGGCCTACGACGGCTCGCGCGTTTATTATCACACAGTCGGAACCACCCCGAATAGGACTTTTGTGATTACGTGGTTCAATTGGTTCCGCAGAACCTATTCATCAGACCCGGAAGACCCATTATTCTTTCAATTGCAGATTCACGAAGCCTCTGCACCTGCATCCAATGTAATCGAGTTCCATTATCTCGATCCGACACTTAGTTCTATATTGTATTCTAACGGTGCCAGCGCAACGATAGGCATCGAGGACAGATACGGCACCGACGGTCTTCAGTATTCTTTCAACACCGCCTCGCTCGATTCCGGAAGGGTGATTCGCTTTTGGCGCGGGGAATCCTCGATGCACGATTGCGGTGTCCTTTCGATTCTGCGTCCCACCGGCGATATTCTTGCGGGGGCTTTCACAGAGGTCGTCGCAGTCATTAGAAATTTCGGCACTGCTGACGAGCCGATAGTTCCCGTGTTTTTGAACATCGTTCACGAGTCCGGCGATACTGTGTTCAACGCCTCCGAGACGACGGCGATCGACTCCGGTGCTTTGGATACGGTCGTCTTCACCGGATGGATTCCAACCGAAGGCGGAGTTTACAATATCTTCTGCCATGTCGAAGTTACCGGCGACACAGTTACTTTCAATGACAGGGCGACATCGACAGTAACCGCATGGCCGCATATCTCGCGCGGCGGACCGGATGGTATGGGTTATCTATGGTTCGATTCCTACGACCCTCAGGGACCAGCCTATGTTGCCCCGCCGGTGGCCTCCGCCGACAGAATCGACGATATTACAGGCGACGATGCATGGGGAATTGTCGATCTGCCATTTACATTCACATATTATGAGGAGGATTTCGACGAGATTGTCGTATCCACTAACGGCTGGATAAGTTTCGATGCTTCGCTGACCGGCTCCTATTTGTTAAACGACACTATTCCATCGTCGTCGCTTCCAAATGCACTGCTGGCTGTCTATTGGGACGACTCTGACTGTGACATTTCCGCCGAACCGTCTGCGGGAATTATGCAATTCTACGATGTCTCGACATCTTCATTCTGGATAATCTGGAACAGGATTCAGCTTCCATATAGCGTAACAACATCGCCGATAACCTATGCCGCACGGCTTTTCATGGACGGCACGATCGAGTATCACTACCTCGAGGCCGGTTCCGAAGACCCGGATCACACCTACGGCGCTTCTGCCACTGTGGGAATCGAAAATCTCGACGGCACCGACGGATTGCTTTATCAATACAACGGCAGGCCGATGGGCAATCCTCTTTTCGATCATTTCGCGATACGTTTCGTGCCGCCGTGGACTGGCGAGGACACATTGGGGCCGGTTATAAACCACACCCCCATCGACAGCATTTACGCGGATGTCCCCGGTTTCTGTTTCCAGTTCGAGGCGCAGATTAGGGATTACAACATGGTCGAAGAGGCCTTCATGGTCGTCCACTATCCTGTCTCGGAGACAAGGCCGCCGGACACTACAATCGGGGATATCTTCAAATTCACTATCTGCGGTCTTCAGCCCGGAGATACGGTCGGTTATCATTTCACAGCCTCCGATACTCTCGGCAATTCCTCGGTTTCGAGCAATTTCAAAATCTTCGTTAATAATCCACATCAGGGCGGCCCGGATATTATAGGTTATCATTTCGTCGATTCATGGGCGGAATGGGATTCTTTCGCTCCCGAAGCCAACTGGATAGAACTAAATCCGGATTCCGGCGGGGCGGGCACAGCGATAACCTTCGGTTTCAGCGGATTATCAGGCAAAATTGGGTTCTCGGAATTCGTGCCTTTCTATGGAATCCTCAGCGGTGGCGTTATCATAAGCAATAAAGGTTGGGCGATAATGGACACAAGCCTCGCCGGCGCACTCGTTCCGATTCCGCCGACCGATTTCCCGAATCCGGCTGTTCCGAACGCAGTAATCGCGCCCCTTTGGACAAATCTGGAGTCCGATTATGCAGGGCATACCGGCGGTGGAGTCTATTATCACGATTATCTTGTCGATGCCATCGGCGCGAGTTGTTTCATAATTCAGTGGGACATGTTCGAAACAGCAACCTCGCCGACCGATCTTCTGCGTTTCCAGGCGAAGATTTACTATGATTCGCATCTCTTCGGATCGCGCATTGAATTCGTATATCGCTCTGTAGAGGGATTTGCGCGCGGTGAAGCGGCAATCTGCATAGAGCATGAATCGGGTTATGACGGCCTCGCATATATGTATCGCGGCGTGCCAGAGGGTGCACCAATTCCGACGAGCGGAAGTGCCGTGCTGTTCTATCAGCCGGATCTGCACAATGTTGCCGAAACCGAGCTTCCAAAAGATTTCGCAATATCGGCATTCCCGAACCCATTTAATGCAACCGTCGCTATCGAGGTCTCCGTCACCGCACCTGATACACGGCTTGAAATCTTCGATATCAACGGTCGAAGGGTGAAGAGCTTCGATAATGTCGCAAATGGAAAACTCCTCTGGAATGGTGAGGACATTGGCGGTAATCCGATGGGATCCGGTGTGTATTTCGCAAGGCTGACATGTGCCGACAAAGAAATAACTACACGGCTTGTGCTAATCAAATAATCTAAATGATTGATATGGAGCGCTTTTAAGCGCTCCTTTCATTCAAGTTTCACAGCGCAGATTTATGTTGCTTTCTTACTCATCGGCTATTATTATTGCCGCAATAAAGTTCTCTACGGGTTCCTACGATGATCATCATAAGAATTCTCGTCGTATTTTTTAGCATTATTTGGTTTCTTATAACACTTCGAATGGACCCTCCGAAGAAGCAGAAGGTTTTTGTTGGGGTTGTCAGTGGTCTGCTTGTCTTTTTCTTCGTCGGTATTCCGATAATTAGGGCCTTAACTGCGGAGAAAATCGAGCCGATAGTCCCACAACAGGAATTCGCGGACACGGTGGGTATTCCTCAGTTTTATAAGAGCCTTTCGATTTGGGTCGGAATGCGCCCATTGGTTTACAATAATGTCGATTTCTCTTCACCACGTCTTTTACAACCTTTTAAGAATCTTGACGAGGCGATCAACTACCCAATCATCATACAAATCGACGATTCTGGACAATTGCTCGTGTCTTGTTTCATTAGAAGCCTTAACGGCAGGGTTTCGGGCGAGATTATCGACAACGAATTCGTCGATAATCCCGGCGATTATTTCGATAGGAATTATTCTAAGAGCACTGTCGAGGTAGTTGGTCAGGACGGCATTCCTGTTCTTCAGATTTCTTTCGATACGGACGATGTGATGGAGATTTTCGGCGTGTTTTATTTCGAAAAGGAGGGCAAGAATATGCTGGCCTTCCTTGGCGATGGCGCGCATATCGTCGGCGAATACAAAGTCGCTCAGGAGAGAGTCAAAGAACTTTCGGTAACTAGAATTTTCGAATATCCCAGCAAAGAAAAATTCGGGGTTTTAAACCCGAATCGCCCAATCCGAACAAAAGAGATGTAGCCGAAATCCTACCAGCTCGGCTTTGCAGAACCCTGATAAAAAATCCCGTTGTGGTCGATTATCAAGTCCCGAACACCATAGACAATAGCGCCGTCATAGGAATCCGGAGACCATGCCCAAGCCTCTGCCCGGAAAAAAGGTCCGCTTCTCGAAATAACATAGGTGAATCTCGGATAGCCGCTCGGAGCATCGACATCGAGACCGGGAAGCTTATTCCAGTTTCTATTTGGTGTCGATGAGTTATTGAACATCCACCATCCGCCCCATTTCGCGCTTCCGTCGGGGTTGCACGGCGGATACCCGCCATTCTCAAGCTGATATACTCTTGCGGCTTGGTAAATGTTTTTCAGCATGAGCCGCGCTTCGGATTTTTTCGCCTCCTGAGAAGCTTTCCTAAACCTCGGAAGAGCCATAGCACTGAGCAACCCGATGATAACTATCACTATCATCAGTTCGATAAGAGTAAAACCCATATTTTTATTCTTTTTGCTCATAGCGGTTTTTAATATGCAAATTTTATACCATGCGTTAAAGCCTATTATTATAGGGTATAGGAACATCGGTGTCTTCATATTTCCATCGCATTTTGCAAAATGCAACTCCCACTGCAAAAGGGGGGCGTCGGCTTCGCCAATGGGCAAAAATCCCCATGTTATTCGAAAATCTCTTATCCATTGGCGAAGCGAGGGCAGACCTTCCCGAAAATTTCCTCCCTAATCCACATCCCCCCGATGAAGGTCTGCCCTCGGTGCGTGCGCTTCCGGAAATTCGATTTTTATTCCATATATGCGATTTTTGGCCGGAAGCGCACGCACCCGACGCCCCCCCCTCGCGTGGAATTTTCGCGCGATTTTCCTTGCGAAAGTGAGGATATCCGATTATTTTAATCTGTTTAGTCAAAATCTAATCGGAGGAATCATGTCAGTCAAAAGAACTCCTTTTTATGAAAGACATCTCGAAGCAGACGCCAAAATCGTCGATTTCTGTGGCTTCAAGATGCCGATGTCTTATCGGGGAATAGTCCCGGAACACCTTAAAGTAAGGGAACTGGTGGGGATATTCGACCTTTCGCACATGGGCGAATTCAGTGTGAAAGGTCCTGGCGCGCTCGCATTCATCTCATCGATCACCACAAACGATCCTTCAGAACTGAAAATCGGCGATTGCCAATACAGCGCTTTGCTTTATGACAACGCCACCTTTGTGGACGATCTTCTGGTGTATAAAATCGGCGAGGACGATTTCTTCCTCGTGGTAAATGCCTCGAATATGGAAAAAGACTGGGAGTGGGTCAAATCACATCTCCCCGCGGAAGGTGTCGAGCTGAAAAATATCTCCGACAACATCGGGCTAATTGCTATTCAAGGCCCCAAAGCGCAAGCAGTTATGCAGAAAATCACCGATTATAACCTCGATTCTTTGGGATTCTATCAAAACGCTTTCGCTAATATCGGCGGGCATGAAAATATTCTTTTCTCGCGCACGGGATACACCGGCGAAGACGGTTTCGAGATTTATATCGCCCCAGAAATTTGCCTCGATATTTGGGACAAAGCCGTGGAAGCCGGCAAAGAATTCGATATAGAGCCGATAGGATTAGGCGCGAGAGACACCCTCCGCCTCGAAATGAAATACGCGCTTTACGGCAACGACATCGACGACACGGTCAACCCATGGGATGCCGGCCTCGGATGGATTGTCAAGCTGGAAAAGGGCGATTTCGTCGGAAGAGACCGCCTTATCGACGCCAAAGCCGAGGGCATCTCGAAAAGACTCGTGTGCTTCAAACTGCTCGAACGCGGTTTTCCGAGGCACGGATATCCAATCGTAAAAGACGGCAGAGAAATAGGAATCGTTACCAGCGGGACATTCTCGCCCTCGATAGACTGCGGTGTCGGACTAGGTTATGTCGAATTCGGCGAACATAAACCCGGCAATCGGATTCAGATTCTAATTCGGAATCATCCGGTCGCGGCGGCCGTCGAAAAACCTCCGCTTTACAAAAACGGAAGCCACAAGTAGTCGCTGAGCCGACTGAACTTGCGACTCGATGTCTTCAATACGCGCTTTTCCCTCGAAACCGCTTCCGATAGCGCAATCGAGGGCGCGATTTGTGTCGTTATCGACGTCCTTCGCGCATCGACTACAATAACCAAAGCGATCGCGGAGGGCGCCGAGACGATATTTATCGCGGGTTCCGCCGAAGAAGCATTCGCTCTGAAAGAAAAACTCGGCGAAGATGTCCTTCTCTGCGGCGAACGCAACGGCATCATTATACCCGGCTTCGACTTGGGCAATTCTCCCCTCGAATACAATAACAAAAGTATTCATGGCAAACATCTCATTTTCGCCTCGACCAACGGTAGCAAAACCCTTCTCGCATGCTCCAGAGCCGACGAGATTGTCGTCGGGGGCTTCGTAAATCTCACAGCTGTCGCCGAGGAGGTTGCGCATGCCGATTCGGCGATTCTTGTTTGCTCGGGCAAACTCGGCAGATTCAGCATCGAAGACGCAGTTTGCGCAGGAATGATTATCGATAAGCTAATTTCCAAAGGGGTCAGGGTCGAATTGCTTTCGGACACGGCATGGAACGCCTATTGGCTTTTCGAAAGATTCCTCGCCAATCCTGAAGAAACACTCGAAAGAACCGAACACGCTGTCTATCTCGCCCGAGAACTCGGCCTCGCCGAAGATGTTGCTTTCTGCACAGCAATCGACCTTTTCGACATCGCACCGCGCTTCCACAACGGAATTATTCGCCCATGAGCGACCTTTTTACAACACTTTCCGCCTCGAAACGCAGAACTGTCATGCTTCGCGAGATGAAACGCACAATCGCGAAATTCGGCCTGCTCGAATCGGGGGATCACGTAATTATAGCCGTCAGCGGCGGAATCGACTCGCTCACAATGCTCGATCTTCTCGCGGATAAATCCCCATGGTGGGCGCGAGAGGTTAGATTTACCCCTGTCCACATAGTTGCCGGATTCCCCCAGCAAGAGGAAAAGCTCGAAAACCTTGCCGAATTTTCGCGCGAACGGGGCATGGAATTGATTGTTGTCCATCATCCCGAAATCGCCACGATAGCTATGAGCGGCGAAAGACCGCAAAATCCATGTTTCGTGTGTAGCCGTTTACGACGCAAAGCAATACTCGAAACCGCAGAAAAAATCGACGCGAACAAAATCGCCTTCGGACATCACCGCGAAGATGTCCTCCAGACTTTCCTTATCAACATATTCTGGGGTAGAGAAATTTCCACTATGATGCCGATTCAACCGCTCTTCGGCGGAAGATTCCGTATTATCCGGCCTATGTTCATGATCAACGAGAGCAAAGTGCGCAATTATGCCCTTAGCCACGAAATTATCGAGCTTTCGGCGCAATGCCCCATGGAGGGCAAAACCAAGCGCGATTATGTCTCCGACCTTCTGAACAAGCTCGAAAAGGACCATAAAGGCACAAAATCCAATCTTTTCCGGTCGCTTTTCCATGTTAAACCCGATTACCTACTCGGAAATTACACTTTTGGCAAAAACCCCTTCGAAAATTCCGGCGAGGATTAGGTATTCGGGGGCTTGAGTTTTGCACTTTGCAAATTGCAATTCGTTTTTCGTGTCTTATCCATGCCAAAAAAACACACCGCTTCGCCATAACCCGTTGTATCATAATATCTTGCGTATTCTTACGAGTTTTGGCACGAACCGTGCACAACCCACAGCAGACAACAAAAACTATTTCCTGAGGAGGAAAAATGAAAAGGAACAAAGGTTTTACACTGATCGAGCTCATGATCGTCGTCGTTATCATCGGCATCCTTGCCGCCCTCGCGATCCCGAGATTCATGGCCGCTTCGAAGAAGAGCAAAATCTCCGAGGCCAAAATGGTCGTCAAGCAGATCTGGACTGCAAGCCAGGCCTACTATGAGGAAAGAGGCTCTTATCCCGCCGCTTCTACTAACGTATTTGCCGCGGCAGGCGAAGCCGCAGGTACTATACCTGCCGGTATGATTGTTGACGCACCGAGTGGAGCACCCCGCTTCTACTATGACATTACAGCTGGCGGCGGAGCTCAGGGAAGAGCCAACACTGCTGTTGACGCCTCTCTCGGCGATGTAACCAATATCGTGATTAACACGGCCGGCGTTGTTTCCGGAGGCGATTTCTAAGGACTCGATCAATGCGAGCACGAAAAGACGGGGCGATTGCTCCGTCTTTTTTGTTTGCCTTTTGAAAAATGACTAACGATATTCAAATATGCTCAAAAATCTTCTCGGCATAATCGCACTGATAGTGCTTACTGCGGCGGTTTTTTCAAGCGGTCTATCGGGTGAATTCATCCTCGGAGATTCAGTCGCGATACGACATAACCCCGCAATGGCGGAATCGAACCCGTTGAAAATCCTGGCAATGGGAGTCGAAAGACATTTATTTCCTGTCGCAAAACCGACACCTATTTCAATCCTGACTTATCGGATGAACATTGGCCTGGCGGGACTCAACCCGAGAGCATTCCGCATGACAAACCTTGCTATGCATCTTCTTTCGATCTTGCTTCTTTTTTTCTTCGTTCATAACTGTTTATTTGATAAGAAGTTAGCTCACTCTCTCATCGCCTGTGCCTTTTTCGCACTCAATCCAATAGCCGTCCATGTAATCTCACACACCTCCGGCAGACCCCTAATTTTAGCCGCGGTTTTCGGAATAGGCTCGATGATTCTTCTCTCAGAATATCGAAAATCGGGCGGGATTTGGAAGGTTATCCTCATAGGAACGATGGCGATATTAGCCCTTATGTCGAGCCTAACGGCTTTGGTCTTGCCCTTCGCTTTTCTCGCGCTCGATTCGATGCTCTATTCCGGCCGAAAGGTGCGCTTTTTGCTCGCATTTATGGGTCTTCTGATTCCCGCCGCAATTATCGCGGTGGATTCGGTATTCATAATTCACGATAATGTGGGCATTTTGTCAGCTGTCCCGCTGGAAAACACGAGTGCGCCTTTTCTGTTTATGCACAATTTCAGCGCGGTTTTCTATCCCTTCCGGCTCTCCCCTTTTGTTTCGCCGGCCTCGATATTCGCCGCAAAACCTTTTCCCATGATAACCGGCGCGATTTTTAGCGGAATAGTAATATTCTCTCTCATTAAAAGACAAGCACCGAAAGAAAGAATTCCCGCCCTGTCTCTGACTCTAATTTCCATTCTCCTCGTGCCCTCGATTTTCGTCCCGAGACATGGCACTTTGGAATTTGGCGCATTGTATTTCCCTGCGATGTTCGGCGGCGTCTTTTTCGCAGAGGCCATATACGACCTTTGCAGGCCAATTCGTCGAAAGTTTCCAAAACTATCGCCGGAAATTATTCTTTCCGCATTGTTAATTCTGCTCATGGCGAAAACCGCTCATCTGCGCGGTTTCGAGTGGACAAACGAAATCCTTCTCGCCGAAACGCATATACAAAACCATGGCGAATCCGCGCCGGTTAATGCTTCCATGGCGAAATCCATGCTCGAAATCGACGAAAACCACAGCGCGATTATATTCGCAAACCGCGCTGTCGCAATCGACTCAGCCAATTCATCGCACTGGACAACCCTCGCCGCGGCATATTCTAACATCGGCCAAAATAAAGCGGCAATGTGGGTTTTACAGAAATACCGCGAACTCGCCGAGGAAGAGCCGCCAGAATGGAAACACACCGCCGCGATCGTTCATCTTCGCGAGGGACGTAAAGACATTGCAAAAGGGCTTTTCGCAGAGGCCGCGGAGAAATATCCTCCCTCGAACTTTGCGCTGGCGAGAATCCTTTTCGACGAGGGAAATTACATTTTCGCTGTCGATAGGTTGAAAGTTGCTGAAAAAAAGGATCCCTTCGACGCTAAAATATATTATCTTCTCTCCGAAGCCTATGAGGCTCTCGGGGATAACACCTCTGCGAGAATGGCCTGGCGACGCTATCTCGAGCTTCCGGGAATCAAAACAGCGGAATTCGTGGGTGACGAAGACGCGCCGGGAGTTATCCCAAAAAGAAAACAGGAGGACTAAGTGGACTGGTTACCGATGCTGATAGCCTTTATTTTCGGGCTTCCAATCGGAAGTTTTCTCAATGTCGTGATTTGGCGGCTCCCGCGTGAGGAGAATATCGCCTTTCCGCCCTCACACTGTCCGGTGTGCAATGCGAAAATCCGCCCCTACGACAACATACCGGTAGTCAGCTATTTAATCCTGCGTGGAGAATGCCGTGATTGCGGCGCAAGAATCTCGGCGCGCTATCCAATCGTCGAATTTGTAACGGCATGCCTTTTCGCGGCGGCATGGCCTCTCGCCGGAGGTTTCCTCGGCTGGGATTTCGCGGCGGCCATAATCATGACAGGACTCGGCGTCGCGATTACCGGCATCGACATCGACCACAAAATCATCCCCGACGAGCTGTCCATTGGCGGACTCGTAGTTGCACTAATTCTCGCGCCACTTCGAGCCGGAGATTGGCGGGGGCTTCTCTATGCGGCCCTCGCGGCGGCTTTTGGCGCGGTTTTGCTTCTCTTGGTTCGATTGATAGGTAGCGCCATTCTCAAAAAAGAGGCAATGGGTCTCGGCGATGTTAAACTTATCGCGATGATCGGCGCTTTCACTGGCTGGCAAAATGTTTTGCTGACTATATTTCTGGCCTCGTTAATCGGCACGATTGGCGGAATAATCGCAATCGCACGATCGAAAAAGATGCGAAAAGAAAGGCTTATCCCCTTCGGCCCCTTCCTGATGGCCGCGGGGCTTATCTCCTTCTATTTTGGAGACTCGATTATCCGATGGTATCTCGTGATTTTCTTAGCCGGTGGGTAGAGTCGATTTCCACAAAAGGCTGTCTTTGGGGGCTTCCGGAACGATTGGGTTGCCGTCGGCGTCCAGCTTAATGAGGTTTGAGACCTCGGAATCGTAAATCGTCCATGAGTTGTTATGTTTCCGAAGGAAATTTAGGACAGTAACGCGATTGTTGGTGAATTTTTTCGGACCGCCGGCATCGCGCGCTGTAACAATGGATAGCACCTGTGCCTCGTTCCCGATTTTGCTCAATAGACCAATGGTGTCTATTGTATATTGAACATCATAATTAGTGAAGTATTTTTCAAGATAATCACCGGCCGCATCAGCACGAGGGCCACTTACTGTGGACATATAAAGCTTGACATCCTCCGTCTCCATCGCACGGTAATAATCGCGAACAACCTGCACAGGATCGTTTTCCTGCGCGCATCCGAATAACAATATGACCGGTAAAACCGCCAACAGAAGGTATCTTTTCATTTTTCTCCTATTTTTTCACAAATCTGATGCTATCGGCGACGGCATTTCCGCAAACATCGACCGCCTCGACCCGCCAAAAATAAAGCCCCGGCGATAAATTCCGCACATCGACAGTAAGCGACGCTTTTTCCGGATCATATTCGGTCGGAATCCATTCTCCGCCGATGAAACTTCTCGGAAGCACATCGTTCGAGAACCCGGAAAGATTGTCGGTGATATTCGCTTCGAGCAACTCAACAACAATCGCGCTGTCAGCGATTCCGAATTTCAATTTAGGCGCAAGAGTGTCTTTCGCAAGAGCAAAAATTCCGAGTGCATTTACGCCTGCACTCAAACGTCCATTTTTATCGACCTCATTGCTGACAAAAAAGGTGTCCGATTTCCAAATTCGCACGATACAGGCTTTGCCTTTCGGAGCGCTAATTTTCGATGTATCCGCGCTGATAATCGCTGGACGGCGCAGAACCACCCCTGCGGGATCGAGCCGAAGAAACTCTCCCTTGGAGTCCGTCAGAAGTGTATCTGTGGCCACAAAGGGGCTATAGACGCCGCCTTCGGGGATATCGATCCGCCATCCGCCGACGAGGTCGTATTTCATGCCGGACTCAAAACGCCAAATCCTCGGCGTGTGCGTGTATTCGCGGCCATCGACCGCGATTTTCAGCTCTTCCGAAGGCTCGACATCAAAAAGTCGGAAGCTGAAGGCTGTTTTACTTATCGAATTTGGGAGTATTGTCTGGTCATTGCGGATTATAATGGGGGGCTTTGCGGGCGGTTTTTCGAAATCAGTATAAAGAATTAAATTTTCTGCTCCGAATATTCTATGGGAAAATATTATCGCGTGATCGACAATCGAATCAACGGCGTCTAAACTTTCTGTTTTGGGAGTTTGAGGCTTAATAACGAGGCGAGCTACCGATTTATTGCCTGTATAATCGGCGACTTCGATGGTAACCTCGAACGTGTCGTCGATGACTTCGAGAATACCCGATGATCTGCCTTTCAACATGGTGATTTGAGCGGCTTCCGGCTTTTCGAGGCGGAGAGTGGGTTTGCGATAGCCGAATTCTTCTTGATGCCCAAGTTCGTATAGGAGGCCGATTTGCCGTGTGGTCGAATAATTAATCGTGTCGGCGAGAAAACTGAATATTGTGTCTGCGTTCGCGATTGCGCGGATTTTATATGCACCGAAGGTATTGGCGTTGGCATCGCATTCTCTATCGCGGATGTCTATCGCGATTGCGATTTTGCCGTGCGCGTGGATTTCCGGCCTTTTCGAGCGGAAGGCGGAGGATTCGAGTTTGTATGGTGTAGGCTTGCCCTCGATCTGGGAGTTGTCGCTTCGCGGGATAAGCCATATCTCGCGTATCTCCGGAGCGAGGGTGTCTTTCGTGATATAGCCGAAATCCATTGGGTTGACCGGTTTGTCCATTCCTGCACGAAGCTCGAAATGCAAATGCGCCGAACCTGCGCCGGTGCTTCCGGAATAGGCTATTATATCGCCTTTACGGTATTTCACCTCGCCCTGCTTGAACCAAAGTTCCGCAGTGTTGGATTTGTTGCGGTATTTCTCGGTTTTCATCAGACTTGCCACAGTATCGCCAAATGCCGAAAGATGCGCAAATACAGCGGTTATGCCATTGTCCATTTGATAATAAATCACTTTGCCGTAGCCCCATGGAGTTTCTCGAACGCGGACAATGGAGCCGTTGCGGGGCGCGGATATTGGCATTCCCTCGCCTTGTGGTGTTCGGAAATCCACTCCGGCATGGAAATGCCCGACGCGAAACTCGCCGAAAGTGCTTGTGAGCTGGGGTTTGCAAGCTAACGGCCAAATTAGTGAATCCTGCGCGATAATCGCGGATGCAAAAAGGAGAAGGGTCAAAAAAATGCGCGCGAAAGTCCTCAATTTCTGAAGCTGAGGGTTACCTGATGGCTTATTCCGAGGTTTTGCGAGAAGTTTGTCAGGGCGTAATCGAGGTTGAGACCGGCGTATTTGACGCCGATTCCGGCTGAGATGTTGCGTGTGTCGTGGCCGGGGGTGTATCCCGCGCGGAGGGTGATCATATCGTGCAAATATCCCTCGATGCCAATCGCTGTGTAGCCTGAGAGAAGATCGGGTTTAACATAATCGACCGCGACGAGGCCGTAATCGAGGATTTTGCCGGCGAGACCCATGCGGTAGGTTGTCGGGTAATTTTCGCGGTATTGATCGAAATAGACCTGTTTGCCGCCGAAATTATTCACCGCGACACCGCCTTTGATAAACTCGTATTCCCCGGCGAGGCCGATGTCGAAAACCCAACCTTCGCGGTCGAACTGGTCGATTCTTTCGTGAATCCATTTGGCTGAACCGCCGAATGAGACGAAATCGGTGAATGATTTCGCTATTGTGAACTGGGTGTAAAGCTGATGGGTATCGAAGAGGTAATCCGGCTGTGATGTCGGGCCGGTGCGGGCTTCAATTTCGTTGGAATTGACGAGGAAGAACCTCATCGCGCCTGCCCATGAGCCGAATCGTTTCGTGGCGAAAAGGCCTGAGTTATTTGTTTTGCTACGAACATAGCTATATGTCGCTCCTGCTGAAACATCGCGATTCTCGAAAAGCGCGGCAGGATTTGCCCATCCCGATGCGATTCCGCCATCGGCGGTGGCTGTGGTAGCCATGGCTTCGGTTCGGGCATCGCCTGACAGCCAAAGAAAAGCCCCCGGAGGAAGCGCGGAATTGCCGTAGATGGTCTGCCCGAAAGAAAGACCGGCGAGAAGCAAGACAAATATTATCACAACTCTTTTCATATCCCTGCTTATTAGCTATTTCCGTGCCAAGCGGCGGCGTTTCGCTATCGGCACATTGCCGTTGGCACGCCGCGAGCTACGTTCCATTTTGATTATCTTCACATCATTTGGAACGCTCGCGTCGCGCCAACGGCCTATTATGTAGGAAATTACTATTTTTTATAGATCCTTTTCCCAGCTTCCGGTAACGCCGCCGCCGACTGTCCACGAGCCGGATTTGCTTGGGTTGGCGATGTCTTCGATACGATATCTAAGGCTGACATCTACGCCGAAATATCCTTCGGGCTTCCATATAAGGCCGCCGAGAAGATCAGCGCCGATATTGATTTCGGGGTCTTGTGTTTCGACCTGACGGTAATTTGCGCCGATACCGGCTCCGAGATATGGGTCGAAGGTGCTTTTGCCCATCGGATGAAGCTCGCCATCGACAGAAAGCGGGACGAAGGTAACATCGTTACCGGCAATTTTGTATTTTGTCCAGGAGGCGTTGCCGACTGCGGCGAAGAAAGCGCTCATACGGTAACGCGCCTGCACTGTGAACATTGGGGCGATAAGATCGTCGCCGGGGGGGTTGTAAAGCTCCATTTTAGCGTTGACCGAGATATGCCCCTTTTTCTTGGCCATCGCCGGAGCGGCGACCAGCGCGAAAATGCACAGAATTAGGATGAGATTTTTCATTTTACCTCCATTGTTTGTTTGAGGAAAGCTAATGTTCGCTGGTGGTTTTGTCAAGAGATAAGGGTGCGTGGGGTATCAATATCGAATTTTCGTTTGCGTCAAATGCCGCGGCAATATTTTTATTAAACAATGCGATTTCTTTTTTCGGTGGAGCGACTCCTCGAACTCATTGATTAGCAATGACTTCAATTCTTTGCCTACTTTTGTAATCGTGTTGGACAAATTAGCAATCCATTTTGCTCGATTTGAGAACCCTGAGACCGAAATCGAGACATATGGAGAATATTTTGCGATATTTGGGTCGTGCATCATCTGTCTTTTCCGTCAAAAGGGATTTTAACGCAAAATTCGCTCGATGGTTTAGCCACAGTTCGCTAAATTTTCGTTTATTACGTTTTTCTATTCATTTATTTCGTTTTTCTTTGCAGTGATTACGATTCTTTTCTCTTTCATCTCAATTTTTTATTTGTTAATTTTATTTTTCTTTTTGTTTATTATTTCTTTCAATTGTTTCATATTAATTCTATTTTCATTATTTTTATATTTCTATCTTTTAATAATTTTTATTTTTTTAATCTTTTTGATTTTCTATCTATTCATATTACTTTTTTATTTGTTTTAATTTTAATATCATTTAATAAAATTTCCTAATCATTTAATTCATATTTATTATCATTTACTAAATTATTATAATTAAGCAATAATATTTGTTTATTAATAAATTCAAATCTATTATTGTTAGATATAATATTTATATGAATCAATTATAATCTGATTTGATTCATTTCATTTCAAATATTAATAAATCTATATTTAATATAATACAATAAAAAATCGATATGATGCCGCCGATGATGACCTTTCAGGCGATTTCGCATTCCAAAGGACAAACTTTCAGCATCACGATCGGGCAAACAACGTCATATCCGAGTCGAAAGGGGGGTTCAGAACAAAGGGGGGGAATTTAGCCCTATGGCGTCGTGGGACAGCCGTCGAGGGAGAAGAGGCTGTCGAGAATAACTATCACGCTGTCGCCGTCCGACCAATTCCGCCATAGCGCGACCATGGTGTCCGAGGAAAAATCGAAAAGAATAAAGGGCGATGGTGTCGCAAAACGGCTCGTGTCAGCTATTGTGGAGGGATGGTGCTCGATGACCGTGAAATAGGCGCGCGTGGTGTCGATTCCGAAACCGGAAGTGTCGGAAACCGCGAAAACAACCGACGCGCTCGAACACGCGACGAAACTGAAACATGGTAACGGGCAAATCACGCTTATATCCATCGGCCTGCAGGGTGTAACATAGTAGAACCAGCACGAATCGAGGACATTGGGCGGGCAGTAATTGGCCGAATCGGCGGCGGTAACGCATAGTTCGAGTGTATCTCCGCGATTATAGAGCGAGGTGTCCGGCGCCCATTGGACGAACCAACTGCCGCCGGATGGTGTCAGGGAGATGGTTTGCTCGACACCATCCACGGTGAAAACAATCGAGGCGGTGTCGAGACCGGCCATGGAATCGGCGAGATAGAAGTCGAAAAACTCCGGCACGAAAGGCGCCATTGAATCCGGCGCGGGGTCGATGCCCCATATCGCCGGCGGCTGAAGATCGACATAGAATGTGATGCAAACCGGGTCTTCAAGCCAGCCGGTGCAGGTGTCCGCGACATTTTCGAGGCAGGCGTGAACGGTGTCGCCATGCTCGAAGGTGTCCGGAGCGATGGGGATGAAGGTTAGAATCGAATCGCCGTCCCAGGAGAGTTCCGGGTCGAGAATTGTAAAATGATCGCCATCGACCGAAAAATCGATTGTCATCGGAGCGATTTGGCCGCAACACGCACCGGCACAGATGACATAAAGCTCGAACAACATACCCGCATAGCCGCCGGAGTTGTATCCCATGATGGTCAATGTATCCACTCCGCCGTGGAAATACTCGGTTAGGTCAAATTCGTGAAGCATACGCCAGCCGGTGGAGCCGCTTCCGGGGTTGCCGTGGGTCGTGTCGATATAGGTGCCGTTGGCGTAAATTGTGCCCTGATTATCGACCTGAATGCGAATGAAGGCCGTGTCGATCGATGAACAACCGCTTTCGACCAAAACACGGAACCAGTTGCCATGACTCCCCAATGCAGGATATTCGCTCCAGACCCAGTTACAGCTGTCCGTGTCGAGATGCACCCAATAAGTGCCCCATGGGGTTGGGTCGAGGGCGATGGCCGGCACCCATGTGCCCGAAGTCGAGTCGTAATACTCGACGGTCGTATCGGTAGAGGTTATCTTGATCGTATCGCCGAACTCGCAACAGCCGATGAAGAAATCGATACGCTGATCCGGACAGGATGTGAAACTCCCCTCCGCCGGGAAAAGCGCTTCCGCACAGATTTTGGTCGTATCGACATCCTCAGGTTCGAGGCAAAGCCGGTCGAACATTAGGGAGACCACGGGGCTGTCGGGATGCGCCCATGTGTAAACATAGTCGATACAGGGATATTGCGGGCGGTTGAAGGCAGGCCATTTGCTTCCGCGGGCGTTCGGGAAACGTGCTTTTGCGTTATTGACCAAAAGAGTGTCGAGATAAAAAGTCGCGCCTAAGTTCGAGAAAATTCTGCAAAAAATCGAATCGTCATCGTGATAGAAGATATACACATAGCCATGGTCGTCCACGACGACATCGCCGGAATATGAAACTCGCGGATCTGCCGCGGTGTTCCCGAAAATCGTCCGAAGACCGCTCCATGACGAGGTGGAATTCCAATAGGTTCGATATCGGATGCTGTCGGCGTTGGTCATAAAACCGGCCATCCATTGCCAAATCGCGTGAAGATTCTCCAGCGAATCGATGAAAAGAGATGTGTATTCGACGGCGGCGGCAATGTCGTCGAAATCCAGCGAATCGTGGTTTTGACCGTTGAAACCTATCCACGCGGCGCCGTCCTTCATTCGATGGGCGATATGATAGTTGCTCGAATAGTTGTTGCGATAGACAACATGAGGGCGACCCGACTGATCGATGTCGATGGAGGGCCATCTCGAAGGGGTTCTTGGGCCGACATCCTCGTGCGGCCCCCAGGAAGCTGTCGCTCTGTTGAACATCGAATATCGCACAAGCCAGCTCGAGGGGCATCCACTCCATGCGGCGTGGAGGTTGTTATTCGGCCCGACCGCCAGCGATGGGCAAAAGGCACCCGGATAAGCAGAATATGTGCAAATGGTTGTAATCGATGGGTTGGGATAGCGTGTATAAAGCAGATTGGCGTCGGAGCCGGTTGTATTGCCACGCCAAATGATATGGAGGGTATCGAAGGCATCGATGGCCATAGTGGGCATTCGGTGATGATTGCTCAAACTCGAGGTCAAATTAGCCCATGCAGAATTCCAGGTCGCGCCGTTGTCGGTGCTTCGGGCAATATATATTTCGCTATCTGTGCCGATAATTGCTTCATAGGCGACATAAAGGTTGCCCGCCGAATCGCGCACAATCATGCGTTGATTGTTGAGACCGGAGGCTGTGCCTGCGACATCGCGCGCAATGCGAACCGGCGCAGAGAGAAGGCAGGTTGTAGAAATCAGAAGAAGTGTTATCGCTAACTTTTTCATATCACCTCAATAGCAACAGTGTTCCATTGCAGATCACCCTGCCGCCGGAGGTCAGAACATAAAGGTAGATTCCGGAATCAGCCTGAGTGCCGTCTTTGCGCCGGCCATCCCAAAGTCTTCCGGGGGCGGACACAATGTCTTCCTGTGTCGGGATGCTCGATCTCCAGACCTCTCTGTTGCGCGTGTCGAATACAACCAGCTCCGCCGGCTCGCTGAACATGTTGGGATAGAAAAACATCGCGACATCGTTGATATTATCGGCGTTGGGCGTAAAAGGATTCGGCACGACCTCACAACCGACCTCCGGCTCGATTAGGAAGCTCCAGCAGAATTCGGCGACATTCGGCGCGCATCTATTTGGGGAGTCGCCGATTGTCAGGCAGACATGCACGGTTTCGCCGTTTACGAAAATCAGGCCGACATCCTCAGGGCGGAAATAAAGCTCGCCGCAGGGGGCATCGGGTGTCCATTGCATGTTTTCAAGAGGAAATTCCGCGCCGTCGATGTTCAGTAATGCGGTCGAGGGATCGACGCCGGACAGCCGGTCGCAGATCCAAATAACAATATCTTGACGGACATCGCGGGTCATTTCTACCGCGGGGGCGGTCATCTCCGCGGTGGGTGGCTCGTAATCGACAATGAAAGCCCACTGTAGCGGTGCGGAGATGTCGTTGCCGAAAATATCCTCGGCGTGATTCAAGGACACTCGTATCGTGTCGGTATTCGGCCAGCCATCGACTGCAAAATAGGTCAGAACCGGCTCTTCCCAGCTTATCTCGGGGGAATCGACAGTGAAAATCTCGCCGTTTATCTCGAGTTCGATGGTCGCGGGGGCGATGCCGTGGGGGTCGAGTATTTCTACCATGATGGATTCCGGCGCGCAGGCGCTGTAAATCCATGGTTCCGGCTCGATAATCGAGGGTATAGGAGCTTCCGGGTCGCGCATGAACCAAGCCCAACGAAGTGTATCTGCATTCGGATCGCACAAATCGGGTGAATCCCACGCGCTTATACTAATGATTATTGAATCTCCCGGCGACCAGACAATTCCGACATCGGTAGCGGCGAAGGAGAAAACCGAATCGGCGTAAATCGCACCGAATTCGCCATCGCCGAAAATCAACCCGGCGACATCGGCACGAATCGAAGCTATGTCCAACCCGGATATGCTGTCCCAAAGGCCGAAGAAAAAGTTGTCCGGCAGTGAGGTCAAATCGCCAAATGACGGCGAGATAAGCTGAATCACCGGCGGCGCAAGGTCGATGAAGAACAATACCGACGCGTTGGTTACAACCGTGTCAAGCTCGCCTACGCATGTGTCCGCGGCAAAAAGGAGCTTCGCGAAAACTGTGTCGCCGTTTTGGAAAGTATCCGGCGGCATGGGGGTGAAAATCAGCGTCGAATCGCCGTCCCAATCAAGCTCCGGATCGCCATAAGAATAGTGTCTGCCGTTCACGACGTAATCTATCGACCACGGATCTATTTCACCACAACATCCGCCGGGATTTTCTATCGAGATATGAAAGGCCAGACCCGCCCAGCCGCTGACATTTGTCGCCAAGATTGTGAAAGTGTCTGTCCCGCCATGGAGAAATTCGGTCAGGTCGAACTCGAACATCGTCCGCCATCCCCATGGGCCGGTGCCGGAATAGCCGTTGGTCGTATCGACAAATTCGTCGTTGCAATAGACCCACGCCTGATTGTCGCAACGGATTTTTATCGTAGCACGCGAGAACTCGGTGCAGTCATGCTCGATAAAGGCGCGAAACCAATATCCACGCCCCGCGGACATCATACTTCCCCAAACCCAGTCCGCACCGGGAACCTCGTATGGCTCCCACACCGAGGGATCACGCGCGGAAACCGGCCGCCACGTCGCGCTGGCGGAATCGTAATACTCGACAGTCGCGGGAGAGCTGAACAGCGAAACCGAACAAGGCTCCGGGCAAGCAATATAGGTGATTATAGATTGATCGGAGCAGGATAAAATCACACCGGAGGGCGGAAAAACTGTCTCCGCGACCACAAAGGTTGTTTCTTTTTGGCCGCAGGTATTGTCGTAAATTAGATATTTTATCGTGCTATCAGGGTGGCTCCAAGTATAAACATAGTCGATACATGAGCCTGTGCGGTTGAACGGCGGCCATAGCGAGCCGCGCGCGGTTGGATAACGCGCAGTGTAATTACCATGGCTGACAACACTGTCACCGACGAAGCTCAAACCGCCGTCGTAGGAAATCGCAACATAACAAGAATCGTTGTCATGGTAGAAAACATATATCACACCAGAAGAATCGACTACGACATCGCCGTTGTAGGCCGTGTAGCTGTCCGAGCTATCGTTGCCCCATATCGCTGTCTCCGCTCCCCAAGTGTAGGCAGAATGATTGAATTTCCGAAAACGCACCGTGTCGGGGTGGCTTCCGAAATAATCGTTCCATTGCCATGTGGCGTAAAGATTATCGTCCGGATCGATATAGATACTCGTGAATTCCAGCGAGGATCTTCCAGAAACGAGGAAGACATCGAGGGTATCTCGGTTTTCGCCGTTGAAACCGCGCCATGTCCCGCCTATCTTCATTCGATGCGAGCAACGGTAATGACTTGGGCTTCCGAAAGTGTTTCGGTAAACCACATGCGGGTTGCCGTCAGTGTCCGCTTCAACAGAGGGCCAGCGCGAGGGGGTCATCACACCGACATTCTCCGTCGGTCCCCAACTGCCGGTGGCGACATCGAACCGCATATATCGAACCTGCCATCCGGAAGGGCAACCTGTCCATACAACATGCAAATCGTCATCCGGACCGACCGCCATACTCGGGCAATATGCCCCCGGATAACCGGATGAAGCGCAAAGTGTGGTGATTGTGAAAGCCGGCCATTTGGCATAAAGCAGATTGGCATCGGAACCTGTAACACTGTTCCCGCGCCAAACTAAATGAAGAGTGTCCTGCGAATCGATTACGAGCGATGGCTGGTAGTGATTCGTCGTGTCGAATGTTATTTGACGCCAATCTGGAACCCACGAAGTGCCGTTGTCGTTGCTCATCGCGATGTAAATCTGGTAGCTTCCGCCGTCGAAACCGGAATATGCGCAATAAAGAATCCCCCCCGAATTTCGGACAATCGTGCGTTGATTGTTAAGGCCGGAAGCCGAACCATGAACATCCCGTGCGACAACAACAGGCTCGGCAAGAGCGGTTATTGCGAAAATTATGAAAGTTATCGCGATTATTTTACGAAGCATATCTCACCGTATTTTCATCACAATTAAAATATCGTTTTTTCGAGTCGAGTCAAGGATACAGAAGCGGTTTTCAAAATATTCTATAATCGCCTAACGTTCAAACCCGCTCTAACGGAGAATCAGAAGACTGTTTTCGATGCCATCTTCCGAATCGATGTTCGGGTTCGAGGGGTCCATCACCCAGCTAATTCTGTCCACGACATATTTATATTGGTATCTTCCCGGTGGAAGATCGATCTTAAACTCCCAAATTCCGTCGCCGTTTTCGTCGGACATCACCCCGATCGATGGATCGAGAATTCCGCCGGTGTCTTTGGTTCCGCACCAATTGTTGAAATTTCCGCAAACCTGCACATGTTTGGCGGCGGGGTATTCATACATGAAAAGCACACCTCCGTCAACTCTATGAGGTGCCGGAAGCCTGTTTTTGATTGCATCTCCAACCGCACAGGCGCAGAAAAAAAGAATTGCGATAACTGCGAATGTCTCGATAGCCCTTTTCATAAACGCCCCTTAGAAATCGATTTCGCCGCGGAACCCAATCTGACGGACTTTATCAAGCTCTTCCCACGCCTCGGCGAAGGTCGCGCCGTTTTCGCGCATATATGTATCGACAAATTCGCGGCGTCCCGCGACCCAGCCGTTTGCCATCGAGGGATGGAAGCCCCAGTAAACCTGCATTCGGACATTTTGCACAGGGCTATATTGAATATATGCGAACAAAGGTTTGGACACGCCGTCCCACAATATCGAATCTTCGGCGGAAATAGCTTCGATGGCGTGAAATACTGCATCCACACCGACATACCAATTCTCGGTAAGATTTATTGACAATGCATACTTCGATAAGAACTCGAATTGAGTAGCTCCGTCAGCATATTCCGCGTTTGCCCAATCGCCGCAAATATCGTAAAGAACGAAATCCCAAAGGATAGAACCCTTTGCCGAGAAGCCGAGTTTTCGAACATCCCGACGAGTATCAGTAAACGAATCCGCAGATTTCTCGATTCCTCCGCGTAATGTAACCGGAAAATATCGCTGAAGGCCGATTTCGAGGTCGTAGCTCTCCCACCATGTTGTCGAGACCTCCGGGACAAGCTCGAAATATGTCATATCGACCCTTCCGCTTCCGGAAATCGATGGTGCCGGCTCTAAGTAAACGCCGCTGTCCTTCGGAGCGGAATAGACCAAGGACGAGTATTTGCCGCCGATTATGGCCAAATCGAAAAGATCGATTCCAAATCCAACATCGCCGAGATTTCCCTTTCTAGCGCCGAGTTCGAGGTCGATAGGACCGTTGTTGTCGCGAGCATCGTTTTCACGATTTCCTGCGACAACTCCACCGACATAGTCATATAGCAGATACTCTGTCCAAAGGCTCGTGGGGCCTATTTTAAGCCGCAAATCCGCGCCATAAAGCCATTCTGTTTTGCCAAGTGCGAACCAATCGCTTGTAGAGCCGGTGGAATCAACCCACTCGGAAAGTTCCGGCAAACTCATGGATGCGTAAGAATACCACCAATTCCCCGAATCCATTCGTAACGATGCGCCGATCTCCGTAGGTCCTATCCCGCGTGAAATCCGCGCCGCGAGAATATCTGTCGAATATCCTGTGTAAGCGTTCGGGTTTGGAGATGGCGAGATTACATCTTCTGCGAAAAGCCCGAAAGTCGGCCTTCCGAGACCGTCGAGAAGCGCGCCGTCGGGCAATTGGGCCGCTCTGCTGTGATACCTATCGGCGTAGATACCGGTCAACTTCGCACCGAAAAGCTCGCCTTCGGCTTTAATTCCGCCAGTGCCCATTCCAAAAGGAATCTCGACATCGGGGCTCCCCGCCATCGCCGAGTTCCCAACCATATCCAACGGGTCGCCAAGCCCGCCCACAGGCCGGTTATAGTATATTTGTGCACGGAAATTATCGTTGACAAGCTCTACTGCGGCACTATCCATTGCAAGAGATGTCTCGTAAATCCTTTCAGCCTCTTTTGTATCAAAACTCAAAGCCCCCACCGCGCGCACATTATCGCTTATTTTAACCCGCAAGAAGGCTTCCATTCGATGCCTCGGCACATTGAGGCGAAAACGTCCGTCGCCGTCGCGATTCCACCTACTTTCGGCGATACCGGTGTATTTCCCGCCGATATAGACCCTGCTATTTGCGAAAGTGTTCGACACACGGTCGGCAATTTTGGCCTTCTCTGACCTCACAATTTCGCCGGATTTCGAAATCTCCACTACCGAATTCACTCCGCCGTAGCCATCAGGCTGTGTATTGGGATTTTCAGGGTCTGGTTGCCAGTTGCCATCGACAATATATTTATAACCATATTTTCCCGGCTTTAAGACAATTTTTTTCGACCAATTGCCTTCGCCGGTAGAGACCATTTCCGCGGCGTTTGGAGACCACGAATTAAAATCACCGGCGATAAAAACCTGCCTCGCTCCGGGGTTGTAATACTCGAAAGCATATTCCGTCCCTTCTGCAGAACGATTCGCATCGGGTTGAGTCTGCATTCGTGTTTGCGGTTCGTGTGAATCTATCACCTCCACAAATTCATTACCTCTGAAGCCGTCGTCAATCAAATCGTAATCCGATATCGGAACATATATAATCGAATTCTCGCCGCCATAGGGGTCAGGAACGCGATTAGGGTTGTTAGGATCGATAATATATTCATAATCGACGTAATATTTATACTCGTATTTACCCGGCGATATGTCAATCGTTGTTTTCCATAACCCATTTCCATCGTTCATCAATGGATTTTTTTCGGTTGACCAGTCGTTGAAATCGCCTGCAATGAATACTTTGCGCGCATTTGGGTTTTGATACTCGAAAAGAATCGCGCTCGAATCGGAAAGTTTTTTTGGATCAATTCGATCGCCTCGCGGGTCGTCGGGAAGAGGCACTTCTCCGCTCGGGTGGACCGTTACAACGGAATTCACTCCGCCATAGGGATCGGGATTTGTGTTTGGATTATCAGGGTCTTCGATATATCTCCCATCGACCAAAAACTTGTATTCATAACGTTTCGGGGCGAGTTCGAGTTCGACACGCCAAAGACCGCCAGCCAATTTCATCGGCGTAGCGGATTCCGACCAGCCGTTGAAATCACCTGTAAGATGCACGGATTGTGCTTCCGGTGCATCCAAAGTGAAAACCGCACCCATCTCCGACATCTCGACCGCCGCTAAAGCTGTCAGCGACATAATTACCACAACTCCGGCGGATAAAATCGCCAAAACATGTCTGTCAAGTTTATTTCGCATCTTTCACCCCGCGCGGATAGGGGATTTTATCGTGTTTGTAGCTCTCCGCCGCTATAAGGCGCGGAAGACATGTGCTGGAAAATGACATCCCGAAAACATAAGGGAACCAATACCATCCATTCCAACGAACCATTAGATAAAGGGAATCCCGAATGTCGGACTCGGATAAATATCTATACCAATAAAAATTATATGATAGCAGAAAATAAATCACTGGAACCAGTAATGACATAATCAGAAAATAGAAGGATCTTCTGCGCGCGCCTTCTTTCTTGAAATATGCAAGCCGGAACCCCACAAGCGGCCCGTGGAGTATCTCCTCCCATGATTCCCCGATTGCGGCAAGTTCCCATTTCGCGGCGGGTATTCCTGTCAATATTCCAATAAGGAGTGAGCCAATCATCCAAGCCCAGCGTGCACCTAGCACACTCCCAAAATAAAAGACAATTCCAATGAGCACAAGATATACGGGAACCATTGTCCACATTTTGAAATCCAACGGAAGCTGTATTTTTTCTTTCATCAGAAATACACCTTTACGAAAAGTTTTATTTGCTTGTTAACCCCATGACTGGCGGCCTCATTGACAAAATCATCGTCATTTGTGAGGTCATTATCAGAATCTCCCGGATTACCAAATTCGAGAAAAATCTCCGCTGGCTGGAATCTCTCATAGCGAAGTTGCACAAAAGCTGTTTGGCGTGATTCGTAGTCTTCGGCGGCATTGACAGCGCGCGCATAAAGTTTCAAATCTTTCGATAGGTTGACATTTATCTCCGCACCTGTCGCAATGACCTGATAGGGTGTGCCAATATCTTTGGCGCGAACCTGCGCACGCACTTTCGCAAGGCTGTTTTCAAGGCTCATCTCGCCAAAAAACGTCGGATAATCGCGATTCGAGTTATAGGTCGGATCCCATCCATTGTATTGTTTGAAGTAAACTCTCGATTTAATATTGTTGACCCATTCAATATATATTTCACCATATATTTCACGATAATCCCGGTTTGGGTTCGACTCGGACACTATCTGAAGCCTATTTTGAGGAGCGCTCGTGTGCGAATAACTCGCAGAAAGATTGACAGCCTTCATCGGAAAGAAATAGACCCCGCGAAGATAATAGCCGCTCTCATTGAACTTTTGCTCGTAATCGAATTGGTTCGAGAGATAGCTACGAAAATCAGCGCCATAATCGTGATAACGCGCCTGAAGCTCGAAATCCTTGAGCTTGAGCTGACGCATCTCCACCGCCCAAATCAAGTCGTCGGCACTCTGAGGCTCAAAAGGCGTCCTGCTCGTAGCGGCCTGCGCTGTGATGTCGATATTCCCGAAATGCCTCAATTGAGGGATTGTCCGCCCGACAGAAACTCCAACATCACCGCCGACGACCGCATTATAATCGGAGGTTGAAGCACCCCAATCTTTTCGCGCGGCAGTTGCCCCAAAACGAACTCTGTCCTTCCAAAAGGGTGCATTTATCCGCCCTACGAGAGCATCCTCTCTTCCCGAGGAGCCCGACCAATCATTGTAATAAGCCAGCCCGCTCACCGGTCCGAAACCCCAGAAATCCATACGAAGCGCTTGCGAATCCCCCGCAAGCCGATCCGCGGTAACTACCTCGAAAAGCCCCTGCGAAAACCAAAACCGGTTCTCCTTCGTGAAGGCTAAAACCTCGAAATGCTGTGGCCATCGGTATTTGAGGTGCCCTTCGAGAAGAGTGTATTCCCGAAGACGCCTTTCGGGATCGTTATCCTGCATTCGCGAAAGCTCGGCATAGAATTTCGCAAAAGCCTCGGTGTCCTGCCAAGGTGAGGCGTGAAGGCGCAATTCGAATCGATGATTCGGCTCGAACAATTGCCATGTGCCGTCCTCTGCGAGGCGGGTCTGGATTTCGTAATATCCCCCAAGCCCCACTGCAAAAACTCCTGCGGCGAAGAGAAATAATGTCGCAATGAATTTTTTCATCGAATAAGTCGCGATTTCTCCCTATTAATAATTGACTTTACTTAAAAAGTGAAGTGCTTTATTAATTCTCCCATGTCAGTTATTTCGCTCATTGCCTCGATTCCAATTTGAAGATGAAGCTCGGCGTATTTCTCGGTTACCGTGCGGTCGGAAACCTCTGTTTTTACACCCTCCGGAGTCATAGGGGTATCCGAGACAAGCAACAGCGCGCCATGCGAAATATGGTTCGCGTGTCCGACAATAAAAATCGTCGCGGTCTCCATATCGATTCCGATTACCGAAATCTTCCGCAGATACTCCTTGAAATCCGAGTCCCACTCCCAAAGCCGTCGGTTCGTTGTGTAAACAACGCCGGTGCGATATTCGTGGCCGTGTTCTAGTATCTTCTCCGACACGAATTTATGAAGTTTAAACGACGGCAAAGCAGGCACTTCGGGGGGAAAATAATCGTTCGAAGTCCCTTCACCGCGGATTGCGGCTATCGGAAGTATGAAATGACCGATTTCCGCCGCATGTTTGATACCGCCGCATTTACCGAGAAAGAGCACCGCCTGCGGTTTTCGGGCGCAAAGCAGATCCATTATGGTTGCGGCGTTGGGCGAGCCCATGCCGAAATTTATCAACGATAACCCCTCGGAGTTCGTCGCGGATTGCATCGGTCCGCCGATACCATGAATTGGAACATCGAACCTATTCGCGAAGCTTTCGAGATAATGCCGAAAGTTAGTCAAGAGTATTCTATCGCCCATTTCGTCGATGCTAACGCCAACATAGCGCGCAAACCAGTTCTTTGCTATTTCGTATTTTGTCTCCATCGATAAACTCGCTAATCCCTTCGCCTTTCGTAGGTTACACGAAAATCTTTCGTAACGTCGCGGACGAGTTTGTCGGCGAGTTTGCCGTAAGCCTTTTCGGGGTTTTCGGCATCGAAATGGAATGTCCCCCCGAAAAATCCTGCATCGGAAATCTCGCGTTCAGCGCGTGAAGAACCGCTCCAGACCGTAACTCCGGAGGCGGAATCGCGCATTTTAAGAGTCAGCATCGCCGAAACGGACGAGGTTACGCTCATGCTCTTTAGCCCGCCGCTGAAATCCACAGATGTTGCAGGAGAGGTAAAATCGATGATTCCGCTGAGAATAGTCTTGATATTATAGTTATCTCCGATAGCACGAATCGCATCCGGTGTCATCGTTTGAAAACCGAGTTGATACAGCAAATCTTCCTCTCTGCCAAGCTCCACAACCATTATCCCCGGCTGATCCTCGAGAATCGACTGAAGCAAACGCTCGGTAAGATAGGGCGTCAAATTCCCCTCCGAATTGGAGTTAAGTTCCAACAAACCGATTTTCTCATATTTGGAGAGATCGATTTTTGGGGGGATCATAACTTTCGGTGCACATCCAACCATAATCATTGCGAAAAGAATTAGCATTGATAAGAAAGTTTTTTTCATCGCCATACTCCGTATTTAGTAGTTTAAACTCAATGTTATTCTGTAGATATTGCCCAGCCATCTATGATTAAGCAATCCGAAATCGAAAGCCCATCTATCGGCTTTCAAACCAGCCCCCATAGAGAGTCTTTCGCCATTAGCGCCCGCACGAAGAGCCACAGTCTCGAAAAAGGTTATCTCCATTCCGATTCGCGGTGTCCACCTATGCAGATTCCCCTCGTGAGAGAGAATATCCATCGCGAGAATCAGGTCCGGTGCCGCCTCCCATGAGCTTCCGAGCGCAATCTGCCCTCCGAGTTTCTCCCCTTCGATGCTCGAATCGAGAAGCTTCACCTCAGGAGCACCAAGACTGCGCGTGGAAAGGCCAAAGCGCCATTTTTCACCTGGTGTATAAAGAACCCCGAAATCTGCACATGGCGTATATACGGCGCCTTTATAAGCCGGATCGTCCCAAAGCTCCGCACCGGGAGCGGAAGTAGCCAACAATTTTGCGGTTATGCCAACATGGATATCGTCGTGGAAGGTTTTCGACACATTAAGCGCGGCGGTGTGTTCACCGTAAACATCGCCAACACTGCGCTCATGCCAATATACCGCGAAATTTGCATAGCGCACGGGCATCGCAAATGCGGCGGAATATTCACGAAACCCCTCCAGCTCCCAGCGTGCTGAATATGTCCCGGCAAGCGACATTCTGCCAATTCCAGCTGAAATAGCAGGGTTGAAGGGGACATCCGACACGCCATTTCCGGCCGCTACGACTGTCCCCCCCATCCCAAGCATCCGCGCGGGAGCGGTCTGTTCCTCGTGCAACGCAAAAGCGCTGAAAACGAGAATCGCAAATATGAAGACTACATTCCGCAAATCGGCTATTGTTCCTTGTAGAGACTAAAAAGCAACAACCTGACCTTCGGTTGCGCGTCGTCAGTGGCTTTAGCAAGGATCGACACCGTCTCGTCGCGAAGGGAGACAATATTGCTATAGGGCGATATTCCCCTCTGTGCGAGAATCTCCGCCTTGTCAAACCCCGAAATAGCGCGGTTTTGTGCGATGCCGTAGTTTTTATTCATCGCGCCCTCATATGCTCCGATAAAAGCATTCAGGGTAACCCTTTCGAGTTCGGTTCTCTCGGCGAGAGACTTTGCTTCGTCAAGCATGGTCTTGAGGGCGGTAACCTCGGCATTAAGTTCGGCGCGTTTCATCGACAAAGGCACGAAACCGACGAGAAAGCCGATAACAAGCGAGATAACGACAGCTATTGCCATTTTCATGATTAATCCTTATTAGAGCTTTTTCTGAAGATCGCTTCTGCCTCTTTCCGTAATGCGGAAAGTCGTTTTCCCGGGCTGATCGATTTTGCCGAGTTTCGCGAGCAGATTCGTGTAAATCAGGAATCTTTTACGCGTTTTAGGGTTCAGCACACCGATTGCCTCCATAACATCGAAATATTCCCTCGCGTCGAAAGTCCTATCGACGAAAGAAGCGAAAGCCAGAATAGTGTATGGCTCGTTGAGCTTTTCCGGGAATGTCGAGATGAATTTCGCGAAAGCGGTCACATCGATATCGCCCTTAGCCTGAGTAACTGCAGGCATAGGCTCCGGTTCCGGCATAGGTTCGGGTTTGATTTCAGCAACAGGTTCCGGCTTAGGTTCCGGCTTCGGTTCCGGCTTCGGCTCGGGTTTCGGTTCCGGCTTAATCTCCGGTTTAGGTTCGACCTTGACCTCGACTTTGGGTTCCGGTTTTATTTCCGGTTTCGGTTCCTCTTTTACCGGTTCAGGTTTAACCTCGACTTTTGGCTCGGGTTTCGGTTCGATTTTAGGCTCGGGTTTGTATGCAAGCTCTTCTTTGGACTTTAGCTCTTCCCTGAAGCCTTTGAACTTTTTCGATTCCACAAGCATCTTCGCTTTGTCCTCCACAATGTTCTTGTTCATTGTGCCTTCACGGATTTTGAGCCTTGGCTTGGGCTTTTCATCGACCTTTTCTTTGATTTCGACCGGCTTTTCTTCGGTCTTCGGTTCGGCTTCGACAGCCGGTTGCGGTTTCGGCTCCGGCTTGGGTTTTGCCTTTGTATCCGCCTCGGCGATCTCAACTTTTGCCGCGGCGCCTTCGAGTCTCATCGCGCTGAAAAGCTGTTCGAGCTTCTCCGCAATGCTACCCTTCTCGATCTCGATTACTAACTCGAGATCTCCGACTTTGATTTCCGCTCTTGACATCTTACCTCCATTGAAATGTTATTATTTTATAATCACTATTGGTTTGTTAATCCTTGTTCTTAGCTGAACTCCCTCTTCACCGATATATGTATATTCGAATCGGACAGCGTAAATACCGGCTTTCGCGACTGTTCCATTGTGTGTTATACCATCCCACCATGTCGTGGGGCTTTTACCGGATCGGAAACTTGTGTTGCGATGCAATTCGCGCACAAAATTACCGTTAATATCGTAAATATCCACATCCATACTGCCGTCAAAATCAGATTCCCAGCTGATTGCGACCCGGTCATAGACGCCGTCTCCGTTTGGGGAGAATGGATTGGGCGAAAAGGCGATATTCCGCAATGCGCCCTTGCCGCGAAAATCTCGCAAATCCTCGCCGACAGCCCAAAAACCGGTGCCGGGAAAAGCCTCGCCGAGTATTGTATTCGCTCTTTCATATAATACTCCGCCGTAGGGCCTCGGAGCGATATCCGCGCTGTATTCGCATAAGACCAACTGCGAAGGCTCGAACCCGGAAATTCTCCCCCCAAGCCAGTGAAGCCGCAAATTCATAGGTGTGAAAATGTCCGCACCGCCGATTTCGATGCGCCGTCTAACTTCGGAAAGCCGCGCCAAACCACCCTCACGCGCTACGACCGCCGGATAGGAAATTGCAACGCAAATCGTGCCGGAGGAAGTCAAATCTGCCCGCGCGATTCGAATCATATCGCCGGATACAAAATCGAAATCGAGAGTGTCCATACTCTGCGGAAGGCATATTCTAAGGCTGTCCACGGTTATCGGCGCGGAAACGACCCGCCCGGGATTCGCACTATGCACCGCAAAAGGATAATTCGGCACGGTCGAATCGCCGTCGTCGGGAAGAATCGCACGGTTGCCAGCGGCATCTGTCGCCGTAAAGAAAAATTTCAGCGAATCGGGGATATCTGTGTCTTCCAGCCTTCCTTCGACCGCAATGTCGCCGAACCAAGTCGTGCGGTTTTCTGTGATTCCCATCGCCACGCTGTCCCAAGCGCCAGCCGTCCGATAATGTAACCAAGCGCTTTCGACCGCAATATCGTCTTTGATTTCGGTTCGAATTAAAAGGTGCTTTGTGCCGAAAAGATGCGCCAATTCGGCTTCCCTATCGAACTCTATAGTCGGAGGTGTAACATCCAAGGCACGATGCGCCGCAAGCCTCACCGGAGTGCTAATCGTCCAGTCGAGTTGAGTTTCCTGCGGATCCGCCGGTTCTTTTACTGAGCCTGTTCCGGGGTCGATTCCCGCACTGACAGACATATCGATAATATTCGGATCGATATCCCCCTCCGCGCCGCCGCCAAACTGCCACTGGCTCGCGCTTCCGGGGTTGACCCACCGCACACCGCCAAGACCGTCGCCGTCGTGCCCCATCGCAAGGACGATGAAATCCCAGCTGTCGAACTCGTCCCAATTCGCAACGCCCAAATGGTCTCTGAAAGCCGATTTCGCAACACGAATAGAAATCGTATTCGCCGAGGTGTCCGCAGTCATCGAAACATCTATGACATTCTGAGTGTAGCCATCGAAAATGCTCTGGCCGTTGGAGGCAAACATCCCGACCCACCAACCGTCAGCGGAAATCGCCCAGTCCCAATAATCGGTCTGAACGAAATTTACATTGCGGTTTGGAAGACCTTGGCTGGAGCCTCCGCCGTGGGCGTCAATATAAATGTCTATCTTCTGTAGATTTAGGGGCGGATAAAAGGGTGCCCAGTTAACTATTCCGTAATGGGGAATATTCCGCATTGCGATTTCGAACTCGATTTCGCCGGCGTCCGCGTAATCCTTTATCCTGACGCCGGTTATGTCGAAAGCACCATCGACGAAAACCGGCTCGGTCGGGTAAGTATATGACCCCGGGCCATAATCGTCGCCGACACCATCTGTCCACTCACGCAGAATCGAGGCGGCTTCGAGGAAAATTTCGATGACCGTCGTCTCCGGCTCCGCGACTCGCACCGATTCGACGTTCGTGGCGGAGAAATCCGCTGAATAAGGATAAGCGGTAATATCCCAATATCCCGGCGCAAGGTAACCGACAGCAAATTCGCCTCCAGTGCCGCTTAGAACTGATATCGAATAGCGCGCGGAGTCGCTCTGATCGGAGAATCTCGCTACGATTGAACACTGAACGGCGGGAATAATCATCCCGCGAACCGCTCCAGTGTAAGGCTCCAAAGTAATATTCAACGTGTCGTTGGGCGGCTCGGTTACAAGAATTTCATGAAGGATTCCATCGCGATACCCCGGAGTTTTCGCTTTGAGCGATGCGAGAGTATCTCCAACCGCGAAGCCATGCAACTGCCAACTTCCGTCAGAAGTCGATGATTCGCCGAAACGCCCTGCACAATTGATTGTCGCCACCGGATAGGGCGGCGTATCGATGTCGGAAAATCGCACAAATCCTGCAATATAAGTCCCCGCGAAATCCGGCACGCCATCGCTGTCAGAATCCACGGCAACAATCTGGAAATTCTCGAGGATATCCGGTCCGGCACCGTCGCCAACTGTTGGCTGATCCGGCATAGCGTCCGCGGCGAAATAGTCGTCCCCTCCGACAAGAAGCACCGCCACAGCTATTTCTGCGCCCACCGGCATTCCGGAGGGGTAAATCTGCGCCCACGGAATTTTCACCTCGGCCTCGAAACCCGCTCCTGTGGAAGATTCGCAGAAACCGCTTATATCGATTGAATTTGTCGTGCCCGCTCGATAAACACTCATCGCGGAGCCATTCCAGCCGCCCATAAATATATCTATAGGCCTTTCCGAGGTAACATCGCGCCGCCAAGCGCCCTCCCAGTCGTCTTCTGCGCGGAAACTTGAAGTGCCGCCCTCATCGGCGTCGATATAGACAGTAACGCCATTTCCTGACACGGAAAACTCGATACCGATATATAGATGATCCGCAGACCATGTCAACCATAATTCGCAAAGCTCGTTTCCGCTCCAAGGGCTGTCATTTGGCGGATCCGAGAGGATGTTCTCGTCCGGTTTCCAGTCCGCCTCAATTGCACCATCGATAATTGGGCTGTTATAGGGTGCAATCGCGAGGAGGGCAAAAGCCGCAATCAAAGTAATTATGGCAACAGATGATTTCAAATCGTCCTATTTCACAAGAAGGATTTTTTCCGTGTGCGAAATTCCATTATTCTCAATTTTGATAAAATATAACCCGGAGTTTTCATTAACAGCATCCCAGCGGAATATATTATTGCCTTCCGTGATATTTCCCGAATAAATAATTTTGACAAGTCGCCCGTCGATTCCGAAAACCGAAAGTTCCAAATTCCCTGTTCTAAGTGCCTGCACAGCGATTTCGACCGCAGAATTGAAAGGATTCGGCGATACTTTCACCGAAAAACCCTTAGGCAAGACCACCTCGGAAACATTTTCGAGACTTCCGAAAACATCGATAGGAAGAACCTGCGGAGAGACATCGCCAAGCTCGAAAGTGTGATTCTCGAAGGGCGGCAAAGGCTCGTTATCCGTGCCGTCGGTTGTGAACTTGTATTCGATATACCGCCAGCTTCCCGCCGGAAAAGTCAATATCGCGCCGTAAATTCCATCGCCCGCGGCGACGTCGTCATGCGCGCCGTCATCGTAAAGAATAAGGGCATCGTTCCATCCAGCATCCCAGCCCCAGACAAGCGGAAAAACATTTCCCGCAACATAGGGCGTGGTTACAATTTCCGCGGACATATTAACACGGAAATGGACATCGATGTCAATATCAGTATAGTCCGCAGGGTCGCGATCCTCGAAGAATACAACCGGTAGAATTTGGGTAGGTGAAGAATCATCTACGGTGAGAATTCTGTTCGATGTGTATTCGTAAACACCGTCTTTGACGTATTTATACTCGTGACTCGGAGAACTTCCCGCCGGAAAAACTATGTCAATTGTGAATATTCCGTCCGAATCGAGGTCGGTCATCGTGTCGGCATATGTATTCCAGCCGTTGAAAGAGCCGGAAAGCGTAACAACATCGGAGACTATTTCAAGGCTCATATCGACCTGGAATGTTACCGTAACATCGATTTCAATCGCATCGACTATATTCAGAATTCCGGGATCGAGCAAGTTAAGCGCGACACCATTTTGGTCTGTGCCGGTCGAGGCGACCATATCGGTTGAATCGAGGGCTTCGCAATAATATTCGATGACACCTTCTGCTACTGGCGCGGGAATATCGCCAAAATATTCGTCGTTATTTCCGACATCCGTGTTATAATCCAACTCGACCGTTTCCCAAACCGCCGCACCGGATTCTCTCCAGTAGAGCGTTGCGGCGATTCCTTCGCCTCTTCCGGGGGAGTCTGTCGTTCCGCCTTTCCAAATTTGGAAATATACTGTTATAGGGTCTCCGGTGGGCCTTTCGCTTCCGGAATTCGGCCATATCTCGCCGCACCAGCCAACCTCGGCAAACAAAGGTGCGCATAATACGGCAATTAGGGCGATAATTGTAAACTGTTTCATCGTATTTCCCCTTTCGGAATAATGATGATACTCCCGCAGAGAGCCGATCAATCGATAACTCCGCGTATTTGTGAGGGCGGGAATAGAATAAATCTTTCGATTACGAGTGCGTTTGTGCTTTTCAGTCCATTTCGACTGATTTCCGCTTAATTAGAAAATAAGCTCTTTTTTCATCTTCGCAAGGACATTTTTCGCTTCGGTTTTTCACAATACTCTGAATATATCTCATTACACTACAAAGAGATACCAACTATTAATTATTATTTTATTGACAATTTAGCGCTATTTTAGATAAGTTATTTTTATCGAATCGGAGCCTTTTCCTGTTTTTGCAAAATATATTCCAGTCGGCATTTCCTCTTTTGGACGCCAAATTCCTCTTCCCGCCTCGATTTCGACCCTATCGACAAACCGGCCTTTGATGTCGAAAATCTCAACTGTCAAGTTATTACGAGTCGAAGTAATTATCTCAACCGCAGAATTGAAGGGATTCGGGCAGGCTCGTATTCCGAAACTTTCGGCGCGAGAAGGAGCATGTTCACTAATTCCCACGACATCGAAGAAATCGTCAGGAAGACCGTCGCCATCGGCATCGATGACCTGCACATAGAAACTGTCGAGAACCGGAAATGAGGCCGAGGCCTGGTTCGGAATGCAGTCGCCGCCGAGATTGTCGTCATCGTTCGTTCCAGCCAAACTCGCGCAAATAGCGATAGTTGACAGGGGATTTACAAAACCCTCGCCTATGCCGTAGATAGAATTCCAACTAATCGCGATTTCGCTTCCCGGACGCGCCGCGCTTAGGTCGGTATTCACGATTACGCCGTCGGTTATCTGCACCGCGGTAGTCGGGCCTGTGATACGCCAGACATCGCCATCCATCGCGCCCCAACTGCCATATTGAATATCGGCGCGGAATCCGCCGGAGAACTGCGCGTTCCTGTCCCAAGAACTTATTTCGCGAAGATCGGACTGGCCGTTCGGGCCGCCCCAATCTGTATCGAGGTAAATTAGCCACGAATTCACAACCATGCTTCTCGCGGCCTCTTTTACACCGTGAAGACCGAGGTAGAGATAGGTATCATCCCAGAACATATAAAGATCGTAAAGCTCATTCGAAGCGCCCCAGTGCGAATCATCGTCCGGGTCGTCGATGACATGCATCGCCGGAAGCCATTCCGATGTGTCTATATAGCCGTCGATTGTGATGCTCGTCGCCGGCAGGACATTCAACTGAACTCCCGAACCGACCGTTGCGGTCTGTGTTGTGTTCAGATTATCGCGCAAATCCCTAAACGCGCCCGCGGAGAGCCATAGATGCGGATTTGTCATAACCAATGCGTTAACCGCGGTCTTTTTTGCCGGCGACAGAGTAATCCGTATAATCTTGGCGTGCGAGGTGTTGATAACCGTGCATGTGCCGTCGAGAGTAACATCGGAGGCTCCATTGCCGTTGCGGTCGATGCCGATATTTGCCATCGTTACCATGTTATACTTGACAGTGTCCCCAAAAGCTATCTCCATTACGCCGGTACCGGGGTGATAGCTGGCATAGTAGGCCTTCGGCGGATAAATATCGGTAACTCCGGCGGAAAGTGTCGCCAATGTCGGCGAGGACATCCCCGCGACATCTGCCAATTCGCCCGCAAAAATACGGAACCCGAAACCGCCCGAGCCGGAAATTTCGTCGCCGCGAAGAATTGTGCTCTGGAAATCGGTGGAATGGGACGCCCCACCGGTGCCCATAATTATCGCCGCAGAAGCGCGTGTGTTCGGATTATGAAAACCGCAGTAACTTCCCGCACTCCAAAGCCTGTTCATATCAGCGTTCCAGATGATATCGACCAAATCGGGCGTGAACCCGGATTTGACATATATGTGATCGGGGCCGGTGTCGTAATAAACACGGAAAAATGGCTCACCGGATTTCACTTTTATTCGCTTATCGACATAATAATTTGTAAATCTTATTTCCGCAGAATCAGCTGTGCTATAGAGGATTTCAGAGCTGTAGAGACTATGTTGATAATCGTGTCCGCCAACGCTGACATCGGAGAGAGGCGCGATATGATTAGCATCGTTATAATCGCCCTCGGTGCCTTCCCAATAGACATTGCAGTTGCCAGCAATCGAGCCTTCCCATCCTGTCGTGCCACCGCGCCCGAAAATCCAATGCGCGCGTCCGCCAATATGTTTAAAAACCGCAAGCACTCTGCCGTTGCGAAGGATTAGCTCGTTATCGCCGTTGTGATCCCAATCGGCATAGGTCGCGCTTACCCCGGTTCCGAGATCGCCGTTAGCCCATCTCGCGGCTTCGGCATAAACGTTCGCGTTCTTGATATGAGCCGAATGCTTCATCTGCCAGCCGGAAATCGAGCCGCCCATGCCGTCATGCCAACCGGTCTCGTAAAGTTTCGACATAAGCACATACCATCCGGCCTGCGCGGTGTTGTTATCTGGGCAGGTCATAAGGTTATTTTTTGCGTCGAACCAGATATATCCAAAATTCCATTGCGGCGAGTGCTGGTCGGATGGGCTTGAATAGCTGGCCCAGTGTGTGTACCACGCGTTATTCCCGCCGCCGTAACCGTTGGTCCCGCCAATCGAAGAGTGTGTGCCGTAAGCGGGTGTAACCCCTACACCGTTGAAATTCGGGCTTACAACGGCGTCGGTGAGCTTCCATGTCGAAAGCCACGACGATTCGAGGTGACACTGCTGGATAATCCATTCATAAGCGTCGAGTGCGTTCGGCATGCTCGATGCCCATTCGCCCATCTCGGCGGCCATTTCCCAATCATCGGCGTAAACAGCTATTCGATAAGGCCCCGACGAATTGTTCGCCATTCCGACGAGATTATTGAGCGCGCCACCGCCGTCTCCAGCGTGAAGTTTGCCCGTAAAATCGTTGTCGCGTGGTATTAATCTAAGCGTGCTTCCGTTTAAATAATGGATTTGGTGATTGTCATGTCCCGCCAGATGAATGTCATCGTCGAGAATAATCGCCCAAACCCCGTTATCAGCAAAATTGTCCGCGATATAATCGCTGACACCCGCGTTGGGGTATGCCCCGCCCGGGCCGTCGAGAAAAACCCTTTCCGGAACCCATGCAACTCGCGGTGTGAACCCGTAAAAATGGTCAACCAGGGCATTTTCGATGCTAACAGCCCAGTCGTTCATCTCGTCCGCCACGAAGGGCATTATATGCTGTGCGTATGCGCTTGTGTTAACTTCTATCCAACCTCCGGAAACACCGTTTGCCACCCATGTATTGAAATCGGCGTCATACCAAGCCGCCGCAGAGATAAGTGTCCCGCTGATATGAAAATTCCCCGGTATCGAATATAACTGGTGCACTTCGAGAACCTCGTCAAAACCGCTCGCAAGGCCGCCATGGCCGTCGTCCCATCTTCCGCGGAAAACATCGGTGTAGGACAGCGATTGATTGCCGTGATGCATAAATGCGCAGTTTGTCGTGTATGTCGGAAAGAGTTCGGGGTCGAAATGTGCGATATCAGCCGCTCTGCCGTCCACAAATGTCTCGACCCGCACTACAGGGCGCGCGCCGAAGCCTTCGGCTTCAGCCGGCGGACGAACCTCCGCTTCGATTATTCCAAATTCCGGCGCGAAATAGACCTCGTCAATCTCGACAGGGGCACCGTTATAAGCCCATGCAGAGGTTCGTCCGTCGTGTCCGACGGCGAGAAATATCGTATTGTTATGCGAGAATCCGAGAACGCCGTCGGACAGCGCGCCCGAATAGGCGATTTCGATTTGGACTCCGCAATTATACGAGGAAAACTCGTTCTCGCCGGTTATGAAATTTGTCATCATCGGCAACCGAAGCCGAATACGGTTCGACTGCGCATTAAAATAGCAGGATAAAATATCTGCGCAGGGGGGGAACTCGCCATTGGAGGATTCGAGTAACTCGACTCCCATAAGCGTTTCAAGCGGCCATGCAGAAGGAATTTCAGCAATAACTATTGATACGAAAAGCGTGAATAATAAAATCAAGCTCAACTTTTTCATTTATCACCCCTTTATCATGGAATTGAATCAAGACTCTTGCGACGCGGGCTCCATTTTGGAGGACTTCGCCGATTCCATAGCCCGTGCGACCATGCTTGTCTCGGAATTCTGTTCGAGAATGATTTTCATCAGCACCAGAAGCGGCACCGAAAGCAACATCCCAACAGGCCCCCAAATATAGCCCCAGAATAATAACCCGAGTATTACAGTCAGAATGTTCAGTTTAAGCCTGTTCCCCAATAAATAAGGGTCGAGAACATTGCCCACAAGCATTTGAACAGAAACCAAAAGTAGCGAGAAAAGAAGAATTTGCACACCGCTGTCAAGATAAATTAAGCCCATTAATATTGGCGGAATTGTCGCAATAATCGACCCGATGCTCGGAATAAAATTCAACGCGAAGGCTAAAAATCCCCAGAACATGGCGAATTCAATACCGAATGCCCAGCAAATCGCCCAATAAAGTATTCCAGTTAAAAGACTTACAAGGAATTTTACTCCCATATAGGTCGAAATCGAGTTCATCACCGTTTCAAAAGTGTTCAGAAAAGATTCACCCTGCTCCTCGCCGCCTACATAACGTATGTATTTCTCGTAATTATTGAAGCCGGCCAATAATATGATGAAATAAAACGCAAATAGAAGGAAACTTCCAAGGAAAGAGCCAAGCATCTTCGCTAAATTTGCCAAAGCCTTTGTAATCCATCCGCTCGAAAGAGAATCCGCAAGAAGACCCTCGAGATAATCGATGTTCAATTTCGAGCCGACAAGCCCATTTACCCAGTCGAGCACAACCGTTAGCTTCATCGACAATCGGGTTACAAAAATCTTGCCCTGATCCGCAACCTGCGCCGCAGTGCTCGATATTATCATCACAAAAGCAAAAAGCAATAGAAGCGTGATAATCGACACGATGCCCACGGAAAGCCAGTTCGGGAATTTTCTTCGGTTAAGGAAAGAAAGAATCGGCTGAAGAACCATCACTAAAAAAAGCGCTAACACTAATGGTATCAATAAATTAGAAAGTGTAGTCAAAAGCCAGAAGCAGATGACGACGAGAACTATAAGTGTCAGAATTCTGTTCGGTTCGATCATAATGTGGCCAAAAATCGAGTTATTGACGCCTTTTTATCGAATATACGAAATACGAAAAAATTATCCAGTCATTAATATCGGAAACGTTAAGAAAAATTCAAGTAAATTACGTTTTTCGCTGGAAAAAAAAGAATTAAAGAATATAATGTTAGCAAAGATGAATAATTGGTCGTTAAACATAACGCGAACAAATGGAGAAAAGGTAATAAGGAGCTTGTGAAAACTACATACTACCGATGATCCGAGTCGGGCAACCGCCCCAATGGGGAGGAAAGTCCGGGCTTAGGTGTCAGCGCGCCGGGGATAATCCCGGGCCTTCGGTTCGTAAGTTGCGAAGGACGGAAAGTGCCGCAGAAACAATACCGCCCGCAAGGGTAAGGGTGAAAAGTGCGGAGCTAAGAACCCGCTCGGCCTGCCGCAAGGCAAAGCCGTGGTAAACCCCGCGTTAAGCAAGGCCAAATAGGAAGTTAGGGGCGACACCCCCCGATGACCTTCGGGTAGGCCGCGGAAGTGCCGAAGTAATTCGGCATACAGATAGATGGTTGCCTCCCTTAATGGGAACAGAACCCGGCTTATAGACTCGGATCGAAATCTCCCTTTTCGCGTGCAACCCGAAAGGGAAGCCATGAAATGGAACCTGGCTGAGCAAAAAAGCCCGAGTCTCGCCAGGGAGATAGCGCGCGAGCTCGAGATACCACAAGTAATCTCGCAAATTCTCGTTAACCGGGAAATCGACTCGGCTGATGAGATGAAGAGATTTTTTTATCCCTCCCTCGATGACCTTTCCGACCCGAAAGAACTCGACGGAATCAACAAAGCCGTCGAAAGGATTATCAAAGCTTTCGCCTCGCGCGAAAAGATAGTCATTTTCGGCGACTACGACGTGGACGGAATAACCTCGACCGCACTGCTGTATCTGGTGATGAACCGCTTCGGCGCGGATGTCATCTGGTATCTCCCCGATAGAATGGACGAAGGCTACGGCCTTTCCCGCGCCGGTCTCGACGAGGCCGCGCAAAAAGGCGTTACACTGCTGATTTCGGTCGATTGCGGAATTACCGGAGTCGATGAAGTCGAATACGCAAAAACCCTCGGAATCGATTGCATCATCACAGATCACCACGAACCGGGACAAAGTCTTCCGGACGCAGTCGCATTAGTCGATCCAAAACTCACTCAGGATTCGGCGATGCAAGACTTGGCAGGAGTCGGCGTCGCGTTCAAGCTCGCACAGGCACTTTTCGACGAACTCGGCGAGGACAAATCAGTCCTCTATGAGCATCTCGATCTCGTCGGACTCGGCACAATCGCCGATATCGTCTCCCTGACCGGCGAAAACCGAATTCTCGCAAAATTCGGCCTTCGCCAACTCGAATCGACTAAAAAACCCGGACTCAAAAGCCTTCTGCAGGTAACGAGCCTTTGGGGAAGCGAACTCTTTAGCTGGAATGTCGTTTTCGTCCTCGCCCCGAGGCTTAATGCAGTCGGAAGAATAGGCTCTGCGGAAAGCGCTTTCGAACTCCTGACAACCTTCGACCACACACGCGCAATCCAAATGGCGAGATTCCTCGACGAAGAAAACAAAAAGCGCAAAAAACTCGACGAGCATATCTTCATGGAAGCTGTCGAAATGGTCGAAAACACCGTCGATCTCGAAAACGACAAGGCCATCGTCCTCGAATCCGACGATTGGCATGTCGGTGTTATCGGAATTGTCGCAAGCCGGCTTGTCGAAAGATATAATCGGCCCACCGTCCTCGTGTCAAAATCCGACGGCACGGGACAGGGTAGCGCGCGAAGTATCCCAAGTTTCCATTTGCTCGATGCCGTAAAAGATTCGAGCCAATTTCTCGTCAGATACGGCGGACACAAATACGCCGCAGGCCTCTGCATCGATCCCGACAAAATTGCTGACTTCCGCAAATCCTTTATCGATGTCGCGAATCGCCAACTCACTCCCGACGACATGATCCCCACCCTCGGCCTCGATGCCGAATTGTCCGCGGACGACATCGGAATCGACCTGCTAAATTGGCTTAAACTTTTCTCGCCCTTCGGCCCGAAAAATATGCGCCCGGTATTCCTGCTTAGAAACGCCGAGATAATCCGCCCGACAAAAATAGTCGGGAAAAACCATCTGCGGTTCAAGGTGCTAAACTCCAAACGCGGTTTCGATGCTATCGGGTTCGGTATGGGCGACCTCAAACCCAAGATAGACAACGCTCTTGAGCCTATTCATCTTTCTTTCGTGGTTGAGTCGAATAATTATTATGGTTATCCGCAGGTTCAACTTCGGCTGAAAGATATCAAAATTGGCGACTGGGAGATGTGATGTCCATCGGCCTCGTTCAAATCTATACTGGCGGCGGCAAGGGCAAAACCACCGCCGCCTTTGGCATCGCACTGCGGGCTTATGGCCAAGGCAAGCGCGTTATCGTCGTCCAATTCCTCAAAGGCGGAGAGCCTTCGGGCGAGGTGCTCGCAGTCAGAAAACTCGGTTTGTTCGATGTCGAGTCCTTCGGCACAGAAAGCTTTTGTTTCGACATCGAGGAAAACCCCGAGCATTGTATTCAGGCAGATTTGGCCGTTGATCGCATCGAGAAAGCGCTTTCATCGCGTAATTATGACATTGTGATCGCCGACGAGCTTATTACCGCAGTTGGAATCGGCCTTGTGCTGGAAGACCGCGTTCTGGCGATTATCGAATCGAAACCGAATGAAACCGAGCTTATCATGACCGGTCGCGGCGCAACCGAAAGGCTAATCGAAGCCGCCGATCTCGTCACGGAGATGCGCGAGATTAAACATTATTTCGCAAAAGGTATCCCAGCACGCGAGGGTATCGAGTTCTAAATCTATAAACTCCACCAACGAACCGCTCTCCCCTTTTTTTACGCGAATTCCGCATAATTAACCAAAATTCAATTTGCCATCCTCTCTACGTTCCTTATATTATATTTTTGCTGTTCTAAACCATCCCGAAAATTCAACCGGAGAGGATATGAGAAAACTAATCTTGCTAACCCTATGCGCGGCGGCATTCGCGCTTACGGTGCACGACATCCAATATTCCACCGACGGTGCCTCGCCCTACGACGGCGAGATTATTACTGTCAGCGCGGTCGTCGTCGCAACAGGTTACAGCGGCGATAAATATTTCATAGGCGACCCCGGCGGAGGCCCGTGGAGCGGCGTCTATGTCTATGGCTGGACTTTCACAGGCAATCCCGGCGACTGGGTCACAATAACTGCGGAAGTCGATGAATACTATGGCCTTACAGAGCTGAAGAATGTCTCCTCGATAACGATCGACTCGGTCGGTGCAGTTCCGCCCGCCTATCCTACAACCTGCGCTGTCGCGGACACCTCGGAGGCACTCGAAGGCGTCCTCGTTACCCTTTCTAATCTCGTCGTAACTCACGATACATCAAATGTTTGGGTTGTTTCTGACGGCACCGGCGAGCTTATTGTGGCGAAAAATTTCGGCTATAGCTTCAACCCATCCGTCGGCGATACTATTACCTCGCTAACCGGATTAATGCAGTATGAGTGGAATGAATTTCGAATCGAGCCGCGATTCAACGCCGATATCGAGGCGGTCGCGGACACCTCCGACACAACCGAACCCGGCGATGTCTATACAATCGCTCAACTTCAGGCAAACCCCTCCGCCTTCGACGGCATGCTGGTTACTGTCGAGGGAGTGGTTACAGTCGGCGCGTCGCTGGTCGATAATTCCCGGCTCAAAGCCTACGTTCAAGACACCAGCGGCGAGGGAATCCAGTTATACAACGCCTCGATCCCCGCGAACGCCGGCGAACTTGTGCGCGGTGCTTATATCTCCGTTACCGGCACTGTCGATGAGTATCTCGGCAATCTCGAACTTGTCTCGCCAACTTGGACAGTTCTTTCCACCGGCCATGCGATTCCGGAGCCTGTGGACGCCTTCTCCGAGTCAAATCCGGAGAACCGCGACGGCACATGGATGAGCCTTTGCGGCAGGGTCGCATCGAAAACGACTTACAGCGATGCCGCAAATGTCTATGTCTCGCGCGGTGGAAGACAGCTCTTGGCAAGGGTTTGGGCATCGACTGGAATCGACCTTAGCGGCGTCTCGGTCGGCGATTCGATTTTTATCGAGGGCGTATCGACCGTCTATAGCGGCTCATTCCAGCTTCTGCCGGCCTATCAGGACGATATCGTCGTCATCGGCGACACAACCACCCCACCGGACACCGGCCTCGTCCCAATCGCAAATATTCAAACGAATTACTCCACCTATAGCGGCCAAACCGTTACCTGTAGAGGCGTAATTACAATCTCCGCAGGTGCGATTCACGGCACACAGCTGAAAGCCTATCTTCAGGACGCCAGCGGAATGGGAATTCAGCTTTTCGGTTATAGCATGACCGCCGCGATGGAATCTCTTATGGTGCGCGGCAATGTCATTCAGGTTACAGGGCAGGTTACGGAATACGGCGGTATAACCGAGATTGTGGTCAGCACATGGAGCCATCTCGGAATAGATACCCTTCCGACACCGCTCGCACTCGAAAGCATCTCCGGCGACCGCACCGCTTGGGAGGGCACATGGATCGAACTCGAAGGCAAGGTGGTCGATATATACAGCGCTGGCGGCGGACTCAACCTGATGGCCGATATCTCCGGCAACCTCACGGACATCGTCGAGGTGCGCGCGTGGGAAACCACCGGCATTACTTCCGATGCCGCCTCGTTGGGCGATCTGGTCATCGTTCGCGGAGTAGGTGGAATTTATAGCTCAGCCTTCCAGCTCCTGCCCGGACATCCAGACGACATCGACACCTTCTCGGTTTCGCCCTCCGAGGGCATTATGCTCGAGGTCGAGAAGGGCGTGCTCGTAACATCGAACAACGAGAAAATAGAGATAAATTTCTCCGTGCCAACCGAACATCGTGCGATTCTCCGCGTTTTCGACCGCATGGGCAGAGAATCCGCGACCCTTTTCGACAACACCCCTGTCGGTCAGGTCAAAATCGATTGGGACGGGCGCGATGAGACTGGCCAGTTCCTTCGCCACGGCGCCTATATGCTTCACCTACAATCGGTTAGCACCAGCGGCGAACGTGAGTCCGAGACCGCAACTATAGCGATAGGGAGCATATTGAAATGAAAAAGCTAATCTATGCAATAATTTTCCTCGCAATACTTTCGGCTTCGAGTTTCGCGGTTTTCGACGATTATATTCCGGACGCCGTCTCGGCCTCGATGGGCGATGTCCCACCGTCCATAGGTTTTGGGCCACATTCCCTCTTCGGAAAGCCGGGTATCTCAGCCGGCGGCGGATATCGTCGAGCCTTCAATTATAGCGATTTCGACGAGCTTGGCGCATGGGCGAGCTTCTCCGACGCCAAATACGGCAGAGCGTTGTTGGAAATCTCTTCCTTCGGCGTCGAAAATCTAACCGCGGAAACCAAATTCGGTCTCGGTTACTCGAAACCGCTATTCTCTGACATTCACACCGAACTCGGCCTTGCCGCAAAGGCGAATCTATACTCCCTTAGCTACGAACCAAGCATCTCCGGCACAGAACTCGGCTCTTCGATGGGATTCACAGTCGATTTGGGCGCAGAGGCGGTTGTTTACGAGCGGACGCGCATTCGAGTCCTCGCCGAGAATCTGGGCGCGGCGAATATGGGCGCCGAGGGCGATATCGAGCTTCCGCGCTCGGTAACCGGTGCAATCAGCTATTCGCCCTATAACAACACGAACATGATTTTTCATGTCCGGCGCGAAGCCGGAGTGGACTTTATCTATGGCATGGGCGTTTCCGTCCGCCCCCACGAAATCGTGGAGTTCAGGCTGGGCGCGGCGACAAACCCCGACAGAATCACCGGCGGAGTCGGCCTCAAATACGAAATGGTTCGCTTCGATTACGCGCTGAAAAGCCATCCGCTTCTACCGATGAGCCACACTATAACACTGGGGATCGATCTTGCGCGCTAAAACTATCATCGCAATAATCTTGCTTGCGGGAGCGGTTTTCGCGTCGAAAGTCGATCTGGTTTACGGCACCTGCGAAGACCTCGACCAATTGCCCGTTTCCGAGAAACAGAAGACGGCAATCTGCGATAGAATGGTCTTCGGCGGCGGTTTCGAGAGCGTTTTCGACCTTCTCGACCTCGGTGTCTTCACTCCCGAGGAATTCGCCGCGCTTAAACCTTTGGTAACAATCGGCAAAATCACACGCGAACAATCCTCCCTCGAGCGCATCGACTCGCTCTATTTCCGCATCGGCAACTGGCTGGGCGGCGAGAGCGTGGACGACGAGGTTGTCGATGAATGGATCGACGCCATCCGCGAACAGCCGGTCATCTCGGAGCTTGGCTATCGCGACCTCGTCTCATTCCAGAATCTCGACCCTTCGGACGCTATCGCTCTGCTTCGCCACAGCAAAACGGTCGGAATCATCAAAGACCGACGGCAGTTGCGCTCTATTCAGGGGCTTTCCGCGAGGGGCTATGTCTCCGTGAGAAGCTACATCGGCTACGGCGAGCCGCAACCCATTCGGTGGCTTTCCGGCGGTTATGCGCAAACCCGCTTCGGCGGAGAGTTTGGCGAAACCGAACCATACTCGACAATGAAAATCCGTGTCAATAACGGCCCTATTTCCGAAGGATTCCGGTTCAGCAGAAAAGAGGGCGACACACTCTCCGGCGGCCAATGGGCGAACCCGCTGGCCTACCCCGATTTTAAATTTTATGCCGGCCTTTCGCGGCACAGTGTCGGGCCGGTATGGATACGCCGTTTCATTATTGGCGATTACTCCGCCGGATTCGGCGAGGGGGTAACTTTCGAAAGCGGCGATTACTACACCTCACGTCGCTCCGGAACAGGCTTCGACAGCAGACGGCTGGGAATATTCCCCGACCTGTCGGCCTCCCAGACATACGCCCTTCGCGGAGCCGCACTCGAAATGCAAATCGGCCCGGTCGAACCTACAATCTTCCTCTCGCATCGGAAAAAGGACGCCATTCTCATCGTCGATACAACAGAATATTCGGTCGATACGATTATGGTCGCGGATACTGTTTTCGCGATAGATACGACCTTCAGCGCGGATACTACCGCCTTTGCAGACCTCGTCGTGGGCATCAAAAACTGGGATCAACGCGTTTCCGAGACCGTAATCGGTGGCGACATCACAGTTAGCCCGCTTCTAAATCTTCGATTGGGAATCACCGGCTACCGCGCTAATTACAGCGTTCCATGGGATCTTCAGCCCGACGCCATTATCGACCCGAGTGTCCTTTACGGAGGCAGAAATCCGAAAGTCGGGAATGTCGATGCGGAGCTTTTCAACTCCACCTATCGGCAGGACTACCGCTCAGCGATAGGCGTGCACGGCATGTGGAACATCGGCAATGTTACACTCTCCGCCGAGTATTCCGAGGTCGTCCGCGACAGCAACATCACCCTGAATTGGAACACGGATGGCTCTGTTGACACACTTATCGGCGATGCCACCTCCGCGCTCCCCATCGGGGACGATCCCTACGGCTTCGTCGCAAAAGCCCAGATGGTTACAAACAGGGTCAATGTCCTCGCGCTATATCGCCACTACGGTCTCGGTTTCGACAATCCCTACAACCGCGGATTCAGCGAATATGCGCGTTATAAGGGCGCTTTGGTCGAAAAAGACTATCGTGTCAACGACCCCGATTTCATCGCCCTCGCGGAGAACACACCCCGCCCGATGGCCGAGGACGGCTGGTATCTCGAACTTTACGCCCGCCCCTTCCGCCAGCTTGCGACAACAGTCGAATACGACGCCTTCCGCAGACTCTCCGATATGGCGGATTACCGGCGCATCGTTCTGAAGGCGAATTATTATCCGAACAATAATCTCTCTTTCCGGCTCTGGCGCAAATGGCAGGGACGCGGCGAGCATAACTCGCTAACACCCACCAGCTTCACAGTCGATGAGATTCGTCTCACCGGCGAAACAAGGCTTTCGGGCTATTCGCGGCTTGGTTTCACTGTCATACACAGCTTCCTCGGAAGCCCGCCGAGACCGCAGTTCTACGATTATGCCGATCCCTTCGCGGACGACTTAATCGAGGGTGGCGTTATCGATATTTCCGAGGGCCTGATGCTGAACGCCGAAGTCAACGTCTCGAACAATCTCACCTTTTCCGGCCAGTCTATCGTTTATAAAGGCTGGCTTTGGAATTTCGAGGATAACGAGTTCGCGGTGCTCGAAAGCACTATCGACGCCTTCCGGTGGTGGATCGCGGTTAAAAATCGGCTCGTTAAAAATCTTTCGGTAACGACTAAACTCACTGTCGATACGCCGTTGACGGCTACTAATATTGACATTCGGAACCCCTATGGTTCCCCGGAGGCCGAAATCGAAGGCCGCCGCGCCCTCGAAACGCGCGCGTGGTGGCGAATTCAAATGGACTACTTCTTCTGATGCCTAAGGGCGGAGGTAAAATGAAATACATCGTCATAATTGCTCTAATAGCAACAATAGCAATGGGTTACACCTATCACGGCGCTTATCTTCTCGATGGCCCGGTCGCACCCCCTTCCGCCGAAATTCTTGGAATGGGCGGACTTCGAGTCCTTCCGCCGGAAAACTCGGCGAATCTCATTTGGGCGCCGGCGGCTCTTCCTAAAAAGGGCATTTCCGTCGGAGTAAACCTCTCGCTGACCCATGTCTCCGAAAGTCGTGCATTGCCGCTTTTCGATTCCTTCGATAACCAAGTGGCCTGGACGCCCTATGTCAGCATGTTGCAGACCTATCCCGATTTCGCGATAACTGCCTCCTACGGCTTCGAGGGCGAATGGATCCCGACAATCGCGCTGGGATATGCACCCCTTTTCGATGCGAGATATATCTATCGCGAGCAGGTTCGCGGAGGCTCGGGAGCTACCACCGATGTCCTTCTCGGCGTTTGGAGCATCGACAGCGACGGTGGGCTTGCAGGGCCTTCCATAGGGATTTCTGAGGCGATTCTGGAATATGCGACTATCGGCCTTTCAGCGTCGATTCTCTCTGGAACGCTCGAAATGAGCAGAAGCCGCGCGGTAGGCGATTCGATTACGCACAACGCCGAGCCATGGGAAGCCCCCTTCGATAGCGACACGCTATATTCCGCCGAGCTTTCCGGAACGATGATTAGCCTCTCGGCGATAATCACGCCCACCGAGCGCTGGCAAATCGGCCTGAGATATACGCCAAAAACCGATCTCGGCGAGAGTCTCTATATGGATTTCCTCCCTTCGCGGCTCGGAATCGGAGTCGGCTATAGGCCCTCGGGTTACGTGATGAGCAGAATCGTCGCGGAGGCCGAAATGGTAGGCTATGGCGCTCTTGCCGATGAAGATTCCGCCTTCGCGGTGCTCGAGGATGCCTGGGAATTCCGCCTCGGAATGGAGCATATCCTGCCGAAGAACGTCCCATTGCGCATCGGCGCTTTTTATCGCAAGATTCCGTTGGCCGATCCGATCGCAAAATCCGGCTTCACGATTGGCTCCGGCGTGGCTTTCGGGCCTGCCGTTGTCGATTTCGCGGCTAGTTATGAGATGAGCAGATACAGCTGGCACGACCAGTTTCCGAACTCTTGGCTCGGAAGCTCCAGTGGCGACCGCGAAAACCTCGACCGCGTCGAGGAGGGAATTCTAACCGGTTCGGTGAGCATCAAAGTTGAATTTTAGAACTTGGACATACATCGTCCCGATTATCGCAATCGCGCTCATTTTCGGATGTTCTCCACGAAGAATACCCGACGAACAGATTTTGCGCGCCTCAGAGGAGATGATTTTCGAGGGCATCAACCTCGAGCGCAGATTGGCTGAAACACTCGGCCTAATCCGTTCCGAGCGTCTCGATTCTGTCGCGAAAGACCTCGCGATGGACATGCTCGTCCCCATCGGCGAGGTTGACCCGCTTTTATATTCACTTTCTCTGAGAAAACTTAAATCTGTAATGGCAATCGCTCAGGTCGGACTTGTTTTCGAGACCCTATCCATCGAACCGAAAGCTTACCGCAATATGTTTTTCGCAAAAATGGATACCGAAGACACTGTGATGCTTCTCGACCGGAACTACACGACAATTGGAGTTTCGATGGTGAAGCATGGTCGGGAAGTTGCCGCCTTCGTTGTTCTCGCACGTTTGGCGGATACAACCGATACCGGCGAGGCTGTCCCGACACTGGCGGGCGAGCCTTGGCCTGTTGATTCGCTGATTTCGCGCGAAAATGCTTTATTTGACCTAACCAACAAAGCACGCACCGAACACGGTCTCGGAACTGTAATGCATGATCCTCATCTGACGGGACTAGCGAGAAAATACGCCGCTCGTATGTTCGAGATTGGGTTTTTCGCCCACGAAGACCCTGCCGGCCTCGGTTTCGCCGATAGGGTGATAGCATCGAATATGACAAAATACACTGCTTGGGGCGAGAATTTGGCATCGTTATTGAATCCGAAAGATCCGCCGGAGGATGCTCATTTGGGGTTGATGAACTCCCCCTCGCACCGGCGAAATATATTAACGCCAACACATACACATCTCGGCGTTGGAGCCGCAACAGACGGCAATTGGTGGATTTTCGTTCAGCTTTTCGCAAGGGAATAATTATGAGAAAGAACTTACTCTTCACTGCAATCGTCGCAGTCGTGTTAATCATCACCGGATGCGGATTAGCACCTTCCGAAGAAGATGATCTGCTTCCGCGTTCACAGGTGCGGCCGCTCGAAAACGACCTTTTCACCTTGGTCAATCAGGCGCGATCGGCCGAGGGAGTGTCGGCGCTTGTCCATGACGAGGCTTTGCGAACTGTCGCCTATGAATTTTCCGAGGATATGTATCGTCGCGAGTTTTTCTCGCACACCGATCCCGACGGCCACGATGTTACTGACCGCCTCGACGACGCCGGGATAAGCTATACCGCCGCCGGTGAAAATATCGCATGGAACAGCGGCGCATCGAACCCCGTGCAATCGGCGCACAATTCATTGATGGCCTCTCCCGGACATCGCGCAAACATCGTAAGCACAGCTTTCACTCGCATCGGTTGCGGAATCGCTTCCGACGGCGAAAAATACTACTTCACTCAGGTTTTCACAAACGGCGCGAGGTTATATTATCATTCCACCGAGATCGTTATCGAGCCGACCGAGCCGGAAAACCCATGGCAAAAAGCTTTCGATACCTTTGATAAGGTTTGGCAATCATGGCAAGATTGATACTCGCGATAGCCCTCCTCTCCCTCGCAGGTTCGCTCTGCGCGGATGCTTGGGCAATTCATCTTTTCTTCAATAACGACCGTCACGGAAGCATTGCACCGGGCGCGGCAACATTCATGAACCCCGAAACTCCGCCGCCTCTCGGAAAATTCCCATCCGAGGTCGCGATTCTTAAAAAATACCGCGCAATCGCCGAGTCGAAAGGCGAGGGATTTCTCTATCTCGACCAAGGGGATTTCTATCAAGGCGCACCGGTGGGATCGCTCACAAAGGGCGAGGCAATCGTTGCCGCCTATAACGCCTTCCCCCCCGATGTCGTAACAGTGGGCAATCACGAGTTCGACGATGGCCTTGCGAATTTCACAAAACTCGTCGAGAAATCGAATTTCTCTTGGCTCGGTGCGAATCTCATCGATAACCGCACCGGAACGATCGTAGAGGGGCTTAAACCCTATATCATCCGCGAGTTTCAATTGCCGAACGGCAAGACGTTACGCGCCGGAATTATCGGAATTACAACCCGCGATACGAAAACGATGTCCTTCCCAGAGAACACCGAGGGAATCTCCATCCTCGACGAAGCTGTTACCGCAAATGCCTACGCTGAAACCCTCCGCACGCTTCACAATGTCGATTTCGTGATCGTCAGCAGTCATATCGGCCTCCCCTTCGACGCCACCGCTGAATACGAAAAACTTACCGAAGCCGGTGCGCAATATGACGAGGGGCACTACAGCGGCATGAATCTTGTCGAGTTCGCCAGCAAATTAAAGGGTATCGATGTCGTTTTCGGCGGGCATATCCATATTGGATATCATCGCCCTTGGGAAGACCCCGAAACCCATGTTTTAGTGTTTCAGAACTATGCCCACGGCACCGGTTTAGGCGGCGTTCGATTTCTTTTCGATCCCGAGAGCAAGGTTTTCCTCGGCTACGAGCCAATCGCGAAGGATGATGCCCTTGCGACCCTTTTCTCCGATGAATTCTGGCCGGATACCGAGATGTCGGCTATTGTGGAATCTCTTCAGACCGAAGCGGAGAAAGGCCTTGCCGAACCGGTAGCAAAATCCACCGGCCTGCTTCCGCGCGGCGACGCCGCAACGAATAGGGTCGGGCATATCGTCTGCGATGCCATGATTTCAGCCACCGGCGCCGATGTCTCCACAACCAACATGGGCGGTGTCCGCGCAGAGCTTCCCGGCGGCACAATCACACGTGCGGATGTTTTCGCGGTAATGCCCTTCGATAATAAAATCGTCGTCGTCCCGCTAACGGGCAAAGAGGTTGTCGAGGTGATCGAGCGGATGGCCGGAAAATATGCCGGCGCGCTGATTGGCGGGGTCGAGGTTCATTATAATCTTACAAAAGGTAAGATAGACCTTCTTAAAATCGGCGGCGAGCCGGTCGATTCTTCCGCAACATACGAATTTGCCACAACCGATTATGTTTATTATAGTTACGGCGTCCCGCAACTCGAAGCTGTCGAGAAGAGCAGGGTTCGTTTCACCGGAATGCTTCTTCGAGACGCAATCGAGAGATGGCTTTCCGACAACTCGCCGGTCTCGCCGGACATCGACGGCCGCTGGCGAACATTCGAGGAGTAGAATATGAGCAAATACTTATGGTTAATACCCATCGCTATTTTCATCGCGCTCGTTTCAGGATGCAAAGATCAGGCAAAAGCCGCCCCTGAAAACGAACCCCACGAAAACACTATCGCGATCGATTTTTTCTTCCCTGTCGAGGAGTTCTCCGAGGGCGAAGCGGTCTGTATGCGCGTTGTGTTCCGAAATCAAACCCGCGATACGATAGCCCTAAACGAATATCCGCTTAAAAATTTCGAACTTGTTGCGGTTGAGGCCCCACCGGTGAATAAAGTTCAGCGCGCGCCGCATATCAAACCCCCGAAAATGTGGCTCGCCCCCGGCGACAGCTCCTTCGATGTCGTCAACCTGACCGGTTTCTATGAGAATTCCGGCCCGGGAATGCTCGCTCCGGGAACATATATGGTGAAAACGCAAACCTTCTTCCGCGCGGGCGCTTATATCCGCAACAGACTTCGCGAATACGGCTACCGCGACTCGACGATTATAACCATCGTCCCGCCGAAGGGCGATGCGGAAACCGCCTTTAAACAGTATTTGGAAATTATGGAACCCCTCGGCGGCGTCGAATCGTTCGTTGGAAACACCAAAATCGAGCTGTCTGACGAAATCCGCGAAAAGCTCGATTCTTTGGCGTTTAAATACCCAAAAACCCCCATCGGAAGCCGAATTCTCGTCAACGACCTCGGGATATGGAATCGCGGGGTGCCAATCTCGCATTTCGCTAAATTCTTCGAGGAGGTTCCGGCAAAATGCCCGTCTTGCCTGCATCGGCATGTAATCGACCGCATGGTAAACAGATACGTCCTAAAAGAAGAGCGCGAAGAACAGCTCGATGTCGTCGAATTGGGGATGAAAAAATACGGCCCTGACACCCCTGTCGGCGATTATATTCGTAAAGCATACGCCTTTAGAATTCAAGACGGTTTCCTCGAACGATGAGTAGCGCACCGGACAGCACACGAATGCCCTACGAGCTTTCCGTCGAGGAGATACAGCTCTATGTCGCGCCGTTGATCGATTTGGGGAATTCGAAGCCGCGGAATTTCAGCTGGATAAAACGATGGGTTCTGGCGAATTCTATTTTTGTCGAGTTTGACGGTTTCGCTCCGGTTTTAGTCAATGGCCTTCGCGAGCCTTTGAACACTCAGGCAATCATCAGGAAAGAACTCCCCGCCGATATAGGCGGACTTATGCCCCGCTTATACGGCGATTTCATAATAAGAGATACTCATTTTATTGTAATGAATGTTCCAGCCGGAAAACCGGCAGAGGACTCCTCGCGTCTCGACGAAATCGCCCTCGCACTTCTCGAACTCGACCGTCTTTTCCGAGAATACTGGGACAAAAAACCTCTTCCAAAGGGAATCGCGAAAACCACCCTCGATCTTTCACCCTTAGAAAAAATGGTCGAAATCGATAAATCCGGTCGAATAGCCGAACTTGTGGACAAACTCGTCGAAGTGCCGCTCGAAAAACTCACGGAATATCCCACTGGCATTATCCACGGCGACCCCGGCTTGGACAACGCCTTTATCTCGGCGGATGGGGTGGTTTTCACCGACGGCCCCTGCGAATTCGGCCCGGAAATCGTGGACATAGCATATTTACTGCAATCTGCGGCGGCCACACTCGAGTGTTTCGACCCGGAGCCGGCAATAATCGCACTTGCGAATCATTACGGCAAGCCGATTGATGAGTTCCGCGAAGACTTATTCCTCGCGGACATTGCCGCGCATATAAACATAATCGGCTGGTTTGGACATTGTAGCGAAGAGCTTTTATGCGACTACAGCGATCTTTACGGCCATTTGCTGGACGAAAGGCTCGAAGCATTACGAAAACTTATTATAGAATAGACGCGAAATTCATAGACGCTCTTTTGATTAAGTTCAATCTGCAGGTCTAACAAACCACGGAGGTCTTATGCACAACGGATGGTTGACTTATCTCTACCAGATCCTCGTCGGCGGGCTGTTTTTCGCCGCAGGGACTATTTATGTAATCAAAGTGAAATCCGCCGATCTCACAATCAAGGCGGACAAAACCTGGGTAATAGCACTAATAATAGGCTACTTGGGGCTCGCGCTCTTTTTCGGCGTGTGGACCTGGTTGGCTATTAACACCTGAGGAGGAAAATCATGGATTTAATGGGAACTCCTCTCGATTATGGCATTCTGATAGTCTATTTTATCGGAATTCTTGGATTCGGCGCTTATTTCGCGCGCTATACTAAATCGACCTCCGATTTCTTTTTCGGCGGCCAAAGATTCTCCTGGTGGCTTATTGCGTCCTCCCTCGTGGCGACCGGAATTGGAAGCTATAGTTTCCTCAAATACGCCCAAACAGGTTTCACTGCAGGACTCAGCTCCACGATGACCTATCTCAACGATTGGTTCATGATCCCTCTGTTCATGTTCGGATGGCTTCCGATTATCTATTTCAGCAGAATAAAATCCGTGCCGGAGTATTTCGAGCGGCGCTTTGACAGCCGAACACGCCTTGTGGCGACAGTATTCACAATATTCTACCTCGTCGGGTATATCGGACTGAATTTCTACCTCATGGGACTCGCTCTTCAAAGCCTTCTCGGCATAAACATGTGGATTGCGATACCCGTAGTGGCGGTGATTAGCGCAATTTACGTAACAACCGGCGGCCAGACCGCTGTTATTTTCACCGACCTGATTCAGGGATTGTTCCTCTATCTTGCCGGGGCGATTCTGCTTATTGTCGGAATGGCGCATATCGGTGGTCTTCAAGAATGGTGGCAGAACATCGATGTCGCGCATAGACTCCCCTTCCCCGGCTTCAACCGTCCGGCAGAATTCGAGTTCAGCGGCATTTTCTGGGGCGAGGGAATTGTCGGAACGCTGGCTTTCACTTTCATAAATCAGGGTTTCATCATGCGTTATCTCGCGGTGAAATCGGTGAATGCCGGACGCAAAACCCTCACATTCAACACGTTAATACTTATGCCCATCTCGGCTGTCGTCGTAGGATGTATCGGCTGGGTGGCCGCGGCAATGATTACAAAGGGCGAAGTCAACACAGGGGTGAATGCCAAAGAGATTTTCATGCTTGTGTCGAATGTGGTTACTAAACCCGGCATCTTCGGGTTCGTCATCGCCGCGCTGACAGCGGCTTTGATGAGCACGATCGACACACTCATCAACGCTGTGGCGGCAATCGGCATCTTCGATGTTTATAAGCCTTACATCAAAAAAGAAGCCTCCGAGAAGCACTATCTCAAAGCAAGTCGAGTCGTATCTGTTCTGGCAACACTTGTCGGGCTTGCGTTAGTTCCGGCCTTCTCGCAGAGCAGAAGCATCCTTCAGGCGCATTATGCTTTCATCGCGATGATCACGCCCCCTATGCTCGTGGCCATTTTCCTCGGCGTGATGTCAAAAAGATTCACACCCAAAGCGGCATTCTGGAGCATGATAATCGGCGGAATTGTCATCCTAACGAGTGTGATTTACCCGCAGATAATTATTCCTGTCGCAAAAACCCACGGCCTTACCGACGGCTCCGAGGCGGATATCGTCTTCGAGCGCATCGAGGGTCGCGAGATAATGGGCCCGCGTGCGGCGTATAATTGGCAGGAGATTTTCGGCCCCGAAGAAGGCGAGCCGACCGATTTCGTTATCCAATATGAACTTAAGAGCGATTTCAAAGGCTCATATGAAAAGGAACAGACGGTCTATACGAAACTCGATACACTTAACGGCACGGTTGTTCAGCGCTACTGCGCGACTCTAACCGGCCTCGTGCCGAGAAGTAGTTACACCTTCCGCGTAGTCGATAGGTCGCCGCTAAAACAAGCACCATCGGCTCCGGAAGCCGAAGACATCGGCCTTGTGGAAGCAACCGACAGCATCTTCGAACAAACCCCAGAACCGAAAGAGATTATCTACGAGGGCACTCTCAACAAGGGGCGCGGCGAAAACGGCCTGCCCGTTATCGAACTTGCCGCAAAAAACGATGTCTCCGAGGAGGAAAAGGGCGCGTTCTCCCATTTCGGGTTCAAAACAGCCGGAAATTACGACTATTTCCGATCAGTTTTCGGCCTGATTGTATGCCTCATCGTCGGTATAGCCGTGTCGATTTTCACCAAGCCCAAAGAGAATGTGGACGGCCTTACAGTCAATTCTATTATGAAGGCAAAAGAATTCTTCAAGGGCGGCAAACCAAACGAAACAGCCGGCGAGATTATCCGCGCTAAAGTCGAGTTGTATGAAGGCGACGAGCCGGTCGTCCATCTCGACAAACACGATATGAAACGGATGTCCGCGGAACCGGGAGACCTAATTTACGTCGCGGATGCCCGATGGTGGCTTGGCGGATTACGTTCTACCCATGTAAAAGCTGGCGAACCTCACGATAGACCCGGCGAAATCCGCATGTCCGAGAAGGTTTTCGAGGACGGCAATTTCGTTGTTGGAAAAACGGTAAAAGTCGAGAAGATTATTTAATCTTTGTCAATTAATGCGCCGGCTGTCAGTTTCAAAACAGCCGGCGTTTAGATGTAACATATTTATTTATAAGCTCTTATCGCGCGCTCTTATCTTTGCGTGGATATTTCGAGGATTTTCGTGATCGATCTTCATATACATTCCAATTTTTCAGACGGCACTTGGTTACCGGATGAGGTCGTTTCTTACGCGGCCAGAATCGGCCTTTCAACAATCGCCCTCACCGACCATGACAATGTTTCCGGCATTCCCGAGGCACTGAGCGCGGGGGAAAAATACGGTGTGGAGGTCATCCCCGGAGTCGAGATAACGAGCTATCACAGGGGTGTCGAAACGCATGTCCTCGGCTATTTTATTGATTGGAAGAATAATAATTTTTTGACTACCATTCGAAAACTGTCTGAATATCGTAACGGCGCTATTTCGGAAATGGTTGCGTTGTTGGCTCGAAAGGATTATACTATAAGTATGAATGATGTAATTTCGGCGAGCCGAAGCGAGTATGTCGGCAGGCCGCATGTAGCGCGCGCGTTGGTTGATAACGGCGTTTTTGCAAGTGTTCAGGACGCTTTCGACGGCGGACCTATCGGCGACGATGGCGAATGTTTCGTCCCGATGAGCAACCTTTCGACCGAAAATGCTATCGAGCAGATAATCTCCGCCGGCGGAATTGCTGTAATTGCCCATCCGGGGGCATGGCCGGGAAATGGAAAAATATTCCCCGCCGAAGATATCCCGAAACTTGTAAAAAGTGGCCTCGGCGGGATCGAGTGTGCCCATCCGCGCCATTCGGTGGATGTCAGACGGCATTTAGAGGGGATCGCCGATTCTCTCGGTATCGCGAAAAGTGCCGGCTCGGATTGCCACGGCGATTACTACGACCCTGTCAAAATGGGATCGGTTCGTATGCCAGTCGATTGGCTACTCGATTTAAAATCGAGACACCTAAAAGGAGGAACGAGATGAAAATCACCATTTTTTTGTTAACTTTTTCGTTTGTGGCTTTCGCGATAAGCCCCGGCGACATTGTCGTAAACGAAATAATGTATAACGGCCCGGAATCCGGCACGGACAACGAATGGGTCGAGCTTTTCAACACCACCGCAAGCCCGATATTCCTCGATTCGACATTCTCTCTCACCGACGGCGAAGGCACCTACTTTTTCGAAGGGGTCTCGATTCCAGCAGGCGGTTATCTTACTATCAAACTCGCCGAAAACGACGCCGTGCCCTTCCCATTCACCCCCGATGTTGACGCTAACGGATTCGGAATCGTCCTTTCGAACACCAGCGACGAGGTTATTCTCAAGGAAGGTCTTGTCGTCATCGACGAAGTCGCCTATATAGACACCTGGGGCGCGGACGGCGACGGCCCCTCGCTCGAAAGAATCGACCCCGCCGGCCCGTCTTCGATAGCGGACAATTGGGGGCCAAGCCTTGTCGATGGCGGCACTCCCGGCGCGATAAATTCCATTTATGACCCGGGAGGAGATTTTCCGCCCTCGGTTACCGAAATCTCCCACTCACCCGAATTCCCCATTGCAACCGATGCGGTGGCGATTACCGCGAGAATCACCGACGATGGCGCAATCACTCGTGCTAAATGCTTTTTCAGCGTCGATTTCGCCCCGAACGATTCGTTGACGATGTTCGACGACGGCGCGCACGGTGACGGTTCTGCCGGCGACAATATTTGGGGCGCGATCATTCCCGCCAATCCTGCGGGCTCGAATATCAGATATTTCCTCGAAGTGGACGACGACGGCGGACATAGTGTAACGACATGGACTTACGCCTATTTCGTTACCACCGGCGACACTCTCGACGGCGATCTGATTGTGAACGAGATTATGTATAATCCGGCCACCCCGATGAGCGACAACTATTTCGAGTTCATCGAGCTTTTTAACCGCGGCGGTTCGGCAATCGACGCCTCCGGCTGGATTATCAAAGACGACAACGATTTCAATACCTTCAATGTCCCCGCCGGCACGATTATCGGTGCGGGTGAATTTCTCGTCATCGCGGCCAATAAGGATTCTATCGAAACTCTCTATGGCATAACCGGGGTCCTCGGTCCGATGGGATTTCAGCTTAATAACACCGGCGATGCTGTCCGTGTTTACAATGGCGAAGGCACACTTATGGATTATGTCTATTTCTCGACGACCGCGCCTTGGCCGACATCGCCGAACGGCGGAGGACCGTCGCTGTCGCTTATCGACCCGTTCCTGGACAATAATCTCGCGGACAGTTGGCAAGCGAGTAGCGGCTATGGCTCTCCCGGAGCTGTGAACACCACCGTCCGCGAAACCGGCACGAGACCGTCTGAATTCGCTATTCTCGAATTATCGCCGAATCCCTTCAACGCGGCTGTTTGCGTGATGTTTGAACTCGCCGAGGATTGCGATATCGATATTCGCATTTACGACATCAACGGACGCTCGGTCGGAAAAATCTTCGAGGGCAAAGCTCTCGCAGGTGTCCATAGAATTTCACCCGACATGGCGGATAATCCGGCGGGCATCTACCTCGTTCAGCTCGATTATGGCTCCGGAATGATCGTTAAAAAGGCTCTATTAGTGAAGTAGCAGAGATATCTTAGTAAATCCGAGGTTTGAATGCATCAAGGAATTAATAGTAGAGCATCATTGCGAATAGCCGCATTAATATTGCTTATAACAGCGCCGATGCTTATTGGCGAGATTCTCGCACCGAAACTTCGGGTTGTGTATTGGACCGGCGGCGCGTTGGACAGCCTTATTTACCAGCCAATCCGCTCCGAGGGCATCGACGCCCATATCTGCATCAACGGTTGGCCTGACGACGGAATCCTTTGCGATACATTCAACTACGCCTTTTCACCTCTGCTCCAATTGAAAGAAGACTGGCACTGGACACGGCGGTCTTTTATCCGTTTCAACACCATTGTAACGACATACGATTCAATTCATACCTGCGAGCTGTGGCTTTACAAAACCGGCACAGCGACACATAGCAATTGGGTTCAGGCATATCTCGTAACATCGCCGTGGGAGGAAACCACTGTTACCTGGGCTACTGCTCCATCAGTGAATTTGACGGTCTCCTCCGACCGTTGGACGCCGCCATTCCCAAATTGGGAGGGATGGTTATCGCTGAATATCGCGCCCATTTATCAAAATTGGGTCGCGGGACCGAATTATGGACTTCAGCTTCGGCAACAGGATTTGGACTCGGACGACGGGCAAAAGTTTTTCTCTTCGGATTATCTGTTTTGCAGTTTGTCGATTGACTCTTTATGGGTTTCCGAAGAGACCGACTGCGACGGTCAGAATTTGGTCGAAATCTGTTATGAGGCGACCGACTATATCATCGACTCGATATTCGCTTCGTTGAAGATATTCCACGACGGGGCTCTCGTGGGAACTCATACGATATCGGAGACGGTGCCGGGGTTTCCGCCGCCAAATCTCGGATGGGTATCTTCCGGAACTAAATGCTTCTATTGGAATATGAGCGCGGATTACCCGGGAAATGAGGGTTGCGATTTCGAGATAGCCCTCGATGTAATGAACGAAACCACAGAAATTCTAACCGTAACCGATTCTTTCGCTATTCCGGATGCCGAAGGGGTCGCTTGGGACGGCGAATTTTTATGGGTAACTCGAAGCTGGTATAACTCACCATTGGATACTCAGCGTGTTTTTCGCGTCGATCCTATCACTCATGAGGTTTTCGACGATTCCTGCATTACCGACCATCTTTTCGATGGCTACACGGCGGATTGTGTTTGGCACGACGGCTATCTTTGGATTTTGGGCGGCGGTCTTTCCGGCCAGCGCGCGAAACTTTTCAAATTCGATGTCTCAACCTGCACAGTTGTCGATTCCTCCGCGGCACTTTGGGGCGGAGCGCGATGGGGACAAGGAATTTGCTATCACGACGGCTGGTTTTACGCCTGCGACTCCAACGGCAAAATTTACCGTGTCGAAACAACCCCGCCCTATACCTCGACACTATGGCTCGATCTCGAGACCATCCACCCGGGCCTCATGTCGGGTGCAATCAGCGCAGACGCTCTCGTGTTCGCCCTCGGCTTTATCTGGATTTTGCGCAATCCCGGCCCGGCGGGTCATGTTCTGCTTCAATTCGATTACACTGGTAATGTGATCGATAGTTTCGCACTCGCATCCCTTACCGGTTTTGGGCCGGAGGGGATCACCTTCGATGGCGAATGTTTCTGGTACACCGACCACGCGAAGGATTTCGTTTACCGCGTCTGTCTTTGGGGTTGCGAGGATTCCGCCGTGGTTGCCGTATGCCTCGACAGCAAAGCTCCCGAAGTCGCGGCGCTTTGTCCACCAAGCCCTGTATATGTAGGCGATTCCGTGAGTTTCAATGCCCTCGTCGCCGAATATTTCGGGACAAGCGAGCCGGGAAGCCTTATTATGGACGACGGCGTTTCTCGAATCGCAGTGTCGCTTCCACCGGGCGGTCATACAATCGCAATTCCAGAGCTTTGTGGGCTAACAAGCTTCGTGATGATGATACGCGACTCATTCTGCAACTGGGGCGAGGATACCTGTTTTCTGGAGGTCTGCCGCCGCTTGGATGCGGTTCTCGACTGCGCACCCTGCGGCGGGATTTCTTCCTGTAGCTCTCAGACAGCGGATTTCATGGTGATCGATCCCCTTTGCTCTTCGGACATATCGAGCGCTTTTTTCACAATTCGGCTTTACCACGATTCTGGCGACAGCACGGTTTTATATCGCGCAGGCCCCTCGGCGAGCGTGATTTTCATACCGGAGGCGGATTCGACGCGGATTTCACTAAGAGACATCCCCTTTGCCGATGGCGACAGCGTGAGAATAACACTGGACAGCCTTTTCACACCCGCGGGTTGCCGAACTGTTCCCTAAGGCCCTATATCGTATTCGGCAAATCCGCGAATATTCACATGTTGGTTTGGTTTCTCGCGAAGCCCTACCAATTCTACCTCGCCATCGCGAATTTGCCTGAAAGTCTTCTCCAACTCCACACCACTAAGTGTTTGCAATGAAAGAAGATACACCCTTTTCCGGCGATATTCCCTCGCTCGTCTCGCGTTTCTCTTCCAAACTCTCATCTGGTAGTCGCGCGAATTTCTGTTCTTTCCCATAATAACTGCTCCTCTGTAAGTTTTGTAAGCCCTTGACATAACGGCAATCCTTCTCTATATTGACGATAACATTTTCAGGAAGGTGCCAATGGAAATCTCTGATCTCGAAGGCAAAACAGTCCGTATCACTCTCGTTGGCTATGAAATGCTCGATCGTTTTATACGCCCGAAAATCGAATCGAACATTCAAACCTATTCTTTGGTCGCTCAGGTCGAGTCGGTCGATCAGCTTGGCCTTTGGATTCACGTTCCCGAGTATCCGGTTTTTGACAATGTCGAGGGAAAGCGCGAGTCCTACGATGCTCTTATCCTCCTTCGATACGACTATATCACTTCCATCGTTCATTTTCCCGGCCTCGAGGAGGACGATGAAAAGCGCCATCGTATAGGTTTTTCGTCCGAAGACGAATCGAGATAAACGAACATTTGTTCGCCATAAATATAAAGCTGTTTGCCTTTTTGTCAAGGCTAAATTTTCACTTTTTTGTGAATTATTGTGGTCGAGAAAACATCCACGAATTTCGCTATTAACATCCGGTTCATCCGTAAGGCCGCCGGAATAAGCGATAGGGGCGCACCCTATTCCCAGGAGGAGTTTGCGGAGATATTGGATGTTACAAAAAGATCGATAATCCTTTGGGAGAGCGGCGCAGTTCCGAACCGCACGAATCTGGGCAAGGTATCGAAGTTTTGCTCTGAGCGGCTTTCTATGAAGGTTTCGCCCGAGATACTCAAATCGAGGGATATTACCGGGATGGTCGAGTTGATTCCGCGAAACGATTTTGAGCGCGAGCTTTCGCCGGAGCATCGGAAGATATTGCGTTCGCTCTTTATGTCCGCGGAAAATCTTAGCGAAGACCAGCTTCGCAAGGTTCTCGAATATATCGAGTTATTGGAAAACAAATAGCTTTTTGAAAAACCGTGCTAAGCGGGGGGTTGGCGGTCCCCTGAACCCGAAATCCGCCATAGCGGGGCCGAAAACCCGTCCGAGGTTTACCGGTTGCATATTAGGGCGCTATTACGATGTTGAGAGTCTGGCCTTCGCGCAACGGCCGCATCCTGAACCCCGTCAGGTTCGGAAGGAAGCAGCGGTAAGGAGTAGCGGAAGTGTGCCGCGAAGATACCGGGCTCGAGTCGCGATACGATCCGAAGATGTATATACGGGAATCGATGGCGGGGCACGGTTAAATTTTCGGGGGCCTTCGCGCCCCCTTCAATTTTTAATATGCCGAAAAAAACTGCATTGGATGTTTTCGTCCTCGCGATGCTTAGCGAAGGCCCGCTTCACGGCTACGAGATAATCTCGCGCATGCGTGAGCGGAATTTCGACCGATGGATCGAGGTCGGCGATTCCTCGATTTATCAGTCTTTGACGCGGCTTGAAAAAGAAGGTTTTTTAAAAACCAGCGAAATTCGCATCGGAAAGAATCCGCCGCGCATGGTTTTCGAGCTAAACAAAAAAGGCCGGGAATTCCTTCAGGAGAGCCTCGCAGGGCTACTTCGCACGCCGCCCGCTTTTCAGGACGAATTCAATATCCCTCTTTTCGCCTGCGGGTTTCTCAGCAAGCCCGATCTCGTCTCTGCCCTCGAAGAACAGAAACGCATAACCACAGCGAATCTGAAGAAAATCGAGGATGTCATATCAGAGCTTAAGGGAAAAAAGAACGAGATGGGTGACCAGCTAATCTACGAACGCCTTCTCGCCCTTCAAAAAGCGCATCTACGGTGGCTCACCGACGCCATCTTCCTCGTGAAACGCCGCTGATAGGCCTTTCCGCAACTTTATCTATCGCGAATTATTGTATTCCCGCTCGACATCTATCGGATCGCGGCTCTCGAAGCCATTCCGAGTGAATACCGCCGTGCTCGATGCGAAAAGGCAATTCTTGAGATAGTCGTAATCGAGCTGGACGAAACGGTCGCAGACATGGCGCAGATATGAGGACACTTCGTCAGGGAAGAACGCGTTTATCACATTGAGGCCCATATCTTTAACCGCCTCGACTGCCGGCGCGTAATCGCCGTCGCCGGAAACGACAATCGCGACATCGTAGTTCAATTTCGCGCCGAAACGCACCAGATCGACCGCAAGCTGGACATCCACGCCCTTTTCGACGAGATTGTCGCCCCTGCGCTCCACGCGGGCAGTTACAACCTGCATGTTCGGGACTTCCTGAAGATATGTGATGAATTTCTGTTGGCTTTCGTGGATCTTTTCGTCGTCCTCGCGGCGAAATTCGGCAGTGTAGAAATACGCTCTTAAAAGGTCATAATCCAAGGCCAATTTGGCAATGAATTTCTCGTAGTTCAGATTGTAGTTTCCGATATTCTTTTTTAGTCCGAAATAGAGGTTGTTTCCATCTATGAATATCATTGCGCGTTTACTCATTTTATTTCCTTTCGTAGTTGTGATCGAAGCAAGTGATTGTCATATCGGGATGAAAAATAGGAAGTCAAAAATCTTTGTTTAACGACAACAAAATCCTGCCGAAGAACGCCGCTCAGGGCATAATTATTGCAACCAGAGCGTCTTTCATTCCCAAATTATTCTAAACCTTCGATCGTTAATTATTGGGGGGCCGAAATGCGACCCCCCATCGATTGTTTTATAAATCTTCCGGAATCGGCCACACAAGAACTTTTGCGCGCGCGGCCTTGCCTTCGTCAAGCCTGCCGATAGGTGTTGTTATCGGTGCTTGATGAAGAAGATCCGGGTTTTCCTTCGCCTCCTGAGCGATTTTTATCATCGCCGAAGCGAACTCATCGAGTGTCTGTTTGCTCTCGGTTTCGGTCGGCTCGATCATAAGAGCTTCCGGCACGATAAGCGGGAAAGACATCGTCGGCGCGTGGAAACCATAGTCCAGCAGACGTTTGGCGATGTCGATGTTGCGGATGCCGTAATCCTTCATGGGCGTGCTATCCGCGACGAACTCGTGCATCGGGGTGTTCTTATACTTGAGACCGTAGTGATCGCGGAGTTTCGACAGGAGGTAATTCGAGTTGATTACCGCCCATTCGCTAACCTCGCTGATTCCCTCGGTGCCAAGCATTCTCAGATATAGCCACGCTTTGACCATCACGAGGAAATTGCCGTAGAACCCGCCGACTTTTCCGATAGATTTCGGCCTGTCCCATTCGAGCAAAGCCCCGCCATTGTTGTCTCTGCCAACAACCGGCACAGGCAGGAATGGTTCGAGATGCTTCTTTACGCTGACAGGTCCCGAACCAGGGCCTCCGCCGCCATGGGGCGTGCTGAATGTCTTGTGCAAATTGAAATGCATCACGTCGAAGCCGATGTCGCCGGGACGGACATAGCCCATCATTGCGTTGAGATTCGCGCCGTCCATATACATCTGAGCTCCGACACCGTGCACCATTTCCGAGATTTTACAGATGTCCTTCTCGAAAATGCCCAACGTGTTCGGATTAGTCAGCATAAGCGCGGCGGTGTCCTCGGAGAGAGCTTCGGCGAGATGATCTAAATCGACCATTCCGTTTTCTCTGCTCTTTATTTGCACAGGTTTATAGCCGCTGAACACGATGCTTGCGGGGTTTGTGCCGTGGGCGCTATCAGGAAGTATGATTTCCTTACGCGGATTTCCCATGCTCTCATGGTATGCGCGAATCAGCAACAATCCGGTGAACTCGCCATGCGCGCCCGCTGAGGGTTGAAGCGTAATCGCGTCGTGGCCGGCAATCTCGCAGAGCATCTCGCCCAACTGCGCCATAAGCTCGATAGCACCGGCGGCGAATTTCCCCTGCGTAAAGGGATGCAAACCGGTGAAACCGTGGTTCGAGGCCGCTGTTTCGTTCGCTTTCGGATTGTATTTCATCGTGCAACTGCCGAGGGGATAAAATCCTTTATCGACATGATGATTGAGATTCGAAAGCCTCACGAAATGGCGCATCACATCGATCTCGGCCAGTTCCGGGAGACCGATTTTCTCACGCCTGCGCATATTCTCAGGAATGTCGCAGGGGGTCTCCGGCACATCCAGCTTGGGCAGATTAACACCGCTCACACCCGGCCTGGAAAGCTCGAAGATAGTCTTCTCGATAATTCTATCGGCCATTATTCCACCTCTTCGGGTTCGTTGTCATCATCGGGAGATATTCTCTCCAGCAATATCATACGGTTTTTCGGCGACATATAGGCTCGCATGAGATCCCTTGCCTCCGAATATTTATTCGGTTCGATCCAGCACTCACGGATTGTGAGAGTAATTTCATAGTTCACCGCATCGACAGACTGCGTCGAGTTAACGGCGATTCTTCCGAAACTGTTCGATACCGAAATTGGCTCGCTAACCCATGCCAAACGGTAATCTTTCGGGATTTTGACATTGAAACGATATGTTTCCTGAAACGCAGTGGGCAGAACGAGTGCTTCCGAACGCTCATCGAGGCTCGTCGAAATCTGGCTTGTGGCGAAATCGAGCGGGTTCCCCGGGAAATTGAAGATCATCATGTCATCCTGAATGAAAGCGTATTCGTCGGTCTCGAAATTCGCGCGAAGAGTAGGTGTATCGTCGAGATTCTCGACTCCGCCGATCTCGAATTTTTTCTCCCCTGCCATTTTCGCGCCGCCGAGATTCGAAAGGATGCTTTCGATCCTCTGTTCCTGCCTTCTCGGTGAAGCGTCACGGAAAATCTGCCGGAAATCCGCGGCGTAGTTGCCATAGAAAGCCGCCGACATCGTGCCGGCCATTTCGCCGCCCGCGCCAATTTCGATGTCGAAATCGAGAACAATGTTATTCTCCGCCGGATCGACTCGTGGAACTTCGACAATTTCGCCCTTTCCGGGGCTAACCAACAGCGCTTTTTCGCCGTCGAAACCGGGAAGGAACCCTGCGGGGGTGTATTCGTCCTCTGTCCACAACCAGAGCCTTCCGCCGCCGGAGGGATCATTGACCGTAACGATCATTCTCGAGAACTGGCTTATTGCGGGCACAAGTTCTTCCGTGCGGACATTCCGCGGCGCAACGAGTGCGATTTGCGGGTCGAAACCTTTCGCCTTAAGAAGCGCGGCCAGAAGCACCGCACGATCGCGCGTGTCGCCATAGCCGTTGACAATAACCTTCGACGCTTCATTCGGAACATAGCCGGCATCGCCGAGATCGAGTTCGATGAACTTGATACTCCGCGCGACCCAATGAGTCAGTGAGTCGATAGCGTCTATTCCGGTAAGGCCGCCGAGGATTTCGTCCGCCTTCGCCTGAACCGTTTCATCGACAAGAATTTTCGGCGCGGTGCGTTTTTGAATGTAATCCGCGGCGAGTGTCCAGCTCTTTGTGGTCGTGTAATAAACTGCGGGGAAAATATTTCTTCCGCGCGGACCTTGCGGTTCGGGCACGAAACCTTTGTAATTCTCGATTGTCCAGGTGTATCTATTGCCCTCGATACGAGGCTCGGGCGCACCGTTGGCAGATTTGTAAACAAGCTCCTGCCCCTCGGGCACGATGATCGTGAGCCGATAATATTTCACCGGCGTTTCCTGCGCGAGGAACTCGATGCCGCCGAATGGTTTTTTGGGAACATCGGTCGTCGTGATTTTGACACCAACATCCACGAGCGAGGAATCATCGACGCCGGGCATGGTAATTACCCTCTGCTGAAGGCTTGCGTAGATACCCGCTTTCGCCAAGCCGGGCGGTGTGATGTCGTTGATTTCGGTTTCGCCGGCAATCACGATACTGAAAGTCGAATCGCCGGTGGGCGAGATGCTACGCGCACGGACGATATCGATAGACTCGTAATCTGTATCGTAGGTAAATTTAATATTGGACATGTCCTTTTTGCCCATAAAGGTAAGGACTCGCGTAACATTGCGCCATTCAACACGATAGCCGCCGTCGGGCAGAAGCTCGATAGTCTTCTCGCCCCAAAGAAGGGCATATTTGGCGTCCGGGTAGTCTTCGCGCGTGGGCGAATTGACCGCAAGCTCGAAAGTCATATTGTCGAGGAGCGTATCCGCTTTCGACGGCACGGCATAAAGGCCGGAACTCATTATCGCCAAAGCGATTATAAGGAATAAAATCCGTCTCATTACGCATCACCCCCCTTCGAAAGAATAATCATGCCTTGGCCGGAATTCTCCATCCTTTTCACGGCTCTGCGATAATCGGGGTATTTTTCCGCAGGGATAACCGGCATCTTTATCATGAACGACGACTCGTAGGTAACGGTGTTGCCGTCGAGAGCATAGTTCATCTTGAAAGAAGCCGGGGCTTCGTCGATATCGATTCTGCTCGGAAGCGATTTCGCCGAGTATCCGCCGGGAAGTTTGATTGTCTCGCGAAGTCTCGACCCGATTGTGAATTGGATATTCAGCGGGAACTCGCGCTCGGTAAGAGTCGTGGTTTGCGATAGAAGCAGGCCGATTATATCGAAAACATATGTGGACATCGGCGATTTGACCAGAAGATACTCACCGGCGACGATTGCGTAATCGGGAATCTCGTATTCGAGAGTCATTTTCACCGGCTCCCAGAGGTTGTCGATTGGATTCGGTGTAACCGCGAGCTTTTTCACCTTCGCCGAAGGATGAACCGCAGTTTTGACCATCTGAGTCCAGAATCTTTCCTGCTGGGTCGATTCCATCTGCTGGAAGATGAGCCGCAGAACCTGATCGTAAAAACCGATCGCGTCGATTTCGACCACACTGCGGAAAGTGCCGTCCGGAAGAATCTCGCTGTTCGCGGAGATGCTCCCCGCCTGTGTCTCCGGCGGAAGGACAGGGTGATACATCAAGTCGTCGCCCTCGGCATTGCAGATAAGCGAGGCCTTCGTCATGTGATATGCCGGAAGCATGTCCATACAAAGCGCATCGGTTGGGTCCATCCAGTATTCTTTGCCATCGCGGTCATAAACCACGACTATCATATGATTAAACTGATTCGCCGCGATTTCTTTGTGGACATGATCCATAGGATTCGACAAAGCAACGTAGGATTCGAAACCGGCCTCTTCGAGCATAACGGCCAGCAGAGCCGATTTGTCTTTGCAAACTCCAGCCTGCGCCTCGAAAGTCTTACGGACATCGTGGGGGGTGATCCCCTCTTTATCGCCCATCGAAAGGCCAATGTAACGCACCGTCTGCGCGGTATAATAGAAAATCGCACGAATGCTGTCGAGTCCGGAAGTTTTGTCCTTCGTAAGCTCGGCGACAGTCTGACGGATAGCGTCGTCGGCGACCATATTCGGCTCGGAGAGTTTATATACGAGCTTCGAATAATCCCGCCATGTGATGTTCGATGCGAGGACCTTGGTCAGGAACTGGCCTAAAGAGGGCATTCCGTCCTCGGTGATTGCCATCGGGAAATTTTCGCCCTCCCAGTGGAAGACACGAAGCGAATCGCCGATAGCTTTCTCGCGAAAACTCACGCGGCCTTCGGGGTCGTTGAAAATTTTCCATTCGATTTTCTCGCCGAAAGGAACAACCAAAATCGCCTCGGAATGCATCACAGGCTCTGTGCTCTGGAAAACGGCGCGGTAATCCATCATACTTTCGAGCATCGGCTGAACAGTTTCGATTCGAATGGCGAACTCGAGCCCGCAACCGACCTCAAGTTCCGGCAGACGGATGACTTTCTGGCGAAGATTCGACCAGTAAATATCCATTTCGGCGTAGCCTTCGAGGGTTTCGTCGGTGATGTCTTCCTCGCGCACCGTAACAACGGTCGAATCGGGGTAGATGACTCGGACATATATAATGTCGATTGTCATCTGCTGGGTGTCGTAGCCGATTGGGATAGTCGTATAATCCTTGGTTGCCTTCATCGTGAGAAGCTTTGTGAGCGAATATGATGCCGATATCTGGTTGCCATCAGGATGAAAATACGATGAGTCCGATTCGTAAACTGTCACTGTATGTGCATTCGGCCAAGTATTTCTATCGCCGGCTTCGTGGAGAAGACGCATTATCTCCGGCGAGGCTTTTTCTACCGGCACTCTCGACCATCTATCGATCATCATCGATTTTCCGCCGCCGCAACCGGTTAGCAGGAGAATCGACAATAACGCTATGATTATCAAGTAGTTATGTTTCCTATGCATTTAGAACCTCCGCGGCGGTCTCTGCGAAATCGTCCATTTCGGTGCGCGACCGCTTCTCGGTAACGGCAATGAGCAGTTCGCTCTCACGTTCGGGGTAGAATCTCTGAAGAGGAACGCCCGCAAGGAATCCCTCGGCGGCCATCGCCTCGACGAAATCCCGCGCAGGCATTGATAAACGAACACCGAATTCGCGGAAGAAAGGCGCATTGTGCATAAGCTCGATTCCCTTAATTTCGGCGAGTTTACCGGCGAGATAATGGGCTTTATGATAACATTGTGAGGCAATGTCAGTGAATCCGCTCTCGCCGACCAGCGAAAGATAAACCGTAGCTGTCAGCGCACAGAGGGCTTCGTTTGTGCAGATATTGCTCGTCGCCTTTTCCCTGCGGATATGCTGTTCGCGTGTCTGGAGGGTCATCACAAAACCGCGTGTGCCCTTTTCGTCGGTGGACGCGCCGATAAGCCTTCCCGGCATCTTGCGGACATGCTTTTCTTTAGCGGCAAAAAAGCCGATATACGGCCCGCCGAAACCGAGGGGATTGCCCAGCGCTTGCGCCTCGCCCAATGCGATATCCGCGCCATATTCGGCGGGGGGCGTCAGAATTCCAAGTGAAATTGGGTCGGCAACCGCAATGAACATCGCGCCGGAATTCTCGACAGCCTTTGCAAAGGCGAATCCGTCCTCGACACATCCAACAAAATTAGGATTCTGAATAATCACAGCGGCGACGCTTTCGTCGGCCATCTCCGCAAGTTTGGCATAGTCGGTCAGGCCGCACTTTGCGGGGATAGTTACAAGCTCGATTCCGGTCGGATGAGTGAATGTTTTCAGCACTTTGAGATAGTGCGGATGCAAATGTTCGGGCACGAGGACTTTATTTCTGCCCTTCTCGCCGGCGGACAAAAGAACAGCCTCCGCGAGCGCGGTCGGGCCGTCATACATGCTGGCGTTGGCGACGTCCATTCCGGTAAGTCTCGCAATCAGCGACTGGAACTCGAAAATCGCCTGAAGTGTCCCTTGCGAAACCTCCGCCTGATAGGGAGTGTATGCCGTCGCGAACTCGGGCCGCGAGGTGATATGACCCACCGCCGCAGGAATATAATGGTCGTATGCTCCCGCTCCAAGAAAACTGATAAACGAAGCGGAATCAGCATTGGTCGCAGAAAGCGCCCATGCCTCGTTCAAAGCCTCCATCTCGCTGAGGGGTTCCGGAAGTTTCGGGCTTCGAAGGCACAGCAATTCATCGGGAACCGCCGAGCGAAGAAGTTCCGCGAAAGAGGCATAGCCCATCGCCGACAGCATCGCTTTGCGGTCCTCGGGGGTGTTCGGTATGTATCCCATTTTGACCTACTCGACCAATTCCGCGTAATCTTTCGCGGAGAGAAGCTCTTCTAGCTCGGAAGCGTCGGACATCCGCAATTTCACGAACCAACCGCCCCCGTAAGGTTCCTTGTTGACTATTTCGGGATTATCTTCGAGGGCTTCGTTTACCTCGACAACCTCGCCGGAAACAGGGGCGTAGAAATCGGTAACCGCCTTCACGGCCTCGATTGTGCCCATCGATTCGAACTGGCTGAATTCGTCGCCAACCTCGGGAAGCTCGACAAAAACGACATCCCCAAGCTCGCTCTGCGCGAAATCGGAAACGCCCATTGTGACGATATCACCGTCAACTTTGGCCCATTCATGCTCTTTCGTGAACTTCAAATTCTGAGGAATCATCTCTCCTCCTTGTAGGGTTATATGACCTGTCGGTCATTTTTCATTTCAACTCGAACTTTAAATATAGATATGCTTTTTTTCAAATGCAAACCATTTTATCGTGGAAAGACGAATCAAAATCGAAGGGCTAATCTCTCGGGATAGGCTGGGCAGTGGAAGCGAATTCGCCGGAGTTGCAGACATAGCCTCGATAAGCTATTTTGCCGCGATTAATCGTAACTATCACCGCGCCACATGAGTCGGTGCGAATAACCTCGCTTCCGGCGCACGAGTATTCATAAATAACTCGCTCCGAGGGATGACCGAACCGATTTTTCGCCCCAACCGAGATAATGGAGAGCATCGGCGTGGATTTTTCGATCAAAATAGCACCACTGCTGTATTTGCTACCGTGATGGGGGACTTTGACGATGTCACATTCGAGGTCTGCGATTTCCGCGATTTTGTTTTCCGTTGGAATACCGATATCGCCGGTGAAGAGAACCTGAGATTCGCCATAGTCGAGCATCAGAACGGCACTTCCTTCGTTTGGATTGACGAATAGGGAGCCTGCAGACGATACTGAAGTGGTGTCCGGCCAAAGGACTCGAAATTCTGGGAATTCCGGTATCGTCTCGCCGTGAGAAAGCAAAACCACAGGTGTTCCGACAGATTCCGCATGGGCAATGAATCCGCGGTGGAGATTGCTTGTGTAAGTCGCGTATGGAATATAAATTGCGCCGAACTCTATCTCTTTTTGAAGCTCACGGAGGCCTCCGACATGGTCGGCATCGGAGTGGGTCATAACTACGGCGTCGATGTGCTCGAGTCCGCGCGCTTGAAGATATGGCAGGACACTGAAAGTGATATTACCCGGAGGTCCGCCATCGATAAGCATTTCCCGGCCATCGGCGAATTCCACGAGAGCGCAGTCCCCCTGCCCGACATCGAAAAAAGTGATGCGAATATCTTCGCGAAGCCTCTCCACAGAGGTCATCCGCCCCAATAATAGAACAATTGCGAATAACGTGAAATATCCCATCATAGCAAGTGTTTTTTTCGAAGTTTTCATTAGAGCTATGGGCGCGGTAATTAGCACGGCATAATAGCCATATATCCAGTAGATAGAGGGGTGCGGGAATGTTAAATAGGCATAGGGAAGCGACGCAAATATCTTTACAATATTTAATAAATATACTCGTATTAATAACCAGTCAGCCGACAAAAATAAGCTTGCGACGAAAGGCGAAATCGGCTGGATAATCGCGCCGAGTATGCCATAACCGATAATCAGCCCCAGCGGCGGCAAAACCGCGAGGTTCGCTATCGGGCCAATAAGTTGAAATCTGTGAAAATGCCACGCCACAAGCGGCGCGGTGCCCAATGTCGCGGAGAGTGAGACAATAAAGGGGGAAATTATCCACTTTCCGAGAAAATCGCCCCTGCAAAGTCGCCCAGGAAGCCAGCCCTGCAGAATCGGCATCAGATAGCCTATCCCCAAAGTCGCGCCAAAACTGAGTTGGAAACCGATGTCGTAAATCCATATCGGTTTAACCGCAAGCAAAACCGCCCCCGCCGCGCCTATCGAGTTGAGTAAATTCGGCGGACGGCTTAATGATGCACCGATTATGATGATAGAAAACATGAATCCTGCGCGAAGCACCGAGGGCCTTCCGCCGACAAGCCCCGCGAAAACCGCCAGCAGAGCTATTGTCAGCAATGCCGCAACGCCGCGCGGAATTCGAAACACCGACGCGAAAACAAACCATGCGAGCCCCGCGATAATTCCGACATGTAACCCACTAACCGCAAGAATATGCACCGTCCCCGAATCGGTGAAAGCGTCGCGGACTTCGCTGGGAAGCTTCCGCCCAAGGCCGAGAAGAAGCCCTTTCAGAAGCGCCGCAGAGTCACCGTGAAGATTTGAATCGATTGTCTTCTCGATATGTATGCGAAGCGGATTTATTAATTTTGTTAAGAAATAATTACCCTCAGATCGGCCTATCCTGCGGACATTGTTGTCGCGATAAACGAAAGCAATCGTGCGGATTCCAGCGGATTCCAGTGATTTTTTAAAATCATAAGCATAGGGATTCGTCGCGCCGCGCGGTTCCTGCAGTTTGGCGTCGATTGCTATGTAATCGCCGAATTCGAGCGGATTCGCCTGATACAGATAAACACGCACTTTGCCGGACACGGACAACGTCGTATCGCGAACAAAAACCGAATCTACGGCGATTTCGAATCTTTGCCTGTCGCCGGAAAGCTCGATCTCGCCGCAAATCGCCCCATAAAGGCGCGTCTCGTGGCCGATAAGCTTGCATACATCGTCGGGGGCTATTCGGCTCAAAGCCGCATATCTAAAGGCTCCGAAGGATACAAGCGAGAATATCGCAAAAAGAAACGCGACAATAGTTGATTTGCGTCTGCAAAAAATGGCTGTCAAAATGGCTAAGATAGAAGCCCCAACAGAAAACGCCCCGTAGATCAGGGCGTTTTTTTCGATGCCTATTGGTAGATGCTTAGCTATCGCAATTCCGAAAGCGATAAGGGCAAAAACTGTCAACAGCGGGGCGGGCGGAGTCGCTCTTTTCACGAAAGACCCAAACGCGTGCGAATCTCCGGAAGAATGTAAATGTCCTCGAGTTTGTCGCTCTCTAAAGCCAACTCGGCGGAGAGCAATTCGATTTTGGACGCGTCCGAAAGCCCTTTGTTTATAAGGATTACCCGCCCGTCGTGAATCCTACAAAGACCACCGGAAACCGTGCCCATTTTTTCATATCGAATCTCGATGCCGATTTTCACGGCGAGTTCTTCCAGTGCCTGAAGTAACTGTTCGCGTCGCATAATTCTCGATTCTCTAAAGTGGACTCGACGAAAATATAATCTTTTAACACCTTTTTTCGCAAGGAGTATTTTTACGATTATATATAATTCCGTCTCGCCCTTCGCAGATTCGCCTCCACTGAGATTCTGCGCGGTTAAGCGATTAAGTATATCAAAAAAGGGCGAGCCATAATCTCGCCCCTTCGATGTCGGTTACGCAAAAATTTTTTATCTTCTCGGCGGCGCTTGGTCAGCGACTTCGAGAAATTTCGCGAGGAGGTCGATTTGGCATTCGATATCATGCTTTTTAACGAGGCCAATCGGGCTGTGGATATATCTCACGGGTGCGGAGATTGCCGCCACGCGCACCCCTCCGGCGGAGGTTTCAATGGATGTGGCGTTGGTAGTGCCCGCATTTTTCACAACAAACTGGTAATCGACACCGTTCTTTTCGGCGATCTGGGCGAGAAAATCGACCAATGCCCTATCCGCGATTAGAGAGCGGTCTGTAATGCGAAGTTCCGCGCCTTTGTTTTGACATGCAAGCCTTCTATGCAAAGGCACACCGGGTAGATCGTTGGAGACAGTGCCTTCGAGAGCGATTGCGATATCGGGTTTTACGCTGAAAGCCGCGCATCCGGCACCTCTTAGGCCGCGTTCCTCCTGAACCGCCGCCACAAGATAGAGATCGCAGGCGATTTTTTTCGCCTTTTTGAGCGCTTCGATTATGACAAAAAGCCCGAGCCGGTCGTCGAAAGCCTTGCCGATGAAGGCATAGCCCAAATCCTCGACCATGCTGTCGAAGGTTACAGTATCGCCTATTTTGACTTTGTCCCTAACTTCATTCATTGGCAACCCGAGGTCGATAAAGGCGTCCTCGATGGCCACAGCCTTGTCGTGATCGGCGTTTTTATCGAGCAGATGGGGCGGGGCCGCGCCGACAACACCTTTCAAATCGCTCTTGCCATGGACAACAACGCGCTGAGCATAGAAAACTCGGGGATCTACGCCTCCAAGTGGGATAACTCGCACAAAACCGTTGTCGTCGATATGCGAAACTATAAACCCAACCTCGTCGGAATGGGCATCGAGAGCCACACGAGGACCTTCGCCGCCGACATGGACAATGAGGTTGCCGACGTTATCGAACCACGCCTCTTTGGCGAAGGACGCCGTTTCGCGCTTGAAAATCTCTGCAACAGCGCGTTCATGCCCGGAGACACCGGGAGTGTTGCAAAGCTCTTCTAAAAGTTTCCAATTCATATTTCCTCCGTTATGGATTCACGATGGATATTTTTCCGATATATTCGTCGCTCTCGACTGCGATACGATAGATATAGATACCTGTCGCGAGCCTTTGGTTATGCATATTTCGAGGCCGCCATGCCAACGCGCCTTCGCGTGTTAGATGCAGACCCTTGCTGGTAGCGTCTTCGAGGTGGAACACGAGGTCGCCGGCGGAATTCCATATATTTAGCGCAATTGTGCTGTTTTCTGTGAGCGAGTAGGGGAAATAGAGGAACTCGCTTTCCTCGCCGTAGCGGAAGGGGTTCGGGAAGGGTGGATTTTCGATATTGTGGAACATATCGACTTTGGCATTGACAACCGGGCCGATGAGCAATTCGCCGAGGTTTGCCGGCACGATATGCTGGCGGTCAAGATTTGCGATTACTGCGACAATGGCGTCATAACGCCACAGCCCGACAAGAGTGTCGGGATTTCGGAAGATGTTCAGGGTTGTGTCCCTCGTGTCCGACGGGTAATTCGGCGAGATGCCGTTGATTAGCGCCGAGACGGTATCGATAGCCGCGAGTTCTGCCCAACCACCGCCCGTATGGTTTGGCGGAAGACCGAATTGGCCGGTCAAATCGACATAAACCGCGCTCCCTGCTCCCGGAAGGGAAGTTGGCAGAGAACTTCGGGAGATGCGTGCCGGTTCGGGCATCGAAAAGGCGTCTGCGTAACCCCAGCCTCTGCTGTTTTCGCCGACAAATAGATTCCACTGTGCGAAATCGCCATAAAGGGTGTCGAGGGTTATCCCGACAGAGTCCGCCCAATTCGCGAGCGCAACGAAAACCCCAGCAGTAGGAACTCGTTCCCAAATATCTATAATCGCCGATTCGCCGTAATTTGCGGCGATATACAGCGGCAAAAGCACTGTGCCATAAATTCTGCCGGAGGGAGTGTCGTCGTTGAGAGCTTTGGAGGGGTATTCCTGAAAATAATCGAGATAGTGCAAATAGTCGTTTATATGCGGGAAATTCAGCTCCTCCGACCAAACCGCCGTCGCCTCCATCCACCAAACCCAGGTCATATTTGTGCCGTATGCAAAATGAATTGCGTGAAAAAACTCGTGGGCACATGTTACTGCGAGGGCGTCGGTTTCTCGTCCGACATAGGTCGGAAAACCCGCAAAATCATTGTCGATAGTAATAAATGCTGTCGCTGTGCCGTTCGCAAGGGTGGAGTCGGCATGTGTCATTCCATAAAGGCCGGGGCGCATATTGACAAAATACACATCGGTGCGGTCGTTGCCGCCCCTGCCGAAATCTGGCACCGGCGGTTTCGCGCCGAGAGAATCGACCAGCTTTGCACGGGTTCTTTCGAGATACTCTGCGGCGAGTTCCGCCCAATCGGGGTAGCCGCTGTCGTCATTATCAGTTGGGTCGATGCCGCTGTCTGGATTTTCCGTAGCGAGATGATACCAGATTCGAAAGTTACCTGCCTCAGAGTCAAAATAATATGGCAGGATCGGGCGTTCGGAAATAAGCGGGGCGCGGGTTCGAGCAACTTCCGGCAAGCCGCAGACTATCGCGTAGGCGCTCGAAACGGCTATAATCGCGATTATTATCGAAAATTTTTTCACTTCGACCTTTTCTCGCCGGCCCTTTCGTAAAAATAGTTGTCGATTTGGCTCATAACATCGTCGGGAACGGTTCTCTCGAAAGGTATCACGCGCGCATTGGCGATTTCATCGACGAAGGTCAGCGCGATGTTTGCGATGGAACGCAGGGAGTTTTCGTTGACATTGCGCATGTCATCGTCGCAAGAATGTCCCAAACTCGCACCAAGACCGGATCTCCCGAAACTGACCGCAGGGATTCCCGCCCACGCGAAGGGCATGTTATCGCTAGAATAAATACCGCGCGAAACCCGTAATCCCATGCCCACCAATTTGTTGCGCGAGTCGATATAGTTCGCAAGCTCGTTCGAGCCGGTAACGATTGCCTTGTCTTCGCCGAAAATATCGCCGCCGAGGTCGAGATTGACCATGAGCCGAATTTTGCTTAATTCGTCGGCGTGCGCGCGGACAAATTCACGGCTTCCCAAAAGCCCCAGCTCCTCGCTCCCGAAGAAACAAAAACGCAAGGTTCTGCGAGGCTTTTTCTTCGCGAAATAGCCGATAAGGGCGAGCATTTCGACACATCCCGCACCGTTATCTACCGCGCCGGGTGAGCTTGCGACGCTGTCGGCATGGGCACCGATGACTATCTGCTCGTCATCGATTTCGCCGGGGATAATCGCAATTAAATTATGGCTTGTCCCCGTGAAATCTTCCTGTTGAAGAGTTAAGCGAATATTCTCTTTCGCTGAGATAATTTTCCTCGCGGCCTCGTAGCTGACAACCGCGCCGGGTGTGCGTCCGAATTCCTCGATAAGCGACTCTTTAACAATTGGGTAACCGGGGGTTTTGCCCGGTTCGTTGATTAGGATGAAAGCCTCTGCGCCAAGGCGTTTGAGGTTGCGATAAATGTCGTAGGACATCCTTTTGTGAAGCAGGATAATCTCGCCACGCGCGGAGTCCATGTTTTCGATGTTCGGAATTTCGACATAGCGCGCCTTTGCGGTAATATCGGCGGAGCCGGTGAGACCGATGGGATTTGCTTTGAAACTTTGTGGCGGTTCCGAGAGAATTTCGGCTATGCCCGTTCCCAAACGGAAGGTTCGCACTTCGAAAGGCTCAAAATGTGCCTCGACGCCAATTTCACGAACTTCCTCGGCGAGAATTTCAAGCGCTCTTAGCTCCTCGGGAGTTCCGCCGACGCGCTCGAAAGCAATTTTCTTAAGTGTTTTAAGCATAATTTCCGCCTATCTGCCGGAGCTTCCGAAACCACCCTCGTCGCGGTGCGTATCGGAGAGTTCATCGACAATTCGATATTCGGGTATTTCGACCCTGTTAATTAGAATCTGTGCGATTCTGTCGCCGTTTTCGATTTTGAAAGGTTCGCCGCCGAGGTTTATCATAATGACCTGAACTTCGCCACGGTAATCCGAGTCGATTGTGCCGGGCGAGTTCACCAATGTAATGCCATGTTTCGCCGCAAGACCGCTTCTGGGGCGAATTTCACCCTCATAACCCACTGGAATTTCGAGCGCGATTCCGGTGGGCACAAGCGCTCTTTTCCCGGGGAAAATAACAACCGGTGATTCGAGACACGCTCTCAAATCCGCTCCGGCGGCACCCGCGCTCATAAACTCCGGAAGTCTTGCACCTTCGCGAAGTATTTTCACATTGGCAACCGGCGCAGAACTCATGCCATATCCCTCGATTCGAGCCAGTTTGGGCATGTTTTTTTATTGACAGGCCCCACCGCGATTCCTGTCATAGCATTGGGATCGAAAAGTTCGACTGCAAGCTCACGAACTTGTTCTGCAGTAACCGTGCGGAGTTTTTGGATGCTTTCGTCAACCGTTACAAAACGTCCAAGTTGAAGCTCGTTTTCTGCGAGGCGGTTCAACATCGAATTGACTGAATCCTTTTGCAGTAATAATCTACCGGAAAGACCGTCTATACTCTCTTTGAGTGCGGCATCGTCGATAATTCCGCCTACAATGTCGTCCATAATTCCGCGAAGAATATCGAAAAACTTCGCCACCGATTTCTGCTCGAACGCGCCGAAAACACCCCAAATGCCGCAATCATTGAAATATTCGCCGAACGAGTGCACATCGTAGCCGATTCCGGCCTCTTCGCGAACCCTGTGAAATAGAAGGCTCGAAGCACCAATTCCGAGAATTTTGTTAAGAATCGCGAAGGCATATCGGCGCTCATCGCTTATGGGAAAGAGTTTGCCGCCGAGGATTATATTGACCTGTGCCGATCTTTTTTTTATCAATTTAATGAACCCTGAATCCATCGATGGCGGAGTTGTTCTCCCGTTTAAGACTGGATTTACCGGCAAGGAGACATATTTTTCCGCCAGCTCGCAAAGTTGCTCATGATCAACCTTACCAGCCGCCGCAACGATAGTTTTTCCGGAAACGTAGTATTTACGAAGAAAACTCAGCACATCTTCACGAGTAGTCGATTCGATGCCTTCCGGAGTTCCGAGAATCGAATTTCCGAGCGGATGCTCGCCAAAAAGCACCGAGGGGAAGAATTCAACGGCGGTTTCCTGTGGAGAGTCCTCTATTTCCGCCATTTCTTCGAGGACGACCTTCTTTTCGCGCTGGAAAGCATCCTCTTCGATACGCGAATGCGCGATCATATCGCCTGTGATATCGAGGGCGAGCGGAAGATGTTTCGCCGGCAAATAGGCGTAATAGCAGGTTTCCTCGCGCGAGGTATAGGCATCGCCGGAGCCGCCGACATTCTCGAGCTCACGGGCAATCTGAAGTGCGGTTCGAGTCTCGGTGCCCTTAAACATAAGGTGTTCGACGAGATGCGCCATGCCCTCGTTGCCCTTTGGGTCGTCTCTCGATCCGATGTCCATCCAAACGCCAACCGCGACTCCAGAACGCCCCTTCAGCGGCAGAGAGAGGACTTTGGTTCCGTTCGGTAATACAGTTTTATTGTAGTTTTCTTTCATAATTATAAAAAATACATTTTTGCGCACAATAAGTCAAAATAAATTATCGCAACGCTTGTTCGGTAAATGGGACGCTGAATTTAAGTCGAAATCACTTTGAATCAAAAAAAATGCTTCGGCTTGCTTGTTTCGAGCTTACCGAAGCACTTATGCACAGTTTCGAACCTTTTCTACCTCGGGCCGAGAGGCATGAAATAAACCGGTGCGCCTTCGACTCCAAAAAGTTCTGCGACTTCGTCGTCCTTGAATGCGCCTATCATCACAGTCGAGAGGTTAAGTGCCTCCGCGACGAGATGAATATTCTGCCCGATATGGCCAGCTTCCATATGCACATAGCGTTCCGCGCGTTCGCCGTAGCGTTTCGCGGTTCGCTCGTAGATTGCGAAAAGACCGACCACCGCCGAGGCGTTTCTCAGTGAGGATTGCCCCAGCGCGGCATCCGCGAGGGCATTGATGTAATCGCCCGGTTTGACCAACTCCAACGCATGTTCCTGTTCGATGTATCGATAGATACCCTTTTCGAGACCGGTAACATTTCCAGCCACGAGATAGGTGTCCATGGGGTAGGTCGCACCTGCGCTGGGTGCGGCGCGGAACCGGCCATCGGCAGTGATTCCGGCGGCAGACCAAAGGACCTCGCTAATCTGTTCGAGAGTCATTCCGCCCTCAGTATAACCGCGTCTGCTCCGCCTTTGGGCAATCGCCTCGTGCACCGACATTTCCGCACCCGGAGGCTCTGGAAGTTGTATTACCTGCGCCATAATCGCACCTGCAACAAGAATTAGGGCTATTTTGATTCCCGCTCTATGCAAAATGGCCCCCTTTTCTATTTGATTTTCTCTGCCTTTTGAATAACGATATTTTCCTGCGGGACATCGGAGGGCAAGGGCGCTTTCGGGCCGGTGGGCGTCAGGGCGATGGCGTCGACAACCTCCATACCGGCGATAACCTTACCGAAAACCGCATATCCCCATCCGCGCATATCCTGGCTCGTGTGGTTCAGAAATGCGTTGTCCTTATGGTTGATGAAAAACTGCGCCGTCGCAGAATGCGGGTCGTTGGTTCGCGCCATCGCGATTGTGCCGCGGTCGTTCTTGAGGCCATTATTCGCCTCGTTCTGAATCGGCTCGTTGGTTTTTTTCTGCTGAAGTTCCTCTGTGAAACCGCCGCCCTGAATCATAAAATCTTTGATTACACGATGGAAAATCGTGCCGCTATAGAAATCCTCTTCGACATAGCGAAGGAAATTCGCCACTGTAGCAGGAGCTTTGTCGGGATAAAGCTCGATGTCGATATTTCCAGCGCTCGTGGTCAATCTGACAACGGGATATTCGGTCGCCGCCGTTTTTTCTTCTGTCTTCACAACTTCCTCCGTTCCTTCCGATGCACAAGCAGGCATAGAAACCAGCATCGCGATAAGAATTGTTAGAAATACACCTCTCATTTTTTCTCCTTTTGATTCGAGGCGCTCCTCAATAGGATTTGCCTCTATGTTTTTCAATTTTCTTTCTTGCCAATGCGACAATCGAATCGTCCTCCGAAGTCTCTATCATCCATAGCCATACACGATTCGCATCGTCGATTCGATTGCGGAATTCCAGCGCTAACGAGAGATCATAAAGCAGTGTCTGATCCTCGCTTCCGGCGCATAAAAGGGTGTCGCCCTGAACCGGAACCAGAATTTTGAGGGCGGCATCGACATCTCCCAACCTAACAGCGAGCTTGCCAATCTGCTCTCCAAGCACACATTTGAACTCCCCCGTGCGGAGGGTATCGAAAACCTCGCTCGCCACCTGATATCCTCTTTCGTATTCCGCCATAGAGAAATACACTCGCACAAGCCCTAAAAGAGCGTCTGCACGGATTATATCCAGCGCTTCGGTGTTGTCTCGAAGGTTGTTATAAAGTATCCTCGCTTCGGGATACCTGCCCATTCGCTCATATGTCAGCGCAAGACGAAGCTCTGTATAGTTTAGCTCGACAGGATTCTGTGCTTTTTCTATAACTTTGTTATAGGCAATCATTGCGCCGTCGAGATCGCCGTTTTCGAGCAGATAGTCGCCGTAGTTTATCATCCCGCGAGCCGCAAGAGCGAACTCGTGATACTCATTTATCAGATGTGTAAAAATATCCGAAGCCGCCGAGGTATCGTTCATTTCGAGATAGCATCGCCCCATGCGATAATTCGCCTCGACCAGAATCGAGTCGGGAATCGCTCTTTTGCGAAGTCTGTCGAAAACGATTGTCCCCTTTTCCCATTCCTTCGATTCGCATAGATATGTTCCTATATCGAGGAAAATATCTCCGATGATGGGCGAGTCGGGATATCTTTCGAGGAAGGATTCGAGAACCTGAAGTGCATCCTGATGGATTCCAAGATACATTCTGCCCAATTCCGCCGAAACCCTCACCCTGTCTGCCGTTTCTCTCGAAACCGAATATGATTCGATGTTGTCAGATAGCGTTATCAGCTCGGAGTAGTTCTTTTTCGCGAACAATATGTCGTTCAAACGGTTAACGACATCGTCAGCTTTACGATTTCTGCGGTATTTCACGAGGAATTCATTACTGCTTTCGACTATCCTCGTCGTGTCCCCAAGTGCGACATAGCATTGAATCAAATCGTAAAGTGCTTCGTCGCAGACCTCTCCTCTGCACGTTTTTAGAAAATCTGTAAGCTCCTGCGCGGCGCGTCCCGGACGTCCCTCTTTAAGGAAAGTCTCGGCATAAATTAGCCGTGCGCGCTCCGAAAGGTCGTCATCGAAACCGGAGAACACGCCGGAAAGGTAAATTCGCGCATCGTCATAATGCCGATTCCGAATATGACACCACGCCAGCCCCCATCCCGATTCACGTTTCCTATCCGGCGAATAATCATAGGCGAGCTGATAATAGGACAGTGCATCGCGGTATCTCCGCCTTTTGTAGGCGCACTCACCGGCAAAAAGATAGCATTCGCCCTTTAGTGCTTTGCTTTCGGCCACATCGCCGGCTTTCGCAAAACTGTTCTGCGCGGTAGCAAATTCGCCGTCTTGAAGGAAAAGATAGGCAATTCGCATAAGCACATCGGCGTTCAAATCCGGGTCGAGATTCTCCGAGAGCACTCTGTCCTGATCCGCGCGAGTCGCTTTTGTTTCTATCTCGCCCAAAAGCTCGAGATAGGGCAATCTATCGACATATGGGGAATCCGGAAACCGGAATCTGAGCCGCTCGAATTTTCGCATTGCCACAAGATGGCGATTCTCCATGAAATCCACCGCGGCGAGAAGAAACAGCGCTTCGTCGGCCCACCAATGCGCCGATTTCCTCGTGGAAATCTCGTAGAACTCCATAGCCGCTTCGAGTTTCTCACGGCAACTATCCCATTCGCCTTTGGAAAATTCGATAGACCCCATTCGGTAATTAATCTCACCCTCGGCGATGTTGCGCGGAAAACGTCGTAGAAGCCCCTCGAAAACCTGCTCGGCGCGGTCGGTAGCCCCCATTCGCATTAGCGAAAGCCCCTCGAAATAACCGGCCATAAGACGCATAATAGCCTGTCCGCGAACTCCTATAGACAGCGGACTAAAGATTCCCGCGGCCGTATCATATTCGCTGATAAGGAAATACCAAACCCCAAGCCAGAATCTTCCCCAGGGCGGGCTTCGTATCGAAAAAACCTCGCGAAGATATTCATCTTTGCCGCTCTGATGAAGCATCTCGCCAATCCAGAAAGCCGCCCAATCGGAGGCGGGATCGTTGTATGGCGGGGCTATCGCCCGTGAATAGCTGTCCTTTGCACGGATATCCCATCCCAAAGCGCGATAGCTGTAAGCTTTTATCAAAGCGTCTTTTTGTGTGATTTCGCCGTCGATATTGCGATCGACAAAAAAGTGGGCAACACGAGGCTCGGAGCGAATTACACCCCGAGCCCAGTAGTCGTTGAAAAGTTCTTCCGATGTCGGTTGCGCCAGGCAGAGCTTGGCCGCGAGAAGCGCGAGTAAACTAATCCGGGCGCTCCAATGCAGTGTCTTTGCCGTCTTCTTCTCGTTTTGGCGCATAAAGTTGAGAGATTCCTACGCTTATCGAGGTTTCATCTTTGCCGAAGTAGGTTGCCTCCAAAGAGATAACATAACCCTTGCCAACATCGATGTCAAGCCCCAAGAGCGGTTTCGGATATTGGCTCGGATCGCTGAAAAGGCTCGTAACCGAAGCGTAGGGCTGGGGATTCGTCGAATAATAATCGATGTATTTCCTCCCTGCAATGTATGTCCAATGAACACCGACATAGGGCTTGATCCTCCCGAATTCCCAGCTTCCGTAGAGAGAAAGGTCGATGGTCTGGAAGCGATAGGTTACCTCGGAGCGGCGCGTCGTGCCGAATGGGATACTACCGGAGGTCTTGGTCGTAAGCCATGTCGCGGCGGCATACCAGCGGATCGGATAATAACAGGTGTTGCATCCCAAATTGGGATAGAAAACGGCATAATGAAGCCGCGAACCAAGCCCGAAAGCCATCTCTCCGCTTCCGTCGAAATTGCTTTGCGCAATATTCATATCCGTAACACCGATATAGCCGTAAAGATCGAGATACCTAAGCACTCCGAGCGACGGTTTTGCGAGAAGTCTTTGCGAATCGAGTTTGAAATCGCTATTCGGATACCGGATCTTCCACTTTTCATAGGTATATTCCGCGGCCATTCCGAACCGCTCGTAGGGCGTCTCGCCCGTAGGGTTCGCGACCATTATTGCCATCAGCGGAGCCGTAAGAACCGCCGCAGTGGCGAAAATGAGGATTAGCCTATTTCGCATAACCTTCTCCTAATCGATGCCACGGCTTTGTTTAACAGCGCGTAGCCATTGATCCATTTTTTCTTTATCGAAGAAGAACTCTTGCTCCGGAACAATCGCGGAAAGCGGGGTCTCTGGAATCGTATCCGAATCCGCGGGCGCATAATACGGCCTTCTGCGGCCAGAGGTATAGGTTATCGAAGTCGATTTTACGCCGCCGGTGCTTGTAATCTCGAAAGAGAGAATGTCAAGAGCCGGGCCGGTAGAATCCGGAGCTGTAAGTGTCCACGAACACTCGCCCGTTGCACTTGAGATCTTAATCGCCGCATCAACCAAAGTCGCCATAGCCGGTGTCAAACGCACACTCTCGCCGCAAATCGGGTTGCCGAAAACATCCAACACCTGGAACCCGACAACATAATTGAAGTTCCACGGTGCTTCCGAAGGCGCAGTTATTATGCTATTCGAAGCCCTCGGCAGTCCATGGTTCAGAACAACGCTGTCCGAAGCCGAAGACGAACCGGATATCGCATTAATTAGCGCAACTCCACCACGAATAGCTCCGCAAGCATCGTCTTCGTTCAATGTCCTCGCGGTGTATCCTGCAGTGGCGAAACTAACTGCGCACTCGTTCGTTGTAACGATTGGCGTTTCGATAGTTCCCCATGTCGTAAAGAGGTTGATAGACGTGTTGTCCACCACCGGATGCGAATTTATATCTTCGAGAACAACTGTGGCCTCCGAAACACCAGTTTCATCCGCCACAACCGCAGTCGGCGAGGTCGAAACCGTCATAGTAATCGGCGGACCGCTGTTGAAGAACTGCACAGTATCGGCGCGTGTAACGGCGGCATCGCGAGTCTCCGCAACAATCGTTACCAATCCCGGTTCGTTCGCCCATGGTGCCGGAGGCGGAGCACTGTTGCTTCTCGGATTCGCCGAATACCATGTCGCAAAGGCGAACCCGCTGTCGTTGGTTACCGCCGAGGTCGTTATCGCACCCTGCAAAGCTGTAAACCACACCGATGTCCCCGGTGCGACCGGATTGTCGTATTCATCGGTAACTATCGCCATAACAGGGTTCGAGAGGCCATCTACAAGCCATCCGCCGATGTTGCAATTCCCGACCGAAACCGAAACATGATAAGGCAAACCGCTTCCAACAGTAACCCTCGGCGCTCTCGATATAATCGTGTCGCCAACCGACACAACCGCACGCGCCTCGACAACAACTGCGCCCGAACGATCGCCGCTTCGAAGGGTAACGCTCGCGCCGCCGTTTATCGTAAATACTGGCGAGCTAATAAGTCCGCCACCCGGGATCAACTGCGGATTTATCGAGCCGCCGGTGGGATATTCGACTACACGGAAGGTTACCTCGCTGGAATCACGCACCGGATTATCGTATTGGTCGAAAATAACCGCTTGAATTACCGATTGGTCGATTTCGCCGACACCGCGGATGTATATGAAGTCGCGGCTAACCGTGATGTCCATCGTGTGCGGCGGCCCGGCCTTTATCAGGAAGTCCTGCTGTGCTCTCGCCGCGCCGGAAACAGCCGTGATTCCGGTCATCCCGGCTTTAAGCCCCGGAGTGAAGAAGGTCGCGAAATATCCCGCGGAGTCCACCGGAATAATCGGGTCAGCGATGCTTCCGGTGCCGGCGCTATCCACCGATAGATAAACATAGGTGCCCGCCGCAACCGGATTTCCGGAAGCGTCGAGAACAGTGCCGCTGACAAGGCTCGATGTAGAGCTTCCAACAGTTGCCGTATCCGGAACGACTGTAAGCTCGATATCAGCTGGCGGTCCGGCGGCATAATTCACAACAACAATCGATGTCTCCGAAAGACAGATTGCCCTAATCGTATCCGCACCGCTTGTGTCCGCCGCTGTCAATATCGCCGTAGCGATACCGCCCGACAGATAGTCGAAGGGTGTAATCAGGCCAAGTTTCGAGGTGAACCTAACCATAACACTGTCCGCGATTGGGTTCCCGCTCGAATCGAGCACCAGAGCACGGACATCGGCATTCGAAGCGCCGTCCGCAGGAAGACCTCTCGGAGTTACCGTCAGGATAATCGTATCGACGGCGTTTGGCACGAAATCGACCGGTAGATATCCGGTTGCACTTCCGCTCGAAGCCGTCAAATAACTCGATCCCACTCTATTCGGTGCAGTTAGCCGGAATCGAACTCCACCCTGGCCGTTCGTTACAGCAATCGGCGGGCTAACCGAACCCATGTTTATTGTGAAATTAACCGGAGCGCCGGGAACAGGGTTCCCGAAAGCATCCTCGACCCACGCCGAATCGGCCAGAGTATCCGAACCATTTGCGATTAGCTGAACAAAGCTCGTATCGAAACGAACCACCGCCGGCGGTCCGGGGTTGAAATAAACCGACTGTGTATCCGAGGTTACTGTATCGCTACCAAGCGGGATATATGCATAAACATAGGTGCTTCCAGCGACCGACGGCGCATACAGATCGACAATCGCCCTGCCGTCGGTGGTGTTCTGTCTGTTCGGAACGATAAGTGCATTCACATTCCCCGGAGGAACCAACTGCGCAAATCGGACGATAGTGCCGTCCGCAATCTGAAGCCCGGACGAATCTGTAACAAAGGCTGTTACATTCGTGCTCGAAACTCCGTCGGCATTCATATATCGGGATTCAATCGCGAGGCCGATCTCGGCGACAGTTGTTGGCATCAGGTCGATCTGAGTAATACCGGTTGCACCCTCGCATGTTGCGTTTATCACGGCAACACCCGAGAATCTTCCCGCACGGAACCGGATATTGAAAGAACCGGTATCGTCGGTGGCTGTTACCGGCGTGATTGTGCCATATGTTGCGGGGTTGACACTCAAATTGACTATTTTGCCGGCATTAACACGATTTCCGACCTCGTCGTAAACGACGCCGTAGATACGCGTTGTGTCCGTTTCGTTCGAAAGTAGTGTCGAATCGATCGGCCACAATTTGACATAATACGGCGGACCGGAGATGAACTCCATATCGACGGAATCGGATATCCCGCCGCTGGTGGCGATAAGTGTATCCCATCCAACTGTCGTGTAGGAGGTTATCGTCGCCGAAACCTGACCGCCAACTGTCGTCGCGAAAATCGGCGAAATATTGCCAAACCCAAGTCCGCTGAACCTAACCGGAGTGCCATCGGAGACTATCAGTCCAAGAGTGTCGAGCACGAAACAGGTTACGTTAGCCGTAGAAACGCCGTCCGCGGTGATTCTCGAAGGCACAACCGTAAGTAAAACCTCGCCGACGTCGGTAGGCAGGAACTCGATCAACATACTTGTATTAGCCGATCCGGCAGTCGCGCGGACATTGCTGAAACCAGCAGTATTCCCCGCGAGAAGCCTCGCGCGCGCAACGCCCGTAATATCGGTATAAGCCGTTCCCACGATTGTGCCGAGTGTCGAAGTGAATGTTACCTCGACTCCGGTTCCAACCGAATTGCCGTAGTTGTCGTAAACCTCGACAAATATTGTCGTGCTGTCCGCGCCGTTGGCTACAATCGAGCTGTCCGAGGCCGATATATACATAACCGAAGGCGGCCCGGGGATAAACCTCGCGAGCGAGGTATCCACCACAGAGGCCCCACACGAAGCCACCACGAAAACCGAATCGCTGGGTGTCGTGCCGGCGGTAAGTCTGCTTGTCGCGATACCGCCGCTGGTGTATGCGATTACAGGATTTGTAATACCATGCGATGTTGTGAACTTAACAATCGTTCCGTTCGATACCGGCAATCCGGCGCTGTCGAGCACAACCGCCGTGAGGTTCGCGAAAGCAGAGCCGTTCGCCGTTAGAATCGGCGGATCGACCACGAGATAAATTGTATCGGCCTGAAGCGGCACGAAATTCACCGTCGCATATCCCCACGCCGTCCCGCAATTTGCCGAAAGGCTCGCAGTTCCGAATTCCGAACCGGAAACAATAACCGCTCTCGCGGTGCCGAGGCTGTCGGTCGCAGAATTCGGGGTAATGTATCCCAATGTAATACTGAAAGATACAGCCAATCCCGCACGAACCCGGTTCCCGAAAGCATCTGTAATCGCGACAGTTACCATTTGAGTGTCCGCGCCGTCGGCATTCATATCCCGAATCGGTGGAACGAAACTTACAATTGTCGGCGGGCCGGGCGCAAACTCAACAACCGCAGTATCAGCGAGCGTTGCACTGACGCTGGCAATAATCGTGTCGTAACCCGCAACCACGCTCGAAAGCAGTGTCGAATTCACCTGACCGCCGACAGTATAGCCGGTTGTAGGGCTGACAATGCCCCTGCCCAATGTCTGGAAAGTAACCGGCGTATTGTCCGAAACCGGACGTATCCTTCCGAGAGTGTCGATATTGAACACCGTAGCGAGAAGATTGCTGGTCGATACACCGTCGGCGGTTATCCTAATTGGATTCGCGACGAGACTGATGATATCGGCGTCCAGCGTCGTGAATTGGTAGGGCTTACTCGCCACCGCACCGCCGCTTCTGGCGGTGATGAACGCCGGGCCGGCTTCGGAGCTTGAAATCAATGTCCGCGCAGAACCGCTTGTCGAATCGACCGCCACAGGCGAGATTATCGAGCCTCGGCTGGTCTCGAATGTTACGGCTGTTCCGATATTCACCGGATTCATATACTCGTCATATACATGGACGATAACAGGATAGCCCGAGCCGTCCGCGGGAATCGTCGATGGATAGAGTGTGTCGAAAACAATAATGGCCGGCTCGCCAGCCTGATAGCTTACAATGAAGGAATCCGCCACAGTTGCGCCGACACTAGCGATAATCCTGCTTTGGCCGACTCCGATTGGCGCGGTAAGCTCAGCTTCGACAATTCCGCCCGAAGTGAAGGCGATCCTCGGCGTGATAATCCCGCGAATGTAGCTTCCTGTCGTATCCTGCGAGAATGTTACCCTTGTGCCGTCGGAGACATAAAGCCCGCCCGAATACACCCACGATCGAACAAGTGCCGTCGAGGTGCCGTCACCGCGCAGAATCGCCGGAGTTACTGTCATAACTATTTCATCGGCGATAAGCGAATCGAAACGGACATCGACGAACTGTATCGCGTCGCCGCAACGAATGCTCACAAGCGCATCTCCGGCGCTCGTTCCCGCCGTAAGCCTCGAGAATGCGTATCCGGTTGTGTTCGTGAATCCGGCAGAAATTATCGTGCCGAGGGTTGTTTGGAAGGAAACCGGCGTGCCGGGGAACACGGGGTTCGAGAATCTGTCGTAAACTGTGCATGCAACCGTCGTTACAGAAGCGCCGTCGGCATAAAGCACCGAATCCTGCGCATATGCGATTATCCGGTTCGCTTTGCCGGGGTTAAGCCGAATCGTAACGATACCGGTGTCGGTTCCCGCAATTGCGAGAATCTGGACATCGCTTGCGGCGATTGTGTCCGCTCGAATCATAGTTATCGCGATTCCGCTGTCGGTGTAGGCTTCGTTCGGCTCCGCGAAAGCATATCCCGAAGGCACAACGAAATTCACCAAAGTCCTGTCGGACACCAAATATCCGCCCGGCGAATAGACATGCGCTCTCACCCTTGTCGAAGAAATACCGTCGGCGGTTAATGTCGAACTATCCGAATAGACAATGATGTTTGATATCTGCGTCGGCCTGAAATTAATTTGACCATATCCGACCGCTGAACCGGAACGCGCCATAAGAACAGCGTCACCGGGAGTTAATCCGGCGGTCAGAACACCCCTCGCGACTCCGCTCGTGTCGGTTATCGCGGTGGCGGTGATCGATCCAAGCGTCGTGGTGAATGTAACCTCTTCGCCCGCACGGAGATGGTTGTCATACTGGTCGTTGACTCGGGCGTAGATATACATATTGTCCCAAGCATCGGCGTTGAGCGTGTCGCGCGGGATATGTGTCGTGTCGCCCCAAATGTCTATAGTGGCCGCGGGACCGGGATGCACAAAGATCCTCACACTATCGACTATAGAATCGCCCGGCGTATAAACCTTGCCGACAACCCAAACCACGCCGTAACCGACATCGGTGCTGGACGTGAAATTCGTTATGCATGAACCTCCAAAGGTCAGCTTGGGCGAAACAACCGTCCCGCCGGTGTCCACCGGATGCACCGCGAAAAACACCTCGGTGCCGTCGGATGCCGGGCTTCCCTCGGTATCGTAAACATCGCACTTAAGAATAGATTGCGACATGCCGTTTGCTATAACTACAATCGGGTCTGCTGTCATCAGCAGATAACCGACATCACTCTGACGTATCGTAATGGGCACGATATCGAAAGCCGAACCGCTACGCGCCCATACTCTCGCTGTTCCGGGGGTTGTTCCGGCGGTAAGAGTCGTGAACCCCTCGCCGGTCGAGTTTGTCATTGTGTTCCCGGGATAAATAGAACCAAGATCGGTGCCGAATTCTATCGAATGCCCCGACAATAACGGATTATTGAAATCATCGTATAACGTTGCCGTAAGGCTCGTGTTCGCACGGCCGTTCGCCGCGATTACATTCGTGTCCGGGTCTAAAACTATATAGGCTAATTCGCCCGGAAGAATCTGCACAAGAATAGAATCGCGCACCGAATCCACCGCCGCCGCAACCGCCGCCTTAATCCAGACATTGCCGCGAACTGTCTTGACTCTAAACCGCGTCGTAGCTTGTCCGCTCGATGTGAACCCGACCTGCGGAATAAGATTGCCGAAAGTATCCGGCGCCGCAGTCGGGAAACCGTCAGGAATCATCGAGAAATTAACTCGCGTTCTGTCGCCGACATAGCCGCCCGCAGTATCGAACACCGCCGCACGAACTATAGTTTCCGTGAAACCGTCCGCCTGAAGGATTCTCTGATCGACCGTGATAGAGATATCCGCCACCGAAGAATCGCTCTTGGTGAACTCGACGAAGGTGTCCCCCCTCGCGGAGCCGGACCTCGCGGTAATCCTCGCCGTGCCGACTGTGTATGTGCTCATCAGATCGAACACCACAAGCCCGCGCGAGTTCGTCTCGTCTGATTCACGCGACAGAATCCCCATACTCGCCTCGAAGGTTACCGGAGTTCCCGCAGTCATCGTATTGCGATATCTGTCATAAACATATGCGCTACAGGTTGCGAAGGAGAAGCTGTCCGCAGGTATAAATGCCGGTGTCGGCCAAATGTCGATTATATGCGGCGCGCCCGGAATAAGCTCGCACCAGGTTGTATCGGCGACAGTATCAGCACCGACATAAACCTCGGCGACAATCTGGCAAATCCCGGCTGTTGTGTCCGAGGTGAACTCGGTCTCGAAATTCCCGCCGGAGGTATATACAGTCGCCGGCGAAACAAAGCCCATGTTCGTTCCCGATCCGTCCGGAAGCGGATAAATATGAACCGGAGTCAAATAATCGATGGGATTGCCTAATGTATCGCGGACAACTCCTGTTATCGTCCCGCGAGAATGCCTGTCCGCAACGATAATATCAGGATCGATCCGCACAAATACACTGTGGATGCCATAGGGCACGAAATCGACCACCGCGATTCCGATCGCCCCCTCACAGCTCGCCATAATCACCGATGTTCCCGGTGTCGTGCCGCTACGAAGCTGAACCGTGGCCACTCCGGAGCTGTCGGCGATTGTGTCCATTACTGTAACCGCCAAGGTGTCGATCGTCCCGAGACTCGCCTCGAATCGAACAATCTTGCCGTTCTCGACACGGTTGCCCTGAGCATCGTAAACCACAGCCCTTACTGTGCATATCTCTATTCCATCGGCGACGAGACCCGCAACCGAGGGTGTTACATTAATCATATAAGGTGCACCCGGCACGAAAGTGATGAATGTCGTGTCCGCAATCGCAGTCGTGTCCAATGGATCCCATGGATTGCCGACATAGGCGATAATCGTGTCAGGAATGCTGTTCGAGCGAGAGGGACTTCTCAACAACACAACCGCCTCGCCTCCCGAGGTATATCCCACTCCTGGGAAAACGGTTCCGCCGGAGCAGTAAAAATACAACGGAGTCGAATCAGAAACCGCATGTCCCGAATCGTTGAGCGCATAGGCGTGCACCGCAGTCGAGTTAGTTCCGTTGGCGGTAAGTCTCAGGCTGTCCGCGAAGACATTTATCCTCGAAACTTCGAGCGGCCTAAGCTCGATAAGCCCCGCGCCGGCAGGTCCGCCGGTAATCTCGGCACTTATTACCGCAACGCCGGTCGAAACACCCGCACGGAATGTTACCACACTGGGTGCATTGTTATTCGTATAGGTATAGGGCGGAATCAACGAACCAAGGCTCGCGCTCGGCCCGACAGAGAGGTTAACACGCGTCCCTGCCTCGACGAGATTATCGAAAACATCCATCACCCGAATTGTGCAGGCCGAGGTGCTAACACCGTCAGCAGTAAGTATCGGATACTCCGGTATTACCTCGACGCGGTGCGGCGGACCGGGAGTAAACCACACATTAATTGTGTCGCTAAGCGTCGTTCCAACCCTCGCGGAAACCCATGCTGTGCCGGTGCGCGGTTCGGAATAAAGCCGAACCACCGCCTCGCCGTTCACTGTAGTTTCCAGAGTGTCGATTGTCCCAAGCGGCGCGCCGGTGGAATCAACCGAGTGGAAAACAACAATCTGGCCGTCACTAACAGGCATTCCAAGCTCGTTAAGCACTCTCGCTGTTATTGTCGAAAAACTTTCGCCATCGGCGGCGATTCTGCGCGGGTCTGCACGAAGACTCAAATAAGCCGGAGGCGAGATGCCAATATCCACCGTAACGACCGTATGAATACCTCCCGCGGTGATATTCACCCTCGCCACGGTCGGCGTATTCGAAGCTGTAAGAACCGTCGTAACCTCGCCGGCAGAGTTCGTCCAAGATGTCGCGGGGCTTATCGAAGCTCCCGAAACGCTGAAACTCACCGGAACACCCGAACCCACGGTGTTTCCATATCTATCGTAAAGAACCGCATGGACAATAGTAAAATCGACACCGTTCGCGATAAGGCTCGTCTCCTCGGCCCAGGCGCGGATGCTATCCACCGGCCCGGGAACCATATCGATAAAGGTCGAGCCGCAGGTTGTTGTCGCGGAATCCGAAGTGCAGGCTGTGAACCAAACTCTGCCGGTGTTGGTTTTGCTTCGAACCTGAACCGCCGCCTCGCCGGCAACAGTGAAGGCCAAAGTCGGCGAAAGCATCGCCATACCGGTATCGCTCGGCGAACCTGTCAGTGTGTCAATATAGAAAAATACAGGTGTGCCGTCCGAAACCGGCATTCCAACACTATCCGAAACCAATGCCCGAAGGAATGTAGTCGAAAGCGCGTCAGCGATAATCGAGCTTATATCCGAAGTCAACGTAACATAGCGCGCCTCGGAATTCTCGAGTATGATATAAGCCTCACCGGTGGCTGTCCCCGCTCTTGCACGGACTCGCGCTTCGCCGGGACGTCTGCCGGCGGTAAATATCACGTCCGCATGACCGCTGGAATTCGTCGTTTCGAGCGTCGGGTTTATCCATCCGCGATTTGTCTCGAATGTTACCTCGATTCCCGAACCGACAGGATTTGCAAACCGGTCGAAAATCTCGACATGAACATTTGTAGTAGAGAAACTGTCCGCCGGAAGAACGGAATCCGATGGCACCACAAGTATGCTGTCCGGCGGTCCGGGCAACAGCTCGACCATCACACTCTCGACCACTCCGCTTCCGGCATTGCCAACAATATAGGCCGTGCCGATATTTCGGTTCGCGGTGAAAATCGCCTCGAACAAACCGCTGTCGGTATGCGCTGTTACCGGAGCAACCGCGCCGTATGGCCCCGCCGAATCGGTAGTAACTGTTATCATTATCGGTGTTCCGTCGCTAACCGGTGTCCCGATTGCATTCGTAACGCGACCCCAGACTCTCGCTGTGTCTCGCCCATTCGCTATTATCTCATCGGGATCGACATAGAGGTAAAGATAGGCCGCATCGGTATTCATAAAATTCACTGTCGTCTGGCCTATCGCGGTGCCAGAGGTCGCCCAAATCACCGCTGTTCCGGGGGTAATACCGGCAAACAGGAATACAGTCGCTTCGCCGAGGGTGTTCGTGTATGTAAGAGTGTCGATTGTTCCCAGAGTCGTCGTAAAATTAATCGGCACGCCGGCGTTGACAGTGTTGCCGTTTATATCGCGCACCGTAACGAGAATCTGCGTGAATGTATCGCCGTTCGCGGGAATACTCGTTGGAATCGCCACAACCTCTATTGTCGCCGGCGGTCCGGGGACGAAATTCACTGTCGTTGTGCCCGTTACACTGTCGCCTGCATCGCCGGTAATTGTCGCCACTCCAACAGTGGTAGCACTACGAAGCGTTGTCTTCGCCTCGCCGTCCAAAGTATATGCTATCCCCGGAAAAACGAATCCGAGGTCTGTCGTAAATCTAATCGGTGTGTTGTCCGGCACCGCAATCATGCTCGAATCCTGCACCAGAGCGCGAACAGTTGTAGAACTCGTGCCGTCAGCCTTCAACTGCGCGGAGTCGGCAATCATAAATATGTGCGCCGCAACAAGTTGTGTGAATGTTAACTCGGCATAATCGACATAGGCGCCGCTGAGAATGCTCGCCATAACTGTCGTAACGCCGACCATGTCAGAATAAAGCTGAACCGAAACCTGCCCGAGACTGTCGGTATTCCCCATCGTATAGATGAAAGTCCCAATCGGTGCGGAGGCGAAGGTAACCGTAACTCCCGGCACAGGATTGCCATATTCGTCGCGAACCGTGGCTGTGGCTGTCGCACGAGAGAAACCGTCCGCGGGCACGCTGTCGGGATAGACATCGATGCTGACCCCAGAAGGAATCCCCGGAATAAACTCGACCAGCGCGCTGTCTTCGAGGCCGAAGATACTGCCGTAAACATAGGCTTTCGCTGTTGTCGTAGGTGAAATCCAGTTGACTGTCGCCGAACCTCCGTAGGTGAACGCGACGCTGGGAATGTCCCCAACTCGGCTACCATCGAGAATATTCTCCGTGCGGAAACTGATAATAGTGCCGTCCGCGACAGGCGAGCCGGTGGAATCATAAGCCGAAGCCATAACGGTCGAATAGCTCGAACCATCCGCAAGAACTCTATTTGGATATGCCGTAACATTCATAAATGATGCTATCGGCGGTATTTGCTCTACCTCGAAGATTGCGTGCGCAGTAACTTGATTCAAATCATAGGTTGGATAGAATGGCAACTGCCAGGATCCGAAATCGTCGTCAACATCGTTTCCGTTGGCGAAGAAAGCCTCCATAATCGCCGGGCCGACATCGTTCGAGGCCCTGTAAATAGCCATAAACTGCCCTTGGCTGTCCACAATAGCCGGCGATGTTATAAATCCAGCCGCGATTGGAATATCGCTGTTCGGTTTTAGAAGTATCGGAGTTCCCGGACGAGCGAAATTCAGGTAAACATCGCGCACAGTGGCGTAAACACGGCTTCGCGATCTGCCATCGGCGAAAAGCGTGTCAGGAACCAGCGAATCGATATAAATATACACGGGACAATCGGCCACATAATGCACAAAGACCGTGTCCGCGATTGCCCCGCTGTCCGCCGAGGCGATGATAGTATCGACCAAAGCCACTGTGGTGGCGAATAACTGCGATGTCGTAAACCCATCCACGGTAAACCCGAATGGCGGGTCGATCTCACCCCTCGCGGCGCGGAAATCGACACGCGTATCGTCCGAAATCGGCCTGCCGCTGGCGTCGAAAACACTCGCACGAAGACGCGTCGAGGTTCCAACAGTGATTTTAATGCTGTCCGAAGTTAGAACAATATATGCAGGACCTGTCGGAACGATCTCTATCGGATAGGTAGCCACCGCGCCGTCGATGCTCGCACGGATAACTACACGTCCGACAATCGTCCCGCTGGTGAAGGTCGTTCTGGCATAACCGGATTCGGTCGCCATAGGCGAGATTATCGAACCCATCGTGTCGGGAATCGCCTCGAATATAACATTTCGGCCGTTCTCGACAGCATTGCCAAAGGCGTCGAAACACTGCGCGACAACATCCGACCTCTCGCCGCCCACCGAAAGCAATGTGTCCGGTATCGCGGTAAGGATTATGTTCTCCACCGGGCCGGGTTTGATTTGCACTGTCTTCGTATCGGCCACAGAGCCTACTGTTGCAATAACCACACAACTCGCGGCAAGGGTATCCGGACGGAACTCCGCGGTTGCGATTCCTCCCAAAGTCGCGGGTCGAGGCGGAACAATATCCGCCATAAACGCAGGCTCGACGCGAATCGAAACCAATGTGCCATCGCTGACATAAGCTCCCGAACTGTCGATAACCGTTGCCCGCACACTCATCGTATTTCCGATACGAATCGACGTGCTGTCAATCGAAAGGAAGACATACTCCACTGGAAGTGAGCCGACATGGACAATCTTCGTGTCCGCGACAGCGCCGACAGTGGCGATAATAAGCCCGCTTCCGCGAAGTGTATCAGAGCGGAACTCCGCGAAAGAAATGCCGTCGAAAGTGTTGACAGTCGGTGGAACCACAATCCCAATCTCAGGCGGTTCCACAGTGAAATTAACCGGCGTGCCGTCGCTGATATGATAACCGACGCTGTCGAATACCTCGGCTCGAATTCCCATCGAACTCGACGGCGCTACCCGAAGGCTATCGAGAGTCAACAAAACTAATCCTGCCGGGCTTTCTCCGACATAGACAAACTTTGTGTCCGCAATAGCGCCAACTGTGGCTATAACCATCGCAATCCCGCTTGCGGTATCCGCGCGGAACTGGGCATAGGCTTCGCCATCGGTTGTATTTCGCGTAGGCGGCACAACACGGCCTATCTCCGGCGGATCAACCGTGAAAATAACCGGCGTGCCATCGCTGATAGGATAGCCCGCGCTGTCGAAAACCTCGGCGCGAACGCCCATCGTGCTCAGAGGAGCCAATCTCGTGCTGTCGAGGGTCAGTATTACTAATCCGGCAGGCACCTCGCCGATAAATACATACTTCGTGTCCGCGATTGCACCCGCAGTGGCAATAATCGTGGCTATCCCGGATGTTGTCCCCGCAGTGAAAACCGCGCCGGACAAGCCGCCGGAAGTCGGAACGATAGCAGGCGCAACAATGCCCATCCCCGGCGGTTCAACCGAGAAATTAACCAATGTGCCGTCGCTGATATAATAACCGGTGCCGTCGAAAACCTCGGCCTGAATCGCAGTCGAGCCGCTTCGAGGCAAATGCACGCTGTCGGTCGTCAAATACATAAATCCCGGTGAAGAACCGGTTATCCATATGCCGATATTGTTGAATACAGAGGGATATGTCGATAATCTCGCGACTACCACAGCCTCGCCGCTCACATAACGGCTTCGCATCGTGGTCGTGCAGGCACTTTCGATGTTCGTGTTGATAGTCGGGCGAAGAATCGTGCCCATATGCTCGCTTCCGGTCTCGAGCTCGAACTCGACAGTCCAACCGTCGCCGACAGGATTTCCGTGGGCATCGGTAACCAAGGCCGTGATTTTCGTCGTGCTGGAGCTATCGGCCGGAATCGTGCCCGGATTAGCGGAAAGATGAATCATTCGTGGAATATCCGGCTTGAAAACTACAATCATACTGTCTATGGCTGTTTCGGTATCGCTTACCGCAACCTCGCCCCATACAAAAGTTGTGCAGGCTGTCGTCGGAGCGATGAGATATATCCTCGCAAATCCGTCAACCGTTGTTGTTGTGAAGCTGTCCGCCATCGGCGCGAGGAAATCCGGAATCATTCCCGAATCTCTGTGCTGTGCTCTCGGGTCGATTCTTCCGCGCACATCGGCGTTAGCGGAGGTTTTGACCGCGAGTTTGTCATCGAAACCGTTCTTTGTGGGCGATGCAATTTGTGCAGGCCTCGTTCTTGCGCCATAGGGCAGGAATGTTCCCATCTCCGTCCGAAAACGAACCGGAATGCCGTCGGAGCAAGGGTTATGCGCGGCATCGGAAACATAAACCTCAATCAACACACTGTCCGCGCCATTCGCCGTCGCAGAATCGAATGCGGCAACCATCCGCAACTCCTGCGGATATACCGGATAGAAATATATATCGGCGTTTCCGGCCATCGCACCGGGGAAAGTGGCATTCATTGTATGCCATCCCGTAACGCGCGAGCTTGTTAGCTTGGTCTGCGCACGCCCGATCGCGTTCGTATTCGACGAAACAGGGTTAACAGTGCCACCGCCGACATCCGGTGTAAACAGAACAGATCTGCCCGGCCCGACGAGATTATTATAGGCGTCATAGACATCCGCGAAAACTGTGCAGGTGTCCTGTTCGTCCGCACGGATGCTGTCTTTACTGAAAGAAACCACGAGCCTTGCCGGATCGCCGGCGAGGAAGGGAATATAAATCGTGTCAGCCGCGGTTATAACAGTGTCCGCGAGCAAAGTATCGAAGGTTTGGAACCAAGCGGCGACCATGCACGAATCGGCCACAAAACCGCTCGTGAGAAGCACACTACAGAACCCGCCCGAGGTCGCGGCCTCGCGCAAATCCATCGTGAAAATATTCCTATTTTTATTTGTAAGTAAGGGTGTGGCACGCTCGAAACCAACTCCCGAAAGCGAACCGAGGTCGGTGAAAAACTTGATGCGAACACCGTCTGTAACAGGTGTATATGCCGAATCGAGAACCTCGGCGAGGATAATAGACTGGCTTATTCCGTCCGCCGGAAGGCTTGTCGGGGTCGCGCTCAGCTGAATATATCGAGGAATTGTGTTCATAAGTAGAACTTCGGTATATCCGAACGCGCTTCCACAGGTCGCGGTTACACGGGCATAACCGGAGATAGTTCCGCTGGTAAGCGTTGTTGTCGCTCGTCCGAGAGAATCGGTCATCGAGCTTAACGGGAAAACGCCGCCCTTATCGGTGGCAAAAGTTACAGTATATCCCGATGTTACCGGATTTCCATAATCGTCGAAAACCCGTGCCGTGATTTTGGTCGTGTCGATTCCGTCGGCCATAATTCTGTCGCGTTCAGCGGTTACGAGAATCGTGTATGGCGATCCCGCGAGGAAATTCACATAGGTTGTGTCAGAGATAGTCCCCGCGGCAACTGTCGCAGAAGCCGTGCATTGAATTCGGCCTGCAGTTGTCGAACTGCGAAGCCGAACGCGCGCATATCCCGATTCTGTATAAGCAGTTATCGAACTTAACGGACTTGTCGAAGCGGTGAGATTCCTCGATGGCGGCACTCTCGAATCGACTTTGTCGCCTTTGCCGGGCTGAACACGGGACATCGAGTATTTCGAGCCGGCATAGGGCAAAAGCGCTCCTGCCGCAGAGGTGAAATATATCTCCGTGCCGTCCGGTGCGGGCGCTCCGGTTCCGCCGATTGTAACATATGCCGAGAGAACAAGCTCCGAAGCCCCATCCGCAGGAATACTCGTCGGGGTCGCCGAAAGGTCGATAAAATCGACATCCGGTATCTCCAGAACCCAAATCGTCGCGGTATCTGCGATTGAATCCGCTGTGCCGGCAACCGCCGCAGAGATAATGATTACTCTCGGGTCTCCCGGAACTGTGAAAGTCGCCGAAACAATGCCATTATCACCTGTAATAGGCGCTCCGCCGACGAAATTGAGGAATAAATCCCCCTGATTCCCCTGAAGGAATCGGAAAGTTACCGTTTTGTTCTTAAGCGGCGTGTATAGCGAATCTACAACCCTCGCCGTGAGAAGCACAGAGCTGGTGCCGTCGGCATAAACCGTGTCCGGAACCGCTGTGAGGAAAACATATCCGGGGTTAGTGAAATTCGTGGGGAGAATCGTAATCGTTATCCGCTTGATTCTCTCCTGCTCGGCGGTAACCTTGGCGGTGATTGTCGCGGTGAAGGTTCCACTGCTATCCGGCTCGGTGATGAAGGTCGTCATCGCGACACCTTCAGCATTCGTAATTGGCTCCGGATTAATAATCGAGTCTCGGCTCGTAGTGAAACTCACCGGAATGTTCTTAATTGGCAGACCTGTAGTCGCGCCTTTGATGAGCACATAGATATTCGTGAAATTTCCGGCGACGATTGTGGTTTGGTCGGCCCAGATGCTGTCGATGATAAAATCCGTGTCCCCGGTTGGGTCGATATTTCCTGATGGACTACAACCGGTGAAAAGGAGGAAACTAAGGACAAGCAGAACCGCCGCCCCTAAGATTAAATTAAATCTATTACGACCGTTCATAATTGAACCCCTTGAATAAGTCGATATGCGAAAGTCTCTATATATCTTATGATTATACTAATTCTCTTGAAGTGAATTGTCAAGAACTAAATCAAATTAATCAATATTTGAATGCGTTGTCCGTGTTGAAGCGCTCCGAAATGGCACGGACTCTATGCGAGCACGATGTTAATATATTGTATTTATTTTTTCGATTTTTACAACTATTTCAAGAAAAAGAAATCGGCGTGGCCGCGCGGAGGGCGGCTTGTTTGGGGGAAATTATGTGGATGAATCAGAAAATCAGCCGAAGAGTATCGCGGAAAATCCCTTTCGCGCCGAAACTCTCCTTGAACCTCGCAAGCCCAAAATTCGGGTCCATATCCAACGTGTATGTTCCGAAATCGAACCAGCCGAAACCGCGAGAAGAAGCCCATCGGAAAATCTCCCAAAATAGAAGATTCAAAGGCCGGAACTCCTGATGCCGCCTGCTGTGGCTGATATAAAATGCAATCACCGCTCGGGGATTAACCTCCCAAAGCGTCACCCCGGCAAGAATCTCGCTACCCAGAAGGGCGTTGAACTGATGGATTCTCTCCGGAAAACACGATTTCAAATCGAGAAGCTCTTCCAGTGAATGGGTGGGCTTAACATTATGGCGTGCATAGAGATTGGCTTCGAGAACCTCATAAAATCCGGGAATATCGCCATCGGAGGTTATCTCGATTCCGGCTTTTTGCGCTTTGCGTGTCGAAGTTCGCGCCTCCGGACGAAAAAGTGCGAAATTTTCCTCCGGGTCGTGGAAAATTTTCAGAACTGCGGTAAGCTCGCGTTTTACGAACCCCGCTCCGTGAAGAATCAGCGCAAAATCCTGATGTTCTTCCGGTAAATCATGATAAATAAGGGGCACACGGGTAAACTCGACCCCCTCGAAATTGTTCTGTTTCGCCCAGTCTATCCAAAGATCGACCATCTTCGAGGTTGCCTCCACGCCCGCTTTTCTGCTAAGCGCGATTCCGCCGAAACTCGCACCCGGATGGCTCACCAAAACCCTTTTACCCGCACGATCACGTTCCGCGCATGGAAGAACTCCAACCCACCTGCCTCTGTCCTCGAAAATCAAATGGTGGTGCGTAAATCTTCCCTTCGGATGATATCCGAGAAATCTTTGCGTGTGAAAAAGTGTGCCGTTATTGGATTGTGCGATAAAATCGTCCCAAAGTCCGGCCATCGAGCTGTCATATTCAATAATTTTCATTTATCGCCCCTGATAAGCGCGATTTTTCCGCGAAGGACAGTTTCGCCGTTGCTGGCAACGACCACGTAAACACCTGTCGAAACGGGCTTTCCGGCCTCGTTTCTGCCGTCCCATTCAGCGAAAGCCAGCGATGTCCTTTCGCTTCTGGAAATCGTGCGCACAAGCGAGCCATCGGATGTGTAGATGTGAACTTCGGCATCCGCCGGCATCTTCGCGATTCTAATATTATTGCCAGCAAAACCGTCCCATATAAACGGATTTGGGTAAATAAACAAGTCTTCTTGAGCGCTAAAATCAGTCCCAACGTGAAGAACGCTTATCGCATTCTCGCCGCAGAACCAAACATCGCCGGTCAATGTGTTGTAGCCAACAGCATAAAGCAATTCGGTTGCGAGGTCGGTGCGTTCGTAATCTAAAACCCCCTGCGCAAAATTCGACCTAATCGCTATCCAAGTGCTGTCCGCACGGCGAAAAACCCCAGCGCCGGCATCGGTGCAAATCCAAATATTATCGTCCGGATCGACCGTAATTCCGCTGACGAAAGTAGAAAGGTTCTCCGGCAAAATCTGCTCTGTAACCAATCCTAAGTTGGTATTAATCGAGGCCACCCCTCCGGAAACCGCCACCCATGCGATTCCCTCCGAATCAACCGCTACCTGATTCGCCGAAGCCCCGGGAAGCACATCGGAATAATTGCGGACATAGTCGTCCGAGTGGCTGGATATGTTGTATCCCGGATCGATGAGCGTTACACCCTGATCACGGAGAACGAGCCAAACATCGCCACCCTGTGCCGTCAGCGACATAACATAATTGTTTGGAATCGCCGCGGTTCCGGTGAAATATGACACAATCGGCGAAGTCAAATCGCCCTCAGGCTCGAAAGCCGCCACTGCAAGCCCGCTAAGATTGTCGTAATTCGAAATCCACATTAGACCACGGACCTCGTCGTAATCGAGACCCCAGCAAAGTGGCGCATTCGGCCCGGCGGAATAGCCGTCAAGAATGCTGTTTGTCTTGTCGAAAATCTTCCAAACGCCGTCGGGAGAGTATCTGAAAACACCATCGCCGGTCATTCCGAGCCAAAGATTGCCATTGGCGTCGTAGGCGCATTTATTTATATGATGCAAATTGTTCCGAACCTGCGTATAGACAGAATCTGAGGGTATCGTGGGCATATACTTCGCCGTGATGTTTCCCCATGTGCCATTGCTGTATATGCAAACGCCGCTCCCACCGCTGACAATAGCAACATCGCCGTTCGGTGCGAAGGCGACACCTCTGAAAGCATCGCCGGATGGGCTGTTTATGCTCATATGCCGAATCGTGTCCTGCCGCAAAACGCCGAAACCGATTTCGAGCGGAACATAGAGCGAATCGCCCAAAGCCGCGCCGCCATGGACCGCCCAATGGGCATCCAAAGGAACCCGCGTGAATCTTCCGGTATCCCTTCTTCGGAAAAGGCCGTCGTGGCCGTGTGCGTAAAGCTCTCCATTATAATAGAAAAAGCCGTTCAAACGCCTGCCGAGCATAAAAGAATCTTCGAGTGTATCTACACGTTCGCCGTCAAAGAAAAAGATGCTCAGAGAGCCAAGCTCATATTCGAGGATATACCATATCCCGCCGGAGTCCGCGAAAACATCCAAAACCGGCCGATTGGTGGAAAAAATCGTCCATGCCTCCGGAACGAAAAGATTGCCGCCAAGCCGTCCACGGGCGATCCCAAGGTTACTTCCGACCCAAAGAAGAGTATCGTCGGCGGTAATCGAGTTAATGGGATAATTTCTGTCCCAACTGCTGATTTTATTGTAATTCTGTGAAACCTCGAGGACAAGATTTCCCGAAAGGGGCTTAATCTGGCTAACTCCTTTCGAGGTAGCCACATAGAAATGTTCTTCGCTAACGGCAATGTCGTTTATTCCAACATTATCGCGAAGAAGATCGGTAAAAACCGACCATTTCCCGCCGTCGAGCCGGCCCATAGCGCCATTAGAAGCGGCATAGAAAAGCTTTTCGCCGTGCTCCTGAAGCCCGACGATATTCAGTCCGCCGAGGCCGTGAATATTTGTCATCACCTTCAAATCCTCGACAGGCGTTCCGGGGAGGTATTCGATTATGCCGCCTTTACTTCCGACATAGAGCACGCCGTTGTGCGTTGCTATGCAGTTCGCGAAGTTGGCGTCGCCGAAGGTCTCCCATGTTCCGGGGACTTGTGCGAAAAGGATTGCGGCAAAAAGTAGGATTAGAAGCTTGTATTTCACTTTTTCAATAATAGTCCGGTTAGTATAAGAATCAGCGGTGAAGCAAAAAAGCTGCCATATCCAATCCAATCGCCGAGTTTTGTGAAAAGCGTTTTGCGGGTTCGAACCGGCACATCGCCGATAAGAATGCCTTTGCTGTTAAGTGCGAGCTGTTTTGTAATTCTTCCGGTTTCGTCGCAGATAAGCGAGATTCCAGTCTGCGCCGATCTTCCAACCCCGAACCGGTTCTCGACCGCGCGAAAACGGGTGAAATTGGCATGCTGATATGGCCCGGGAGTTGCACCAAACCAGCCGTCGTTGGTGATATTTGTTATGAAATCCGCGCCACCGGCGGCATATCGGCGAACAGTGCATCCAAAAAGTATCTCATAACAAATCGGCGCGGAAAAACGCATGCCGTCAACCTCGAAAACAACGATAGAATCCCCCATCGCGAAATGGCTTCCGCCCAAATCGAGTTTGCGAAGTGCGGGAAAATAGTTCTGAAATGGGACATGCTCGCTTCCCGGCACAAGATTTATTTTGTTGTAAACCCCCCGAACACCGTCCGCTGTGAAAAGCCCGGAGGAGTTATAATAAAGCCGCCTGCGATCAGCGGGGTCGTAATCGAGCGTGCCTGAGAGGATGGGCGCATTCACAAGCATAGAAAGTTCCGCGAGTTTGTCAACAATATGGGGATTATCGCGATGATAATGCGCGGTGGCGGTCTCCGAAAGGACGAGGAGATCGATCGGTTCGTCGATTTCGCGCGCCATTTCGATGTAATAGTCGATGCTTTTCCGGCGGAAATCCTTTTCCCACTTGTCTTCTGCGGTGATATTGCTTTGCACAAGCGCGATTCTAATCGTCTCGGGCGGAGGTGGTTGCGAAAGCCGCCAAAGCCCGTAAATCAAGACTATTGCGAAAAGCACCGCAATAGAAACCGGATAAATCCATCTGCGCTTTTTTGCTATAATAAAAGCCACAAAAAGGGCATTGATCGAGACGAGCCAAAAACTTATCCCCCTATGCCCGACCAAATCCGCAATTTGGATTATCACACGATAGATGCCCTGAGAATATCCGAGGTCCATCCATGGAAATCCGAGCTGGCCGAACCCGCGAAGGAACTCCATTCCAACCCATAAAACCGGTGATACGGCGAGCGCGACAGTGTAGTTCCGCCGCTCGACGAAGGAAAAAGCCATCGCGAAAAGGGCCGTATATAGCGATGCGATAATAATCGCCGCAATCATCCCCGGAAGCGTCGGAACCGCTATCCAATAGAGCGAGATGAGATTCGATGTGACCCCCCAAAGATAGCCAAGCGCAAAGGCTCCACGATAGGATTTCCCGCTCATCGCAAGAAAAAGCGGAACGAGGCAGAACCACGCTAAAAATGCCGTTTGGTGCGGTGGTTGCGATGCGGAAAAGAAAACTCCGCCGATAATCGCGTAGATTATGTCTTTTCTGCCGATGCTCTCTCGCGGCGCTCTCAATCGGCCAGCCCCTTCAAAATCACCTTGTGGTTTCCATGTGTAATTCCGCCAAACACAACGGCGTTCTGCTGAATCTCGCGCAAAATCTCCATCGCAGGCTCCGCGTCGGAAGCTTTCACCGCGATAACATAACCCGCGCCCATGTTGAAGACGTCGAACATCTCCTGTGATGGTATATCGCCATGTTTTCTAATCAGCTCGAATATAGGCGGCGAGGGGATTTTAGAAACATCGAAAACAGCGTCGCAGTCTTCGGGAAGAATCCGCGAAAAATTGCCGGCAAGCCCGCCGCCGGTTATATGCGCCATTCCGGTGATTTGGACAGATTCCATCAATCTTTCGACAGGTTTTAGATAGCATGGGTGAATCGCAAGAAGCGCTTCGCCGACACTCGTTCCGTGAAGTTCCTCCGGCCTATCGTCGATTGCAAATGCGTCGGAATCGAGAAGAACTTTGCGAGCGAGAGAAAAACCGTTTGTCTGAAGGCCATTGCTGACAAGTGCGATTAGCTTGTCTCCGGCGGAGATTGCAGAGCCTGTAATCAGCCTTTCTTCAACGGCAGTTCCGACTATGAACCCGACCAGATCGAATTCCCCGGAGCCGTATATTCCGGGCATCTGCGCGGTTTCGCCGCCGATAAGGGAAACCCCGTTCTCACCGCAGGCTTTGCTAAGCCCCTCGACAACCGAGGCAATTTCCTCCGGGCCGAGGTCTGAGTAGCCGATATAATCGAGGAAAAAAAGCGGTTTTGCACCGAGAGTGAGGATGTCGTTGATACAATGATTGACCAAATCCTGGCCTACAGTGTTAAAAATTCCAGCGGCGGAGGCAACCTTAAGCTTCGTGCCGACACCATCCGCGGAGGCCAAAAGGAGGCTTCCCGAACCGGATGGAAACCGGTAAATCCCGCCGAAAGCGCCTATCTCGCTCGCGACATCTGCCGAGAATGTCGATTTGGCAAGCGCGGCGATTTTTTTGGTGGCGACAACTGCGGCGTCCAAATCAACGCCTGCGGATTTATAATTCTCGCCCGTCATGCTAATTTTACTCCATTGATGATAAGTTCGAATTTTGCACCGAAATGAACAGCCGCAAGCTGGCAGGCATTCATTCTGGCAAGAAAAATCTCGAAATATTCCATCACCGTGGCCACCTGCGGATCGACAATGATCTCGATGCCGATAATTCCGCCCTCCTCGGCGACGTATAGTTCGCTTTTTTTCGCGGCAAAATTCACCCTATCGTGAATATCGCCGATAATGTCTCCGGATGCACGCACACGCGATTCCCGAACATCCGATTTATCCGCGAGAACAAGCCCCGCGGCAATATCCGAGACCATATCACCCTCGCCCTCGTGGTGGTTTCCGATTGCGGCGATAACCTCGTGAACCTCGTGGATGGGCATGCCGAGGCGCATAAGTATTGGCTTTGCGAGGATAGCACCCAACATCGCATGCCCTCGGCGGTTGACCGCGTTGCCGACATCGTGCATAAGCGCGGCGATTGCGGCTAATTCCGCAGTGCGCGGTTCTTTTCCGAGTTTAATAAGAAGCTGTTTCGCCCGATTCGCGACTACTGTTGTATGTCCGAAACCGTGGTCAGTATAGCCTGCGGCTTCGAGGTTCCTATTTGCAATCTCGACGAGATCGATTATTTCCGGGTCGTGTCTGATGGTGTCTGCTGTAACTTCGGTCATGAGTTTCCTTTCGTTCGTTAACCAAAATATACGCATTAACGGCATAAGTCAAGCGGAAGGGCAAGAGTGCGATTTTTTTGCCGAAAGCTTCATCCCCTATGCATCTGGGTATTACATCGGAAATAATATAACACAATTATGGCTTGACATTCATTTATTAAGGATTAAATTCATAACAATATACAAGTTGTATTAATCGATTAAAAAATAACTCAAAGAAGGAGGATTTAATGAGAAGGTGCAATATCTTAGCTATTATTGCGGTTCTCGGACTGATCGCAACCGGACTCGCCCAGGAGTGGAATATCGATCTGGACGTTTATAGAAATCCGGATACAGTCAAAACTCTCACCATCAAAACAAGTATCTACGGTTCGGATCTATACGATCCTTCCGTCATAATTGGAACCGACACAATCGTTGTCGATGTCGCCGCTCCACCGGCACCACCAAGCGGTTTTTATGCCTTTTTCCCGATTACCGATCCGGGGTGGCCGATTACCGCCCTTACTGTCGATGCCAGAAGTAGCACGCAGGATACAATAATCTGGACAGTCTTCTGGGGCGGAACAATGTATCCCGATAGCGTAACGGTCGATTGGACCGGCGAGCCTCTGCCCGCACATGGTTCTTTCAAAGCCGCTGTTGCTTTCGTAGGTTCTGAACCGGACTGGAGCACAGCGGTAGATATGTCATCGGTTACGAGGATCAAAGCCGCAAGCTGGATGGAATGGATTAAAATCCGCTTCGTCCTCGAAGACACCACTGACATTACACCGCCGACATTCACAAATTGGGTGCCGGCCAACGGCGCTGTCGATGTCCCCATCTCAACCACGATTTTCTCGGTCGATATCCTCGACCCCAGTGGCATCGATGAATCTTCCATCGGAATTACCGCCTTCGGAATAACAATCCCCAGTATGTTCATCACCAAAACTCCGATTACTGGCGGAACAAGAGCACTCGTGAACACAGCCGCACTCGGTGTCGATCTTCCGGCATGCTCCACTCTCGCATGGCAGGTTACCGCCGAGGATATGGCCGGAAATCTCGGAATCGGAAACGCCTCTTTCACAACCGAATGTGAAGACACCGTTTTCTGCGTATCCGGAACTGTTACTCTCGAAGGCACATCGGTTTATTCCAACTCGGTCGTTTTCGTCGGCGCATACCACGATTCCACTGACGCTGTCGGTGCATACAGTGTTTGCGGCGTTCCGGGCGGAATTTACACCGTTATCGCTTGGCACGAAGGTTATATGGCCGAAACGCTTTATGTAACAATCGCGAACGACACTACTCTTAATTTCAACCTCGCTCTTCTCACCGGAAGCATTTCCGGCACGGTCAGCCTCGATGGCATGTCCGATCACTCCGGTGCTGTTGTTTCCGATTGGGTGAACGATATCGAAACGACCACCGATGCTTTGGGCAACTACACCCTCGACGCAGTTCCGCTCGGACCGATCGATCTCCATGTTACATACCCCGGATACACACCAGCAAGCACCTCGTTCACGCTTCACGGCGACACAACCGGTGTGGATTTCTACCTTTTCGAGATTGCATCGACTTATAACGTTTCCGGTGTGGTTTCTCTCGAAGGCACTTCCGATTTTTCGGGCACAAAGGTTAAGATGATCGGTGTGGGCTTCGCCGACTCGATTGTTACCGCCTCAACCGGTAGCTTCTCATTCGATGTCGAAGCTGGGACATATACTTTCACGGCTTCCCATGCGGGATATGTGACGTATAATAACCCCAGCCTTAACGTTACAAGCGACTTGGTGCTTACCCCGACTCTCGACACGCTGGATATCCCCGTTGTCAGCCTCAATCCTCCGGCCAATGTTCAGGCGACCAACCGTCCCTGCTACCCGGAGTTTATTTATGTAAACTGGCGCGAACCGACTTTGGGCGACACGCTTCTTCTTTCGCATGCCGGCAGAGGCATATCCTGCGGCGAGAATGATCCTTTTATTTGGTATTCTCCCTATGGTTATCCGGGTGGCGGTTATGCGATGCCCTTCGTCGCTCCCACCGTGGACGCGATGCTTACAAAGGTCAGCATCGACCTCGCCACACTTACTCCGGGAACGCAGACCAGAATTCATATCTGGGCTGAGCACGACTCCGGCGGGCCAGGCGCGGATATGATTACTCCGTTGACGATTACATTCCCGACTACTGTCGATTTCGAAACACGCGAATTTGTTATCGATCCGCCGTTACATGTTGGCACCGATGTTTTCTATGTCGGATGGATCGATGTCGGCGAGTATCCGAACTGTATCTTCGTTCGGCAGGATTACACAACTCCCGATACACTCACATGGATTTATTATGCCAGAGACAGTGTTTGGGATTGGTATGGCAATTCTGTCAACAACGCCGATATCGACTTCGTTGTGGAGGCCTATGTTACAACTACCTCCGGATCGAGGTCGTCGGAAATCACAATGCCTCTTAATGAAGCTCTTCAGCACACGAAAGTCCGTAGCACTCGCGATCTTCAGAGCTATCATAACTTTGTCGAGAGAGAGCCTCTGGGCATCGAGGAAATCGAAAGAAGCACCCCGAGAATGCGCCCGATGGAAGACCCAGTCTCCTTCAGACTCTACAGGCACACCTCCGCTTTCTCGGACACCGCAGTTGCAACTCTTATCGCTGTTCTTCCCGACACAATCGTCGGTTATATCGATACCGCGATTACACCGGGAACCAACTACTACTACGGTATGGTCGCTAATTACGCCAGCGGAGCAAGCCCGCTCTCGAACATCGCAGTTGGCTACACCAATGTCAGCCCGGCACCCAACAGAATACTCATCATCGATTGGGCCGGCGGAGAAACAATAGAGGAAGGTCTCGGCTGGGCATGGGATCCGACCGATTCGCTTTATAACCTCCTTCTCGACCTCGGTGTTCCGGCTTCTGATATCACGGTTACCGGCGAACATGACAGACTCTATGTTACCGAGCTTCTCGACGCTTCGGATAACCCGCTATTCGATCTCATCATAATCGAATGGAACCCGCTTTCCTATTCCGGATGGCTCGGGCCGCGTCCGAGAGTAGCCGAATGGCACATTCTCCGCGATTATCTCTACAATGGCGGCCAAATGTTCATCGAGGGAGCCGACGCGATGCAGATTCTCTCCAGCAACGGTGCAACTGCGGCGAACAACTCCTACGATTCGCTGTTCACCATTTTCGGAGTGCATTTCTACGATATGGGAATCGGATCACTGGAGGGCAATGTCCGCCAGCTGACAGGAACTACGCCATTGTTCTCGCCCGGATTCACCAAGGATTATTCGATGGGTCATATCTCCGACTACGGTGTCGATGAATTCGAGCATAGGCTTGGAACAGGCGCATTCACCGTGCTTACCTCCCAGCTTACCGCTCCGATGCCAAATGCCAGCAATGGCAGAGGTGTATGGCGCGAGCATACCGGTTACGATTGCAAGACTCTGTGCACAAGCACATATCTCGCGTCGATAATCGATATTCCGGTCGGAACAACCGCCGGCATCGCAATTCAGATTTTCGACGCCTTCGGAATCGTCGATAATATCGATGAGAAGCCCTTCGAGTTGCCGCAGGAAATAAGCCTGTTCGGCAATGTTCCCAACCCCTTCAACGCCGCGACCGCTATCGAGTTCAAGGTCGAGGAATACACCAATGTCGAACTGTCGATTTACGATATGCTCGGCAAAAAGGTGAACACCCTCGTCGATGAGAGCTTCAAGCCCGGCGTCCAAAAGATAATCTGGGACGGCACCAATGCCGAGGGCCGTTCGGTCGAGAGTGGAATTTATTTCTACAAACTCACGACCAACACAGGTTCGACAACCAGGAGAATGGTTCTCCTCAAGTAGTCTTTCTTCAGGGAGCCTTTGCCAACGAAGGCTCCCTTTTTTGAATGTTTTGTTGTTCATCATTCACTCATTTGGCCCTATTCAAGGGGGAGATATGAGAAGATTATTATTTGTTGTCTGCTCTATTGCAGTCATTCTGATGGGAACCGCTCTGGCCGAGGCTTGGCAGACGGATATCCGGCTCATCTCGAACACGGATACGCTAAGCATCACCTTCGGCAGGAATCCAGCCGCTCTGGACGGCTACGACGATATGGATGTCGTAATGCCCATCGCTCCGCCGTCGCCGCCCTACGCCTACTTCGCGCTCAGCGACCCGCTGAACCCATTCATCGATAAGCTTACTACCGATATCCGCGAAGACAGCGAGGACAGCGTCATGTGGAGAGCCGTTCTGAACTCGCTTTACTCGCCACTTCACGCTGTGTGGTCGAGCGAACTGCTCCCGCCGGGGGATTTCTTCCTCGGCGCGCATTATCTCGGCCTCGAAGTTACCGAGTGGGTAAACATGAAGACCACAAGCACGGTATCTTTCTGGCCTTCGCAGGTGCTGGACATAGTCCATATTCCGCATGGCTACCTTCCCGGCGACGACCCGGTCATCTCGAATTGGAACCCGGTCGATGGCACCACCGGCGTCCCGGTTACCACTGATATTCGGTTCGATGTTACCGACATCGGAAGCGGAATAAACCCGGCTTCGATTACTCTCACCGTCAATGGCGTGAATGTTTCGGAGATGCTCTCCTTAACCCCCATCGCCAATGGTTACAGAGTAATCTACGAACCTCCGGTATTTCTGGAAGGCGAAACTTGGTTTTCGGTCATTGCCGGTGCTTCGGACAACGCAAGCCCCGCGAACAGAACGACCGATGTAATAGCTTTTCGCACCGGTTACGGAATTATGCCAGTTCTTTGGGAAGTTCCGCTCGTTACATTTACAACGAGCACCCTCGGCACCGACACGACCTTCAAACAGATTTCTCTCGGCGCTGACCTTTCCGCATCGAACGGCTTCGATTTGGGATTGGACATCGTTTTCCCGGTCGCTCCGCCATCGGCTTTCTATTCCTATTTCCCGCTTAGCGATCCGAGTTATCCTTTCTATAATATGCTGACACGCGACATTCACAATGCGTCGGTGATTATGGACTTATGGAATATCCATTTCGGGAATGTCGATATGGTTATTGGTGTGAAATGGGAGGAGCATCGCCTGCCCTCGGATAAAGGGTGCTTCGTTGCTTACACCTTCCCGCCCTTCTACCCCACCGACGACGAATGGCAGGACATGAGGGAAATCGATCATGTCAGTTTCGGCCCGGGCAGACAGGTATGGATAAAAACCGTCAGCCTTTCCGGCGACACCGCCGCCCCGAGAATTGTTTATACGATTCCGGGACACTCCGAAACCGGAGTCGCGGTTTCCACCGGCCTAAAGGTCGCCATGACCGACGCCGAGAGCGGTATCGATATCTCCTCGATTAGCCTCACGGTCAGAGGCGAGGATGTTACCGACGACATCGTGGTTACGGCCTCCAGTGGAACGACCTTCGTGAACTACACTCCGCCCGATGATTTCCCGCCGATGACGAGAATCGATTGCAGTATTACGGTGGCGGACTTAGCCGACCCCGCGAATGTTACAGAATATGACTGGCATTTCACTACCGGCTATTTCCTTACCCCGACATGGATGGATTCTCTTATCGTTTGGACCTCCCAACCCGGCGAACCGCTTCGCCATTTCAAGCTATTTTTCGGCGCGGATCCGCACGGCACGGACTATTTCGACTACGGCCTCGACCAGCAGATGCCCCCGCCCGTGCCGGGAGATGTCCCCTATGGCTTCTTCACAACACCAGATTCGCTCTGGAACCAACTCACGAGGGACATCCGCTCTTCGCTCGAATACGACCTTCATTGGTCGGCAATGCTGAACAGAATCAGCGCTCTCGGCGGCAGAGTGAACTGGATAAGCTGGAATCCCGAAGGGTTGCCCGAGGACGGTAGTTTCCATATCGCATGGCTTATCTCCGAAGACACCACATGGCAGAATATGCGCACCACCGACAGAATCGACATCATCAGCGGCGGAAATCTGCTGATTCATTTCTCACGCGGTGTGCCGCCGAATTTCTGCCTTTCCGGCACGGTTCTCACCGATGACGGCGTCGTCGAAGGCGCGGTTATCGAAGTTGTCGGTGTTGGAGAAACCGTCTCCGGCGCGGATGGCGAATATAACCTTTGTGAAATACCCTATTCAACATCGGAGCGCATGGTTATAACCTCCGCAGTTGGATATCTCTCCGATACGGCCTATATCCTAATTAACGAAGATATCATCTACGACCCCTATCTCGTGCCGGCCTTCGGAAGCGTTTCCGGAGTGATCGAGTGCGAAGACGGCGGCTTGCCGGAGGGCACGATGATTGTTCTCGGCGACGATACAACCTTCGCGGATATCGACGGCGAATACATATTCGAGATAGTCCCATTCGGCGAATACATAATCGAGGTTTCAAAGAGGTTCTATCAAACGGTTACTCGCAACATCCTCGTCGAAGATTTCGAGCATACCGAAGATTTCACCCTGATTCGCAACATCGGCAATCTCGTCGGAACCGTTACTCTCGAAGGCGATCCACCGATGCTCGCCGGAACTATGGTCGAGCTTGTCGGCACGGATATCCCCCCCGCTTTCACAAATGCTGGCGGACGCTACAATTTCGTCGAGATTCCCTACGATGCCTATCTAGTCAGGTTCTCGAGAGTTAGCTATGTTACCCTCGATGTCGAATTCGCTCTCGAACAACCGGAGGACACTTTGGATGTTCGTCTTTCGCTCATCAGCGGCGAGCTTAATCCTCCACGCAATCTCACAGGGCATGGCAACTATCCCAACCGTGCTGTTCTCGATTGGGACTCACCCACTCCCGGCTCCGGAACTCTGATGGGTTACAATGTTTACCGCAGAGTAGTTTTCTCAGACGATACTTTGGTTGGGTTCGTGGTTGACCCCTATTCGGCCTTCGTGGAATGGGGCAGAACGAATTACCTGCCATATAACTATCTTGTTTCGGCAGTGTATGACCTCGGCGAAAGCGAAAAAGTCGGGCCGGTATTGGTTTGGATGAACCCCGATTCGACCTATCCCGATATACTCATTTGGGATTTCGATAACAGCGCTCTTCTCGCTAATGGCGGAGATAGCCCTGAAGACCAATTCCTTTACGACTATCTGAACGCCTTCAGCGACCTTAGAATAATAAAGACTACTCAGGATCAGAACATCAACTCCTACGACCTCTTCAAATACCGCGCTGTGTTTATGGTCAATGGCATCGATGATGCCAACAACACATTGCCGAACTTCCAGAGTGTCAACAGATTAGCGACCTATATCGCCGCCGGCGGAAGGGTCTATTGCGAGGGCGCTGATTTCGGCTACGATTTCGGCTCGGTGATGGCCTCGGATCAGCGCAGGAGATTATTTAACCTCTTCGGCGCGGCGTTCGTGGAGGATGGCTATCCCGCATCGAGTGGCAACGTTTCGCGGATTCGCGGCGAGGATACCTCTTTCTTCAGAACCGGCGCTATCGACATGGAATACCACTATATGAGCGCCGCCGATCACAGAATCGATGAGTGGGACAACGACACGAGCATCGAGGGCACCAACTGGGCAATGTTCTCTCAGGACAGCCCGCCGCCGATTTCCAGCCCGTTGCGCATGGTTTATCGCAGGTTGCACAACTATCGCACCGTGTTGTCAAGCGTCTATATCGGCTCGATGATCGATTCGAATTCCCCCTCTTCGCCTTCGACGAGAATGCACGTGCTTACCGCAATCGTGAATTTCCTTCTCGATGAGAGCTACAATCCGCCAAACCCGCCGATTGTAGAGGAAAAAGGCGCTGAGCTTCCAAACGAAATCGCGCTTCATGTGTCGCCGAACCCCTTCAACTCGAGCTGTAAACTCACACTGGACATCGATATGCCCGGCAAAATCAAGCTCGATATCTACGATATCAACGGCAGACATATCGTGAATCTCGCCGACGAAATTGTTTCGGCGGGGAAATTCAGCGCTGTTTGGGACGGCATGTCCTCCGATTTGGTCGAGATGCCGAGCGGCGTTTATTTCGCCGTGCTCAAATGTGGCGGAAGGCAAACTCAGTCACGACTCGTCCTTATAAAATAAGGTATAGGGCTATTCATTTGGAGCCGGTCTTAGGGCCGGCTCTAATTTTGACTAAACTTTTCGACTGTTAGGTTTTAACTTGACAAAAGACACATCATTTTTTTATTAAAACCGCTGTGCCTATTCGATGTGTAATCGGCCTCGGCAATCCGGGGAGTGAATACGCCGAAACCCGCCATAATATTGGATTCATGGTGATAGAGGGGTTGGGCGAAAGGTATCGGGCAAAACTCAAGCTCGGTAAAGGGTCTTTTTATCTTGGAAAAGCGAACATAAAGGGCGATGTTGTCCTGCTGGCAGTGCCCACGACCTATATGAACCGTTCTGGAATCGCGGTAAGGCGAATTGTCGAACAGGAAGGGCTTCGTCCGGAGGAGATTCTCGTTGTGCTGGATGATTTCGACCTGCCCTTTGGCTGGCTGAGAATCCGAAAATCCGGTTCCGCAGGGAGCCACAACGGCCTAACCGACATCATCGACCGCCTCGGGACAAAGGACATCCCGCGCCTTCGAGTCGGAATCGGAGAACCACCCGCAGGTATCGACCCGGCGGATTTTGTGCTCTCTCGATTCTCGCCGGAGGAAAGAAAAGACCTTCCAAATGTTCTCGCGGACTGCATGAGCGCTGTCGAAATCGCCGTCCGAGATGGCATCGACCGTGCTATGAATGTCCACAATCGAAAAAAAGACGAAGAAGCTAATGGATCAAAGGGCTATGGCCCTACTACGGAGGAATAATGTTGCATGCACCAATAATTGGAATTATCGGGTTAATCGTTGCCGCACTAATTTATATCTACGTAAAGAAACAACCCAACGGCAACGAGCGGATGAACATTATCTCAGACCAGATTTATGAAGGCGCGATTGTATTCCTCAAACGCGAGTATTCCGTGCTCGCGATTTTTGTTGTCATAATCTTCCTTTTGCTTGCCTTCCTACTAAAAAGTTCATCTGTGCCGAAATTGGGGATTTACACCGCCATTTCATTCCTCGCAGGGGCGATATGCAGTATCCTCGCCGGTTGGTTCGGCATGACCTCGGCAACACGAGCCAATGTCCGCACAAGCTGGGCGGCCAAAACCAAAGGCCAGGGCATGGCGCTGAGAATCGCCTTCTTCGGCGGAAGTGTAATGGGGCTTTCAGTAGCGGCACTGGGACTTCTGGGAGTCGGAATTCTGTTTATGTTCTTCGGTAAAAATCCGACTACATCCGTCATAATCAACGGCTTCGCGATGGGGGCAAGCTCGATAGCGCTATTCGCAAGGGTCGGCGGTGGGATATACACGAAAACCGCCGATGTTGGCGCTGACCTCGTCGGAAAACTCGAAGAAAACATTCCCGAAGACGACCATCGTAACCCTGCGACTATCGCGGATAATGTCGGCGATAATGTCGGTGATGTCGCAGGAATGGGCGCGGATATTTTCGAGAGCTATGTCGGAGCGATAATCGCGACAATCTCCATTGCGGCGACCGCCTCGATGCCGATAATCTCTGGATTAAGCGGAAGCAACGTTGTTATGAGCCTTATCGGCCTCGACCGTCTTGCGTATATGGCTTTCCCAATCACTGTCGCGGCAATCGGGCTTATCGGAAGTCTTATTGGTATAATTTTCCTGCGAGTGATCGAGAAAACCTCGCCGGCAGGAGCTTTGCGATGGAGCAACTATCTCGCTAATCTTCTGCTTTTCGTCGGCGCTTTTATTGCCGTCCGCTCCTTCGGGCTTCACCCAAATGTTTTCTGGTCGATGCTGGTGGGAACTGTTGCGGGCATGGCGATTGGAATTATCGCCGAGTATTATACGAGCAAAGCCCCAATCAGACAGATAGCTAAATCCAGCGAAACCGGCCCCGCAACAAATGTCATCACTGGGCTCGCGGTCGGCATGGAATCGACAGCACTTCCGATAATTGCTATCGCAATTGCAATTTATGTCAGCTATTTCCTGTCAGGTCTTTATGGCATAGGCATCGCGGCTGTGGGCATGCTTGCCACGGTGGGCATCACCATGAGTGTTGACGCCTACGGTCCAATCGCGGATAATGCCGGCGGAATCACTGAAATGGCGGGGCTTGGCGAGGATGTTCGCAAAATTACCGACAGCCTCGACGCCCTCGGAAACACAACCGCCGCCATGGGCAAAGGTTTTGCAATCGGAAGCGCCGCACTGACAGCGCTTGCGCTGTTCTCCGCCTATTCGGTATCGGCGGGGCTTACATCCATCGACCTCACAAAGCCGATTGTGGTTATCGGCGTGCTTATCGGCGGCGCGATTCCATTTTTCATCTCAAGCCTAACTCTTCGCTCTGTCGGGCGCGCGGCTTTCCAAATGGTCAAAGAGGTTCGCAGGCAATTCCGCGAAATCGCTGGTCTTCGAGAAGGAACAGCTAATCCCGATATTCGAAGCTGTATCGACATCTCCACACGAGCCGCTCTTCGCGAGATGATTCTTCCGGGTATTATCGCGGTGATGGCGCCGGTGGTAATGGGTTTTGTGCTTGGCAAAGAAGCTCTCGGTGGAATGTTGGCGGGCGCGACAAGTTCCGGGGTTATGCTAGCGCTTTTCATGGCAAATGCCGGTGGAGCATGGGATAACGCAAAAAAATATGTCGAACAGGGACATTGCGGAGGAAAAGGCTCAGAAGCACACAACGCCGCAATCGTGGGAGATACTATCGGTGACCCCTTCAAAGACACATCGGGGCCTTCGCTGAACATCCTCATAAAACTCATGAGCGTAGTCAGCCTCGTGCTCGCGCCTTTGCTGATTAAATAAGATTTAGCGATTCAGCTATTTCCGGATCGACAACTTTAGCGTGGATTTCCCATAAAACCGAACTGCGTTTCGATTCGAGCACTTGGTAACGCACTAAACATTTGCATCGACCGCGAAACTTTTCGTAAAAAAACAAAAAATAGCTCCCAATATGTTGTGTTCGCTCCTGATCTTTTTCAAAACAGAATCGACGCAAAATAGCCTGTATGTAGCTCTATTAAGAAAAATTTTCTGTAGGGCTATTTTTTTCGGGGAAAAAGGTTGCAAAATTGGAACTCTATATTATATTGTGAAGTTTGTAAATTCAACACAAAGAACGGCATGGACCTCCCCATGCCCCGCATAATGCGGTCCAAGTTCAAAAGGAGGAACTATGGAAAAACCAAAAAGGACCTACGAGATGGCGACCATCTTCTCGGCCGACATTGCGGATTCGGATATTCGTAATCATGTCGCAGATGTCGAGAAGCTTGTCGCTACACACGGCGGCGAGATCGTCCTCACCGATGTTTGGGGAATGCGCGATTTCGCTTATCCAATCAAGAAAAAAAAGAGCGGGTATTACGTCTTCTACTATTTCGACGCCCCCCGCGAAACCCCACACAAACTCCGCGACGCTATTCGGCTACGCGAAGATGTCATCCGGCATATGATCCTTGTTAATGAATACATGCCGGAACGCAAAGGCAAGGAGGTGCAAAGTGGCACAACAACGGAAGGTTAGTAAGCGGAGATTCCACCGCTTCGGTAAGAAGAGGTTCTGCTACTTCTGCGATAATCCTCAGGTCCCTATCGACTACAAAAATGTCGAGCTGATGAAAAAGTATTTATCGGATCGCGGAAAAATCGTAGCCAAAAGAATCAGCGGAACCTGCAACAAACACCAAAGACGCATCGCGAAAGAAATCAAACGGGCACGTTTCATCGCTCTGGTTCCTTTCACCGTCGAAATTTACAGGTAGGAGGGTATTACGATGAAAATCATTCTTACCGAAGACATCGTTAATCTGGGTCCTGCCGGCGAAATTGTCGAGGTGAAAGACGGATACGCACGAAATTTTCTAATCCCAAAAAAACTCGCCGTTGCCGCAACACGTGAAAATATGGCGCGTGTGGAACAGATAAAATCCGCCAAAGCCAACCGCGAAGAACGTCGCAAGAGAAATCTTGCAACTCTCGCCGAGAGCCTCGAAGGCCTCAGCATCGATATCCCAGTTCAGGTTGGCGAAGACGACAAAATCTACGGCGCTGTTACTCAGCATATGATACTGGATGCCCTTCGAGCCAAAGGGTTTAATATCGAGAGAAAGACGATTCAGCTGGAAGAGCCTATCAAACAGCTGGGCGTCTATAATGTCGAAATAAAACTACACGCCGAAGTCAAGCCGCAGATTAGAGTCTGGGTAGTCGGCGCCTGATGAATTCGTGAACGCCTCGCTTCTATGGAGGCTTCTGCTCGCACATGTGATAGCGGATTTTCCGCTTCAGCCCGATTATCTTATCGCGGCAAAACGCAAGGCGGGCGGGCTTATAATTCACGCCGTCCTCTTTGGATTGACGGCGACAGTGATGTGCCGCCAATATATCGGGCGGTTTTACGAGCTTCCTATGGTCTTAGCGGGGCTGACTGTATTCCATGGTCTTCTCGACTGGGGAAAGTCCGCGTTGACGAGGAAGATAGGCAGAGATACGCTCTCACTTTTTCTGGCTGATCAGATGTTGCATATCTCGAGTTTGATATTCGCCGCCTATCTTCTTCGTTTTCGCCCGATGATTTACGAACCGGCGAATCTGCCCATCGCGCTCGGCGTTCTGGCGGTTTGGGCGGTGCCGATATTTGTTAACTTAGGCCACGCCGAGTTCACTGGCGTCGATGTTCTGCCAAATACCGGAATGGGCGCGTCAAAAAACAAACTTGGGATGCTCGAGAGACTCGGACTTTTCGTGGCTGGAGTCGCCCAGGGATGGTTCTTATTGGCCGGATTGATGATAGTCCCAAGAATAGTCTTTTGGGCAAAAGGCAACAAGCCGGGGCATACTCCCATTAACTGGGCATTAGCGCTCGGACTTGGATTAATAGCATCGGTGACTATGAGATGAATCTTCTGACAATCGACACACTCGCTATCGACACGAAGACAAACGATATTGTTATTCTTCTTGAAACGGTCGAGCACGAGGTCCTTCCTATATGGATCGGCAATATGGAGGCCCTCGCCATTGCAATGAAACTGTCGAACAGAACCTCTCGCAGACCGATGACCCACGACCTCACCGCAACCATGCTTCTCGGCCTTAATACTAAACTAACCCGCGTCGTTATTACATCTCTCGTCGATAGCATTTACTACGCGCTTCTTTATCTGCAGAAAGGGGACGAGCTTATCGTCATCGATGCCCGCCCCTCCGATTCCATAGCCCTCGCTCTTCGCATGGACGCACCTATTTTCGCATCGGAGGAAATCCCGCTTATCAGCGCGGATGAATCCAACGAGCAAAGACGCCGTCTCGACGAAAGGCTTAGACGCATCGAACCGGAAGGTTTCTTAGGAGAATAAATGGAAATGCATTTTGAAGACAAAGCCCCATCGGTTCACAGCTCCGCTTTTGTCGCGGAAAGTGCGGAGATTATCGGCGATGTCAGAATCGCAGAGGACGCTTCTGTATGGTATGGTTCGGTTCTTCGCGGCGATATTAATTACATCGAAATCGGCGCGAGATCCAACATTCAAGACCTCTGCGCAGTCCATGTCGATTCTAACACCCCTGTGATAATCGGCGAGGATGTTACAGTGGGACACGGCGCGGTTTTGCACGCATGCACAATCGAAGACCGCTGTCTTATCGGAATGGGTGCCATTGTTCTCGACGGCGCGGTTATCGGAACCGGAGCGGTTGTCGGCGCGGGAGCGCTTATTCCGCCCGGAAAAAAGATCAAGCCGCACACTCTCGTCGCCGGAGTCCCAGCACAGAAGCTTAGAGACCTTTCCGACGAGGATTACGAAATGCTTAAACATCATGCCGAGGCCTATGTTAAATATGCGCATAGACATAAGAAAATTTAGCCTCATTATCCTCCTCGCGGCGCTCACCGCGATGGCATGGGTCAACCCGGAGTATCTGGACAGCCGATTTTTCGCGGCGGTGGCGGAGTTCAGGTCGGGAAATTATACCAAAGCGCATCTCGGTTTTTCAGATTTGCTTATCGATTCCCGCGGTAGCCGCTATTATCCGATGACCTATTATATGCTGGCGTTAAGTTCTTATAAGGCAGGCGATTACGATATCGCCTCGCGTGAATTCGCCGATTTTGCCGGTAGATTCCCGGATAATCAAGCCTCGGGACGCGCGTGGACATATGCCGGCAATGCGCTATATCAATCAGCCCAGACTCTCGAAGCCGCCAAAGCCTTTCTCAACGCTCTCGACTCCCCCTCCACCGATGCACAAACTCGGCAGATAGCCCGCAAATCAGTAGAATATCTGCTTTGGGGGTATCTCTCGAAAGACCAGCTTCTGATCGTGAACGATTACGCCGAAGGCTCATCATCTCAGCTTGTCGATTATATCCGCGCGAAACGTCACGAGCTTTCCGGCGAATCCTCGAGAGCGCTCGAAATAAGCAATCGAAGCCTCAACCGCCGTCCCGACGGCGAATATGCCGACAGCCTGAAAAAGCTCTCCGAGCGAATTTCAAAACAGATTTCCGATAACCTCACTGTTGCGGTTTTCGCGCCCACCACCGGACAATACGGCGATTTGGGCCGGAGCATGGTAAACGGCATTAAGTTAGCATTCGCGCAGTATGAAACCCAATCGCGGAAAAAGATCGATCTCGTTATCGAGGATACCGGCGCGGATGTTCTCGTCGGCTCATATGCCGCAAGAAGTGTTTTCAATCGCCGGAATCCCGTGGCGGCAATCGGCCCGCTTACATCCGATGTCGCGGTAGGTATCGGCGCGTTCTGCGATCAATATAGAATTCCGGTGATAACCCCCACAGCCAGCAAGGACGGTCTCGCGGGGCTTTCGCCATATGTTTTCCAGATTGCAACTCCACCCTCGGTCGGAGCGGTGAAGCTTGTCGAATGGGTGCACACTAATCTCGGCATAACAGAGTTCTCGGCTCTCGCGCCAGACGACCCAATCGGAAGAAAAGCGACTGCGAATTTCGCACGCAAAATCGACGAGATAGGCGGCGAATTGGTTAGTGTGGCATATTACACCGATGGCACAGTCGATTTTTCGCAACAGCTCAAGACAATAAAAGAACCCTATTACAAACGCATGCAACGCCTCGTTGCCCGCTCGGACACCTCGGATACACGCTTTTACAAACCCGACGGCTCGATGCGAAAAGAAGATGAATGGATTGTCAATATTCCAGCGCTTTTCGTGCCCGCATATTTCGAGGACCTCGTTAATATTTTGCCGCAGGTCCCTTTCCATTATATTCGAACAAGACTTCTCGGCTCTAACGGCTGGATTATCGAGGATGTCCGCACGATGGACGCCGCATATATCGACAGCTCGATAGTCGTCGCGGATAATTTCTGGTCGGACAAGGATAATCCCCGCTGGGAGAGCTTCGCCCGCGAATACCGCAGAACATATGGCTACGAACCAGACCAGATAGCCGCCTATGGCTATGACGCCGCGAATATTATATGCAAAGGCTTTGCGAGCGGGGCTATCACTCCGGATCAGCTAAGGGACTACATCTCGGGTATTTCCGATTATGCCGGCCCAAGCGGAATGGTCGATTTCGATGCCTCCGGGGCAAATCTAAAATCAACATTAGTAATTTTCGATAGAAAAACTCCAAGGCGAATCGATTGACATGACAGAAAATAAAAGCAACGCTATTTTGAAATTAACGCAACCGGATGGAACTGTCCAAGAAGTTACCGTCGAACAACTTGCACTGTCGAATAATGTAACATATCAAGCGCTCGTTACCCTTTTGATTAAAAAGGGCATCATCGACGGCGAGGATTTACTTCAAGAAGTCAACAGAATCCATAAGGGGCGAATCGAAGCGAAATGAAATACTCCTGGTCAATATGGCCCGCCGAGGAGTTCAAAGCCAAAACCTGGTTCGCCGTCATAATAATCGTTCTTTCCGGAATCGTTTTGACATGGGCATCCGACGGCAACTATGCAATGGGTTTCGCCGCGGTGATTATGATGACCTTCGCGTCGTCGAAGTTCTTTTTCAAAACCTATTACTACGCCGACGAAATCGGCATCGGCGAGAAATTCCTCGGATTTCAGCGCGTGCGTAAATGGCACGAGTTCAAACGCGTCGAAATCGGCGAGAGGGCGGTTTTCTTGTCGCCCTTCGAGAAACCTCGCAGACTCGACAACTACCGCGGGTGGATGGTGCCTGTGATTTGTGACGAGGCAAAATCCTTCATCGTCGGAATGGTCGAAAAGGCGAATACAAAGGCGGAAAGCTAATATGCGCGAGGATTTCTGGCATGTCGATTGGGACAAAGAATTCTCCGATGAGATTCAGGAAGATGAAATCGCGCTTTTTGAGAAACTTGCAAAAGAGATAGTGGAGCGCAGATTAACTGTGCCGGCACTTATGCTTGTCGAAAGTTTCAAACCCTTAAATTGGGTCAGCAGTCAGCTGATGCTATTAGTCGAACCGATTACGGTTTATTTGTTCAATATCAAAGAGCTTCAAATATTGCGCCGCGCCTTTCAAAAGCGCGATGCAATGGAGCTTTTTGCGAAAAAAATAGAGGCGGCCGATTCTCTCTACGGCCCAAAGAAGAAGAAAAGGAGTTCAGATGAGTAAGAACCCCGAGGATATCAAGGTAATCCTCGCAACGGACTGCGGCTCCACCACCACTAAGGCTATCTTGATTATGTATGTGGACGGGGAATATCGCCTGATAGTGCGTGGCGAGGCGCCAACCACTGTAGAAGCGCCTTTCGAGGACGTTACTATGGGTGTTTTGAACGCGGTTACAGAGGTCGAGGAGCTTGCGAGACGCAAGTTCGTCGGCGCAAATGATCAAATAATGAGACCTTGTGAAGGCGAAAAGGGCTGTGATATCTATATCTCGACATCCAGCGCCGGCGGCGGTCTTCAGATGATGGTTGCAGGGGTTGTCAAATCGATGACCGCAAAATCCGCCGAACATGCCGCTCTCGGTGCGGGCGCGATTGTAATGGACGCAATCGCATCGAACGACAAGCGCCTTCCCCACGAGCAAATCGAGCGCATTCGCCAGCTGAGACCGGATATGATCCTGCTCTCCGGTGGAATCGACGGCGGAACCGTCTCCCATGTAGTCGAACTGGCAGAGCTTATATCCGCCGCTGACCCAAAACCGAGGCTCGGAATAGGTTATCAGCTTCCGGTTATCTATGCCGGAAATGTCGGCGCTAGAGAGAATGTCAAAGAAATACTCGACGAAAAGGTCGATCTCCGTATCGTGGATAACATCCGGCCGGTGCTCGAAGAGGAAAATCTCAAACCAGCGCGCGAGATGATTCACAACCTCTTCATGGAGCACGTGATGGCGCAGGCCCCCGGTTACAAAAAGCTCATGAGCTGGGCCGACGCCCCGATTATGCCGACCCCCGGCGCTGTGGGCGCAATTATGAAACGTGTCGCCGACGAGGAGGACATTCAGGTGCTCGGTGTCGATATCGGCGGCGCGACAACCGACGTTTTCAGCGTATTTAAAAATCCCTCATATAACGACCTCAAACCCGAGCACGAATCAGAGAACCCACGGACGATTTTCAACCGCACCGTATCGGCTAACCTCGGAATGAGCTACTCGATTAGCAATGTTTTCAAAGAGGCGGGGCTTGCAAACATTATGAGATGGGTGCCCTACGATCTCGACGAGGTCGAGCTTCGCAATCAGGTGAAGAACAAAATGGTGCGCCCCACAACCATCCCGCAGGCAATGTCAACACTCATTTTCGAGCAAGCCTTAGCGCGAGAAGCTCTTAGACTGGCTTTCATTCAACACTGCAATTTCGCGACTACGCTGAAGGGTGTTCAAAAACAAAGAACAATCTCGGAGGCTTTCGAGCAGGTCGATAGCGACACAATCGTCGATCTGATGGGGCTGGATATTCTCATCGGGTCCGGCGGCGTTCTCTCGCACGCGCCACGACGCAGTCAGGGAGCTATGATGCTTCTCGACGCTTTCCAACCGCAGGGTTTTACCACTCTCGCAGTGGACTCCATCTTCATGATGCCCCAACTCGGAGTCCTTTCGACGATACACCCAAAGGCCGCAACCGAGGTTTTCCACAAAGACTGCCTTATCTATCTCGGCACTTCGGTATCCCCCGCCGGAACCACCAAACCGGGCGGCTCGGTCGGGCATTATCACATCCAAACCGAAGACGGCGAAGTCCACGAGGGCGAGCTTAAATTCGGAGAGATGAAAAAGTTCGATCTCGCTGTCGGCAAAAAAGCGACCATCAGCTTCTCCCCTTCGCGCTCTTTCGATATCGGCGCCGGCGGAGGAAAAAAGGTCGAAAAAGAGGTCTATGGCGGCGTTGTGGGCATTATTCTCGACGGCCGCGGAAGGCCGATTGAAATCCCGATGGATAAACAGGAAAGGGTCGAAGCGCTCACAAAATGGCTTCTCGCGCTGAATGTTTACCCCGAAAGCGCTTTGATAAAGGAATAGGAGAGCGAAATGGGACACATATATACACCGGGTCTTAAAGTCACGGAATATACTAAAATTATGAAGAAACGCATTCTCCCGTTGAAGGGCGAGATTGTTGCCAAAGTCGGCGACAAGGTCAAACCGACCGATGTTGTCGCGAAAACCGATCTTCCGGGAAATGTCGAACAAATGAACATCGCCAACCTCCTCGGTTGCGATGCCGAAGACCTAAAATACTTCATGTTGGTCAAAGAGGGCGACAAAATCACCGATGGGCAAATTGTCGCGAGAAATAAGGGGATTTTCAGCACGGGACTCTTCAAAACAAGTGTAAAAGCCCCCTTCGAGGGTTCAATCGAATCTATCAGCCCTGTTACGGGCAACGTTCTTTTCCGCGCTTTGCCTATCCCAATCGAAGCCACCGCCTATGTCGAGGGCGAAGTTACCGAAATTATCCCCGATGAGGGCGCCATTATTACAACTCATGCGACATTCATTCAGGGAATTTTCGGAATCGGCGGCGAAAGATTCGGCGAAATTATCGTGCTGACCAAAGACAACACCGGCGATCTCACCGAGGAAATGGTAAAAGAAGAACACCGCGGAAAAGTAATCGTCTGCGGCAGAAAAATCACCTCCGGCGCATATAGAAAAGCCATCAGCATAGGCGTGAAGGCCATCGTCGCCGGAGGCGTCGATGACCGCGACCTTCGCCAGATTCTCGGCTATGACATCGGCGTCGCAATCACCGGCTCCGAAGACGTTTACACGGCAATAGTTACAACCGAAGGTTTCGGCGAAATACCTATGGCGCAGAGAACTTTCGAGATACTAAAAAAATTCGAGGGCAAAGGCGCAAGCGTCAACGGCGCAACTCAAATACGAGCCGGTGTTATCCGCCCGGAAATTGTGATAGCCCAATCCGAACCTCCCGCAGGGTTTACTCCAGAGGGCACGGAAGAGACAATCGGCCTCAGCATCGGAAGCCAAGTTAGGGTAATTAGATACCCCTATTTCGGCAAAATAGGCAAAGTTACAGCTCTGCCGCCGGAGCTTCGAGTCCTCGAGAGCGAATCGAAAGCCAGAGTGCTCGAGGTCGAATTCGACGAAGGCGCAAGGGCAATCGTCCCTCGCGCAAATGTCGAAACAATCGAAAATTTCTAAACCGCAAGAATCACTTGCGTTTCTGAATTTTTCGATTTATTCTTGTTGGTTAAATGATCGAAGTTAAATTGATAAATTAGATACTCAGAAAAGGAGCGAGGATGCACCTTCCACGGGTAAGAGCACTGCCGATATTATTGCTTATCATTATCGGCTTTGGTCTCGGATTGCTCGGTTGTGCAGGTGATAGGGAAGCCCCTTCCCCACCTGTCGAGGTGTCGATAACAGACATCCCGTTCGATAACGGTTCGAACGCGATTGTCAGCTGGAGACATTTCGACGTGTCGTCTGCTCGTCGCTACGACATTTATTACACGACCGATCCGGAATCCCTCGATAAGCACTTAGACAAACTGGAACCGCTATCGCGAAGCCTTCAGGCCACCACTTTCACTATCGAAGACACGATGGCTTGCAAGATTTTAGAGCGCGAATACTATCTCGTTCTCGAAGAGGTCGAGGACGGCGTTCCCTTCGCGCACGTGGTTCTTGCGACGCCGGAAAACAGAGACTCCCTGAAAAATATCGGCGAGCTTATCATCGGCACAGAAGGCGCCTATTGTCCCGAAGGCCAAGATGAGCGCGAGCTGAAATTCGCCAATGGCAAGTATTTCCGGGTTAGTCCCTCGGAAGAAGCCTTGGCGAATATTCAAAGAACCTTGCAAAAATCCAGTCTTCAAGCGGACAGTGCCGGATTATCAATTGCGGAAGGCACCGGCGGGCTGGTTCTCGAAGTCGGACCATCTCAAAAGGAAATCGACTTTGTCCATGCAGGCGAGAGGATTCTCCCCTTCGACGAACAGGAAAGCAAATTCCTTTTCAAATACGGCCACGAGGTTACTGCAATTCTGACAGAAAAAGCCAGATACAGCATAGCCTCGGATGTTCTGCAATCTTTCATAATTCGCAAACTAAAGGCCGGCGAAGAGTATCATTACAAGATAATCGCGCAAGATAGCAGAGGCAGAGAATCGGAACCCGTCACAGGGAGCTTCATACCTGTGGACGAGCCACCGATGGCCGCAGTTGGGATGTCTGCGGTTTTCGATCCCGAACAGGGAAAACTTCTCATAACCTGGGTCGGTTCCAATCGAGCAATGCCCGCGTTGTCCTATTTCCGCGATGTCGATCATTACGAGATCCGCAGATTCTCGCCGGAAGATACACTCAGAGAATCCGGAGAACTCCTCGCAAAACTTAACGCCGATTTCGAGCGTAACATCTTCGAGGGCAATTTCACGACCGATGATCTTTTCTATATCGCCACAATCGACGAAGCCGGACAAAGAACCACGGGAGAACCTTTCGGTGTGGTCGAAGGCAAGTTCGAACAGCCCGCGATGGTTACCGATCTCGACTTACATGACGTCGATAACGACGACGGCCAGTCCCTCGCTCTTCGCTGGGGCCTGCCGATGGCGGGCATCACACTGAATGTTCAGGACTTCGCTCCTGATTACACCCCGATAGAAATGCCGAAGGGCTATTATCTGGTCGGCGACCAGCTCGTGTCCTTCGCCGAGGGCGATGAAATCCCCACAAACGCTCTCCCAGTGCATTCTGCGAAACAGTCCGTCCCTGCGAAAAAATTCAATGTTACCTTCCGCTACGACGCATATTTCAACGACAACAACAAGATATTTTTCGCGAAAATGCGCGTCGATGAGGGCAAATGGGTTGTCGATCATCAGGAACTCGGCTTCATGAATCTTCCGGATTTTCCCGCCGGCGAACATGTTTTCGAGGTGATTCTCCTCGATAAAAACGGCCGCGAGCTTACCAATCCGGAAGCCCATGTCGTTCGGACATACGACATTAATCAAACCGGAATGATCCCCGATCCGGGGCCGGATGATTATCTCGAAGTCTGGCGCGGAAACCCAGCCATAGAAAAAAAGAGCGAGATCTTCCTCAAAGGAACGCCGAATTTCGACCCAAACAACAAACTTACCTATCAGAGAGTCGGCAAAAGGGATCTCCGCGAAAATCAGCATCAGGACAACTGGCCGGACAGCCTTCGCGATATGGGCGAATATCGCTATTTCGCGAGAGTCGTCGCTCCGGACGGCTCCTACACCGACAGCGAGATTTTCGGCCCAATGACGCCGAAATCGGAGTTCTATCATAAAGAGAAGACAATCGTTCTCGTTCTCGTCATCCTCTTTATCATATTTGTGAACTATTTCCTGGCCGCGGCGAGAAAAGGCAAGGACTTCTATCTTCGCCCGATTGCCGGTATCGCGCATCTCGACGAAGCGCTGGGACGTGCTACGGAAATGGGAAGACCTATTCTCTACGTTCTCGGACTTTCGAGCATCTCCGATATCGCCACACTCGCAGGATTAACAATTTTGGGCAGAGTCGCCAAAAAAACCGCGGAGTTCCAAACACGACTCCTCGTCCCGTGCTATGATCCGCTGGTGCTCATCATCGCTCAGGAGACAGTCAAAACGGCCTACATGGATGCTGGCAGACCGGATGCCTTCAACGAAGACGACATTTTCTACGCCTCCGGTAGCCAGTTCTCCTATGCCGCGGCGGTGGCGGGTCTTATGGTGAGATTCCGCACTGCGGCGAACTTCTATATGGGTATGTTCTTCGCGGAATCGCTAATCCTAACCGAGACCGGCTCGATGTCAGGCTCTATTCAGATTGCCGGAACAGACGCCGTTACACAGATTCCCTTCTTCATCACGACTTGCGACTACACGCTGATTGGCGAGGAAATCTACGCCGCTTCGGCATATCTCTCTCAGGACCCGCTTCAGGTGGGTTCCCTCAAAGCGCAGGACTGGTTGAAGGCTATCTATATGGTTGTTATCGTGTTAGGAACAATCTCGATGACAAGCGGATTCCTATGGTTCGTCAACCTTTTCAAAATCCGCTTAGGGGATTAGGAGGCCACGATGCTTTGGAAAAAACAAATACCACTCGCTATTACCTTCATTATGGGGCTTGTCTTCGGAATTCAATATTTCGTGCCCCATAGAGTCAGCGAGCAATTCTTCCAGGCGTTCCTCGATTGGAGTGTCGTTATAGGCATTTTCGGGTCTCTGATCGCCTATTTCAGCTTCTATCGCGCACATGGAATGCGTATCAAAAGAAAGGCTCCGGCATGGCCCTATTCTTTCGTGGCAATCGCGATGTCTTTGGCAATTGCGCTGTTCGGCTTCATTCAGGGACGCTCCGAGGGCATGGTTTTCATGAATATGTATTCATACATACTCGTGCCCATCGAATCGACGATGTTCAGCCTGTTAGCCTTCTATATCGCCTCGGCGGCATATAGGGCATTTAGAGCAAGAAGCGCCCAAGCTACCGCATTGCTCATCGCCGCTGTTATCGTTATGCTCGGACGTGTGCCATTGGGCGAATCGATTAGCTTCTGGCATAAAATATGGCCTACATTGCCGACTTTCACCGATATTGCTAACTGGATCCTCAACGTGCCGAACATGGCCGCAAAAAGAGGCATGGGACTCGGAATCGGGCTTGGCATTATGATGCTCAGTCTGAAAATTGTCCTCGGCATCGAGCGGTCGTATATGGGCAGTGGAGATTAAGGGGAATATGATGGCAGACGAAAGACAAATTACATTCTGGGAACGGATGATTCAGATAGACAGGCGTATTATCTATTTGATTATCGCTCTGGCTATGATTCTACCGTTCTTCTTCCAAATGGGTTTACCAATCCCCATCACAAAAGAGGTCAAGGATATTTACGATTACATCGAGACGCTTACACCCGATGACGTTGTAATATTATCCGCCGACTACTCTCCCTCGGTCGAACCGGAGCTTTCGCCGATGTTCGATGCGCTCTTCAGGCATTGTTTGAAGAACGACATCAAGGTCATTGCGATGAGCCTCTATATCGAAGGTCCCGGTCTTATCGCTCCGATGATTCAGGAAGCCGCGACAGATTACAAAAAGGTTAACGGAGTCGATTACGCATTCATGCCTTGGGTTATCGGATATTCCATCGTCGTTATGAACATGATGGAGAACATCAACCGTGCCTTCCCGACCGATTATTACGGCACCGCTATCTCCGAGCTTCCCATTTTCCAGAATATCAAGAACTTCGAGGACTACGACCTGATAGTGAGCTTTACCGGTTCATCCGCCTACGGACTATGGCTTACCTTCGGCCACGAGCCTTACGGAGTTACCCTTGCAACCGGTGTTACAGCGGTTTCAGCGGCGGATTTGTATCCATATATTCAGTCGGGGCAATTCCTTGGAATGCTCGGCGGGCTGAAGGGTGCGGCCGAATATGAGACCCTTATCGATGAGAAGCGCATGGCCACTATGGGCATGGAGGCGCAGAACTGGGCGCACGTCATCATCATCCTGTTCATCATCATCGGCAACATCGGTCATATCGCAATCAGCAGACAAAAAAAGGCAAGGAGCTGAGATAATGCAGATATCAATGAATCCATGGGTCTGGATAGGTGTTTTCTTCACCTTCTCGGTGCTCAGCTTTCTGTATAAAGACAACCCCTTTTACAAGCTGGCCGAACACGTTACAGTGGGCGTTTCCATCGGTTACGGCGCTGTGATTATCTATTTCAACAGCTTCATTCCGAGATTCTATCAACCGGTCTTCCAGGATGGCCGCATCGAGCTTATCATCCCGGCTATTCTCGGTTTGATGATGATTCTTCGTATCGTGCCGAAATACAGCTGGTTGTCGCGTTACGCCATTTGTTTCACGGTCGGCGCGGGTTCGGGTATGGCCATTCCGAGAAGTATGCAGGCAAGCGTGCTTCGCCAGCTCGAAGCCACGATGCTCAACCTAAGCTTCACAAGCGGCGAGGGCATCAACAACATCATAATCTTCGTCGGCGTGCTGACTGTGCTCATTTATTTCTTCTTCTCGAAGGAGCATAAAGGCGTTTTCGGCGGCGCGGCCAAGGTTGGCATTTGGTTCCTGATGATAGGCTTCGGCGCAACCTTCGGATATACCGTGATGGCGCGTCTGTCCCTTTTCATCGGACGCGTTCTTTTCGTGCTTCGCGATTTCCTCGGCATCGGACTTGCCGGTTAATTCCGAAGCGCAGATTCGAACATCGAACCGGGGCGGACGCTTATGTCCGCCCTTTTTATTATGAGAAACTTTTTCTTCGCGATTTTCATCTGCTCGATTTTCTCCCTGACGGCGATAGCTATCGAACCGCCCTCGTCGGAGATTCTTCTGCGCTTTTTCCGAGATAGACTTTCGTCGGATTCAATCTGGATCGCCGATTCGCGATGCATCGTAATTTCGGCAGACGATACAACAATCGCCGAGGGGATCGACACACTCGATATCTCCGAGCAACGATGCGATTTCGCCAACAAAATCTCCCCCTTCGCCCCTGAACTCGCTCTCATCGCCTTCCCGCTCGAACTCGCCCGCGCAGAATTCGACTCGATAGCGGTCAACAAAACACGAACCCGCGTCGATGGCTTAATGTGCTGGAAATTCCGCCTCTTTCTCGGCGAAGAGACACTGTTCTGCTATATGTCCGGCGACGGCTTTTTCCGCGTGATGCGCATGGAGCGCACTGGCCGAGGAAAATCTAAATCCGACGATGTATGGGAGTTCATCGAGGTGCGCAAAGGTAAGGATTTGCCCTGCAAAGTTGTTCGAACAGTGGAATTCGAGTGGGGCGGCGAGGTGGTGAATATAGTCGCGAGCCGAGAGCTTAGCGGCTTCCGCGTCGTCGGGGTGGACGAACCCTAATTCCAAAAACCGCAAATCCGGGGTTGTCGGTTTCTTCCTGATAAAAAACGATCCCGATGCATTCCGCTTTTCCACCGATAATGCTGTCCGGAAAAGCGAATCCGACCGGAAACACCTCTATCGAGCATTTCAAATCTCGCGATAACAATTTTTCGCGCTCGATTATCCCGGCGACTTTGACAGTTTCATCGACGAAAAGTTCATAACTCGCGACGAGTTCGCACAATGATGCCTTCCGCGCCTCGATTTCTGCGTCGCCGAAACGCTCAGGCTCCGAACATCCGAAAAATAATAAAACCAACGCCGCGAGAGTCAGCATAATCATTCGCGGCGATTTGAAAGCGCTCGCCCAAAATCGAGCACTGGAATCTGTGATTTTCAGAGCTATCATGGTTCGATAATAATTCGCCCCTCATATTTCGGCGAGATAGGCGAGCTTGCCTCGATATATTCGATTAGAATTTCCGAAAGCTCGCGGCCTGCTATTCTGGGAATCTCCACGAGCCACTCGTAACCGAATCCACCCACGGCCGCGAAATCTGTGGTTACGACTTTGTAGGTCTTGTCCTTTTCAAATTTAGCTCCGTCGATTTTAATCTCGCGAACTCTCGAACCTTCGCGCTCCATATTGCCAGTTGCCAAGTCGATACACTGCGCGCTTTTCGAGGTGTCAATCCGAACCGATGCCCCTGAAATCTGCATAAATCCGCCATAGTTGTTCTCGATATTGCACGCCGCTCTTTCGAGAATGGTTTTTAACAACTGTCCGGGGATTTCGAGCAAAACCGCCTTCTCGCCAAAGGGCAAAATCTCGCGAATCTGCTGAGCAGTTATGTTTCCCGGCTCGATAATCTCATCCCCATAAATCGAGCCTCCGGGGATTACGGCAATTTCCGCGTTAGGGAAAGCCGCTTTGCAAGCATCCGCGACGAAATTACCGAGGTTCGATTCGGCACCGAGCAAAATCGCCTTTCTACCATCGAGTTCCACGGTCGAAACGCCCACAGAAAGCCGCTCCTCGGGGCGAATAAAGCCCTCCGCGAATTCGTGCACCTCAGGATCGAGAGGAATCGAATCACTGAGAAGAATCGGTTTCCAGAAATAATCCTCCAGTTTGCCGGCACCGTCCCAGGTAGTCTGGATTACACCTAATTTTTGGCCACGTTCGCCGGCATGCCCGAGAATCGTGATGCATCCCGCCTCGTTTTCGATGACAATCGGCTCGTCCTCGTAGCCCGCCCAATCGTTCACAATGATTAGGTCGATCTCGCAAACCTCCTCTGCGAGCTTCACATTGCTTTCTATGTTGAGTTGCGACAGCAAAATTATAATATCACATTTTTCCTCGAGAATTTCGACCATATCGCGCGCGACCGCGACATAGTCCTCGTCGATTCCGATTCTGTCCGGAAGCCGCCCGAAAGACTCGAGTTCACGCGGCAACAATCCAAAAACGCCGACTGTGAGGCCTACCCTTTCGATGGTTGTATAAGACGCTATATGCCGACAGGTTTTGCACTGCGGCGGTGCGATAAGGTTCGATATTAAAAGCGGAAACCGTGCGAATTTCGCCCAGTTGTCGAAAATATCCTCGCCCATCGAAAGCTCCGAAGAGCCTACCAGCATGGCGTCGTAGCGGAAATTGTTCATCAGCTCGACATCCGGTTCGCCACGCCTTTCGCGATAAAACCGCCCAGCAAAATGATCGCCAGTGTCAAGCATAATGAAACGATCGGAAGTAAGCCGAAGATTTCTGATCGCAGTGCTCAAACGTGCCGCACCGGCATATTGAACGCCGTTTTCTTCTATCGCCTGAATCTGACTTTGGAATTTTGATGTGAAAGCGAAGGTAATATTATTCTGCGATATTAATGTGAGGGCAAGTGCAAAGCTCGTCAATAATATGCTGAGAATCTTTCGCATAATCATCGCCTAATAGCGTCGATTGGAGTCTCGCGCGAGGCTCTCCACGCCGGATAAATACTCGACAAAACCGTTATCGCCATCGCCATAATCCCGATTACCACAAAATCCGCCGCATGCATCTCTATTGGCAACGACGAGATGGAATAGACATCTGCGGGCAGAGAGATAACCTCCCATTTATTCTGAATAAAGGCCAGCGTGAATCCGACGATGTAGCCAAGAGTTGTGCCGAGAACGCCCACAAAAAGCCCCTGCAGAAAGAAAATGCGCCGAATTCGTTTCGCAGTCGCACCCATCGCCCGCAAAATCCCTATCTGAGAGGTTTTCTCCATTACGACCATTATAAGTGTGCTCGCGATGTTAAACGCCGCCACCGCGATAATAAGTGTCAGCAAAAGAAAAAGCCCCCACTTTTCGAGGGTCATCCACGCAAAAAGATTTTTGTTCATATCGACCCACGAAAGGGCATAATAAGGGAATCCGAGGTCATCTTCGATTCTATCCGCGATTTTATCGGCCTCATAAAAGTTTTCGATTCGCAGTTCGATACCAGTAACAGCATCGCCAAGCTCGAGTAGTCTCTGCGCGGCCTTAAGATGGGTGTATGCGAGGATGGCGTCGAAATCGAACATGCCGGTTTCGAAGATACCATCGACCAAAAAGCGATTGATTTTCGGGGTCATTCTTGCGGCGCTCTGCCCCTGAATTCCGTAAATAAGGACTGTGTCGCCGACATGCGCGCCAAGGCCCTCTGCGAGGTATCTTCCGAGGACTATCGGTGGGATTTTCGTGGTATCAAACTCATTTGAAAGCCAAATGCCGTCGATAAGCGTGCTTCCGGGATTCCCAAGTGAACTTTGCAATTGTGGCAAAACGCCACGAAGAATCATGCCGTCAAAATTACCCTTATGACCGATCGGCATTTTCGTGTAGATAAAAGGCGCGGCGGCAAGGATGTCGTTTCGCACGCTAAGCCGCTGAACAAGCGGCTCCCATTCCTTGATATATTCCGCGCGAAGGGAGTGCACATTGATATGGCTCGTCGTCCCGATAATTCTGCTTCGCACCTCGTTCTCGAAACCGTTCATCGCGGAAAGGCTTACAATAAGCGCCGCGACGCCGATCATGATTCCCCCTACCGCAAAAATCGCCACCAACGACACAAATTTATTTTTCTGTCTCGCACGGAGAAAACGAAATGCTATGTAGGGTTCGAGCCGCATAACTTTATAATATCGTAAAAATTCTTTCCGCAAGCAAGACAAAAGAAAACCCCGCGCAAAGGCGGGGTTGGCGTTGGTATTTTGGCGCGTTAACGCCTTAATTTGAGCGGATTCTCAGCCCGAAGGTGAAATGGGGAACACCCGCGATAATCATCTCGGCATCCTCGAACATCATAATTTCGTGTCCGAGAAGGTTTTCAGCCGTGCCGAAAAGCTCGAACCGGTCGAGTAAACGAAGATTCATTCCGGCATCGAGTTTGTAGTAGTCCTCGAGTTCGGTCTCCGCCGCAATATTATTCCAGTTCCACACTTTGCGGTTTCCAGCAAAATTCACCCCGACAAACCCGCCTATTCCAACTTTCGACCCGATAGCCTCAAAACCTGTAATCTTCGCAGATGCCGTAATACCGGGATAATATGGAAGACAGGTTCCCGTTTCTTCGTTTTCGTTATGGGTATAATTAAAAGCCGTTTCTAGGGCGAAATCGCGGAATAGATTGTAATTTAGCCTGACTTCCCCGCCCATAACTTTCGCGCTGTAAATATTCTGCCGAACATAAATCGCTAACTCTGAAGTGTCGCCGGAAGTGGGGTTCACAACAAGCTCCGTGTGGCTATAAGCCGGTGTTATCATGTCTGTCAGCGTTGTATAATAGCCGTCGATTAGAACTGTGAGTCGTGGAATGGGGTGAATCTCGAACCCGCCGGTTATGCCGGTCGAGTATTCCGGTTTGAGATCGGGATTTCCCTCGCGTCTGTAAGTGCCGTGGCCGTAAGATTCCTCGTATAAGTCCTGAACCGTGGGCGCACGAAAACCGCGTCCGACCGAAAGACGAGCATCGACAAGGCTATTCGGTTTGAACACAGCCGTAAGTTTCGGCGTAAGCACACCGCTGATTTTCTCGACCTTATCGAACCGCAAAGCCCCCAACAAAGACAGTTTGGCGGTCGGCGTCAATTCATCCTGAAGGAAAATCCCGACTGCTGTTTGGCTTTTCTCCGGCACCGAAGTCCGCGTGAAATTGCGATATGTCCACTCGGCGCCAGCAAGCAAATAATTCTCCGCAAATCCGCCATATCCAACGGTTAGCTTCGGTTCGGCAATCTCGTTTTTTTCGGCGTTGATCTCGCCGTTCCATTGCGTGTAATACCCGGAAAGTGCGAAATCGAGATCATCTCCGGCTGAATACTCCAAATCGATCTTCGGCGTAATCAGCCACGATTCATACTCCTCGCCCCGAAATTCGCTGTGCGAGGACATATAAAACATCTGCGCCCGTGACGAAAATTTCTCGCAGAAATTGGCATCGACATTTTGAAACAGTGTGAATCTATCGAATCCAAGCTGGCCAAGCCGATGCGCAGGTTTGAGAATCGAATCGCCGTCCGTTTTCTGCCATCCGACAAATGTTCCGTATTTAATGTCATCCGTGATTATTCCGTAGTTCGCGAGGGCATAATACTGAGAATTGCGGCTTCCGCCGGAAGCAACAAGCTCCATATTTCGATTACTATCACCTCGTTTTGTGATAATATTTAAAACTCCGCCCATTCCGTCGCTCCCGTATTGAGCCGATGCCGCGCCCTTTACCACCTCTATTTGCTCGATTGCTTCCGGTGGAATAATATTGACATTCGCGCCAGTGTGCCAATGCGAGCTGACCACCCTCGTGCCGTCCATCAAAACAAGGCTGTAATGCGCGGGAAGGCCGTTTATCGAGACAATTTTGTCGTCAGGTTGGCCGGAGCCGGTGCCGCCCTCGATACTAACTCCGGGAAGATAAGCAACAGCTGTCGAAATATCTCTCGGAGAGAACTTCCTAAAATCGACATCGCGCACAACCATAGTGATCTCAGGCGTGTCTTCAAGGAGCTGAACCCTACGTGTCGGCGTGGAAACCTCGACCGTTTTCCCAATAATTGGCGAACTGACAAGCCGAACATCGACCTTAGTTTCCATTCCTGTCTCAACCTCGACTTCTTCGATTACTTGTATCGCAAATCCCACATGCGAGGCTTTCAGGGCGTATCTTCCGGTGGGTATATTATTGAGAAAATATCGCCCTTCCGAATTTGTGCCGGTCGATCTTTTAATCGAATCAATCCGCAAAGTGGCTCCCATAAGGGGTTTGCCGGTCTCAGCATCGGTAACTTTGCCGGATATTGTTCCGCCAAGCGACGAAAAAACCGCGATCACCAATGTTAATGCGAAGATAGCTTTCTTGGATTGCATATTATTGCCTTCCACATAAGTATTTATTTGACAATTAGTTATCGACTTATCTCGGCTTGACCAGCGGGAAGGGGATTACATCTTTTATTGCATGAGCACCCGCCAAAATCGCCACCAGACGGCCTATCCCGACCCCCATTCCGCCCGTGGGCGGCATTCCATGCTCGAGCGCGGTAAGAAAATCCTCGTCAACAACATTTGGCGCGTCCTCGTCGCCATGTTTGGCCTGTTCAACCTGATATTCCATTCGCGCGCGCTGATCTATAGGGTCGTTAAGCTCGCTGAAAGCGTTCGCGATTTCTTTGCCCATGATGAATAGTTCAAATCGTTCTGTCAATTCGGAATTGTCGCTTTTGCGCTTTGCCAGCGGCGAAAGCCCCACAGGATAATCGATTAGGAATATCGGCTCGACAAGCTTTGGCTCCACGGTCTCCGAGAAAAGCTTATCGACAAGCGGCCAGTAGGGCAGATTCGGGTTGAAATCGATGTCGTGCTTTTTGAAATATGCCACAAGGTCGCCCTTTTCGGCGCAAAGGACATCGATTTCGGTCGCGTTAAGAATGGCCTCAACAAAGGATTTACGCGGAAACGGTCTCTCGATCGGCACATCCGCGCCATCCAAACACATGAAAACCTTATCATCAGACACTTTGAGGCAATTCGGCAACTCCGCACCCTCTTTATCGACAAGCGGATTTATGCTCTGAAACTCCGCCACCACCCGCGCAGAAGCTATAACCAAGCCCTCTGCAAGCTCCATCATCCGGTTGTAGTCGGCATACGCCTCATACAGTTCGAGAAGTGTGAACTCAGGATTATGGTCGCGATCGACCCCCTCATTGCGAAAGACTTTCCCCATCTCGTAAACTCGCTCAAATCCGCCAACGATAAGCCTCTTAAGGTAAAGCTCCGTCGCGATGCGCAGATACAGCCCGATATCCAGCGCGTTATGGTGCGTCATAAACGGTCTTGCCGCCGCACCGCCGTAGAGAGGTGTCAACGCAGGGGTTTCCAGTTCGATATAACCCTCTGCCTCGAGAAACTCCCGAATCGTGCGGATTACAAGCGCGCGGATTGTCAGGTTTCGCTTGACTTCAGGGTTCGCAAGAAGGTCGAGATAGCGCTGTCGCAGGCGCAAATCCGGGTCCGTGAGGCCGTGGTATTTTTCCGGCATCGGCAGGAGCGATTTCGAGAGCATCTGCCAGTTATGCACAGCGAGAGTCGCCTCGCCGGTGCGCGTGGTGAAAAGCTCGCCCTCTGCTGTTACAAAATCGCCGATATCAAGCTCTTTGATGCGGTCATAGGCCGATTCGTCAGCCATTTTTTCCTCGACCGTGTTCTTTTTGAAATACAACTGAAAGCTACCGGTGCCGTCCTGAATAGCCACAAATGAGGATTTGCCGTGCGACCGAACTGCGGTTATGCGTCCCGCAAGGCGTCTAATCGCACCATGGCGCGAAACTTGGTGGTTCTCGTCGGTTTGCTGAACAGCATTCTTCCAATCATTACGAATCGATTCGATTGTAACGCGCCCATCCGGAGTTCTCGCCGGATATGGGTCGATGCCGGATTTGCGAAGATAGTCGGCCTTCGCGAGACGAACCGCGCGATGGTCGGTCGGGTCGATGTTTTCAAGATAGTTATCGTTCATTTTATAACTCCGTTCTAATTTTTTCTGCCGATGGCGATAAGCTCGCCCTCCGAGGTCGCCACAAAAAGCTTCGAGTCGTAGATTATCGGCCCTGCGGTGATGAAGGCTTTCGTTTCGATTTGCGATGTTATCTCGCCATTGCCGTAATCGATGAGCGAAATCCGCCCCGAAGCGCCTATCGTTACAATGTCCGTGCCCCAAATCACCGTTCCGCAAAGGGATGGCTCTTCGATATTCGATTGCCACAAAATTCCGCCCTCGCCCAAATCCCCTGCAAAAGCCACTCCGCGACGAGTTACACCGAAAACTGTAGGGCCTCCACAGGAAATCGGCGCGATAAGCTCACCGGGGGCATCTATCTCGACTCGAACTCTGCCGTCGAGCGTTATAACGAGAATTCTGCCGGAGTGGGTCGGCAAAATCACATGGTCGGGGATTACCACAGGCGGCCCTGAAGCGCTCGTAGGGACTTTCAGTGACCAAACCTCATCGCCCGAATCGGCGTCGATGCAATAGAACATCCCATTTTGATCGACGACAAAAAGCAAGCTGTCACGAAATGCCGGTTCGTGCTCGATAACCGCGTCCTTAAGCTCTTTGCGCCATATTCTTTCGCCGGTTTCGAGTTCGAGAGCGAAAAGAGCGCCCTTTGCGGTCGAATAGAAAACTCGTCCGCCGCAAACAACCGGCGCTGAAGCCGCTCTGTCGCTCTTCTTCGTCCAAACAAACTCGCTTCGAAAAACATCGTAGCATCTCAGCTTGTTGTAAATGCTTCTGCCACCGATAACCAGCCTGCCGTCCGAATAGGCCATGCCGTCCTCGACTGCAACATCCGTCCACATCTTGCCGATTCGCTTGCCGGTGTTTGCGTTCACCGCGATCACACGGCGCGTGCCTGTGCCTATGAACACAGCGCCGTCGCCGGCTACCGGTGTCGCGATAATCGGCACTTTCAGCTTGATACGCCATAGTTCGACAAGACCGCCCTCATCCCTTCCGGCAGAGGCCCAGTTCATGCAGTCTCCGCGCGGAACCGGCCATGGAACGGTTTGGACATCGGGCTCGGGAACTCGAATCACACCGGCGCAACCCATGAAAACCAACGGTAATAATATTGCGATGAGTTTTTTCATAATTTATTAAAATAAATTTATTTGCCCAGAATCGCAACCTATATATATTCAAAACCACAGTTTGTGAACGCCGATTTTCCGCACAACGAAATGGGAAATTGAAGTGGGCGTTGGAAAATCGAAATTAGCGGACGCAGAATTTGAGTGTCGCCATTTTTTTTTGTTAGATTTGATTCTATCTGATGCAATTGTATTCTATTTGCATACAATTGCATGCAAATGTATGCAATTTTACACTATTTGAATACATTTGATGCAACCTTTTCGCAACTCCAATGGTTCGTCCGTCAAAAAACGGGAGTTTGACTTGCCAAAGTGGTCTTGCGCAACTATCTTATCCGAAAAACGGGAGGCAAAATGACCCGCGAAGAAGCCCTCGCACTCGTCGAGAAAAATGTCGCAAAAAAGAACCTTATCAAGCATATGCTTGCCGCGGAGGCCGCAATGAAAGCCCTCGCGCTAAGACTCGACGAAGACCCCGAAAAATGGGCGCTTGCAGGACTTCTCCACGACCTCGATTATGACCGAACCGAGCACGATTTCGCCCGCCACGGGAATCTTTCCGCAGAAATGCTCGAGGCAGAGGGCGTGGACCCGGACATCGTCCACGCGGTCAAAGCACACCCCGCCCACGAATCCTGTCCGCCGGAAAGTCCCATGGATTGGGCGCTTCACGCGGTCGATGGGCTTACCGGACTCGTCATCTCGGCAACGCTGATGCACCCCGATCGCAAGCTCAAATCGCTCGACATGGATTTTCTGATGCGCCGTTTCGATGAAAAGCGCTTCTCCGCTAATGTCGATCGCGACCAGATTCGCAAATGCGCCAAAATCGGCATCGACCTGGAAGAGTTCGTGGAAATCACGCTCAAAGCGATGCAGTCAATCGATTCGGAACTGGGGCTTTAACCGATGACCCAGCCGACATCCAAGGGAAGAATTTTCGCGTGGGCGATGTTCGATTTCGCCGACACGATTTTTTCCATGAATGTCGTCTCGCTTTATTTTGCGGTTTACATCATCGACACTCTCGGCAAAAAGCCTCTCCACTACAGCCTCGCGACAAGCATATCGATGATTCTGGTCGTCCTTCTTTCGCCCCTTCTAGGACAACGAACCGACATCGTCGGGCGAAGGAAACCCTCTTTATTCTTCGCGACCTTTCTCTGTTGCGCGACAACCGCGTTGATAGGCATCGCCGCGGGGCACGGGCAAAGCGCATTTCTATTGCTCGCACTTTTCGTTGTCGCAAATACCAGCTATCATCTTGGCCTCGTGTTCTATAACTCGCTTCTGCCGGACATCGCGCCGGCGGGGAAAATGGGATGGGTTAGCGGGGTCGGAGTCGCGCTGGGATATGTCGGCGCGATTTTCGGGATGCTCATCGTTATGCCCTTCAACGAGGGCACTCTTCTGGGGTGGGATGTGCCTTTCATAGCGGCTGGTGGAAGATCTGCTACCTTTGTTCCATCCGCGATACTTTTTTTCTTATTTTCGTTGCCGACCTTTATATGGGTGCGCGAAAAATCGAAACCCCAGCCGATGGCCGCAAAGGAAAACCCCTTCGAGAAGATTATCGAGACCCTTCGCGATTCCAAAAAATATCCCGGAATACGCCGTTTTCTCCTTGCGAATTTTCTATTCCAAGAGGGCATTCAGACCGCTATCGTTTTCATGGCGGTTTATTCTCAGAAGGCGATGGGGATGCCCGATTCCTCGAAGGTGCCGTTTTTTATCATTTCGACAATCGGTGCGGCGATAGGGTCGTGGATTTTCGGAAGGCTCACAGACACATATTCGGCGAAACGTATTTTGTCGTATGTGCTTGTGGGATGGATAATTAGCCTTGTTCTGCTGTTGCCGGTTACGAGTGAATTGCCCTTCTATATTCTCGGCGTGTTCATTGGCGCATTGCTTGGAGGAGTTCCAACCGCGGCGCGTCCGCTTTTGGTCGAGCTTGCCCCTCCGGAGGCAGTCGGAAGATTTTTCGGCCTTTTTTCGCTGTCCGGCAAGGCCGCCGCAATCGTCGGGCCGCTTATCTGGGGAATTGTGGTTCTTGTCCTCGAACCGCTCGGGGAGAATATCGCCTATCGAGGCGCAGTCGTATCATTACTTTTACTGATTGCTTCCGGCTATTTCGTCCTTCTGCCGCTGAAAACACCGGCGAAACGATGAATCTCTCCGAAGTGAATTTCATCCTATAGCCATTTCAAGTCTTCCAGTCCAGCTTCATCAATCCCAACAATTGCGATAGAACACAAAAAAAGCCCCCAATGAAGGGGGCTTCGAAAACCTATCTGAGTGAAACCTAATTTCTACCAAGCTCCAGCAGAATTCCGCCGTTGCCGACTATCCAAGCATTGTTGGAATCGAGTATGAAGACATCGTTCAAAGTTTCCTCGCTGAAACCTTCGAGTTGGCGATACCATGTCTCGCCGCCGTCGGCAGTGTGAAGAATATAGCCGAAGAACCCGATAATCCAACCGGTCTGGGAATCGGAGAAAGCGACGGATTTGTAAACGCTCGAGCTGTGCCGCGGCAATTCGAGCAGTGTCCAATTTACGCCGCCATTAGTGGTTTTGAGCACGGTGCCGAGATTTCCGCAGGCATAACCAACATTCGCATCGACCATATCGATCGACAATAGCGATTGATTCGTTCCAGAATTAAGCTGATTCCATGTCTCGCCGCCATCGGTGGATTTGAGAATTGTGCCGCCCTGGCCGCAGGCAAATATGAGATTCGCATCGACAACATCGAGACCGAACAGTTCGAAAGCCACTCCGGAATTCTTCGGAACACTCCAGTCGGTCGATTTGAGAATTAGGCCGTTATTGCCCACAGCGATTGCAGTGGTCGGGTTCAAGGCTTTAACATTATTTAGCCTATATCCGAAAAGGCTATCGACCGAATTCCAAGTGATGCCGCCATTTGAGGTATGAAGAATGGTCGCGAAAGTATCGACATCAGAGGAAGCCGAGAATCCCACCGCCCAACCGGTGTTGGCATTCGTGAAATACACATCCTGCAACGATCTCGAAGTATTGGCATCCTGATGAAGCCAAGTATTTCCGCCGTCGGTAGTGCGGGCGATACGTCCGGATTTGCCGGTAATCCATCCCTGCTGGGAGGAGATGAAATGGACGGCGTTGAGATTAACCCCGCCGATACCGTAGCTTCTGAAATTCCATGTCGCTCCGCCGTCGGTTGTAAGCTTAATCGCACCAGAATTTCTGGAAACGTCATTGCCGACAAGCCAACCTTCATTGGTGTTCAGGAAACTGATATCGTTGATGATACCTGTAACATCGACATCGATCTTTCTCCAGTCGTGGCCGCTGTTGGTGCTCTTCGTAACAGTTCCGCCAGCGCCGATAATCCATCCGATATCGCTATTTGTGAAAACCATCTTTTTCAGCGCGGCGCCGCCGGGGATGTATTCATTGAGCGATCTCGAAACCATCGTGTCGCGAATCGTAACATAATCGACCTCGCCGTTGGTTATCATGATTCCGCTCGTATCATTGAAGGTATAAATATCGAACCATTTAACCGGAGTATTCATAACGAGCATGTCCCATGTTCCGGGCGCGCCGCCGGAAGCCGAACGCAGAATATAGAATTCGCTGTCTGTCTGAAGCGTATCGGCGAGAAGATATATGAGATTAGAATTCGGCGCCCATCCGCTTGTGAAGCTTAGTTTTTCCTGCGTAACATAGAGAGTTGTATCGACTGTGCGAAGCGTTTCGCCGGTTTCCGAGTCGATTATTGGGAAATCCTCGAAGAACTTACCGATTTGAAGATCGATATACTGCCAGTTCGCACCGCCATCGATAGATTTGAGAAGGATACCTTCGTCTCCGCAGATATATAGAGGGTTGTTTCCGCCGGTAGCAGGGGCGATAATTCTCGTCAGGTCTCCTGCAGGAACTCCCGTCGGGAATGCGTTCGTCCAAGACTGACCGTTATTTGTGGTCGTATAAAGCATGCCCCGAAGACCAATCATAATTCCACGGGTTCCGGCGAAATATATATCCGAAGCCATTCTGCCGGTGGAGGGATTGATTGTGACGACACTCCAGCTTAGACCGCCGTCGTTGGTAAGATAAACATGCTCATTGTTCGCCCCGACAATTGCCTGCTCATGAGCCAAAGGCCACACAGCACCGGGCATTTGGATTTCTTCGACTTGAACCAAAGTCCAATAGGTATTATCTTTTACGGCATCCTCATCGGTGCTTTCGGAGCATCCAACGAAAAGGAGCATTGTCGCCATCAAAAGCCCTATCAAAGCGAATCTGAGGCTTATTTTGCTTAGAATCATGTCATCTCCTTATTAAGAGCATGTTTTACACTAATCAACAAGGCAATATATGCCTCTGAGCAATTCGAGTCAACGTTTTTTTGTCTAACTTTAAATATGCCGGGATTAAAAAAATGGCGGGCGATGCTTTCGCTTGTCTTGTGCTCTTAAATATTTCGTTTTGTAATGGCCTATTCCGACAATAACATGCCCGATAGCGCTTGACAAATGCGTTGCAAATAGCTTTATTATATGAATGTATATGAACAAATGGAGCTGATATGTTCGAAGGAACCACCGTAGCGATAATCACCCCCTTCGATGATAAGGGGCGGGTAGATTTCGGGGCTTTGCGGTCCTTGGCACGCCTTCACAAAGATTCCGGCACCGACGCAATTCTTCTTTCGGGATGCACCGGCGAGAGTTTCACACTCGATAATGCCGAAAGAATCGAAATGCTGAATACCGTGCGCGAAGAAACCGGTTTTTCATACCCGATTCTTCTCGGCACAGGTGCACCATCCACAAAGGCCGCGGTCGAAATGACCCTCGCGGCCAAAACCGCCGGCGCCGATGGTGTTCTTGCAATCACGCCCTATGGCAACAAACCGAGCCAGCACGCGATGGTTAGCTATTTCCGCGAAATCGCCGATGTCGGATTGCCGACGATTCTTTACAATGTCCCCGGAAGAACCGGCTCGAATATCGCACCGAGCACGACTATCGCGCTTTCGGAACACAAAAATATTGTGGCGATAAAAGAGGCTTCCGGCTCGCTGGATACAGTTAGCGAGATCATCTCTGGATGCGGAATCACTTTGCTTTCCGGCGACGATTCGCTCACCGTACCGATGATTTCAATCGGCGCGAAGGGTGTCATTTCCACAGCGGCCAATCTCGTCCCCGCGGATTTTGCCGAAATGGTCAATTTTGCACTCGATGGGGATTTCTCTTCTGCGGCAAAGCTCCATATTCGGATGTTCCCTCTGATGAAAGCGCTATTTATCGAGGGAAACCCTGTGCCGCTCAAAACTGCAATGTCGCTCTGCGGAATGATTCCCGCGCCCTCCTTCCGCCAACCGCTCTGCGCAATGACCTCTGCGAATTTGGGCAAACTCGAAATCGCGCTCAAGGAATACGGCCTCCTTTGAGCATACGTCTCGCCATAAACGGCGCTTGCGGCCGAATGGGCAGAATGCTCGTCGCGTTGGCCGCCAATGACAGCAGATTCGCGGTTGCGGCGGCACTCGACAGACCGGAATGCGGACTTATCGGCACAGATGTTGGAGTTATTGCCGGAATTGGCGAGATTGGGGTTCCAGTCACGCAGACAAGCACCGAATTCGATGTCATAATCGATTTTAGCAGTCCTTACGGAACAGAAATGGCGATCGACCTCGCTCTCGACACGAAGGCTTCGATTGTCTGTGGAACAACCGGTCTCGACGACGCTCTTTTGAGAAAATTAAACGACGCCTCCGCACAGATAGGCGTTTTCTTCGCGAAAAATTTCTCTCGCGGAATCGCCCTTTGCACGGAAATTGCTAAACAAATGGCGCGGGCAATTCCGGAGGCCGATATCGAGATAATCGAATCGCATCACCGGAACAAGGCGGACGCACCCAGCGGAACCGCTCTGGATTTGGCTCGCGGACTTTGCGAAACCAGAGGACTGGATTTCGGAAGGGATATTATTTATTGCCGCGAGGGGCATACCGGAGTCCGACCAAAGGATCGGATTGGGATAAATGCGGTTCGCGGCGGCGGTATTGTTGGGGAGCATCGGATAATTTTCGCGATGCCCTTCGAGACGCTTACTATCGAGCACAGCGCGATTTCGCGCGAGGTTTTCGCCGCGGGTGCACTCGATGCCTCGGAATTTATTTTTGGCAAAATCGGATTTTATCAAATGAAAGATTTACTTAACCAAAAGTAGGAGCAATATGAAAAGAATTTGTCTCGCCGTAATGCTTTTAGCGGCAGTTGGCCTTATGGCACAATGGCCGGCGCCTTCAGGGCTTGTCGCCTATTCGTTCTTCACCGACCATATCGGACTCGAATGGACGCCTCCCCCGCCGATAATCATCTCGGACACAATCAAATACGATAACGGCATAGGCTCGCGCGAGATAGACCTCGACAGCGGAATGTGCGCCGTGAAATTCTCCCCCGCCGAGCCGTGTAGCATCCTTTCGGTGCAGTTCAACCTTTTCCTTATGCTCGGTTCACGTGCGGTCAATATCAATATGTATGGCGTGAACCATGTCGGCCTGCCGGATTACAGCAATGTGCTTCTGCCGACAAGATACACCCCCGTTACAGTCGGCTGGAACAATGTCGATGTTAGCGACGCCGGTCTCGTCGTTTATGACGAGCTGTTTGTCCGAATTTCCAAGGGCGATGCGCTTCCGCAGATGTATATTCTAATGGATTCTTCGATAACGCCCGGCTCGCCGAGGTCTTATCAATATCACTATATGTATGGCTGGCGTCAGCTTTCCGGCGATCTTCTCGTCCGACTGGAGGTTCTGTATTTGGAATCTCGCACTCGAGCTACTGTGTATATTTCACCGGGTAAAACTGTTTATGAAATCCCTCACGAGCCGGGTTTTTCGGAAATCTTCTCGCGCTCCTATCATCCATCGCCGGAACCGAGTATGCGTCCCACCGAAGCGACCTCGATGATACGTCCGGATTCCTATAGAATCTATCGCGCCAGCACCTACCATGGGATTTTCTCGCCCCTCGCGATTGTTCCCGCAAGCGAAACTACCTACGACGATTATGCCGTTACCCCTGGAAACACTTATTATTACACTGTCCGCGCGGAATACGACAGCGGTGCATTCCTCAGTCCGCCATCGGATACAGCCGCAGGAACAGCATATAACGCCGTCGGAACTCTAATCTACGACACGTTGCTTTATGACGACGGAATTCCACCGTCGGCCGCGGTGTCTTACCCCGGCGCGGTTATCGCGAATAAATTCCGTGTCGATACACGTTGTAGGCTCATCGCAATAGATTACCACATCAGCAATCCAGGGTTCGGTTCGCCGAAGATTTACTTGGACGACCGCGGTCAACCTGGCGACGAAATCCTCGGCTACGGGGATTATCTGCTGAATTCCACCGGCTGGGCGCGCATAAATGTCGCAATGGAGCGGATTATTCTCGACGGCGATTTTTATCTCGGAATCGAGCTTGACCATTCGCTTGGAATCTCGCTAAGGCAGTCGATGTATGGCCACGGTTGGGACCTTCCCCCCGGCGGCTCGTGGACCGAAGTGCCCGATACGAATTATTACATTCGCGCACTCGTTCAACATGCCGACAGCTCGGCATATTATCATCTTTATTCCGGCTGGAATGCTGTCAGTCTTCCGGTTATCCCCCACGACGGCCTTTCGCCGCATGTCGCATTTCCGGGTGCCGAGTATGTTTATGAGTGGGATTCCGACCTACTCAACTATATAGCCCCCGATATTCTGACCCCGGGCAAGGGCTATTTCGTTTTCGTCCTCAACGAACGGAGCTATTCCGTTACAGGAATTCCGATTCATATGTATACACTTATGAATGCCGGCCCCGGATGGGAATTCGTCGGCGGGCTTTCAAAATACGGCGGTGCGGACACGACTGCAATCTCCGAAATCCCCGAAACCGCAATCGGAAGAAGAATTTTCTATTATTACGATCGTGCAGGTTCCACAACATCAGGAAGCTATAGAATTCGCGATAGATTCTTCCCCGGAGAGGCTTATTGGCTTCTCTTCGATGAAGAGGGGCTTTTCCAACTTAGAGAATAACGAAAGGAGAAAAAATATGAGAACAATCAACATCATCATCATCCTCGCACTTATGACCAGCGGGCTTTTCGCGGGGATGATAATGGGGACTTTAAATGTCCCCGGAACACCGACGGACACGGCTTATGTCTTCGTTTTCCACGATTTCACGACATTAATGGATACCTCGTTCTTCTACACGCTTGCATTTCCGCCGGACTACAACTACATCTTCGATGATCCGTTCATCCTCGATGGCTACGATTACAATGTTATGGCGCTCATCCCTTCGGGACTTCCGCCTGCCAGCGGCGATCCTGCGGGTCAGTATCCCGGAAACCCCTTCCGCATTTCCGGCGGAACAATCTCCGGTATCGATGTCGAACTCGCGCGCTATGGCGGCGTGGAGGGCACAATCATATATAGCGGTAGCCCGGATTCCCTGAAGATGAGGATATTCGATCAATATCCCATGTTACTCGGCGGCGGCCCAGTTCTCGATGGCACTTGGATAATTGAGGAGCTCGATTTCGAGCTTGACAGCGTCCCCTCGGGAGCGAAATCGGCTTTGGTTTGGTCCGATCTCAACGGCAATAACATGTGCGATACAACCGGCTTCCTTCAAGAGCCTTATGCACACTATGTCAATGAACTCGACGGGATTTTCGTGGTTGGCGGTGGCGCAAATATGGTTATCAATTTCAACCTCGATGCCGGAAATGTTGCCGAGAGAGTCGTTGTTCCGAGCGATTTCGGCCTGAGATGTTTCCCGAACCCTTTCAATTCGGCTATGTCGATACTCATTGCCGGCGATGGAAACCCCATCGAGATAGCGATCTATGATGTCAATGGCAGAATGATCGAGAAAATCGCGGAAACGGCGGCTTTCACGGGCTATCATCTCGTCCGGTTCACACCATCGAACGACCTTCCGACCGGAACATATCTGGTAAAGGCAGTCAGCGGCGGAATCGTAAAGACTCAAAATGTCGTTTATATGAAATAGAGGTTATCATGTTCACAAAAATCCTTTATCCGACAGACTTTTCGAAGAAATCCAGCCACGCGCTCGGAATGGTAAAAAAACTTCGCGAGGCAGGGGCGAGTATCGTCTATCTCGTCCATTGCATCGATATCCGCGAGGTTAACACTATGGCCGAGATGGAGGGATTCTCTTCGATTCAATACACGAGCATTCTCGAAGAAATCAACGCGGAGCTTCGTAAAAAAGCCGAGGAGAAACTCGAAGCCATTACGAAGGAACTCAGCGATCTCGGTTTTAGGGTCGAGGAGCGCTTAGTAAACGGAATTCCGTTCAAAGAGATACTTAGAATCGCCGAAAAGGAGAAGGTCGATGCTATCGTTATGGGATCGACCGGCAAGGGGCTTCTGGCGGAGGTTCTTCTGGGATCGACCTCGGATAAGGTGGTTCGTGAGGCACAAGTTCCGGTCATCATAGTAAAGTAATTCGCGGAAAACCGCAAATGCTTAGGGGCATTTATAATGAAGCATACAGAGATCATCTATGTTTTCGACAAAGACAAAACGCGAATCAAAAGGCTCACAGAAGCTCTCGGCGAAAGATATGAAATCCTCATCGTCAACAAGCCAGAGAGTTTGCCGGAGGAGCATGAGCACGCGGCTTGCATCGTCGTCGATCCGGAAATCGACGAAACACTCGCCACATCAGCAATCGATCTGATAAAGATCAAACGTCTGCCGATATTTGTTTGGGCACCCATCGGCAAGCCGCCCTCTGCTTGGGAATATACTCTGCCGGTGCAGGTTCTGCAATCGCCGCCATCGGTGCGAAGCATCACTGAGAAGATGATTCCAATCCTCGAGGGCGACAAACAGCGGCTAATCATCCTCGCAACCTCTGATGACCGTATGACATCGCAAGTCGCCTCGCGACTCATCGACAAAGGTTATGAGGTAAAAAGAGCGCTCGATAGGACGCGTCTCGAAGAGCATCTGCACTATAATCGCGACGAGATTGCGCTTATTTTCGTCGATCTAAGTCTCGCGCAGGGTCTTATGGAACGCAACGAGATAGGGCCGCCGATTCCGATTATGGTAAATGTCCCCGGAGGATTGGGAAGCTCGATAGGGCCGGTTAAGCTTGAACCGATGCTAACCTTGGTAACCGCAGGATTAAGCCCGGAGGCGATTTCTAACACAATCCAAGACGTTATCATCGAGGGCGAACGCGAGATTCTTCGCGACGCCACTGTGCAGATAGCCCACAAAGAAAGCGCTCAGTCCGGAAGGATGACCAATCGGCTCATCGACCTTCTTTTGAAGGCGACAAAAAAGCAAATAGAAGAAACCCGCGCCGAGGAATTCAACATTCTCAATGCACGCACTATGGGGCTTATCGACGAGTTCTTCATCTGTCTTTCGAAAGCGCTCGACAGTTGCCGAATATTAATCGAGACCCTCGAAACGCCGGAACTCGAGGAGGAACTGTTCGAGATCAACAAAAAACTCGCTCAGGGACAGGAAATTCTCGATGCTCTGACAACCGTGGATTGGTATCGTTCTTCGAGTGCCCCGGAGCCTTTGCCAATACGCAAACTTCTCTCGGACGCCGTTGGTTTGATAAAAACTAATCGAAGGCGAAAAGAAATCGAATGGGTGTTGAACACTAATCAAATCGGCACCACTATAGCCTCGAAAGACCAAATGGTCGAGGCGGTGGTCAATATTTGTGTCAACTCATACGAAGCGATTGAGGAAACCGGCAAAATCGAGATTACAACAAGTTTCGATACACAATGGAACTACATCGAAATCCTCGACAATGGCACAGGAATTCCGCCCGAGGTTATACCTTTTATTACTAAACCATTTTTCACCACAAAAAAATCGACGCATAAAGGTCTTGGCCTTACTGTCGCAAAGGGTATCATCGAAACGCACGGCGGCAAGATCGATATCGAACCCAACGCGAAGGGCACATTAGTGAAAATAACCTTGCCGAGAATCCGCGAGAGCAAAAACCTCATCGAAAACTCGGAGAACCCGGATGTCATGCTTGTCGCACCGAAAAAGAGCCTCGGCTTTCTCCAATCGATGCTCACCCAGCATGGTTTTGCGGTTGTGCCCTATGACAACATCAGCGATTTTATCCATGCCGCAAAACGCATAACACCACAAATTATCATCGTTCAGGCCGGACTTGAATATATGGATGTAGCCGGCCTTCGGATGCTCTCGAATGTCAAAGGCGACGCGAAGTTTATCCTTCTCGACCCGCAGGAAAAAATCAAGGAGGAGGTTCGGGGCGTCGATTTGGCGATTCGCGGCACCTATCCCTCGCATCATCTAATCGCGATAATCACGTCCTTTATTAAGGATGTGTCGCCCCCTACAGCAGTCGTCGCACAGATATAAATGAAAAAGGCGGTTCGATTCGAGCCGCCTTTCTTTTTTTAATTCTGACAACAATCGTGTTAGCTGAGTATCTTTTTCTGTCGGAAATAGCCCAATAGCAGGAACAGAGCGGTGAATAGATGTCCCAAAGAAAGAAGCAATTGGGGCACAATCCAGAATTCCGCCATAGCGCCGACCTCGATTACTTTTATCAACGCGAAAACAATAACCGCGCCGGACAGCCATCCCCAGCTCATCGCGAGCTCGCCGCCCTTCATAATTTTATTTAGATCCAGCGCGAGATAGACCCCAAGCAGAAGGAATAATACTGCCACAATATCTACGACTATCTGAAAACTCTCTCCTCTGCCGGCTGAGGCCTCGATTTGCGCAAAACATGACCCCGATAGAACAAAAACAGCGAAAGCAATCCCTTTGAACCAGTTTCTCATATATCCTCCTCGATTTATTCTCTCAAAGCCCGATGTAAATCGGTATAGACTCCATATTTTTTCAGAAGCTCGATTTTGCCGGCCATTATATCTTCGGTTTTTGCCATTGCGCGCGAGATAACCTGCTTTTTCTGACGCGTCCCGACAATCGACTGCACAGCATCGAGCATCAATTCTAAAAATGCCGATAAGCCGCTGGAAACCTCGTTAATTCGGCTTGATTCGGGCAATTTATCAATCATGGTTAGGAAGTTGACGAAATCGAGCGTCCCCTCCGCCGATATGTTTATGTGTTTAAGAACATCATAGTCTTTCTGTATGTCCTCGAAACTTTTCCTGACACGTTTTACGCCCGCATTCCCCAATTTTTGCGTAAGAACCTCGCGGATAACATCGAGAACAGCGGCGTAGGTTTTCACGAGAATCTGAAGAACCTCTTTCTTCTCTGAAATGCTTGCCTTTCGGCTTTCCTTCACTCCGATTTTACGTATAATACCGGCCATTTTGAGGCTATAAAGCCCCCGCGATGTGTCAAGTTCGCCGTGGGGGGATTTTTCCATAATCTCCTCGATAGACCTTTCGCCGTCAACGAGGCTGAGAATCTGCACTTCGAGCGGTGTGAGGCGTATCTCCTCTTTTTCTTTCATCCCCGAAGGGACTATTTGCATCACAGTATTATCAGTCGGCAAAGCACCGCGGATTTTGCTCCACTCGTCGATACGCCGCGTGCCTTCCATGAGGATGTTCATCGTATTGAGCGCGTTGATTATGTGAAGAGAGTCCGCCAGCTCGTTGTCTTTGAAAACGAAGCGCCCCTCATTCCATGCGAAAATCGAAAATATTATCGACTCGACGTGGTTCAGCACAATATCCGAAACGTCTTCTTTGTTGAATATCCCTAAAAAAACGAGGGTGCTCGGAAAATCTCGACCGGTAAGGCGCATGATTTCCTTCGCCTTCGCGAGGTCTTCTTTGCTGATTCGTCCCTGTTTGAGTAGCTGATTTTCGAGAAGGTCGTTTTCTTCGTTGGACGAGGCCCAAATCACAGAGCCGCTTTTGAAACTGACTTCTTTGCGGATTTCGTTTTTCTCAAGATGGAGCGTGCCGGTTTTTTTGCCCATCGCGAGCAACTGCAGAATATCCGCAAAACTAACGCTATCCAAATTCCCTTGAAATCCCATTTGAACCTGCCTATGATTAGGTTGAAGAATAAAATACAATACGATAATAAATTCCGCAAGCTCATTTTCGAGCAAAACAAAAAACCCTCCGTAAAACGGAGGGTTTTTTTGATTAGATTACTGCAGGCTTACTTGACGAGCATAACCTTGTGAGTTGCGGAGAACTCACCTGCGGTCATGCGAGCGAAGTAAACACCGCTGGGCATGTTGTTGGCGTTCCAAGCGACCTTGTAAACGCCGCCTTCGAGCCTTTCATCGACCAGAGTCTCAACCCTCTTGCCGGTGATGTCATAGATCGAAACGTCCACATGAGAATCTCTCGGGAGCTGGAATTCGATCGTGGTAACCGGGTTGAAGGGGTTCGGATAGTTGCCCGCGAGCGCGAAATCGCTCGGGAGCTTCGTTTCGACCTGATAAATGCCGGTGTTGGCGATTCCGAGCTTCCAGAGATAACCGGAAGCCGCACGCGACTGCACATACGGATAGCTCGAATTAACGATACCGCCGAGATAAATCGTCGAGATGATGGTCTGGCAAGGGCCATTGTAGAAGAATGTCCTATAGACCGAATCCTGATCCCAGGCGACATTCGTTGTCAAGACACCCGGAGAATTAAGGATATCGACGAAATGGTCAGCAGAACTACTGTCGTTGTAATCGAAGATGATCGGGAAGGATGCATTCGTCAAAGTCGGAGTGGCATAGAACCAATCGACGTTGAAGTCAGCCGCGCCGTCATGAACGAAGGCAAGGCCGAGGTTGCCGAAGAAAGTGGTTGCGTTGTAATCGGCACCGAAATCGGGACCTTCGATGATCATCTTTTTGCCGCTAATCGCTCTGTAAGCTTCGAGCTTGGCAACAGCCGCAGTAGGAAGAACGGTGTTGTCCGCATCGTTGATACCGAGCGCGAGAACGACCAAGTCATAGTCATTGAGGTTATAGCCCGCAAGCGGATCGCTATGCGAATCGTCGGTTGTTCTGACAACAGCCGAAAGACCGAGCGCACTGGAACCGAGCATATTAACCCACCATTCGCCGACACCCATCGTGCCGCCGTTGGTTGGGGTCGCACCGTTGTCCCAGTCGATAACCAGATAATCGGCCGGGTCGGGTGTATAAGCGCTTGCCGCGTTAACATTGCCGGCAAGTCTCGAATAATTGCTCGGGCAACCATAGACTACGACGATATCGTAGTAGTAACGAACGCCATCGGCAACTGTCGCATCGACATAGGTCGTGGTTCCGAAGGGAACCGAAGCGACTCTCGTAACGCCGGGGGCAGTGGTGCTAATGAACGGTGCCAACGACCTGTAAACCAGATAAGAATCCGGATCACAGCAGGAAGTTCCGGCTTCGGTCCAGCTGAGCGCAATGGTCAGCGGATCGGCAGTCGGGCGTGCAACACTGTCCGGATCAGCGTCGAAATCTTCGACGGCGTCGAGACAGCAGAGAGCAACGTTAATCGTGGTGTCAGCGCTGACATAGACGCTTTCGACAACAACCGTTGCATGATACGGAGCGGAAACGGTGAAATTATACCATCCGTGGGCGACATCATCGAATCTGACATTGCCGCTGGCGGGGGTAATTTCTGTTCCAACACCGGACATCGTAACGGAAGCACCCGACATGTTGACGGTTTCGCAACCGAGATCGACCGAGACAATAACATCCACCGGCAACGGTAGAAGATTGAAATCAACACCGGTCAAACCTGTTTCAGGAACGGTAACAAACTGACAAACTGTCTCGTAACCGGGATAGCTTGCACAGATGTTTCCACCGCCGATATTTGCTGTCACAGAGTAAGAACCGTCGGCGATTGACGTCGTCGGCGTTGCAACCGCTGATCCGTTAATGGTAATACCAGGCGAAGGAACGCTGTTAAGTCTTGCCATTCCTGTAACCAAAACCGTCGTTTCGGTCAGGTTGAAGTTTATGTTGACATCGGTAAGACCGACCGTGAAGGTCGTGTCCCAAGTGCGATATCCAGAATAGGAAGCGGTCAGCATGTAATCACCCGGAACAACGCCGAGGAACTGGTAAGCTCCCGAAGCGTTGGTCGGAATTGTGGATTCGGAAAGATCGCCGAGATTCGTGAGTTTCACGTTGATCCACTGAGTAGGCGTTCCAGCAACCGAACCGACACCATAAACTCTTCTGCTTCCGCAGGGGAGCATATGATAGGTAGGAACATCGATAGTGGCATCGGGAACAGTGCCGGTAACCACAACGATCGAATCCATATCAGGATGCGCGCAGTATTCGCCAGCCGGGTCCCAGAATGTTAAGTTATAAGTTCCAAGCGGGATGTTCGCGAAGGAGTATTCGCCAGCCGCATTGGTCGTGCGGAAAGTGCCGCCGTTGAGGTAAACACGGATTCCGCTGTTATCGGGAGCGCCGGCAATCGCAACATCGCCTTCGATATTGAAGACTTCGATTGTGGTTCCGATATAGCCGAGACCGACATAGAGATAATTCGAGTTGGCATTGTAAACGATTTCATCGCCAACATTCATGCGGGTCCAAGTGCTGTCAACAGCGGTCGGCGGGGTAACACCCAATCCGAGAACTTTGTAGTAGATATGCCACGAAGTATCCGCGAAAACCGGAGAAGTCGGCCATGTAACAGTAACATTCGGCGAGGTAAGCAGATTTCTCTTGGAAGCCTGCCAGATGTTCGGACGGTCGCATGGATTGCGAAGGTCCTTGATCAGTTTGTCTGCCGGAGCCGCATCGCCGCAAGTGAAGAAGAAGCCGGCGGCGGTGATGGGCGGAGGCTGAATCTGATCCAGACCGGCATCATAACCCGGGGAAGCACCCTCGTGGGTTCCGAAAATGATCGTCTCGTTTTCATCCGCGCCAGCACCCCATGTGAAAGTAAGGGGAAGCTCGAACAACGGAGCGCAACCAGCCGGGCCGGTCGAGAAGTTCCAAACATAGGGCGGGTCGATTTCGTTAGCCGGAATGGCATTGTCCGCGGCCTGAACCTCGACTCTGTAGGTCGTGTTCGGCGACCACATCGGAGACGGGGTATAGCAGAAACGGTAACCATTCGACAGAGGAGTGGTCGCGAATTCCGCAAGGTCGATATCGACATAATCGATAGAAATTGCCACAGAGCTTATATCGACGCCGGACTCATAATCCACAACGCTGAAGCAAAGCGGTGTTGCTGGATCATAGCCAACTCCGCCCGGGCCGGATCCTTCCATCGAAACATTTGTTACGACAGGAGGATTAGGATCGACCAAGGTCGGGAGGAAGCGAATGAGAACCTGCTGGGAGGAGGTAAAGCTTACCTCACCATAGGTGGACATCGAGGTCCAAGCGCTCGGTGTGGAACCGCTATCGACAACAGCGAAGCTGAACATGCCGATCGGCGGAAGAAGGAGTCTATCCCATGTAAGTTTCAAAGTTCCAACAGGGCTATACATATCGACTGTCCATGTTTTGATTCCATGGGAAGTCGAGCGAATGTCCCTCGAAAGGGCCGGAACGCTGGGATGGCTCGGATCCATGAGCGGGAAATAACCTCTCGGCGCACCCGGGAACAAGAACTGCGGGACATCGAGACCGACGTCGTAGCCGTCTGTTCCAAGATTATCGAGGCCGATGTAGAGATTGGTTCTCGCGGTATCGGTTCCACTAATCGAAATTGCTTGAAGATTATAAACGAATTCGGGAAGCGAATCCGCCTCTTCAGTAACGAAAGACCAAGTAATCGAAGCATCGTTGCCCCAGAAATCCTCGGCGTAAACATTAACATTATAGATAGCGCCATAGTTGAGGTCGGAAGTTGGGCAATATTCGACGCGATACCAATCCGAACCGACTCCAAGCTCAGTGATGTTAAGGTCGGAATGCGGGATCGCTGTTCCATTGAGCTGGAAGATTATTGTGCTACTATCGACACCGCTCTCAGAATCTTTAATGACGATTCTTACGCAGGAAGTAACATCGACATCGGTAGCACCATTGGCCGGATAGGCGGTTTCGAAATAGGGCGGGAACATGTCCGGCGGAATCACACGGGTGAAGAACGATACTGAGGTATCGACATCCATGCAATTAGCAGGACTCGCCAAATCGCAGGCATTAACTGTGTAGTTAATAATCGTGGATTCAGGCCAAGCACCGCCAACCGGGGGAATCGTTACACGATATCCGCCAACGATGGGATCGAGAATCATGTCGGAAGGTCCGAGATGAGCCGGAGTTCCGCCGCCAACGGTAACCCAAACATCGATTGTGGCGGGGTCAACGCCTCTGTTGGCGTCTTTGACATCGAATCTTACATTCTTAGCTGTGGATACGCCAGCCTCTCCCGGAACCGGATCGAAACCGGTAACATAAGGAGCAATGGTATCAACCATTGCAGAAGGCATAAACCTGAATGCGGCTTCCTGAGTGGGTCCGAAACCGAATTCTTCGACCGTATTCATGGGAATCCAAAGAGCTTCATCGAGAGTCGCAGGGTCAGTCCCATAAACTATAGGAGCAATCCAAAGATTGCCGGAGATATCAGGATCGGGAAGATTGTCGATATCCCAACGAACCATACGGTCATCGAGACCCCAATATCCCTCGTCCATTGCGATCCAATAGGTATATGATCCGAGTGCGATACCGCGGACATCCTTCTGGAGTTTGGTATAAGCGGGATTTAATGGATCGTTAAGAGGGAAGAAAACACCCCTTCCATCGGGGGGCGTAAAATAAGGGACGTCTAAGAACGCGTCATATCCTGCGGTTGCTCCCGCAGTCATCGCTATTTCAAGGTCGTGTGTCTGCCCCGGAACGGGCTCGACCTGAAAAGTAAAACTCCAACTCTGTGCAAGAACCATACTTGCAAGCGCAAGAGCTACTACTAAGGTAATTTTGCCTCTGGACATATGGCTTACCCCTTTCTTTGAAAATAAGTTTCAGATAAACGATAGAGTTTCAAAATATGTATTCCTAAAAAAATCAAACATCCCCAAAAGGAAGGTGCTTTATATTCGGCGGCGGGGCTTTGTAGCCCCGCCGCCTTGTGAAGTTGGGCTGTTTACTTCATCAGGGTCATCTTGCGAGTCGCCGAGAAGTCGCCGGCGGAAATCTTGTAGAAATAGATTCCGCTCGGAACAGCTCTACCCTCGTCATCGTTTCCGTCCCAAACGACGGTGCGATAACCGGCTTCCTGATCGCCGTTAACCAGCGTAGCGACTTTCTGACCGAGGACGGTGTAAACCTCGAGGGTTACAGTAGCGTCCGTCGGGAGCTCATACTTGATCGCCGTTACTGCGTTGAACGGGTTCGGAAGGTTCTGACCGAGAGCGAAGTTCGCGGGAACCGAGACACGGTCGGCAACCAGCTTGTGCGAACCCGAAGTGATCGTGACGACATCGCCGTCAACGAGCTGGACTCCGTCGAGAGAGACGACCCAGTCGCCTTCCTTCTCGAAGGTCGCAGTGTAGTTACCGGTGGCCTTAACGGTCCACTCGATCCTGCTATCGGTTGTGCGGTAATCGACATCCATGCCGCCGTCGAGAACGAGCTCGCTCTGACCAACGTGCGCCGGAATCGCGTAGCGATCGATGCCGCGGTCGAAGTTGGCGGTGGCGATGTCGGCAACGCCGAAGGTCAGGGTGCGGTTATCACTAACCAATTTGCCGGTGAACAGCGGGTCGAACTGACCGTCTTTGACGGTGTAAACGACCTTGCCGCCACGGGATCCCGGAACACTCAGCTCACAACCGGCCGGGTTGGTAACCATGACCAGGTGGCCTCTGCAGTGTTCGAGAACGTTAGTGTAGTGATAGTTAACTCCGCACTCATACCAACGAGTTTCGGTCGGGTCGATCGCGCCAGCCGGAGTGGTCTCCGGAGCGGTGAACGGAACATCCATCCACGTAGCGCCAATCAGGTTCCAACCGGCACTGAGGGTAACGTCGAAAGACGTCACAGGAGCGCCGCAGATAGTAACTTCCATTGCACTCGGCGGGTAAACCGCATAGCCAGCACCCGGCTCAAGAATACCGGTGTAGGGCACATAGGTGCCTCCGACCAGTTTGTAAACCGGAGCGCCACCGAAGACAGCCGTAGTAAGCGTTTCGGGGTTGACGCTGATGGAGATGAGGTTCCAATCGGTGCAAAGACTGTAGGTGCAGCAATGAACTTCGGGAACGACTTCGACTTCGACGCAAACATAGTTGCCTGCGAGGTCATAGACACAGAGGTCAATGAAGTCACCCGGAGTCGGGCCGTAAGCGCCCCAACCGGAGGTAGCAATAGCTCCGCTCGGATCCACCCAGTAGGGACCCACGAGGATCGTGTCTTCGATGGTAACCATCACGTAAACGTAGCCGTCACCCAGCTCGTTGGTGAAGTTGTCGCCAATGAAGTTGTCCCAGATAGCACCGACATAGGCGGTCAGGTTGTCGCCGGTGGCGATAACGAGATCGGTGTCGATGGTCGGGCGTTCGATGTCGATAAGAGCAATCTTGCCCTTCGATTTGCTGATCCTCGCCTCTTCGTAGTCGAGGACGTTACCGGCGGCGTCGCGAGACTTACCGAGGATGTAGGCAACACCCTGAGCCGTGAGGCCTTCAGGTATTCCAGCAACATCCCAAGCATAGGCATAGACGTTGTCGGCAAAGAATCTGATCTTGTCATTGAAGGTCCACATCGGCGAAGCGTTATCGTAAGACGACGGCGTGATCGCGGTATTCATGTAGTCCGGCTGACGCCAGAACGGATGATGAATGTCCCACGGATCGAGGTCGTTGTCCCAGAGCCTGGCTTCGAGATGGTCGTTCGCATCGCTGTAGGTGCCGTAATTCGGAGCACCGTCGATGGAAATTCTCCAATGATCCCACTGACGAGTGTAGATGTATCTGCCATAGTTATGGTAGGAGACGGGGTGACCCGGAGCCGCCGGATCGTATATCGTCTGATCCCAATCGAGGTTGATGAGGAACTCGTCCGCATTAACCACCCAGATTCTTGATTCATCCGGGAAGTCGATCGGGTTGATGGCGATATTCGGAACCGAAGAGTCGGAGGTTCTAATCATAGAAACCTCGTAGGTCGGATCGTCCGTATCCAGTAAGACATAGGCAATGTGATCCCAATAGTTCCACGTGCTGGTGGACGGGCTGTAAGTGTATTCGGAAGCGGTGATCGTAACAAGACCGTCGTAACGGTTGTCCTGATCATCGACCGTCCACTTATACACCCAGAAGGAACGATCGCCGTAGTGAACAACGTGAGTGCTATCGAGCCTGACATTGATCTGGAGGTTAGAACCGGAGATGTTGCCACCCCAGTAATCCTTGATGTTCAGGTCGATGTATCTAACGTTGACATCGGTCTCGAGCATTTCCAACAGGACGTAGAGGCTGTCGCCCGGGTAACCGCCGGATTCGACATACGGATGCATGAGCGGATCCGGAACACCAGAGCTGTAGTCCGGGTTATTATAGGTGGTAATCTGAACAACCGGAACCATCTGCGGGACTCTGTGAAGAGCATCGACTCTCCAGAGGTCGGGCAGGCCAGCCGCTCTGATAGCCGCCGTATCGATCCAACCAAAGGTCGGCCAATCCGGCCAGATATCTTCCATACCAACATTCCACCACGGATAGATGTCGTCCGAGCCAATGACTGCAGGATAATTGTCCGCAACACTCCTTAGAGCGTCGTAGAGATTATCGCCGCGAGCGAGGAACGGAGGCCTAAGAATGGTCAGCGTATCGTCGGTGAAGAAGTCGAATTCGCAATCGGTGTGGTAATACTGCCAGTATCTCAGTATTGTTCCACCTCTCGCTGTATCGACGACCTGAATACCGTCGAAGGCTTTCCAGCTCAGAGTCCACATACCAGCCGGAAGACCAGCCGGGTTCCTGTAGTCGAGGCAGATAACGCCATTGACAGGATCGTAGTAAAGCGGAGTAGATGTTCCGACAGCGCCGAAACTCTGTCCGGGTGTTCCGCCAGCCGGGAAGAGCATGTAATCAGCGCCATCTATGAGGCTATGGAGCCAGATGGACATCTTATCGATCTGCTCGACCTGATTATTCTGCCAGCAAACCTTCAGATCGGTCGAACCGAACGGAAGCATCGTGTGCTGACCATGAATCATCTGACCACCGGTGAGGGTCGTCAACTGCGGATCCGGCCTACGGTTGTCGATACGAACGTTGAGTAGCGTATCGGCGATGTAGGGGTTGCTCGGACGGAACCTGCTGAAGGCCTCGAACACGATTGTTGCATAAAGCTCGTTGTTCGAGTAGGCAACAGGAGCGCCGCCAAGAGTTGTGTAATACTCGTGCAAGAGATCGAGTTCGCTAACGGGCATAACTACCCAAGCTGTGTCTCTGTAAACAGAGATGTTGCTCGACCACATATCGTCCTCAGACCAGTGGAAAGTATGACCGGTGAGAGGAGCGCCGGGAACCCAAGCGGTGTCGTGCCAGAATACTCTGAAACGAACCGAATCGGTCTCCGCAAGGTAGTTGTCCCAATAAGCGGTGATCGGATTCATTCTATCGTTATCCTGATAGAAGGTGCAACGGGTCGAGTCGCCGAGGACCGGATCCGAAGTGCTCCAACCGGAGAGAACGAGAACGTCATCCGGCAAACCGCTCCAAGGATCGACATGAGCATTATTCAGAGTGTCGATTCTCGGCCAGTAAACCATCTTGAATCTCGGTTCGCCGGTTACTATACGAAGCGGGTATTCGATCGGAAGCATATAGTTTCCAGCGTTGTCATCGAATCCCTGAACACGGAGAGTTCCGATACCGTCCATGGCGCCGCCGCCGGCGATAACCATGTAGCCAACCCATTCGCGGTCGCTGTTCCAACCGGCATCGAGAGCCTCGACATCACCGGGGATAACGGGCGAAAGGTCAGTTTCACTGGAAGCATCCGGGCGTGCACTCGGCATAACACCAGCGATATTCTTGTAATCGACATACTGCTGAGCAAGCGGGAAACGAAGACCGGTGGGGCCACCGCCGACGGTTTCAAGCGGAAGAACGGGGAACCAGTGGGTCCATCCGTGCGGCTTGAACCTAACGATGTGGCCGTAAAGGTGATCGGCTTCACGCATGTCCATATTATCGTTGAACCACAACCTCACATAAACGGTGCAAACCGGAGCGAAGTTGTAGATTCCGACGAGACTGTCCTGATCAGGAACAAGCCAAGGCAGTTTGAAGACTGCGCCGTCCCAATCGTTCATGTACACATCGCCGAGAATCGGGGTTCCGAGAGAGTCGTAACCGACGGTATCGATTCCGAGAGTAGCGAGCGCGAAGCCCTTAACCTCGGGAAGACCATTGTCCAGAGCCATTTTGCGGCTGGTCTTGAGAGTCCAGTTGCCCAAACGGTCCTGAATGATAGCTTCGGCAAAAACGCTATCGGCGACGAAGATCGTGTCTCTCGTGAGAGTGGTCTGCAACGGAACTGGGAATCCGGGGCCACTGCGATTGAGGCCGTGGTAAATCTGGATACCCGGGGTTCCGATGGTCATCGTATCAGCAACATTAAGCTCGAGAGCGCAGTTGGTGATGACGAAGGACTCATTCGACCAGAGATAGTGGGTAGCAGGATTCCAAACCATGTTCGCGGCAACCGGAGGAGTCGTTTCATACTTGAACTTGACCCAATCGGAAGACGGAGCAACGGCGGGAATCGGCCACTTGGAAGACCAACCATCGGCCATAAGAGTGCCCGGAGCACAACCGACATGAGCGTCGACGATGCTTTCGAGTCTCAGCCTGAGAGTATGGTTCGAGTCGTGAATGAGGTTACAGTTGACCTCGTCGTAGCCGGTGGTAGCGGCCGGGTCGCGGAATATCGCGGTCGGCGGCTGCATATCGACTACATAATCCCAACGGAAAACATACTTCGTGAAATGGGTGGCATCGGTGAAGTAGTTCGGCTCGCGAACATTGAACTCCAACCTGACCGAAATGCTATCGAGATGCTGCCATCCGACGATAGTATCGGTAACGAGGACGGGGTCAGTTTCGAGAGTATCGATTCTACGAATCGTGTAGAGCCACTGTTCGGTCTGATCGATCGGACCGACATGCATTCTACCCCAATCGACACAAGCGGTGCGCGAAGGATAGTAGCTGATGAAGCAAGGCGTGCAGTGGCAATCGTAGAATTCGTCGATAGTCCACACATGCGAACGTCCGGCATTGTAAAGATCAATCGTTACGCGAGGAACGCGGAACGGAAGAGTGTCTTCGTCCGGATGTGTTCCGACGAGGCATTCCCAAATGATCGAGTCGGTGCAGGTGTAGATGTCAGCGACGATGAAGTTAAGGTCGTTAACCCAGAAGTTGACATACGGGTCGCGGCTCTGCATCGGAGAGATACGGCTCGGGCTTCCTTCTTCCCACAACAGAACCGGGGTCATTCCACCCGGGGTGGTGTTGCGGTAGCGGCCCATCCAAGCGTGCCAGATATTGGTGTAGTCACCCTTGAGATCCGGCGGGTAGTTGTAAACGTGAGGCGGATACATGAACGCATGATAAGCCTCATCGTTGAACCAGCCAACCTTGGACAACCAAGTCTCAGAGAAGATCTGGAGACTATCAACCTTGATAAGCGCCCAATTCGGGTTCTCAAAGTTGTTATAGAAGGTGTCTTCCCAGAAGGTCGGGCCGTCGAGGGTATCGACATTAATACCGGTGTAGTCATGCCTGCCATAGCGCCAGCTCATGAACCATGTGCCGGGGTTGCTCCAGGAATCGAATCCATGGTGCCAACGATAGGTGCGTCCGCCAGAGACGGTGCGCTGAGTCGCGGGATACCAAGGAACATCCGGGCTGTCGCCGGCATAAAGCTCCCAACGAATTTGGTCGTAGGGCTGGAAGAAGTGGCAGGTCGCCTCGGAACCGTCGCCATAGAGCTGGACATAAGCGCCGCGATCGTCAGCCGGATCTTTGATGAGTTCAGCATAGTAATACTGATACTCTCTGCCCGGAATGTCGTGATAAGCGACGTGAATGTTCAGCGGATAAGCGCCGCCGCTGAGCTTCATATTCTGGAAGATGATCGTATCGACGTAGGTAACGCCGGGGGTGGTCATCGTATCCGTGAAGATGAGAAGCAGGTCGGCACCTTCTACTAGCTCGGTGTGCTGAACGCCGATGTTGGCGATCCAGTTGTCGCAATACATTCCATGAACATTGGCGGACACATCGCGGAAGTAGAGATACATGGTATCGTTACAAACCTGCGACATATCGGCGCCAGTGAAGATGGGCGCATGGCAATCAACGAAGAAAGTCCAACGGGCGATATGCGAAACTTCGTAGTAGAGATAATCCGGGTCGAGTCTGTCATAACCGCTGTTACGGCTCGGAACGGTGGCGTCCACGAAGTGGGCGAGAGAACCGTCGGAGCAGTAAATCGAGTAGTTGACAGAATCGCGGTGCGAGGTCCAAGGATCATTGTCATCATCCCAACCGCTGACCGGACCGGCGGTGCCGGGCTCGTACTGACAGTCGGTGATAGCATTATCCCAAGCGTAAACGGTAACGCAGACCTTGTCGCCCGGGCGGAAGTGCGCCTGATCGGTATTCGTGCGATACGGATCCCAGGTTACTCTGACGCCCCACTCGTTATACTTCTTGGTCAGGTTGAGACCGACAGCATCGGGCTCGCCAACGCAGAAGTTACGACCGTCGGGAATTGATCCCGCGCCGCTGTGATAGTAGGGATGCCAGCTACCGTCGCAACCGCGAACCTTGAGGTTAACGCAGATGCGGGCTTCCTGATCGACACTAGCGGAGTAAACGCCGGAAACGCGGTTACGAAGAAGATCCTGAACGTCGAGATCGTAGTTCGAACAACCGATCTGGTCGTAGATGTTCAACGTAATGATCTGGAAGCTATCGGAAGTAACCCACTGATGAGGCGGATAGTAGAAAGTATCCGGAGCGGTCGGGCCTTCGAGGTCGATACGGAGGATACCGAGAGTGTCGAACGCGTATTCCGTGTAGTAAGGACACACGCCGACGACTTCCCACATCACAGGAATATGGTTGTCCTGAGTGTTGCGGGTTCCGTAGTTACCATCGGCACCGTTCGCGATGCCCCAAGTGCCGGAATAAGAAGGTATCGTATCGATAACCCAGTAAATCTGATTCCAGTATGGCGGGGTTGTCGTCCAATCGCCGAGCATGCACTCATCAACGCCCCAATGCTGACCGTAGTCCGGGTCGTCGAGAAGCCTCGTAAGGAGGACATAGACGAAATCGCCCGAACGGAAGGGAACCAAGCCGGCCCAGCTGGGATGCCAAAGAACCAATTCCTCGAAATTGATCCACATCCTGGCGTTGTAGCCGTTGTTCTCTTCGTCAACATAGATACCGCGGTTGAGATCGTTCTGATTGACGCGGATGGTGTCCCAAGTGAGATCGCAGTGCTCGATGGCGAAGGTGATCTCGAAATCGCGCCAGTTAATACCAGAACCACCGACACCGCCGGGGTAGATATTGATACCGTGGTTGCCGGTGTCATGGACTCTCTGATACTCGTCATAGACACTCAATCTAAGAGTCGGAAGACTATCGGCGATCCAACGCCAATAAATCCACTGCCCTTCGATGTAGTCTCTGCGGACGTTCGCGCCGGCGAATTCCATCGTCTCGTTGTCGTGGCCTTCTGCAGACGGGCAAACGAGTTCGGCGTTCGGACCGGAAAGGTCAACCTTGAAGGTCCAAACGGTGTCATTCATAACGCCGGGTGAAAGAGTCAAGCCGTAGTCGTATCTGCGGTTGTTGGTCCTGCTGAAAACGCGGAAAAGCACGCGAACATAAGCGCCGTCGATAAACATCGGCAGTCTGTTCATAGTGCTGTCATTTCCAACCATAACGACAAAGGAGTCGGTTCCGCAGGAGGGGAAGTTATGAGTCCACGTGGCGAAAGCTTCACTGTGGGTGTTAGCCATAGTGGTCCAGCCGGTGGTGCTCCATACGCCACTACCGGAGAATCTCCACGTGTGCTTATACTGCCATTCCCAACCGAGAGCGTGTCCGCTGTTTTCCTGATCGAAGGGGAACTGAAGCGGATTGCGCCAAATGATCGAGTCGATACGAGCGGGGAACTGGCTTCCGGGCGCAGTGCCGTAGAATTCGTCGTTGATGTAACGAATTTCCATAAACGCCGAATCGACACAGGTGCCGTAATCCTGAGTGGTTACAGAAATCGGCTGTTGCTCATTTGCGGTGAAAATCGAATCGTTCAGTTCACTGCAATGAACATGATCGGAATACCAGTCGTTCGTGGAAACGAGGTTCCTCGGCCAAAGCTGTTTGATGTAAGGGGGAATCTCGTCCCAGCCCTTGATCATTTCGCTACGTGCCCAACGGCTCGCATTGGCGGGCGAAGGATACGGATTGTTCCTGTGAACATCGGTGAGAGCGGAGGTCATATCAACCAGGTTGATATAAGGAGGATTGTAGCGATAGCAAATCAGATCCTCGCGTTCCGCAATCATGACGTAGAAGGAGTCCGAATTCGAGATACCCTCGATACCGCCCACGTTGTCTTCACAGTCGTGGCATCCGGCCATCTGAAGAGTGACCCAGATGCGATAGAAGGGAAGACCATAGAGGTCGGCACGGAATGTTCCCTCGTAAGGAATGGCGATAGCGTCCTCGAAATAGAGGATTGCGCTCCACCATTTCCAGCCGTTGGCCATCGTAGAATCCAGTGTCCACGCATATGCCGCCAAAAGTGTATCGGCGGTGTGCGACGGACTCGAAGGATCATAGGTATCCCTCGGCTGAATGATGTCATCGATGGCAAGCTGTTCGGCGATACCAAGAATGTCAACGCGATCGAGAATATTGACGTTAGAAAGCGCCGAAACGCCCTTGTCAATATAGAACTGCACACCGGTAAGTGTGTCAGCCTCGGTCAGCATGACGTCGAAATGATTCGCCGCAAGCTGGGGATGAATCGGGGTGAAATCCTCGTTCGGGTCGAAATCACGCGAGCCGAAGAGTGTAATCTTAACACCCCGGAGCTCAACATTCTCTGTTCCCGAGAGCATGTCCAGGCGGAGAACCACATTATCGTGGCTCATACGAACGGGAACTTCCTCCCCGGTCGGACCAAGCTCGAAACTCGCGCGTCTCCAAGTGGAGACCGGAGTGAAGCTTGTCACGGTCGAGTAATCGGTTGTGTACCAAGAAGGAATCTGTGTCCCGTAAGCGGGTCCACCAGGAGTCCCCGCAGGCGTGACAACGTTGAAGGCGTTGCAGTACTGCCAAGCACTTCCGCTACCTCCCTGCGCGAACACCGCGCCGGTGGCAAGTAGTAAACTGAGCAGTAGGGCTGCAATTACGGTTTTTTTACCCATAACGCCCTTCTCCTTTCCTTTGTTTTTTGTGTTTTTAGAAACCCTATCACTAAATGTGCGATTTGGAATTTCCATTTACGGTTACCTTTTCTTTTCTTAAAACCTCGCGGTTTTAGCTTCAAATTCAAAAATAGCAAACATACCTCGCCGACCTTTCGGCAGGTTTGAGCTAAAATAATCTTGTAATCCTACACTGTCAAGACCTTTTTTCTCTCCTTCGACATCTTAAAAACGGACAACCGCGGACAAGGCCATTTTCACCGCCGCCGGGGATATTAAAAAAAATTCCGCATTCGAGCATGCTCTTTTCATACCTCGACGGATGTTCGTTATGGAAATATACTTCATATTTTTTTCAAGTCAAACAAAAAAAACTTTTTTTTGAAAAAAGTGTGGGCGCGTAATTTGTTGTCTTGCACGGACATTAACCCTTTTCTCCTATTTTCTTACAACAGCGATTAATCTTAACTGCTTATAAATCATACGATTATACTAAAACGAAATCGAGGGGTAGAAAGTTAGGTCGAGTTGAAGGTCGAGTTGCCAATAATCGCCCTCATTATTTTCTTCGTGATTTTGGTTTTTTTGCCGTCCATATTCGAAACCAAATTTCCAAAATCCGTAATCCTCAAAAAATCCCTGCCAATCGAGTTTAAACCCGCTGGTTTTCTCCACGATTCCGGTTGGAAATGGCTCTGAATATGGCCCTTCGATATCAGACCATGGGGTTGTCCAAGGCGCATCGATACGCCCTTCGCCCTTCCGAAAATAGAACCCTTCAATATTCAAAATACACATCGGAGCCAGATAAAGGTCGAGGCCGAGGCTCGTCCGGTCGTAATCGTTCCCATAGGGGCTTCCGAGACATTCATTTTGGTAAATATACCTATTCTGATTTTTGGATTGGTTGTATGTCCAATTTGTAACGCCCTCGTATCTCGTGCGGAAAGTTGCCCATTTCGAGAAAATTGTCGTGCCGTAATCGAGCTGGCCGGCAAGACCGATTTGGGGCGGCTCTTCGTCGTCTTGCGTCTTCGATTCAACCTGAATGTCATCAACGAGAACCTCGCCGGTAAAACGAACAGGCGGGAAAAGCACCTTGAAATCTCCGCCGATATAGGTGTTGTCGTCGAAACCGCGGTTTAGCTGTTCTGCGTGATACCAATAGAAAGGCACTATATAGGAGATTTCCGGAATTCTTCCAATTCCGCCGTAGAGAACCTCTTCGTTAAGCGCGATGGTGAAACGTTTCGAAACAAATTCGAGTCGATGACCCGCGAGATACCTATTCGCGGTTCTTTTAATGAAAGTATCGACTGGCATTGGCTCATAGGAAAATGAGGGGTCGAGGAAACCAGTGAATCCCGAAAAATTAAAATATCCAAAACGAAAATCGAACCCCAGCATCTCGAAGGGGACATGATTTTTCCCTCGCATAAGACCTTCGCCCCATGAGAGATAATCCTTGCCGAACTGAAGCCCCCAGTCCTCTCCCGACGCCCTGATAAAAACCTGATCCGGTCTTCCCGCAAAACCAGCCCATTGACGGCCTCTATAATTTTCCTCCTGCGCCCACCGCAGATTTACTATATAGGCAACAAAACCTTCGATTGCGCCTTTGGACATTCCGCCGCCGAGACGCAATGTCGGATAAAACCGGTCGGAAGATTCGCGCGGGTTATTTAGGATGCCGTTGATTCCGGGTTCAATAAAAAAAGTAACGGTGTCGGGTTTCATCTCGGTGCGTTCGAGCCTGTTTCTCAGCTTCTCCGCCCAAAATCCAGATGTCCCCTCCAGATTGTCGGGAAGATTTCTCAAAACCGCACCGCTTCTGTCCGGCCAGACATTCGGTTGAATCGGCACATCACCGCGAAGTTCGAGTTCGCGATAAATTCCAACCTCAGGCCATTTGTCCGCAAGCGCTCGTCCGCCCATTGCCAAAAGGTTTCCGGCAACTGCCATAAGAAAAAACAATGTCGCTATTTTAAAAATCTTACCAAAGGTCATAGGTAATTTTCTATCCTTATATTAATAGGGTTAATTTGAGATAACTCAGAGGGTGTTCGATGTCGGAACCGGTTTTCTTTTCGATTCGGCCAGTTCCAGACCGACTTTGTAATTATCATGGCTGTCATTCTTGCCCGCAACCTCTTTTAGAAGTATTTCGTAGCGATTGATGACGTCCTGCCAACGGTAATACTTTTCGACCCTTTTCTGTGTGCGCTCGGCATAAAGTTCGCGCAACGCGGGATTATCGATAAGCTCCTGGACCTTTTGTTTAAGGTCTTCGAGGTCATTCATCCGGTAATATACTCCAGAATCGCCTATCGTCTCGAGCTGTTCGGGGATTCCGTTTACAACAACGCAAGTTCCGGCCCCCATAGCTTCGAGAAGCGCGGGGCTTGTGCCTTCCAGCTCGCTTGGGCTGATAAAGAGATAGGATTGCCGATAAAGTTCTTTCACTCCAGCACCATAAATTGCACCCGGAAAAATAGCGCCCGGTGGAGCGGAACGTTTGAGATGCTCGAAATATTCGCGGTCATAGGGGTTATCGCCCACAACAACCAGCGGCATATCGGTGCGAACCTCGCCATAGGCCTTGAGAAGCTTATCCACGCCCTTTTCCGGAATAAATCTTCCGACAAAAAGAAGATAGCGTTTTGGTTCGAGTCCAAATTTCGCAAGAAAACTCGGCTCGGGGTCTCTTTCGATAATCGAACTGCCGTAGGGAATATAGACCGTTTCGGAATCGTATTGATTCTTATAATATTCGCCCACCTTCAGCGAGTCCACGATGATACGGTTCGAGAAGAACATCGCAAAACGCTCGGACATATGCATCCACATACTTCCAAAAATGCCGAATTTTTTCCTGCGCCATTCTACGCCGTCAACGGAGACGACAACCTTCTTCCCGAATAGCCTGAGAAGCGGGATTAGATGCGAATTGCCGACGTTGTAAAGATGAATTACATCGTAGCGATTAAAAATCGCATGCAGGGCAGAAAGAGTTGTGTGGCTGATTGTCGAGAGATCGCGCGACTCGATCGAGGGGAGATAGCGAAGTTTTACGCCATTATAGATTTTCGGACGACCACGTCGGCTTCCGCGGCAATAGACCACAACCTCGTGCCCTCTTTCGACGAGTGCTTTTGCGGTAATCTCGGCGTTTGTCTCGAAACCGCCGTAGGATGCCGGAATTCCCCTTATTCCTAATATCGCAATTCGCATTTGAGTCGCTCGATATACTCCTTCAAAGCTTCTCGCCATGGGCGCATATTATAGCCGATTTTTTCGAGGTTTTCGTTTCTGATAGCCTCCATCGGCGGCCTCGGCGCTTTCGTGGGAAATTTTGTCGATGGCACCGGTTTGACTTCACATTCGACACCGGCGAAATTGACAATCTCCCGCGCAATATCATATCGCGTAGCAATTCCGCTGTTGCCAGCATGGAATACCCCGCGATGTCCATTAAAAATAAGATATATTATTAATTCTCCAATGTCCAGACTATAATTGGGCGAACCGAAAATATCATTGACAGCCGAGAGGGTTTCGCGTTCGTGACAAAGCTTGTAAATTTTACCTACGAACTTGATATCACGCGATCCGCCGCCGAAAAGCCATCCCGCGCGAAGAATCATCCACCTGTCTGCGGGAAGTAATTCCCGAACCGCACATTCTCCGCGATATTTACTGACACCATAGGCATTTTGCGGTTTCGGGGTATCCATTTCGCTGTAAGCCGCATCTTTTTTGCCCGAGAAAATTCCCGAGGTGGAAATGTAGATCAACTGAATGTCATTGTCTTTGCATGCATGAGCGACATTTCGGGTTCCGAGATGGTTCACGGCGTCCGCGGTGAGCGGGTTATCTTCGCAGTAGTCGAGATCGGTCAACGCGGCCATATGAATGACCCAGTCGGGACGTTTTTCTTTAAAAACCGCCTGCACACGTTCGATGTTGGTAACATCCAAATCGTCGATATCAGTTGGGATAACCTCGAACTCTCTTTCGAGAATTGGGACGATATCCGAGCCCATCATCCCTTTTGCCCCTGTAATAAGGAGCCTTTCTTTTTTTGATTTCAAATTTGACATAAGCGTATTGTTGTTTAGCGATTCCGGCGAATGTTCTGAAGCTAAGAGAGTGTATCGTCAACAATATTCCCCTTGCGCGCATTTCGGACAAACTCCAAAAGCCTCTTCATTGAGCCATTATAGCAAGGCGGATTGAAATAGCTTAGCGCTATATACGTAATCCTCCGGTTATAAAATTCCTATTACACTTGGTATATTATTAGCAAATTTCACGCCGAACCAGAAGAAAACGCCCATAAGAAATGTATTCGCGAGAATTCTCAGAGTGTCGCGATTTCGACACGCAATTTTGAAAATCTTGAAATGAAAATCCAAAGCGAGATAATTCAGGTGCAGATATTTTGGTTTTGGTCTTGATTCTTCTCTGTTTTTTTGTGGTGCATGATGGATTTTTGTCAGGAAGATATTTCGGAATTTTGAAGCTCTTTCTTTAATTTGTATTCTCGATATAAATGCTCTGTGAGAATTGCAAATATAACCATCGGGACTGCATTCGAAGTCGCATAAACAAATCCCGCGGAAGTAATACCGGAGGAAAGAATCGCCGCTATTACAGCTGGTTGGCCAATAGCAAAAGCTCTGAGCAGATAGCTCTCTAGGAGGTTTCGGTTGATAATTAGCCAAATAGATCTGTGAAGCCATAAACCGAATATCGCTAAAACGATACTTAATCCAACCACCCCCTGATGAACCAGCAAGGAAAAATAGAAATTATCGACCCTCATCATCCCCCGAAAAGAAGACCATTCGAATCCTGATCCTCTCCCGAAAAGCCAGTTGCCCTGCAGTATTCGAATGGATTCCCAAACCTGCCATCTTCTTGCGCCAAGAGCGAGGTCGGTCTGAAGATTAGTAATTGTATCGAAACGGCGTAACAGAGTTTGAAACAGAACAATAAAATCATTGCCCATAATAATTCTTAACACCGCTATTCCAGCTAATCCCAACGTTATGAGAATCGTCATAAGCTTAAGGAAATAGAGCAATCTATGGCCTCTCTGATGGATTGCGACAAGAATTCCGGAGATAACGAAAATCTCTATTATCAATACACCGTATATCGTTCGTGATTGCGTGGGTATTAAAATTGCCGCGGAAAGAACCATAAGAACAAGTGATGTCAGGGTGCTTTTAATCTCATCTGTTTTCTCGAAAGGAATAAGAGTGAGCAAAATTATCGGAAAGAACAGCGCGATATTCAAGGTGGGCGGCCACCAAGGACGTCCAAGAAAATACATATCGGGAATTGGAATAATCCCAAAATACGCCATTAAATAGGTGATTGTCGATAATCCCCATCCGATAAGCATTATTCGGATGATCTTTTCTGAGTTGCCACCGTTCTGAAGAAAAACCACCGTGGGGAAAAAAACGCTCCACATTCCGAGATTTCTTCCGGCGGTTCGAATAAATGGAAGTGAATAGTTCAAGACTATTCCACGGATCGATTGACCCAATGTGCTTATGACGAATAGAGCAACTAAGACCGAGATCGGTGTGATTTTGAGTTTCGTGTCTTTCCAAAGCAGTTCTACGAAGATTAGCAATACAATGAATACGAAAAACACCTCAATGAATTGGACTTCCCATCCTCCAACAAAAAAACCAATTCTATTTGAAGGGTAGGCGTATGACATTACAACGAAAAAGGGGAAATATCTTCGAAAGGGAAGCAGAAGCAGAAGTGCAAAATTAAGTGTGAGGAAGGGCAGGATAAATTTGGGGAGCGGCTTTGAAATTACCAACGCGCCCAGAAAAGCCCAAAGCACAATCAAAAAAAGCTGAAGATACTTATCGTTGGCAACGACACCTTTGTCGGCCGATTTCATTTTTTTCTCCGAAAAACCGCTTTCACATCGGTATAATCCGTCTTCAGAGCACCGTGTATCTCTGCCCATACAACAGGGGGTTCCGCTGAAGTCGGATTATTAACCTCGAGAATGAATAACCAAATAAACAAGATAATAAGACTTGCAATTAGCGATAGAATGAAAATGGGTATTTTTTTCGGAGAAGCCTTTTCAGCCGGCACCGAAGCGGAATCGAGAACCGAAACAACCGGCGTTGTCTTTGCCTCGGTAAGTTTGGTCATCTCGAGCTCTTCGTTTAAAAGCCGATATATGTCTTGCTTCGTTTTCTTGCGCATATCGAGTTCTTCGGCCTGCGCTTCAAGCTCAGGGCTTCTAATTACCGGGTAACCTCTATTCGCCTTCTGGAATTGGACAAAGGTGTCCAGAATAGCCTGATATTGAATATAAGCCTCTTCGAGACGCGTTTCAAGATAGTCGCGATTTTTCTTTGCCTGTGTCTGCCGGACATTTTTATTAAAATTATCCAGAGAGATAATCATGTTGTCGGCTATTCTCGCCGCAAGATGTGGATTTGGTGCGGAGGCTTTTATTGTGATAATTCCTGTCTCGAAATCGCTTCTGATATCGAGCAATTCTTTGAACTCCTGGAATCCTTGGTCGTTTCGCGGCAGATGAAGAAGCTTATAGAGGTCTTTTTTTGTGCCGGGATTCTTATAGTCCTCGTATTCTGATTCGAGAACATTGCTCAAAACAGTGCGGGATTTGAGAATATCGACATAGAGAAAAGATGTGGGCATACCCTCGGTTGTAGAGCCGGAACGCCCCAAAACACCGACGAGGATTCCAAGAACTCCAACATCGGTAGCGCCATCGGAAGGCAGAATGACCGCGACAGATTGATAACTCGGAGTCGCAATCATAGAAAAAACTATAGTGAAAACCAATGGGGCAAGAACAGCGGCAAAGAAAAGACGTCTTCGTTTGAGGAATATCCTCAAGTATAGATTGAATCGCGTATATATGTCGTCCCGGAGATTGTTCATTAGAGCCTTAGGAGAATATATATCGTAGTTGCCATCCCAGTAAGAATCGATACGGTTTGCTCGACAATCGAGAAGACATCGGTCTGCTTTTTGATTCTCTGAGGAACAATTACAACATCGCCCGGCTCGACACGATGGAATCCCGCCGAAACTTTTTCGACCTTGCCATTCGCTCTAACCAGACGGATACTGCTCTTATCGGCGTTACGGGTGTATCCGCCGGCTCTTTCGATATAGTATTTGACAGATTTATTCGCGACCCAGTGAATAGTTCCGCTGGAAGCCACCATTCCAATAATCGTAACACCTGTCGGAGTTTTCGGCACATGAATAGAATCGCCGGACTCGAGCACGATGTCCTCCTCGGGGACTCCGCGCATGACCTTATTGATGTCGATAATGATTCTCGCGAGCTGGTCGCCGGAGTATTTGAAAAGCAAAGGTGGACGGATGATTACTCCGCCGGAATCGAGAATAGCTTCCTGCGTCTGTTGGACTATGTTGACCAAATTCTTGTTTTCTATATCCTCAGCCAGCTTTGGACGCAGAAAAACGACTCCCGGCATGAAAGCTTCCGAAGTGAACCCTCCTGCCCTTTCGATAATCTCGGATAGTCTCTCGTTCTTTTTGCAAAGAGCATACTTACCGGGGAATTCGACCTCGCCGGTGATTGTTATAACATCCTGAAGTTTCCACCCCGGAATTTCTCTAATGAAAAGTGCATCATAGGGATATAGCATTATATCCTCAGGTCCGCCCGGGTTCGCGAGAATCTTCTTAAGATCGAGAAATATTATTTCAGAAAGTTCTCCGGGGGTTATCCGAGCCAGTTCGGCGCGTTCGAGAAAAGCACTTTCTAAAAGGCCGCCGGATTCGAAAATAAGATCGGAGACCTTCATGTTAACAAAATACTCGTAAACTGCGGGACGTCTTATCGCACCCGAAACAGTAACTTCTCGTTTGTCTTCGATATCCCAGATATTAAAAACTACAAGCATGTCTTCGCTCTGCAACAAGAGGTCGTGCTTGCTTCCTGGATAAGCTAAAAGCGAATCAATACTGATTGGAATAATTTCTTTTTTTCGGTCATCGAGGGTTCGAATGAGGTCGCCGCGCTTGGTGTAGGCATCAGGAAGAAGCTGTTCGCCTCCTCGAAGTAGATCGGATATCCTCATCGATTCGTAGAGGCCATATGGTCCGGATTGCACAACCTGCCCTTTCAGCAAGACGAAATCATTCCTGAACTCCTCGATTGGAAATACCGAGAAATCATCGCCGTCGAGCGATAACTGGGATCTTTGGATTTCGTCGTCAAGATCGAAAGTAGTTATGCGGTGTTTGCCATCTATTATGCGATCGATCATAATAGACTTACTGTTAGCCTGAGGCAATGTCCCGCCGGCCAGTTCTATAACCTCGGCGAGTGTTGATGAATCATCGATTTCGTATATCGCCGGCCTTCTAACCTGCCCTCTGACCTTGACCGCCGACCCCATTCGAGGCACAGTTACAACATCGCCGTTAGTAAGTTGAATATTATCGCCGGTTTTCCCATCGAGGATGAATTTGTAGAGGTCGAAATTTGCGGCGAGTTTTCCGCCTCGATAAACTTGGATTCTCCTATAAGAGCCATAACTGTTGGGTCCGCCGGCAAGCACAAGCGCGTCGATTGCTCTCGATAATCCAGGAAGGGCGTAAACGCCGGGATTTTTGACCTCGCCCACAACAAAAACGCTGATACCGCGAATTTTCGAGACGGAAATATCGACTTGAAAATCGGTATAAATACCGGAAAGTGCGTTTCTAATGGCCTCGGAAGCTCTTCCGAGCGAGTATCCGGCAACCGAAACCGTCCCCGCTTTCGGTATGAATACTTTGCCCTCTCGATCGACAGTTAAATTATACTGATAATCGACACTCCCCCAAAGATTTACGAGAATATTATCACCTTGGGTTATTACATAGTTATCGGGCATCGGGGCATCCGGATATGCACGAAGGATGTCTCCACGGAATATGTCTCGTCCGAAGAATTCCAATTCTGCCGGAGCGGCTTTCGTAATAACTTGGACAGTGTCCTTTCCAACAACTATATATTCATTAAAAACCTTGTTTTCGGCAGGCTTAGGGACACTTTCAATTTCCTCTTTGAGGGATCTTTCAAAAAAAGTCGTGTCCTCTTTTTCGTATATCGTAGGGGTTTCGTATTGAGAATACTCAGTAGCAACCGGCCTTCGCTGAGATTTTGCACCTTCGAGAAGTCTTTCGTATTCTTTGGCAAACTCAGCAGGTATCTCCTGCGAAATTGCAGTCACAATTACTGCGAACAGTATGATTAAGGCGGTTGCTACTGTATTTTTCCTCATTATCTCAGGCTTCCTCTTGAGCTTCAGTTTTTTCTGAAGCTTCCACAGCGCTTCCAGCCTCTTCACCCTCGACATGAGTTTTAGGTTTCAGAATAACTGCCACAGACATATCGGGGTCATCGATTATCTCGACATTTTCGCCTACAAGAATATCGCGGATGTGAAGCGCTTTTTCATCGGTAAGATCTGTGATATCGACCTCTATAGATGTCGGTATGTTCATCGGTGTGGCACGAACATTGACTTGATGGACATTCGCCATGAATAATCCGCCTTCGGCAACTCCTTTTGATTCGCCAACAAACTCGATCGGAACGGGAAGCTCGATGAGCTGTCCGCGCTTGACCGCTTTGAAATCGATATGGAGTATTCTGTCGTTAACCGGATGATGTTGAACCTCGGCCACGACGCTCAACTGCGGTTTTTCGCCCTCGATTTCCAATTGAATAAGCGAATGCTCGCCTGAGGTTTTGAGCATGTTGGTAAGGATTCTTTCGGGAAGAAGGACGTGAATCGCCTCTCTTTCCGCGCCATAGAGCACTCCGGGAACCAATTCTTCGGAGCGGTAATTCTTACTCGCTCCCTTGCCGACTTGTTCTCTTTTCTGTGCTTTCAGTGTCAGGATTTCCATTCTATCTCCTTAATTGATATTTGTTTACCACAATTCTGCCGAGGCTTTATCGTCGAGTAAAACAGCCACGGATTTTTCGAAATGAATATTATGAATTGCCATAGCAAAAAAACTGCCGGTTGGAATAATTTTTATATAATTTCTTCTTTTTTCTTCCGGAATCGGGATGGAATCCGTAACCGTCAGAGAGTCCATCGGTGTGTCGTCGAGCCGCTCCATCGCCGGACCAGAGAGAAGTGGGTGCGTTGCACAGATGAAAATTCTCTCGGCGCCCTCTTTTATGAGAAGGCGGCATGCTTCACGCATTGTTCCTGCGGTGTCGATTATATCGTCGAGAAGAATCGCTGTTTTTCCTTTGACATCGCCAACTATTTTTAGGGCTTCCGGCTGAAGAGTGCCCAATTTCCTCCGCTTATATATGGCCGCAATCTCGATATCGAGCCTTTTTGCGATCGTCTCGACCCTTTTCACTCCGCCAATATCGGGGCTTACAATGACAACTTTCTTACGGTCGGTTTCGCCGATACTCGGAAGGATTTCCTTCATGATATGCCTTTTAAAAAGCAAGTCCGAAACGAGCTGGTCGGTGGGAACATCAAAGAAGCCCTGTATCTGGGGTGCGTGAAGGTCCATCGTAAGAACTCTGTCGGCGCCGGCGCTAACGATAAGGTTGGCGATAAGCTTCGAGGAAATCGCCACCCTCGGCTCGTCTTTTCTGTCCTGACGCGCGTAGCCGTAATAGGGAATTACCGCTGTTACCCTGTTTGCACTGGCACGTTTGGCGGCGTCTATCATAATCAACAACTCGAGTAGATTATCGGCGGGCGGAACGGTCGGCTGTATTATAAAAACATCCATGCCGCGGATGTTTTCCTCGATTTTGAACCTAATCTCACCGTCGTTAAAATTGGTAATGAGTGTCCTGCAAGGCTCTATTCCAAGGCGGTGGGCGATATCAAGCCCAAGATTTGGGTTAGCTCTTCCGATGATGAGCTTCAGGTTTTTCACTTCAACCTCGAGTTTTGTAAAATTTACTGGGGTGGGAGGATTCGAACCTCCGATGACGGGTCCAAAGCCCGTTGGCTTGCCGCTTGCCGACACCCCATCGTTCAAAAAAATATTCTTCGACGATGAATATTCTCAAATGAGACTGATATTCACCGGTGAAACGACCTCCCGCCATATGTCGCGAAACCCTTCCGAAGCGGTCATCGCGGTTTTGGAATCGGGGAAAAGCCCAAATATAGCACTTCCGCTTCCTGTAAGAGCCGCATGTTCGGCACCTCTTGACAGGAGTTTGTCAATAATGCTTTTTGCCGCCGGATATTCATTAAAGAAGGCTCTCTGCAGATCGTTCCCGATTCTGCAAGCCTCGATAGCCGACATCGGCGGCTGTAAAGGCGTAATATTATTCCCCGCCCACCCCTTTGTCAAGCCTTTTTTGGCGATATTATATGCCCTCGCGGTGGACATGCCATAGCGGGGCTTTATCAAAAGCAAGGTGAAATCCTTGTCCAACTCGATATCTTGCACGATCTCGCCTCTTCCGGTGATAAGGCTGGTGCCGGAGCCGAAAAATAAAGGCACATCGCTTCCCACCGCGGCGCCGATTTTTTTCAGCATTGCAATATCGATACCGAGACCGTAGAGGCTGTCGATTCCTGCCAGAACGGCGGCGGCATCGGAACTTCCCCCGCCGAGGCCGCTCTGAGGGGGAATTTTTTTGCCGAGATGGATTTTCGCGCCAAGCTCCATGCCGACAACTTGGCACATAGCCGCCCACGATTTGGCAACTGTATTGCTTTCATCGAGGGGGATGGTCGGGTCGTTCGAGGATAAACCCAGACCGCTGTCGGTTTTTTCGATCTCGATCTCATCGAAAAGCGAGACCGTTTGCACTATCGACCATATATCGGTAAAACCGTCGGAGCGCTCCCCGATTAACTTAAGGCAAAGATTGACCTTCGCCGGTGTTTTGATTTTGAGTTTGTTCATATGGGCAATATAAAAGCGAGTCGGGGAATTTCAAGTCAAATAGCGAGATATTATCTTGAGTTTGGGGTTTGCGGAGGTATATTGAAATCATGAAAAAAGCTTGTCTGATAACGATATTAGCGGCCGTCGCTTGTTTTGCCGGCTACGAGGAGCAGATTGTCGATATTTGGTCGGCGCGCAACTTTTTTTCTTCTGAGATAACGAGGCTCGACATCACCCCCTTCGATACACTTACCGAGAAAGGGAAATTCATTCTGAATAATCCCTATTTCCATTTCGAAACGGAATCGGAGCTGATAATTTTTACCGGCGAGACGCTTTACACCTTCACCAGCGGCTCCGATGTCGGGATAAAGACTCCTATCGAAGAATTCATTTACGCTGATATTGGAGTTCTGATAGCGCGTCTTCGCGAGGATTTCAATATTGGCTACATTCCTAAAGACGGCGGGGTTTCGGTTATTGGCAGAGACGGCACCGGCAATGTCGATCGGTTCGACGCCATCCTCGACAGCGAATTCCTTCCGAAAAGGGTTTCGTGGGTGGATATTTTCGGAAATGAGGTGGTTCTGATTTTCGGAAAGGCATCCACAAAAGATACCGGCCAAAAAATCAGTCCTCCCAAGGGAATTGATTTCATTCTGGAGTAAAATATGAGGATTTTCGCGATAATTCCGGCTCGTTATTGTTCGACAAGGCTTCCGGGGAAAGCGCTCGCGGATATCGCCGGCAAGCCGATGTTACAATGGGTTTGGGAGGCCGCGAAATTAACATCCGAAATAGAGCGCGTGATTATCGCAACCGATGACGAGAGAATTAGAACTTCAGCGGAATCTTTCGGCGCAGAGGTAATAATGACATCGCCGAACTGCAAAAGCGGCTCCGACAGGGTTTTCGAGGCTGTCGAATCGATACCCAATGAAGATCGCCCCGATTTTGTCCTGAACATCCAAGGCGATGAGCCTTTGTTGACGCCTTCTATTCTTGGCGATCTTATATCCGCTCTGAGGGAATGTTCCGCTCCGATGGCCACAATTATAACCCCTGCTGATGAGCATGACCTTCAAACCCCATCGACAGTGAAAGCGGTTGTCGATTCAAACTCCAATGCCCTCTATTTCAGCCGCGCCGGAATCCCCTTTGTCGCAGGTGATTATCGCCCTGTTTTCTTCAAACATATCGGCATATACGCCTATCGCCCCGATTTTCTCGCACTTTTTGCGAAACTTCCCCCCTCCCCCTTAGAATTTGCCGAAAAGCTCGAACAGCTCCGCGCCCTCGAAAACGGTTTCAAAATTCATTGCATCGAAATACCTGCCGCCAAATCGCTTATCGGTATCGACACACCGGAAGATCTTGCGGAGATTCGCAAATTGCTCGCAAATCCGGGCGCCGTGCACGACCCCTCTTTTTGATAAGACTCGAATTTCCAAATTTTGAACCCTCTTTTTTTCCGAAGTCTCGCTCCTCATCTGAAAATGGGGTCGTGCGGGGCAAATCGGCCTAATGCAAAGCTAAAATTCTCCTTCCGCATAAAAATTCTCGGCTAAAAAGAACCTTTCGCCCGCTCGAAAGCCGATTTGCCCCAGCCGATTTTATGGCCGAATTTTGGCAAAATTCGGACATAAAATCGGCACGGCGCCCGGAGGGGGTGCACTAACGAAGATTCGACGCATTGACACAGACCAAATTATTCGTATTATTTGCATAAATAAATATAAGACATGTGTTTTTTTTCTCGCAATTTGTCGCAGACAGCCTGTATCGATCAGGAAAGGAACGAAGAATGGGATTAGATAAACTTAGCGATATGGACACCCCAGTTTTCTGGACAGAGGGCCATCCGGGGAAATTGGTTAAAGAGAATTGGAAGATAGAAATCGCGGGGCTTTGCGACAAACCGAGCGTCCTGACATGGCAAGACCTTCAAAAAATGCCGAAAAGCCTTGCAAATGCAAGATTGACAAGCGTTACCAGATGGTCGGTCGGGGGGATTTGGGGCGGCGTGAGGCTGTCGGACATACTCGATGCTGTCGGTGCATCGCCGAAGGTTCAATTTGTGCGCTTTTGGTCGCATGGCAAAATCTATGACACAAGTATCCCTGTGGAAATCGCACGGATGGAGCGAACCCTTTTGGCATGGGAATTCGACGGCGAGTTTTTAACCGAGGATTACGGTGGTCCAGTTAGAGCGTTCGTGCCCTATCTGTGGGGATATAAATCCGCAAAAAGCGTTGTCAAAATTGAACTTATGGATAACTATGTCCCGGGATACTGGGAAAAACGCGGTTATACCGACACAGCCGAAATTCTGCCCGGAAATGTGCTCGATATCAACACGGGCAAACGCCGTCCAATCCCTGGCGGTGAGGTGACGAAATTCCTCGACGATTAAAAAACTCCTCAGTGCGAACGCGCAAAAATGAAGTCTGCAAGGGCGTTGAATGCCGAATTATCCTTGTCGGGTGGCAACGAAGATTTCGCTTTCTCGATCAAAGCCTTCGCTATCTCGCGGCTTCTCTCGATTCCATAAACCGCAGGATAGGTCGTTTTGCCATGTTCGATGTCTGACCCGATATTCTTACCAAGCTCATCCTGATCGGCAACGATATCGAGTATATCGTCGATAATCTGAAAGGCTAGCCCAATTCCCTTGCCATATTCAGTGATCGCATGAAGATCGCGTTTGGAAGTATCGGCCATTATCGCCCCCACGCGAAGACTCGCCGTTAAAAGCGCCGCCGTTTTGTTCAGATGAATCTTCTCGACAATCTCCGGCGTAGGCTCAATATTTTCGGCCTCGAGATCGTAAACCTGCCCTCCGACTAATCCACCTGTGCCGATAGCCTTGGCAACATCCGTGATAATCTCGATTCGGCCACCCATCGCCAGTAGCTCGAAAGCCATCGCATGAAGCGCATCCCCGGCCAAAATTGCCATAGCCTCGCCGAAAACCATATGGCTTGTGGGTTTGCCGCGCCTAAGGTCGTCATTGTCCATGCTCGGCAAATCGTCGTGAATTAGGCTGTATGTATGGATCAGCTCCAATGCGCAAGCGGGGGGATAGATAACATCACTCGCGCCGCCCGCCCATCGGTATGCCAAAACTGCGAGCACCGGACGAAGTCTTTTCCCGCCGGCAAAAACCGAATAGCGCATCGCACTGTGAAGCTCAACCGGAGGAGTGCTCTCATCCGGCATAAGCCTATAAAGCCACTTCTCGACAACCTCAGCCTCTTTTTTCAAAATCTCATTAGCATCCATATCTTCTCCTCAATGTTTTTTAAATATAACACTCCATTGGCGCAGGACAAGTCCTTTCAGCAGAAATCGATTCTTTCTCGGGGGTTGACATATTGATAGGTATTAGTTATATTCATAAGTTTACTTAATATGATGAATGACATACACAACAAAATTAGATTAATAGACGGCGAGGGCGGAAGAGCGACCACGCGACTTGTCAGAGACCTATTTCTGCGCCATTTCGATAATCCGATGCTGTCGAAACTCAATGATTCCGCGGTCTGCGCCGTCTCATCATCGCGAATAGCATTCACAACAGACGGTTTCGTGATCGATCCGATCGAGTTTCCCGGCGGCGATATAGGCAAACTCTCAATTTGCGGCACTGTGAACGATCTATCCGCCTCCGGTGCAAAACCAGCAATGCTCTCTGCCTCATTTATTCTCGAAGAGGGTCTCGAAATAGCACTTCTCGAACGAATCGTGCGCTCTATGGCGAGAACCGCCGTCGAAGCAGAAATAGCAATCGTATGCGGCGATACGAAGGTCGTTCAGCGCGGTAAAGGCGACGGCATTTACATCACGACATCGGGAATCGGCATTCTTCGCGACGACATCAATATCGATCCGGCGAGTGTCCGTCCGGGCGATGTCATCATCGTCAACGGCCCTATCGCACAACATGCCGCCTCGATAATCGCTCTGCGCGAAAATCTGAAGGCCGACCCCCCCGTAGAGAGCGACTGCGCGCCGCTTGCATCCATGGTTCAAAACTCCATCGATTCGGCTGAAATCCATGCCATGCGGGACCCCACACGAGGAGGTCTCGGCGGAATTCTGCTCGAACTCGCCTCGCAATCGCAGACAAAATTTGTCCTCGATGAAGCGGAAATTCCTATCGAAAGCACCGTTCATAATATATGTGAGCTTTTTGGCTATGACCCTCTGTTCATGGCTTCCGAGGGGAGAATGGCTTTCATCGCGCCCGAAAAGTCGGCAAGCGCTTTGCTAAACTCCATCGCAAAAAGCCCCTACGGCAAAGGCGCGTGTATAATCGGCCATGTCGAGAAGGGCCAAGGAGTTATTCTCGAAACAAAATCCGGCGGAAGGCGCAAACTCGCGCAACCCGAAGGTTCCCCTCTACCGCGGATTTGCTGAGAAAGGCCTAAAATGAAATCACGTTTTATAATCGCAATATTAGCTTTATTCGCAGTAATAGCCCTTTCGGTCGGAAGCGTTTTGTTCTACCGAGTGGACACCGTAAAATGTATCGGTTGCGGCAAATGCACGATTCACTGCCCAACAAAGGCTATTACAATGGAGAATAGAAAAGCCGTTATCGACCCGGGGAAGTGCATTTCCTGCGGCGTTTGCGAGAAGGTTTGTCCTATTAAAGTTATCTATCCAGTCTATGGACAATTCGACTCCGCCGGCTCCGAACTCGAGATCACGAGTTTTCCCGTGCTCGATTCGGCGCAATGTGTCTCCTGCGGCGAATGCGCAAGAGTCTGCCCGGTCAAAGCAATATCGATGGTCGATGCGAAGCCGGTAATCGACACCGAAAAATGTGTCCGTTGCGGAGCGTGTGTTCTTATATGCCCCACAGGCGCGATTTTCATCCCCGAGGAAAAGGATAGCTGATGGTCGCTTCCGCCGGAGAGGGCTTTTTTTTGGGGCTGTCTCTTGGTATGTCATGCCTCGGAACCTGCATGCCGGTGATTTTGCCCTATCTCTTCTTAGAGGAAAGACGTCTTAGAAACAATTTCGCAACAATTCTGTGGTTTCTCGCGGGCAAATTCATCGGCTACATATCTTTTGGGGCGATTGCGGGCGCGCTTGGCGGACATGTTCATCATTCTCACAAAACACCAGCGATGGGCGCGGTTTATATCGTCCTCGCTATTTTGATAATCTACAACGCCCTTCGTAAAAGGCATATCGAACATGACTGCGCCGCCAAAAAGCGCGGAAAGTTCCTTTCACACCCGATTCTTTTCGGGCTTATTCTCGGTCTCAATCCCTGCCCCGCCTTTCTGATTGCCGCAGGAAGGGCTTTCGAAAGCGGTGGGGCTATCTACGGAGCGCTCTTTTTTGCGGCATTTTTTGCTGGCACATCGGTCTTTTTCCTACCATTAAGCCTTTTCGGTGAACTTGGAAGGATGAAGTTTTTTCGTGTTGCCGCGAAAATTCTGGCTATTATCGTCGCAGGATGGTTTATTTTTATCGGCACGAGCGCAATAATAACATCGATGCAAAAGCCTTCGGGTGAAGCCTTCGAGGTTATCGATCCGCACAAACTCGAACATATTTACTTATCGGGTGATTCGACTTCGGTGCTATATTTCGAAACTTTGGTTGACAAAGAACTCTCCGCTGAATTATTATATGTAATTATCGACTCGGTTCCGAATGGCGGTTTCGTCGTCTTTTTCGGGGATATGCCCGATACTGCGGCCACGATGAGCCGGGCGGTCGGAGTTGTGCGGTCGGATACAGACTCCGGCTCGGTCGAAACTGCGGCACAAGTAGTTATGAAATATGGATTCAAGAGAAATCCCGGAATGGGTTTCTATTTCGAAACGGGTAATTGACGAATGGCGGACACGCTTCATAGAAAAAGACGTATCTCAAAGACACCACCACGTGGAGTCGGTATCGGCTTAACAATTTTTTTCGCGTTGGTGATTTTGACGGGAGTGGTTTATTTTATCGTGAAAAGTCTTCCGCATCGTGAAGAAACGGTTATCGCCGAGACTCCACCTCCGCCTCCGCCCTCGCAAGGCGACTCTGCGGCAGTTCAACATACAGAATATGGCGAAACGGCTGTCCGAAAGCCGATTTACCCCGAAGCTACCGAAGAGTTACTCGACACATCGCTGTATCGAGCTTTGGCGAGACTCGGCGCGCCGCGAAACAAGCTTAGAATTCGCACAGGCGCGAAACTTGGGGGAATCGGCGGCAACGCTATCGATATCACGGCCAATATAAGCAGAGCTTTTCCGCTTGGAATGGCGAATCACACTATTCAGGCGGCGTGGCGCGAGGCCGGAGGAGATATTGTCGATGCGGTCGAGACACGTTACGGCAGGGAGGTTGTTATTTCTGCGGGAATTGGCGATATCGTGATGCGGAAAATCACTCTTCGCAGAGAGCTTTCCGACAAGCCTTTAACCGGCACTGTCGCGCTTGTAATCGACGATTTCGGCGATATTGATTTCGATTTGATAAAGGGGTTTCTCGACCTTCCGATTCCTTTCACAGCCGCGATTATTCCTTTCGAGAAACACACAAAAAAATCCGCGGAAGCGCTTGCGAATAGGGGTATAGAGACGATTGTGCATATGCCGATGGAGCCTGAGGCATACCCAAAAAACGACCCCGGCCCAAAGGCGGTTTATATCAAACTTCCGCCGGCGGAGATTCAAAAGCGTGTTCGGGAGGCTGTCGAGCAGGTTCCCAGCGCGGTTGGAATGAACAATCATATGGGAAGCAAAGCCACTGCCGATGCGCAAACAATGGAAAATGTGGCCAAGGCGTTAAAAGACTCCGGCCTGTTCTTCATCGACAGCAGAACAACACCATACACATGCGCAATGAAGACAATGCAAGGCTTTAGTATTCCCACAACTTGTCAAAATGGCAACATCGATGTAGTTGACGACACCTCGGCTATCGCGCAGAAATTCATAGAGCTTGCAATGTCAAGCCGAGAATCCGAAGACGGTGTCCTGATTGTCGGCCATGCCCGCCCAAATACTTTGATTGCAATAAAACGTGTCCTCCCGGATTTGGAAAAATGGGGAATCGAATTTATAACCGCAAGCGAAATGCTTGCGCGGAGGCTTAAGAGCGAAGATGGCTAAGGAATCGAGAATATCGCGAATAATAGGTGTGGACAATATCCGGCTTCAGCTTCAGGCACCGATGGCTTGGCAGGAAATCATCGAATGCACTCCCCCCGACGAAGAGCCCTGTCTTCCATCGCCGCGTGATATGCGCGAGCAAATAATCGCCGAGCTTATCGACCTGATATTGCCCTCCGAGGTGATTCAGCATCAGGGTAGATTATATAATGACCTCATCTTCCGCGAACGCAAAGCTCCGACCTGTCTCGGGCGCGGAATCGCAGTGCCGCATGTCCGAAGCGAGCATGTCCGCGATATCGCCATCGGATTCGCACGAACAGATTATCCAATCGATTGGGAGGCTTCCGACGGTATTCCGGTCGATCTTTTTCTAATAATGGTCGCTCCAACATACGACGATGCGATCTACAACCGTCTCTGGCCAAAAATCGCAACAATTCTTCGTTTCGAGGAAACGCTCGAACGTCTTCGCTCCGCCGAACAGCCCGGCGAGGTCATTGCAATCATCAAATCCGCAGAGATGTAATCGAAAGTCGTCTGCGCGAAAGGGGGGCGTCGCCCTCACGATTGGCGGTTAAGTTTTGAACCTACTCACCGGATATTTAAATTTCCAGAATATCTAATATCGAAGATATTTCCGAAGAGCGATAAGACTTCCGACACCGCCGAAAGCGCCACCGAGAAGGACTATCGCAATATGGATTAATATAGGAAGACGCACGATTTCGGGAAGGATGTAGGCCGAAGCCTCAGTTAGACCCCAAATAATAAGCCATGCAAGCCCGCCTGAAGCCGCACCATGAAGAACCCCCTCGAAAATGAAGGGCATACGAATGAAACTGTTCGAAGCGCCTACAAGTTGCATAATTGCTATGCTGTCGGCACGCTGAGCTATTGCTAATCTGACAGTATTTGTGATAATAATTGTTGCGGCAAAAAGCAAGATTATGCCCCAGCCAACAGTCAATATAAGGGATATCCCGCTCAACTTGGCAAGCCTATAGGCAATACGATTAGGTGCGGAAAGCTCGGCGACAATGCTCTCTTTCGAGTATTTGTCCGCCAATTTTGTAACAGCCTCGCCCATTGTCAATGCCTGCGATAATCTCACACGCACCGACGGCGGGAAGGGATTCTTCGGAAGACCGCGCAGAAGGTCTTCGCCATATTCCTCTATAAATTCGATACGAGCCTTTTCGGCGGTAACAAACTCCACCGACTCGACACCCTCCTCGGTTTCGAGCATAGCGATAAACCCTGTCGCATCAGCTTTGGTGGCGCCGTCACGAAGATAAAACTCGAGATGAACCTTGCGCTTCAAACTTCCCAATGTGCTTCGAAGATTTAATGTTACAATCGCAAAAGCACCAAGAATCACAAGCGCGATGGTTATTGTTGTGATCGACAAAAAGGTTACAAAACTCCGCCTCCAAAATGAGGACAGCGCTTGGCCTAATGCGTAGAAAAATGCCCTCACAATGCCGCCCCCGCCGACCTGTCGCCCACAAGGACTCCGTTTTCCAGCTCCAGCACCCTCTTTGGCGATAGATCGATAAGTGCGGTGTTGTGTGTCGCCATAAAAACCGCAGTCCCCTGCATATTAATCTCGAAAAACAGCTCTAAAAGCTCGTCTGTAGCGCGAGGATCGAGATTGCCGGTAGGCTCGTCGGCAAGCAAAAGAAGCGGGTTATTCGCCAAAGCTCTTGCAACAGCGATTCTCTGTTTTTCGCCGCCCGAAAGCTCATGAGGATAAGACTGCGCTTTGTGTGTAAGCCCGACCATCGATAGAAGCTCGAAAACTCGCTTTTTGATATATTTACGCGGTTGGCCGGTTACCTTGAGGGCAAATGCGATGTTCTCCCATGCGGTCATCTCTCGAAGAAGTCGGAAATCCTGAAAAACAACCCCTATTTTCCGTCTCAACAACGGGATTTCCTCGTTTTTTATCGTCTCGGAATCGAAACCGGCGACAGCAACCTTTCCCGAATCCGGACGCTCCTCCATGGTGATAAGCGACAACAAGGTGCTTTTGCCAGCCCCGGAAGACCCCACAAGAAAAACGAACTCCCCCTCGCGCAGAGAAAAATCGACACGCGAAAGAGCTGTCCAGCCTTTGCCGTAAGATTTCGTTACGCTTTTTACTTCGAGGATAGCCATAAATATAACTTAATAGACGAACACCCTTTGGTCAAGGATTTCATAATCGAAGTCGAGATATGCCGAAAGATTTCGTCCAAAAAAGGTCGAAACGCAACTATTGCACTCATTTGCCTAATATCTTCCTAAGCGCTTCGACCACATCGTCGGTAAGAATGTTCGGAAGCTTGGACAAATCGCTCACGGAAATCGCCTCGACTATTCCGGTAAGCGGGTCATCCGGCACTCGCTTAATGAGGTCGTCCGCGAGTCTTCGCGCGAGCTTTGCCTGATGCTCCTCCAATTGTCTTCGAACTTCGGCCTCGAATCTGGGCAGATTCACCCAATCATAGACCTCGCCAAACTTAAGGCCGCAATTTGGACAAAATGCGGCATAGCCTATTTGGTGTGAACCGAGGTCTTCGCAGGAACACAAATTCTGCAGAGCGGAAAGTTCATGCTTTCGTCTATTCTGACGCGGAACATCCACACCCATCAACGTGTCGAGCGTATCGAGTGCTAAGGCCAATGTGGCGATTTTTTCGACTCGCGCCGTATTTTTGCGCTTCTCGTCATGCCAACTGTTGTGGAAAGCGATATAACATGATTGATAATCATTTGCGAAATTCTCGCACCTCGCATCGAGGGCGTAAGGAGAGAGAGAATCGCCCAAAAGAAGTTCCGGCTGGAACCTCATCGCGAGGTCTTTCGCTACGAGGCTGAGTTTCTGGTCTGGAACATGGTTTTCGCAATCGGCGATAAGCGCTCTGAAGGCGGCAAGTCTCTCGCCATATTCGCGAAGCTCCTCTGCACGCTGAACCGTCCGCTTTATTACCTGCAATTCGCTCACCGAAAGTGCTTGAAACTCGTCAAGACCGGGATTGGGAAGCACCATGCGCCTCGCAAGTTCTAATTTCACACCAGCCTTTTCCGGCATTTTCACGCCAACCGCCCGGCAATAGCCTTTAACGCTTTGGATTACATCTTCGATCCCTGTTTCCTTGAGATAATTTACCGTCTGTTCGAGCATAATCTTCTCCTAAAGGTCTTCCAGCGGCCATCTGCTGACCGCCGTTATGTCTTGTGGCGATTCCTCCCCGCGAAGAAACCTGAACTCCCCCGCCGCGGCTATCATAGCGCCGTTATCAGTGCAAAATGCCATCGGCGGAAGTGCGATATCCCAACCCTTCCTATCGCCGAATTCCCCGAGCTTTTCTCTAAACCTCGCATTGGCGGAAACACCGCCAACCACTGCTATTTTCCGATGGCCGGTCTTTTCCGCCGCCTCGTTAAGCTTCCATATGAGCGCATCGACAATGGCTTCCTGATAACTCGCGGCAAGATTAGCGGTCATACCCTCGATCGCGGATTCGCCGTGCTTCTCGACCTCGAGCAAAAGCGCGGTTTTAAGCCCGCTGAATGACATATCGGTCTCGCCGGAAATCTGCATCGCACGAGGAAAATCGAAGGCGGAAGGATTCCCGCCTGTCGCCGCATTTTGAATCGAGGGGCCTCCCGGATAGGGCAAACGCAAAAGTTTCGCTCCTTTGTCGAATGCCTCTCCGGCGGCGTCGTCGCGGGTCTTTCCGATTAGAATATAATTGCCGGCTTCCGGAACTTCGTAGATGTGCGAATGACCTCCGCTTACAATCAGCGCGAGATAGGGCGGTTCGATATGCGCGCCAATTTGCGCCGCGAGAAGATGCCCCTCGAGATGATGCACTCCTACAAAGGGTATTCCAAGACCGTAAGCCATCGATTTTCCAACGCAAAGCCCAACCAAAAGCGACCCTAAAAGCCCAGGCCCTCTGCATGCCGAAATCCCCTCGATATCGGAAATCGAAAGGCCGGAAATGCTGAGCGCTTCGCGGATAACCGGAATTATCGTGCGCACATGGTCTCGGCTGGCAAGCTCCGGAATTACGCCACCCCATTTTGCGTGAACCTGTTGCGTATGCACCACGCTGGCGAGAACTTTTCCGCTATCGACAATGCCGACCGCTGAATCGTCGCAGGATGTTTCTATCCCTAATACTTTCATATCGCTAAATTATCTTTTTCTTCGCCCATTATCAATGATTATCTTAGCTTTTCGATTTTTCTTTGACATCGGCGCAATATGGTTTATAATGAAAAGTTAATTTGCTCTAAGGAGAACGATGGCAAAAAGAATAACAATACTCGGCGGCGGGCCTGCAGGCTATGTCGCCGCGATTAGAGCCACCCAACTGGGCGCGGATGTTACTCTCGTCGAAAAGGACTCCCTCGGTGGAGTCTGCACAAACCGCGGATGTATCCCCACAAAAACATATTTTCACTATGCCGAGGCTTTGCACGACCTCCACAACGCGGCCAAGGACAAGGTCTTCGAGGGCGAAATCTCCCACGATTGGCTTAGAATGCTCCGCAAAAAGGATACCGTCGTCAAACGGCTCGTAAAGGGCATCGAATATCTTATGAAAACCAACGGTATCCGCGTGGCTGACGGCATCGGCAAAATTTCCGGAGTAGGCACGGTCGAGGTGGTTGCGAAGGACGGTTCAAGCGAGAAGATCGAGCATGATAACTTGCTTATCGCCACCGGAAGCGTTCCGCGCGTGCTTCCAATAGACGGCTGGAGCGGCTCCGGAGTCTGGGACTCCACCGATGCCCTAAACACCGAAAAAATGCCCTCCAGCATGATTATAATCGGCGGCGGCGTTATCGGTTGCGAATTCGCGCATATCTTCGCAACTTTCGGGTGCAAGGTTACAATTATCGAGGTGATGGAGAATATTCTGCCGGGATTCGACCCCGATATCGTCGCAGTGATAACCAAAGTGCTTGCCGCAGAGGGTGTCGCCCTTAGAACCGGAATCGCAATAAATAAAATCGAGCGCACAGCGGAGGGGGTTGTCGCCTATGCCGGCGGCGAAAGGTTCGAAGCGGAGGAAATACTTGCCGCAGTCGGACGCACACCGACCCCTCCCGAAGGAATCGAAACCACAGGTGTGAAAATCGAGCGCGGCGCGATTGTTATCGACTCCAAGCTCTCCGCTGGAGAGGGAATCTATGCCGCCGGCGATGTCTGCGGAGACCCCTTTCTCGCACATTGGGCCAGCGCGATGGGCGAAATCGCTGTCGAGAATATGCTCGGCGCAGGAAAAAACATAGACAATCATGCCATCCCCGGTGCGACATTTACCGCGCTGGAAATCGGCACGGTCGGATTAACTGAACCGCAGGCGAAGGAGAAATTCGACGAGGTCAAAATCGGGATGTTCCCCTATCAGGCCAGCGGAAGGGCGAAAACCGCCTCTGCAGTAGAGGGTTTTGCGAAAGTTATCGCGACCGGCGACGATGTCATCGTTGGCATACATATTGCGGGCAGAGGTGCTTCTGAGATGCTCACAGCGGCGAGTTTATCCGTAACCCACCGCATTAAAATCGATGATTGGCGAAACACGATTATTGCCCATCCTACTTTCGGCGAAATTCTGAAAGAATCCGCTCTCGATGCTCTCGGAGAGGCTTTGCATAAATGACAATTCTCAACAAGGAGAAAATGATGGCGAAGTGGACATTGATCTCAATCATGATGATCCTACTTTTCGCCCCGGTTTTCGCTCAGAATGAGCAGATGACCGAAGACGAAGAATTTCCGGTTGATTTGACCGGCCCCCAACCCGAAATAGTAGTGCCCGAACAGCGCTTCGATTTCGGTTTTTCACCCGAGGGTTACTACCTCGTCCATTCTTTCAAAGTCCGCAATGCCGGCGAGGGCGAGCTGAGAATTCAGCGCGTCAGAACAACCTGCGGATGCACCAACGCCCCAATGAAAAAGATGCAACTCGAACCCGGCGAAGAGACTGAGGTTACGGTTGTTTTCAATAGCGCGAGGTATTTTCATAAAACATCTAAAAGCGCCATTATCAACAGCAACGACCCCGTGAATAGAAGCATTCGCGTAACATTCTCCGCCGATATGGACAGCACCGGCCTGCCGTTGAATGTCGTCCCGAGAGCGCTCGATATTCCGCGCGGTGAGGATCCGCCAAAGCAGATGGTTTTCAAAATCGAGAACCCGACCGAGTCCGAAGTGGAGCTTGAAATAATCGATTATACCGCCGATGTTTTCGGCGTTCCGAAGCTGAAGGACAAAAAACTCAAGCCGGGCAAATCGACCGAGCTTACTCTCGAACTTTGCACTGATTATGACTGCGCGGCTACATATATTAAGGCTTCGGTTACTTTGGAAGCCAAGGGAATTCCGGGCGACCCCCTGTTTTTCACTATTCCGGTCAAAGGCTCCGGCCCGCAATAAACTCTGACAGACGAGATGTCTAAGTGATTGATGCGATATAACTTCGCTATAATAATGCTTCTGTTTTGCATCGCAGGCACGGCTTTGCCGCTGGAGCGCGTGGATGTCATCGTTTTCTACTCGAAGACCTGCGAACACTGCAAAGAGGTTATCGAGGAGTATTTCCCGCCGATTTTCGCAAACTACCCCGGACGAATCACGCTTCAAACTAACGAAATCGAGGACAATCTCGATAATTACGAACGTCTTATTCAAATGGAACGTGAATTCGGCGACGAGAACAATGAGGTCCCGGTCGTTTTCATCGGGGATAGTGTTTTCGGCGGAGACGAGGTAACGGAGCGGTTCTTGCCCTACCTTACATATCTATTAGGCAACAATTATCACGACGCCCATTCGCAGATAAAAGTCGCTGACACTTTGAGCCCCGATACTACGTCGTCTCAGCCTGCTGAGGGTGAAGATACGCTCCAAAAGGCCGCGCAAGAGTCAATACAAACCGTAACAATGGCCTTCTTCTGGGAACCCGGATGCCAGCATTGTTCGAGGGTAACCTATGACCTTCAACTTCTGCAGAGATACCATCCTACGCTCGTTATACGCGATTTTAATATCGAGGAAAAGGATGCGAAGCTTCTCGCCGAGGTGTTGGCTTATCGCCTCGGAGTGCCGGAAAACCTCCATCTGGCGACCCCGACGATTTTCTTGCCGGATACATATTTCGTTACGAGCCAGATAAGTTTCCGCGCTGTCGAAGAGGCGGTGGTTAAGCTGGAAAACTCGGCTTTTATGGACTCAGTATGGATTGCAACCGAAGCCGAGCTTGCTCAGGCCGACGAGAGGATTCGCACCCGATTCCAGCGTTTCCAGATTCTTCCGGTTCTCGGTGCCGGTTTAATCGACGGCGTAAACCCTTGCGCTTTCGGAGCGATTATATTCTTCGTTACTTTCCTCACCGTGGTTAATCGTAAACGCCGCGAAATACTTATGGTTGGCATCGCTTTCACACTATCGGTATTCCTGACATATTTTCTCGTCGGCACAGGCTTTTTGAAGTTCATGCAAGCGTTGCCATTCATTCATGTCATCGCGAGATGGATTTATATGGCCACAGGTGTTCTGGTTCTTGCTCTCGGGGTGCTTTCGATATATGATTTCTTCCGAAGCCGCAAGGGCGAGTTCGCCGAGATGACCCTTCAGCTTCCCGACAAGCTTAAAAAGCGAATTCACAAGGTAATCATCTCAGAGAACGAGCCGCGCGCGCGTAGGAATATCGTTTTCGCCTCGATCACTACCGGCTTTTTTGTGAGCATCCTCGAGATGGCTTGCACAGGGCAGGTTTATCTTCCGACAATTATCTATGTGATGGGCGCGCCGGGACTTAAAACAAAGGCTGTTTTCTACCTTTTCCTGTATAATTTGATGTTTATAATCCCGCTGATTGGCGTTTTCGCGGTTGTGTTTTTCGGCACGACCAGCGAACAGCTGACAAATTTCCTCAAAAAGAACACGCCGACAATCAAACTTCTGACCGCCGGCATTTTCTTCGCAATAGCCTTCTTCATGTGGCGAACTGTTTTCGGCAGTTGATTCCACTGAATTTCTGACAAATCTTGGGTTAATCGAGTTCGGGAATCTCGTTCCGGTGTGCGATTTTTTTCCGAAGCCTTTCGGCGAGGCCTGTGTTGCGATGGTCTTCGATGCTTCGTTGGACAGCGAGTTCAAGCGCGCGTGGTTGGCCGACAATCACGCAAAGCTCTTTAGCACGGGTGATTGCGGTATATAACAATTTTCTTCGCAGAAGCATGAAATGCTCGGTATAGAGTGGAATCACCACGCAGGGCACCTCGCTTCCCTGCGATTTATGAACCGTGATTGCATAGGCGAGTGTTAGCTGGGCGAGGTCCTCGCGCGAATATGAGGCTATGCCCGATCGGCCAAAATCGACATGAATCTCCTCCTCCTCGCGGTTTACCGAAGCCACAATGCCGATATCACCGTTAAAAACGCCGAGATCGTAGTTGTTCTTGATTTGCATCACTTTGTCGCCGGCGAGAAAATGGACTTCCGGGTCATTTAATGACCCGCGATTCAGAATCTCGCGAATGCCTTTATTAAGCTCGTTCGCGCCGCAGACACCTTTATACATCGGCACGATTACCTGAATATCTCGTTTCGAATCGAATCCGTATTTTGTCGGCAAACGATGCGAGACGAGGTCGATAACCGTCTGAAGGCCTAATTCGCGGTCTTCCTCGCATAGGAAAAAGAAATCGGAGCCGGGGTTGTTCCTAATCGAGGGCACAAGACCTCGGATGATGTTGTGCGATTCGGCTATTATTCTGCTTTTTACGGCCTGACGGTGGATTAGGGATAATTTGACAACCGGCACCGCGGCGGAATCGATAAGGTCGCCGAGGATACGCCCCGGGCCGACGCTGGGGAGCTGGTCGGAATCTCCCACTAATAGGATTTTACAGCCGGAATCGAGCGCGGAGAGCACCACGCTGAAAAGCTCCAAATCCACCATGCTCATCTCGTCGATGACAATTAAATCCACGTTCAACTTCCGCACTGCAAGCTCGGAAATCTGGTCGGGGCGGAAATTTAGCAGACGGTGGATAGTGTATGCCGGCATATCAACCGCTTCTGAGAGCCTCTGTGCGGCTCTTCCTGTGGGCGCGCAAAGTGCGATGTTCCATCGGTTTGCATCTGCGATTTTTGCTACCGCGCGAATGATGGTTGTTTTTCCCGTGCCGGGGCCGCCGGTGAGGATTTGAATTTGATTCTCGCTGAGAATGTTCTCAACTGCGCCTCTTTGCTCGTGTGTGAACTCGATATCGCAATCTTTTTGCACATTTTCGAGGCCGCGACGAATGGTCCCGATTGGCAGACTTCGTCCCTTTGCGCGCAGAAATTCGACAATCACATTCGCGACGGAGCATTCCAAATCGAAAAACCTCGCGATATAGACTCGGCCATTCTCCTCTACCACAGCCTGTGAATCGGCTAATTTTACGAAGGCATTTTCGATTTTCGCACCTTCGACGGCGAGCAATTTTCTCGCTTGCTCGAGCAGTTCGCTTTTTTCGAGATAGCAGTTCCCTTCGCCGGAAGCGTTTTCAAGGACATAAACGAGGCCTGCTTTTAGTCGCGAGGGCGAGTCCGGCGCGACATTCATCCGCGAGGCTATCATATCTGCGGTTGTAAAGCCGAAACCGTCTATCTCGTCGATGAGGCGGTAGGGGTCGCGATGAAGATAATCGAGGGCGGCATCGCGGTAGGCGCGGTAGATTTTTCGTATTTTAGCGGGGCCGATTCCGAACCCCATCAACCTCGTGGAAAGCTCTCTAAGCGCTCTCTGTTCGCGGTCTTCGCTAAGGAGTGATTTGCGAATCTGCGTGGCGCGTTTTCGACCTATTCCCTCGACCTCGGTGAGCCTTTGCGGCTCTTCGCGGACGATGCGCATGAAATCTCCGCCGAAATGCTCGACCAGCCGCCGCGCCATTTCTTGGCCGATGCCGTCGATTACATCGCTGGCGAGATAGCGCATGAGCGAATCGTTGTCCGGCGGGGCACCAATCGAATAGGACTCCGCCTCGAATTGCCGGCCGTATTGAGGATTAAAAATCCATTTCCCATTCGCACATAGATATTCCCCCGGACGGCGCATATCCAGCCTTCCGACGACCGTCGCCATCTGCCCGCTTCCCAAACGAAGGCGCAGAACGGCATAGCCGTTTTCCTCGTTGGAATAGGTTATCCGCTCGATAATTCCATTTATTTCGGTGATTTCCTCTTGCATCGCCTATACAATAGCCCATTAAGCGCTTTTGGTCAAAGTAAATTATTATGAAATTTCTCAAGACAATCGAAATCGAATCGAACCTGCTCAAATCGGCTTCAAATATCGCAAAAATATGGATTTAAAGGTAATTTTGCTCTTGATTTTTTCTATTACTATATTATATTGAACAAAATCTCCCCCAAAGAGGGGATAAGTGTCAAAAAGTTCGTAAAACAGCTTCCGAAAGGCTGAAAAATGACCGACAAACCATTCGGCGATATATATCCGATCGATATCGAAGATGAAATGAAGCGTAGCTACATGGATTACGCCATGAGCACGATTATCAGCCGTGCCCTTCCAGATGTTCGCGACGGCATGAAACCGGTTCACAGACGTTGTATGTTCGCCATGTTCGACATGGGATTACTTCACAATCGAGCCTATGTCAAATCGGCACGTGTTGTTGGTGATGTCATGGGAAAATACCACCCCCATTCCGATGCCGCGATTTATGACACTATTGTCCGACTCGCACAGGATTTCCGAATGAGATACACAATCATCGACGGGCAGGGGAATTTCGGCTCGGTCGATGGCGACATGGCCGCGGCGATGCGTTATACCGAGGTCAGAATGCGTGAACTCGGCGAGGAACTTCTCGCGGACATCGACAAAAACACCGTCGATTTCGTGCCGAACTATGATAACTCGCTCTCCGAGCCGGAGGTTCTCCCCTCGCGTTTTCCGAATTTTCTTGTCAACGGCAATTCGGGAATCGCGGTCGGAATGGCCACAAATGTTCCTCCGCACAATCTCGGCGAGGTTTGCGACGCGCTTGTTTATCTTGTCGATAACCCGAAAGCCACTACAGCGGAGCTTATGCAGTTCATACCCGGTCCGGATTTCCCCACCGGCGGCCTGATTTTGGGCACCTCCGGAATCAAAGAAGCCTACGAAACCGGCAGGGGGACAATCACGATGCGGGCGCGCGCTTATGTAGAGCCTTCGACGAAAAGCGGAAAAGACGCTATCATCATCAATGAAATCCCGTATCAGGTCAACAAATCGACGCTCATTCAACAGATTGCCGACCTCGTGAAGGATAAACGTATCGAATCTATCGCCGATCTTCGCGACGAATCCGACCGCCAAGGAATGCGCATCTATATCGAGCTGAAGCGCGGCGAGAATGCTCAGGTTACACTGAACAAGCTGTTCAAACTCACGAGGATGTCGGAGAATTTCGGGGTCATTATGCTCGGCCTCGTTGGGCAAAAACCTGTCGAGATGAAGCTTAAACAGGTGCTGGCCGAGTTCATTGAGCATCGCAGGCAGGTAATCATCCGCCGGACAATATTCGACCTCGAGAAGGCGCGCGAGAAAGCGCATATCCTTCAGGGCCTCAAGATCGCCATAGAGAATATCGACACTGTGGTCGAGATTATCCGTAAATCGAGAACTGTCCAGGAGGCTTCGGAAAAGCTTCAGTCAAAACTCGACCTCAGCGAAAGACAGGCCAAGGCGATTCTCGACATGCGCTTGGCAAGGCTCACCGGCCTCGAACGCGACAAAATCGTCTCGGATCTCGAGGACACACTGCGCCTTATAAAATACCTCGAAGAGATTCTCGATGACGAACGCAAGGTTTTAGCGCTTATAAAAGAAGATTTGGCTTATATCAAGGAAAAATACGGCGATCCGCGGCGCACGCAAATCGTGCCGAATGCCGAAGAGATGAACGAAGAGGATTTCTTCGTCGATGAAGAGGTGGTTGTCAGCGTAACCCATCGCGGCTATATCAAGCGGACACCGGCGAGCATCTATCGCAGTCAGCGTCGCGGCGGTCGAGGAATCAACGCCATGTCAACTCGCGACGAGGATTTCGTCGAAAGCCTATTCACAGCGACGAACCATGATATTATTCTCATTTTCACCACACAGGGCAAGGTCTATTCACTGCGCGTTTTCGAGATACCCGAATTCTCGCGCATCGCGAGGGGTCTCGCAATCGCTAACCTTATTAATATAAACTCCGGCGATTGTATTGCTTCCTGTTGCCGTATCCGAGAGTTCGACGAAAACAAGGACATTTTCTTCTGCACCAAACAGGGCAGAGTCAAACGAACCAATCTTGCAGATTTCAGCAATGCGCGCAAAAACGGGGTCATTGCAATCGGTATCAACGATGGCGACGAGCTTATGGGCGTTCGGTCGGTGGAAAAGGCCGACGAAAACATAGTGCTTATTACCAAACAGGGCAAATCTATCCGGTTCGAACTGGGCGAGGTTAGAACTATGGGGCGTAGCGCCGCCGGTGTTAATGGAATCAGCCTTCAGGGCGACGATGAGGTTGTCGGGATGCTCAATGTTACCGAAGAGAATCAGGATATGCTCACAATCACCGAGAACGGCTATGGCAAACGCACGCCCATCGAGGAATACCGCCTTCAGCACCGCGCCGGAATGGGAATTATCGGGCATAAGGTTTCAAAAAAGACCGGAAATGTCGTTGGCGCTCTTATTGTCGAGCCGGGAGACGAGATTATCGTCATCGCCTCAGATGGCATTCTTATACGCACGCGGGTCGATGAAATCAGCTCCTACGGCAGATCGACTCAGGGTGTTCGTATAATGCGAGTGAGGGGCGACGGCAAAGTCTCCGGTATCGCGAGGGTGGTCGAGAGCGACGAGGAAAGCTCCGAGCCTGAAGAAACGACGCTGGATATTTAGGAAGTTTCTACCGCGACGGATCGGTATTGATCCGCTGTAAGAATTTTCGGCGTCCGCGGACGGTTTGCGAATGCGTTCATAACAGTCGCACGAGCCACTGTGGGAACATTGTTGGTTCTGGAAATGTGAGCGAGGATGAGGGCTTCAAGATTCGGCAATTCAAGCTCCGCGAGAAACTTAGAAGCCGCCTCGTTAGACAAATGGCCGCGGTTGCCGGCTATTCGCTCTTTTAAAAAGATAGGATAAGGCCCTTTGATAAGCATTTCCATGTCGTGGTTGAAATCCATCAGGATCATTCGCGCCGAATTGAAATAGTCGCCGAGGCCGTTGTTGGCGATACCAAAATCTGTGGCGTGGACTATCTCGCCCTCGTCGGAGTGGATTCTGAACCCCACCGGATCGGCAGTGTCGTGCGAAACAGGGAAGAATTGGATGTCAACATTGCCGAAGGGGAGGACATCGCCTGTTGCGAAATGCCTGATTTCGGAGCCGTTGAGTTTGTGATTCGTTGCGGCATAGGTGCCGAGATTCATATAGAGAGGCTTTTTGAACTTCTTCGAGAAGGCGAAAGCTCCGTCGATGTGGTCGTGATGTTCGTGGCTTATAAATATGCCTTGAATGGAGTCCGCGGAGATGCCGTTCTTATCCAGCTCTTTCGCCGCCGCAGAGGCTGAAATGCCGCAGTCGATAAGGATGCGTGTGCCGTCGGCCTCGATGTAGGAGCAGTTCCCCGAAGAACCGCTCGCCAAATTGATAACTTTCATTCAGAGTTGCCTTTCTGATTCTCACTAAGATTTAGATTATATGGATTTTGAATTGTTTTTCAAGTTAGCTGGTAGGTTTTTATGAGTTTTTATAAGCATGGTCTAAAATTCGCGTGTGCTTTCTGCGGTGAGTGTTGCAGAATTAAGGACGGTTATGTTTGGATTTCGCGGCACGACCTCGAGCGTCTTATCGAGAAAACCGAACTGCCCGATGAGGAATTCCGACGGCTTTATACCGAGGTTGTGGACAAATTTGTGGTGCTAAAAAGCTTCCCTAACGGCGATTGCATCTTTTTCGATGAAAAAATCGGGTGCAAGGTTTATGACAAAAGACCTCTCCAGTGCAGAACTTTCCCCTTTTGGCCGGATAATCTCGCCAACGAGGAATCATGGCGTAAAACCGCGGCTTTCTGTCCGGGAATCGGCTCTGGAGAGCTTTTCAGCGAGACCGACATCGAGGCGCGAATTTCTGCTATGAGCGGAGATATTTACCTCGAGGAGGACGATGAAAATATCTGAGGCACACAGGTCAATCGTCGATTTTATCGCGGAATATTTGGCTTCCAGTTCGGCGAAGGGCGTTGTTATGGGCCTTTCCGGCGGGTTGGATTCCTCGGTGGTGGCCGGGCTTGCAGTAGAAGCGCTCGGTGCGGAAAAAATCCATGTTGTGGCGATGCCGTATTGCCACAGCAATCCTTCGAGCCTCGAAGACGCGCACAAAATCGCACATCATCTCGGCCTGAATCTCGAAATACAAGAAATCACACCCGCAGTCGATGCGATCGCTTCCTCACGGTCGAGCATTTCAAATCTTCGTCTCGGAAATATTTGCGCTCGAGTCCGAATGATTTATCTCTACGACATTTCGGCTGAGCGCAACCTTCTGGTTGTCGGCACCGGCAACCGCACAGAGCGGATTATGGGATATTTCACGATGTGGGGCGATGCGGCCTGTGCTTTCACTCCGCTCGGCGGGCTTCTGAAAACTCAGGAGCGCGAATTGGCGCGGCACATGGGCCTTCCGGAATGGATTATCGCGAAAACCCCCACAGCAGACCTTTGGAAAGACCAAACCGACGAGGGCGAGATGGGAATCACATACGCCGAGGCCGATCGAATTATCCACGCTCTTTTCGACGAGGGCACCGACCCGGAAGAGCTTATCACTAAAGGTTTTGAGCCGGCAAATATCGATTTAGTGATTTCGAGATACGAATCGAGCGATTTCAAACGCAAGCCCCCCGCTTTTCCGGAGTTGCCGGGATTGGAGTTTTAAATGTTGCGCAAATCTATCTCAAAACTGCTTCGATGCGAATCTGACGCCATAGGCGCGCTTATCGGCAAAATCGAGGACAGCGTTATCGAGGCGGCGGATATTTGTCTGAATTGCGACGGCAGGGTGATTGTAATCGGCATGGGCAAAAGCGGAATTATCGGCCGGAAAATCGCCGCGACGCTGGCTTCCACTGGGACTTCGAGCTTCTTTGTGCACGCCGCGGAGGCTCTCCATGGCGATCTCGGCACGATAACCTGTCATGATTGCGCTCTGATGATCTCAAAAAGCGGCAACACGCCCGAGGTTCTTAATCTCGTTCCGCCGCTTAAACGGCTTGGAGTTAAGATTATCTCGATTACGAACGACCCGAAATCGGAGCTTGGGCGCGAATCCGATGTCGTGCTTGAAACCTTTGTGAACGAGCGTGACGAGCCTTTCGGTATGGTGCCGACAACCTCGGCGGTGGCGACTCTCGCGGTTGGAGACGCGCTTGCTGTTGTGTTAATGATGAAGCGCGGATTCACACGCGAGAATTTCGCGGTTTTCCACCCCGGAGGGAAAATAGGCCATCAGCTTAGGCGAATTTCCGAAGTGATGCACACAGGAAAAGGTCTGCCGGTCGTGAGTCCCGAGGCATCTGTGCTCGACGGCATAATCGCAATGAGCACCGGAAGGTTTGGGCATGTTCTTATTATCGAGAATAACGAACTTCGCGGGATTTTTTCCGACGGCGACCTGAGGAGGCTTTTACAGGCGCATCCGCACGAAGATATCTCCGGAATGAAGCTCGTCGAATTCTCGACATCAAATCCGGTGGTTGTCGAGCCGAACATAATCGTCGAAGAAGCAGTAAGGCTGATGGAACAACGTAAAATCACGGCGTTGCCGGTTCTCGAAAACGGTGTGGTCAAGGGGCTGGTCCATCTTCACGACCTTCTCGCGACAAAGGCGGTCTAAGGCGGTTTTCACGGAAAAGCTTCAGCTCGATCGGCGATTATGTCCCTGAAAAATCAACTCATAAAAGACACATTCCTTTACGGCGCAGGCGATATCCTCACAAAGCTCATCGCCTTTTTGTTGATTCCCCTTTACACTACCGCCCTTTCGCCGGCAGAATACGGTGTTTATCAGCTTCTGGTGCTTTTCGTTACAATCTCGATGATTATCGGCATGACAGGGATGAACGTCTCGTTGTTCAAGCATTTCGTTACCGTGCGCGACGAGGAGCATCGCAGGCAGTTGTTTTCCGCTTGCCTAATATGGGTTTTGATAAGCTCCGGTGCGATTATCGGGCTGGCTTATGTTTTGGCATCTCCGCTTTCTCAAATGCTTACCGGCGTTCACGGCAGAGGTGGATTGGTCGGTCTTTCCGCAATCAACGCAGGCCTCGATACGATTCTTTTGGTTTCCCTACTCATTTTCCGAATGGAGAAAAAGCCGGCGGGGTATGTCGGCTATACCCTCGCGAAGGTCGTTATCGTCGTAGTAACGAATTTCATTTTGTTGAAACATTATGATATGGGCGTTTCCGGAATTCTTATCGCCGGAATAGTCGCCGACATTTTGATACTCGCGCCTTTGCTTGTGCGTATCGGGCAATATATCACGTTGAGAGTGCCTTTTCGGCTTGTTCGGTCGATGCTGTTGTGGGGGATTCCCTTTGTGCCGGCCTCTTTCGCGACTGTCGTGCTTACCCTCTCGGACAGGCTTTTATTACGCTATATGGACGGTTTCGACGCGGCGGGGATTTATTCTGTGGGCTACAAAATCGCGGGGGTGGTGTTTTTGCTTTATACCGCCTTCAGGTTCGCATGGGGGCCGTATATGTTCGAGCTGGCCGCCAATAATGAAATTGCTAATCGAACTTACCCGAAGGTTCTCACACCGCTGGTGGGCATTCTGAGCATTTGCGCCGTGGGAATTGTGGGAATCTCGCCGGAGCTTTTCGAGTTGTTTGTCGGCGAGGCTTTTCATTCGGCGAGAATTGTTTTGGTTCCGGTCTCGCTTGCGGCGGTTTTCGAGGCAATGAACCTCTTTTTCGGTGCCGGAATGCAGACACGCGACCGCACGATTTATATTCCCATAGTTACGGGCTTTGCGGCGATTTTGAATGTGCTTTTAAATATTTGGCTTATTCCCCGCTACGGTTTCGTCGGCGCGGCATGGGCGACACTTGTTTCTTACATCGCAATGGCTTTCATGAGCTGGAGGTTGGGGAATCCGCTAATGCCGGTAGAATACCCATGGACAAAGCTCTCGCTGATAATTATTATAGCCGGCTCAGGAATTGCAGGATGCTGGTTTCTGGCTCCTATTATGTCGCGGATAGGCGTGATTATTGCATCTGCTGTTTTAATTCTGTGGGTTACCGGTGCAAAACCCTCGGATTTCATTCCGCAGAATAAGGGAACAGCAACACCGGAAGGACTTCAGAGTCTATAGCAAAGCCGAAAGGGCCATATGATTTCGACCGAAGACATACATACCGATTCGATCCACCGCGAGGGCTTCGCAAAAAAGGCCGTTTCCGGCGGATTCTGGTCCTTTTCGCTTCGAATCGCGAACCGGCTTCTTACGCTTATTCGGACGCTGGTTCTCGCACGTCTGCTTTCGCCCGACGATTTCGGGCTTTTCGGAATTGCTATGCTCGCCCTCGCCGCAATGGAGAACGTTTCGACAACCGGTTTCGATCAGGCACTAATTCAAAAAAGCGGCAATATCGAACATCATCTCGATACCGCATGGGTCGTGCAGATAATCAGGGGCTTACTTCTTGGACTAATCCTCTATTTCGGCGCGCCGTTTATCGCGAGATTCTTCGACGAACCGAACGCATTCATGCTTATGAGAGTCCTCGGTATCGGGGTTTTCGTGGCCGGTTTACGCAATCCCGGAGTAGTATATTTTCGCAAAGAACTTGATTTCCGAAAGGATTTCATCTACGAATTCAGCGGCGCAATCGCCGATTTTGGGGTAGCAATAACAGCGGCGCTAATCCTTCGGAACGCATGGGCTTTGGTTTTCGGGTTCTTGGCACGCTCTGTATTGCAGGTTGTGGCTTCGTATATCATCCAAAATTACCGGCCGCGTTTCGCAATACGCAAAGATAGTTTCCGTGCGCTTTTCTCCTTTGGGATGTGGGTCTGGGTTTCGGGTATTATCGTATTTTTGGTAACCCAGGGCGACGATGTTGTGGTGGGAAAAGTCCTCGGCGTTACCGCGCTGGGATTCTACCAGATGGCTTTCAAGATTTCGAATATGTCCGCAACGGAAATGACCCAAACAATTTCACGGGTTGCATTCCCAACTTACAGCAAAATAAAGGACGATATAGACAGGCTCAAAAGCGGTTTTCTTAGAACTTTGCGCCTAATGATGATTCTATCTGTCCCCGTAATGCTTTTAGTTATCGGGCTGGTGGAGGATTTTGTGGGTGTCTTCATCGGCGAAAAGTGGCAACCGATTGTTCTGCCCGCGAAGATTCTCGCAATAAGCGGGCTTTTACGTTCGATTGTATCTTCCTGCGGACCTCTTTTCATCGCTCTTGGGAAACCCAAACAAGATTCTTATCTAAATTTCATGCGTCTTGCGGTTATGGCGATAACGGTTTACCCTCTTACAGTCTCCCACGGTATTACAGGGGCGGCGATTTCAGCTTTGCTCGGTCTTGTCGCGACTCTGCCGTATTATTTCTATAGACTGTCAAAAGATATTAATGTCTCTCTGAAAGAGTTTACTGCTGTAAGTGGGCCATCGTTGGTATCCGGACTTGGGGCTTTGGCTGTTTTCTCTTTCCTCAGAACATATCTTCCCGGAGCAACTATTGCAGGAGTTGTTTTCAATGGCTTTTTTATTGTTGCGATATTTGTCCTCGCACTTTTTACTATCGACAAGTTGTTTCATCTGGATTATTTTAGGGAAGTGAAGACAATCTTTGGTAGGTTCGGAGGACGTAATGCAAAATAAAAAGCTCTACGGACATGTATATGATTCCAAAGAGAGGTTTGCCTCCTATTGGTATCAGATTCACGAAATCATCCAAACACAACCGGAGAATGTCCTCGATGTGGGCGTTGGTAATAAATTTGTTGCTGAATATTTGACTAAACTCGATGTAGTTACCACCACTCTCGATTTCGATGAGTCACTCGAACCGGATATCGTGGGAGATGTCCGTGAAATTCCACTTGCCAACGATTCTTATGATACTGTCTGCGCTTTTCAGGTTCTTGAACATCTGCCCTTCGAGGATTTTCCCAAATGTGTCGCCGAGCTAAGTCGAGTCGCGAAAAAGTATGTCCTGATTTCGCTTCCGCACGGACGAATTTATTCTCGTTTTCGCCTGCCAATTTGTGGCGATCTGCTTTTACCAAAACCATTCGGTGGATGGCGGCCTGTTCCGCCGGAACATGAGTGGGAGATGGACAATCCCGGATTCGAACTAAAAAAAGTTATGGCCATACTCGAAAACGCCGGAACTCGCATCGAGAAAACATATCGAATCTTCGAAAATCCCTATCATCGGATGTTCGTCGCAAAGGTCGTAAAATAAATATTTTCGGAAGTTCGATAGTGGAGCGATATGAATAAACTGCCTATCGGCATGGTTCTGTTAGAGCCTTTTCCTGAGGATATCCGCATCAAAAAAGAAGCCTCTGCATTGGATGCCGCTTCCTACTCGGTTCATCTCTTATGCCTCGGAAGGCAGGGAGAGCCGTATGAAGAAACCGTCGGCAGTATTCGGGTCCGAAGGGTTTTTGCGCCTTCTGTTTTCGCACGGAAAATCGATTCGGTTATCTTCTCAATTGCGATGTTTCGTCCGTATTGGCGTAAATGCATCGAAAAATTCGTGAAAGATAATTCGCTCGAATCTCTACATATTCACGACCTGCCGCTCTGCAAAACCGCGCTCAAGGTCTCCACGGATAGAAAAATCCCTTTGATTGCCGATTTGCACGAGCATTATCCCTATGCTCTTCAGCTTTGGAAAGAGCGGACTCCCCTTTTGGATATTCTTAAAGGCCCATTCAAAGGGCTTAAACGCTGGCTTCGTTATGAAAAATCTGTTGTCGAGAAATCCGACGCAGTCATTGTTAGCTGTGATGAGTTCAAATCACGTGTCATTCTCGACGGTTCTTCAGGGAAGAATATCGAGGTTATTCGCAATACTATCGACCTCGATGGATTCGAAACCCCCGATCCGGCTTTCGCAGAAAAATACGAAGATAAATTTGTGATTATCTATCTCGGAGTTCTTTCGCTCGATAAGGGGATTTCTATCGTTATCGAGGCTTTGCCGGAGATTGTCCGTGAGATCCCTAACGCGCTTTTTCTGGTAGTCGGTGCCGGTTTTGAAAGGGATGTAAAGGCTATCGTGAGCAGGGCGGAAAGTTTGGGCGTGTCGAACAATATCGAGATTTTCGGCAGAATCCCGCATGCTCGAATATTCAGCGTTCTTTCAGCAGGCGATGTCGCCGTGCTTCACCTCAGCGACGACAATGTCAACTACAACGCCTCCAGCCCGCACAAGCTATTTGAATACATGGCCGCGGGGATTCCCGTGATTGTCAGCCCTTCGGAATCCACCGCAAATATTGTCCGCGAAACAGGTTGTGGAATTGCAACGGGGTTCGAGCCGTCGGATTTTGCGAAAGCGGTTATCGAGCTTGCAAATAATCCCGAAAAACGCAAAGCGATGGGAGAAATGGGCAAAAAAGCTGTCGAGGACGATTTTAATTGGGCAACTGACGCAGAGAGGCTCGTTGCTCTTTACGATAAGCTTCACAAAAGGGGACAATCTGTTTGCCGGCAATAAAATAAGCCTTATCATCCCTGCCGGAAGACCCGAACGGAGGCAACAACTCGACAATGTCGTCGACAAGCTTATACGCGGCACTGTTCCGCCCGATGAGGTTGTGATTATCGAGAATATTTCTCCTGCTTCACGCGCAAGGAATCTGGGGGCACAGAAATCGACCGGAGATATTCTAATCTTCGCAGACGACGACATCATTATCGAACAGGATGACCTTTTTGAGCGAGTGATTACCACATTGCTGAGTTCAGACGATATAGGCATTTGCGGCACATCGCAGGATATTCCAATCGATGCTGACAGATTTCAGCGAGCTTATAGAAGACAATTCGACAGAACATATACGCCTATTTATGATATTGTTATTGACAGCGATATGGCAACCACACTTTTCTGCGCGATACACCGTTCGGATTTCTTCGCGGCAGGCGGTTACGACGAAACCCTTCCTGCCGGCGAGGATAATTTTCTAAGGCATCAGATTAGAAAACTTGGGAAAAGAGTCGTAGTCGCGCCTAATTCGATAGTCTATCATGCTTTGCCAAAAAATTTCCGTGAGCTTTGTAACCGTGAAAAGTGGTATGGTTCCGCGCGGGCGATTCTCGCAAAACGCGGCGACGTGCCGCTCGGCGGAGTTGCAATCACAACGAAACCGAAAGCGTTTTTTTATCTTATCGCGCAGAGTCTAATTTTCCCCTTTCGCTTTTTCTACGGCGGCCCGAGCGGAAAATCCTTCGGATGGTGGCCTTTGAGAGCTATCGCGCATCTTCTCAATTCCTTTTATTATGCACGCTCAGTGTTGAAAGGTGAAGCATGAGAATCGCGATCGACTGCTCGCCGCTTGCGAAAACGATAACCGGAATAGGAACTTACACCTACCATCTGGTGAAAGCTCTTTGCGAGATCGACAATGACAACGACTATTTCCTGCTTGCACATCGGCGATTCGAGATGGATTTTTCGCTACCGCGCAATTTCGAAATAGTCCCTCCAAAGCGTGATTATGCCAAATCTACACCCTTTCTGCTTTTCGATGCGCCAAAAATTATTCGCGAGAGACATATCGAACTTTTTCACGGCACAAATTTTCTTATTCCACCGCGAATAGCCTGCAAATCGATCTCGACAGTGCACGACCTTTCGAGCATAGTCGTTTCGAAACAGCACAGCCTTCTGCATAGAATCTCACACGGCCTCTTTTTGGAAAGTTCGCTTCGCCGTGCGGACAAACTAATCGCCGTAAGCGAATTCACCGAGGGAGAAATTCTGCGGCTTTTTCCGCAATACTCGCACAAAATCACCGTAATTCACGAGGCCGCATCGCCAGAATTTAGAAGAATCGACGATTCGGGCGTGATTTCCGAGCTTCGGCAAAAATTCGGTTTGCCACAAAGATTCGCGCTTTTCGTTGGCACTCTCGAACCGCGCAAAAATGTCGAGAGGCTAATCGAGGCCTTTGCAGAGGTTCGAGACCGAATCGACGGTCTAAAACTTGTCATCGCCGGCGGCAAAGGATGGCTTTACGACGAGATTTTCGCGGCAGTCCAAAGGCTTCATCTCGAGGACAGGATCGTTTTCTCAGGATATATACCCTTTGGTTCGCTTCCAGCGCTTTATTCCTCGGCGGAATTCTTCTGCTACCCAAGCCTGTATGAAGGATTCGGCTTGCCCGTGCTCGAGGCGATGGCATGCGGAACTCCGGTTCTTACTTCCATGCGGTCGAGCATGTCCGAGGTTGCCGGAGACGCCGCATTGCTGGCCGACCCGGAGGATGTCGGCAGTATCGCCGATTGCATCCTTAAACTTGCATTAGACAAGTCTTTGCGTGAAAATCTCGCCGAAAAAGGACTTAGAAGGGCAGAAAATTTCTCATGGCAAAAGTGCGCAATTAAAACTCTTGATATATACGAAGAGTTGATTAGATTAGATTGTGATGAAAGATAACAGACGCATAGCAATAGTTCAGGATTTGCTGATTCAATCCGGCGGTGCGGAGGAGGTTCTTCGCGAAATAAAGCTCCTTTTTCCCGAAGCGCCGGTTTATACACTCGTTTATGACGCGAATTTCGTTCCGGAGGATTTCCGTGATTGGGATATCCGACCGGTGGGATGGTCGCAACGTCTGCCGAGAATTCACCGCTGGTATAAATATTACATGCCGCTCTATCCTACGATGATAGAACAGATGGATCTTCGAGAATTCGATTTGGTAATTTCGAGCAGTTATCTCGTCGCGAAAGGGATTCTTACACGAAGCGAAACTCTGCATCTCTCCTATTGCCACACCCCTATGCGTCAAGCGTGGGAGCTATATTTCGACTACAAACACGGTTACACTCAGTCCGGATTTTTTCTCAAGCGCGATTTATTTAAGTTCTTCTACCCCATAATCTTAAACTATGTGCGCATGTGGGACAAACTTGCCGCCGATCGTGTCGATTATTTCGCATGCAACTCGCATGAGACTCAGAAACGAATCTCGAAATTCTACCGCAGAGACTCGGAGATAATATATCCGCCGGTGAATCTGGAAAATTTTACGCCCGTCGAATCCAGTATGCAGGGTGATTTTTACCTTTGCCTCTCACGAATGGTGCCCTACAAACGTGTCGATCTCGCAATTAGTGCCTTTAAGCGCATGGGCAAACCGCTGTATGTTGCCGGCGATGGTCCCCATCTCACACAATTAATGAAAGATGCCGGGACGAACATCAAGTTTTTAGGGCGTATCGATACGCAAACGAAAGCTGAATTGCTTTCGACCTGCCGTGCGCTGGTTTTCCCGGGGCGCGAGGATTTCGGAATCGTGCCGGTGGAGGCACAGGCCTCCGGCAGGCCGGTTATTGCCTATGGCGTCGCAGGTGCGCGGGAAAGCGTTATCGAGGACAAAACCGGTGTGTTCTTCATGGAGCAGACGGAGGATTCGTTAATTGAGGCTGTCGAGAGATTCGAAAAAATGGATTTTGACCGTGGGGATATACTTCAATCCGCACGGAGGTTCGATAGAAAGGTGTTTCAGCAAAAAATGCGCGCTTGGGTCGATGATAAATGGCGCGAGTTTGAAGAAAATTTAAGGGGGTAGTTATGTCGAGAAAGTTTTTTGTGTTGTTTATGGTTTTCGTTTCCGCTGTCGTCTCCCTCGAGTTGCCGAATCCATGGGTTTCCGAGCCGATTTCGATAATGTCCGCGATGGAGCTTCCACCCGACCCCACTCTTTACAAAACGATGGCACTCGATTATTGGATTCCCTCCGGAGGCGCGCAGATATTGATCATTCAGGCCGAAAGGCCGCTTCGAGCACCTGTCGATTCTACTTGGAGCGGCACCGCGGTTCCGCATTTTATGACCTCGTCGCGCTATGATATCGACACGACTTTCTGCACCGACATCACTGGCAGTTACATTTCGGAGATTCCGGTAAACGCAGAGATGGGCATGGCTTTGCTTCGCGCGGAGGGCGAGGGGTTTTTTGCGGTTCGCGCAATGGACTTTTTTGGTGAAATGAAGTCTTCTCTGCCGATACTTTTCGAGGTTGTTCCTTCCGGAACAGTTGCCACACGATGGCAAATTTTTGGGGAGAAAATCACATCGCAATATAATAATTTCGACCTTCACTGGGCGGTGGCCTCGGACGCGGACGGCTTACCGGTTCCTTCATTTTTGCCGGGAATAGTGATGGATTATGCAGTCGCCGAGGTTGTTTACGAGTCGAACCCAAACGGTAGCGCCGGCGTGATGAGTCCATTCACAAGGATACCGGCGCCCTATGCAGTTCTTCCGGTAATCTACGGCATGGCGCCCTTCTTTATCCATAACACCGAGAGCGAAACTGTGGGCGTGCGCGCATACTCTTTGATGGACACTTTGACTCCTAGCGATACTTTTATGGTCTATGTCGTTCCTGCCTCCGAATCGCCCTTTTTGCTTGTCAATCGTTTCGATGGTATGAGAATAGCCCAGGATAGGCCGTCTTCGATTTATGCGATGGCCTTCAACGGTTCCACGCCCGATTATTCTAATAGTAGCACAAAAGTGCGGTTACATGCAATCGATTTACAGGGCGCAGAGAGCGTGGTGTTAGAACCCGATTCGTGGCGAAGATTAACCGGCGGATTTGCCGGGTTTATGCTGACAGATTCCGAGCCGGACACGCTCTGCATCTTCATCGGCGCGGAAACGGACTCGGTTCCGGAGTTGGTTGTGCCATTTTACACACCGATTCAGGTTGTTCCGCCGGATATTGCTCTCAAATTCGCCTTCCGAAGCCCGAATATCGCAATAGTCGGCGATACGATGAAGCTGGAAATTCAGGGGATAAACGGTCTCGGCGAGATCGATGACGCTCTCGACGCTTGGTTAATTCTCGAATTTGAGGACACAGATTTTTCGCTGGTAGTTATAGATTCGGCCTCCGGGGATTCATGGACAGCGGGCATGGCTGGCGAGACAGGACTTCACATGACCGAAGGCAGATATGTGCTTTATCTCGTGAATTCTCAGCCGGAGACGCTTCGATTCGCCGCTCGTGACGCAGAGATGATGGGGCTGTTCGATCAGGGGCTAATCGGTTTTATGCACGAATATGAGATTCGTTTCGAGATTGCCGACAGTTCCGGAGCGATTCAATACCGTTTTGAACCAGCCGGCGCGGGGGTTTTCCCATCGATGGAGAACATCGGGCTAACGATAACCGCACGAACCGGCGCGGGGCTTATCGACGCCGGATATTCCGGAAGCGCGGTGGTTGTCGCAGATGGCGGCGCGGAACTCGATCCTCCCTCGGGGATAGTGAATTTCGAGGGCGGAATCGCCATAATCTCGATAATGAAAGACTCCGCAGGGCGGGTCGATTTGGAAATCAGCGGGCCGCTTTTGCCGACATATACATCGTTAATGTTCCTCGACCCCTCCGGCGGCGGTGTTCTGTTCCCATTGGAATACGACAGATGGCAACCGATATGGGAGCCCCGCAACGTGGTTTTCGGTGTGATGAATCTCGAAGGCATAGATGTCTCCTACAACGGTTTTGCATCGATCACAATAATCGATCCGAACGACAACGGCAGTGTTTTCGCGCCGGATTCGGTGGAGATAATCGGCGGATTGGGCAGTTTCATCATTACTAATGGCGATCCCGAGGCGTTTAGGTTGATCGTCGATTCCGGCGACGATATGGTCGGAGTGTTCGAGATTCAGATCGAGTCGAGAGCCCTTATCGAATACATTTTGCCCTGCGGCTGTGAGGTCGGCGCGCTTCTGGATTCCATCGAATTCCATATTTTCGACACCACAGGAACGTATTTCCCCTATTCCTGCACACTTCAACTCGAGATTATCGAGGGCAACCCGAACTCCAGCGTAAGTTACGATAGAAGCGTTTATATCACTAACGGCCGTGGAATTTCCGTAATCGAAAACACCGAATCAGAGACTTTGGAGGTCTATCTCAGCATACCGGACGGTCGTTATGTTTATTCAGATGCGCCATTAGTGGGCGAGTGGGAATATTACCTCGGCGAAGTATATTATATTGGATGCAATATCGGCGAGGCGGTGCTTCCGAAGGTTTTTGCTCTCGGCCCGACAGTTCCGAACCCATTCAATTCGGCCTTTGCGTTGAGTATCGCCCTTCCAGAAGATTCCGATATCGAGATAGAAGTTTACGGCATCGATGGCAGATTGGTTCAACATCGCAAGATAGAAAAACTCTCCGCCGGAAATCACAATATAACGTTCGATTTGGGCGACTCCCCCTCCGGAATCTACTGGATACGGGCTTCCGCCGACGATATGTCTCTCACTCGAAAGGCCGTGCTTCTGAAATGACCGGAAAAATCCGTATCGCAATTAGTCTCGGCGATCCCGCGGGCGTCGGATCCGAAACGACGGCCAAAGCGGTTCTCGCACTTCGCGAGATGCCCATTCACTTTATCCTCGCTTGCGAACCCAAATTTTACGCCGAACTTGGCCGTCGTTACGGATGGGCCGCAGAGATTATGGAATTAGCTTCTATTAGAGAGGAAAATTCGGGGGCGGAGATAGAGTTTCTTGGTGCACCGAAACTCTGCGGCTCTGTTCCTTTCGGAACCCCGACGCCCGTCGGTGGGGAATTTGCTTTTCGCTCGCTTATTACGGCCGCGCGTGAATGTATGGAGGGGCGCGCGGATGCTCTGGTTACAGCTCCTTTGTCGAAAGCGGCGATTCAGATGGCCGGGCATGATTTTCCGGGACACACTGAGATTCTGCAGGATTTAGCGAGTGTTCCCCGCGTTGTGATGGCATTCATCGCGGGGGAGAACAGGGTCGTGCCGGCGACGCGGCATATTGCGTTGCGCGATGTTCCTAAAGCTGTTACACCGGAACTCATCGCCGAAACGATCGCGATTACCTCGGACGCGCTGAAAAAATTCGAGGGCATCGAAGAGCCGCGCGTTGGAGTTTTAGCGCTTAATCCGCACGGCGGCGAGTCCGGGATAATGGGCGATGAGGAGACGAGAATTGTCGAGGGAATGACTATCGCTTCGGGGCGCGGCTATAATGTGTCGGGGCCGATTGTGCCAGACACAGCATTTTTGTGGCAAATCAGATCTGTTTACGATGTGCTTATCGGCATGTTTCACGATCAGGTTTTAATACCCTTCAAGATGATAGCTTTCGAGAAGGGTGTCAATGCCACCCTCGGCCTGCCAATTATCCGCACCAGCCCCGACCATGGCACAGCTTTTCTTATCGCAGGAAAAGATGTCGCCGATCCAAGTAGCATGAAAGCCGCAATCGAACTCGCCGAACGCTGGGCGCGCACTATCGCAGAAGTATAATCCGCGCTCTTTCGCCGCCGGAGGTCTGGATAAAATATATCCCAGATGGCACCGGCATACCAATATCGTTACATCCGTCCCAAACCTTGCGTTCCATTGCCTTTCGCTCGATTATTAGCTTGCCCGATGCATCATAAATACGATATTCTTCAGGTGTTTCGATTCTGCAAGCCGCATTAAAAGGATTCGGTGAGATTCGAAGCCTCTGCGAAAGCGGAAGTTCGCGGTAGCCTATCCCCGCACTCGCAACATAGAAAACCCATTCATCGTCGAGAGCATTGGCATCACCAATTTCAACCGAGTCCTCGGCATAGATGCCGACCTCGATAGTCAAACCCTCTTCGAGTGTAAGACCCGCGGCATTTAAGTCGATAAGAACCGTGTCGGCATCGAAGAGAAATGACATACAACTCGAATAGACTGTCACGGAGTTGAAAGTCGCGACGAAGGATGGCAGTTTCAGGCCGCTACGTTCGTCGATAAGATGCATCTTGAAAAGAAACGGTGTCGCGGAGACAGTGTCGTCGGGATGCGGGTTGATATATGTCGCGCGTGGCGGTGTTCTGTCGATTTTGAAGAGCCAATTGTAGGGCAGAACACTCGATGGATTCCCCAGCGCGTCCTCGGCGGAGATAAGCTCGCACTCGACATTTGAGCCGTCATCGAAATGCCCTGTGAAAATTAAAACCGTGTCCTCGAAAGAAAGCTCCGGGTCCGCGGTTGTGTATGCTGTGCCGTTTACCTCGAAGACGATCGAGGACTCATCCACACCGTCCGGGTCCTGAATTTTGATTCTGACATCGAAATCCTCCAAAGACACCCATTTGCCGTTGGGCGGCCATGCGCCGGAAATCATCGGCCCTGTTGAGAATGGGCTTGTCTCGGCGAACATAATGCCGTTGCGCGATGTCGCGGCGTAAATTCGATATCCGCCGCCATAGGGAATTACCTCGATGTCGAGGACTTCATATTCGAGAGAATCGCCGACTAAATCGTATGTCTCGCCGCCATTGGATGATTTAAAAACTCCATACGCGCCGCCGAAGATTATAGATTCAGGATCATGCTCGGAAACCCAAACACAGCTCGTGGGCTGTGATGGCATTCTGAAATCCTCCCAACTTGCGCCATAATCGCGGCTTCTCGAAATCCCGTTCCAATTAGCCATATAGACATATTCCAAATCGATGGGAGATACAGCCATATCGTTAGGCGCGACATCGTCCGGATAACCCTCCATATATGGCCAATCGCCGCCGTAATCGCGCGAATGTATTACCAAACCGGTGTTCGTCCATGCCCAAACATTGCTATTCTCCATCGGGTCTATGATAACTCCCCAATAATTCATGGGAATCGAAGGGAAAGATGGCCTATCCCATAAAATTCCGCTGTCGCGCGTGTAAACAAGCCCCTGCCCCCAGCAATAGATGCATCGGGGGTCGGTGGGGTCGTAATACGCACCGGAAGCGAAATACATGTATGTCAGCGCTTCAGGCTCGATACTTCTGCCCATGTCTCTGCTTTTGTAAATACCATCGGAGAAGGAACCAATTCCGAGGCTCACCAATAGAGTTTCCGGTGAGGATGGATGAAGCGAGACACCTTTGTATTCGCCTATTCTCTCCCATGATTCGCCACGGTCGGGCGAAACCCAAAGCGTGTGCGAAGGCTCCGAGTGCCCCTCCTGCACTGCGAAAATCGTATCGGGAAAATCCGGATGAACCTTCACCGTGATAAATTTTTCGGTAACAGGGCCGATATGCTCCCATCTCTGCGCAAATACTGTCAGGGTAAGCATTAGGGTGATAAATACCAAAATCGACATCTTCTTCATAATATCGTCCTCCTTCAGCCTTTTTCCTTTTTTGGAAGCCGCGAAATAGCGGCCGGATTGTTGTTTTCTATGATTTTCCGAAGTTGTTTCGACAGTTTTTCAAAGGATTTTTCGTCTCGAAGATAGTTATAAAAATTCAATAACGCTATTCCGGTCTCGATTTGCCCCTCCCAATCGCCACATTCTATGCTGATATGAAGGGCAGTTTTTGCGCGTCGGACGGCAGATTTAACCTCGCCCTCGGCAAAATAATCCAAAGCGAGGCCCAAATTTGCATCGACAATTCGCATATTGTCGCGCAATTGGGTGGCAAGCTTAAGAGCTTTGCGGTGAAGCGATTTCGCTTTTTCGATATCACCAGTCTCTCGCGATGTGTCCCCGAGATTCGATAGGCAGAGCGCTTCCCCGCGTCTATCGCCGATGCTTACAAAAATTTGATACGCTCGATTATAGGCTTCAATTTCCTCGGTTTTCATATCTCTTGCGCGGAAAATCTGCGCGAGATTCACCAAGTTAATCGCTTGCCCGCGAAGATTTCCAAGCTTTTCGTCTATCTCGCCGGCTTTTTGAAGGTTCTCCACTGCGGCATCGAAATTCTCCATTCGGGCTTCGAGCCAACCGAGGTTGCCAAGTAAATTTGCGGCTCCTGCCGAGACAGTTTCGGCATCGGCAAGATCGAGACCGCGTATATAAAGCGCACGTGCCTTGTCGAGCTTGCCGAGGTCGGAAAGAAGGGTGCCGTAGTTCGCCATCGCCTGAAGAAGCCGCTCCTTTTGCCCCTCGACTGAACCGAGCATTTCGAGAAGGTTCTCATAAAGCTCGCCAGCCTCGTCGAACCGCCCCATTTCCTGAAATGCGAGGGCTATTCTGTTAACGGCGTCGCTGATCATCACTGTTTCGCCGGTTTGCTCCGCGAGGGATTTCGCACGTTCATTCAGCTCGACGACCTTTTCCAAATCGCCGGAATACCAATACAGCCTTCCCGCGGCTTCGATAGTTCCGAGAAGTTCTCGCCAAATGCCCCATCGGATGGCATCGGCGTCTTCGATGCTCAACGCCTCATTGTAATAATGCAAGGCTTCAAGATTCGCGAAACTCTTTTCCTGTTTGTGTCCGGAGAGGTTCTGATAGACGAAAGCCTTACGGGGGTCTTCGCCGAGGCGAAAATGCCGTGCAAGCTCTTCGTAACGCTCTTCGAGTTTGTCAGCGAAACGTTTTTCGATTGTTTCGCCGGCTGATTTATGGAGCTTTTTTCTAACGGATTGGAAAAGCGAATGATAGGCGGCCTTCATCAGCGGCACGGACTCAAAACGATATTTCTCGCCAAGGTCTCTCAAAACGCCTATTTCGACAAGATTTCGGCCTCCGCTCCGGTAAATCGATGGATCGAGAAGCTCTTCAGGGAGATCCTTCGGAAATTCCTGTCCAAGCACGGAAAGGACGCGCAAAGTCTCCCTTGCATCCGGCGGGAAAGCGTCGATACGGGCGGTGTAGATGCCGTCGATGCCCTTCGGCAGTTTGCCCTCGATAGCTGAGGACAGCCTGTGGACGCCTTTGTCGATTGTTATGCCGCCCCGTTCCGAGATAAGGGTCAAAAGCTCTTTTATCCAGCCCGGGTTGCCGCCGGTTTCGTTATAAACCGCCGAAAGAAGATTCGCACCGATCTTTTCCGCGCCGAGAATATCGCGTATCAAAGGACTAGAATCCTTTTTGGAAAGGGCTTTCAGCTCGACAACAAAATCGACAGCCGATGAAATCGCTCCGAAGTTTCTGCCCGCTATAACAACTGGAAATTCGCGGTTCGAAATTGCCATTTCGAGAAGTTCCGCGGTGGAGGGATCGAGATTTTCTATTCCGTCGCAAACAAGAAATATTGGGGATTTGTGCCCCTCGGTCGAGAGAATTTCATAAATCAAACTCTGAAGGGCTTTTCGTTTTTCTTCCGGCGAAAGATATTCCACCCGCCCTCTTCCGGGAATTTCCGCACCCAATAATCCTGAGAGCAGTGGGAAAAGGTCGGCACTTTTTGGAAGGAGTTTCCGAAGTTTTTTAAGCGGGTCAGCGCCGAGAATATCGCGAACTAAGCGTTGAACCGACGCGTATGGGATATTCTCCGCCCATGTTATCGCGGAAATATCTATTAGGCGATAGCCTTTGGAGATGGCTTCGTCTGTGATACGGTTAATCAGGGTTGTTTTGCCTGTTCCAGCGGGTCCGATTATCGCCGCGGATTTCGCTGTGCCATCGATTACAGCATTTACAGCCGACAGCTCTCTTTCACGCCCGATTATACAGTCCGATGAAGTTTTTTTTTCCTCGATTGAGATTCCACGAAGGGGAAAAGCCTCTATCGGGTGCGATTTGCCCTTGAGATCGAGCTTGCGAGCCTCGCCGAAAAGGAATCCTTTTCCTGCCAACCGCACAGTTTCCTTTCCGACAAGGATTTCGCCGGCCTCGGCGGCGCTTTGGAGTCTCGAAGCGGTGTTTACGGCGTCGCCGATGACTGTGTATTCGCGGTGGTTGTCGTTGCCGACGATTCCCGCGACAACCTCGCCGGTATTTATTCCGATAGAAACCTGCAACCCTTGAAATTCTTGAATCCGCGCCATTATTTCCAGCGCTGAGGCGAGCGCTCTTTGTGGATCATCCTCATGAGCCACCGGCGCGCCGAAAATTATGACTGCGGCATCCCCCATGAATTTATCTACTTCGCCGGAAAATTTTTCGACCGGTTCGAGAATCGATGAGAAAAGCCTGTTTAGCAGAAGCATAACCTCTTCGGCATCACGGTTTTCGCAGAAAGACGTGAAACCCGCAATATCGACGAACATTGCGGTAACTGTGCGTCTTTCGCCAACCCTATCGAGTTTTTCGGGGTTCCGGACAACGCGCGAGAGAACCTGATTGGGAATAAACGATGCTATCGCTCGGGCGATTTTGGGGTTATCGAATTTTTCTAAGTCGCCTTTCGAGGACATTTCGAATCGTCAATTCTTCTTTACATCGTCAACAAGATTATACGGATTTCCATTCTGATCGACAACCCAAACATCGAGAATGCCGTCGTTGTCGATGTTGCCAATAGCCCTAATCTCGAAATTTGTAAAAGTAGCGCTTTTGCTTTCGAGTTTGTAGAAGGTTCCGCGAGTCTGGACTTTCAGATCGTCGAGATTCTTCGTGTATTTACCGTGCTGAGCGTGGTAGGACTGTTGCTTTTGGTAGGCTATTCGCAGAAGCTGACGAGCTTCGTTTTGTCTTGCTCTGAGTGCGGCCTCGGAAAGATTAGCGGTCTCTTCATGAAGCTGTTGGCGGGGTTCGGCGATGAAGTGGTTATATAGCAGATAGATTCCGCCGACGATGATGATTAGCAGGATAATTTTTTTCATTCCGAAACTCCGAGTGTCGATATTGAATATCAAATCAATATATTTTAGCTTAATGGAACTGATAAAGCAACATTAAAAAAAGGGCGGCATTAGAACCGCCCTTTTGGGTAATCCGAATTAATTGTTTTGCTATTCGCTTAGAACGCTGTCGATTATGGCGATAGCGCGTTCGATATGCTCCTTTTCGACATTCAGGCTCGGCCGGAAACGTATGGATTTTGTCCCGCATGGCAGAACCATCATGCCTTTTTCCATGCATGTTTCAATGAAACCGTTTCTGCATGACGAATCCGGCAGATCGAAAGCGCACATAAGCCCCGAACCGCGGGCATTTGACACCTTCGGGTGTTTTCTCTGGATTTCGAGAAGACCATTGAGAAGAAGTTTACCCATTTTGTCGGCGTTTTCGACGAGATTTTCCTCTTCGATAATTTCGAGATATTTCCTGCAACGGACCATATCAGCAAGGTTTCCGCCCCATGTCGAATTGATTCTGCTCGATTCATGGAAAACGTTCTTTTCAACCTCGTCGATTCTCGATCCTGCAATAATACCACACACCTGCGCCTTTTTCCCGAAACTGAGGATGTCCGGTTCTACACCGATTTTCTGCCATGCCCACATCGCGCCAGTTAGACCCATGCCGGTCTGAACCTCGTCGAAAACCAGCAGGATGTCATACTTCAGGCAAAGATTTTTCAGCGCGAGAAGGTATTCTTTACGAAAATGATTATCGCCGCCCTCTGCCTGAATCGGCTCGATGATTATACAGCAGATATTGTCGGCGTCTTTCTTTAGAATGTCTTCGATCATTTCTAACGAGACATTTTCTCTATCGATTGTAGTGTCGAAATTAGCGCCTTCGAGCGGGAACTCGCAATAGGGTGCGGGAACTCTGGGCCAATCGAATTTCGCGAAGAACATATATTTGCGCGGATCTGCGGTGTTTGTCAGAGAAATGGTATATCCGGTTCTGCCGTGGAAGGAGTTCTCGAAATGAAGCACTTTTGTTCCAATTTCGCCTTTGCCAGCCGCGACATTTTTACGGACTTTCCAGTCCATAGCCGCCTTGAGAGCGTTTTCGACAGCTAACCCTCCGCCAGCGACCAAAAATAGATAATTCATACTTTCCGGCATCGCCACACGTGCGAAAGTCGCAACGAATTTCGCCATTTCGACAGAATAAAGATCGGAATTCGAGGGATTATGAACAGCGATTTTGCCCATAAGCTCGATAAATTCCGGTGTTGTCATTTTGGGATGATTATGGCCAATCGGATTGCTCGCGAAATAGCTGAAGAAATCGAGATAAGGCTTTTGCGCTTTTGCATCGTAGAGCATCTGCCCCTGTGATTTATCGAGATCTACAACCATATCCATTCCGTCGGCAAGCATCACCGTGCCCAAAACCTCATGAACATTATTAGCATTAATAGCGGCAACTTCCGCCCTTGAAAGTTTTCTCATATCTGGACCTCCAATTGGTAAGTCGTTATTTAATAAAATGATAGGGGAATATTTGCTGGTTTAGCAAAAAGTGCCACCTGGGCCGCCGAAGACATGGTTGCGGTAGCCGAGGTCTCTGTCGATATTTTTCTCAACACGTTGCATATCAAGCGATTAAGAAATTTAGTTAAGGCCTTCGAGGCCATTGCGCATGATTATATTGAAATAACTTGTAATGGCAAGGAAAATTTAGCGGATATGCAAACATTGGGGCGTCGCGCCTTCTTCGCAAAAGCTTTCGGAAAAACATTTTCCGAAAGCTCCCGCGAAGAAGGCATAGGATAGCCGGAAAATATTTCCGGCTATCCTATGCGGCCTATGGCCGCGCGACGCCCCAATTTTACGACTGCGAGGATTTCTTTTTTCGTCCGAAAAGGATCGTATTGAGATCGATTCTTATGACTGCAAAAACAAGGGCGATATATATAATGAACGCCGGAATAACAAGATGCATCCGATAGCGGTTCTCGAAATAGACATCGCCATGGGGAATATCGGGCAATGGTTCGGGAGCGATAGGCAACCCATATCGGTTAGCGAGAATTGAGACGTCGGTAAGATTGATAATCGGCGTCCCCATCGCGCCGATATGGATCATCGCGCCTCGAAGAGGATAATTTGCATCGGGAATACGTTTATTGACCCCCGGTTTGATTGGGACGAGGTTTTGTGTGCTTCCAATCGACCCGAGGCCGCCGCCGATATTGATATATGCGGCATATTTTTCGCCTTCTGTGAGATGCGATTTATAAATCTCCACACGCCTTTTGATGTTGGCATCGAGAGTGGGTTCTTCGATTTTCTCGACACCGTTGCGTTCGATAATCGCGCGAAGAATCGCCCTTCCCTCAGGGGAAACATTGCCGCCGACATCTCCTCGCCCACCAAGCGTCGAAGCAACACTTCGATATCTGAAAATACCCTTTTCATAAAGCAGTGTTTCGATATCCAGCCATGCGAACTCGGGATTATTCGCACCCCACATAGATGCGCCAACGCTGGAAATAATCACCGGCTCGGCACCGATTGTCTGTATTGCGGCAAGTGCGGCTATATTTAATGCCGGCATCGATCCGGTGTATCCGACAGCGACCTTATCGCCGGCTTCCACCCCAGCTTCGTGAAGCATATCGACAATTACTGCCGCCCAGTTCGGATTCGTCGTTGTGAGCTTCGCCGTAAGACTTCCGCGGTCGGTAGTGATAATCGTGAATTGATCGCCGATAAGACCTGTCGCATTGCGGTCTGCAATAGGATCGATCACAATCTGCACGCCTATTTTCGAGGAACGAACAACCTCGGCGGCACGAAAAGCAAGCTGACTCGCGATTACTTTCTCTTCGTAATAGCTCTTGTTTACCCTGATTTTCGAGAACTCGACAACGGCCATAGCCGCTATTCCAAGCCCCGCAAGCAGGATAAGAGCGCCTAAACTAACTCGTCGGGAGCGCCACTTCAAGGAGGTCACCTCCATTCACCATAATAAGAATCAAACGGACAATAACACTGGCGATTACCATCGTGGAAAGCGTTTCGAGAATACCCTGCCTATCCATCCAATAACCGAGAAGGCCGGGAATAATAAACCCGATAGGGTCGAAAGAACCGAGCGCTCCAACCGCCCCTGCACCCATTATGAAGCGGAAAATCCATGCATAAACAAAGGCCACGAGCACAGTAAGAACGAGCTTTCTCCGTCCGTAGAGTATCGTGTATGAGCTTGCGACCTTCACCGTGCCGAATGCCGCCATAGCGATTGTAATCGTGCCGACAATCTTCATAGGGTCGTTCCAGAATAGGGCGATATACCCCGGCACCACCAGCCCTCCCGCCGCCAGCCCGAACCACTCCGCGAAAACCAGCGAGAGCGCTAATCCAATTCCAACAGATAACCAAAGCATAGTTTATCCTTACAGATCAATATTTTTACTATTGACATAATCACTTTACTAATATAATTAACTTAAAAGCGAAGACAATCTCTCGCCTTGAAAACGAGGTATATAGCTCGCCCAGCTGGCCTAGAACCGTCAGCCCCCGCAAGGAGTCTGTTCCTAAAATTTTTCTTGGAACCCGCGAATCGACTCTTGCTCATCTCTATCTACCTTACGAAAAATAACACAACTGTCCGACATATTCCCATGTCGTCCGATTCATCCAAAAACAAGAATTTCATCTCTTCAAACCCCGTCCGCTGAGTCGTCGTGACGGAGTTTCGGAAGGGCGCGCGCTTCGAAATAATAAACAAGCTCACGTCCTATACCGCCGATATTCCCGACACCGATTATTCTGCTTCGGCCAGGGGTGAGTTCCATACACTTCTCGAAAATATCCTCCACCTCTTCTTCGCCCATATCCACAACCATGGCCATCTCCATACCCATTCGGCCAAGTTCCTCCCAAAGAAGCTTCGTGTTTGTGCCGACGAGAACGATATAATCAGCCTTGACCTGATTTACCAACATCGACGCCAGCTGAACAGTCCGGCTCGACCTGTCCGCACGATTGTTCGCGAGAACGATAACCGGATTGTTCTTATCCGGGTCGAGACCGAGAAGTCCCCATAAAGCCGAGGTCGATTCCGGGTCGTTTGCCGCGAAACCATTATAGAAAACCGGTCTTTTGCCGAAAAAATCTATCTCATACACGAAAAGCGCACCCAAATCGGGCGCGGCCTTATACATACCTCTCAAAGCAACATCACGGGGAATTTCGAGATGCTTTGTTATCTCGAGAACCAACGCGACATTTTCGCGATGCTCGACATAGCTAAAACCCGCCATTTCCTCAGCTGTTACAATCGCGGGGTCGGATTGAACGATTCGGGCACTCAATTCCTCGGCGTTCTTGCGCAATCGGTCGAATCTTGTGCGCTCGGCGGTAAAGCATATGCCTCCGGGCGGAATCGTTCCAGAAAGCGCATCCGCGACATCCAGCTCGGTCGGACCCATAACCTCCAGATGGTCGGGGCGGGCATTGGTGATTACTCCAATCGTGCTTCTGACAATCTTCCGCTCGGAAAGCTCCTGATAATCGGGCTGAAGCGCCATACACTCGAGCACGATCGCATCGACACCCATATTAGCGGCACGGCGTATAATCCCCACCTGCTCCTGAATATTCGGCGGGCCGAGACGGACAATTGGTTCCTCGGTGCCGTCTTCGAAAATAAACTGCGGAAGAGTTCCTGTGGTTTTCGCGACAGTTTTAATACCGGCCTCCCGCAACGCACCCGCAATAAGCCGCGTTACTGAGGATTTCCCGCGTGTGCCGTTGACATGAATCCGAATAGGCACTCTCTCGACATTGACCTTGTGGCGGCGATATTCGAGAATCCACCATATTAAAAATATCGGAATTACAAGGGCGATAATGATTTCCATCAGGCTTTGCCGCCTTCTATATAAGCTCGCGTCAACCTCGCGAATGTTTCCACCGGAATCTGCTCCGCGCGGGAAGACGGCTCGATTCCAGCCTTTTCGAGAAGCAATTTTACATCAACGCCGGAAAGTTCGTGCTGAAGAGAGTTTGCGATTGTTTTCCTCCGATGTGCAAAGGCCGATTTCACAACCTTTTTAAATGCATCGAATTCATAATCCTCGATAAATGGCTTTTCGAGCCCTGTTAATGTCAAAAGGGTCGATTCGACATCCGGCGAAGGTTTGAAACATCTGCGCGGAATATCGAATTCCTCGATAATCGAAAAAAAGGCGGAAAAAAGCACCGAAGGTATGCCATAATCCTTCGACCCAGGGTTCGCACAAAGCCTCTGCGCGAATTCTTTTTGAGTCATTACGGTCATTCGAAGGATAGCAGTCCGATTATCGAGCAAATCGAAAAGAATCGGGGATGTCTCGCCATAGGGAAGATTGCCAACCACCGCTACTTTTCTCCCCTCAAAAATTTCAATGCCCCGCAAATCTACTTCTTGCAACTTTTTGGGGATTATCACAGCATCGGGAACCTCGCGAAAAAGATTCTCGATTCTATCCCAGTCCGGTTCGATAGCATAAATTCGGGTGAAATTCTCCTTCAGAAAGCGGGTCAATTCGCCGTTTCCCGCGCCAATCTCGACACAAACATCGGCGACGCCCGCTGTTTCCGAGATTTTACGCGCCATGTTTTTATCGGTAAGGAAGTTTTGAGAGAAGGACTTTTTTGCGGCCTCAGGATGATTCGAATATTGCGGCAGAGGGATTCTAAAAAGCTCGACGACATTTCTTTCGACCTGCGCTTCGAGTTTTTTCTCGTCGATTTTCATAAACTCTGCGCATTTCGCGAGAATTTCACGAATATGGGCGGGGTCATTACGCTTGCCCCTGCATGACTGCGGCGCAAGATAGGGGCAGTCGGTTTCAGTCAGAATATGTTCCGGCGGCATTTTCGCGACAACATCGCCTTTTTTGAAATTGTCGAAAGTAACCGGCCCGCCCAACCCGATATAATAACCATGCGCCTTCGCCCACTCAAGCTCGGTTTCCGCACCCGAGAAGGCGTGGAAAACCCCGCGAAGACAGTCGTAATCGCCGAGAATGCGTATCGCATCCTCCCAAGCGTCCCGAATATGAATTATCACCGGCATGTTTTTATGCACGGCAAACTCGATTTGCTTTCGGAAAGCCTTCTCCTGAACATCCCGAGGGGAAAGGTCGCGGTAATAATCGAGACCGATTTCGCCGACCGCCACACATTTCGGATGCCCCGCGAGCCTCGACAAAAGGCTCATGTCCAGTTTGTCGGCGTCGTGGGGATGCCATCCGGTGGAGAACCAAACATGGGGATATTTTTCCGCAATCTCCACGCTACGCAGATTGCTTTCGCGTTCCACGCCGGGGATTATTATCGTGCGGACACCGCTTTCCCATGCCCGGTCAATCATTTCGGCGCGGTCTGTGGCGAAATGCGGAAAATCGATATGTGCATGCGAATCGACTAACATAACCTTGTAAAATATAGATAGAACCTTGACGGTCAAGAGATTAAATTGTGTCCGCGACTCTCCGATGAAACATTCGGTTCAATATTATAGATTGACATCGGCCTTGTGAAGGCCTATTTTTTATAATTATTCGAGGAGTATTAATGAGAATTAGAATTTTCGTCTTAGTTTTAATAGCAGTAATAACCGCTTTCGGAGCGGAATCCGATTCATGCGTTCGAATCGGACAGACAGTCCTCTTCTGCCTGAACAGCCCCGAAGGTAACCTTTCGCCCACACAAAGGGCATCTATCGCCTCTCGCGCCATTGCGGACATTATGACCGACCGCGACGGCGAGCTGGACTCACTCCGCATTGAACAAAAAGACAGCATCTTTTCAATCGTCTATCACGGCAAACTCAACGGCAAATCCGGCAGAACCCTTAAGGTTATTGATGTTCTTCCGGCGGACACTGCAGGCACCGGAAAAGACCTGTCAACACTCGCTAACCACTGGTATTGGGAAATCCGCAAGGGCATTTCCACGGAACGTCAGCGCTCCCTTAGCTTCGACAACCTCGCCAAACTCGCGCTGGGAGTGCTTTTTCCCTTCCTCGTGCTGATTTTGTATTATCTCATCGACAAGCTATTCCGCAAAACCTCCAAATCGGTGGTTCAGCGCGAAGGCGTGAGTTTTCGCGGAATCAGCATCGGCAAAATGGTGATAATCCCCGCGCGCCTCGAGGTAAGCATCATTCTTAAATTCCTGCTGATACTCAAATGGGTCATTATCGCATTTGCGATGTATGCGATGATATACGTTTTCTTCACACTATTCCCTGCGACACAGCAGTATTCGCAAATGTTGCTTTCGACAAGCCTCGATTGGCTGAAAAAGCTGGTCGGCATACTTTTCGACCTTCTCAAATTCGCAGTGGCCGGATTCTTCCTCTATCTCGCCGCAAGAATTCTATGGGCGATTGTGGATATGATTTTTCGCCATTATGAGGAAAACCCAAACTCGACACGAATTCCCGACGCCGCAATATCCCCCCTGAAAAGGCTTTTCAAGGCTCTTATCGTAATGTCCTTCGTAATCGCACTTGTTGCGGTTATTCCGGGACCGGGGGAATATCTCGCTTTCGGGCTTTTCCTTTTGGCAGGGGTTTTCATCGGAATATCGGCTCTGCCATACATCTCGGGAATTTTCGCGGGGTTGGCGATGTTGCTCGCACGCAAAATCAAGATCGGCGATAAAATTCGAATCGACGAAATCGAAGGCAAAGTCGATATGATAGGCATTGTGTGGACGAGGATTGTAACCGATGACAACAGAGAGATTGTTTTTTTCAACTCGAAAATAATCCAAGCGCCTATCTTGATTCAAAAGGAACCGGAAAACGATAACCCGAAACCGGAGTAACATTTTCGGTAAACCCGTCCCTGGAGATTCATCATCGTGATGCTTATGAAAAGAATCGTTTTCATTGTCTTGATACTTTTTACAACGGCATGTTTCGCCGAAAACTACTGGGTATGGTTCGCCGATAAGGGTTTCGAGAACGGCTCGACTGAAGAATTTATCGCGCTTCGCGAAGCCGAAAAGTCTCTGTCCGAACGCGCGATGACCCGAAGAATCAAAGCGCGCGGCGAGGGCAATATCGTAGATTTCCGCGATATACCGCCATCCGAGGAATACATTGCCGAGGTAAGCCGCACCGGCGCGGAGATTCGAGTAGCAAGCCGCGTTTTGAACGCCGTAAGCATTACCGCGCAGGCGGACGCCCTCGAAAAAATCGCAAAATTGCCCTTTGTCGAAAGAATCTCCCCACTCGCAAAACGCATTTACACACCAGAGCCTTCCGGCCATTATGAGATGGTCGAAATTGCCGACTACGGCAATAGCTTTGCCCAAAATTCCACCGTAAATTCGCCTTTCGCTCATCGTTTGGGTCTCCATGGCGAGGGTGTTTTAATCTGCGTTACCGACACCGGTTTCAAGCTCGACCACGAGGCTATGGCCGATGCTGATATCCTCGGTTATTACGATTTTGTCGATGACGATTCTGTGGTTACAATCGAGCCGGGGGACCCGCTTGCCACCGAAACCCACGGCACAAAGGTTTGGTCGATTATCGCGGGTAATTCGCCGGGTAATCTTATCGGAATTGCGCACGAGGCGAGTTTTCTTCTGGCGCGAACCGAGCATTACGATCTCGAATACCCGGGCGAGGAGGATCATTGGATTGCCGCCGCGGAATGGGCCGATTCATTGGGTGCGGACATAATCACCCTAAGCCTTGGTTATTATGAGTGGTATTCCGCCGATTCGATGACCGGCGATATCGCCCCGATTTCAATCGCCGCAGATAGAATGGCCGAGAACGGTATTGTTATAACAGCCGCCGCAGGAAACAGAGGGATGGGTTACAACACCCTCGTCGCCCCCGGAGATGCCGACTCGATTATCACTGTCGGAGCTGTAAACGCCGACGGAAGCATTGCCGGTTTCTCCTCGCGCGGGCCTACCGCGGATGGCAGAATCAAGCCGGAAATCTGCGCTATGGGCGCAGGTGTATGGTCTGCGACATCGAGCACAACAAATTCATACGGCTCAAGTTTCGGCACGAGCGCATCAACACCAATCGCGGCAGGGCTGGCCGCCATTCTGCTTCAGGCGAGACCCTACCTTTTGCCTATGGATGTCCGTGAAGCGCTGATGATGACCGCAAGCAACAGAACCTCGCCGAACAACAATATCGGCTGGGGAGTTCCCGATATTCGCGCGGCGCTATCCTATCCGGTGGGCGGCGGCGCTGAAATTCCGGTGTTCAGAGGATGGAACTTCATATCGCTTCCGGTAGTCGGGACATTGTCAATTGATTCGGCTTTTCCCGGACGTGTCGGCGAGGTTTGGCGATGGAATCCCTCTTTGTCGGAATATGAGGCCGTTTCTTCAATCGAGGGTGGCGAGGCCTATTTCGTTTTCTATGAAAGCGCAAGACTGCTCTCAATCTCCGGTGCACCGCTAACCTCGATATCCAAACCTGCCGGAACCGGCTGGAACACCATCGGCGGAATCCGACCAAAGTGCTTCCTGTCGGCTATCGAAACCTCATCAACAGCGGATTTGGACGTTGTTCTCTACAAATGGGACTCAATCGAACAAAACTATATTCAATCAAAAACTCTATCTCCCGGCGAAGGCGCTTTTGTGCTTGTTTTCGCGGGGGGGAACATCAACATAACAGAATAATTATGAAAAAATCAGGGCTACTATTCGCAATCGCATTGCTCGTTCTTTCCTGCTCAGGCACACCACAGATGAGCATTTCACCTATAGAGCACGACGCCGGCAAGGTTATCGCCAAAGAGAAAATCGAAGTCTGGTTCGTCATCGAAAATACCGGCAAAACGCCGCTTATCATAGAAAATATTCGTCCGTTGTGCGATTGCATCTCGGTCGAAGAGGCGATGGACACAATCCCGCCAGGTCTTCGAGACAGCATTCTCGTCGAATATGTCGCACCGGAGAAGGTCGGCGAGGATGTTAGCAGTTTGATGCTTCGCACTAATGCCGACCCAAAAAATACCAAACTGACTATTAAAGCCGAAGTTATCGAGACCAAGCTCGAAAAGGGCGATTCCACGATTGCAATTGTCCCCTTCCAAAACCGCGGTATTGCCGGCGGAAACGAATATTCACTCGACCTTTTCCGCTATTTAGTGGAGCATCTTCCCCCGGGATTTAAACCAATCAACCCAAACGATTACGCCAACGCGATTCAAACCGACCCGAAATACGGCAAACAGGCCATTCAGGATGTCGCACGGAAATACAATCGAATACTCGGCATTCGTTATGGCGTTTTCGGAGAGATTAGACCTAACCCCGCAGGCGGCACCGACGCAAGCATAATGCTTGTGGACGGCTTTTTCCATCTGCCCATCGGAAGAATTCTCGAAGGAATGCCCGAGGATGTTGTCTATAAAGCTATCTCCGACACAATCAACTCATTCCTGCAAAAGCCGCAGGAATATGTCCGTCAGGCAATGTTGGCCGATCTTCAACAAAAATGGGCAGAACAGCGAGCAAAACTTCTCAACAAACCCGCGCCCGATATTACAGCACAAGATATCCGCACCGGTAACAATATCTCACTAAGCGATTTCCGAGGAAAGCCTTTGGTTATCCAGTTTTTCTCCACCGATTGCGACCATTGCGAGGAAGAAATGGAATGGCTTTCCCGCCTCGTAACAGACCACGAGGGAATCGCGGCGTTGGGTATCTCGGTCAATATCGGCGAACGCGACTCTGTCATCGAATATATCAAAGACAAACATTTGAAATACCCTGTCATCCTTCCGGACGAAAAGGGCGAAAAACAGCTCGACCCCTATTACGGCGGCGCAACTCCGCAGACAGTAATAATCTCGCCGCAGGGGCTTGTTGTGGAATCCTTTGCCGGTTTTTCGAAGTCGGTAATGGCGAATTTCGAGCGTCTTCTCGTCGCGATGCTGAATCAGGAGCCGCAAACCGCCCCCAAAAGGGAGTAACATGAAAAAAATCGGTGTCGTTTCGTTCCTTCTGCTGGTGCTGAACCTCGCCGCTATTGCTCAAACACCTGACCATTGCGTTATTTCCGGCTATATCTCGGACGCCGCGAGTGGCGAGGCCATAGCCGGTGCGAATCTGAAAATCGTCGGCGAACCATACGGCGCGGCGGCCAATCTTCACGGCTTCTACTCAATCCCCCGAGTTCCAAAAGGGGTATTCACCCTTAGCATTTCCGCTATTGGTTACGAAACTGTTACGCGCGAAATCGTTTGCACCGGCGAGCCGATTCGCATCGATATCGAGATTAGACAGAAAGCCATCGTCGGCGAGGAGGTCGTGGTCGAGGCCCAGCGCGTCGGCGGAATGGAAGACCCCTATGTCGGCCACGCGATTGTCAAACAGGACATCATTCTCCGCTCCCCGGGCTTCCTCGAAGCCGATTTGTTCCGCACCCTTCAGACGATGACCGGCGTCATGTCGATATCCGACTACTCCTCCGGCCTCTATATCTGGGGCTCCACACCCAGCGGTAATATGGTGCTCCTCGACAACATCGAGGTTTACAATCCAACCCACCTTTTCGGCCTAACCAGCAGTTTCATCGCCGACGCTATCCGCGAGGCGAACCTCGTCAAGGGCGGCTATCCGGCAAAATGGGGCGGACGTCTCGGAAGCGTTCTCGAAATTACAAACAAAGACGGCAACCGCAAAGAATTCGAGGGAATCGCGGAACTTTCCGCCATGTCAGGTCAGCTTCTGCTCGAAGGCCCTGTCGGCAATGGCAGTTTTATGGCCGCCGGAAGGCGCACATGGATTGACCTCGCGACAGGTCTTATGGCCTCAGCCGACATGATGGAAGAAAAATTGCCATACAGCTTCTACGATTTCCAATCACGCATCAACCAGGAGTTTTCCCCGCGCGATAGGCTAACTCTAAGCTTCTATTCCGGTGACGATGTTCTCGCTTTCGAGGACGATGACGAGGACGAATACAACGACGATTTCGAGTATCGCTGGGGCAATTTCACCACGAGTCTCCAGTGGAAACACATCTTCCATGACCGGCTTTTCGGCCATATGGTCCTCGCCGGAAGCCGATTCCGCGCTAAATTTCTGTCCGGCGACGGCTATTATGACCGGCTGAACACAATCGGCGATGTCACCGCCAAGGGCGATTTGACATATTTTCATTCGAAAGAGCACACCCTAAATTTTGGTGGAATGCTCAAATGGCGTGAAATCCGCAACAACGACAAAATTCTCGTCGAAGATTGGGACTGGGTCGGGGATTCTGTTATTGAACGAATCGAGGAGTGGGACAATTACACGAACGCCTCTCTCATCGCCCTCTACGCCGAGGAGGAATACAAACCGAACGCCCTATGGAAATTCCAGCTCGGTCTGCGTTCCGAATTCGCCTTCAACGGCAATTATTTTCGAGTCGGGCCTCGTTTTTCCGGCCAGCGGATGATCGACGACAAAACCACATTGCGCCTCGCGATGGGGCAATATTACCAATATATCCACCTCTACAACCCAGCGGAAGACCAAGGCATGGCCTTTCTGGATTTCTGGATTCCGGTTGACAAAAATGTCAAGCCCGGTTCCGCTCAGCATTTCGTCCTTGGGTTCGACACAGACCATTTGCCTGTGCACCTTTCGGCAAATGCCTATTTTAAGAATATGAACAATCTTCTCGTGGGCAGGGAAACCTTCGTTCTGATTCTCGAAGACAATATCCGCACCCAGTTCTATGTCGGCAGTGGCCGTGCGGCGGGGTTCGATGTCTCTCTCGATGGCGAATGGGGCAATTTTGGCGGATGGCTCGGTTACAGCCTCGGATGGGTGCAATACAGCATGGGCGATTCTACCGATGGCATCAACGGCGGCGATTATTATTCCCCAAAATTCGACCGGCGGCACAACCTGAATTTTTCCCTTGGCTACAAAATCTCACCACGAGTCGATTTGACCGCCGTTTACACTTTCGGAAGCGGCCAACCCACCACCGAACTCGACCATTGGGAGCTGGAGTATTATTATTGGGAAGGCGATTCCTTCTACTATCCGGTTTATAGCGACGAATTCAACGGCGGAAGACTCCCCTACTACAATCGTTTCGACATCGGTATGCGCTGGAAAATGGTTGACCGCGAGAAATGGGATATGTTCATGTTCGTGCAGGTGCTCAATCTTTTCAATCACGAAAACTATCTCTTCAAAACTCCCGATTACAAGAAAAATGACATCGTTTATTACGACGAGATGAAGAATTTCCCACGCATTCCCTATTTCGGATTCCGCGCCGAATTCTAAAAAGTTCACATTGCACGAGCAAACTACCCTCAGGCCTATCCGAAAGGCGCTTCTGAGGCGGCTTCGATTGCTTTCAAAGTTTTCCTTTTTACTCTTCGAGAAAAATCATTATATTTATAAGATTGCTTTAAGTTTTTCGGAGAGTTTATGGATAGTCTTCGCGAGATAAATGAGTTAGCACGCCGCATTCGATACGACATCGTGATGTCGGTTTATAACGCCGCCAGCGGCCACTGCGGCGGTTCACTCTCAATTGCGGATGTTCTCGCCGTCCTCTACGGAAAGATTCTTCGACACAACCCCGCCAATCCGAAATTTCCTGAGCGGGACAGGGTCATTTTGTCTAAAGGCCATGCCGCGCCCGCTTTATACGCGGCCCTCGCAGAGACCGGTTATTTCGACCGCGATATTCTATGGACATTACGAAAATTCGGAAGCCCGCTTCAGGGGCACCCATGCAAGCTCAAAGGCCCTCCGGGGCTGGAGATGTCCACCGGCAGTCTCGGGCAGGGGCTTTCAATCGCCGTAGGTTTGGCAATCGGCGCAAAGATTTTGAGCGAGAAATGGCGCACCTACTGCATCCTCGGCGACGGCGAGCTGGACGAAGGCTCGGTATGGGAAGCGGCAATGTCCGCCCCGCACCACAATTTGGGCAACCTCTGCGCCATAGTCGATAACAACGGCCTTCAGATTGACGGCGAGTGCAAGGATGTCATGAACCTCGGCAGTCTCGACGACAAATTCCGTGCTTTCGGCTGGAATGTTATTCGAATCGACGGTCACAACATTTCTGAATTATTGGAGGCTTTCCAAAACGCCGCGGAAACCTCCTGCCTGCCGACCGCTATCCTCCTTTCGACCGTGAAAGGCAAGGGCGTCGGCTTCATGGAAAACCGTGTCGAATGGCACAGCAAGCCGCTTTGCGAGGAAAGCGCTCGAAAAGCCGTAGATGAGCTTGGTTTCGGCTGGGGCGAGCTTGGAGGATTATCATGACAGTCGCGACAAAACCCACCAGAGACGGATTCGGCGAGGGTTTACTCGATTCTGCCGCCGCAAACTGCCGCGTGGTGGCGATAGGCTCGGACATCTCAGATTCCGTGCGAACCCAATGGTTCGCGGAGAAATACCCCGACCGCTTCATCAGCCTCGGAATCGCCGAACAGAACGCCGCCGGAGTGGCCGCAGGGTTGGCACTCGCGGGGCTTATACCGGTTACGGCCAACTATGGCGTATTCGCCTCCGGAAGATGTTTCGACCAGATTCGCACATCGATTTGCTACCCGAATCTCAATGTCAAAATCTGCGGCGCGCACGGCGGAATCTCAGTCGGTCCGGACGGCGCGACCCATCAGGCATTGAGCGAAATCGCCCTAATGCGCGTTCTGCCGAACATGACCCTTATCGTCCCCTGCGATTCGAATCAAACCCGCAAAGCCACCTCCCAAGCTATTCTCAATGTCGAAGGACCGGTCTATATTCGCACCGGTCGCGAACCGATACCCCTTTTCACAAGTCCGAATGAGCCTTTCGAAATCGGAACAGCTATCGTCCGGCGCGAGGGGGGCGATGTCGCGATAATCGCCTGCGGTGCAATGGTTTACGAATCCATTCTCGCGGCGGAAATTCTCGAAAAGCAGGGAATATCCGCCCGCGTTGTGGATTTGCACACAATAAAACCAATCGATGAAAGGGCCATTATCGAATCCGCTCGATGCGGCGCGATAGTTACCGTCGAAGAGCATCAGCGCCACGCCGGCATGGGAAGCGCGGTCGCCGAAGTTGTCGTCGAAAAATGCCCGGTGCCCATGAAAATAATCGGAATAAACGACAGATTCGGCGAATCCGGCACACCGGAGGAGCTTCTAAAACACTTCGGTCTCGACTCAAACTCTATTGCACAAAGCGTGCGAACCTTTCTTAACAGATTAGCATGAACTCACGCGAACCCAAAAATACTACGAATCCGAAGACATTTATATTGACGTTTTTGCTCTTTTTTGTTCCTTTTATTCTAATATCGAGCGCAATATTCTTTTTTAATCCATATCTCCAAAGAAGGTCCATATCAGAGGGTTGTGCACGACTCTTCGAGCAAAGAGCATTCGACTTCTTCCGAGAGGGCGGTTTGAGCCGTTTTCTCGAAATGTCGGAGGATTCTACCGGGCCGCATCATCTCGAAGAATTCGATATTGTTGGCCTATATCTTTGGGAGGGTCACTGGGTAAATATTTACAGTTGCGACGATTTCTTTCGCGCAAAATTTAACAATACATACATAGCCAAAAATTTCTCAAAAAAACACGGCATCTATTTTTGGAAAGGTAATCTTCGAGCAGTAAAATCAGATCAGGGCGTCTTTTTCGCCGCCGAACCTCGTGGGGATAAGCTCTACCTTCTTAGCGCAAAATTCAAACCAGAGTTTTCGAGCTTCATCGGCGTTATTCCTGAGCATTCGTTGAACCATATAATTGCTGACATTTTGTCATTAGTCGCTTTTTGCACGGTCCTCGCGCTGGCATTTACTTTTATTTTGGCGGCTTTCATACAAAACTACTCGTTGAAAATAAGCCGCTCGACAGCATCTGCGAAATTCGAACTACCTTCCGCGCCCTATTTGGGGCTTAACGAAATCGGCAACCTTGCTGTCGAATCGGCGAAATCCGCCTACGAGGCACGTCAGCAGAGACGGAACATCCTCCTTCAGAAACAGACCGAGTTCGAGACCGAACGACGCGATTTCTCGATTATCCGCGAAATAGCTCAGGCGGCTGTTTCCGCGCCGGATCTTCACACCGCGGCATCCGAGTCACTCATCCCGCTTCTCAGACGAACCGGCGCGCGTTGCGCCGCAATCTACAAACACCACAACAGCATGCATCTTAGGATGATTGGTGAGAAAAATCTCCCCGCTGATCTCGCGATCGCCCTCTCGGATTTCGAGGCGATATCCGCAAACTTCGAACTCCCATCGGAAGGCTTCAAAATAGACACCATCCCCATTCAAGAGCTGTCTTCCGAGGCCGGAAACCCCATTCAAAGCCTGCGCGACGAGGGTCCCACCCATGCACACCGCATCGCGCTGAATATTAAAGGCGAGCTTTGGGGAATAATTCACCTTTACAGCACCGGCCTAAATTTTCTCGATGAACGCACACAAAATCTCCTCCTCGCCGCCGCCGACGAAATCGCACTGATACTCCAAAACAAAGAACTGCTGGCACAACTCGACGGCAGAATCAAAGAGGGCTTGTCCTACTACGATTTCAGCAAAACCCTTATCGCCGTTAATGAATTCGATATGCTTCTCGAAAATATCCTTTGGCTCGTCCACGAGACGCTCGATGTGCCCTTCTGCAGTGTCCTTCTCGGCGACGACGAAGAACAAATGCTCTATGTGCGCGCGATGTGGGGCTACGGCCAAGAGCACAAAAACATGAAACTTCCCTACGGCAAGGGTCTCACAGGCTGGGCGGTTCTCAACGGCGAGGCCGCGCTCGCAAAGGATGTGTCGAAGGACCCCCGCTATCTCGAAGGCTTCGAATGGGTTACGTCCGAACTTGCCGTGCCGCTTATCGCCGACGCCAAAGTCATCGGTGTCCTCGATTGCGAATCGAACGAAACACACCAACTCGACGAGAGCGATTTGCGCTTCCTCTCCATGGTCGCCGAACCGGCCGCGCTTTCAATTAGAAGAGCACAGCTTTTCACAGAAATGTCGCGGCAGTTAGTTCTCGACCCCGTCACAAAACTTTACAATCGCAGATACTTTGATAATTTAATCGATACAAACGGTGAAGAGCTTCTTCTCCGTCACGGCAAGGTCTCGGTGGCTTTCATCAGCATAAGTAACCTCGGCGAAATCAATAACACATACGGCTATGTCGCTGGCGACTTAATTGTCAAACAGGCCGCAAAGATGCTAACAAGTCTTTTCCCCGAGGGAATAATCTCGCGTTACGGCCTAAGCGAATTCCTGGTGCTTCTTCCCGGAATCGGCGAGGAGGCAATGCTGAGAATGGTCGAGGAACTTCGCATACTTCGCGAAGAATGGATGAATGACCACCCCGACGCAATTCCCATAACATTCTCGCAAGGTTTCGCGACAACAAACCGCTACGACGAGCTTCGAAACCTCGTCTATCGCGCGGATTCCGAAGCGGCGCATTATCGACGCCAAAACGGCAATATCGGCAATTTTTAGGGTTTATCGGCTCTGTGTGGAAAGGGCTTCGAAACCGGAGATGATGTCCAGAAGCTCCGAGGTTATCGAACCTTGACGCTGAAGGTTATATTGCGAGGTCAATTCAGCGATTCGTTCTTCTATATTCTTCTCCGCGACCTGCATCGCCGAGAGACGTGCGGCGTTCTCGCTGTTTAGCGACTCCGCAAAGGCTCGGTAAATGCTGATATAAAGGTATTGCCGCAGAAGCGCTCCGAATAGCTCGTCCCAATTCATCGTAAAAAGCGGGATCGACCGCGATTCCCATTTTCGCTCCAAAAGCAAATCGAGCCATTTTTTATCGATAGGAAGAAGCCGCACCGAGACCGGATCATAGGCGGCCTTCGATTTGGGCTGATTATAAAAGAGATAAACCTCGCCGATGCCGCTCTCAGAGCGCCATTGCAGTATCTTCATCCAAATTTTTCGGGTCGATTCGTTGATGCCATTTACCGAGGCGGGAACTTCGTGACGTTCATCAACCGCAAAACCTTTTGTTTTAAGAATTCCGGCGGCTTTCATACCGAGCGCGAGGACATTTATATCCCGCCGCTCTAAGCCCATATCGGACAAGTGCTTCTCCATAAATGTTATGACATTCTCGTTAAATTGGCCGCACATCCCCTGATCCGAACCGAAAAGTGCCGCGCCAATCCCTTTGCCTGTGTGCGCAAACCCCTCACCCACCGCCGATTTTTCCTTCAATAGGACGGAAAGCCCCATCTCGACAACCTCGGCGTAATCGCCCAGCGACTCGACAGCTTTCTCATACTGCCGAATGTTCACCGCCGCCATCGACTTCATCGTTCGCACGACGGAACGCATATCTTCCGTGGCGGAGAGCTTCCTTTTCAGCTCCTCAAAGGTCTGCATTTTCTCCTTCGGCCCATTCGAGAGATTCGCGAGCGATTTCGATTATCCTTCTGACTTCCGATTCGCCAAGTTTCTCGCCGGCAATAATCTTATCCGACACCTCGCCAAGGCGCTCCATGACTGCATCGCGCACACTTGTTTTCGCACGTTCGATTTGCCTTATCGGAATCGAATCGAAAAGCCCCTCGGTTACGGCAAGAAGAACGCCTATCTGCTCCGGCACCTGAATAGGCTTGAATTGCGGCTGTTTGAACACTTCACGCACTCTTCGACCACGTTCGAGAGTTTTCATCGTTTCTTCGTCGAGACGCGTGCCGAAACGCGCGAAAGTCTCCAGCTCCTCGAATTGCGAATAGGACAGCCGTAAATCTCCGGCGACCATCCGATAAGCCGGAAGTTGGGTCTTTCCGCCCACTCTCGACACCGATTTCCCAACATCCACGGCAGGCAAAACGCCCTCGTGGAAAAGCTTCGGCGAAAGATAAACCTGCCCGTCGGTTATCGAGATGAGATTCGTCGGAATATACGCCGACATATTTTGCGCCTGCGTTTCGACGATTGGCAATGCGGTCAGTGAGCCGCCGCCAAGCTCCTCTCGAAGATGTGTCGATCGTTCTAAAAGTCGCGAATGGATGTAGAAAATATCGCCGGGATAAGCCTCACGGGCGGGCGGGCGGCGAAGCAAAAGCGAAAGCTCGCGGTATGCCCAAGCGTGGCGCGTAAGGTCGTCGTAGATTACGAGCGCGTCCCTGCCCTGCTCCATAAAGTATTCCGCGATAGAGGTTGCGGCATAGGGCGCGACATATTTCAGTCCCGGCGGATCCTCTCCGGTAGCGATCATGATGACGCATTTATCAAGAACGTCGGCCTTACGGAGATCTTCGACCACCTTCGCGACCGTAGAAACTTCCTTGCCTATCGCGCAATAAATAGATATTACATTTTTGTCGTTTTGATTTATAATTGTATCTACAGCGATAGCGCTTTTGCCGGTTTGTCTATCACCGAGAATCAGCTCACGCTGGCCTCTTCCGATTGGAATAAGCGCGTCGATAACCTGAATTCCAGTCTGAAGTGGAACATTGACAGGCGCTCTGTCCATAATTGCCGCCGCGGGACGCTCGATAGGGTAGCGTTTCTCGAAAGCGACAGGGCCACCATCGTCGAGCGGGCGTCCGAGAGGATCGATTATCCGCCCCAAAAGCCCCTCACCAACCGGAACATCCAGTATGCGATTCGTGCGGAGAACTTCCTCGCCGGCGTCGATATCGTCGGCATGATCGAGCAATATCACTGCCACGCGGTCAGGTTCGAGGTTGAAAGCCATGCCCATTTTTCCGCCGGGGAAGCGCAAAAGCTCGTCGGCGCGAACATTCGGCAAGCCTGTGATATAGGCGGTTCCCTCGCTGACCGAGGAAATCTCGCCAACCTCCTCGACCCTTAGCTCGGTCTCTTTCGCGTCCAAAATCTCGTCGTAACGTCCGAAAGCGCCCTCTAAGACAGCATCTACAGCTATTTCGCGCTCATCGCTACTCATCTTCCGCCTTCGCCTTGTCTGTCGTTTTCGGGGTTGCCTCGTCGAAAGCCGCACGGATGGCCTCTTTTAGCTCGTCGATATAATCTTCGATGCTCCATTCAAGCTTCTTTCCGCCCGCGCGAAGTTCTATTCCGCCGATCTTCCCGCTGTCGATTTGCCAATCTATCGCGATTTCGCCGAAACGCTCCTTTATCGAAATCGCGAGGTTTTTCATCGACTGTTCGTCAAGCTCAAAAGCGCTTATCAAAGCGAGTTTCCCTCCCGAATCGCGCAACGCCGAGCGGAATTCCGCGATTTCACCTTCCGGCAAACCCTTCAATCTTCCGACAAATTTCCCCGCGATTCTCGAATTTAGCCCCTCATCGGCCAAATCGCGAAGCGCTTTTTCCGAAGTCGCAAGAACTCTCGTCGAAGCCTCTCTATCGAGGGTTTTCACGAAATTGTCCCTGTCGCGGTGAAGGGTTTCGAGCCATTGTCCTTTTTTCCGCTCGATTTCCTCACGCGCCTCCGTGAGCATCTGGCCGGCTCGCTCTTTGGCTTTGTCGCGGGCTTCGGCGAGAATGGCGTCCTTCTCTCGCTCGATTTTACTTCGTTTCTCGATGTAATCGGCCTCGATTTCCTCGGCTTTGGCTCTGGTTTCCTCGGCAGAGGCGATTCTTTGCGCGATACGGCGCTCGCGCTCGTCCATTGCGTTGAGAATCGGCCTATAAAGAAGTAGCCGAAGCACGACGAGCAGAATAATGAAGTTGACAATCTGCGCGATCAATGTGAACCAATCAATTTGCACGAATTAACCTCCGGCCTGCTGAACAACGAAGTTCCAGAAGGGATTCGCGAAGATAAGAATAATCGCGATGACGAAACAATAAATCGCGGTCGATTCCACCATCGCGAGGCCGACAAAAAGTGTCCGCGTGATTGTGTTCGCTTCGTCCGGCTGTTGCGCAATCGCTCCCAAAGCCTTCGCAAGTGCCATCCCCTCGCCTATCGCCGGGGCTATCGAGCCTATCGCAATCGTTAGCCCGGAGATTATCACCGAGGCCGCTCCGATTATGCTGATGTTGTCCAACATATCCTCCTTATGCTATTTTTTTTCTTCCGTTTCATGAACTCTCGTCGCCGAGGCGATATAAACCGCCGCAAGTACAGCGAAAATATAAGCCTGAATCTGGCCAATCATAATTCCCATCGCCTGCATTATCACGGGGACGAAAAGTGGGGCGATCGAGAGCAAAATCGCGACTATCATGCTTCCGCTCATAATATTCCCGAAAAGTCGCACAGCAAGCGCAAGCGTGCGCGAAAACTCGCCTATGATATTAAAAGGCAACATCATAGGCGAAGGCTCGATGTAGTTCTTCAAATAAGAACCAACCCCTCTTTTAATAATCCCGAAAACCGGCACCGCGAAAAACACACATACCGCCAGCGCTGTAGTGGTGCTCAGAGAGCCGGTTGGCGCGCTGTATCCGGGGATAAAATCGAGAAGGTTCGAAATCGAGATAAACAAAAAAATCGTCCCCAAAAATGGCAAATAAATATCCGGGTTCTGTTGGAAAATGTCCTCGATCTGTCCGCGCATCGCCTGAACTATCGTCTCCAGAATATTCTGCCAGCGCGAGATGGGCGTATCGACCTTGATATTCCGCGTCGCGAGCCACGAAATCAGGAAAATCACCGCCATCACAACCCATGTGAAAACGATGGTCGCGTTCAGTTTGAAAAAGCCGTTTTCCCAGAAAATAATGCTGTCGGGACTGATATTCATTGCGCTACTCGGCCTCCTCTGCGGTTTTCTTCTCGGTGTCGAATGTATCTTTGGCAACAGTTCTTATCATCACGATACGAACAACAATTGCACTCGCAAGAGCGATAACGAGATAGACCCAATTACCCCATTTCGCGATGACGTAAAAAGCCGCCACAAAAATAACCATTCGAACAACGAGGCTGAAAAACATAAGCGCCGCGGGGTTTTTCGCACCACGCATTGTTTTTACGGTCAGCCACAACCCGCCGAAAAAAACAAACCCGACCGCACCACCGGCGGCCAAGGACAATATCACTCCGAGAATTCCAATTTCCGGCATAAGCCTTTCTCCATTGCAACAGCGCTATTCGCCGCCCGATTCCTTTTTCACCCAATACCAGGCGTTAAGGCATCCCATCACGATGCCCGCGCCCAGAAGCATCAACGTCCAGCTCATCCCGCTTTCGAGACGGCTGTCTATCCAGATTCCGATTGCGAGGCTCGCGATTGTCGGAATCGCCACCGACCAGCCCACGATGCCGAACATCCCCAGCCCGAACCAGATACCGCGGTCCTTTCTCTTCCGAGCCTCCATTTTGCGCTCTCCGCGCCGCCCGATTTCCTTCGCAAGCCTTTCCGAATCGCGGTTTATCGACATATCATTCCATCTCGATGAAGTTTCTGACAATATCGGCTTCGAGTTTTGCCAGCACGGAGCGCGATTTGCGCTCGCTCTCGTCGATCTTGACAAATTCGCTCACGACAACCCCTTCGAGCTCGTCGAGCCTTCGCCCTATCACCGCACGAGGCGACGAAACTGTTACATCGGCACCTTTCTTCACAAGAATTCCGCCGTCGATAGCCAGGAAAACCTCACCCTCATCGCCGAAAAAACTCATAACACCCGGCACCAACGCCGATACAAAATCGATATGCCTCGGCAAAAGGCAAAACTCGCCGTTTGGAGCTTCCGCCGTGATTTTCGTAACCTCGCGTTCGAGCAAAATCTCCCTTGGCAAAAGCACTCGTAACCTCATTTTAACTTCGCCTCGTCAATATTGCCAATCATATAAAGCGCGCTTTCAGGATACCCCTCGAACTCGTCGTCGAGAATACGCCGACACCCGTCCAAAGCGTCTTTCAGCTCGACAACCTTGCCCTTCATTCCGGTGAATTGCTCTGTCGAATAAAATGGCTGTGTCAGAAATCTTTCGAGCCGCCGCGCACGGTTCACAACCATCTGATCCTCGCGCGAAAGCTCTTCCAGACCGAGCATAGCGATAATATCCTTCAGATTCTCATACTCGGCAAGCGTTCGACGGACATCGCGGGCAATCCAATAATGCTCCTCTCCGACAACCGTAGGCGTAAGTATCTTCGATGACGATTCGAGCGGATCGATGGCCGGATAAAGCCCCTGGCTGGCCCTTTTGCGCGACAAAACTACCGTCGCGCCGAGATGCCCGAAAGTATGCACCGCCGCAGGATCCGTGAAATCGTCCGCGGGCACATAAACCGCCTGCACAGAGGTGATCGAGCCGTCCGAGGTGTTGCAGATACGCTCCTCGAGACCTGCAAGCTCCGATGCCAATGTCGGCTGGTAGCCAACTCGCGAGGGAAGCTTCCCCATAAGCCCGGAAACCTCCGAACCGGCTTGCACAAACCGGAAAATATTGTCGATAAGCAGAAGCACATCCTGCTTGGCGTCATCGCGAAAATACTCCGCCATCGTAAGCGCGGTATGCCCAACACGGAAACGCGCGCCCGGCTGTTCGTTCATCTGCCCGAAAACCAGAACCGCATCGTCGATAACCCCCACCTCACTGACCTCGGAATACAGCTCCTCCCCCTCACGGCTTCGCTCGCCGATTCCGCAGAATATGCTCACACCCGAATGTCGTCCGGCGGTGTTGTGGATAAGCTCCATCACGAGAACCGTCTTGCCGACACCCGCGCCGCCGAATAACCCCGTTTTGCCGCCACGTTCGAGCGGCGCGAGCACATCGATTGCCTTAATTCCAGTAACAAAAGGCTCCGAGGATGTTATCTGATCCCCGATAGAGGGCGGTCTGCGATGAATCGAACGTGTTTCGCCCTCGCCCAAAGGCTCTTTGCGGTCGAGCGTCTCGCCGAAAACATTGAAAAGCCGGCCCTTGATTCGCTCACCAACAGGAACCATCAGCGGCGCGCCACTATCGATAAGCTCAGTTCCGCGTGCAATTCCGCGGGTGGCGGTAAGGGCGATACATCGAACCTCGGTCGATGAAAGCTGGGAAACGACCTCCAGCGCAATCTCGCCGTCTCGGTCGCGAATCAGATTATTTATTGCGGGGATAGAATTCGGGAAAACCGCCTCGATAACGCTTCCGCGAACCGCTGTAACCTTTCCGATATTTTCGCCCGACATGCTCGCCTTTCGTTATTGATGTGCCTTCACGCCATCCGAGCTTACAATATAAGAAAAATCGCGCCTATTAAAAGATATTTGTATAGAAAGAGGTATATATGCTAATTTTCCACCCAAATGGTGGTTTTCGTTTCAGGAAGGATAAAAATTGCCTGCGATATTCGAATTGGCAGATTTCCGCCCTCACCCCCCGCCCTCGCCCGCACAAGATAAATTCCGGAACCGAGGAATTCGTCGGGACGCCAGATATATTCGTAGGGGTCAACCGGCGACCGATTAGGAAACCCCACGGGCGGTTGAGCCGCCTTAGGGGATTTTGTCATTCCCGAAACTTGAATCCGTAGGACCTGATCGGGAATCCAGAATTTCCTCATTACCCTCTGGATTCCCGTTTTCACGGGAATGACAATAGCCGGGCGCGCCCAGACGGGTTTCTTCGGTCAGAGACCCCACCCGACGGAAATTTATTTCAAATACACGACTCGTTTCGTAACCGATTCATCGCCGACGGTGGCGCGGACGAGGTAAATTCCGGAGCCGATATTTTCGCCCGGTTGCCAGACAACTGTTCTGTCATTCGCGTAAAAACGGGAATCTATCTTTTGCATCACCCCGTTGGATTCCCGATCCCCGTTTCCACGGGGATGGTCGGGAATGACAGCAACCATTCGTCCGGTCATGTCGAAAATTTCTATCGTAGGGGTTTGATTAATCAAACCCCTACGATAGATGGCAATCGTAACCGCGGAATTGAAGGGGTTGGGGTAGGCGGAAATCGTAAATTTTCCCGGCAACACATTCTCCGGAACGTCGTAGGTCGGGTCGAACCATTTGAGAATGGCGTCGATAAGGCCTATGCGGTCGGTGAACGCGCTCGATACCGCCGGATAAGGCACTCCCTCGATTCCAAAAGCGCAGAACACAATTTTGCCGCCGCTGGTGGGATGTTCTTTGCGAACCGCCGCGAATCCCGAGCCGGTGGAGTAGGTCAAAAATCCCTCCGCCGGCGCGATAGGTGTCAATCTGTCCTGATGCCGCTGGTTGCCCGCGCTTCCGCCGCCGAGAAGCATTATCTGCCCCAAATCGCCGGAAATCGGGTCGCCGGGGACGCCGTTCATCACTGCCGAACCGGTGGAGGAGAGCCATTCCGCACCAATAAGGTCGAGAAAGGCCATGTTGTCGTGCAAATCCTCCATTATCCCCTGCCCGGAAAGGACTATGTTTCCGCCGTTTGCGAGGATGTAGCTCAATGCCGCGATGTCCGATGAATCCAGCGTGGCCGAGCTGTCGTCGCCGGTGAACCAGAAAACTGTGTGCCTGCGCATTTCGCCGCTAATCGCCTCGGGAACCTCGTCGATAGAATCGCGGTTCCAAATCCGATACGTCGCGCCGATGGTGTCGAAACAGAATTGATAGTAGTCGATGTATTCCGCGCCGGCGTCGTCCTCGATAACCACCATATCCGCGCGTTCGAGATGGAAATCCCGAAGATTGCATCCGTCGGCGACGACCTCCACCCCATGGAAAACCTCGCCCCAGTAGGGAAATTCAGGACGAATCTCGACATCGTAGGCGAAGCAGGGCAGGTCGATGGAATACGCGCCTATTTCGTTGGTTTCGATGGAATCGAGGATGTAGTTTCTTCCGCCCAAAGTCAGATGGAAAAATATCTTCGCCTCGATTCCCGCAGATATTGTCGTGTCGAGCACGGTTCCGGAAAGTCCGCGAATCGGAGTTGTATAAAATTCTACGCGCGCAGTGTCGTTCCATGGGTTGGAATCGGAAAGGTTCGTCTGAATTTCCACGACATGGATTCCCTCCGCCCCCGGCACGACCGCGAAGGTATCGGTAGGGAAAACCTCTCCCCATGCGAGATTCACGGTTGTATCGAGCAATATTCCCCAATCGAGGGTGATTGTGATTGGGACATCTTCCAGAGCGCCGTTGCCGAAATTCCCTGCACGGGCGACGATATAAACCGTGTCGTCAGCAGTCGCCCAGCCTTTGGGCATATGCACCGTGGGGTTAAGCGCGCCGGCGTCGATTTCCGGAAGGGAGTCGATGACCCAATCCATGGCGTAAAGGAGCAGATACGCGCTTATCCATGTCATGTCCTCATAATCCGGCCCGACAGCGGATGCCGGAATTCCGCCGTCGTCGTCTGTGTCCTGTGCGAGTAGGTCGTCGAGGATTATCCTGAATCTCGAGTAATATTCTGACTCGCCGGTCAGATTCCAAATCGCACGGAAACCATTGGCGAACCAAATGTTCCAGCTGTTGTCCCAGACATAGGGGTCATAGGTCGCCGGCGGCGCGATGCCGTTGGGAATGAAAGGCCCGTAAGTGTCGAGCCATGGGTCCAGCGACTCCGGCATGGCCGCGAACCGCGAGTTCATCATTCCCCATATGACCGTGCCGCTGGACATCGCCCAGTTCGAGTATGCCAGATGGCCTGCCGTGTCGCGGTCGATCCACTCCTGCACCTGATACGCGATGGAAACCGCCGTGTCGCAATACTCGACGGTTGTGTAATCCAGTCCCCATCGATAAAGACATCCCGCCGCGAAAGCGTTTACCAGAGCGTGCAGGCCGTTTATCGAAGCCCACTCCGTGTCCATGGGAAGGCGGTGGTCGCGGATCACCAGCCAACACGAATCCTCGTAGCCCGAATAATCCCCGCCTATAAATTCGCGCAAGCCCTTGCACATCAGCAATCCCAGCGCGGAATTCCAGACACGGTAATAGTAGCTGGTGAAAGTGGGGCTGATTTCGGAAAGCTCCTCCATGTAGGCGGGGAAATTGCCCAGATACACCCATGCCGAGTCGATGTTTTCGAGATATGTTTCGTCGCCGGAGCGGTTCGTGTAGAACGCCCAGTCCCAGACGACCTCCTGCGTGTTGTCCGTTTGGATAACATCGCGAAGCTCGCCGGATTCCGCCTCGATAATTCCGCCATGCTCGGCGCTGTCGGGGTCCATCAACTGCCAGACCGCGAAGAATTCGCAGAGCTTTGTTAGATGATGGGGGTATGAGAATCTCGGGTAGGCATGCCAATCCGGCATATCGAAGGGGGATGCGGAAGGACGGGCGAAACCGTGTTCGCCTTGGGGGGTAAGGTTTTGCGAGTGCCTCGATTCTTCCCATCGCGCATGCCCCCGCTCGATTTGGTCGAAATGCCAAATCGGCGCGGAGAGGGCGGTTACGGACAGTATTGCCATTACAAAAAGAAACACACGCTTCATAATTAACTCCACATTGAAAAGGTCTGAACAGCAATAAAAAAATACGCCGGAGCGACGCAAAAAGCAACCGCAATATAAACGCTATTTTCGGCGAACCAATACGAGAGCAAAGGCAATGAAACAACAAAAACCTTGACATCAGCAAGATTAGGATTATTATTAGTGTGAAATGGAAAGGGTAATTAAAACAACTCGGCTTTTCTCCCCTTTGAATACGCTTTACGGGGGGGGGTGTAGCTTTCATGCGACCATAAGAAGAATTTCATGTGTTTCGACTATTGCCTGCGCGGCGTTAAGTTGTGCGGGTTTTTTTTATTCCCGAAACGGATTTTTAAGCAAAAGTTTATCTTGACAATAAAGGGGTAAGGTCTATAATGAAAGGAAAGAAACTATGAGAAAAGCAATACTCGTTGTTCTAATGATTATGGTTGTTGCTGTTACAATCTCTGCTGTCGAAATCAAAGGCGATGTTTACTGCGATTACAGAGATGCAAAAGCTGACTGTGGAGATGTGATGCTAATCTCGCATTCGACTGGTGATACTACTATAGCCTGCGTCACCGATAATGGAGAATACAGTGTCGATGTCAACGATGATACTTACACCGTTTTCGCCAGAGTTGTTCGTAAAGACGGCACTTCAGATTTATATCAATCCGGTGTTACAGTTGTAGAAGTGTCGGGTACGATTCCTTATGATGTGACCCTTGACGCAAATGCAAGTTGTTTGCTCCGAAGAGTATGCAACTGTGGCCTAAAAGGATCTGAAGAGGAGTAACAATAACTATGGCCTTACCCCTTAAAATTTATAAAACCTTCTTTCTCTTCCTCATCCTTCTTGCCCTCCCCCTTTTCGGCTGGGAACGAGTATATTCTGCTCCTTCCAGTGAAAAAATAAATACCATAAGTCATGCTTGGGATGGCGGGTATGTGATAGCTGGCTATACGATGCCAATGCCAGGCTCAGGATTAAGAGATTTTTTATTTATGAAAATAGATGAATACGGAAATATTATTTGGAGCCGATCATACGGAAGCCCAATAATAAGTGAAACTACAGGTCAACATATACTTACAACTGACAGTTGTTATATAGGAGTTTCAAATAGTTCTTTTCCCTATTTTCATCCTTGGGTTTTAAAATTGAATCAAATGGGAGATACTTTGTGGTCAAAAGAATATCTGCTGTCTGGAAGTAGTGCGGTTTTTAACACAAATATGGATTCTGACAGCGGTTTCATTCTAACGGGTTGGGCAGTTGTAGCCGAAGCTGGTGTTGGATCAAACTATCAAAAGTTCCTATTCATGCGATTTAACTCCGATGGCGATACAATTTGGGTTCGTAAATACGCACCCGATAGCCTGAGCCACGGGTATCAAATAAAACAGACTGAATCCGGCGACTTCTTAGCCTGTGGGTCAACCCAATTCAACGGTCATTATACACACGATGTTTGTATTATCAAAGTTTCACAAGCCGGCGATTCTCTTTGGGCACGAACCTATGATTTTTTCGGCGGAATCGATGTAGCTATTGATTTTGTATTTACTACCGGAGACTCTGCGGTGGTTGTAGGCTGTCTAACCTTACCAGGTGAGGACAAAACAGATTTACTGATAATGCACATAGATGAAGCAGGAAATTTGTTGTGGTGGAAATCCTATGGCGGTTTAAATTCCGATAAAGGCATGAAAATCATTCGCTCCTTGGACGGCGGTTTTATCGTTCTCGGCAATTCATTCTCGGACGCCACTATGTCATTCGATATTTGGCTTCTCAAACTTGACGAGCACGGTGACACTCTTTGGACACGCAAATTCGGCGAGGATACCGACAAAAGCGAATACGGCGCCGATATACTCGAAACCGAGGACGGTGGTTATATCATAGCCGGCTATCGCGTTTATCTCGACACCGACATCGCCGATCCCTTGGTCATTCGAGTCGATTCCCTGGGGCATCATGTTCCATCGGCCATCTCAGAAAATCCCCCCGCCCCAAAACCGGAGGCATTCGAGATTTCCGCATATCCGAACCCCTTCAATTCCTCGGTAACAATCACCCTCGATTGTCATTCCCGAGAAATCGGGAATCCAGATAATCCAATCGTCGAGATTTACGATGTCGCGGGACGGTTGGTGGCAAACACTCCCTTCGGCTCGGCTCGGGGGGCGGCATTTGGGTCGTTGAGCCGAGTCGAAACGACCTTCGCGGACAACTCCCTTCGGCCTCACTCAGAGAGCGAATATGTTTGGCATCCCGCCCCATCCCTCGGCTCCGGCGTATATCTAATCCACGCGCTCTCCGGCGATGGGAACGTCGCAACAAAAAGGGTGGTGTATCTCAAATGACATTGCTGACTAATTTAATCGAATCCGGGAAATCGCGACACGCCTGAATGCGCCTTTTCCCGAAATAAATCGCATTCCAAAATAGGAAAATCTCCCCATCCCATCGAAAAATCCCAGAATCTCCTACTTTTCGTTTGCACATTATGCCCGTAATGTTTATTTTGCGAGATAATTCTTTGCGAGGAGCATCATGCATTATCGAGAAGAATACGACGGAAGCTATCTTATCTGCCTTGAAATCGGCGACGACATCGTCGATTCGCTTAGGACATTCGCCTCGAACGAGGGTATCCGCGGCGGCAATTTCAAAGGCATCGGTGCGATAGACCGCGCAGTTATCGGGTATTTCGACCTCGAACGAAAAGAATATCTCAAAAAAGAGGTTGTCGGCCAAAGAGAACTCCTATCCCTGATAGGCAACCTCGGCATCGACGAAACCGGCGCAATCATCGTCCACGCCCACATAATTCTTGGCGACCGCGATATGAACTGCTCCGGCGGACATCTTTTCACGAGCAGAATCTCCGTAACAGGCGAGATAATCGTTCATCCGACAGCAGACATTGTTCGATCGTCAAACTTGAAGACAGGCTTAAACCTATGGAATTTAAGAGCATAGCCACCCATTCAATTGTTCCGCAATGGCATTCGATCTGCTCAAACATCGCAAAGTGAACTCATGAAAGGACTAAAATGGAAATATGTGTTGTCGGCGCGGGTTATGTTGGCCTCGTAACCGCAGTATGCGTGTCCGATTTCGGACACAACGTCAGATGCCTCGATATCGACGAAGAACGTATCGAAGCCCTTTTGCGCGGCGAGGTGCCCTTTTACGAGCCGGGTCTCGCCGAGCTTATGTCGAAAAATATCGACAAAGGCAGGTTCCTTTTCACAACAGATATCGATTTTGCTCTCAAGGGCGCAGAAATCGTATTCATAGGCGTCGGAACCCCAATGAACCCCGAAGACGGTAGTGTAAACATCGACTTCGTCGTCCAAGCCGCAAAAGACATAGCTCCCCATCTCTCACCCGAGAGCATTGTGGTCGATAAAAGCACCGTTCCGGTCGGCACAGCTCGTATGGTCAAAAAAATCCTGCTCGAAAACGGCGCGCCGGAATCGGTCGAGGTTGTCAGTAATCCGGAATTCCTTCGCGAAGGCTCCGCAGTCGGCGATTTTCTCAATCCAGACCGCGTGGTTATAGGCTCTGACACCGCCAAAGCCGCAGAAACCCTCAAGATGGTCTATCACCCTCTCGTAGATGAAGGCCACGATTTTCTGATAACATCTCCGGAAGCCGCAGAGCTTATTAAATACGCCTCGAACGCCTTCCTCGCAGTCAAACTGACCTTTATAAACGAGATAGCCCTCCTTGCCGATAAAATCGGTATCGACGCCCTCGAAGTGGCTAAAGGAATCGGCCTCGACAAACGTATCGGCAAAAAATACCTCCGTCCAGGTCCCGGTTTCGGCGGAAGCTGTCTGCCGAAAGATACCCACGGCCTTCTCCATATCGCCAAATCCTTCGACACAAATGTCGAACTCGTCGAAAAGGCCATCGAGGTTAATGATAATATCCCATCGACTCTTGTCAATAAACTTTCAGACGCCATGTCCGGCCTCGAAGGCAAAAAAATAGGTCTTCTCGGCCTTGCATTCAAAGGCAACACCGACGATGTCCGCTACTCGCCTGCGATCTCAATTGCAGAAGAGTTAGTCAAGCGCGGCGCGAAAGTCAAAGCCTTCGATCCCGAAGCCACAAAGCTTGCGGAACGAATCCTCGCTGATACTATCGAATACGCCGAATCGGCCAAGCAAGCTATTCTCGGGGCGGATGCCGCGGTTATAGCAACCGAGTGGGTCGAGTTCGGCGAAATCTCGATCTCGGAATTCCGCGAATGGCTTTCGGGAGATATTCTCGCTGATTTCCGCAACATAATCGACCCAAAAGCCGTCACAAAAGCCGGCCTCCGCTTCATCGGCATGGGAAGACAGGGGTAAATTAGGCGGCTGGCGTGACGCTTGCCTATAAGAGAAATATAATTATAGCATAGAATCGTTAGCAAGCGACATGACAGCCGCCGGGGAAGGGCTATCGTTTGACAGTAAAGCGTTTGGCGCGATTCTTGTCCTCAGTGATATTTTTTAACCATCTCTGCATGAAAGCAAGAATCGTGACAAACGCCCCCTCTTAATCCGCCGAATACCTCAGCCAGAAGCTTTCCTCGCCCATCTTTGCTTTTGGTTTAGGAATAAGGCGCAGGTTTTCGGTCTCACCATATTTCGTCTCCACAACCGCCTGAGCGAAAGTGCTGTCGTCGCCGGCATAGATATTGTAGGTTCCGCGCCCCATCACGAATTCCACGCTGGTCGAATCGCCCGTGTTCAAACGCATTATCGGCCGCAAAGCCCCAAAATTAAAGACCGCAAGGAAAACGTCCGTGCTCTCACGCTCGGTCTCCACAACAAGCCGCGCAGGATTCTCTATATAATGCGGCGTCGAATTGATCATCGCGTAATGCTCGCTTTTACGATACAAAATCTCATCCCCGCCCGGCACTCCAAAGGCCGAAGACATAATCACCGCCGCACGTGTCGCCGCAGTATTGAACCAGGCGTCGTTCAATGAGGGTTTCGGCTCACAGCTTCCTGAAAAATGCCATTTGCCGTCGGCCCAAAGCTCCGTCCATGCGTGATTATTGTCCGAATGCGCCCAGTAAGGCGTCCAGGCCTGCCTCGCGGGGATTCCAGCCGCCCGAAGCGCGCTGACATAAACAATCATCATCTCCTCGCAACGGCCATAACCGGAGCTAAGTGTTTGAAACACATTCTGATCCTGCCTTTGGGTCTGCTGGAATCTGACACGTTCGCCACACCAATAATTTATCGCAATCGCGGCGTCGGAGCCGGTTTTTATCGTATCGAGAAAGCCGTCGAACTGCTCCATGAAATAAGAGCGGTAGAATGTCAATTCCTCCTGGGATATCTGATTCGGCAAAACATAATGCAGGAAAAGCTCTATGGAAGCGTCTTTGCCCCATGGATACTTCTCGCGCGCCTTATATGCAAGCGCTACTTCGCGTAAAAGGCTTTCGGTATCATATGCGACGAGGTTTACTGCGGGGGAATTTGCGATGAGAAATATCACTCCCTCGCGGATGGATTCATCGGCGCGAAGGATCGCCCTTTCGAGATTCTCCCTGTTTTCGCCGGAATCGGTAAGGTTTCTCTCGATTTTCTCGCGAAGAGAATCGTCCTCGATAAAACCCTCCCAATAGCCGGCAAAACAGGTCGTCATGAGGCAAAGAATCAGAATCAAGCGCATTTTAGCTCCATTTGTCGAGTGTTATAAAAGAGTAACACATGTGTTACAAATTTGTAACACTTTCATAACCCTATGAGACCCAGTTTACACCACCGGTCTTTATTATTGATATTAGCTTCAGTTCTTTGTCAAGGATTACATCGATGCGATATATCGAACCGCTTCCGGCAAGGGGTGCGATCATCTGCTCATGCACAAAAGCGAAGGGCACAACCCAGCATTCGTCAAGAACAGAATCATCGCTAATCGCTTGTCCTGTAACGACTTCGACACCGCCCCAGCTTCCCTTGCCCTCGCCGTGCGAAACTAATTTTGCAAGCGATTTTCCAAGCTCTGCGCCGGACAACTTCTCGTAAAACACCGCCTCACATGGCATTTCTGCCCATCCCCCCGGAAGAAATCCTACAACAGGTGCATCGCAAGGCTCGGGGTCGAGCACAACAATCTCGTAGCGGGTGCTTTTGTCAATAGTTTTTATCGCCGGATCGCCCCAATTATCGAATATATCGATACGCATCGCAATATCCCGGACACCTAGGACATTATTGTAATGGACAGCGTTTTCCGCCGCCTCGACAGCCGCCTCTCTGCCCTCCTGAGTTCCCTTTTTGCATCCACAGATAGCGACAACAAGTATTATCATCATAAAAACAGAAGATACCCTAAACATTATCCTCCCCCTTAGAATACACCGTCTATTTCCTGGCCGCAATAACCGCATCGGCCGTCTTTGATATTATAATTGACAATCGTATATCCAAATCTATCGATTATGACCTTACCGCAAGAAGGGCAATAGGTGTCTTCCTCCGGAATTCCGCGGACATTGCCGAGATACACATATTTCAACCCCTCCTCTTTTGCGATGCGATGCGCTGTTTGAAGGGTTTGCGATGGTGTTGCGGGACGGTCGGTCATCTTATAATTTGGGTGGAATCGCGAGAAATGCACCGGCGTCTCGGTGCCCAACGAATCGGCAATCCATCGGCACATAGCGCGAATCTGCTGTGGGTCGTCGTTTGCGCCGGGAATTATGAGGTTTGTTATCTCGACCCAAACACCGGTTTCCTTTAGAATTTTCAATGTTCGAAGCACTGGCGGTCTCGTCGCGCGAAGGTAGTCGATATAAAACTCGTCGTTCCATGCTTTCAAATCGACATTTGCGGCATCGAGATATTTCGCGAGTTCGCGCAAAGGTGCTTCATTGATATATCCGCAGGTTATCCAAAGGTTGGATATGCCCTTTTCGCGCGCTAATTTCGCCGTTTCGAGCATATACTCGTAGAATACTGTCGGTTCGGAATAGGTGTAAGCTATTGTGGTAGCGTCATTTTCGAGGCAGACAGCAACGATTTCCGATGGCGACATTCTTCTCGATCCAACATCCTCGGGTTTGGCCTGCGAAAGTGTCCAATTCTGGCAAAAGGCGCAGGAAAGGTTGCATCCGACAGTTGCGATCGAGAAAGATTTCGCCCCCGGAGTAAAATGAAAAAGCGGCTTTTTCTCGATGGGATCCATATTAGCCGAGGCCGCTCTCGAATATGTCAGCGCGCGAAGAGTGTCGCCAACCACCGCACGGACGCCGCATATCCCGCGTTCACCTTCCATAATAACGCATTCGAAGGGGCATAAATTGCACTGCACTCCGCCGTCGGCGAGGGGTTTCCACCACATCGCGACCTTGTCCGAAAGCCCCCATTCAGCGATTTTCGCCCGTGTTACCTTCTGAGTCCGCCCGAAAAAATCGAGAATGGAGCTGTGAACCAAGCCCACACTTAGCAGAAGGGCCAAAATAATCGCTATATTTCTTAAATTGCCTTTCATCTTTATTAATATACATCAAACACCCGGCATCTCTCAATTGTTTTTCGATTTTTTTCATTTTTTCAATCCCCATTCTCAACTCTACACCTCGGGGCGTCGCGTTCCGCGGGGATCGGAGCTAAAATTGGCGGATAAAATGTGAAATCTCTATCCGATCCCCGCGGAACCCGGCCTGCCGCTTTGCAAATTAAGTTCGTGATAGGTCGATAATATCGATTCGCAGTCGGAGCTGGTGCGACATGCGGAAATCTGCGGCAGGCCGGAGTCGGTCGCCGCCATAGAAATTTATTGCAAAGATCGAAATCTCCCTGCGGCGACCGACTGCGACGCCCCAATGTCAGGCATAAAAAAAGCCCCTTCCGAAAACCGAAAGGGGCGGAAAATGTTACTCCGAGCACTTATTCGACGAAGATTTTAACCGTATCAACGCCATCTTCGACTGAGACGATTTCGCCTTCGGCGCCCTGCTGAATAGCCATCACGATATTTTCGAGGTCGATGTTGTGTTCATCGAGCTGGTCGCGTGCGTCCTCGGGAAGAATCCCCTGCATTTTCGACAGGAGTTTCACGAGCTTTAGGGGAAGGTTAACTTTAACTTTCTCCACGCCGCCTTCCGAGATTCGGATTCTTAGCCAGCGATTGGGTTTGCCGTTGGCAGAGCCGCTCTCGTCCACCGCAGTAACCGCATCGAGAAGTTTCGCGGCTTGATCAGCCGTGATACTGCCCTGCTCGAGCATGTTGAGAATCTTCATTTTCTCTTCATTCATTTTATCCTCCTTTAGATAATAATTCTCGGGCGAAGTCTCTTGACTTTTATCCAGTTGGGTTCTGGTATATCCCTCTTGGTTTCGTAATTCTTTTCTTCGCTTTTGTCTTTCATGATAACTCCTTTATTCTCTTATAGTTATATCACCATTGACACTTTTCAATGTCAGTGAGATTTTTCCTTCTTTTGTTATTTCGGTCGATTCTCGGTTTTCGGCGAGATCGACTACACCTTCGCGGGATTTTGCGTTCATTTCGACGACGTATCCATCGGGGTATCCGACTTCGATGTCGCCGGATATTGTATCGGCGGTATATTCCCCGGGGCCGGCTATTGTCAGCGAAATATCGCCGTTACGGCTTCGAACAAGCAGGTTTCCGGTGAACTCCTCGATATCGACGTCGCCGGAAATTGTTGCGATTTTCCAATCGCCGGTGCAATTTTCGACCGCAACATCACCGCTGACCTGCTCGATTTGGATTTTCGCCCGAAGTCCTTTCGCGCTGACATCGGCGCTTACGGCATTCACAATGCCTTCGATGTCTTCGGGAACCTCGAGAACAGCATTTGTATTAATAGCGTTAATCACCAAACGGTCATTCTCCATAGATGATTTCATCGGCCACGCGGCACCGTCGAAGGCGATTTCGTCGCCTCCCGGGGCGATTTCGAGATTTCCGCTGACGACCTTGATAGCAAATTCTTTGGCATCGGGGAAGGTTTTTCTTCCGGCGTTCGAGCCGACCGATCCGAAAGCCGCGGAAATTGCCTGTCCGACCTGATCCGGAATGATTTCGATTCTGCGGACGAAATCCTTGGGCATCTTGGGCGGTTTTTGGGGTGGCGGAACATAGAATCCGCCTTTCCGACTTTGCCCGGAGACCGCAGAGATAAGCCTTTCAGCCTCCTCGGCGTTGATTTTGCCATTTTCCAGCAGTTTAAGTATTTTCATGACTTCGTCGCTCATTTTTTCTCCTTTTCGAGTTCTTCGAGGGCTTTCTGCACATCTATTTCGCCCTTTTCGAGTTTGTCGAGGATGCTTGATTTGTCGCTTTCGACAATTTGTTCCTCAGTTTCAAGGCCGAGAGCGATATTTATCTCTCTGAGCCTCGTTTTGACAGTGGGGTAGCTCATTCCGAGCCTGCTTTCCATCTGGCGGATATTTCCACCTGAGGCGAGAAATGCGGCGACGATGCTGACCTGCTCGTCGTTAAGTTCCGAGAAAGGCCCCGACCGGAATTTTCCGCGGACGGTAATGCCGCATTTCGGGCAGATGTATTCGGTAACTATCACTTCGCCCTTGCATGATGGGCACCCCGGTATTTTTTTCAGTTCCATTTTTGAACTCCTTTCGTTTTCATAAGATAATTTAATTCTAATTTTAGAAATGTCAAGCACAATTTTGAATATTTTAATAAATTTATTAATTTTTTTAAGAATCATCCTAAAAGACGTCTATTTCAAGGATCATTCGACACCAAAAAGACTTTGTTTTTATGTTCCCTTTCACTATAATAAGGAAAGGTGTCGCAAAGGTTCGACTAAAGGCGTTTCGATGGACAAAAAACCCAGAATTCTGCACATCACGGACGGTATCGGCAAGGCCGGAATCGAAAAGGTAATAATCGAAAAAACACTCGGGCTTTGCGATGAATTCGATTTCGGGCATCTTGGGCTTTTCGGGCGGGCGAGTTTGGACAAATTTTTCGCCGAACGAGGTGAGTTCGCCGAATGTGCCGAGATGAAAAGGGTTCCGCTCTATCTCTATCCAACCTATTTCACGAAAGTCGATCATATTGCAGAAATTGCGCGGAAATTCGCTCCCGACATTGTGCAGGCCTATAATCCGCCACTTCAATGGTTTGTGTTTAACGCCGCGAAAAAAATCGGCGCGAAATGCCTTTTCGAAGCTCATAATGCAAACATCTATCGGCGGAAGGTTCTCGCCACATTCGTCGAGCGAAAAGGGGTGGCGAAGGCACATGCGGTAATCACCGTATCTCAATACGTGGCAGATCATTACAGGGATTACTTCAAGATCGATAATTCCGGTTTCAAGGTCGTTCACAACGGAATCGACACGGGGGTGTATCGTCCGGCTGTGCCTGACGAAAAAAGGCAAATTAGAAAAAGCTTTGGGATTCCCGAAAATGCTTTAGTTGTGGGAAATGTGGGCAGATTCACTTTCGGGAAAAGAATTTCATTTCTGGCACGAGCATTCGCGGAGATGTGGCGCGAGTATCCAAATCTTCACCTTCTGCTTGTCGGGGATGGCGACGAAGACGAAATTATCAGAGAAATCCTTGCTGATGTAGATAGCGATAGAAAGCATTTGCCGGGTTTCGTGAACGATCCCGAGAAGGCATATAGAGCTTTGGACATTTTCGTCCTACCCTCGGTAAATGAAGCTTTCGCACTTGTTTTTTTGGAAGCGAAGGCCTCCGGAATCGCCGCTGTATCGACGAAAGTTGGCGGGGTAATCGAAGCGGGAATTCACGAAAAGGATTGCCTTTTTATTCCGCCGGATGACTCTGACGCTTTGAAGTCAGCGCTTCGACGGCTTATCGAGGATGAGGCTTTGCGGAATTTTATCGCACAAAATGCGCGCTTGTCTGTGGTGGATAGGTTTTCGCTGGCGAAAATGATCGAGGGTGAGGCTGAGGTTTACAGAAGTCTTCTGAGAGGGAAATAGCAAGCGTAAACTTTCGCGGGAAGCCATAAGAAAAGGATTACGGCGTGTGATCGCCATTTGGAATTATTGACTTTTTGAAAACTAATATTAACTTGAAAATTGACATCGAAGACAGCTATTCATAAGGAGGAAACATGCCCGAACACATCATCCACGCGCCGAAGGGCGATAAAATATCCTGCAAAGGCTGGCATCAGGAAGCCGCACTGCGAATGCTCATGAACAACCTCGACCCCGAGGTCGCCGAGGACCCCGACAAGCTGATCGTCTATGGCGGCACCGGCAAGGCCGCGCGCAACTGGGAGTGCTACGACGCGATTGTCCGAACGCTCAAGGAACTCGAGGACGACGAGACATTGCTGGTGCAGTCGGGCAAGCCGGTGGGGGTCTTCAAAACGCACAGCTACGCCCCGCGCGTGATCATCGCGAACTCGAACCTCGTCGGCAAATGGGCGAACTGGGAGCATTTCCACGAGCTGGAGAAGGCCGGCCTGATGATGTATGGCCAGATGACCGCCGGAAGCTGGATCTATATCGGCTCACAGGGGATCCTGCAGGGGACATATGAGTGTTTCGCGGCGGCGGGGCGCAAAGCCTTCGGCACGGACGACCTCGCCGGAAGGCTCGTCGTCTCGGGCGGTTGCGGCGGGATGTCCGGCGCACAGCCACTCGCGGCTACTATGTGCAACGCGACCTACCTCTCCGCCGAGGTCGATTTCGCCCGCGCGCAAAAGCGCATCGACACGAGATACCTCGACGAGATCGAGCTCGACCTCGACACCGCGATCGACCGCGCGCTGGATTACACCGCCCGAAAGATCGGCAAGAGCATAGTCTGGGTGGGCAATCAGGTCGAGCTTCTGCAAAGGCTTATCGAGCGGAACATCACGCCGGATATCCTCACCGACCAAACCAGCGCGCACGACCCGATCGAGGGCTATGTGCCATCGGGCATGAGCTTCGCCGAAGCGCTGGAACTTCGGGCAAAAGACCGCGAGGAATACAAGCGCTGTTCGCTTGCAACCATGGCCGAGCATGTCCGCCTGATGATCGAGCTTCAGCGCCGCGGCGCGGAGACCTTCGACTACGGCAACAACCTCCGCGGCAACGCGGTCGCCGGCGGCAATATCACCGACGCCGAGGCGCGCAACTCCGACGGCACATGGAAATACCCGGGCTTCGTGCCGGCATATATCCGCGAGCTGTTCTGCGAGGGGCAGGGGCCGTTCCGCTGGTGCGCCCTCTCCGGCGACCCGCAGGATATCTTCACAATCGACGACGAGCTGATCAAACTCTTCCCCGACAAGCCTTATCTGCATCGCTGGCTGAAGCTGGCGAGGGAGCGCGTCGCGTTTCAAGGCCTGCCCTGCAGGATCTGCTGGCTCGGCTATGGCGAGCGCGACAGGGCGGGGCTTATGTTCAACCGCCTCGTCCGCGAGGGTAGGGTGAAAGCGCCGATAGTTATCGGGCGCGACCACCTCGACTGCGGAAGCGTGGCATCGCCGAACCGCGAGACCGAGGCGATGCGTGACGGCACAGACGCGGTCGCCGATTGGCCGCTACTGAATTTCGCGCTGAACGCCGTCTCGGGGGCGAGCTGGGTGTCGTTCCACCACGGCGGCGGTGTGGGGATCGGCTACTCGCTTCACGCCGGGCAGGTGATTGTCTGCGATGGCACGCCGGAGATGGATTTGCGCCTTTCGCGCGTCCTCACCAACGACCCGGGCATGGGAGTGATCCGCCATGCCGACGCGGGGTATGAGAAAGCGATTGAGGTCGCGAAGGCGCGGGGCGTGAAAGTGCCGATGGGATGAAAATATTCTCGGATCATGAAAGGCTCGGGGCAAAGGGCGTTACGTAGCTTGAGCTAGGCAAGGAAAAAAAACATCATTTCTGAAGGAATTCTATGAACATCATGAGTTTAACTCAACAGATAGAGAATAATGAAATTGTTCTCCCAGCTATTCAAAGAGATTTTGTTTGGGAAGAAGAAAAAATAGCAAAGCTATTTGATTCAATTATGCGAGGTTATCCAATTGGGATAATACTGCTTTGGGAGACATATAATGACATTGATTATCGATCATTTATTAGAGATTTTCAAAGCGATAGTCTTCATACATTTAGAGATAATAGGAGCCAAAAGAGGTTACGAATAGTTTTAGATGGTCAACAACGCCTGCAATCACTGTTTATTGCCCTCTACGGCTCAATAGAAGGCAAACGATTATACTTCGATATACTGAGTGGAAGAGAGAACAGCGACTTTAGAGAGGATAAGTATTATTTCAACTTCAACGACACGAATCAGATTGATGAGTGGAACAATGAAGCTATCGAAGCAGTTCAGAATGGACAAAGCAAGGAAATTGAGTATTACATCGAAGTTTCTGAGCTTCTAAGCATGGACGCAAGAGAACAAATGGTAAAGCAACAAGAAATTAAAAGCCTTTTCAATTTGAATGATGATGATAATCTCAGACTTAGTTTAAATTTTTCAATTCTCTCTACAAACTTAAGTGCCGATCCCAATATTCTCAAAGTTACAACAATTGACGAGAATAAACCTCTTGGTAGTAAAAGCAGGAAGTCAGAGTCAGATGTTCTCGAAGCGTTTGTGAGAATAAATACACAAGGGACACCTCTCAATAGGTCTGATTTGATATTTAGCATGATTAAACTCGGCTGGCGAGAGTCAGCTATGAAATTGCCTGAATTTGTTAAAGATATCAATAGCGATAATAACTTCGCAATTAATAACGACTTTGTGATCCGCTGTCTATTTGCTGTTTCCGATTTGGGAACGAAGCTAAATATTGACTTGTTGCGAAAAAAGGATAATCTCGATAGGATTCAAGCAAACTTCGATCGGTGCTGTAGTGCAATAAAATCTTCACTCGATTTCATACGAGAAAATTGTAAAATAGCCAGCGGGGGCTTGATTGGTGGTGCTAACAATATCGTCCCTCTTGTATATTATCTATTTATAACTACAAACCATCTTGTCCCCAACCAAGAAGTCGAGAGGGTAAAAAAAGCCATATTCATATTGGCTTTTACAAAACCGTTCTCGAGATACGCCGACAGTAGATTATGGAGATTTATTAGAGATGAGATTAAGGGGAAGGGGAATCAAGGTTTATTCCCTCTGGAGGGTTTGATTCGATGGGTAAGGTACTGGGAGAAGATTGATAGATATAGCCCCGCTCTTCTTCAAGGGAACATCCCATTAGTTTTACATTTGGTCCAAGGTTTAAGTGGACATGATGTTAAATACGAAAGAAACTCCCCTAACATTGATCATATATTTCCTCGCTCAACTCTGAGATTAAAGGAAAAATACGACGAAACAGAAATCAACCACTTTGCTAATTTCTGGATATTGGGGAGAACGAAGAATCAGAATAAAAGCAATAAGCATCCTAAAGATTTCTTCAGTGATGTTCCGGACTTAGTTATAAAAGAAGCATTAATCGATAGAGAGCTTTTAGATTTCAAGCGATATAGAAAGTTCATAGAGAAAAGAGAGATCGAAATATTGAAAAAGATAAGCGATATAACCGGTCTCAGCGAAGATGATTTCGATCTGTGATAAAGGAGTCCACGAGGTGAATATTTTTTTATCATGGGAAGTGAAGGCCATCGCAGTGGCGCAAGACAAGGGCGTGAAAATTCCAATGAAAAGAGTATAATTGATTGGCGGCAATTTAACACTGGAGAAGATATGAAATTCAAGGTGATTATCGAGGCGAGCGAGGACTCAGGTTACACCGTCTATGTTCCCTCGTTGCCGGGTTGTATCAGCGAGGGCGAGACGGTCGAGGAAGCGATGGCGAATATTCGCGAGGCGATCGAACTGTTCCTCGAACCGGTCGAAGATGATTTCGAATTAGACGAAAACGCGATTGTTGAGGAGCTGGTAGTATGACGGTAGTGCCGAGCCTGTCATATGTCCAAATCATCAATGCGCTTAAGAGAGCGGGATGGATTGTCGTTCGGCGGAAGGGGAGCCATATTCGGCTCCAAAGGCGATTTGGCGACGAGCTTGTGAAACTGACCATCCCAGCCCACAAACCCGTTAAGCGTTCGACTTTGTCACATATTGTCAAACAAGCACGAATTGGCCTCGACGATTTTCTTAAATTGTTGTAACGACCCCGGCATGGGAGTAATCCGCCACGCCGACGCGGGTTATGAAAA
>CAYWOR010000001.1:0-48949 GCA_964459995.1 uncultured bacterium | reverse complement strand
TAACTATCATTAATATCATAAATACTAATTATTAAATCTTCATTTTTTCTTAAAAGATTTTTGCTTCTATTTGATATTGTTTATTTTATATCACTTATTTCTTCGCGTGGACGAAGAATATCAAAAATGCTATTGCAAATAGGAATAAAGATCATTATAATATATATGAATTTATTCAATGAAGGAGACGAGCAATGTTTAGAAATAATTCGTTCGGCAAGGATAGCGAAGGGGATTTTCGTGAAAGAATAAGAATTATGGCTAATGGCTTATCGGAATGTTACGATAGCATCGGATTTTCGGAGGCTGAGGTCGCCGAGATTGAAGCTTTTGTCGGAAAATACCACAATATGGGCTACCAAGCGAAGGAGGAACGCGCCGACGAGGCCGAATATTCTGTCTTGATAAGGGGCACGAGCCTCGAGGTGCAGAAGGGCGTTTACGATTGCAGGAAGGCGCTTCGCGGGTTCGCCGCGTTGGAGGGCGGCGATGCGCGGATCTATATCGAGGAGCGGTTCGAGCTTGGCAAAAAAGTCCCCAAACGCCGGGCGGAGTATGTCGCGATGGCGGAGAGCATCCTGCAGGGCTATACCGCGCTGGCGACCGAACTGCCGGGGTTTTTCGTGCCGCCGCCGCCGTTCGAGCGCCTGCAGACAGCGCTGGACAAGCATCGGCCGGTTCAGGAGGCGATCTCCCGCGAACGCGCCGAGGCCCGTGCGCGAAACTCCGAACGCAGGCGTTTGCGCAAGAAGGGCGAGCGGATTTTGCGCAATGTCTTTCTCCGCGCGGTGGCGCACTGGGGCGTGGACGATTCGCGCCTTCTGACGCTCGGGATGGTCAATAAATCCGGCATCTGGACGCCGAAGAAGAAATCCCCCGCCCCCGCGGAATGACCCGACCGACCCGTATGAAGACGGCACGAAACAAAGCTTTGCGAAAGGTGAAGGGAAAATGACTAATAAATCTACGGAGACACCATCGACAGAGAATTATGTGGATGCTTTGAAAGAAATTTCACTAACCGATACTCAACTTCGGATGCTTAGACTTCATTATTCCGCGCCTATGCAAACAATCACATCAAAGCAGATGGCCGTATCGCTCGGTTTTACTCATTATGGCAGAGTTAACCTGCTTTACGGCCAACTTGGAAAGACACTCGGGGAAAAGCTCGGTTTTAACCCTATGAAAGAGCGTCTTGGCGCGATTATTACCTTTGAAAAAAGGGACGGTGAATGGCATTGGATCATGCGTCCGCAATTAGCGAATGCACTCGAAAAATTGGGATTCGTTAACAACGATATAACCATGACATTTGCTGAAGAAGTTGAGGAGGATGAAGCCCATCGATTTGTTGAAGGTTCGGTTTCGCGGGTTTCGGTAAACGCTTATGAGAGAAGTTCTAAGGCTCGGAATGAATGTCTAAAGTCTCACGGCCAAAGATGCTGTATATGTGGTTTTGATTTTGGCGAAAGGTATGGAGAGATTGCCGAAAGATATATTCATATTCACCATCTTCGATCATTGTCAGACATTCAGGAAGAATACGAAGTCGATCCGATTAACGATCTTCGTCCAGTTTGTCCAAATTGCCATGCTGTAATACATCTGCGCAAACCAGCGTATTCTATTGAAGAGGTGAAAGCACTCCTTAATAGAGATTAAAGCTTATTTTCTCCCTATGTTGCGCAAATGGTTGGGAAGCTCTGCTTCCAGTGGTAAAATAAATGTTTGAAGCGAAGCTTCGAGGACAAAGGCGTTGCGTAGCTGGAGCTGTGCACGGGAGAAAGAATCGTGAATAATCAAAGCGAGCTTGGCTTCGCAAACAATTTCGAATAGGAATATTATGAAAAGGCTTTTTCTTGTTCTATTTGTCTCGGTGATGCTTTTCGCGCAAGGGTTGCCTTTTATCGACGATTTCAGCGACGGCGATTATGACGGCTGGATTATTTATGATATTGCGCCATACTCCAGCGGGCCTTCGGTGTGGGCTGTTGCCGCCGGATGTTTTCGTCAGACGAGCAATATATACACCACCGAGGCCGAATACGATGTTTATACGGGAACTCAGGCGATGACCGGCGACACGGGTTGGACAGATTACACTTTCAATGTCGAGTGGAAATCCTCGGACGACGACGGCATGGGGCTTATTTTCCGTGCGAGGGACGAGAGGAATTATTATCGATATTTATGTGTCGAGGATCCCGCGAACGGTGGGCCTTTCCGCCGTATCGACAAATGTGTTGACGGTGTTTTCACACTTCTCGCGGTCAATGCCTCGGATTTCACATGGCCGGAGCATTTCGTAAATGTTTCGGTTTGCTGTATCGGCGATTCGATGAAGGTTTTCGATTCGGGGACGCTTGTGGTGGCGGCCTCCGACCCGACCTATTCGCGCGGGAAAATCGGCCTTACCTGTTATGCCAACAACGATGCGAATTTCGATAATGTCAGCGTTCTTCCGGGAGAGGCGGTTGTAACGACGGGAAATCTTCGCGCGGGGCCGTGGATACAGATGCCCGAGGAAGACGGCATGACAATTATGTGGGAAACGACGACCTCGACGCATGGGCGTGTTTATTGGGGCACAACGATGGCTTTCACCGATTCGGTCGATTCACCCTCGACATTTATTCACGAGGTTGAAATCGACGGGCTTTTGCCAAACACGAAGTATTATTACGGTGTTCGATTTGGCGATTCGTTAATTGCCGGCTCGGAATATTATTTCAAGACCAAGCCGCCGGACACCGCACCTGTGCGAATTGTAATTTGGGGCGACAACCGGACGGATTATATCTCGCACGAGCATGTTGTCGATGCGATGATTACGCGCGATGCCGATCTCGCGATAAATGTGGGCGATGTGGTTACAAATGGCGGGGTTTATAGCCAGTGGGTTATCGAGTATCTTTATCCAACGAGGAATCTTCTAAGGAACACGCCGTCATACATATCAATCGGCAATCATGAGGCCGATTCTTATTGGTTCGACAATTATTTCGCACAGCCGGGAAACGAGCATTGGTTTTCGACGAGGTTCGGCCCCGGGTATTTGATTTTTATGGACACAAACCGCCTATATTTGCCACTGACCGAGCAATATATGTGGCTATATGACGAGCTTTCGTCCTCTGCGGCTCAGTCGGCGCCGTGGTTATTGGTTTTTCATCATCATCCCCCCTATTCGGAAGGCTGGGACTCGCCCGGTTATGACGGCGAAGAGAATGTTCGCAATTTTCTTGTGCCGCTATACGAGCTTTTCGATGTCGATATTGTTTTCGCAGGGCATACGCATGATTATGAGCGCGGCGAGAAGGACGGCGTTGCGCATGTGATAACCGGCGGCGGCGGGGCGGCACTCGATCATTGGTTGCAGGACTGGCCCTATATTTTCGTCTATCATGCCGTTTATCATTATATTCTGCTCGATATGACTGTTGACTATATTGTCTATCGCGCTTACGACTGGGATAACAATCTAATAGACTCGACGTTGTTTGGAACATATATTTCCACCGAGGAACCGCGTGCCTCTTTGCCGGAGGATGTGCGAATTGTGTCGGCCTCGCCGAATCCTTTTAACTCGGTAATAAGAATCGAGTATGAGGTGAGTTCTTTCGATCCCGTTACGGTAACGATTTGGGACATAACGGGCAGACAGGTTGCAAAGATAGCCGACTCTTCTCCCGGCCCGGGGAAACATCAGGTTTTCTGGAATGTCGAGCGATATGCATACCGCGGCGAGCCTGTGCCATCTGGGATTTATATGGCTGTCGTGAAATGCGGCGACAAATCCGACACAAAGAAGATAGAGCTGATCAAATAGAACAGACGAACTGAAACGAACAGAATGGCGAAACGGAACAATCGATGGTCATAGTTTTCATCACGATAGCGGCGGCTTTGGGGATGTTTATGTGGGGCAAGGTTCGATACGACCTCGTAGCACTCTTAGCGCTATTTGTGGTCGTGGTTTTCGGCATTATCCCCGCAGAAACTGCATTTAAGGGGTTCGCACATCCGGCTGTTATCACGGTCGCTTCGGTGATGATTATCAGCCAAGGTTTGCAGAACTCCGGGCTTATCGACACAATTACCCGTAGAATAGCGCGGAAAACCGGTAATAACGCGCTTTTACAGATAATTCTTCTCACGGGAATCACTGCGATCGCTTCGGGATTCATGAATAATGTCGGCGCATTGGCGATTATGATGCCGGTGGCGGTGAATCTGGTTCGAAAATCGGGAAGGTCGCCCTCTTTTGTGTTGATGCCGATAGCTTTTGCTTCATTACTGGGCGGGATGATGACGCTTATCGGCACGCCTCCGAATATTATTATTGCAACTTTTAGGCAGGAGGCGGTCGGAGAGGCCTTTCACATGTTCGATTATTTGCCGGTCGGGGCTGGTGTTGTGGTTGTTGGGTTGCTTTTTATCGCGTTGATCGGCTGGCGTTTGATTCCGCATCGAGAGGCGGGGGACAGCCAGCAGACGATGTTCGACATCGAAGATTATGTTACCGAAGTGATTGTCAAAGAGAACTCGAAACTTCGCGGAAAGAGAATTCTCGACCTTAGAAAGCACAGGGGCGTCGATGTGAACATCATCTGCCATGTGCGCGGCGAGAAGCGCTGTCAGATGCCTTCGCCGGAAACGGAGTTTTTGGCCGGGGATGTTTTAATTATCGAGGCCGATTCGGACAGCCTGAAGAATTTCCTCGATGTTACGGGCTTCACCCTTGCCGGCGGGAAGGAAATTGAGACAGGCAAAGACACCGAGGGGAAAGAGGTCATCGTCAAGGAAGTCGTTGTGATGAAGAATTCGCGGCTGGTAGGCCGGACAGCGACAGGGATGGATTTGCGCAATCGTTTTGGTATCAATCTTCTGGCGTTGGCGAGACATGACTGGAAGATTCGGAAGCGGCTTGGTTTGGTGCGTTTCGCGGTGGGGGATGTGCTTCTACTTCAGGGGCGAAAAACGGTGTTGGACGACACAATAAGCACTCTCGGATGCCTTCCGCTTGCCGAGCGCGGGCTTCGTATCGGATTTCCGCCGAGGGTTTTGCTTGCACTTTCTATTTTCGTGGTTTCGATAATCGCTGTGGTTGCAGGGTTTCTGCCTGTGCAGATTTCTTTCGCGATTGCGGCTGTTGTTTTTGTTTTGACGAAGCTTATTCCGGTGCGAGAGGCATACGAGGATATAGATTGGTCGGTGATTGTCCTTTTGGCGGCGATGATACAACTGGGTAGTGCTCTCAAAATAACCGGCGGCACGGAATTAGTTGCGAATTCGATGGTCCATTTTGCTGGAAAGTTGCCGCTTTGGGTCATGATGATAGGAATTATGATTGTTACATTGGCGTTGGCGAATGTAATCAACACGGCGGCAACCTCTGTTCTGATGGCGCCGATTGGTATAGTAATCGCACAGAAACTCGGAATTTCCATCGACCCGATTCTAATGTGTATCGCGGTGGCCACATCGTGCCCCTTTATGACGCCTATAGGTCATCAGTCGAATATTCTTGTGATGACCCCCGGAGGTTATAAATTCGGGGATTATTGGAAAATGGGACTTCCGCTAACGATTCTGGTAATCGCCGTGAGCGTGCCGTTGATACTTCTGGTTTGGAAACCATGAAAAAAAGCTTCTCCTGCGAAGACTTTTTGAATATATTTACCGAAACGAAAGGAGCCGAAATGGCAGAAGATAAAAACACCGCGAGCAAACTCAAAGCCGCAATGGGCAAGGGCGGCGAGAAATCGCAGGATAAGACACTCGACAATATGAACGTCAAAAAGGCGGCATCACCGCTTCCGAAAGACGACGCACAGCCGAAACGCGCGGCATCGCCTCTTCCGAAAGACGATGCACAACCGCTTCGCGCATCATCTGATATGAAATCCGGTAATTACGAAAAGCGCGCCGCATCGCCAATGCCTTCGGGGGATGGCGACCGCAAACGCGCGGCATCGCCTTTGCCCTCTGATGATTACGGAACAAAAAAGAGCGCGGCATCACCACTTCCCTCGACGGATTATTCCGAGAAGCGTGCGGCTTCGCCACTGCCTTCCAGCGGCGGCGGATATCCGCCCACTGCCGCGACTCCGGTAGGTGCTTCAGGCTCGACATCGTCGGGGAAATTCGGCATAAAAGGTTGTTTGGCGATAGTATTTATTGTTGTTTTCTTGGTTTTTATCGCTCTCTTGGCGAAATGCGCTTCCTGTGGAGGGAAAAAAGCGGCTCTTACAGAGAAAGTAGTCGAGGTCGAGAAGGTCGAAAAGGATGTCAAATCCGGCGCGACCGAGGTGGGGACTGGCGAAATCGATTTGGCCGCGGTGAATAATCGTGCCGGATACGCCGCGCTTGCCACCGAGGCTTTCCGCGAGGCTGGAATGGCTGTCGAGGTTAGAGTCGATGGCGATAACAACACAGATATAACACTTTCGACTGTAGCAATGAACAAGGCGTGGATAGACCGTTTCGAGACCAGTGCGATGTTCAAAGAGATCGAGGCGATGGGGTTCAAACGTCTTTATTACAGCGATAAAGACGCTTTCTACGTTTTCCGCGAGTTCTAAAGGCAGGTTGAGATGAGTGCAATTATAATCTACGCGACAAAGCACGGCACTTCGGACAAATGTGCGAATCTACTTGCCGAGAAGATGGGCGGGGATGTTAAGGTCGTGAATATCGATAAGGATGAAATCCCATGTCTTCACTGCCCGGATACCGTTATCATCGGGTTTTCGGTTTATGCTGGCAGAATTCCGAAAAAGATAGCGAAATTACTCGAAACCAACGAGGCACTTCTGCTCGAAAAGAAGCTCGGGCTTTTTCTGTGTTGTTCGGCGGATACGGATGATGATGTTCGCGAGCAAATTGAGCGTCTTTGGCCGGCAAAGCTTCGCGAACACGCGGTTTCGGTGGAGAATTTCGGCGGCGAGATTATTTGGGAGAAGCTGAATTTTCTCGAAAGAACCGCCATCAAGATTGTGTCGAAACAGGCCGGAAGCCGCTCGAACCTAAAACCGGAGGCTATCGAACGGATGGCTTCAGCAATGAGATAGGAAATGGAATTCTTATACAGACTTCAGCTTGTCGAGAGGCTTCACAACGAGGCCGGTTGGACTGAAATCGACGAAGAGATTATCGAAAGGCATTTCGAGTATTTGAAAGGTCTCATTGAGAAAGGAACGGTTGTATTGGCTGGAAGGACTCTTAACGAGGACTCTCGGACGTTTGGAATCGTTGTTTTCGAGGCCGGCTCGGAGGATGAGGCTTACGGAATAATGAACTCCGACCCGGCTTTGGTGGAGGGGATTATGAAATGCGAGTTATTTCCCTTTTATGTCTCACTCTCGAGGGGTGAAAAATGCTAAGGATAGCTTGTTTCACTGCACTTCTTCTCACACTTATTGTTACGGGGTTAGCGATGTCTTCAGAGAGCAATGGCGAATTACGAACTGTCGAAAAGGTTGAACTTGACAGATATCTTGGGCGATGGTTTCAGCTGGCCTATTTTCCGGCGCGGTTTCAGCCTGTCAGTTGCGGACTCGCGACTGCGGAGTATTCGCTTAAAAGGAACGGGCGAATCGAGGTTCTTAATTCCTGTTGGGGCGAAGAATTCGGCGGCAAGCCTGATAGAAGCGCCAAAGGGACGGCATGGCCTGCGGACGAGACGAATTCCAAGCTGAAAGTGCGCTTTTTCTGGCCTTTTAAGGCAGACTATTGGGTAATCGATCTTGGTGAAGATTATGAATATACAGTTGTTAGCGAGCCTTCGAAGAAATATTTGTGGATACTCTGCAGGGATATGTCGATGGACGACGCGAAATTCTCGGGTATAATCGAACGCCTACGCGAAAATGGTTTCGATCTGAGCAGACTGGTTTATACAGCCGATCAGAAACCACCGCAATAAGTTTTTTTAAGTTAAATAAGGAGGAAGAATGGGCGACTTTAAGTTTGAAGTCGAAATCAAGGAGATGCCGGGATTTTTTGTGGCTTATATTCGGCATGTGGGGCCTTACAATCTTATCGGACCGGTTTTCGAGCGGATTGGCAAATGGGTAGGAATGCGCGGGCTTTGGAATGCTGATACAAAGGCGCTTGCGGCTTATTTTGACGATCCGGGGGAAACACCACCGGAAGAGCTTCGGAGCGACGCCTGTATCGTTGTCCCCGAAGGCACCGAAGGCGAGGGTGAAGTCAAAACGCAGGTTATTCCGGGCGGGCTTTTCGCAGTTGCGCATGTCGAGATCGACCACACTCAGTTTGCGGACGCATGGGGCGCGCTTATGGGCTGGATTCAGAACAGTGGTTATATCCCAAACAACGGGATTTGCTATGAGATTTATCTGAACGATCCGGATTCTCATCCTGAAGGCAAATTCATTGTGGATATTTGCGAGCCGGTCAAGCCAGCTTAGTTCTATATTGTTTCTTTTCAACGCCCGTTTAATGCGGGCGTTTTTTGTTGAAATACTGCTAATTATTTGTATAATTGGATATATAAATCTAACGAAAGGGATAAAATATGATTCGCAACGCAGAGGCAGTATGGAAAGGCCCCGCCGGCAAAGGCAACGGTGTTATCGCGCTTGGAAGCGGTGCAATGGAGAGCAAATATTCCCTCGGGTCGAGATTCGAGACCGATCCGGGAACGAATCCGGAAGAGCTTATCGCGGGCGCGCATGCCGGATGCTTTAGTATGGCACTTGCTGTCGGATTGACCAAGAACGGTTTTTCGCCCGAATCGATCAACACGACCGCAAAGGTGCATATCGAGAAGGTTGGCGAGGGATTCGAGATAACGAAAATAGAGCTTTCTACAGTTGCGGTTGTGCCGGGGATTTCTGAAGACGAATTTATGAAATTCGCAAATGGCGCGAAAGAGGGTTGCCCCGTTTCGAAGGCTTTAAAAGCAGTGCCTATCGAACTTACGGCGAGGTTGGATGTATAGGTGGATTTCAATTGTGCTTCTCACAATGACATTTGCGGTTATCGCGCAGATGCCCACCGAATACGGTCCCTACGATGTAGGGGTGCGAATGAGGTCTATTTCTCGGCCAAGTGACACCGATACGACAACTCGTGTGATGGATGTTTATATTTGGTATCCCGCCGATCCTATTATAGGTTTTTGGGTCGAAGCGCTTCAGGGTTATTGGGAATCGAGGGTGGTTCTCGGCGACACTGCGCGACCAGTCGTTTTCTACTCGCACGGCGCGTGCGGGCATCCGCTGGCTTCGGTCTATTACACGAGTTTTCTGCCGAGTTGGGGGTTTGTTACGGTCGCAACGATGCATCCGGGGAGCATGTTCGGCGAGGAGGACTGCCTCGATTCAGCCGCGCTTGGGGATACGTGGATAAACCGTCCGGGGGACGTCGATTTCACGCGGCGGTGGCTTATTGACCTTAGCCTCGATTCAGCGGGGCTTTTCGGCGTGTTAGATACGAATCGAATCGGGATGTCCGGGCATAGTTTCGGCGCGAGAACGACCTATGCGATGCTTAATCGATATGACTATTTTCTCGCGGGGCTGGCATTTTCGGGAAATTATGTCGATAGGTTCGGCGCACCGATGAACTGTATGGAGGATATTCGCGGCATCAGCCAGCCGATTATGATTCAAAACGGCACTTATGATTTCGGACTAACACATACAAGTGCTTCCGAGATTTTCGATACGCTCGATTCGCCGAAATATTGGGTGGAGATTCATCGGGCAACTCATTCGGCGTGGAGCGATACCTGCACAATCGAGCTTGATCCTTTCTGCGGCGCGGACAGTGTTCTTGATTATGAAATCGGGCACGAGATAATCAGGAAATACAGCCTCGCCTTTTTGATGCGCTATGTTATGGGCGATTCGCGGTTCGACGATTATCTTGCGGATAGCTCAGACACATTTGTGAATTATGCTTTCGATGTCGGCATGTCCATTTTCGATGGGCAACTTCCGAAAAATATTGAAATCCTCGCTTACCCTAATCCATTCAATTCTGCGGTTTCATTCGGCATTCACCGCGCAGGCTCGGCCTCATGGCCGGGCGGCACCGCGCGCCTCGAAATTTTCGATTTGGCCGGCAATCTTATATCGCGCGGAGCCGCCGCTTCTTCGGCGTATGATATGCAATATTTTTCAGCACATTCGAAATGGAATGGTTCGATACAAAGCTGTCTTTCGGGCCTAAGCGCCGAAGAATCGCCTGCGCTTGCGGTATGGCATCCCGATGAAAACATCCCGACAGGCCTTTATTTGGCGAGAATTTCGGTAGGTAAATACTCGCGAACAATTCCAATCGTTTACATAAAATAAAAAAAGGACGACATCTCTGCCGTCCTTCGAACTAATATCCTCAAATAACTATTTACTGCTACAACATCCGCGAGCGGGAGTCGCCGGCTTAGCTTTTGCGGCATGTTTGCATTCATTGGTTTCGCCGGCTTTCGCATGACTGCACTCATGCGTGGCACCTTTCGCATCTTTGCAACACTCGTGCGCTTCACCAGATTTGGCGTGAGTGCACTCGTGGGCTTCACCGGTCTTGGCGTGTTCGCATTCATGGGCTTTGCCCTCTTTCGCATGAGAACACTCGTGGGGTTTGTCCGTGTTCGAAGCTTTGGCGTGGGCGCATCCGGCATGGGGAGCCGAAGCATCGGGCGTTGTTTCGGTGGTTTGGGTAGTTACCTGCTGTTCAGTTTCATTTTCGGAGGAAACCTCCGCAGTTTTCACCGCGAGAACCGCGAAAACAAGGGCTAACATTAGGATTGCGACAATTGTTGCTGACCTTCTCATTTTTTACTCCTTAGACAAATTAATTAACAATATTTATCTTAGTATCGTAGCACCAGAATATAACATATTTCGTGCCACATTTCCGAATATATGAATCGAGGCCTTAAAGTCAAGCTCTTTTTATTGAATGGGATAAATATATCATTGTCTATGCATTTTGCATATTTCATTGTATTATTGCACTAAGTCAATAATATATGAGATTATTTTACCATCAACATCTTGCCCCTGAGGGTTTTTCCGTCAGCTTCTATCGAGTAGAAGTATAAGCCAGAAGGGCATTTGCGGCCGAGCGCATCATTCCCGCGCCATAGGACTGTGTTCTTCCCTTCGGGGAACTCGCGACCGGAGAAGCGATCGATTAGTTTTCCATCCGGCGCGAAAATCTCGATTCGGACATCGGAGGCTTCGGGAAGGATGAATTCTATCGAAGTCGCGTCGTTAAAGGGGTTCGGTGTGTTGCCAATAAGCTTGAAACTCTGGGCAAACCTGTCATTTTCGATGCCGATAACTGCAGTATCCCATTGAGCCGTAATCGTGTATTCGAGGCCGTTTAGAAGCTCCATTGCGCCTTCGTAATAGTAGTCGTCGGGGGTATTTACGGCATGAATTGTTGTGTCGAGCTTGACAGATACGAACCAATCGCCGTTTATGGGAGATTCTACAAATAGGCTTTTCGACGAGCTTTCGGACGTGTCCATATAGTCCGATGCGCCGAGAAAGGCGAAATCGCCGTGTTGCAGAAAAAGATCGAAATCGTAGCCAAACTCGCCTTCGAGATGAACATTAAGATTCGATGCACCCACGGGAAGAGAGATTTTGAAGTGATGATACTGCAAATCGCCGATTTTTGCGTGGGCAGGTTCGAGATCGATCGTCTCGCGGTCCATCAGCCGAGGGATTGCATTAGCGAGAACACCTTTTTCGCGGAGATCGCCTTGACCACCGAGGGCGTAGAGGATCATCGCGCACATAAGGTCGAGCCGTTCGCCGCTCTCGATTCCTTCGGGGTGCGAGCCTATAACCACGAGCCTTCCCGTGGTATCGGCCCCTTTGTATGCCCAACAACTGGGCTTGTTGTGCATCGACGCCGGAGAGTAATCGTATCTAAGCAGAACTTCGGTTTCGGGCGGCCAATCGACAGTCTCGCGAGCATAACATCCGCCGAGGTGGATTATGCTGTCGATATACATGTCGCCGCCGAAATCGTAATAATCGAGTATTGCCGCGCCCGGCTCGATAAAATGGCCGGTCTCTACGCCTGAAACCCCTGTGGAAGCGGTTCTTCCCGGCCAGATATGATAATACGCCGAGTTTATGCCGGTTGTTTGATAGTGAATCGAAGTTATAAAAGCGCCCGCGCAGGAGCCTGTGTAGCAACCTCCGTTGTTGAAAAAGTCGCGGATACGCTGTCTGCCGGTTTCGCCTAGGGAATTGCCGTGCGATGTCGCCGAACCGCCGTTTGTGTATATCACACGGAAGCGCGGCGAACCGTCGGGATAGAGCAGATAGCCGTTGTAATCGTGGTCGTTCTCGACCATGATCGAGTTTTGGAATGCCGAGCTGGAGGTTGCGAGAAATTCCATTTGTAGGCCGAGGGTAACCGTCGCGGGAAGGGTTGTTCGCGAGGTGAGGTTCGCGCCGCCGTCCATGAAAAGGTCTTTGTAGAAGCCCTCGGCCGCAAACGCTGTAAGGACGGCGATGAGTAAAGCAACCAGCCATTTGAGTCTCATTTGAAACAACTCCTCTATCCCCAATTTTTAAGAACGAATCGGTAATGAGTTGGGCGGTGTGATTTTGTGTCGCATCTATTTGTGTCGCATCTAATAGTTTAGCAAAGAAGTGCTTTTTTCAATATATAATAAAGCGCAAATGCCTTGTTTTTCAAGTTTTATTTCAAAAATCGCCCCGAAGACAGTTTTCTCTTGACCCGGCTCTTCGATATCTTTATTATTCTGAAAATTAACCAAAGGTTCAAGACGATTTCCCGCGTAACGAGTCTTAACCCATTGGCGACGATAGTATTATTTGTCAGCCTCCTATGTTGGCAACCCCGCAAAAACTGTCGTCGCCTTATTTTGGCTTGCCTGCGAGCGCGAATTTATGCATAATATCCTCGAACTTTCTGCCATGGAGGCGGCTTGAAAAGCGGTCTAACACTCGAAATACTAGAAGAGCTTTACTCGCGTTACAATCGACCCGAGCTAATCCATCCCGATCCGCTCGAGTTCGTTTATCGATATGAAACCGCAGAGGACCGAGAAATTGTGGGGCTTGTTGCGGCTGTTCTCGCCTATGGCAATGTCAAACAGATAGTTAGAAGCGTTGATAACGCTCTTTCGCGAATGGGAAAATCCCCGCGCGATTTTGTTGAACACACTGCAAAAAAAGGCTTTGCGAGTTACTTTAGCGGATTCAAACATCGCTTCACCGACGGTGCGGATATTTCTTCGATGATGGTCGGGCTGAAATCGGCCATCGCTAAACACGGTTCGATTCGAAATTCATTCGCCGTGAATATTTCGCCTGAGGACGAAACCTATATTCCAGCGCTTGCAGGTTGGACAGCCGAGATATCGAATGCCTTCGAGGGCGGAAACAGTTATCTTCTGCCTTCGCCGAACCGAGGAAGCGCTTGCAAACGGAGCAATCTCTATCTCAAATGGATGGTTCGCAAGGATAATGTCGATCCGGGGGTTTGGGAGGGTTTGTCTCCTGCTATGCTTGTTGTGCCAATCGATTTGCATATGCACCGGATTTGCGGAAAAATCGGACTAACACATCGCAAAGGGGCGGATATGCTAACCGCGCTCGAGATTACCTCCGGTTTCCGCGTCTTTGCCCCCGAAGACCCCGCCAAATATGATTTTGCAATCACGAGGCTCGGTATCCGCGACGATTGCGACCCGAGGGAATTCATCGAAAGTTGTTTGATGTAGTTCATTTTTGCCCGAAAAAAACTTGCGCGTCGAAAGCAAAATCATATCTTTAATAGTTCGATATTCGAATTTTACTGGAGGTAAAATGAAAAAGAGATATATAGTGCTTCTCGCAATCGCGCTGGGTATAGCTTTTATGGCTTGCCAGAGTGCCGAGATGACTGCGGCGAGGGTCTATATTCAACAGAAGGACTACCCCGCGGCTCTCGATCAGCTTAAAAGGGCATCGGAAAAAGAACCGACTAATGCCGAAGTTTTTCTTATAATGGGGAAGCTTTTCGCTGAAATGGACAGCATTCCGCAGATGACCAAAGCTTTCGACACCGCGCTCGAACTCGACCCGAACACCTCACGCGATATCGCGGATTGGCGTCAGGACAAGAGAGTCGAACATTTTAATAGAGGTATTCGTTTCGGCGAGCAAAAGCAATGGGACAGAGCGATGCAAAGCACATTGACCGCGGTGAGCATCGACCCAACTTTCACCGACGGTTGGGTGAATCTGGCCTATTTCTACGACCAGCTTGGCGAAGAGGATAAGTCCTACGAAGCTTATCGCAAGGCATACGAGCTTAATCCTATGAACGCTGAATATGCCAAAAATATCGCGGTGAGGGAATTCAACGCCGGCAAAGCCGATGAGGCCGAAAGAATTCTCGGCAAAATCATCGCCGAAGGCAAGCCGGATGTCGATGTTTATCTTCTTCAGGGCAGGGTTTTGATGCAACAGGGCAAAACTCAGGAGGCCAAGGCTGTTCTCGATAAGGCTGTGGAACAATATTCGGACAACCCGGATGTTCTGTTCGATTATGGGACTTTGCTTTTCAACGGCGAGGATTACAACGGAGCGGCGGACAAGTTCCAGAAGGTTGTCGATATGGACCCGAACAACGCCGACGCGCTTTATAACCTCACGGTAGCACATTATAAGGCTGAGAATTACACCAAATCTGCGGAGATTGGCGAGAAATTGGTCGCAAACGATCCGCAGAACTCTCTTGGATGGCTTCAGTTTGCAATTAGCCTCAAACGCACCGGCAACACTGCAAAAGGCTCCGCCGCCGAGAAAGTCGTGCTGGCTTTGGATGAAATGGATTCGAAGAACTACGATGAAGCTGTCAAACTTCTCGGGCCGGTTACAAAGGATTTCCCAAAATGGTGCGCGCCATGGGCACTGCTGAAAATAGCATATAATGAAAAGGGCGACGCAGACGGCACAGCCAAAGCTCAGGCCGGACTGGACGCTTGCGGCAACTAAAATCTGCCTGAATAGGTCTAAAATAGGGAGCCCGGCGGGGTTCCCTTTTTTTTCGGAAGGGAAAAAGAATCGAAAAGTTCGCTGAAATAGCGATTCCGGGCGGGCCGGATTTCACACTTACCTATGAGATTCCCGAGTGGGCGAAAGGGGACGTCCGGGTGGGAATGCGCGTGGTTGTGCCATTTCGCAACACACACACGGTCGGCGTTGTTGTCGGGCTTGCGGAGAAATGTGATCTCAAGCGGATCCGCGCGATATCGGCCTGTCCCGACGAGGAGCCTGTTTTTTCGGAAAATCTTGTGCAACTTCTTAAATGGCTTTATGATTATTACGCCTGTTCGCCGGGGGATGCTTTCCGTGCGGCGCTTCCGGGTGGAGTCGGTTATGAGGTCGATAGAATCGTCCGTTTCGAAGACGGCGCTGATACTAAAGGTTTGCCGAAAAAATCGATGATAATCTATGAGCTTCTTCGGCAAAAGATAATCGCTCCTGAGAATTGGCTTAGAGAAAAGGTGGGCGAAAACGGTTTCTATTCGGCTCTCGAAGAGCTTATTTCGCGGGGTTTAGCGGATATTTCGCTTGAAATAAAGGCTACAAAAAAGCCGCTGACTCAATCGATAATTGCACCCTCGATAGATAAACCGGCTTTGCTCGAAGCACTTGCAAATCTTCCCGCAAATGCCCACAAACAGAGAGAATTACTCGAATATTTTATTGCGAATAAATCTTCGCAACCCAAACGGAAAATATCGGGTCTTTTCGGAGCCGGCGCTGTAAGAACCGCTATAGATAAGGGTTGGCTGAGTGAATCCGAGGAAGAGGTCTATCGTGAGGTCGATGATTTGCATGTCGCCGCTCCCACCGCAGAGGGTCTCGTCCTGACAGAGCCGCAAGGCGAAGCGTATAAAGCGATTAGCGAGGCGATAGGCAGAGGGAAATTCGAGACTTCGTTGCTTTGGGGGGTTACCGGAAGCGGCAAAACCGAGGTTTATCTCAAATCTGCCGAGTTCGCGCGCAAGCTTGGCAAGGGGGTTTTAGTGCTCGTGCCGGAAATCGCGCTGACACCGCTTTTGCGTCAAAGGTTCGAGCAGAGATTCCCGGGCGAGGTGGCGATTCTGCACTCCGGACTCAAGCCGGGCGAGCGTTTCGATTCGTGGCGAAGGATTATATCGGGCGATTTAAATATCGCAATCGGCCCTCGAAGCGCTGTTTTTGCGCCTGTGCGGAATCTCGGCCTAATCGTGGTCGATGAGGAGCATGAAGCATCGTATAAACAGGACGAGCCACCGCCATATTACAACGCCCGCGATGTCGCGGTTATGCGCGGGCATATAGAGGGTTGTCCGGTCGTTCTCGGCACAGCGACGCCCTCTGCCGAGAGCTATCATAATGCACGTGAGGGGAAATACAAACTGCTTCGAATTCCCGAGCGTGTTCCGGGTGCACAATTGCCGGGGGTCCGAATTGTCGATATGGCTGTAGAACATGAGGAGAACAAGAATTTCTCGCCATTCTCGAATTTGCTTCGCGAAAAGATTGTCGAGGTCATTTCTTCGGGGCATCGTGCGATGCTTTTACTGAACCGGCGCGGATATTCGGCCTATCTTCAATGCGACAAATGTGGCTTCATTCCGACCTGCGAGGATTGTGGAATCGGTCTGACATATCACAGCGTCGATAAAACCCTGCGATGTCATTATTGCGGGCATGAGGAGCGCCCCACGGATCTTTGCCCGAATTGCGGAGGCTCGGAGTTTCTTTATCGCGGGCGTGGAACGCAAAGAATCGAGGAGGAGCTTGAACAAATTATGCCGACTGAACGAATTTTCCGTCTCGATGCCGACACTGCGCGATGGGAAGGGCACGCGAAGGTTCTTTCGGAGTATTCGAAAACAGCCGGCGCGGTTCTTATCGGCACGCAGATGATCGCGAAGGGGCATGATTTCCCGGACGTCGCACTGGTTGGAGTTTTGAACGCCGATATCGGGCTGGCGATTCCGGATTTTCGAAGTGGCGAGAGGATTTTTCAGCTTCTTACTCAGGTTTCGGGTCGCGCCGGACGAAGCGATATTCGCGGAGAGGTTATTATACAGACCTACAGGCCGGATTCTGCGGCGGTCGATTTTTCTGTGAACGGCGATGTCGAATCCTTTTTCGAGATAGAATTGAAGGCACGCGAAGAGTTGAAATATCCGCCTTTCGGGCGAATTATTCGTATAGTTGCGCGCGGCGAGGATCCCTCGGAGGTTAGAACGGCTGTTTTCAGGCTCACGCGTGAATTGGCTCGAATCGACCGCGACGGCTCGAAATATCGGCTTCTCGGCCCTGCGTCCTGCCCACTGACAAAGCTTCGCGGGCAGTATAGATGGCATCTCATGCTGAAAACCGAAAAACTTGCCGTTTCGGTGAAAATTCTTAAAGGATTGCTTGCAAACTGGGGCGGAAATATAGATTTTAAACTTATTGTAGATCCGATTACTCTTTTATAACATTATGCCGCTTATTAACTTAGATAATATCACTGTAGATTTCGGGGCAGGCCCGATTCTGGAAAATGTCACGCTCAATATCGAGCAGAACGACCATTTTGGCCTCGTTGGGATGAACGGCGATGGCAAAACTACGCTTCTTTCGGTTATTTTCGGCGAGTTAGAACCGACATCGGGGTTCGTGCATAGACAGAGGGGCATTCGAATAGGTATGCTTCATCAGGAACACCGTTTGGGCGGCGGATATCCGCTTGTCGAAGCTGTTTATCACAGCCACCCGGAGATTCCTGAGCTGGAATCTAAAATGCGAGAGCTTACCGCCGATGGCCTCGACCATAGCGATATGACCGAATATAAGCAGGTCGAAAACCGTTTCTGCCAGTTGGATGGATATAATTTCGCGAGTCGTGTCGAGGCGGTTTTGGGGGGATTGGGTTTCGCGGAATCGCAGTTCGGAACACCTGTGGACAGGCTTTCCGGCGGGGAGCGGAACCGCGCGGCGCTCGCCTCGTTGCTTCTTCAAGACCCAGACATCCTGCTGATGGACGAGCCGACGAACCATATCGATTATGACGGCCTTCTTTGGCTTGCGGATTATCTAAAAAACTGCGGCAAGACCTATATTGTGGTTTCGCACGACAGGTTTTTTCTCGACGAGATAAGCACTGAGATTTTAGAGGTGCGAAACTCCGAAATTTTAAGATTTGTGGGCAATTATTCGCAATATCGCGAAGAGCGCGATCGTCAGGACGAAACTCTTTGGAAAAAATTCGAGGAGCAAAGGGCGGAGATAAAGCGTGTAGAGGATTTCATTCGGAAGAACATCGCGGGGCAAAAGACGAAACAGGCGCAGTCGCGCAGAAAATCGCTCGAAAAGCTCGAACGAATTTTGCCTCCGCCGAGAGCTGATGAAATCAGGATGCGGTTCAAGACTGCCGCGCGCGGTGGAGATGATGTGCTTCGCGTGAGGGATTTAGCCGCGAGTATCGGCGAACGGAAGCTTTTCGAGGGATTTAATATGTTCGTAAGCCGTGGCGAAAAAATCGGTATTGTCGGTCCAAATGGTTGCGGTAAAACGACGTTATTGTCAATTTTCGCTGGAAGACGTGCACCGGATGGCGGTTCTGTGCGAATCGGCACCGGAATTTCTATGGGGTTCTATTCTCAGAGTTTTGCCGATGTAGATGAATCGAAATCGGCATTCCGTGAGATTCATGATTTCGATCCCGGAATGGGCGAGGAGGCTATTCGAAGCTCTCTCGCGCTTTTTTCGCTTCGCGGTGATGACACAATATTGCGACCGTTATCAACATTCTCCGGTGGCGAGATGGCGCGTGTAGCACTTCTCAAGCTTCTGCTTTCAAAATCGAATTTCCTTCTTCTCGACGAGCCGACCAACCATCTTGATATTCCTTCGCGAGAAACGCTGGAACGCGCGCTTCACGATTATGACGGCACTCTTATCGTTGTTAGCCATGACCGATATTTCCTCAGGAATTCTGTCAATAAAATTCTCGCGTTCGAGTCTGATGGAATCCGCGCTTTCGATGGCGGTTTCGAGTTTTATCTCGAACGTCGAGAGTATTTCCGCAATGAACCCAAAGCGCCCGAAGTCAAACAAACCAAACCGGAACCGGAAAAACCAAAACCGCCTCTCGAAAAGAAATCTTACAATAAATCGGTAAATGTTGTTAAGCTTCGGTGTGAACTTGAAGAAATCGAAGTCTTAGTGCATGAAATCGAAGCGGAAAGAACCAAGGTGCTTGAGCTTATGTCCGACCACGAGCTTGCCGATGATTGGAACCGCATGTTCGCTCTTCAACGCGAGTATGACAAGCTCACAGCGAATCTCGAAGAAAAACTCGATCGTTGGGATGAAATCGAAAAGCTTCTCGAAAGTCGCTGATTGCGCGCCAATGGGGGCGTCGGCCCCGCCGCTCGAATCTCTAAAACTCTCTCAAAGTCCAAAACTTCTCTCCCCATCCACGCTTTCGCTACGTTTGCTAATTATGCGGCGGGGCAGGGCAAATCGCGACATCCAGTTCTGTGCATAAATCAGAAATTTCCCAACGCGATTTGCCCTCGGCGGCAAAGGCGCAACTTAAGCATAAGCGGGAATTTCCGGGGAAAAAGCGAATTTTGGAGTAAAGACTAATTGCCGACCGGGGGCGCCTTTGCCGCTCGACGCCCCCAATGTGTTACATACTCGACTGCGCCTCGACTGTGATAGTTATTGTCTGTTGCGAAGGGAATGTATTCGAGGTCGGAGCACCGAAATAAATATACAGGAACCTTCCGGCACCTATTGATACATTCACGCCGTTAGAGGCGTCCGTGGCGAAAGGTTCCGGATCGGTTCCGCCGGAAAGCTTGAATACTTGGGTAAGAACATCGGTCGGTGATGTGAAATCTATTGCGATTGGTGGGGAAGATTCGAGATCGAAAAGCCCCATGAGAAGGATTTCGTCGGCTCCGGCGGAGTTCGCGAGCGTCCAATTTGGCGTTTCGGCCTTTAGACGGATATCGATAGGAACCGACCCTGTGTTTTTAATATAGGCAGATTCGCCGGAGTTCATTATCACAGAAGCACCTTCATCGAGTTGGCCAATATCCCATGTGGACGAGTTATAAAAAGGCCCGCCCGGTCCGCCTTTTCGAACCTCGATTCCCAAGGAACCGAAAGCCCAGCTGACAGACCAATCGAATAACTCGGCCTGATTACCGCCCGATGTCGAAAGCTTTCCGCGAAGACGAATCGTGTCGGTCGAGCCAAGACCGGACAAATCTAATGTGCCGATTGTTCCTGATGTTGTCGCGGAATCGAATGGCGTCCATGCGCCCCCGGAACGTTGATCACAGACAACTACTACAGAGTCGCCGGTGCCCTGAGTCCATTCGGCGGCTTCCCATGCAGTAAATCCCTCATTCCAGCCGAGAATTATCGGCTCGGAGATAATAACACCATCGCTCGCGCCACCCTCCTGGCCGACAAGATAGTCGTCGAAATAATATGTTCCCGTATATTGGCTGGTCGCCGTGTATTCACCACTTGTAAACCTATCTATTGCCGTAGGACTTCCCTCATAAGTGAATGGGCCATAAACTGATGTGTCGTTGATCGTTACATAAATCTCATTTGCTGAACTATTGAAGTCGATACGGAAATGTTGCCAATATCCAACTAGTATTGGCTGAAGTGAGTATCGTGTAGTGCCGTTCCAATAGGCAACATAGCCATCTCTATAATATAATTGTGCCCTGCGTGTGCCCCAATCGCCATTGCTAAGTCGAAGTATCTCCCCTTGAGATGTTGTGCTCAATCCTGACCTAACTGAAATAAATCCCTCGGTCATGGGAGAAAATGTATGGCCGATACATGCTCGTCGAGATGTGCTTGCGTCATATATACGGATAGAATGTGTGGGTGAATATGCCGCAAGTGTTGACCAGCTGTAACTACAGTTTGAATAGTTCGTTGTAGGTGTGTACCATTCCGCCTCAAACTCCGCCTGCGAGGAATACCCCTCGAAATCGTCTTCGAAGATTATGTTTATCCCCTGCCCGGAAATCACTCTGTCCGACTCAACGGTTAGATTGGTTATAGAGCCTGTTTGGAACTGTGCGTCGGTCGTCTGATGCCAGTCCGGCTGTGTTTTATCCGTGTCGATTGTAAATGACCTGCTCGAAGAATATGCGCCCCAACGGTTTCCATCATAGGCACGGGCATCCCACCAATATGTGGAGCCGTCGGTTAAAGCACCCTCGCCCTGCGAGTTAACATCGTAGCCCGCAGAACCGGAACCCTCTGCAACCGGCGGAGAAGGCGAAAAGCCGCTGTCGTCGGAAATGCTTTCGACATCCGTCGCCCCAACCATAGAAGCATTCGTTCCGAAACGAACCTCGAAATTAAGCGCATCGCCGTCGGCGTCCGAGGGCACAAACCATGAGAGACGTGGTTCGGTCGAACCAGCACCGTCACCAATCCTCTCGAAGGGGAAAGGCCTCGCCAATTCCGGAGCTTCGGGCGCAACATCCGATGGATCGCCAATAGTCAGTAGAATCGCTTCGCTGGCAGATCCGCACCAAGATGTCCAGTTTAATGTTATCGTCGCTTCGTGAAGATAGGGGGTCAACGGATCAGCCTGAATTGTAAAATGCGGTGCGAAAGAAATGGCGCTTCCCAACCCTGCAATATCCGGCCAATCGGCAGTGTTGTCGATTATCGTGATATATGGATCGAAGGAAGAAATAGTGCCTGAGATGCTGTGGGCATTGGATGCGATGTTATTCGCAAGAGTAACCGCCATGCGGAAAGTCTCGCCGGCCTCGGGAATTCCGTCGCCATCGCCGCCAGTGCCGTCGTCGATAGAGAACCCATCGACTGAAAGATCGGCGTTCGGGCTTTGAATCGTAACGGAGATAAGATTCGTATCAACCCTATCGGTATTGCATGTGTCAATTAGGGTGAATTCGACAACATGTCCGCATGGGGTAGTCGCACCGATACTGAATGCGAAATGATTCGCGAGGGAGGTTTGGGTCGCGCCGATGGCTATATTCGGCCATTGGGCGTAATTATCGGTAATCGAGATATATGGATCGGACTCTGAAATTCTGCCTCTCACAGATGTCGCGTTCTCGGTGCCGTCGTTGCGAAGATTGACAGACATCACAACCGTCTCCCCCGGTTCTGGATAGCCATCGCCGTCGCCGCCGACAGCATCGTTAAGACCGGCAGGGGGAACATAGACAAGCCTCGGTTTCGGGCCGCCGATTGTGATAATAAAATCCTCAGAACCGGAACCGCAGTAGCAACTCCAGTTAAGGGTGAAAGTAACATCCCTGCCCTCTGGGCATCCGGGAAGAATTGTAAAGGCAAAGTGATCCGCTAGCGATTGCTCTGTGCCGCTAATCGCGATATTCGGCCAGTTGGCGGTGGCATCGGTGATATTGATGTAAGGATCGCTCGTCGAAAGAGTCGCGCTGACATCCTGAGCGTTCGCGCCGTCCACATGAGTCAGACTTACCGGCATTCTAATCGACTCCCCCGGCTCGGGATAACCATCACCATCGCCGCCCGCGCCGTCATCGATAACATGAGCGGCATATTCAAGCTCCGGCGCAGGACATCCGAGGATAATATCGAAATTGTCGCTTCCGGTGTATGTTCCGCCGTCCGCTGACCAGTTTATGGTAATCGTAGCGACATGCCCACAGGTAGCGTCGTCATTGGCAACGGTGAATTTGCAGTGATCGACGTTCGATCTTTGATTCGCGCCCGGGGCGATATCAGGCCAGTTAAGCGAGTTGTCGGTAAAAGTGATATAGGGCGAGCTTTCGGAGACCGTGGCTGTTACAGAAGTCGCAGGGGCGCTTCCGGTGAGATTCTCCAGCCAAATGGGCATCGTGATAGTCTCGTTCTTCTCGGCATAGCCGTCGTTGTCGCCGCCGGCATTGTCGTCGATTTCGTGATTGTAGTAAACCAGATTCGGTTCGTTCGGGGACAAATCGCCAACGATAACCAGCGCGTAGGACTGTCCTCCATATGGCACGGAAGTGCAATGGACATTTACAATGACCTGTTTCGAGGCCACTGTAGAGCCATCGAGCCACACAACCTCGTCGGGGTTGATGGCATCGTAGCTTCCGCCGGTAACCGAGCGTGAACCGGAAGAGGCGAAGACATTACCCTTGTAGGAATTCGCATCGACCTGAACCTCGAGATTCAGATTATTCACGATCGCATATGCTCCGACAGTGCTCGGATAGTCAGAATAACTAAGAACCACCTTGAAAGATTCGGTTGTGGAAGAGCCGCAGTTGACAACATAGGTGTGTGTGCCCGTAAGGCTAAACCCAGGTGAAATATCGTAAACAAGGAGGTTTCGAGTGTCGGTTCCGTAGCCGTCGTTGAAATACATCGCGTCGTCGAGAACGACTCGTCCCCAACCCTGACCCATTGAGGGCGCATCCTGATGGCCGGTGTTATTTGTCGCATCAATTGTGTAGGATCCGGTCATGTTGCGCGTTCCGGCTATAAGCATCGCCTTTGTAAGCGATCCGGAGGGCGTCATAGCATCTGCAGGGGTCTCGGCTCCCGAAGGATAAAATCCTCTGATAAAATACTCTCGCACCAGTGCGGCCATTCCGGCTGAAGTAGGGCAGGCCATCGATGTTCCGCCCATATATGTTACACCGGTGTGGCAAGAACTTCCGCCGTCGATATTATCCGCCGACCAGATATACCATCCGCCCGGGACAGCAAAATTCGGTTTGCGAATACCCTCGTCGGAGGGGCCGTGCGAGGAGAACTCGGCCATATTCTCGGGGTTATTGCCGGCGGTTGAGCCGGGGTTTGAGTAGGTAGAGGAATTATACCCAAAACCGGTTTCCGTCGCACCGATTGTCGCCATATTTTTTGCAACGCCATAGCTTGCAACCCTCGCCACTCCGGGAGGAGTATTGTCGTTTCCCGCGGCGAAGAAAATCAGGAAATCTTTGTAATTCCACATGAACAGGTCGCACTGGCGAGCGCTTGTGTTGTAATAGGTCGGCGAGGAGCTTCCGTAGGAGTTGCTGTGAAGGCGTGCGCCGCAGTTTCGAGCATAATTGAAGAGCGTATGCATATCGGAGGGCGTATATATGCCGCTCGTGCCCAATGCGCCGTCGGTAAAGACGAGCCTCGCAAGGGGCGCCATGCCGTCGCCGATGTCATAGGTGCCCGAAGTTGGCGAATTAGTTCTATTTTCACCGGCGATACTTCCGCCGACATGGGTTCCGTGACCGCCCATCGTGTTGTCGATATCATCGAAATCGCCTGTTGTTGTCGAGCCGCGGTTATATGCCCTGATTTTCCTATGGCCGGTATCTGTCGGAGGTGTCCATCCAGTATATTTAGGAACCGTAACTCCCGGATCGCAGAAAAAAATCGAATTCGTGTCGAGGCCGCTATCGAGATATCCGACGAGCTGACCTTGGCCGTAAAGCCCTCTGCGATAAATAGGCACATGCGCCAAATCGACCGACATTTGGGCGTAGAGCCTCGAGCCTGAATACATTCCGGTAAAATTGTATGACTGTGTAATCCAACGCGACCAATCGTTGAAAAGCTTGTTAGGGTATTTTCGCTCGACCCATTCCGTGCCCTCGAAATGAGCGGCAACAGATGCGATTTTGCTAACAGCCTCCGGTTTGCATTTTAGAACAATGTATTCGCTTTGGAATCCGCGAGTAACATCGACCAACTCAGCGCCCATCTCTTCGAGGATTCCAGCAAGAGCCTCGTGATCGTCATTATGGAAAATCTGGATAATCAGTTCGACACGTCCGTCTTCATCCGGTTCACCGGGGTCGATAAAAAGCTGATGTAAAGCTCGGAATTGCGGCTCCAGAGGCCCAACCCATCGGACTTCGGGCAGGGCGCGGATTGTATCGAGATATTTTTTCGCGAGGCGATAAACAATGGCATTATCGGGGATATAACCGAAACTTTGTGCGCCGAGAGGCGTTTCTTTCGCTAAGTCGATGATCTTTTCGCGCACGCTGTTGTCCAGCGGCACGGAAAATTGGACAATGTAATAGCCGAAATCGCGCTCGAAACCGCGAAATTCGAGTTCCGGAATTGGAGAGGCGGGAATCCCCTGCGAAGACTGGAAGGGATTTGCCGCGAATCTCAGCATAAGGCTTTCGTGACGGGGCGTTTCGTCCTCGTTGGGCATGGTGCCTACGGTAAGGGCTGTTTCGTCGAGAACTCCCGCGACTTTGAAGAGCGGAACCGGATCCGCTAATGATGATATCGCAAAAACTGCGAATATGCATAAAAGATAGTTACGTATCGGCATTTGATACTCCGAGGTATCGAAATATTATTTAAGAAGCACCGCTCTTACGGTGAAAACTTTTTCGTTGTCTATCAATCGTATGAAATAGATGCCCGAAGGCGCAATGTTGCCTTGTTTATCGGTTCCCTGCCAAATTATCCCGCCCGAAGTAGGGGGTAATTCGCGAACTAATCTTCCGGCGATGTCGAAAATCGCCAAGCGCGCTTTATCTGAAACCGCGCCCGAAAGGCGAATATTCAAAGCTGAATTGAAGGGATTCGGGAAAACTTCAAGTGCGATCTTTTCCGGAAGTTCGGGCGAAACGCCGACCGATGTCGAGAACTCGGTGGATTCGCATATCAGCCGAATATCGTCGATGAAAACGCCCTGCTCTTCGTCTTCGGAATCGCTTGAAAAACGGAACCGAACGCGAATCGTGTCGCCCGGTTGGAATGGAGTGTTGCCGAGGGAATAGCGGTATTCCGCCCATCCGACGATAAACGAGAGCAACGCGCCGCCGCTTCCGAGATAGTCCACGCGGATTGTATCATTCGAGCCGACAATTTCGACACTTAGGCCGTCAGAGCCGTAGGTCGGGAAGTTCATGTATGCGAAAAATGCCAACTCGGCATCCGCGCCGATTACGAAAAGATCTGAATAGAGCGTGTCTTCCATGTTCGAAAGATAACGCCCGAGGAATGGATCTCCGCACCACCATGAGTTCGAGCCGGAATGCGCTCTTATCGAAGTTCTACGCCAGCGGTTAGTTCCGGGAGTGCGGTTGAAGGGGCTTTCGCCGGACTCGACATCGTGCTCGAAACCGAGCTTGCGCGTGGAAACATGGAAGATATGCTCATGCTCGCCGATAATTGCGCGCATTTCGACAACAGGCTTAATCTCGGCGCCGGCTGACCATTCGACATCGAAGGGACCAACAACGAGGGTATCGTTTGGCGCTCCTGCAGGGATAATCGCAGGTGAGCCGGGAAGATTCAATTCGCCGCCGGGGCATTGAAGTTCGAGATTTTGCGCGCCTTTTGAGCCATCGCCGATGTTGAGAAGATTGATCCATAAACGGCCGGTCTCCCCACTTTCGAGTGATGAGTCGTTATCGACTAAAACCGCGCCGAGAATCGCGAAATCCGCGATGTTAAGCATAAGCGAAACCGGATAGCCAATGGAGCTACTCGAATGGACAATTTGCGGGTCGATTGTCAGGTTTGCATTCGGCACGACATCGCTGGGTATAATAAAAGTCGCCCAAATCTGTGTGGAGTCGGCGATATTTAGGTCGGATGGACTGGGCGAATGAAGAATCGGGGCACCGAAATTTGAGACAGGATTCCATGAGAGTCCTGAGATGTAAGAATCGAAACCGCCAAAGCTGAATACAGCCTTAACTGTATCGCCGGGGTCGGCGGTGCCATCGGAGAAGCCGTATTCGTTGGCAAAGGAGACTCTGAACCATCCCGAGCCTATTGCGGTTAAAGTGTCCACTGCGATTGCGAGTCCCTTACGGCGTGCGGTGATATAAACCGGTGCTGTCGCGCCGGAGAGTGTAATGTTTGCGAACCCGGAAGTGTTTGTCCAAGCGCGGTCGAATAAACCCTCGGCATCGAATGCGCTAATAGAAATTCCGCCAAGGGGTTCTGAACCATCATTGACGAGGACACCAATATTTTCGCCTTCGGTTTCGAGCGACATCGAAATCTCGTCCCAGCCGATGATGGCTTCCGTTGCGGGGTCTCCGAGAAGATTCAGCTCCATAATGACCCATCGCCAGACATTTTCCCATCGCGCGTATGGAATATAGGCGATTTTCGTCATCGCGAGAGCTTCGCCCAGCATCGGATAGCCCTCGAAAAGAAAGCGGAAATAGGCACGATCGAGTATTTCCGAATACCCAAATCCGGGATTTCCGGGAGAGCCCCAGCCATAGCGGCTATTGCCTATAAAACCGATTCCTCCGCCGAGTGCGTTATTGAGGTATCTTTCGGCGATGCTTTCCTTGTCGAAAGCGGCCGGCCAGCATCCGATGGAGGCGAATATCCCCGGCCGCGAAGCGTTGCGAAGCTCGTCCATTCTGCTAAACCATATACAGCTTCCGTGGCCGATGCACATCACAGAGTAGCTCGCATGGCCGGCATGATTTATCATATTCGGACCTGTTCCGAGGCTTTCGACCGCCATATCGGCATCGCCGCCATGACTGCCGTAAACTGTCCCGAAATCATAATTATCCGGGAAAACGTTCTCAATAAGCTCGTCTTTGAAAATCGCGCCGTCGGTGTAAGGGTCGTCCCAAAGCACCTGTCCAAGCATAAGCCCGCTCTTTGCGAAGCTCTCCGAAGGGAATGTCTCGTATGTCGCCATTTTATCGATAAATCCCGCCAGATGCGATGCTGGGAAAAGCGAATATCGACCGATGAGAACATCGGGATACATATCGACCGAATCGGCGATTTCGCCCCAAATAGTGTCGCCGTCGGCGTTCCAATTGCCGTCGAGGTCCGAAAAATAAAGATCGGAGGGGATTTGATTCTCGTCCACATAGAATCCCGCCTCGCAGTCGAAGGCGAAGACATATCGATAGGGCGTTATCATTGGGTCGCCAACGATAGTTGCATAGGTGATACCGTGGATTAGATATAAATCTCGGATAGCGTGGCGGAGTTTCTCGGCATTGTCGATTCCGGAGAAGCTTGTATAGACATCGGCAAGCTGGACAACCGTGTCTCGAAGACCATAGGAACGCCTTAACCATAGCAATTGCGTCAAATCCGGCGGAAGCCCCGACGGCAGAAAAATCGCCCAATCATAGGCGTCCGGGTCGATCGGAATCGCATACTGCGCCGTAATTTCCGGATTAAGCACGATGTCGTTAATCGCGCGATTCCAAAAATCAGCTCCGCGCATCGACCGTCGCGCAGGCGCTAAGGGCGCTTCGTGGCCCTCGACATATTCAACACTTAGCCTGCAATTTGCCAATCGCTCGGCAATTCCGGCGACGGGATTCCATCGCACAGGGGCCACGCAGACCCCGACGACGCTGTAGCCGGACATATTGCCCTGCGAATAAGAGATTAGAGGAGATTGGGGAAACCACTCATCGCGCGAAAAGGCGTCGGGGTCTGGCGCGACGGTGGAGGGGTCGCCGATGGAAAGAATCGCAGGGGGCTGTGCGGGGAAAGGAACTCCCACGGCGAAAGGCTCCCAGACCTCATCGGTTATGGAAACATGCGACATCGCGGAGCCGGGCGGAAGAAGAACATGCCTGCTAACCATCACCCATTGCGGCTCTCCGGGATTTCCGAAAGGAACTCCATCCTCGTGGTAAATCCGAACATAGCGGTCAGATTCTATACGAAAATCGTCGGGAGGAAAATCAATTTGAGGCGAAATCACTTGGGCGAAGGATACCAAGGCGAGGAATACTGTAAGAAGGGCATATTTTGCGAAACGCATCTGGCCTCCCGAAGGCGAAATGGGAATATCTAATTATTATAATGATAATAGTTGGCAATATCCACTTTTTCATTCGGAAGATTAACTAAATCAACCGAAAAGCGAGGATATTTCGCGAAGGAATTCGGGGTCTGGATTTTTCTCGAAAGCGGTTCCAACGACTAAAAAGTCGGCGCCGGATTTAACTATCTCAGCCGCGGTTTCGACATCGCGAATTCCACCGCCCACAAAAAGAGGAAGGCCGCAGTTTTTTCTGACAGCGGATACTATCTTTGGTGGAACGGTATATTTTGCTCCAGAGCCGGCTTCGAGATAAAGCGATTTCATTCCGAGGAGTTCTGCGGCGAGAGCATGTGCAACCGCGATATCAGGTTTTTCGCGAGGGATTGGCGTTGTGTCGCTTATAAAAGCCACCGAGGTTATGTTCCCGGACTCCACAAGCATATATCCGGTGGAAAGGGTAGAAATGCCGGCTTCACGAATCCTTGGGGCGGCATGAACCTGCTCTTCGATAAGCCATCGGGCGTTCCTACCGGAGATTAGGGAGAGAAAAAGCAACCCGTCGGCCTCGGCGGAAATTTGGTAGCCGTTTCCGGGGAAGATTATCAACGGAAGTTCTGTCGCGGATTTAATCTCTGAAATCGCGCACTCAAAATTTTGCCGAAGGAAAAAACTTCCGCCGATAAGAAAGGCATCCGCACCGGATTTTTCGGCGAATACGGCCTTGCGCGCAAGTTCGGAAGGCGTTTCGCTATCAGGATCGAGAAGAACGAAAAGGCCGCGTTTTTTCTCACGAAGGTCATTTACAAACTTTTCAAGGTCGAAAGCACTCATCTCAAGCTCCCCCTAAGCGAAGCAAATCCATTATTGTGGCGGCTTTGCCCGTTTTTTTCAATTGTATCACCGAACCGATAAAAACTCGCGCCGTAAGGATAGCATCTGTAAGGGCGTTATGACTCTCACGTGGACGCGAAAGGCCGAACTTATCGAGCAAATCGTTCAAACTCGGGCGTTCTGCAAAATCCTCGAAAACGCTGTAACTCAGTTTCGAGGTGTCGATAACAGGTCGTGCCGGCGGCTCCATCCCGACGATGCGTGATTTTTCAGCGAGAAATTTCATATCGACGTCCGGGCCGTGGGTGATTAACACGCGCCCTTTGAAAAGATTCAGAAACTCCGGCAGGATTTTTTCAACGGAAGGCGCGCTGGAAAGCTCTCTGCCATGCAAACCGTGGACAGCCTTGGACTTTGAGGGCACCGATCTTTCCGGACGAATTTCGGAATAAAAGGCCTCTTCATCGCCCAGATGAAGCCCCCGAAAAGGCACTGCGGCCACCTCGACAATCTCGTGAATTCTCGGATCGACACCGGTCATTTCGAGATCGATGGCGAGAAAAAGAGCGCTATTTATGAGGGTGCTCGGCAATTATCCCCTGAGTTTGGTTTTTAGCTGGCTTCGGACCCATTCGAGCGCGTCGTCGGTCAGCGATGAGTCTCTTGCGCCGCCCTGAGCAAAATCCGGTCTTCCGCCGCCGGAACCACCGGTAATTCCCGCCGCACCTTTTATAAGATCGCCGGCATTGATTCCATGCGCAACCAAATCCTCAGTAATACCGCATATTAAGGCGGTTTTGCCCTCAATTTCCGAAGCGAGGAATACAGCTCCCGATTCGAGTTTGCCCTTAAGCTCATCGACGAGGTTTGCCAGCTGTTCGCGGTCATTAACTTTTACTGTTTCTACGATAAATCTGCCATGGGGGAAAGTCAATGCTTTATCGACGAGAAGTTCGGCCGTATCGCCGGTTTGCTCCCTGCGAAGTTCCTCGATAACTTCTTCGAGTTCTTTATGCTCGGCGATTAGGGCGCGCGTTTTTTCAATCAAATCCTCGCCGGGGGCAGTTTTAAGAATTCCAGCAATCTCGATTTGACTGTCGCGAAGGGAATTTAGCAATTCGAGCACGAAAGACCCTGTAACAGCCTCGATTCGCCGTAAACCGCTCCCAACGGAGCCTTCGGAGCGAATCAAAAATGCACCCATCTCGCCGGTTCGTGTCAGATGTGTTCCGCCGCAAAGCTCCTGCGATACGGATTCTATCGAGATTACACGGACATTTTCGCCGTATTTTTCGCCGAAGAGAGCTATCGCGCCCTTATCGAGCGCTTCGCGATAGGCCATCTCCCGCGAACATACAGGGATATCGGCCATCGCGACAGCATTGACGATACGCTCGATTTTCCGCAATTGCTCCTTAGAAGGGGCTTCGAAATGGGTATAATCGAATCGGAACCTATCCGGTGCGACATGTGAGCCTGACTGATGAACATGCTCGCCCAAAACCTTTCGAAGCGCGAAATGAAGCAGGTGGGTTGCCGTGTGATTTCGTCTAATAGAGTCTCTGCGGTCGTTATCTATCCTCGCGATAACATCGTCGGAGTCGCCGATCTCGCCCTCGAGTTTTCCGATATGCACGAAACTTTCGCCCTCTTTGACAGTATCCTCGATAACCGCTTTCCAACCGTCGCCGATAATCTCGCCGGTATCGCCGACCTGCCCGCCGGATTCTGCGTAGAATGGGGTTCTATCGAGCACCAGCTTGATGCGGCGTCCCGAGATCGCCGAAGGACGGTCTTCGTCGATATTGTATCTGCGAATTTTTGCTTGAGCCTCGGTTTTTTCATAGCCGATGAAATGAGAATCTTCACCTTTGGAAATCTCTATCCAACTCCCCGCGCCAAGGTCGTGGCTGACAGTGAATTTCGCGGAGCTTCTGGAGCGTTCGCGTTGCTTGTCCATCTCCTTTTTGAACCCGACATGATCAACGATAAGGCCTATTTCGGAGGCCATAAGTTCGGTCAAATCGAGTGGGAAGCCGTAAGTGTCGTAGAGTTTGAAGGCATCTGCGCCCCAAATCGTCATCTCTCCTTTTGTTTGAGCCTTTTTGACAAGGTCTTCGAAAAGTTCGAGGCCGACATCCAATGTCTGCGCGAAACTTTCCTCTTCGGCTTTTATCACGCGGACAATATGTTCGTTTTTCGAAATAAGCTCGGGATAAACCTCTCCCATAACATCTGTCAACGGTGCGACGAGCTGGAACATTATCGGTTCGCGGTAATCGATTTTCCTCGAGAATCTCGCCGCTCGCCGAAGAATTCTTCGCAGAACATAACCGCGCCCCTCGTTGCCCGGAAGCGCGCCGTCGGCAATAGCGAAGGAAAGCGCGCGGATGTGATCCGCCATGACCTTTATCGCAACAGCCTCGTCGGGATTCTCGTATTCCGCGCCGGTTATCTCCTCGATTTTTGAGATTATCGGTGTGAAAAGGTCAGATTCGTAGTTCTCCTCGCACCCCTGCAAAATTGACACCACCCGCTCGAAACCCATGCCCGTATCGACATGTCTTTGCGGCAAGGGTTCCATCGCGCCGGATTCGTCTTTGAAGAATTGCATAAAGACAAGATTCCAAATCTCGACGAATCTTCCGCCGGGGTCGTTCGGCTTAGTTCCAGCGCCGAAACCCATATCATAATGGATTTCCGAGCACGGTCCGCATGGTCCTGTCGCGGCCATCTCCCAAAAATTGTCTTTCGCGCCGAAACGAAGTATCTTATTAGAGGGCAATATCTTACGCCAAAACTCTTCTGCTTCGTCGTCATCGGTGTAAACAGTTGCCCAAAGACGTTCTGGATCGAGACCATAGCCCTCTGTCAGAAGTTCCCAAGCCATTTCGATTGCACCCTTTTTGAAATAATCTCCGAAACTCCAGTTGCCCATCATCTCGAAAAAAGTGTGGTGGGTGCCGTCTCTTCCGACATCCTCCAAATCGTTATGTTTGCCTGAGACCCGCATGCATTTCTGTGCCGAAGCCGCACGGTTATAAGCCGGAACGGCTTTTCCAAGGAAATATTCCTTGAACTGGTTCATTCCGGCGTTTGCGAAAAGAAGCGTTGGGTCGCCAATCGTGACCAACGGACTCGATTGAACAACTGTATGGCCTTTCGACCTGAAATATTCGAGAAATTTCGACCTGATTTCTTTGCTTTCCAATTGAATCTCCAATGTGTGCCGTTGAAATGATAGTTTTGTATTATAGCGAATATGTGCGTTTATCGCAAGACGAAAGCTCGGGGCGTCGCGCCTTCTTCGCAAAAGTTTTCGGAAAATCCAATTTTCCGAAAACTCCCGCGAAGAAGGCAGAGGACAGCCGGATAGAAATTTCCTGAAGAAAATCAGAGGTTTTTATTCCGGCTGTCCTCTGCGGCCGAAGGCCGCGCGACGCCCCGAGCGGGTGGGCGAGAGAAAAATTAGAATATGCGAAGAAAATTACGTCCGAGAATTCCGAGGATTGTCTCCTCGGGGAATCCTCGGTGTAGAAGCTGTTCGGTAACTAATGTAATACCGGTGCAATCGCTCATTCCCGGAAGGCATTGAACACCGTCGAAATCAGAGCCGAGACCTATATTTTTTTCGCCGCCGAGGTCGATTATATGTTGGATATGATCGACAATGTCCGCGGAAGTGGTCTGTCCGTATTTTTTGGCCGAGAGGAATCCGGGGAAGAAATTTATTCCTATAACGCCTCCGAGATCTATAAGCGCGCTAATTTGGTCGTCGGTGAGATTGCGCGGTGAATCTTTGAGCGACTTACAGCAGGAATGAGTGCATATCGGTGGTTTTTCGAGAATCTTGATCGTGTCCCAGAAAGTTTTTTCTCCTGAATGGGAGAAATCAACAATCCCACCGAGCGAATTAATTCGGGCGATTGCCTCGCGCCCTGCAGAAGTAAGTCCCTCGCCACTCTCGGCCATACATGATGTCGCCCAAGGGTTTGAATTGTTCCAAGTAAGGGTGAAAATTCGGACACCGCGCGAAAAAAAATCGTCGATTTTGTCTAATTCACCCCCGAACGAGTGAAGCCCCTCGACCTCGATTATCGCGCTGACAAAACCTTTTCCTGCGTTCGCGACAACTTCGGCGGATTTTGTTGCAAGAGCTAATTTGTCCGATTCGGACACAGCACTTAGGATGTTGCCAAGCTCCTTTTCCGCAAGCTCGAGCCAGGCTTTTTCGTCGCCATTAGCCCACTTCGGGTGCACAAAAATGCTGAAAGCTTCCCCCCAGATGCCAGTTTCGAGCATTCGAGGCAAATCTAAATGCTTGCACGACCAACCCGAAATGAACTGTGACGTATCTTTATCCGACGAAAGCGTGTCGGCATGAAGGTCGATCAAAGGTGCGCGCTTATGGAGCTCCAAAGCCTTCTCACGTAATGATTCTTCGCTCATGTTATCTCCGCGATTTGCTCGAAAATCGATTCATATGCGCCCGGAACCATTGTCTCCTCGGATTTAAGGCGGTTGATATACTGGCCGCAATTGCTTCCGATAAGATTTTCCCGCCGCTCCCCAATGCTTAATATGGTTTCGTAACCCACTTCGAGGAAAGCCGAGACGATTTCATCATCGCAATCCTCCTCGATTGCCGAACTGAGGTGGTTCATCATCGCCCTTTCGGTAGGATTAACGGGGGTAATTTTAATTAGAAAATCTTCGGGCGAAAAATGTTCGAGCAGTTTTTTCGGCTCGACCGGAATATTCCGAGCCATTGCAAAATTTAGAGTGATTTTTCTGTCCTCGGGACGGCGAAAATTCTCGCCGTAACGCGCCATCTCCGGCAGACTCCACGTCTTTGCCGGAATTAGCCAGCTTCGGGTCATTAAATCGGTCGAATGAACCGAAAACTGAAGCTGAAATTTGCCGACATAATGCCGTTCCTTGATCTCGAAAAGCCTCGTGAAAAAAGGCTCCGTGCCCTGTGGCGCAACCGTAGAAAGCGAGATTATCATTCCGGGGGCGTCGAAACTTTCCGGAAGAATTTCCAGAAGATCCAGAAGGTTCGAGTTTAGCGACGGCTCACCCATCCGCGCGAATTGGATTTTGAACTTCTCGGTGGGCACAATGCCGTCGGGATAGTATTTGCGCACCGGATAATCGATTTGGCTGAAAATCTCCTCGGCGGAAAGTTTGCCCTTATACCCGCCGCCAGCATCGCAAAAACGGCATCCAATAGGACATCCGAAAAGTGTCGAAACGGTGAGCACCCATTTCTTTTCGCGCGGATATGGAGGCTGAACAGACTCCGCGAACTCGACAAGCTCGCCCTTTTCGGAGCGTGCAATGTAAACTGTCGCTAAATCATCCGTTCCAGTTTTAGCTATTATCCGCATCCCAAATCCTTTTCAGCTCTTTGAATTATCGACATCGCCGCCCTCATTCCATCACCAACAGCAATAGAAAGTTGCCTGAAATCGCCGTTTACAACATCACCAATAAAATACAGCGAACCCTTTTTGACAAACTCTTCCTTGAGTTTTTTTATCTCGATGCTGAGAAATTCTTCCGCCGGTATTCGTCCGATAGCGATCAGAAGACGGTCTGCAAGAATTCCCATAGGTAAAGCATCATTTAAGCCTTCGATGTTTAATCGCCCCTCTTTCCGCGATACAGAAGATGCGCTGTAATCTCTATAGTATTCGATATGAGGATTAGCCACGGCTCTCTGAAATAGCAACGGCAGGCATTTCGGCTCACTGCCCCTTCCGAGTATAACGATTTCATTACGCCTGGCGAGATTCAAAGCATAATCAAAGGCGGCATCGCCGGCACCGAGTATGGCAATCCGCTCGCCCACGACATTTTCGAGGCCGAGAACTCCGCGGTGCACCTTTCTTTCGACATTTTCCCCGAAAATTATCCCCTCCGGCGCTTTCGGGACAGTCCCGGACGCAATAATTACAATATTCGCCGTGAATTCGCCCGCCGAAGTGTCAATCGAAAAACAACCGTTGCAGAGATCGATTTTCTTCACTTCGTAATTAATTGTCTCGATTTCAAACCGTTCGAATTGCCCTTTCAAAAGCTCTGCAAGATCTCTTCCGGCAATTCCATTCGGAAAACCCGGGTAGTTTTCTACATAGTTAGCCTCATGCAAAAGCCCACCAATTTCCGCTTTTTCGAAAACCACTGGCGAGAAACCGGCTCGCCGAAGCTGAACAGCCGCTGTGATACCTGCCGGTCCAGCGCCGATAATCGCTATTTCTGCAACTTTCATATATTCCACTATCTCAAATAGGCCAAATAAAAGCCTCGTAAATCCAATTCAATAACAAGGCCGCGATAAGGCCATACCGAAGGATGTCTTTCCTTCGGTTTGTCGTGTCCCATTTTGGAAGTGGTTTGCCGATGAAATGTCCAATCGACGCCAATGCACCCCAAATCGATAAAGCCAATCCCCCCAACAAAAAAAGCGGGTTCGCAATTAACGCATCGACAAAACGGAATTCCGACAGAGCGACAATTGCCGAGCCGCTTCCGCAACCGGGGCATCGAAACCCAAAAAGCGTTCGCGAAGGGCATATGAGAATCGAAGACGGAAGCATCGGCAGATAAAACCTCGCCGCAAGAATCCCCAATAAGCCGATTATCGGCCAAACGCCATGAATTGGATGCACATATTTCGAGGATTCTTTCAATTTATCCGGAACATGAGCCTGCCGCGCCGGCAAGACCGCCTATCATGCACATAAATGGCACGAAAAGAATGCAACATAAGATTGCCGGAAGAAAAATCGCAAACAAAGCTTTTCCTGTGGTTATATCGTGTAACGTCGCAAGGCCTTTGATTAACAGGATTATCATCGAAACGAGGGCAATCAGATTGCCAACAAAGGGGATTATCTGAAAAATCAATGATGTCTGCGAATAACAAACACATCGGAATGTAGCTTGATAACCCTCTTCCGCGCCTCCGATAAGCGTCAGCGTTGCATGAAGTATTCCCGAATAGACGAAAAGCCAAATCGGAACAGCAATCGCGAATCCAATAATCGTAAAAACGATGGCAAATATCCCGCCTGCACTTTGCGCCATCAAATTTGAAAAATCGCTTCCCATCATGCTCGAAACGCCGAACCCGAGAGCTTTTGCAATCAACGCCCAGATGTTCGCAAATAGGACGCCGACGACACCCATGATAATCCCGTATGAAAGCGGGTTTCCAATGCTCCCCGATGGCGAGAGCCGCGAAAAAAAATCTTCCGGAGTTCCGAGAACTTCTTTGACCGTTTCGGTAAGAGCTGTCCACAGGCCGATTTCGCTGACCTGCTCCCAGGGAATCGGATCGACCTCGTATCCTATTGAATTATATCCGATAAAGGGTGGCGGTGCAGGTTCGCCGTCGGCATCGACCTGCTTCGAGGGCGGGACAGGTGCACCGCAATGACTGCAGACATCGTTTTCGACCATGCCGCCGCAATAGGGGCATTTTTTGTAGGACATACAGTTCCCCTCTCCTTGGTGTTAGCACATATAGCTAAATTAACCCATCGCGAATATATGTCAACTGTTATTTAATCGAGGCAAGCGCCGCAATAATAGCTCCGGCGAAGGGAATTATCACTAATGCCGCGAGAAGACAGCACACAGCCGGAACAAATATCCAAGCGAGAATCGCTTTGCCAGTCGTGGTCTCGTGGGCTTCGCGAAGGCCGATTATTTCGACCGCAATCTTGTAAAGCGCTAAAATCCAACCGACAATTGGAATCACGCCCAAAGCTCCGGCGGCTGAGGAATAGCAAACAGCTTTGAAGGTGTTCACATAGCCCCCCTTGTTCGCGCCGAAAATCATCACCCCGAGATGAAGAATGCCCGCGTTAATGAATAGTCCCGGCACAATCATGATTACTCCAAATATCAATTGAAATATCATGTTGAACCCCATGCCGAAACTCCCCGCGAAGGCCGAAGTGGGGTCTTCGCCGAAAGAAGCCAGCATCATTGGCATAATAAAAACCAACGGAACCACCCAGATATAGCTTATTAGCATCGTAAAAAGGCTGGTCATCGCGCCGAAGAAGAGCGGTTCGGTGTAATCTTCGTCCTTACTCATCGCACGGAAAAAGTCTGTCGGATGAGAGATTACCTGCACGATTGTTTTGAACAACGCGTTGAAGAACCCCAGTTCTTTGCGGTTTTCCCAAGGGATTTTCTGCAAGGGCTGAGGAATTTCGATCGGTTGAGGTTCTTGGATTTCTTCCATTTCCCCCTCCTATAAATCTAAAATTTCAAAAACCACCCTGCGGTTTTTCTGCCTTCCCTCTTCGGTGGCATTATCCGCGATGGGCTGTGATTCGCCGTAACCTTTGACTTTCATTCGCGATTCCGCGATTCCATTTTCGACAAGCCAACTCGCGACAGACTGCGCGCGTTCGGTCGAGAGTTTTATATTGTATGCCGCCGTGCCGACGCTGTCGGTATGCCCGGCTATTTCCACAATTAGCTTCGGACTATCGGCGAGAAGTTCTTTGAGACGTGTCAGCTCTCCGATAGATTCCTGACGTAGAGTCGCTTCGTCGAAATCGAAGAAAATATTCCGAAGGACAGTCTGCGCACCTCGTTTGATGGGCGTGAGAATAATATCATGACGGATTTCGGCGTAGGCCTCGGCTGTGGTGAGGTCGAGATTTTCGCTCGCCGGAAGATGATTCGCTTTTTCAGCAACGTAGCCGTAGGCCTCCCCGACCGGCAGGACAATCATATATTCGCCGGTAACATCGTTGCTTTTGGCAGTGCCCATGTTCTCGCCGGTTGCGAGCTTTTCCCATGAAATGTCCGCGCCAAGAGGAATCGAATCGGGTGTCATCACTCTGCCCGAGACTGTAACCACAGCCCCCGGACGCGCGGTTTGCGGAAGGGTAATCATCCAAATATCGCTCATTCCGATGCTTCCCTTCGCGCTGGAAACGAAATATGCGATATCCCCCTGCGCCGGGATTGTATAATAGGCGTCCCAACCCGCGCTGTTGACCTGTTTGCCGAGATTTTCCGGCTTCGACCAGTTTGTCCAAGTGTCGTCGAGACGCTCGGTTTTATACATATCTTGACTTCCAAGGCCGACATGGCCGTTCGATGAGAAATATAGCGTTTTTTCGTCGGTTGCGAGAAAGGGTGTGCCGTCGGTGCCGCTCGTATTAACGGTTGATCCTAGATTTAATGGCGCAGACCAGCTTCCGTCGGTGTTTTTGAAACTAATATATATGTCGAGATCGCCGTATCCCTCTTTGCGCTCCAGCGCGAGAAAAAGATATTTGCCGCTAGTCGAAAGGAAAGCGCTCGTCAAAAGATTGTCGTTGTAATAATCATGGATAACGACATCCTCCGGGTCGCGCCATTTGCCGCCCTTCATGAAAGCCATGCTATGACCGTTACCCTTGCGCCCTCCGGGAAGATATTTTCCGCCGAGAAGCGCGGATGTGCCGTCCGGGGAGATTGATAGAATGCCGTCGTGCCCCTCTGTATTAAGCGGCTGGCCGATATTCTCCGATGGACGCCATTCGCCGTCCTCCCCCTTGCGGGAAAAATATATGTCCTGCTTGCCAAATCCGTGCGGCGAGCCATCGACAATGAAATAAATCGTTTTGCCGTCTGGGGAGATAACAGGAGAAAGCTCTTCGTATCGGCTGTTCACCGCTGGTCCGAGGTTAACGACCTTGACATTTGGGTCTTCGGGCGCAGTTATTATCCGCAGTAGTTCTTCTGCATCTTCTTTCGCCCTGCCACCCTGCGTTTTCGCGAGAACCAGCTTCAATTGCTCCGACGCGGAATCCCAATCCTTCATTCCTATATATGCCTGCGCCATCGCCCTATGAATCCGCGCCGTTTCCTGTTCGGTAACCCCACGCTGTTTGAGCGATGTCTCGAAATCGCGAAGGGCGTCATCATAGCGGCGTTCTTCGAGGGCGCGCCGTCCGCGCTGGAATTCCAAGGGCATTCTCGCGAGAAGAGTCGCCGCAAAAGCCGTAAACATAAGTATTACTACTGTCTTTGAATTTATAATGCGCATCGTCGTCCCTTCGAGCTTCACAATACTTTATTAATTTACATAAACTTGCGACATATTCCAAATCATATTTCGGAATTTGGAATCGCGCAAATAAAAGCTCTCCGCGCTCGTAGAGAATATCGGTAAGGCTCGCAGGGGCTATTTCACGAAAACGAGGCGCGCAGACGCGCTTTTGGAGCCTCCGCTCGCACATACGAGATAAATCCCAGCCGGCACATTTACCGAAGGACGCCACACAGCAGAGCGAAAACCGTCAAGCAGAGCGATTTCGTCGATCTTCCGGCCGGAAACATCGTATATTTCTATCTTCTCAGTTGAGATGCCATCGATCTCAATTCTGCACGAAGCGTTGAAAGGATTTGGCGAGACCGAAATCGCGAGGTTATTCGGCAAAGCACCATCTTCATCGATTCCCACGGGGCCGCCCCAACCTTCGAGTCGCGCCATCATCCACCAGAATGCCGCGCCTTTGTGCCAGCAGTTTTCCCAAGAGGTATGCGCGATCTCCTCGATTCCATAATGCGGATGTTCGAGCGGGATAATGTCCCCCGAATAGCTGTAGCTGTGGAATTCCCAGGCGGTGGTCGAGGGATTGAACCACCATGCGTCGATATCACCGAAATCGAAAAGTGGTTTGCTATGCGCCGCGCAATAATCGCGGATGATGTTGTTATTGTGATAACGGTTCCAGCCGTCCCAACCGTCATATTGCGCATGGCCGGTCATGTAGATTACCGTCACACCGGGATATTCGGCGTCGATAACCGCGAGACTTTCGCAATAGGCGTTCATCTGGCCTGCATCGTAATATGCAGGCTGTCCGCACCATGCCCACATCGTGTAACGAATCGAGGGATTGCCGTCGAGCACATCGCGGGTGTAGTTCATCCCCTCGGCGGTTTCCCAGTATAAATCCGGTGAGATGTAGTCGTCATATATATCCTGACCGTCGAAGATACAGAAAACCCCCGGCGCCGTAGGAAGAGAGCACCAACCGGCCTCATAGGCGTAGAAACCATTTGTGGACATAATAGTGTCGAGTCCGGACGTAAGTTGACCTCCATGCGAGGTGTGCGCATAGTGCATATCGACATTTTCCTTAACCGAGTCTATCCATGCTGTGGGGATTAGGGACAAATCGGTGCAAGTGTGGTCGATAATAAGCCCCTGCGCCATAGCGGAAAGAACGAGCATTAAAATCGACAGAGATAGAAATTTTCTCATTTTTTCTCCCTTAAAGAGTAATTGACAGAACCAATGATGTTAAATGATAGTAAAAAAAGAAAGCAATACGCAATATGAAACTGGAGTCGAACCCCGTTTTCTCCTCTATCAGAGTCCGAGCCCGAATAACGGCCTTATTCCTTTCGTAGTCGATTTGAGTCTTCCTTATATAATGCTTTCATTCTTTGATCTGTGCGACAGGCAGTGAATTGATGGGGTGTTCTCAAATGAGATTTCCAAAAATCTCCGGAATCTTTTTAACAAGAGCTTCGAGTGAATACTCTTCACTCACCCTTTTTCGCGCGGCCGCACCCATTTTTCTGCGAAGAGGCTCGTCCTCGGCAAGCTTGACAATTGCGTTGGTGAGATTTTGAATATAGTTTTTATAATTGTCAACTGGGATTTTAATCCCGCAATCGTCGGTTACGCTAAACTTTGGGCCGCCATAATCGGAGGTTATTACCGGTAGGCCGGCGGCCATGGCTTCGAGGATAGATTGTCCTCCCGGCTCTCGAACTGTAGGAAGACAATAAATATCTGCATTTTTTAGCTCCTGAAGAATTTGCGCTCTGGGAACAGCACCATGAATGAAAACATCCTTTCTAAGCTTGTATTTCGAGACTAATGCCTGCATTCGAGTTCTTTCGGTGCCGTCACCGAAAACATTCAAACAAAGCTTGTTGGCAATATGAGGGTATTGTATTCTGATGTTATTCATTGCTTCGACAAGCATTCTAATGCCCTTTTGCGGGCACAATCTGCCTGTATAAAGAAGCCTTATCTGTCCGTCATCTTTCACACCGGACTCCGGTTGTTCCTCGAGTGGAAACTCTTTTATGTCCACGAGCGTATCGAAATATACCACCGCATTCTTTTGGGCAGTCGAAGGCAGGTATTCATATAGATACTCCGAGCCGATGATAATTCGAGAGGCATTTTCGAGATACCCTATGTATTCAGGATTGGATTTCAGATTTGAATAAAACCTGTTTCTTAAAAAATCGGCCACCCTTTCTTTCGTCGAAAAGAGTCTTCCGAAACCACCCGGTGTCCGAATTCCTCCGCCAAGTGGCCCGACAGCGTAAGAAAACTCACATTTTTTGTAAAGGGTGTTAAATGAGTGGATTCCTGAAGGGGAAAGAAAAAGGACAAACTTATGCTTTTTTGACCTAACAGTTTCGATAAATCCCTTCTCGATAGCTTCTATAAAAAGATTATTAACCTTATCGAATCGGCGTTTCTCGGCGAGCGACTGCTCAATTTTTTCATTTGCCGAAGAAAAATGAAACCGAATATTGTCCGGATATGGGTAAGCTTCTATGTCTTCACGATGTTTGGAATGGACAAAAACCTCTATATCGAAATGCTCGGCCATCGCCATTATCCAAGTATGGGCTTTGCCAGCTTCCGATCCCCAATTAGGGTTGACATCATAGGAAATTATAAGGACTTTTTGCACTTAGAATCCAATCTCACCAAGGTTTTCGAGCTATTTATATCCCAAAGATTCGACAAACTCTTTAGCAGACTTAAGCGATGCTCCGGTGGCCTCGCGGTAGGCTTTGATTGCGTCGATTTTCTTGCCCTGAAGTAACAATTCGTGAACTTCAACCGGAATTTCATCGGCATCGGGTTCATATCGCAGGTTTAATTTCCTAAAAAGGAACTCGACATTTTTTTCGAGTTTGCTCACTCTCTGCCGAAGCTTGAGGATTTCCCCCTCTTCATACATCTCGCCTCCGATACCGTATCATGCCAATTTGGACAATTTCGCCTACTCACTCTCGTTCTTTCGAGGATAACTTATATCACAGTAACAGAACCCAGCTTTGCATCGTTGCTCCTGCTCGGCGATCCATTGTTCGACGCCTACTTCTTTCATCCGCTCGCCGTCAGGAATAAGGTTTGGATAAACCGAAGCAAGCCCGTCGAATTTAGAGCAGGGGTATTCCTCGCAGAAGGGACAAATATCAATCGATCTTTCGACCGCGCACTTACGTATAGCGCAATCCGGGTCGCCGCATCCCCCGCGGCAATCGGGACATGTCTCGTCGAAATGCGCAAGTGTCCCCAAGGCCTCCCAAAAGGGTTTGAAGTTTTCGAGGACAAACTCGCCATAGCTCTCCCAGCCGTTCTTCTGCATATCTTCAAAAAGCGCTTTGGCTTGCGAAGGCGTCCGCGATTTTATCGAGCACAGCTTACAATAAAGCCCGCAATAGGTAACATTCTCGAATCCCGGCATTATAGACCTCCCGATTTTTTGTCAACCACAATATTACCCCGTTAAAACAAAAACTCAAGACAAAAAAAAGCGCTTCAAAATCGAAGCGCTCGTTCCCTCCCTATTTTTTTCCCTAAAGGCTTATGTTCACTCCAGCAGATATCTCACGGCCATAAATCGGTGCGTAAATATAGGCAGGATCTGTGATATCCCGTGTTGGTTGAGTGTAGTCGAGTAAATTTCGGAACCTTACAACAATCTTGACCGCGCGGTTCACTCTGTAATCTACTCCGGCATCAATTGTAACAAAGGGCTCTGTTTTTTCGAGAATATATTCTTCTTCATTCCCATTTGGCACATGATCGATAAACATCGAGCCGGTATAATTCAGGCTTGTGTTTATATTGATCTTACTGTAACTGAAAATGATTTCACCAAAGGCTGTTATTTCCGGCGAACGCGGTATTATATCGCTTTCTGTCAAATCCGGATCACGTTTTTCGTCGAAACGAGCTTTAGTAAAAACCGCATTTGCATTATAAGACAACCACTTTAGAGGATTGCCTCTCAGATATACCTCTGCCCCAATCGATTTAGCTTCGCCGACATTAGTCCACCGAAAATCATAGCCCGCCGGGACTTCGCGTTCTCCACCCGGTTCGATAAACTCGATTTTATTATCGATCAAAGTATAGAACATACCTGCTCCCATCTCATTTGCACTCACCGCGAAATCAACGCCAAGGGCGAAACTCGAGGCCTTCTCCGGTTCGAGATCGTCGCCTTTGTATATTCTCGGCGATGAAGCACAAAGATGAAGATCCTCGGCAAAAAGATAGGGGACTCGGAAACCACTTCCGTATGAACCGCGAAGAGTTACATTCCTGTTCAAAGAATACCTCGCGGCGAACCTCGGATTTACTGCGGTTTTCGAGTATTCTATAGACGTTAGACCATCCTCGGAATAATGATTGTCCAATCTTGCTCCCAGAATTATCTCGAGATCATCTGTGAAAGGCATCATTTCGAACTGCAGAAATAAACCAATATCATCAGCGAATTTCTTGTCCTCGTCAGATTGTCCATTGATATCTTGTTCAATCTCACTCCTGCGATACTGAGCACCGACCTTAACGTCACCCTTTGTCATTAAGGGATGAGAATACATGAAATCGGCCAAATATATGTCTTCATCGGCAATAAATGGTTTTGGGAAATACCGACTTTGAAATTCAATAAATCCAAGAGCCTGGAGGCTTTCCGATCCCGCCGGAGTCATGTCGAGATTCTCATCTAAAACACCGGCCTCGACCGCCTTTTCCCATGCGGCGCCGTTGGTCGCGTTCCGATAATGATTAACATATGAGAGATTTATTTCCAATCTGTTTCTGTCCCCTATGTTCTGGAAGTATGATGTCCTAAATGACTGCCTCTGAGTTCTGACATGCTCGGCGTCTATATCGAAGGGGTCCTCGAAGCTTTCTATAAACCCCCCCTTGCGGAACTCGCCGAGAGCACTTCCGCTAAAAAGAAGCTTGCTTCCTTTGCCGAATGGTTCATCAACGAACAGTTTTAGAATAGCTCCATAGTTTTCCGAAAAAACCCTATCGGTGAATCCGTCAGAGCCGGCATCTTCATAGTTTCCATTTTCAATGAAACCTGAATCGATGTTTCCGGTTTGGTCAATTTCGCCTTTAGTATCGAATTGGAAGGCATATACGACAGAAAGCCTATCCTTCTTCATCGTGCCGTTGAAATTCATCGAATAAAGTTCGTGATCGCCAACGTAAAGGCCGAGATTCATGCGTGGAACAATATCCGGCTCTTTGGTTTTGATATTCAGAACTCCGCTTAATGCCCCAGCACCATATAAGGAAGAACCCGCGCCTTTGATAATTTCAATCTCTTCGATATTTGAAGCCATTATCTGCTGTAGGCCATAAACACCGGCAAGACCGGTAAAAACCGGTTGTCCGTCCAGAAGTATTTCAGCATAGCCTCCTTCCAACCCCTGTGATCTAACCATAGTGAAATTGCAGTTGGAACACTGTGTTTCGACTCTAATCCCCGGTTGTCCTTCCAGAGCCTGATAAAGATCGAAAGCTCCTTTTTGTAAAATATCTTCACGAGTGATTATTTCAGTTCGTATCGGTAGGTCTTTCACAACACGAGGTTCTCTTGTCGCGGTTACTACAACCTCATTTCCACGCAACACTTTTGGGTAAAGCGCAAAGTCCAGCGAGTATTCTCCTTCCTCTTCGGAAATGTTAATTTCATGGGAGACCTTCCCATAACCCATTGCCGATGCAGATATGGTCCAGTTGCCGACAGGGAGATTGTTGATTTGGTAATATCCATCGATATTTGCCGCCGAGCCTATCTCGCGTTTTTCCTCCACAAAGACATTTGCGCCGGACAGACCTTCGTCCGATACCGAATTCAAAACAACCCCTTTGATCGTTGCGGCGAAAGAGTTAGGCTGGCCTAACACGAGGAGTAAAAAAAATACCCCTTTCCAAATCCTTCGTTCATTTCCTTTCATTCTGTCTCCTTCATTAGGTTAACGTTTTAATGTTAAGTTGAGTTAACTTTTTTCAACTTATGAATATTTTTCGCCTTGTCAAGGTGAAATTTAGGGCGTCCTAAATTTTCTTAAAAAAAAGCCGAAACTTTCGTCTCGGCAATAATCAATTATGTGTTTGGTTTATTACTCGCCTTTTAGGCCATGAATAACTTTCCACCCCATTGGAAGAGCGGCCGTGGCGAGCACGAGTTTGATGAGGTCGCCGGGGATGAAGGGCAAAAAGCCCAAAGCAATTGCCTTATCCGCACCGACGAAATTCGCAAGCCATGGAATTCCGCAAACATAAATCGCGATATTGCCCGCGAGCATCGCCAGAAAAGCCGTGCTTACTTTCCTGTCCCAACCGTGCTCCGCGAGATAACCGGCGATAAAAGCCGCAGGGACGAAACCAATCAAATACCCTCCTGTCGGCCCGAGAAGATAAGCCGCACCGAACGTCCCGCCAGCGAAAACCGGAAGACCGACAAGTCCCTGCGCGAGATATAAAAAAACACTCGCCACAGCACGAGTCTTGCCCAATACCGCACCGAGAAGAAGAACCGCCAATGTCTGCGCGGTAACCGGCACAGGTCCGAAAGGAAGCCGAACACTAATAAGCGCCGAAAGCGCTAATACAGCACTTCCGCCCACAACGCAAGCGATGTCGAAAATGCGCGCCTTATGTCCAACTGCAGGGCGAAAAATTTCTGCGTATGTCATAGTCTTTTCTCCTGTTTGAGTTTTCAATTCACCCCAGTATCGGGTGTGAGATCAATCTAATTGCAGATCAATGCCTGTCAAATGGAAAATTACGGATCGAGAGTGGGTTTATTGCTTCTGCTTCCACCGACGTAAAGCCCATCGCACAAGTGCTTGAACCCCAAAAATAACTAAAAAAATCGGAATAGCCGCGGACAAGAAAAGCACAGGATGTGGAAAACCGTTATCGAAGATAGCTAAACAAACTGGAATGGCCGCAAAACAAGATAATATTAGAATCCCAAGCACTGTAAAAATTGTTCCGCTGTGTGGAAGATGCAAAACATTCCCGAGAAAAATTGATACCCCTGCAAAAAGAAACGCGCCACCGGCCGCATACACCGCACCGCGACCGCTTGCAAAAGATGCATCATCTTGCGAAAAACGCGCAATCCCCAGAAGCAATGTCCCAATACCGGTTGCCACTAAGCTAGCCAACATGCTTTGCCAGTCGATTCTGCCGAGAATAGGGAACCGCGGGGTCAGCAACCGGAGAATTAATGTCCAGACTCCGAAAATAAGAAGCCCTGTCAGCAGAAAAGCCAACCCTACTAAAGTCAACACCCAGCGGGGACCGTTAATCTCTTCGGCAGGTAAGGCAACGGACAGCACTATTACGCCAGCTCCCACGAGTGAGAAGAGTAGTCCACCAAAAACATTGCCGGCGTAATTCTTGTTTTGCATTGTTGCTTTAGTTAATTATAACCAATAACAGGCAGTATATGCCCCCTGTTAAGTCTTAAATGGTTATTACTTCAAATATATTGTAGCATAAGTTCGAAGACCGGAATTATCAAGGATAAAAAAATCCCGACGACAATCTACTCTCCCAAGCAGTGCCATCGGCGATGAAGGGTTTAGTTTCCGCGTTCGGAATGGGGTGGGATTTTTCTTCTTGTTGGCTAACGGTTAGATTTTGGTCCAAATGATAAGCTCGGCGTCACTGCCGCCGCAACCGTAAAGGAACACTGCGATTTGATTTTCGTCTGCGGCTACTCCGTAGCATTTGTCATCTCCCGGTCGCTCAACTTGAATCGCGAGGTATTTTTTATTGTCGTCAAGTATTTTCGCCGTGGTTCCATTAGGCAATTTGCAATCTAAGTTTATGTAATCGCCATTTAGCTCATTTAACGAGACGACGGATTTCAATTCCTCAATTCCTAAGCTATGGAGCTTTTCAATAATTTTTTCTTGTAGCATTACTAAAACTCCTGAGTGTTTCTATTTTTTACTTAGTATTAAATCTGACAACATCACCGTTTTCATAACTGCAGGCCTCAATTGTCTTTATTAAGTGACTTACAGAGAGAAATGAGGAAACAAAAAAAATCCCGGCAGCGACCTACTCTTCCACGCAGTTGCCCACGCAGTACCATCGGCGATGAAGGGCTTAGCTTCCGTGTTCGGAATGGGAACGGGCGTGGCCCCTTCTCTATGACTACCGGGAAAATTTATATTAATAAGGAGTCTTTTAGTTCTTGATTTGGGAACTGAAGTGAACGTGCTAATTTTGAAATTAAATGGATCAAGACTCACGGGCTATTAGTCTCGGCTCGGCTGAACATGTTACCATGCTTACACCTGCCGCCTATCAACCTGGTGGTCTACCAGGGCCCTTTAGGTCCTTACGGACGGGAAACCTCATCTTGGAGCGGGCTTCGTGCTTAGATGCTTTCAGCACTTATCCCGACCGAACATAGCTACCCAGCAGTGCCGTTGGCACGACAACTGGCACACCAGTGGTTCGTCCGACCCGGTCCTCTCGTACTAAGATCAGACCTCCTCAAGTTTCCTCCGCTCACAGCAGATAGGGACCGAACTGTCTCACGACGTTCTGAACCCAGCTCACGTACCACTTTAACGGGCGAACAGCCCGACCCTTGGGAGCGCCTTCACCCCCAGGATGTGATGAGCCGACATCGAGGTGCCAAACCGCCCCGTCGCTGTGAACGCTCGGGAGCGATAAGCCTGTTATCCCCGGAGTACCTTTTATCCGATAAGTGACGTCCCTTCCACATGGTGACGCCAGATCACTAAGACCTGCTTTCGCATCTGCTCGGCATGTCTGCCTCACAGTTAAGCTCGCTTATACCTTTACACTCTTCGCGCGGTTTCCAATCGCGCTGAGCGAACCTTTGTGCGCCTCCGTTACTTTTTAGGAGGCAACCGCCCCAGTCAAACTGCCCACCAGACACTGTCCCCCGACCGGATAACGGCCGCGGGTTAGAGCCCCGACAAGTTAAGGGTGGTATTCCAAGGATGGCTCCACGGAAACTAGCGTCCCCGCTTCAAAGCCTCCCACCTATCCTGCACATAAAGTGCCAAGACCCAATATCAAGCTACAGTAAAGGTTCCGGGGTCTTTCCGTCCCGCTGCGAGTACGCGGCATCTTCACCGCGAATACAATTTCACCGAGTCCCACGTTGAGACAGCGCCCGAATCGTTACACCATTCGTGCGGGTCAGAACTTACCTGACAAGGAATTTCGCTACCTTAGGACCGT